>NZ_AMRK01000001.1 GCF_000299875.1 Celeribacter baekdonensis B30
CCGACTTCGGCCTCGTCGCCGATTTGTTCACAGCCGTGCCCGAATTGACCGGGAAACTCTGAGCTCACGCTCTCAAGGACAAAAGGCCCGCCAACCGGTGGGCCTTTTTATGGGTATCAAACGCATTTTCGATGCTTCAAAGATAACGCGCAATCGCTTCCTGAACGGCAGTCGCGGCTTTGGAATGGGCAACCGGGCCCAGCATTTCGCGGGCAGCGGGAGCATCAAGGTCGGAATAGGCCATCAAGTCGTAGCCCTGCTCAACCTCTGCACGGGTCGCCACCACCTCAACAATATCTTTGACCAGAGGACGAATATCCTCAAGCATATCTCGATTAACGAAAAGCGGATCGCCACTGATTTTGGCGCAGGCCTCCTCATCATCGGGAGAATGATCCGACAGCCACAACAGCACCAAATCGCCCCGAAGTTTCTGCGCCATCGTCCGCATCCGCGCCAACCACGCGTCGCGCAACTCCTGTCGCACCATATCAAACTTCTGCTCAGACACCGCTTCCAGAGTCTGAAGCAGATGGCGGGTAAAGTTGAAATCGGTGAAATCAATTTCGCGATAGATCGTTTTCAACAGGGTCGAGGCGCGCAAAAAACGATCATTGCGGCGTGCATGAACCGCATAGAATCGGTTCGACATATTTTGTGCGCCCGCGATTTGAACCACTGTGGCTTTCGCATGATGGCACAGGTCCAGAACCGTCTCATCATTCAGGAACACATCGACGCCAGCGTTAACGCAGCCCAGATTGACAGTTTCGACCCCAAGCCCGGATTCAACAAGATCCGGGAAGGGAAACTCAACATATTTGCCATAGGTTTCGGTTCCGCCTAGGAAGGCAACATAGGCCTCCTCAAGGTCCTTTGGCGGGCCGCGGAACAGAAGTTTCGATTTGCCATAGCGGCACGGATAGTAATTGAGGGAGCCTTCGCCCCTATTTTGGTAAGCCATGTGTCCACCCACTGGTTTGTTATTTCACCCACAGAGCAGAGTCGCAGATACAAGTTGCGAAATCGCTAAACCGCCAATTCAACGCAAATTTTATGGGAAGGCGCCGTCACCTTGCCCCTTGAACCAGCGCGCTGCGCATGCGTAAACTTTGGCACACAGACTGGCGACACATCCTAAAGGTAACAAAATGGACATCCAAAACATAGGCATCGTCGGTGCGGGACAAATGGGCAATGGCATCGCACATGTGTTCTCGCTGGCGGGCTATGACGTGTTGCTCAACGACATTTCTCAGGACGCTCTGAATCAGGCGATTGTCACCATCTCGCACAATCTTGAGAGGCAAGTGTCACGCGGCAAAATTGAGCAATCTGAAATGGATGCTGCGCTGTCTCGAATCTCTACGACGCTCAAACTTGAAGATCTTGGGGTCAGTGACTTGGTGATTGAAGCGGCGACTGAGCGCGAAGATGTGAAGAATGCAATTTTCGAACGACTTTTGCCCCATCTCAAACCCGAAACCATTCTGACCTCGAATACCTCTTCCATTTCGATCACCCGCTTGGCCTCACGCACGGATCGACCGGAAAAATTCATGGGCTTCCATTTCATGAATCCGGTGCCTGTGATGAAACTGGTCGAACTGATCCGCGGCATCGCGACGGATGAGCCCACCTATCATGCGCTATTGAAAGTGGTCGAATCGCTTGGGAAAACCGCCGCCAGTGCCGAAGATTTTCCCGCGTTTATCGTCAATCGCATCCTGATGCCGATGATCAACGAGGCGGTTTATACGCTCTATGAAGGCGTTGGATCGGTCAAATCCATTGATGAGTCGATGAAACTCGGGGCAAACCATCCGATGGGGCCCTTGGAATTGGCTGACTTTATCGGACTGGACACCTGCCTCGCGATCATGAACGTGCTGCATGATGGTCTGGCCGATACGAAATACCGCCCCTGCCCGCTTTTGACAAAATATGTCGAAGCCGGATGGCTGGGCCGCAAAACCCAGCGCGGGTTTTATGATTATCGTGGCGAGACGCCGGTTCCGACCCGATAAACATCACATAACGACATAGAAAAGGGGCCGCGATGGCCCCTTCTTCATATGTGTTCCGGGTTTGGTTCAGTCCGTGCGACCGCCAAGCGCAAGAGTATGTGTGCGCATCCACGCCATGAATTCGCGGGTCTTTTTCTGCCAATCGTTCAAATCATCCGGGCTTAATGGATCGCCGATAATGGGCGATTGCGGTTTGTTGAGTGCATGGACGATTTCATGCAGCAAAAGCCCCTGACGGATGGTCGCAGAAATTTTATCGGCAATTTGATACAACCGCGTGTTCCGCCCAGGAAAATAGATTGGCAACACCGTCGCCCCCGATTTCAACACCATCTTGGCGGTGAACGGGTTCCATTCTTTTTCCTTCACCGGGCCAAACCATGTTTCAGACGACGCCACGGCCCCCGCCGGAAACAGGATGATCACCCCGCCCGCCTTCAATGTATCCATCGCCTCATTGCGCATGAGGATGGATTTACGGTGACTGTCCTCTTCATGCGGAAACGGCACCGGCAACATGAACGGATCAATCTCGCGAATGCCGGTCAAAAGTGAGCGCGTCAGGATTTTGTAATCCGTACGTACCTTGCCGATCAACTCCGCCATCACCAAACCATCGACCAAACCATGCGGATGATTTGCCACCACCACAAGCGGACCCGTGGCGGGTATTTTGGATATCTGCTCCTCGGGGGTGGTGACGTCAATTCCCATCACCTCAAGGGCTTGACTAAAGAATGGCTGCCCCATGGGTGTGCCCATACGTTCGAACCGACGGATGCGACGCAACAAGGGCAGCTTGCCGGTGATCCATTCAATGGAGCGGATGACCACCACCTTTGAGGGATCCGAATAGGTTCCCGCATATGACAGACGCCGACCGTCATACTTGATGAAATCCGCGTCGCCGGGCTTTGGCACATGGGGCTCGGTCACCTGGGTCTCGGTCGCTTGGTCTTGCGGGTGAGCCACTTACATATCCTCGCCAAATCGGTCCTTGATCAGGGCCTCCAACGCATCTGCCAAGGCATCAGCATCGGGTCCCCTCGTTGACACGTCAATAGTGGTTCCTTTGGAGGCTGCCAACATCAAAAGCCCCATGATACTATCACCCGAGGTGCTCATCCCGTCTTTGAACACCTCTGCACTGGCGTCAAATTCTTCTACCGTCTCGACAAATTTCGCCGAAGCACGCGCATGAAGACCCTTCACATTGATGATCTCATGCGTTCTCGTCGTCGATGTCATGCCGTTTTCCTGTCGTTTTTCTTATCGTTATCAGCCAAGCACGTCGAAACTGTCGATGTACTTTCGGCCCGCCTCTAAGGCATTTTTAACCGCTTCGCTGACCGTTTTGTGACGAGATTTTGCCAGCTTGATCAACATGGGCAGGTTCGCGCCGTAAATGATTTTACGATTGTCATGATGGCACGCCATCAACGACAGGTTGGACGGACTGCCGCCAAACATATCTGTTACGACCACCACACCATCTCCGGTGTCGACATCATCAGCCGCGCCGCAGATTTCCTTTTGCTTGGCCGATCGGTCATGATCCGGCTCAATGGAAATTGCCTCAACGCCCGTTTGCTTGCCCACCACATGTTCGACGGCTGCAAGGTATTCCTTGGCCAATCCACCATGCGCGACAATGACGATTCCGATCACGCGAGATTCCCCGATCACAGGCCGCTATGGCGGCGTTCCAATTCCCGATGCCTAATTGACACCTGCCAATCATGTTCTGCAAGGGCTTTGGATAGAATTTCAGCAAGCGTCACCGATCTGTGCTGTCCTCCGGTACAGCCAAACGCGATGGAGAGGTGTTTTTTGCCCTCTTCGCGGTAGGCCGGCAACAAAAGTAAGGTCAATTCCAACACTTTCTCGAAAAATGCCGCAAATCGCGGGTCTCGCTGCACATAGTCTTGGACCTTTGCGTCCATGCCATTCAGCGCGCGCAGCTCTGGCTCCCAATAAGGATTGGCCAAAAAGCGCACATCAAACACCATATCGACGCCCCGCGGCATCCCGCGCTTGTAGGAAAAACTCTGCACCGTCAGGGCCATATCGGCCTGATGCCCCTCCGCGAACCAGCGTTCAATCTCGTCGCGCAACTGATGCGGCGTCATCTCAGACGTATCAATCAGAATATCCGCCCGCGCGCGGATCGGGGCCAAAAGATCAATTTCGCGCGCCACGCCGTCCTGCACTGTTTCTGCCGGGGCAAGCGGGTGACGACGACGAGTCTCGGAATAACGCCGGATCAGCACCTCAGGCGAACTGTCGAGATAAAGCACCTCAGCGTCATGATCCGGGTTGCGGGTCAATTCGTCGATCACCTCGATGAGCGCATTCACCGAAAAGTCGCGATTACGCACATCCAAGCCAAGCGCCAAGGGCCGCGTCAGCCCATGCGTTTGCAACAGCCGGGGCAGGATCGACATCGGCAGGTTGTCAATGACCTCATAGCCAAGGTCCTCAAGCGCATTGATCGCGGTTGAGCGCCCAGCCCCCGAAGGCCCCGTGATCAAGACCACGCGGCGTTGGGATTTCGACTGTGACAAAGGGCTGTCGTCAGAACTCGTCACGCGCATCGGCCTCCTTTGAGCCATTGGACCAAAGCCGGGGCAAAGTGGCGGCCTTCGACCTTGAAAAGCAGGGGAATCGGGACCCCGATTAAGACCCGTTCTCGTGGTAGGGGCAAGCGCTCCATTTCGACCTGTGACAGATCGGCAATGCCACAAATGCGCGCGGCGGGAATCGTCTGAGCCGCAAGCAAGCCCACCCCTCGTGCTTCGATCATCCCACGGATCGGCGCCGGGGACGTCGCGATCAGGCCCCCGTCCGATTTGGTCAAGATGGTGCGATCGTCAGACACAAGAGTGGCGCCATAAGCCATGATCTCTAGGGCCAATGTGGACTTGCCACTGCCAGAAGGGCCCAGGATCAACAGGCCTCTGGTGTCCCCATAAGCCACGCAACTGGCATGCAGGTTCAGGGGCGCGACCTCTGAGGCGGCGCAAAAAAGGCCGGTGCTGTCCTGCGCCGGCCTTTGATCTTTGTCTGTCTGGTGGCCGCTCACACCGGCAAGCCCACAACAAAGCGGGCACCCAGCGGATCGGATGTGATATCAGCATCGGTTGGGCGAATGTTTTCGGCCCAGATCACACCGCCATGAGCCTCGACGATCTGTTTTGAAATGGCAAGACCAAGCCCGGAGTTGTTGCCAAACTGACCTGCGGGGCGCTCTGAGTAAAAGCGTTTGAACACTTTGGACAGCGCCTGATCGGGAATGCCGGGACCGGTGTCTTCGACCACAATCAAAACGCGGCTGTCACGTTTACGCACCCAAACACGGATCGCATCGCCATCTTCACAGAATGACACAGCGTTGGTGATCAGATTGACAAAGACCTGTGCCAAACGCGCCTCAAGACCGGAAATGACAATCGGTTTGTCGGGCATATCGGCGATGAATTCGATGCCTTTGTCCTGCGCCTCTTGCGACAGGTACTCAATCAAATTGGTAAGCATTTTAATGAGGTTGAATTCCTCTTCTTCCTCTTTCACCAACTCACTGTCGAGGCGGGACGCATTGGAAATATCAGAGACAAGACGGTCCAGACGGCGCACATCATGTTCGATCACATCGAGCAATTTGATCCGATGCTCTTCTTTCTTGATCATCCGCAGTGACCCAACGGCAGAGCGCAGACTGGCCAGCGGGTTCTTGATTTCATGCGCCACGTCAGCCGCGAATTGTTCGTTGGCATCAATCCGGTCATAAAGCGCCGACACCATCCCGCGCAGAGCAGACGACAGACGCCCGATCTCATCAGGGCGACCGGAGAGATCGGGGATGCGTACACGACCCGGAGCCACTTTGCGACTGTTTTTGTCGCGTCCGATTTCAGCGGCAGCGGCCAGATCGGCCAAAGGATTGGCGATGGTCGAGGCCAAAACAAGGCTCAGGCCGATGGACACAAGGATCGCGATGACAAAAACTTGAAGGATTTGTTCGCGCTCAACCCGGACAAGTTCATCAATTTCGCCTTCGCCCGAGGCAAGCCCAACCACGCCCAGCGTACGCGTCTGCCCCTCCAGGTCGATGGTGATCGGCGCGGCGACAACAAAGAGGGCCGAGCCATTTGCATCATTGCCGGTTTTAACGTGGATTTCATTTTGCAAAGCGCCAGACACAAGCGGCGAGACATGCGCGGCGGCATCCTTGGGATCGCCGGTCTCTTTGGATTTTGTGAGAGTGATCATCGACCACACCCCGGTCAAAAAATCCGAAATCATTGTCGAACGCCCATCCCGGCGCAACCCGGCCACATTGGCGGGGCGCACACGCGGCATCCCTTCGGTAGAGGCAATCAGAGCCCCTTCGGCGTCGTAGATAAAGACATTTTCGCGCAGCGGGATTTCAAGCACATTCAGTACGGATTGTGCATCAGAGGTTCCGTCGGTCGCATCCAACACACCATCAACACCTGCCGTCACTTCCAACATGTCAGCGATCAGGACCGCCTCTGTCACCATGGCCATTTCACGTTGGGTCACAAGACTGTCGCGAAACGGATTGAGATAGAGAATACCCGCCACCATCAAAATGATGGCCACGAGGTTGAAGGTTATGATCTTTTGCGCCAGAGGAGAGCGATTGATCGCGATAAAGCGGCGGCGCTCCCGTTTGGCGCGCAAATCCGCATCCGAAATGCGCGGCGCAATCCAGTCATCCCCGAGAACGACGTCTGCGTCATCAGACGGGCGCTTTCCCGAGAGGTCCATGCGCGAAGAAAGGGCCATTATTCCTCGTTGTACCTATAACCGATACCGTAAAGCGTTTCGATGGCGGAAAATTCATTGTCAACGGTACGCATTTTCTTACGCAGGCGTTTGATGTGGCTGTCAATGGTGCGGTCATCGACGTAGACCTGATCATCATAGGCCACATCCATCAACTGATCGCGCGATTTCACAAAACCGGGACGTTGAGCAAGCGCTTGCAACAACAAGAATTCCGTCACCGTCAGCGTGACATCGCGGCCTTTCCAAGACACGGAATGGCGCAGCGGATCCATTTCCAATTCACCGCGCACAATCACCTTGGTCTCCTCGGCGTCACCGACTTCACCGCCTTCAATCACTTCCTGACGACGCAAAAGCGCGCGGATGCGTTCAACCAAAAGGCGCTGGGAAAACGGTTTTTTGACGTAATCGTCCGCGCCCATGCGAAGGCCCAGCACCTCGTCAATCTCATCATCTTTCGAGGTGAGGAAAATCACCGGCATATTGGTTTTTTGCCGCACACGCTGCAACAGGTCCATCCCATCCATACGCGGCATCTTGATGTCAAAAACAGCCATATCGGGGAGACGTTTGTTGAACGCGTCCAAGGCCGATTGCCCGTCATTATATGTTTCCACCTCAAACCCTTCTGCCTCAAGGGTCATGGAGACGGAAGTGAGGATATTCCGGTCGTCGTCAACCAATGCGATGCGGGACATGTTCCGTTTCCTTCAACTGCTCAACTGGTTCATTTTTTTTAGCATAATCCGCGTTTCGCCAGGCCAAATCAAGCGAAACCGCGAATCACATGCATCAGCTATGACAATCCAAAACGAAAAGATTCAAGGAATGGCTAATTTGTCTCACCTTCTTGCGACAACGCCTTAAGTCTGGCCGTTTCACATTCTGCACTTCGGCTTGTTTACGCTAACTCCAACATGGTTGCGCTAACTCTTGATCTGGGTCCTGTTTACGGACGCGACGAGCATGCTATAGCACGGTCGTCGGACGAGAGGGACTGTCCGGCCGCGAATGGCCCTTTCGCGAGAATTTATGTTTCAGAGACGCCGTCAAGGACACGGCAGGGAGTTTGCACTATGACAACCGGACGCGTGAACCCGGCTTTCACACTTGACGACCAAGGCATCACAGGGCTTGGCCATGTCTATTACAACCTTCTTGAGCCTGCGCTCATCGAAGAAGCCCTGAAACGCGAAGAAGGTACGCTTGGCAAAGGCGGGACGTTCCTTGTGACCACAGGCAAACACACTGGCCGGTCCCCAAAAGACAAATTCGTTGTGCGCACCCCCTCCGTGGAAGACACGATCTGGTGGGAAAACAACCAGCCGATGGACCCGGCCAAATTTGATGTTCTTTACGCCGATATGCTTGAGCATATGAAAGGCAAAGATTTTTTCGTTGAAGACCTTTATGGCGGTGCCGACGCGGCCCACCGTCTTGACGTGCGCATGGTCACCGAGTTGGCATGGCACGGTTTGTTTATCCGCACCATGTTGCGCCGTCCTGAGTTGAAAGAACTCGACGATTTCACCGCAGATTTCACCATCATCAACTGCCCGAGCTTCAAAGCCGACCCAGAGCGTCACGGCTGTCGTTCGGAAACCGTTGTCGCCCTGAACTTTGACAAAAAGATCATCCTGATCGGCAACACCGAATATGCGGGCGAGAACAAAAAAGGCGTGTTCACGCTTTTGAACTACATTTTGCCGGGCAAAGGCGTGATGGCGATGCATTGCTCCGCCAACCACGCGCCGAACAATCCGGTCGACACCGCGATCTTCTTTGGTCTGTCGGGCACCGGCAAAACCACGCTTTCCGCCGATCCGTCGCGCGTCCTTATTGGCGATGACGAACATGGCTGGTCCGAGCGCGGCACCTTTAACTTTGAAGGCGGGTGTTACGCGAAAACGATCAATCTCTCGGCCGAAGCCGAGCCGGAGATCTACGCGACCACGACCAAATTCGGCACCGTCATCGAAAACATGGTCTATGACGCGCACACCAAAGAGCTTGATTTCGAAGACAACAGCCTGACCGACAACATGCGCTGTGCTTACCCGTTGGAATATATCTCCAACGCATCGCCGACCTCGCTCGGTGGTCATCCGAAAAACATCATCATGCTGACCTGTGACGCCTATGGCATCTTGCCGCCAATCGCGCGCCTCACCCCGGCACAGGCGATGTATCACTTCCTCTCCGGCTTCACCTCGAAGACACCGGGCACCGAAGTGGGCGTGACCGAACCGCTCCCGACCTTCTCCACCTGTTTCGGTGCACCGTTCATGCCGCGTCGCCCGGAAGCCTATGGCAACCTGTTGCGCGAAAAAATCGCGAAACATGGCGCGACCTGTTGGTTGGTCAACACCGGCTGGACCGGCGGCGCCTTTGGCACTGGCTCGCGTATGCCAATCAAAGCCACGCGCAACCTGTTGCACTCCGCGCTGGAAGGCACGTTGGCCGAGGTCGAATTCCGCAAGGACGAGAACTTTGGCTTTGAGGTTCCGGTCTCTGTTCCGGGTGTGCCGGACGTTCTTTTGGACCCGCGCCGCACTTGGGCCGACAAAGACGCCTTTGATGCACAGGCTGAGAAACTGGTCAAAATGTTCTCCGCGAACTTTGAACAGTACCTACCCTACATTGACGAAGATGTGAAAGCGGCCGCCATCGGCTAAGCCCCTTCTCTTTATCTTTGAGCACAGCGCGCCCCAAGCCTTATGGTTTGGGGCGTTTTCTTTTCGTTGTTGTCACTCGGGTTTTACGCGGAGCTGAGACAAGGGATCATGCGCCTTTTATCCCATCTTGCCCTGTGTGTGGCCACCTTACTCGCTCTGCCCTGTTGGGCCGATGATCAGGGCCAGGCGCAATTTGTCGATCATTGCGCCGCCTGTCATGGCCTACATGCGCTTGGGGGCAACGGACCGGACATTCAGGGGACGACTCTGAACGATGTCGTGATCTCCACCCGCGGGATGGATCAAATGCCAGCGATTGACCTGAGCGATGCGGAGCGCCAGGCCATTGCCGCCTACCTCATGTCACTTGCGCCCGAGATCGCCGCGCAAAAACTACGGTTTGAAGCCCAGATCACCCGTTAAAACGGAGTGTTAAAAAAGCCCGCGCCGTACCAAATTGGCTCCGGCGACGAGCAAGACAAACAGGGTGGCGCGTTTGAATTTCTTTTGATCCAAACGGTCCTGAACCTGTTGGCCGATCACCATCCCCAACAGTGCCGGGATTAAGAGCGCCAAAGATAGCGGCAGCGTTTGCGCATTGAGCACACCAGAGCGCAGATGGGCCGCAAACAACATCAAAGCCCCCGCGCCAAAGATCACGCCGGTGATTTTGATCTGCATTTTTTTCGGCGTATCGACGGCGGTGAGATAGGCCACCGTCAGCGGCCCCCAAATCCCCGCAACCCCGCCGATCATCCCCGAAAGCGCACCAAGGCCGAGATCGTAAAAGGCCCGGTGATGGTCCGGAATATGCAGCGCCCGCCCAATCAAAAGGTAGCTCGCCAAGACGATCACAATGATCCCAAGCGTCAAAAATACCACCGATTGCGGCAAGATCACCACAAGCTGCGCCGACAAAAGGATCATCACCAAAAGCGCTGCGATATAGAGTTTATAGACCTTCGCCGCCTGCACCGCCTCGGACACGCCGCCACGCAGCGATTGCCAGATGTTCGACACCACGGTCGACAGAATCAGTCCCGCCAGCGCCAGTTCAGGCGAAAGGAATGACCCCAGCCCCGAAACCATGATCATCGGCATGGCAAAGCCGGTTGCACCTTTGACGAAACCCGCAAGCAGGGCAATGGCAAGGGAAACCGCCATTTGCGGCAAGGTAAGCAGAGAGAGAAGCGCGTTGAAATCCATGGGTTTGTCATAGGGCCTGTGATCCCCGTGAGACCAGAGAATTCGCGCCTATCCGATGCGGCCAGTCTAAAACTTTCTCAGGGCCACGGGGGCATTCGGCTTGCCTGCGACACTTTTGATCCTAAATGACATCTAATGCAAAATAATATTGCGCTGCAACTGCGAAGGGATTAGACAGTCCCATGACCCTGAGAAGGAGAGATTCCCATGGCCCTTGATCAACAGGAGATGACCATGTCGAACCCCATTTTGCCCGATCTTCTGGCTTTGACCGGTGCCGCAGTGGCCCCTGCTGAGGCCCTTTTGGATCGCGCCCGCGCATCCTTGCGCACCGAATTTTTGGACGGAGATCGCATCTCTGGCACCAAACTTGAGGCCAATCAAACGGCGGCTCATGGCCTTGCTTGGCTTGCGACCTATGTCGAGGCGCTGCGTCAAATGCAAAAATGGGCCTTGGCTCTGACGGATGACGGTAAATTTGGCGAGATGGAACAACTGATCCATCAGATCGCCTTTGGCGAATACCTCAACCAAATCTACGGCGGCATCCCGATGAACCAAGGCGAGGTCTGCCGCTTGGCCGATCTGGGTCTTGGCCTCGCGCAGCCGAGCCACAAAGATGTCGTCAAACTCATGCTGGAGGGCAACACCGTTGCCGCGCGTTCCCGTCTTGTCGCTTTGATGCGCGACAATTATGGTCACGCCACTTTTGGCGCCTCTGGCCTTGATGACGAGCTGGAAATGGTGCGCGAACAGTTCCGCCGCTTTGCCGACGAAAAAGTCGTGCCCTTTGCCCATGAATGGCACCTCAAAGACGAATTGATCCCGATGGAGATCATCGAAGAGCTGGCCGAACTTGGCGTCTTTGGCCTGACCATCCCCGAGGAATACGGCGGCTTTGGCTTTCCGAAAGCGGCGATGGTGGTGGTCTCCGAGGAGCTGTCGCGTGGCTATATCGGCGTCGGCTCTTTGGGCACACGCTCCGAGATCGCGGCTGAATTGATCCTCAGCGGCGGCACCGAAGAGCAAAAACAAAATTGGTTGCCAAAACTCTCCTCCGCCGAAATCCTGCCGACCGCCGTGTTCACCGAACCGAACACCGGCTCGGACCTTGGCTCCCTGCGCACCCGTGCGGTGAAAGAGGGCGAAACCTATACGGTCACTGGCAACAAGACCTGGATCACCCACGCCGCGCGCACCCATGTGATGACGCTTTTGGCGCGCACCGATCCGAACACCACGGATTACAAAGGCCTGTCGATGTTCCTGGCGGAGAAAACGCCGGGCACGGATGAGGCCCCCTTCCCGACCCCCGGCATGACCGGCGGCGAGATCGAAGTCTTGGGCTATCGCGGCATGAAGGAATACGAGCTGGCCTTTGACGGGTTCAAAGTGAAGGCCGAAAACCTTTTGGGCGGCGAAGAAGGCAAAGGCTTTAAACAGCTGATGGAGACCTTTGAGTCTGCCCGCATCCAAACCGCCGCGCGTGCCATTGGTGTGGCGCAAAATGCGCTCGAAGTTGGGATGCAATACGCCGAGGACCGCAAGCAATTCGGCAAGTCCCTGATCGAATTCCCCCGCGTCTCCGGCAAGTTGGCGATGATGGCGGTCGAGATCATGGTCGCGCGTCAGCTCACCTATTTCTCCGCCTGGGAAAAAGATCACGGCCATCGTTGCGATGTTGAGGCTGGCATGGCGAAACTCTTGGGCGCGCGTGTCGCCTGGGCCGCCGCCGACAATGCCTTGCAAATCCACGGCGGCAACGGCTTTGCGCTTGAGTATCAAATTTCCCGCATCTTGTGCGACGCGCGCATTCTCAACATCTTTGAGGGTGCCGGGGAAATCCAAGCGCAGGTGATTGCACGCCGCATTTTGGGCTAAGCCCAGCGTGAAACAGCTTTAAAAAGGCGGTGCCTCCTGCGCCGCCTTTTTTGCAATCCGATCCAAAAACCGATCCCGCGCGGCGGGCATCGGTCGATCGGACAGCTCCGCCGCGATCCGGTTCAGAAAATGTCCGGTCGTGGTCAACCCTTGCGAAATTTCCGTGAAATTCAACGAGGATTGCCCCAACAAACATTGCGGCAACGGCAACATCCGGTCCGCCCACTCCCCCGCCCCCAAACGTGACACAGCGCGGCCAGATTTGGGTGAGACATAAATCAGATCCTCATGCGATCCCGTCACCGCACAGGCCGAGAGATCAAGGCCAAACCCTAGCTCTTCCAACAGTGACACCTCCCAATGCAGATAGGCCAAAGGCCACATCGGGTCCGTGCCGAGACGGTCCAAAAGCCGCATACTGTCGATGTAAAGATAGCCATGCGCCTCGCGTTCCGGCAAAACAAACGCCAACATCGCGGTGACCGCGTTGAGGGCTGCAAGCGCCAAAGGATCGTCCATCACGGCGGCGGCACGTCCCTTGACGGGTTCAAAGGTGAACGCACCCAGATGGTCCTCAAGCCGCGCTTTCCACGTCACGCTGACCTGCCCGCCGGGCTGCAGATGCGGCGTCATTTTGCGCGAAATGCCACCGCGCACGACCCCCGCTTGGCGACCGTGGTTCTCAGTGAACACCTCGACGATCACGGAGGTCTCGCCATGCTTGCGCACCGCCAAAACCGCCCCTTCATCGCGCCATTCAATCATGCGCGCGCCCCTGCTTCTTCTTGGTAAAAATACTCATGAAACCCTGCCCCGCAACATAGGCCGCGTCAATCAGACAGGCTCATCCTTGAGGCTCAATCGCTCAAACCGGGCTCGTCCAAAAGTGTGCGTCCCAGACGGTCCTCGACCTCGATGATCCAAAGGTCGGGGTCAAAACTGCGTTGTTTCATCAACGCCGCATCGACATCGCGTTCGTCGCCCTCGGACAGGACCGCCCAATCGCGGCGGTCCTCCATCAGGTTAAACTCGCGCTGAAACGCTTTGGCTTTGCCATCCAGCGTATTGAGCTTGATCATCACGGCCCCTGCGGTCAGGTCGCCCTTTTTCACCACAAACACCGGAATGTCGGCCAGGCGCAACCGCGTCAAATAGGCCGAAACCCAGACATCTGCGGTCAGTCGCGCCATCAGTTTCCGTCTTTGAAATCAAGACCCATCTCGCCGTAGCGTTCGGCCTCTTCCAACCAGTTCGGTCGCACTTTGACCTGCAAAAACAGGTGCACAGGCCGACCCAAAAACTCGGCCAACTCTTCCCGTGACGCGCGTGAAATCCGTTTGATCGTCTCACCCCGGTGGCCCAAAATAATGCCCTTGTGACCATCGCGGGACACATAGACGATCTGATCGACGCGCGCCGATCCGTCTTTGCGCTCTTCCCAAGCTTCGGTCTCGACCGTGAGCTGGTAGGGCAATTCCTGATGCAGATTCAACGTCAGTTTTTCGCGGGTGATTTCCGCCGCGATCATCCGCATCGGCAGATCGGCAATCTGATCTTCGGGGTAAAGCCATGGGCCGACGGGCAATTCTTTGGCCAACCATTTGCGCAGATCGTCAACACCCCGGCCCTTTTCGGCAGAGATCATAAAGGTCTCTACAAAATTGCGGCGTTCGTTCAAAACCTTGGTCATATCCAACAGCTTTTCGACCGGCACCATGTCGATCTTATTGATCGCCAAAGCGATCTTGCGCGGCGGGCCTTTGTATTGAGCGTCTTGTTCGTCAAGTGCGGCAAGGATAGCCTCGACGCCCTCGGTCAGGCCACGATGGGCCTCAACCAGCAACACAACCACATCGGCGTCCGCAGCCCCACCCCATGCGGCGGTGACCATGGCGCGGTCCAGACGGCGCTTGGGTTTAAAAATACCCGGCGTGTCGACGAAAACAATTTGCGCATCCCCCTCAATCGCCACGCCGCGAATGCGGGCACGAGTGGTTTGCACTTTGTGGGTGACGATGGACACTTTGGCCCCAACCATGCGGTTGAGAAGGGTCGATTTTCCGGCGTTCGGTTCGCCGATCAGAGCCACAAAGCCAGAACGTGTCTCAGCCATGTTATTTGGCCTCCAGTTTGGTCAAAAGCGCCTTGGCGACCGCTTGTTCGGCCTGACGTTTGGACGTTGCCTCGGATTGCGCCGTCTCACCGCTTTCCAGTGTCACTTCGATGGTGAACACGGGTGCATGATCAGGGCCTTTGCGAGAAATTTCGGTATATTTTGGCGGCTTCTGACCCCGCGCCTGGGCCCATTCCTGCAGCGCGGTCTTGGCGTCGCGCGCATCATGTTCAACCATATCGATCCGCGTGCTCCACAGCCGTCGCACAAGCGTCTTGGCCGCGGCAAAGCCACCATCACGATAGACGGCGGCAATCACTGCTTCCATCGCATCGGCCAAAAGTGCCTCTTTGCGGCGTCCGCCAGACATCATCTCGGACCGGCCCAGTTTGAGCACAGCCCCAAGATCAATCTCGCGCGCGACGTCGGCACAGGTTTCTTTGCGCACCAGTGCGTTGAAACGCGGTGCAAGTTGACCTTCGGACGCTTTGCGGTCGACCTCAAACAGTGCCTCCGCCATCACCAGCCCAAGCACCCGGTCGCCCAAAAATTCAAGCCGTTGGTTGTCGGGGCGGGTGACGGAAGAAATCGAACTGTGGGTCACGGCACGCATCAAAAGCTCGGGCTGAGAAAACTCATAGCCGAGGCGCTGTTGAAACGCTTGGAGTTCGGTCGAAATCTTCACTGAAGCCCCTTAAAGAAACGATCTTTGCGCCATGTCCAAAAATACACAAGGTGCTTGCCAGCCGAGGAAAAGATCACCCGATCCACCCGACCGAGCAGATATTCCGCAGGTACAAAACCCACACCCGATGGCTGTGCAATCCGGCTGTCGACGGAGTTGTCGCGGTTGTCACCCATAAAGAAATACTGACCTTCTGGAACCGTGTAGACCTTGGTGTTGTCCACGCCCGTGACGGCGGCATTGAGCACCGAATGCTGACGCCCGCCGGGCAGAGTTTCGATGAATTTCTCTTTGACGCAGTCGCCGCCAAGCCCCGGCGCCGGGTTGGCACAGCGCGGCGGGTTGCCTGCGGCACCTTGCGGCTCAAAGGTCTCGACAAACACACCATCGGGCGTTTGTACGGCCTCTTCGCCATTGATAAAGACCACACCGTCTTTCAGTTGAACCTGATCGCCGGGCAGGCCGATCAGACGTTTGACATAGGTGACATGTTTGGTCGGGTGTTCAAACACCACAATATCCCCGCGCTCCGGTTCGGTGAACAGGATGCGCCCGGACACCGGGCACATAAAAGCCATCGGACAGGACCATTTCGAATACCCATAGCTCATCTTATTGACGAACAAGAAATCGCCGATCAGCAACGTGTCTTTCATCGAACTGGAGGGGATGAAAAACGGCTGAAAAAAGAAAGTCCGAAAAATCCCCGCGATCAAAAGGGCGTAGACGATGGTTTTGATGGTTTCGACCACACTGTCTTTGGTGCTGCTCATCTGAATTCAGGTCCTTTGGGGGCGTTGGCGGGGATTTGGATACCGGTCCCCGGCTACATGGAAGGCGGCGCGATTGGAGTCAAGGCAAAGCCCCGTGAAACCCCCGCAATGAGTGGGATTTCGCGGCTTTTGAGACGCTCACAGCGCGGTCGGGCGCGCCTCGATCACCACAAAGGCCTGCGCCCAGGGGTGATCGTCGGTCAGCGTGACATGGATGATCGCCTCATGCCCTGGCGGGGTCATTGCCTCCAACCGCTCTTTGGCCCATCCGGTGACCTCCATCACCGGCTGGCCGGAGGCGAGGTTTTTGACCGCCATGTCTTTCCACGAAATTCCCATGGCAAGCCCCGTCCCCAAGGCTTTGGAACAGGCTTCTTTGGCGGCCCAGCGTTTGGCATAGGTGCCCGCAACGTCGCGACGACGTTCGGCTTTGTGTTGCTCCGCCTCCGTAAACACACGCTGTTTGAAACGATCTCCAAAGCGCGCCAAAGTGCCGGAAATACGATCAATATTGGCAAGGTCCGTACCGATGCCAAGGATCATTTGGGAGCCTCAAACAATGTCGCGATCTCGCCCGTGGCCTGATTCAGCGCAAAACTCAGGCGACCCATTTTGGCCGGGCCGTCCTTGGGATCATACAGGCGCGCGGGCATCATGAACAACAGCCCCGTTGAAGGCTCATAATCGGCCTCAAGGGCCGCAAAATCTAATGCTTCAAACCCGGAGCCTGCCGCATCTGCGGAAATGATCCGGCACTGCCGCCCGCCGACCTCGTCAAAGGGCGGCGACAGGACCAAAACGTGAAAGGCCGCAGCGGCGGGTTCAATCGTATCCAAAAGCGCCAGCCGCACCACACCATTGGCAAAGGTCCGGGTGTTTTCATCCCATGGCTCGACCACAGACGCCGCCGAGGCACGCCAGTCACAGGGCGTGACCTCCTGTGCCTGAGCCGTGAGCGGTAAGGTGGCGATGAAAAGCGCGAAGACCCCTCGAAGACCCATCATATCATACCACTTTCGCTGTCAAAACTTTGAGGGCGGCAAAGCCGAAAAGAGCCGCAAACGCCCCCTCAAACACACGATGAAGGCGCAAATAGCCCCGCGCGATGAAGCGGGTCGAAAACGCAAAGGCCATCGTGGACATGACCGTGAACGACACCGCCAGACAGGATGCGCCGACTTGCAAAAGCGCGATGGGTTCTGCGCCTTCGGGGATCACCACCGCGAACAACGCGCCCCAAAACAGGATCGCTTTCGGGTTCATGACGTGGATGGTCAGGCCTTTGAGAAAGGACACGCGCAGTGGCTCGTTGACGGCGCGCACCTTGGCTTCTCCCTTTGCCATCGCGGCCCGCGCCGATTTGATGGCAAGCACCAAAAGATATCCGGCTCCAATATAGCGCAGCGCGTCGAGCACCCAGGCATGGGCCATCATCGCGGCGCCAAGGCCAAAGCCCGCAAGCAGGGCCCAAAACACCGATCCGCACCACACGCCGGTGGACACGGCAAACCCATTGGCGCGCCCACCACCCATGGCGGCCCCGACGATGGCCAAGATCGCCGGACCCGGAGAGCCAACGGCAATCGCCCAGCCCAGCAAAATCGGCCAGAGGTCAGAAAACGGGATCACGCAGATGCCTCAGCACGCGCCGCATCCATCAGCCGCCGCATCTCGGCAATCGCCGGTTTGATACCGCGAAAAATCGCCTCGCCGATAAGGAAATGACCGATGTTCAGTTCAACAATCTGTGGCAAAGCGGCAATCGGAGCAACGGTGTCATAAGTCAAACCGTGGCCCGCATGGACTTCCAGACCCAAATCCGTCGCAAACGCGGCCATCTCGGTGAGGCGTTTCAGTTCCTCGTCACGCGCCGCAAAATCGCCCTCGGCGTGGAAATCGCAATAGGCCCCGGTGTGCAGTTCGACCACGGCGGCCCCGATCCGATGCGCAGCTTCGATTTGGCGTTTGTCCGCCGCGATAAAGATCGACACACGACAGCCCGCCTCCCGCAAAGGCGCAATGAAATGCGCCAGTTTGTTCTCTTCGCGCGCGACTTCAAGCCCGCCTTCGGTGGTCCGTTCTTCACGCTTTTCGGGCACGATACAGACCGCATGTGGTTTATGGCGCAGTGCAATGGATTGCATCTCATCGGTCGCGGCCATTTCGAAATTCAGTGGCACAGAGAGCGCGGCAACAAGGCGTTCGATGTCATCGTCTGTGATATGACGGCGGTCTTCGCGCAGATGCGCCGTGATCCCGTCGGCGCCCGCCTCTTCGGCCAATTTAGCCGCTCGGATCGGGTCCGGGTAAGCCGAGCCACGCGCATTGCGCACGGTGGCAACGTGGTCGATGTTCATCCCAAGACGCAGCACGCTTGTCGCAGTCATATTCAGTGTCCTTGACGCTTTATTCGGTTTGCGGCCGACAATACCGCGCCTGCGTCGAAAGAAAACCGCGAATTCTTGATCCGACCGATCACATCCTGTTCACACCTGATTGGGCGGAACCTTTTTGGCGGCGGCTTTTTTGCGACGGAGTTCCTCAAGCTTGGCTTTCAAGCGCCCGCGGCGGCTTTTCTGATACGCGGCAATCATTGGCAAAGTGACGTAATAGGCCGCCAAGCCCGCGACGATCCCCGGCAAAATCCCCCCGACCAGATAGGGCAGGAAAATCTCGTGAAAAAACCGGATGAGCGCATCCCAATTGGTGTCACGCTCTGTGAACAATGCCAAAAAGTTTTGCCAGAAATCATCAGCAGCATCAAAGAACTTGCCCACCAATGAGCGCTCTGCCTCATGATTAAACCGCGTGCCCAAAATGAAATGCCCCATCTTCATCGAGATCACGCCAATCGGAACATAGGTCAACGGATTGCCGACAAAAGTGGCAAGCAAGGCAGCAATCACATTGCCACGGGTGAGTTTGGCAATGGCGTAGGCAATGAAAAAGTGAAATCCAAACAAAGGGGTGAACACGGTAAACACCCCCGCAAACACGCCACGCGCGATTTTATGCGGCGTGTCTGGCAGGCGGTGCAGACGATGTTGAAGATAGCGCGCCGCGCGCGACCAACCACCTTTCGGCCAGATCACCTGCGACAGCCATTTCAATGGCGTCAGTTTTTCCCGGCGCTTGAAGACCACATCATCCCCCGTGGATCTCGTGTTTTAGGGCTTTCTGGTCAAATCCCTGTACCGCCGAACGCGCGCGACGTCGCTTTCGGCCTCAAGTGCAAGCATAACAGCATGAAGATGTTCTACATCTCGCAGATCGACATCTACAATCAAACGGTAAAAGTCCGGTTTGCGATCAACAAATTGCAAATCAGAGATATTGGCCTTTTGTTCGGCGATTAAGGTACAAATTCTGCCCAAAACGCCCGTGTCATTCGAAATCGTGATGTCGAGCGACACTGTATGTTCGGCGGCGTGAGGGCCAGCGTGCCATTGCAAATCCACCCAACGCCCGGTTTCCGCCTCAAGCTCCTCAAGAGCCGGACAATCAATCGCGTGAATCACCACGCCCTTGCCGCGATAGGTGATGCCAACAATGCGCTCACCGGGCACCGGTTGGCAGCATCGCGCACGATTGTAGCTTTCGCCCTCGGACAAGCCCAGAACCGCGCGTTTGGAATCAATCGCGCCGCTGGTGCGCACCAATTCCGGATAAACAGCGCGAACCACATCGGAGGCGGCCAATTCGGCCGAGCCCAGCCGCGCCAATAGTTCTTGGGCGCTCACCAGAGACATTTGTTTGGCCGCCGTCGCCAATGCCTTTTCCGAGGATTTTTTGCCGACATGATCGAAAGCGACGCGCGCCAATTCCCGGCCCAGTTTGATAAACCGCTCGCGATCCTCTTCGCGCAGGGATTTGCGGATCGCGGCCTTGGCGCGTCCGGTCACAACGATGTCGATCCACGTCGCTTGTGGGCGCTGCCCTTCGGCAGTGAGAATTTCGACCGACTGGCCGTTTTTCAACCGGGTCCAAAGCGGCACACGGATGCCGTCCACTTTAGCGCCAACGCAGCTGTTCCCGATCCGGGTGTGGATCGCATAGGCATAATCCAAAGGCGTTGCGCCTTTCGGCAAGGACACAACCTCGCCTTTGGGCGTAAAGGTGAACACCTTGTCCGAGTACATTTCGAGTTTGACGTGTTCGAGAAACTCGGAATGATCCTCAGCGTTTTCAAACCGTTCGGTGAGCTGCGCCAGCCATTTGGCCGGATCAACCGCAAACGGGTTCTTGGCGCGCACACCGTCGCGATATGACCAATGCGCCGCCACGCCAGACTCAGCCACTTCGTGCATTTGCCGGGTGCGAATTTGCACCTCGACCCGCTTGCCATCGCGGCCCGACACGGTGGTGTGGATCGACCGATAACCGTTGGATTTCGGCTGCGAGATATAGTCTTTGAATCGGGTCGGCACGGCGCGCCAGCGTTGGTGGATCACCCCCAAAACGCGGTAGCAATCGCCCTCGGAGCGGGTGATGACACGAAAGCCGTAAATGTCTGACAGACGGGAGAAACTTTGTTGTTTCTCCTCCATTTTACGCCAGATCGAATAGGGTTTTTTGGCGCGACCAAACACATCCGCCTCAATGCCCTCTTTTTCAAGTTCGGCGCGAATGTCGTTGGTGATCTTATGGATCACATCACCGGTCTCGCGTTGCAACGTGATAAAGCGACGGATGATCGAATTGCGCGCCTCGGGATTGATCACCCGAAAACTGAGATCTTCCAATTCTTCGCGCATCCATTGCATGCCCATCCGACCGGCAAGCGGCGCAAAGATGTCCATGGTTTCGCGCGCTTTTTGCAGCTGCTTTTCCGGGCGCATGGACTTGATCGTACGCATGTTGTGCAGACGGTCGGCGAGTTTGACCAAAATGACGCGCAAGTCTTTCGACATCGCCATAAACAGTTTACGAAAGTTTTCCGCCTGTTTGGTCTCGGAACTCGACAGTTGCAGATTGGTGAGCTTCGTCACCCCATCGACCAGCTCGGCCACATCGGTGCCGAATTTGCGCTCGACCTCGCTATAGGTCGATTTCGTGTCCTCGATCGTGTCATGCAACAGGGCGGTGATGATAGTGGCATCATCAAGCGCCTGTTCGGTCAGGATCGCGGCAACGGCAACGGGATGAGTGAAATACGGCTCGCCCGAGCGGCGAAACTGCCCCTCGTGCATCTCCCGCCCGTAGGCATAAGCCTCGCGGATGAGATTGGCGTTTGTCTTTGGGTTGTAGTTGCGGACCAGGGCGATCAGGTCTTCGACGTCGATCATTTCGGTCCGCAAACTCCTTTGAGGGGCGCCATGGCGCCCTTAGTTTTGGCCCTGAGCTTCCATCAAGGCGCGCAGGAGTTTCTCTTCGGACATGTCGTCTTCGACCGGCTTGTCCTGTTCCTGGCCCATGAGCAGAGCCATTTGATCGTCTTCCGGCTCGTCGACCTCGATCTGGGTCTGTTGGCTTTCGATCATCCGCTCGCGCAGCGCGTCGGCGGACTGAGTTTCCTCAGCAATCTCACGCAAAGCCACAACCGGATTCTTGTCGTTGTCACGATCCACGGTCAGTGCAGAGCCCGCCGCAACCTCACGCGCACGGTGAGCCGCAAGCATCACAAGCTCGAAACGGTTCGGGACTTTGTCGACGCAATCTTCAACTGTGACGCGGGCCATGTGGATCTCCAATCGTTGGACGGATGGGGTACAAAGGCCCTATTTAGGCGCAAGGCGTCCCATTGACAAGCGCCCTCTCCCCTTAATTCACGGGGATTTCAAGACCCGATTGCGCTTTTATCTCGGATTTATCCACATCAGGCAGGGCGTCGACCATCTCTTGTACGGTTTTGCCAAGCAACGGATGAACCCAATCAGGTGCCAGATCGGCAAAGGGAATCAGCATAAATGCCCGATCTTGGATACGCGGGTGCGGCAGGATCAATGTCTCAGGCGCTTGTGTGGTCTGCGCGCTCATCGGCAAATCCATCCAGGCCTGGACAGTTTTTGCATTGGGGCGCACTTCGCCCTCCATCGCCATCAGATCAAGATCAATCGACCGCCCCGCCCAGCGCGTTTTGCGCACCCGGCCATGCCGGGCCTCGATATCATGCAACAGGCTCAATACCGCTTCGGGGGTTAGCTCAGTCTCGACTTCAACCGCGAAATTGATATAGGCTGGACCAGCACCAACAGGAAAACACGGCGTTTCAAAAACACGACTCGCCCTCCTGACAGTCACCCCCATGTCGCGCAGGTCCTGCACCGCCGCGAACAGCGTTTCGACCGGTTCGCCCGTTTCCGTGGGCAAATTGGCCCCAAATGCAACCCATGCGCGCATTTTCGCGCATTTTTCATCAACGCCTCGCGACACGATCGCCTCCACCCTATATTTTTAGACAAGTTCATATTTGATGCGTTTCGTACTACTGACAGCTCCAGAAAGCCACGAACACTTGGTCACCCATTCGGGAAGGCCCAACAAAAAACAACCCAAAAGGACCTTTTGATGTTTTACAAAGATGAACGGCTTGCCTTGTTCATCGATGGATCGAACCTCTATGCGGCCGCCAAGTCGCTGGGTTTCGATATCGATTACAAACTTCTCCGACAGGAATTCATGCGCCGCGGCAAACTTTTGCGTGCGTTTTATTACACCGCCCTGCTCGAAAACGATGAATATTCTCCGATCCGCCCGCTGGTTGATTGGCTGAATTACAACGGCTTCACGATGGTGACCAAACCCGCCAAGGAATTCACCGATTCCATGGGTCGCCGCAAGATCAAGGGCAATATGGACATCGAATTGACCGTTGATGCCATGGAACTTGCGCCCCGGATTGATCACATTGTGATTTTCTCCGGCGATGGCGATTTCCGCCCGCTGGTCGAAAGCCTGCAACGTCAAGGCGTGCGCGTCTCCGTGGTCTCGACCATTCGCTCGCAACCACCGATGATTGCCGACGAACTGCGCCGTCAGGCCGATAATTTCATCGAACTTGAAGAGCTGCGCAATGTGATCGGTCGCCCCGCACGCGAGCCGCGCGAAGACGATGCCTTCGACGAATAAGCCTGCTGATTACAGCATCACACGGATCATGGCCCGGACAGATGTTCGGGCCATTTTTGTTGAGACAATCGGCAACTGAGCGCCCCGAAACATTGCACCCGCACCCATTTCGCCCTACCTCTTGTGACAACAGGAGCGCGCCATGACCAAACCCTCTTTGACCCTTTACCTTGCAGCCCCCCGCGGCTTTTGCGCCGGTGTAGATCGCGCCATCAAGATCGTTGAACTGGCGATTGAAAAATGGGGCGCGCCCGTCTATGTGCGCCACGAGATCGTTCACAACAAATTCGTCGTGGATAGCCTGCGCGACAAAGGAGCCGTGTTTGTCGAAGAGTTGGACGATTGCCCCGATGATCGCCCGGTGATTTTTTCGGCCCATGGTGTGCCGAAAGCCGTGCCCGCCGAGGCCGCCAAACGCGAGATGGTCTATGTCGATGCCACCTGTCCGCTGGTGTCCAAAGTGCATATCGAGGCCGAGCGTCATTTCGAGGCCGGACTTCAGATGGTGATGATTGGCCACGCGGGTCATCCGGAAACCATCGGCACCATGGGGCAATTGCCCGTGGGCGAGGTGCTTTTGGTCGAAACGCCGGGGGATGTCGCCGGGCTTTCTGTGCGTGATCCTGAAAAACTGGCCTTTATCACCCAGACCACATTGTCGGTCGATGACACTGTGGATGTGATCGCCGCCCTGCGCGCGCGGTTTCCGAACATCATCGGCCCGCACAAAGAAGACATCTGCTACGCCACAACCAACCGGCAAGCGGCGGTCAAAGCCATCTCATCACATATAGACGCTCTTTTGGTCATTGGTGCGCCTAATAGTTCAAATAGCAAACGTTTGGTCGAAGTCGGATCGGCCAATGGCTGTGCCTATTCTCAGCTTGTCCAACGTGCCACCGAGATTGATTGGCGCGCCTTGGCAGGTATCCAATCCGTCGGCATCACCGCCGGTGCCTCCGCGCCTGAGCTATTGGTCAATGAGGTGATCGACGCCTTCAAAGCCCGCTATGATGTCACCGTCGAATTGGTCGAAACCGCGCAGGAAAACGTCGAATTCAAAGTGCCGCGTATTTTAAGGGAACCCGCATGAGCCTCGAATTTCTTCTGACCGCATGTATCGTCTGTCTGGCTCCGGGGATTGGGGTCATCTTTACCCTGTCCACCACATTGGGGCGCGGTCTCATCGCTGGGCTTTGGGCCATTGTCGGGTGCACCCTTGCCACCGTGTTACATCTTGGCTTTGCAATGGCCGGACTCGCGGCGGTGTTGCAAACTTCCGCTGTGTTGTTTGCGGCGATCAAATACGCTGGTGTGGCCTATCTGCTCTACATGGCTTGGGGCACATTGAAAGGCAGTGGCTCCCTTGCTATCTCGCCCGAACACCGGGTCCAATCGCCTTTTGCCCTGATCAAACGTGGGATTTTTCTGAACCTGCTCAACCCGAAACTGCCGATGTTTTTCGTCGCCTTTCTGCCGCAGTTTATTCCGGCAAACGCCGCTCATCCGACGGCGCTTTTGGTCCAACTGGGTCTCGGCTTTGTCGCGATGACATTTTCCGTATTCGTTTTATACGCACTCGCCGCAGGCTGGCTGCGTGCGCGCGTGGTTGAAAGCGAACCCGCCATGACATGGATGCGCCGAGCCTTTGCCGCCTCTTTCGCAGGGCTTGGGCTTAAACTGGCGCTTGAGCGAGCATGATCCCACCTCGCTGCGCGTGTGGTGTCGAACAAAAGCTTGACGCCAGCCCCTTACTCTTTATCAGGCGCTCCTATCATGGCTAGATTTTATGCATATACTGACGGGGCCTGCTCCGGAAATCCCGGTCCAGGCGGCTGGGGTGCTTTGCTTTTGGCGAAAGAGGGCGACACCGTTCTCAAGGAGCGCGCATTGTGCGGCGGCGAAGCGGATACAACCAACAACCGGATGGAGCTTTTGGCCGCCATCACCGCTTTGGAAACACTCGAACGCCCTTCCGAGATCACCGTCATCACCGATTCTGCCTATGTCAAAAATGGCGTAACGGGTTGGATTCATGGCTGGAAGCGCAACGGTTGGAAAACCGCAAACAAAAAGCCGGTGAAAAACGTCGATCTGTGGCAGCGCATTGATGAGGCGCAAAAGCGGCACAACGTGATCTGGGAATGGGTCAAAGGCCACGCGGGCCATCCCGAAAATGAACGCGCGGACGAATTGGCCCGCACCGGGATGGCCCCGTTTAAGAAAGCCGCGACATGAGCGTGCTCTCGGCGCTCGATTATACTGCTGTGATCGTTTTTGCGATTTCTGGCGCTTTGGCCGCCTCTCGCGCCCAGCTCGACATCGTCGGCTTTGCCTTTGTCGCCTGTTTGACGGCGGTCGGCGGCGGCACAATCCGCGATGTGCTGCTCAATCGCGATGCGGTCTTTTGGATCTCCGATCCAACCTACATCCTGATCGCGACATTGATCGCCACCATTGTGTTTTTCACCGCGCATCTGTTTGAAAGCCGTCTCAAAGCCCTGATGTGGGCGGATGCGATTGCCCTTGGCGTCGCCGTCGCGGCGGGGGCGGGTGTGGCGCTCAAACTGGGCCAACCGCCGGTGATCATTGCGCTGATGGGCGTGGCAACCGGGTGTTTTGGCGGTTTGATGCGCGATGTGGTCTGTAACGAAGTGCCGTTGATTTTGACCCAAGGCGAACTTTACGCCTCAGCGGCTTTGGCTGGGGCGATCGCGATGATCACCGCATCTTATTTGGATTTTACGCCAATTTATTCCTATATTTCATGTGCCGTTTTGACGTTCGGCCTGCGCGCCGGGAGTCTGATCTTTGGCTGGTCTCTGCCCGTTTACAAGTCGCGCCCGCCGCGTTTCTAAACCTTGATGTACCACGTTGCCGCAATGCCGATGCAGCAGACGACAAACCACCCGCCGGGGCGGAACATCAGCCAAAGACAGAGGCCAAACAACAGCCGAACCACCATTCCCGGAAGTGCCAAAAGCCCAAACATGCAACCCTCCTAACGTCGCTTGCGCCAATGGGTCGGCACAATGATCAGCGCGCCGAGTGAGGAGACGATGGCATTCACACCAGGCGGGTTCAACCCGATGCCGAACATCAGTTTGAGGAAATAGGCCAAAAACGCGCCACCAATGCAGATGATGATCGAAGGCAAATAGCCATTACTGGTAAATCCTGTTTTTTCAACGGCATAACCAACGATACCGGCGATAAACACTGTGCCGATCAGAACTGGAAACATCGGGTGACCTCACGCAAAACGGCTGCCTTTGGGGACATCCATCCCCTTTAGAATTTCGCTGACAGCCATAGCACGTTTTCCCTCGCGCTGCGCGGTGAGAATTTCGACGCTGCCGTCACCACAGGCAATGGTAAACGTGCCCATCACCTCACCGGGTTGACCCGCCCCATCGACCAGACGCGAGGAAAGAAATTTGATCCGCTCGCCTTGGTAGTCCGCCCAAGCGCCGGGAAAGGGCGACAGCCCGCGAATTTGGCGGTCAATCTCGGTGGCCGAACGAGTCCAGTCTATTTTAGCCTCGGATTTGTCGATCTTTTTGGCGTAGGTCACGCCCTCTTCTGGCTGCGGCACTGCGGTCAAATCGGCCAGCGTTGACAGCGCCTCAACAATCGCAGCCGCGCCCATTTTCGAGAGACGATCATGCAAACTCGCCGTGGTATCCTCCGCCGAGATCAAAGTTTCACGGCGCAAGAGCACGGGGCCGGTGTCGAGTCCTGCCTCCATCTGCATGATGCACACGCCAGTCTCGGCATCGCCTTCCAAAATTGCGCGGTGGATCGGCGCGGCCCCGCGCCACCGCGGCAGGAGCGAGGCGTGGATATTCAGGCAGCCCAGTTTCGGCGCGTCCAAAATGCTCTGCGGCAGCAACAGCCCATAAGCCACGACCACGGCAACCTCGGCATTGAGCGCGACAAATTCGGCGACGTCTTCGGGGTTTTTGAAATTAACCGGATGACGGACCGGCAGGCCCATCGCTTCGGCGCGGGCCTGAACCGGGGTTGGCCGATCCTTCTTGCCCCGCCCCGCCGGACGCGGAGGCTGGCAATAGACGCACGCAATCTCATGACCTGCGTCCACAAGCGCCTCAAGCACTGGCACCGAAAACTCCGGCGACCCCATAAAGATCACCCTCATTTCATCGCCCCCGCTTTTTTCGCCTTTTTCAAAAACATCTGACGTTTCACCGGTTTGAGATGATCGAAATACATTTTGCCGTTCAGGTGGTCGATCTGATGCTGCACCGAGGTGGCCCAAAGATGCACAAAATCGCGCTCCTCGATCTCTCCCGCCTCATTAAGAAACTGCACTGTAACCGCCCGCGGGCGAGTGATGACAGCAGACATGCCCGGCAGGTTGGGCGAGGCTTCTTCGTGATCACGCGGCTGTACCGAGGCATGGAGCACCTTGGGGTTGGCCATGCGCACAGCCTTGCCGCGCTCATCCGAACAATCGACCACAGCGAGTTGCATCATCACACCGATTTGCGGTCCGGCAAGCCCGTATCCCGGCATCGCATCCATGGTCTCAATCATGTCGTCCCAGATCGCGCGGATCTCGTCGGTGATTTCGGTCACAGACGGCACCACGGTTTTCAGGCGCTTGTCGGGATAGGGGATAAACGGGCGCTGAGTCATTGATATGCGGCCTCCAAATGGGCGCGGGCTTTGGCATCGAGGCGGTCAAAATGCACGCGGCCATTGAGGTGATCGAATTCGTGTTGGGCGATGCGGGCCTCTGCCCCGTCCATCTCGCGGACATGTGTCTCGCCGTCCAAATCCACCCAACGGATCGTGATTCGAGTGGGTCGGGTCACGGGCGCTTCCACACCGGGAATGGACAGGCAGACCTCATCCATTTCGACGCGCTCATCAGAGTGAGACAGGATTTCGGGATTGATCATCACGAGGGGCGATTTGACCCCCTCTTTCCACGTCGCATCCATGACAAACAACCGCAGCATCGCGCCGACTTGCGGCCCCGCCAAACCGCGTCCCGGAGCGGCATACATGGTGTCAAACATATCCGCGACCAGCTTGCGAATCGTGTCCGTGATCTGATCCACCGGGGCACAGAGCGTACTCAGCCGTGCATCCGGCCAAAGCAAAATCTCCAAAACGGCCATCAGGCCCGCGTCCGATCACGTTTGAGTTTTTGCATTTTGCGGGTGATCATCTGGCGCTTGAGCGGCTTGAGATAATCAATGAACAAAATACCGTCGAGGTGGTCGATTTCATGCTGCACACAGGTGGCCCACAGCGCATCGAATTCCTCTTCATGCGCTTTGCCTTCGACATCAAGCCAACTCACCCGCACCATTTTGGGCCGTTCCACATCGGCATATTGACCGGGGATCGACAGGCAGCCCTCTTCATAGACGTTCTTCTCGTCGCTCGACCAGGTCACCGCCGGATTCACCATAACCATCGGTTCCGGTGTGCCACTGGCCTCTTTGACGCAATCCATCACCAACATGCGCTTGGTCAAACCAACCTGTGGCGCGGCAAGGCCAATACCCGGCGCCTCATACATGGTCTGTAACATATCGTCGGCAAACCGAGCCAAGTCGCGGTCGAACTCGGTCACAGGGTCACAAACCTTTTTCAGGCGCGGGTCGGGGTGGATGAGGATCGGTTTCAGGGTCATGAATATGCATTTAGTCAAACCGCGCCCCCCGCGCAACTCCCCGCCATCAAAGAGCGCAACGCCCTTGATCAAGAATTGTGGTTTCCCTTCCCCACTCGTGCTGATTACCCTGACCGCAACAAATGAGGAGCCCCCATGACCCAGCCATTTTTTGATGACGTGATCCCCCGTTTTGGCACCCATTGTTCGAAATGGGACATGATGGAGCCGCTCTACGGTGTGCCGAAAGAAGACGGGATTGCGATGTGGGTGGCCGACATGGATTTCCGCCCGCCCGCCTGTGTACAAAAGGCGGTGGAAAAAATGGCCGCCCATGGCATTTACGGCTATTTCGGTGATGACAGCGACTACCGCGCTGCCATTGGGTGGTGGATGAAAAACCGCCATGGCTGGGACATTGAGCCCAATTGGATTTTTACCACCCATGGTTTGGTCAATGGCACCGGGCTTTGCGTTGATACCTTCACCCAACCCGGCGATGGTGTGGTCTTGATGACGCCCGTGTATCACGCCTTTGCCCGCGTGATCAAAGCCGCCGGACGCGAGGTTGTTGAATGTGAATTGGCGCTGAATGAGGGCCGCTATACCCTCGATTTCGACGCTTGGGATGCGCAGATGACGGGTCGCGAGACCATGTTGGTGTTGTGCTCACCGCACAATCCGGGCGGTCGTGTTTGGACCCGCGCCGAGTTGGAAGGAGTCGCAGAGTTTTGCAAACGCCATGATTTGATCCTTGTCTCAGACGAGATTCACCACGATCTGGTCATGCCCGGCCAGACGCATACGCCGATGGCGTTGATCAACGGGATTTCGGATCGTTTGGTGATGATGACGGCGACGACCAAGACGTTTAACATCGCGGGCACGCATTCGGGCAATGTGATCATCCCCGATCCCACCTTGCGCGCGCGCTTTGCGGCCCGCATGACCGGGCTTGGCATTTCACCCAACTCTTTTGGCTTGGAAATGGCCACCGCCGCCTATTCGCCCGAAGGGGCGGCGTGGGTTGACGCGCTGGTGGATTATTTGGACGGCAACCGTGCGATCTTCGATGCAGCTCTCGCCACGATCCCCGGTCTGGCCTCGATGCCACTCGAAGCAACCTATCTGGCTTGGGTGGATTTTTCCGGCACCGGCATGAGCCGCGAAGAGTTCACCGCGCGGGTCGAAAAATCCGCCCGCATTGCGCCCAACCATGGCCCAACCTTTGGCAAAGGCGGTGAAACCTTTCTACGCTTCAATTTGGCCACGCCGCGCAGCATTGTCGAAACCGCCTGTGCCCGTTTGACCGAGGCCTTCAGCGATCTTCAGTGAAAATTCGGCAAAAGCGCGACCGGGGCGTCATCGGCCCGGTCGTAATCCAAAGGCGGCTTGTCGGTCGCAGGTGTCGCGCGTTTAAAATCAAAACTCATCTCTTGACCGTCTTCCTGTGCGGCCACGATCAGTGCCTGATAGAGGTGCTTTGTACCGTCATACACGTCCACAAGCCCCCGCAAATGCGTGGAATTTTCACGATCTAGCGCAAACCCCGTTTCCCAAGAGCGCAGGATCGGATAACTCGCGTCCCCCACACGCACGCGCAAACGAGAGCGGCGTTTCAGCTTGGCCTTGCGCGCCTGCTCTAAGCCTTCAAGGACTTCTTTGGGCAGAAAATCAGACATCTCGGGCCTCCCAGGCATTTCACCGATTGAGTGATATGCCAATGATGGCCCAAGTTTGGTTTCGGTCAAGTTAACCGTAACGACAGGTTTCACCCCGTCCCCAAGAGTCACCCGATTGCCGCAGTTTACCCCGTCACCTTCGGGCGCAGCACATGCGGCATTTTCGGATCATAGAGCGCACTGTCTTTGAAATCCGCGACCTCGCCCAAGGCGGGCCCAACAAGGATCAAGGCGGTTCGGGTGATTTTCGCGTCGCGCGCTTTTTCTCGAATGTCGCTCAACGTGCCACGGATCAACATCTGATCCGGCCAGCCGACACGATACGCTACGGCAACGGGGCAATCCGCGCCGTAATAGGGCACCAATTGCCGTTCGATTTCACGCAGGTTGCGAATGCCCAGATGGATCGCCAAGGTTGCCCCGGTTTTGGCGAAATTCTCAAGCGTTTCACCCTTAGGCATTGACGTGGATTTCATCGACACGCGGGTCAGGATGATGCTTTGCGCGATCTCCGGTATGGTCAATTCCTGCCCCAAAGCGGCGGCGGCGGCGGCATAGGCGGGCACGCCGGGGATGATCTCATAGTCAATCCCATCGGCGCGCAGACGTCGAATTTGCTCGGCAATCGCGCCGTACAAAGAAGGATCTCCACTGTGCACACGGGCAACATTAAATCCATTTTCATGTGCCATTTTGATTTCCGCATGGGTGTCATCCAGCGTCATCGGTGCCGTATCCAAAATCCGCGCCCCCTCGGGGGCGCAGGCTACGACCTCCGCCGGAACCAAAGAGCCCGCATACAAACAAACCGGACATTCACCGATGATCCGCTCGGCCTTTTTGGTCAAAAGCTCTGGGTCACCCGGCCCCGCGCCAATAAAGAAAACAGTCATGCGAGGTCTCCATCAATTTTGCGCGCATAGCCACGCGGCGTATACATCCGCGGGCCTTCGCCAAGCTGGGCAAGGCGGGAATTGGACGAGCCAATGAGTACGACGGTCAGCATATCGACCTCATCCACCTTCAAGTCCTCCAAACGACGATAACGGACATATTCCGTCGGCCGCCCAAGGTTCGACGCCAACATCACCGGCGTGTCTGCCGGGCGATGCTGGAGCAAAATATCCCGCGCCTCGGCCAAAAGCGTGCGGCGTTTTTTCGATACCGGATTGTAGAAGGCGATGACAAAATCGCCCTCTGCCGCCGCCTTGAGGCGGCGAACAATATCCGCCCGTGGGGTCAAAAGATCCGACAGAGAGATGGCGCAGAAATCATGCCCCAAAGGTGCCCCCGCACGCGCAGCGGCCCCTTGCAGCGCCGAAACACCCGGCGAACAAATCACCTCAACGCGGTGAGCGGCGTCCGATACGCCATGGTCTTGCGGGTCGCGATCCAACAGCTCAAACACCAGTGCGCCCATGGCATAAATGCCCGCATCTCCCGAACACACCAGCGCAACATTTTTGCCCTTGGCGGCCTGTTCCAACGCATAGCGACACCGATCCTCTTCGCCACCCAGCGGGAAATCGGAACGGATCTTGCCAACCGCCAACGGCCCCAAAAGATCAATATAGAGGCCATATCCAACAAGTTCTTCGGCCTCTGCGACAAGTTTGGACACTTCCGGCGTGCGCCATGCCGCCTGCCCCGGACCGATCCCAACCACGGACAAACGTCCACGCGGACGGCCATTGAGCGCGGTGATCACGTCCGTCGAGACCGCCAAGGACGCAGTGGCCATCGCGCTTTTGATCTTCGGCTCGGCCAAACTAACTTTCGCGCCACCACAGGCCAGAGCGGCGTTTTCGGCCACGCCATGGGTGCCAATTTCCGCAAACACCACCTCAGAACTGGTGGCGCATCGCGGCGTCTCGGCCTCAAGCTCAAGCGCCGTGAACAGGCGCAGCGGAACATCATAGGATGCAGCCAAGGCCAAGATCGCCGGTTCGTCCGCCTTCAAATCCACGGTCGCAATCGCCGCCAATGCCTTCGGCGAGATATTGGCCTTTTGCAACAGCGCGCCAACCAGATCGGCAAGCTCCTCAGGTGGGCAATTGCGCGAACAACCAACGCCCAAAACGTAGCGCTGCGGGTGATACACAAGCGTTGTATTGCCGGGCGCAGATACATCCTGCACGGTACAGATCAACTCGGCCCCCTCAGCCTGCGAAACATCCGCCAGCCATATAGCTGTCTCCGCCTCATCGCCCGTCACCGTCGCCCCCCCATGGGCCAACATTGCGGCCATGGTCGATTTGGCATTTTCTGGATTGCCCAAGCGCCACCCAAGCGGCGGTTCGTCCAAAGCGATGCCCATCGACACGTCGCCCGCCGTCGTGATCGCCGCTTTGGCACCCAGCACCTGCGCGATCTCCAAGGCCAGCCGATTGGCCCCGCGATGCCCACCCAAAAGCGGCACAACGACTGATCCGTCATCGGAGACCGAAATCACCGGTGGTTCGGTCTTTTTATTTGAGAGCAGGGGGGCCACGGCGCGGATCAGGATGCCCGAGGCACACACACCAATCACCGGAACGCCTGCCGCAAACAAGGTGCGCACATGGTCTAACGCATTGGCAAATCTGATCTTTGCCTCTGTGCGCCCCTCGCGTCCGTGGAGTTCAAAACCAAAGGCAACGGCAATGCGGGCGGCGGTCTTTTCGCCGGATGCGTTGAGTGCGATGACAACCGGGCTCACAGCCATGGATCGGCCCCTTTCACGATGAGGATCATAGAAAAATACGGCGCCTTTTCAGGCGCTTGTGACAGTGGCAGAACCACCTCATGAGGCGTTGAGGCCCGTTCGATATAGACAGCTTCCTCAGTCAGGCCCGCCGTCTCAATCGCCGCGCGCACGCGGGCAAAATGGCGGCCGAGTTTCATCACCACAAGAGTGTCAGCGCCGTGCAGCACATCCATCGGATGTCCGCCCTCCATGCGTGCGACAAGTTCCGGCGCAGGCAGGATGGTGACCACCTCATTGCGCGCCGCCATCGGCACTCCCGCCACTGCGGCACAGGTGGTCACAGAGGTCACGCCAGGCACCACCTCAACCGCATAGTCGCGTTTGAGGCGGGCGAAAAGATACATGAACGAACCGTAGAAAAACGGATCCCCCTCACACAAAACAACCACATCCTCGCCCGCATCCAATGCAGATCGGATCGCATTCGCGCCGATGTCATAAGCGGCCTGTGCGGGGGCGCGGTCCACCGTCATCGGCACATCCATGACAATCTCGCGTGTGCCCTTGGGAATATATGCCGCCGCAATCGAGCGGGCAAAAGACTCACCACCTGCTAGGGTCGGATAGGCGATCACTTTGGCCTCGCCAATCAGGCGGGCGGCTTTGAGCGTCATCAACTCCGGGTCGCCGGGGCCAAGGCCGATGCCATAAACTGTCCCGCTCATGGGGCGCATCCTCCTTTGGTCAGGCTCCATTGGGTCACCGGCATGAACGGCTTCCAGCCCGAAAGAGAACCCACAGGTTTAGCGCGCGCCACCGCCATGCGGCTCAGATCGCCACCAAATTCGCTGCGCAGCGCAATCAACAGGGCCTCACCTTCCAGCGTCACCGCATTGGCAACCAGTCGTCCAAATGGGGCGAGGGCCTTCCATGCGGCCTCAAACACCTCACGCGTCAAGCCGCCGCCGATGAACACCGCATCGGGCGGTGGCAGATCGGCAAGGCCTTCGGGCGCTGTGGCGTCAATCAGTTTGAGACCCGGCGTGCCTAGGGCCAGCGCGTTTTGCACCGCCAAGGCGCGGCGATCGGCGCGGCATTCGATCCCGATGGCACGGGCATCCCGCGCCGCGCGCATCCACTCAATCGCGACCGAGCCAGAGCCACATCCGATGTCCCATAGCAACGCACCGCGTCTTGGCGCGAGTTTGGCCAGAGTGACGACACGGACCTCTTGCTTGGTCATATTTCCGTCAGAGACAAAGGCGCTGTCAGGCAAGCCGAAGCGCGGCAAAGGCGCTGCAGTCTCCTCGGCGATGCACTCGACCGCAAGTGTGTGAAAGTCAGGCACATCATGGGGCCAGCTTGAGGCCATGCCATCAAAGCGGACCTCGTCTGTGCCTCCCATATGCGCCAAAACACTCAAACGCGAAGGGCCAAATCCACGATCCCTCAAAATAGAAGATATTTCTCGCGGTGAATCGTGGCCTTGTGTCAAAATAAGCATTTTTTGACCGGGCCTTAGAAAGGGGATGATTTGCTCTGCCGGGCGTCCGTGCACGGTCAATGTTTCCACATTCGCAAGCGACCAGCCCATACGCGCCGCAGCGAGTTGAAAGGCCGAAAGTTGTGGGTGGTACAAGATTTCAGCCGGGTCAATGTCTCGCCCGATGCGCGCACCGACCGAATACCAAAGCGGATCGCCCGTCGCGAACACCACCACGCGACGCCCCCGTAGATCGCGCAACTCGTCAATCAGGGCGTTGAACGGTGAAGGCCACGCCCGGCGTTCACCTTTGAGTGAAGGGGTGAGCGCATGGTGACGCGCCGCGCCAAAAATCACCTCGGCATCCGCAAGTACGCTACGCGTGGCGGCGCTCAGGCTCTCCAATCCATCGTCGCCGATACCGATGATGTGAAGCCATTTCGACATGCTCATTCGCCGATCTCCGGCAATCCCACAGCCAGTGCATTCACCGCCGCCGAAGCGATAGCCGAACCACCGCGACGCCCCCGCAACGCGACAAAATCGCACCCCCTCGGGTTACCCGCCAATTCGGCTTTAGATTCCGCCGCACCGACAAACCCCACCGGAAATCCAAGGATGACGGCGGGTTTGGGCGCGCCTTGGTCGATCAACTCCAACAAGTGAAACAGCGCGGTCGGGGCATTGCCAATGGCAACAACGGCCCCGTCCAAATACGGTTCCCACAGCTCAACAGCAGCGGCAGAGCGGGTGTTGCCGATCTCTTTGGCACGTTCTGGCGTGCGTGGATCATTGAGGGTGACGATCACCTGATTTTCGGCGGGAAGGTAGCGACGGATGATGCCCGCGCCGACCATTTCGCAATCGCACAGGATCGGCGCACCCGCTTTCAGTGCCGCATGGCCAACCGCATAGGCATCGGGTGAAAAAGCCAAGCGATCCGCCACCTCAACCATGCCGCAGGCGTGGATCAGGCGGATCGCAAGGCGTTCCATTCCGGCGTCAAACCGATCCAACCGTGCTTCTTTGCGCACGGTGGCAAAGCTTTGCGCATAGATCGACTGCGGGTCTTTGTCATAGGGGCGCACCGGGATCAGACCTTAGACTTGCGCGCGGATTCGGGTCCGTGCGGGTGCTTGGCATGAGGGTATTCCGGGTGGACGTGATCATGGGAGTGGCCATGGTCATGATGGTCATGATGATGATCGTGGTCATGGCCGTGGATATGGCTGTGTGCATGACCGTGGCTATGGTCATGATCATGGGTGTGGCCATGAGTGTGATTGTGATGATGGTGCACATGCGCGGTTTTTTCCAACCGACAAAGCCCCGTACAGAACGTATCGCAAAGCGCACAATCGGCCACGTTTGAACCGGGGGCAGAGGCGCCTTGGCCTTCGACATGGTGGTGGTGGCTTTCTTGCACCGCACCGACCTCGGCCTCAAACCCAAGCACCTGTGTGCGGTATTTGCACAGCACACAAGTCGGCGGCGGCACATCGCCAAAAGCCGGATGGCCCTTGCCGTTTTCACGCGCCGCGGCGCGCTCTTTTGGGGTGATTTGACGGGCCTGTTGACCTTCGATCGCAAGCACTTGGGTGCGATAGGCACAGATGCCACAGTTCGGGATCGGCACGTCGCCGTCCTGTTCCAATACCCGTTCCGCAAAGGTTTGCAGCACTTTCGGGTGATCATTCAGATAGCCGGCTTTAACGAATTGAATGTCGGCATGCTCAGCCGCAACTTGGTCGGTGAAACCGTAAATCCGGTCGATCAGGATACCGGTGAAGAGGAAATACGGAAACACGATGACGCGTTTGTAGCCGAGTTTCGACACATGTTGCAGGCAGGGTTCGACAAGCGGAAACGTAACACCGGAATAGCCGACCTCGCACCAGCCAAAACCCATGCCCTCCCACAACATCCGCGCGATTTTCGAGACGTTGCCATTGGCGTCTGGATCAGACGCGCCGCGCCCGATGACGACCAAGGCGGTCTCATGCAGCGGCAATTCACCCAACTCTGCATTGGCCCGGTCCACTGCTTCGCGTACCCGCGCACCGGCGGCGGCGATCATCTTGGGATCAACGCCCAATTCGCGACCATAGCTGACGGTCATGCCATGTTTGGCGGCATAGGTGTTGAGCACGGTCGGGATGTCATTTTTCGCATGCATCGCGGCAAACAACATGCCCGGAACGGCCAAAATACGCTCGCAGCCAGCCTCACGCAGACGGTCCAAACCATCACGGATCACCGGATTGGCGAACTCAAGATAGCCGTAATCCACCATCCAATCCGCGGGCAACAGGGCGGGAAGTTTCTCTGCCAAAACGGCAAATTCGTCCACGGCGGCCTGGCTGCGCGAGCCATGGCCACAAATCATCACACCAGTTTTCATCTTAAATTATGCCTCCTGCGGCTCAGCCTCATGGTCGGGGTCTGCCGCCTCTGGCTCTTGTTTTTTGCCTTTGATAGCCCCCCAAATGGCGGTCGCAATCGCGCCGCCAATCAAAACACCCGCAAGCCAATGGTTGTGACCTGCGGCCTCGGCGATATGGCCTGGATGGGCCAGCGCAGGGGCGGCAAAAAATGTAAGCGTGAGCGTCATAGCGCGAAACATGTCATATCCTTGTCGTTATGCCCGAATGGGGCGGTCGTGGTTCAAGGAGGCTGGGACACTTGACGATGCTGCGCGCAATCCCCGGTTTGGGTCGATCCGCCACTGCCAACCTCTCTGGCCCCGTATCGGGGCGTCGTCATAGGTCTCATCTATAGGCCGAGGGCACAGAGCGCGCAAATGCTTTAGCGCCAACGGGTTGGGACAAATGTGCACAATCGCACCATTCCTGCGCTCTCACACCTGTTTGCGCGCGAACCTGGAGTGTTTAGGGTGCACAGGGAACATGAGGAGGCCCCTATGGGACATTTAAAAGACGGTATCTGGCATGACGAATGGTACGACACATCGAAGTCAGGCGGCCGGTTTGAACGCAGCTCAGCGGGCTTTCGCAACTGGATCACGCCCGATGGCGCGGCGGGACCCTCCGGCAAGGGTGGGTTTGAGGCCGAGGCCGGGCGCTATCACCTCTATGTCTCTTATGCTTGTCCGTGGGCCCATCGCACTCTGATTTTTCGGGCGTTAAAAGGCCTCGAAGAGCTGATTTCCGTCTCCGTTGTTCACCCCGATATGCTGAGCGATGGCTGGACCTTTGCGCAGGATTTCCCCGGCACCACGGGGGACGCCCTCTTTGGCAAGCCTTTCCTGCGCGATATTTATACCGAAGCCGACCCCGGCCTGTCGGGGCGCGTTACTGTGCCGATTCTCTGGGACAAAAAACGGGACACGATTGTCTCAAACGAATCCTCTGAAATCATCCGCATGTTCAATTCGGCCTTTGATGCGATCACTGGAAACACCCATGATTTCTGGCCCCTCGCCCTGCGTGACGAGATCGAAACGGTAAATGCCCGCATCTATGACACGATCAACAATGGCGTCTATAAGGCCGGGTTTGCCACCACGCAAAAGGCCTATGACGCCGCCATTGCGCCGCTGTTCGACAGTCTCGATTGGCTCGAAACCCATCTCTCGGAGAATCGCTATCTCATGGGAGAGCAGGTGACCGAAGCGGATTGGCGATTGTTCACCACCCTCATCCGGTTTGACAAGGTCTACCACGGCCACTTCAAATGCAACAAACGCATGGTAAAAGACTACCCCGCCGTTTGGGCCTACACACGCGCGCTTTATCAATGGCCGGGGGTGCGCGAGACGGTGAATTTCGATCATATCGTGCGTCACTATTACTATAGCCACGATACGATCAACCCGCATCGGATTGTGCCGGTCACACCGGATTTGGATTTTGATGCGCCGCATGGGCGGGGCTGAGACGTCGTTGAAAACCGCGCCTTACGAGGCCGCTTTGCCGTAATGCTCGACCATGGCCGACAGATCCTCTGGGTCCACCTGTTTGGTGACAAAGGCACAAGCGTTGGCCGCGTGTTGAAAGATGGAACCGTCCGAGAAAAAACTGGCGTTGGTGGTAAATATCACCCGCGCGCTGGGGCAACGATAATTGGCATAATCTGCGATGGCAAAAGCGGAGCCATTCTCCAGAACCAAATCCAGAACAATCAGATCCGGGGCCTCTTGTTGCATGTGCGCAATCGCTGCGTCCTGCCCCGACACCAAAACCACCTTCATGCCCTGACGCTCAAGATGGCGCATCCAGATCCGCCCTAGGTCCGGGTTACTTTCAACAATCAATACCCGCATACTCTTCCTAAATCGTGACCACCAACTGAGCGCGTTTCGCACTGGCTACCCGACGTTAAACCTTGTGTAAGACACCCTTACGAACCCTTAAGATCAGGGTCAATCAAAGCCGCCGAAATAAGGGCGTGGGAAAAAGCTAAGATTTTAACTTGCACTCCGCCCGCGCTAAGGCAAAACAGAGCACATGACACATAAAGCCCCCACCTGGATCACCATCTGCGAAACCTGCAAATTGCCCGATTGGGCAGAGCGTGGGATGGATAAGACCGATGGCGAAATTCTGGCCGAAGCGATTGAACAGCGCGCCGCGGCCACCGGGATCAAAACCCGCCGCGTGGCCTGTACGATGGGCTGTGAACGCGCCTGTAACATCATCGTTCAGGGCGCGGGAAAAATCGGCTATTCCCTTGGAAAGTTTGACGGAAATGACGCGGACGCGGAGGCTATCGTAAGCTACGCCACACAACATGCCGCCTCTCCGTCTGGGCAGGTCCCGTTCCGCGACTGGCCGCAAGGCGTCAAGGGTCATTTCGTCTCCCGCCACTTGCCACCCCCCACCGATCCCGCCGAGGGCGCATGAGCCGGCACCGGGATCATGGTGGCGGTCTAGATGCCGCCGTGGCGCGGTTCGGCGGCGAGAAATCCGACTGGATCGACCTCTCCACCGGCATCAACCCAACTGCCTATTTGATAGGCGAAATGCCACCCAGTGCTTGGGAAACCTTGCCCGATGCCGCAGCCCAGGATTCGTTGATCCAAGCGGCGCGTGCCTATTGGAACGTCCCGCGCGGGGCCTCCATTTTGGCCGCACCCGGCGCCTCCGCCCTCATCGCCCGCTTGCCTGCGCTCTGGCCCAAAGCCCGCGTCGAGATCAGAACGCCAACCTATAACGAACATGCCGCCGCCTTTGAGGCACATGGCTGGACGTTGGACGGCACTGACCCGTCTGTTCAGGTCGCCGTTCATCCCAACAACCCGGACGGGCGGCTTTGGCGTGCGGATGAATTGACCGCGCCAATCACGATCATCGACGAAAGTTTTTGCGATGTGATGCCAGAGAAGAGCCATATTGAGCGCGTCACCGATGGGCGCACGATTGTACTCAAAAGTTTTGGCAAATTCTGGGGGCTGGCCGGTCTGCGGCTTGGCTTTGCCATTGGTGCGCCGGAGTGGATCAATCGCCTTTCGACCCTCACCGGCCCTTGGGCGGTTTCCGGCCCGGCGCTTGCGATTGGCACAAGGGCACTGAATGACCCGGATTGGGCGTTGCAGACACGGATCAATTTGGCACAGTCTTCGGCAAGAATGGACGATCTCATGCAAAATAAAGGCGCTAAATTGATTGGTGGGACAGATCTATTCCGTCTCTATGAGGTCGACAATGCCCGTGCCTTTCAGGATCATTTGGCCAAAGGTCGGGTTTGGTCGCGCATCTTTCCCTATTCCGACACTTGGGTCCGCCTCGGTCTGCCCGCCCCGGACCGTTGGGATCAATTTGAGGCCGCACTGTGACCACGGCTTTTGCGCTGTCTCTGGCTATGATCCTTGATGCGCTTATGGGCGAACCGAAATGGCTTTGGGACCGCCTGCCCCATCCTGCGGTGTTGATTGGCCGCCTCATTGGTTGGGCAGATCGGCGGATGAACCATGGGGATCGACGCAAGGCCAAAGGCGTGGCTTTGCTTCTTTCTTTGGTGGTGGGCAGTGGGGTTCTTGGTCTCATTCTGGACCAAATCCCCTTTGTAGACATCCTCTTGGGCGCAATTCTTTTGGCCCATAAATCATTAATCCAACATGTCAAAGCGGTGGCGCGCGCGCTTGACACCTCACTTGAGGCTGGTCGCGCGTCTGTGGCGATGATCGTTGGGCGCGACACAACCGACATGGACACACCCGCCGTGTCCCGCGCCGCCATCGAATCCGCCGCTGAAAATTTCTCAGACGGTGTGATCGCCCCCGCGTTTTGGTTTTTACTGCTCGGCCTACCCGGCATCCTGATCTACAAAGCCGTCAACACCGCCGACAGCATGATCGGCTATCGCACCGATCGGCATCGCGATTTCGGCTGGGCCTCGGCCCGGTGTGACGATCTTCTAAACCTGATCCCAGCGCGGCTCACCGCTGTGTTGCTGTTCCCATGGGGCAAGCCTTTGTCGCTTTGGCGGAGCATTACCACGGAGGCGCGTCGCCATCGCTCGCCCAATGCCGGTTGGCCCGAAGCCGCCCTGTCGCGCAGTCTGGGCGTGGCGCTTTCCGGTCCGCGCGCCTATCACGGCGAGATGCGTGACTACCCGTGGGTCAATCCAGACGGGCGCCCCAACGCCACTCCGCGCGACATCGACATGGCCTGCGCCCGTCTTTGGACCGCTTGGGCCTTTACTCTCGTCTGCGTCATCACGCTGTCATTTGCGTAACTTGCGCCTGATCGCTATCGTGGCGCACAACTCAATGTAAAAGGTAAACCCATGCGTTTTCTGAGCCTTGCTCTTGCCCTGGTGTTGCGCTGTGCATAGAAGTTCTCTTCGGCCTCTGCCGGCGGGATGTTTCCGATGGGTCCCCTGCGGCGGGTCATTTCCCTCCTTTGTCGGTAAAATAAAATCCGAAGCCCTGTCCAAAGGCTATGACAAAGCCACGGTGGATCGGTTTTTCGCCTCCGCCCAGCAGACCCAATCGGTGCTCAAAGCCGACCGTGCACAGGGGTTTTTCCAAAAGCCGTTCATCGACTTTTCCCGCGCCGTGATCAGCCAAAACCGCATCGACAATGGCCGCAAATATTCGCAGCAATACAATGCCACCTTTGACCGCATCGCCCGCGACTACGGCGTCTCACGCGGCGTACTTTTGGCATTTTGGGCGCTGGAAACCGACTTTGGCCAGGTGCAGGGCGATTTTAACACGCTGAATGCGCTGATGACTTTGGGGCACGATTGTCGTCGTCCCGAATTGTTCCAACCGCAAATTCTGGCCGCACTTGAGCTTTACAAACATGGCGATTTCGACCCGACCACGACCAAAGGTGCCTGGGCCGGCGAAATCGGCATGGTGCAAATGTTGCCGAAAGACATCCTGCAAAACGGTGTAGATGGCGATGGCGATGGCCATGTCCGCCTGAAAACCTCGGCTCCTGATGCGTTGATGTCGGGTGCGAAAATGCTCAAACATTTGGGCTGGCGGGCGAATGAGCCGTGGCTGCAAGAGATTATTGTACCTGCCGATCTCGATTGGTCCAAAACCGGGCTCAACCACAAAATGACCGTGGCGCAATGGGCAAAGCTCGGCGTCAAGCCACGCGCTGGATCGCTCGGGCCCTCATCGCTTCAGGCCTCCGTGCTTTTGCCAATGGGTCGTAAAGGTCCGGCGTTTCTCGCCTATCCGAATTTCGAGGTCTATTTTGAGTGGAACAAGAGCTTTGTCTATGTGACCACTGCGGCCTATTTTGCCGCCCGCCTCGAAGGCGCACCAGTCTACAATGCGGGATCGCCTGAGACCGGATTATCCGATGGGCAAATGAAGCAGCTGCAACAAAAACTGCAAAGCCGGGGCCATGACGTGGGCGGCGTCGATGGCATTTTGGGTGAAAAGACCCGCGAGGCCGTACAGAAGGAGCAAGTGCGCCTTGGGATGCCCGCCGATGCTTGGCCGACGCCCGCGCTGCTGGGCAAGCTCTGATCATATAAACATCGAAAAATTGGCTTTGGTCGCCATAAATATCAAGCGACCAAAGCTTCTGCCTTTTTCAAATCCACCGACACAAGCTGGCTCACACCCTGTTCTTGCATGGTCACACCAAACAGACGATCCATCCGCGCCATTGTGACGGCGTGGTGGGTGATGACCAAAAACCGCGTGTCGGTGCGTTGGGTCATCTCGTCCAACATATCGCAAAACCGCGTGACGTTCGCATCGTCCAAAGGCGCATCGACCTCGTCCAACACACAGATCGGGGCCGGGTTGGCCATGAACACCGCAAAGATCAGCGCGAGGGCCGTAAGCGTCTGTTCCCCACCTGACAGAAGCGACAAGGTCGACAATTTCTTACCCGGCGGCTGGCACATGATCTCCAGCCCGGCCTCCAGCGGATCGTCGCTTTCCACCATCATCAACTTGGCTTCCCCACCGCCAAACAGATGGGTGAACAACATCGAAAAATTCTCGTTCACCTGTTCAAACGCGGTCAAAAGACGTTCGCGGCCTTCGCGGTTCAGCGAGGCAATCCCCGCGCGCAGGGTCTTGATCGCCTCTTCTAAATCTTGCTTTTCACTCACCAAACTGTCGTGCTCTTCGCGCACCTCCAAAGCGTCCTCTTCGGCCCGCAGGTTCACCGCCCCAAGGCTTTCGCGCAGACGTTTGAGACGGTTCACATCGACCTCGATTGCCTCATGCGGCGGGATCGTGTCGGGATCGACGTCCAGCTCCTCAAGCAGCGCAACGGGTGTGCTGTCCAACTCCTCGCGGATGCGTTCGACCGCCGCATCAACCATCTCGCGCGCGGCATCCCGACGCGCCTCGGAGGCCGCGCGGATTTCTCGCGCTTCCGAGGCCACGCGTTCCGCATCGCGTTCGGTTGTCACCGCATCGCGCAGCGCGGTTTCGCCGGACGCCAGAGCATCAGAAGCCTGCTGCCGACGGCTCTCGGCCTCGGCAATTTGTTCCAAAAGCGCCTCGCGTTTCTCAGCGATGTCCTCGGGTTGCGCCGATGCCTCAAACAGTTCCTCCTCAGAGGTCTCCTTGCGCGCCTGAAGCTCCGCCACCCGTTTCCCCGCGGTTTCAAGACGGTGCCGCCAACCAGACAACTCCTTGGTCACCTCTTGCGAGCGCCGGGTGCGCGCCTCGCCTTCTCGGCGAATCTCGTCATGTGACGAGCGTTTCGTCATCATGGTGATCCGCGCCGCTTCAACCGCGAGTTTGACCTCTTCGATATCTGAGCGCGCCGCACTCAGGTCCGGCAATTCCGACACGGTCTTTTCCGCCTCGCGCAACCGGACCTCTGCGCCGCGCGCATCCTCTTCGTGGCGGGACACGGCCAGCCCGAGGTTCTCGACCTTGCCCTCGGCCAAGGTGCGGTCATTTTCGGCACGAGACAGCGCGCGTGCGGCTTCTGACAGGGCGCGATCAGCGGCCCGGCGGGCTTCACGGGCGGCGTGGTCGGCCTCGCTCAACCGTGTCAATTCCGCCTTCAAATGCTCATGCGCCTGCCGCGCACCTGCCGCCTTGGCTTCGGCCGCCACGAGGTCCTGTTTGAACCCTTCCAATCGGTTGAGCTGTTGCAGGCGCAGAGCCGCCGTTGAGGGTGCATCCTCGGCCCCGGCACGATAGCCGTCCCAACGCCACATATCGCCCTCGACCGACACCAACCGTTGCCCCGGCTCCAAATCGGCCTGAAGACGCGGACCATCTTCGGCGCGCACAAGCCCGATCTGCGACAAGCGCCGCGCCAAAACCGCAGGGGCGGTGACATAGTCACTCAGCGGCTCCACGCCGTAGGGCAGGTCTTGTTCGTCCGCATAGTCTGGCAAAGTGACCCAACCGGAGGCTTGATAGGCCTCAATCGCGGGTTGGCGCAAATCATCCGACAGGGCGGCACCCAGCGCCTTTTCATAGCCAGAAGTCACGCGAATCAGATCAAGCACCTGCGTCCCCGCAGTCTGATCACGATCGAGCATCCGCCCCAAAGCCAGAACTTCGGCCTTGAGGGCACCCACCTCGCCTTCCGCCTCGGACCGCGCCGCACGCGCCGAGGATTCACGGGTCTGCGCTTCGGTCCGCGCCTCATCCGCCTCAATCAACGCCGCCTCGGTGTATTCCGCCCGCTCGCTGGCCTCGGCTTGTGCCTCCTCAGCCGTAGCCAACGCATCCGCTGAACGAAACAGCGTCGATTTCGCGTCTTCAACAGCCGCTTTGGCCCGGTCCGCATCGCCACGCGCCCGTTCCAAGGTCTTGCGATTGTCCTCGACCAAACGGTTTGCGGATTGATGACGCGCGGCCAGCCGGGCGACATCTTCGGTCATTTCGGTCAGCGTGGTTTCACGATCCGCCAGGATTTGACTGGCCTCGGACGCCTCCGCACTCGATTGTGTCAGACGAGGACCATGCCCCTCGGAGGCCTTGATCAGTTCCTTTTGCTCCCATTCAAGCCGCGCAATGGTTTCAACCGCATCGCGGTTGAGTTGCTCTTCGCGGGCCATGTCGGCGACCAATTGATCAATCCGGCGGGCCAGAGTTTCGATCATATCGCGGGCGCGTTTTTCCTCATCGGCCAGTTGATCGCGCGACACGGTGAGCCGCTGCAATACGGCACTGGCGATAGCCTCTTCTTCGCGAAGCGGCGGCAGGGCCAACTCTCTGGATTCGCGCTGTTTTCCGGCATCACGCGCGAGGCGTTCGGCCTCAGACGCCTGTTTGAGACGGATGCGCAACACATCCTCGGCCTCAACGCGGGCGTGGTCGGCATCGCGCCACCGGCGATAGTACAAAAGCCCCTCGGCCTGACGCAACTCAATACCGATCTCACGATAGCGCGCCGCCTGTCGCGCCTGACGCGCCAGTGAGGCCAATTGCGCCGCAAGCTGTTCAATCACATCATCGACGCGGGCCAAATTGGTTTCCGCGCCTTTGAGCTTCAACTCGGCCTCATGGCGCCGCTGATAGAGGCCGGAAATCCCCGCCGCTTCCTCAAGGATGCGCCGTCGCGAGGTTGGTTTGGCGTTGATCAATTCGGAAATCTGACCCTGACGCACCAGCGCCGGAGAATGCGCGCCGGTGGAGGCATCGGCGAACAACATCGACACATCGCGCGCCCGCACGTCCTTGGTGTTGACCTTATAGGCGGACCCTGCGTCGCGGGTGATCCGGCGAATGATTTCAACCGTGTCGCTCTCATTAAATCCAGAGGGGGCGAGGCGATCCGAGTTGTCGATCATCAACATGACTTCGGCGAAATTGCGCGCCGGGCGAGAGGCCGCGCCGGCAAAAATCACGTCTTCCATCCCCGCCCCGCGCATCGCCTTGGGACGGGTTTCCCCCATGACCCAGCGCAGCGCCTCAAGCAGATTGGATTTGCCACAACCATTCGGCCCGACAACCCCCGTCAGCCCATCCGCGATCACAAGATCGGTGGGGTCAACAAAACTTTTAAAGCCGTTGAGACGCAGGCGGGTGAAACGCAAATGGGGCCTCGGAGTTGATTCCTTTGTGGATAAAACTGTTTGGGACTGCGACGGATGTGTCAACCGGGTGACACCGACATCTGGGCGAAACACCCAAGTTATCCACAAAATATTGCGGTTTGGTGCTCACCTTCTCTGCGCATAGCCATAGAAAGTCTATGCAGAAGGTTAAAGCACTTGACCCAACACAAGCCAATGCGCCAAATAGGGGCGTTATGGTTCCCCATCACGACGCCAAGCGTTTAGGGGAGAAATGGGAATGTGGTGCGCGAGACCCAAATCGGGGCGCAAAACCACAGCCGCCCCCGCGACTGTAAGCGGTGAGTGCCCGTCGACATGCCACTGGAACACCCTGTTCTGGGAAGGTGACGAAGGCGCTTTGACCCGCGAGCCAGGAAACCTGCCGTGACCTCATACCAACCCGCCGTCGGGGATGACGGCCTAGGAGGACTTGTCGATGCATATCGAACCCGGAATCGTCACTGGCGCAAAAATTGCGCTGTCTTATGCCACTGCCGCTGGTGCTGGCCTCTACACTCTCAAACAATCCATCACCGCATTGAGCGAAAAAGGCGTGGCCTCTTTTGCGGCCCGCGCAGCGCTCTCAACAGCGGCTGTATTTACCTTTTTCCAAGTGCTGCCGCATCACGCGGTTGGCGTGTCTGAGGTCCATTTGATCCTCGGCTCCACGCTGTTCTTGCTGTTCGGTGCGGCCCCTGCCGCGCTTGGTTTGGCCCTTGGCCTTTTGGCGCAGGGCCTGTTCTTTGCCCCCTTCGATCTGCCGCAATACGGCATGAATGTCACCACCCTGCTCGTACCGCTCTTTGGCATCAAAGCCGTCGCAGAGCGCATTATCGCACCGGGCACCGCCTATGCCGATATCAGCTACAAGCAAGCCCTCGCACTCTCAACCACCTATCAAGCCGGGATCGTGGCATGGGTTGGTTTCTGGGCATTTTACGGCCAAGGGGTCTCCGCCACCACACTGGCCTCCGTCGGCACATTCGGTGCGGCTTACATGACCGTCATCTTGATCGAACCGTTGGTGGATTTGGCCGTTTTGGCCGGGGCAAAAACGATCAAAGGTCTGGGTAACTCCGGCCTCGTGTCGCCGCGCACCTTGGCCGCCTGAGACCGCTCATTTCAATGATTTCGCGCCGGGGCTCGGGACATCCTGTGGCCCCGGCGTTTTCATAAAGGACATCTAAAATGGCTGCGAAAATTCCAGCAACGGTTGTGACCGGCTTTCTTGGCGCGGGCAAAACCACTCTCATTCGTCACATGTTGGCCAACGCGGGTGGCAAACGCATCGCTTTGATTATCAACGAATTTGGTGATCTGGGCGTCGACGGTGACATCCTCAAAGGCTGTGGCGACGAGACCTGCACCGAGGACGACATCATGGAGCTTTCGAATGGCTGCATCTGCTGCACGGTCGCGGAGGATTTCATCCCGACGATGCAAAAACTATTGGAACGGGACAATAAACCCGACCATATCGTGATTGAAACATCCGGCCTCGCCCTGCCGCAACCTTTGGTGCGCGCGTTCAATTGGCCGGAGATTTCGACCAAAGTCACCGTCGATGGTGTGATCACCGTGGTGGATGGCAAGGCGGTTGATGAGGGCCGGTTCGCCCATAATGTCGCCGCCGTTGATGCCCAGCGCAAACTCGACGAAAACCTAGATCACGAAACCCCGCTCTCTGAGCTGTTCGAAGATCAAATCGCCTGTGCCGATATGATCGTAGTGAACAAAGCCGACCTTTTGGGCGAAGATCACGCCGACGCTTTGGTTGCCAAACTCAAAGGCGAGGCACGCGGCGGTGTTCAGGTTGTGCGCGCAAGCATGGGCGTGTTGCCGATTGATGTTTTGCTGGGTCAGGGAATCGGATCAGAGGGCGATATGGACGCACGCGGCGAGGTGCATCATCATCACCACGATGATGAGGACGACGATCACCACCATCATGATCATGACGAGTTTGAAAGCTTTGTCGTCACGCGCGGCGAGATCAAAGACCCCAAGGCCTTTGCCCGTCAAATCGCCGAGGTGATCCGCGCCCATGACATCCTGCGCCTCAAGGGATTCGTGGCGGTCGAGGGCAAACCGATGCGCCTCACCGTTCAGGCCGTTGGCCCCCGCGTCGATCACTATTTCGACCAACCCTTTGGCACCGCGCCGCGGGATACGCGGCTGGTCGTCATTGGCGAAGCGGGCCTTGATCGCCTGTCAATCGAGACCGCGCTGAGTGCCTAAATGATAAGAGAAAAGCGGCTTACTTGTCGCTTTTCTTTGCCTCAGCCGCCGCTTTCATCCGGGCCAAAAGCTCCGCCTTGGGCGTCTTTGTCCCATAGGGGTTTTTCGATGTCCCCTTGGCGTTATGTTCATCATGCTTCGGTGCGTTCTTGCCACGTTTTGGGGCGCCCATTTTACCATAATCCATTGAGGGGTCTCCTGAGAGTTTCCCCGCTCATGACGCAAGACGCGCGGTAAGACAAGGAAAGAGAAAGCGATGCACCTGCTCGCGGCCACCCCCGGCTCCATTGATGATGGCAAAGACGCGGTCGATCTGGGGCAAACCCCCGCCGATCTGGTGGTGATTTCCGCCGCAGATACCGAGCTTGCCCTGCTCTCAGAGGCACGCAGTACAATGGCTGCGCCCCCCGCGATGCGCTTGGCTTCGATGTTACATCTGCGTCACCCGATGTCGGTCGACATGCATCTGGATGACTGCGCCACCAAATCCAAACTGGTGATTGCACGGGTGCTCGGCGGATCGGGTTATTGGAAATACGGCTTGGAGCAATATGCCGCGCGGCTCTATGAGGCGGGCGTGCCTTTCGTCGCCCTGCCCGGTGATGACAAACCGGATGCGGAATTGGCCGCCTTGTCGACGATCCCGACAGAGGATTACCACCAACTTTGGGCCTATCTGACCGAAGGTGGCGCGGAAAATGCGGTGGCGTTCTTGACCTACGCGCGTGCCTTGGTCGACGGTGGCGACAGGCCCGGCCCCGCCAGACCGCTGTTGCGGGCAGGACTCTATTGGCCTGGCAATGGGATAGCTGACCTAGATCAGATAAAATCGCAGTGGCAAGAGGGTGCGCCCGTGGTACCGCTGATCTTTTATCGTGCTCTGGTACAGGGAGCGGGGCTTGCGCCGATAAACCGCTTGGTGAAGTCGCTGTTGCGCCAGGGGTTGAACCCGATGCCGATCTTTGTCGCCTCACTGAAAGATCCAATTTCTGCCGCCACATTAGAAGCGCTGTTTTTAGATGCGCCACCGGATGTCATTCTCAATTGCACCGCGTTTGCCGTCGGCACTCCCGAGGGCGGCGGCCCGGACAATCCCCTCGCCGCCCCCTTTGCCAATCAGGCCCCGGTGTTCCAAGTCGTGCTTGCGGGCTCATCGCATGAGGCATGGGACGAGGGCACAACCGGTTTGTCGGCCCGCGACATTGCGATGAACGTCGCCCTGCCCGAAATTGATGGTCGCATTCTGTCGCGCGCCATCTCATTCAAAGGGGAGGCCTATTTTGACGCCGCCACCGAATGCACCATCGCCACCTATCATGCGGACGGATCGCGCATTGCTTTTGTTGCGGAACTGGCCGCCCGCTGGGCCCATCTGCGCCGCGCCGACAAGGCAGACCGCAAACTGGCGCTGATCCTCGCCAACTATCCAAATAAGGATGGGCGTTTGGCCAATGGTGTTGGCCTCGACACACCCGCCGCCACGGTGAACACCCTCAAAGCGCTCTCCAGTCAGGGCTACTCAGTCGAGGGCGTACCGGATGACAGCGATGCCTTGATGCAGGCGATTTTGTCAGGTCCAACCAATTGGCTGACAGATCGCTCCATACGTGAGGGCGGTGTGCGCTTGTCACTCGATGCGTATAAAAGCGCATATAATTCTATCCCTTACGAGGCCCGGCAAGAGATTGAAGCGCGTTGGGGTCCCCCCGAAGACGATCCGTTTGTGGGGCAAGATGGCTTTGCGCTTTCTGTGCTACGTTATGGCAACGCGGTCGTCGGAATCCAGCCCGCGCGCGGGTATAACATTGACCCGACCGAGACCTATCACGCCCCTGACCTTGTGCCGCCACACAATTATCTGGCCTTCTACTTTTGGCTCCGTTTTGAATTTGGCGCCGACGCGTTGGTCCATATGGGCAAACATGGCAATCTCGAATGGCTGCCCGGCAAGGCGCTTGCGCTCTCGGAGACCTGTTATCCCGAGGTCATCATGGGACCGATGCCGCATCTTTATCCGTTTATCGTCAACGATCCGGGCGAGGGCACACAGGCCAAACGCCGCGCCCAAGCGGTGATCTTGGATCACCTCACCCCGCCTTTGACCCGTGCCGAAACCTACGGCCCACTGCGTGATCTTGAGGCTCTGGTGGACGAGTATTTCGAAGCCGCGGGCGTCGATCCGCGCCGCATCGCCAGCCTACGAAAAGAAATTTTGAGCCTCTCCTCCGTAACCGGACTGGACCACGACGTCGGCATGACCGGACGCGATGAGGACGGCGATCTGGCGAAACTTGATGCCTACCTGTGTGAACTGAAAGAAGCGCAAATCCGCGATGGGTTGCACATCTTTGGCACCGCTCCCGAAGGCCGTTTGGCGCGGGATTTGGGTCTGGCTTTGGTGCGTGTGCCTCGGGGCAACGGCACGGGGGCTGATGCCTCCTTTGTGCGGGCTTTGGCTCTGGATTTGGGCCTTAACTTTGATCCGCTCGACTGTGACATGGCCGCACCATGGGAGGGGCCGAAACCCAATTGCCTGACTAAAGTCAGCAATTCAAATTGGCGCAGTCATGGCGACACCGTTGAGCGATTGGAGCTGTTGTGTGCAACCCTTTTAGATGAGCAAGCTGACGCCCCCGGCCCTGCCTCAGCTTTGGTGTTGGCGCATCTGCGCGATACCGTTTTGCCCACGGTGACGGCCTGTGGCCCCGCCGAGATGTCCGCGCTTTTAACCGGTCTTGACGGTCGGTTTATTCCCCCCGGCCCCTCAGGTGCCCCCACACGCGGGCGGTTGGATGTTCTGCCCACCGGGCGCAACTTTTTCTCTGTCGATGCCCGCGCCGTGCCAACACAGACCGCATGGCAACTCGGGTGGAAATCGGCCAATCTTTTGATTGAACGGCATTTGCAGGACCAAGGCGACTGGCCGCGCGCGATGTTGGTCACTGCTTGGGGCACCGCCAATATGCGCACGGGCGGAGACGACATTGCGCAGGCTTTGGCGCTGATGGGGGTCAAGCCGACATGGGATGCGATGTCGCGCCGCGTCACCGGGTTTGAAATCCTACCGGCTTCGGTTTTGGGCCGTCCGCGCGTGGATGTGACGCTCAGGGTTTCCGGCTTTTTCCGCGATGCCTTTCCGCAACTGATCGCGCTGGTCGATAGTGCTGCGCGCGCGGTTCAGGCCTTGGACGAATCTGATGCGGACAATCCCGCCGCAGCGCGGGCGCGCAGGGGCGCAAGCACGGCGCGGGTGTTTGGATCAAAACCCGGTGCTTACGGCGCAGGACTTCAGGCAATGATCGACGAGAGGATTTGGGACAACCGATCCGATCTGGCCGATGCCTATTTGGAATGGGGCGGCTATACCTATGGCGCGGGACAAGAGGGCGTGAAGGATCGCGCCGGATTTGCCGCACGCCTGTCCGAAGTCGAAGCCATCGTGCAAAACCAAGACAACCGCGAGCACGACCTGTTGGACAGTGACGATTACTACCAATTTGAGGGTGGTGCAGCGGCAGCGGTCGCGACATTACAGGGGCAAGATCGACCGATCTATCACAACGACCATTCCCGCCCCGAACGCCCGGTGATCCGCACATTGGACGAAGAAATCGGCCGGGTGATCCGCTCGCGCGTGGTCAATCCGAAATGGATCGACGGGGTCAAACGCCATGGCTACAAGGGCGCCTTTGAAATCGCCGCCACGGTCGATTACCTCTTTGCCTTTTCGGCCACGACCCATGCGGTCAAGGACCACCATTTCGATCACGTATACGGCGCCTTCATTGAGGATAACGTGACCCGCACATTTATTGCGGATCACAACGCGCCTGCGCTCAAAGAGATCGCAGAGCGGCTTTTGGAGGCCATAGAACGTGGGCTTTGGCAGCCTCGATCCAATTCAGCCCGCGCACTGTTGGAGGGACTCGCATGATCCCGGAACGGATTTTGGCACATGATCCCCGACTTCCGGAGGTTTTGCGGCTGATCCAAACGGAATTTGCCGATATGGATGGGCGGGTTGATCCCCCGTCCTCGATGCATCGCCTCACGTTGGGCTCGATTGCGCAAGAGGCCGAGATGCATGAAATCTGGGCCATGGGCTCGCCGCCCGTTGCCTGTGTGATCCTGACGCCAAAGCCCGGGCGGCTGTATATCGGCAAGCTTGCGGTGGCAAAGTCTCAGCGTGGACAGGGGCTTGCCCGTGATCTCATGCATCATGCCGAAGTGCGGGCTTTGGACTTGGGGTTTGCGGTTTTGGAGCTTCAGACGCGGGTGGAATTGGTCGAAAACCACGCCACCTTCCGCGCCTTGGGCTTTGAGGAGTGTGGGCGTACGGCACATGTCGGATATGATCGACCCACCTCGATCACGTTCCAAAAACGCCTCAGCGCCACCGCCAAGGTTTGATGTTACAGGTCCCCGCGACCCACTCTTTGGCCGCAGTCCCTGTGCTACACTCCAACTGCCCCTTGGACATGGCCTGATCCCCCACAAACGTTCCCTTTTTGAGGGCACAGCCCGTCACCAGAACCGCAGCTTCTTCCATTTCCAACAGAATTTGCAGGCGTGAAGGCGGCGGGAACACCATGTTCACCCGATGTACCTCGACACAATTTCGGGTCTCTTCGGTGTAGACGCGGTAGGTATTTCCGCCCAGTTCGACGGAGGAAAACCCTGCGCGGGAGTAGCCCAAGGCTGGGCTGTCGGCGACACATGCGGGGAAGATCAAAAACGGCAGAAGGGTGAGGACGTGTTTCATCCGCCCAGATTGGCCGGACATGGTTAACAGAGCGTTAAACGTCCCTATCAAACGCAATCACACAGCATAGAGAGCTAAAACGACTGCGTGTCGCCTCGTTTGGGGTCCAAAAGGTTCGAGGGGCCAGATTCCAGCACTTCAACCTCATCCCCAAGCACAATGCTGCCCGGCTCTTCGACCACAAGATTTTGACCAAAGATAATTTTTCCGGTCACTGCCCGGTGAATACGGCGCAGCGTTGCCAACGGTTCGTTGCGATGGGTCTGCTCGCCGGTGCTTGGGTCCTGCGTGACCATGACACACCGCTCACAGGGCTTGACCACACGGAAAATCGTCGACCCGATGCGGATCACTTTCCATGTGTCTTCGGACCACGGTTCAATATCGCCACCGACAACAACATTTGGGCGAAAACGGCGCATTTCGACGGGGGTTTCAAGCTCCGCATTGAGTTCGGCCAGCGAGGCTTGCGTGGTCAAAAGCACGGGAAACCCGTCAGACAGTGCCGTGAAATGATCACCCGGCGCATAGGCGCGATCCACGACACGCTGTGCCGTGTCAGGAAAATAGACCAGCCTCACTTCGCGTTCGAGCGCGGAGGAGAGGAAATGCGAAGCGTAGTTGCCAGCATCCTCAACCCCATCAATCCCGGTCGAAAACACTTTGACCTTACAGGGCGCGCCGGACGGAATCGGAATATCAAAACGGTCACTTTCAAAGGAGATCGAAATTCCATGTGGCGTGGTCACCGCGCTCAAATGCGCCAACCGTGGCAACTCCCGGCGGGTCGCAACCACGCCATTGGCATAAACCACAGCCCAGCGCCGGTCGCCTTCAACCCCCAAACCACGCACCTCAGCCGCGGCCATATCTGTGCCGCTGACGCTTTTGACAGGGTAGGTTGTGATGCGTGCAAGTTTCATTGGCTCCTCGGTCGCCGGTTCAAGATTGGCCCACTCATAAGTGATTCGTCCACGAAAGAGCAGTTGGCTCAAAAGACAGGCGCGCGCATGCTATTTGGCTGCGCCATGCGCCCCCGACTCAACTGTAAATCGCTCCCCTTAACCCTACGCCAATTTGGCTGCGCACAAAACGCTCCGCGACCAAAACCTGCGCAATTCGTATTCTCCGCCCTCCTAAAGTACACGTTCTTAGGGAGCGGCCTTTTTCTTGCGTCCGGCGTCTTGCATCCGGCCATCCCCGCTTGCAGCCCTTAGCCCGCGCTGCGATGATGCCCTTTGACGCGAAAGCAAAACAAAGGGCGCGACATGATCCTACATTTCGGACTGTTTTTGGGCTTTCAGCTTGTCGGAGAAACAATCGCACGGATTTTTGCATTGCGCTTACCCGGCCCAGTGATTGGCATGATCCTTTTGGCGGTTCTGCTTTTGACGCGCCCCAAAATCGGCACAGCCATTGAGAAAACCGCGACCGGATTTTTATCGCATCTGTCCTTGCTTTATGTGCCTGCGGGCGTCGGCATCGTGCAATATCTTGATCAAGTGTCTGAAATCGGCCTGCCTTTGGCCGTGGCTCTTGTCGGCTCGACTGTTCTGGCCATTGCTGCGGGTGCTCTGACATTCAAATACGTCAACCGCCTGCTGGGTGTCGCCGATGAGACGCCGCTATGACCGACATTCTCGACATTTGGAGCTATCTGGCCGAGGGGCAATTGCTTTGGCTCACGCTGACGCTTATGGCCTATTTGGTGGGTGATGGCTGTTTTCGCCTTGCCGGGCGCAAACCCTTTGTGAACCCGGTGTTGATCGCGATGATCCTGTTAACCGTGCTGTTGAAGGTCACCGGCACCTCGTATGCGATCTATTTTGAAGGCGCGCAATTCGTCCATTTCATGCTCGGCCCGGCCACCGTCGCCCTTGCCGTGCCGCTGTGGTCCAATTGGCAAAAGGTCAAAAACGCTGCCGTGCCGATGATCGCAGCCCTTCTCGTGGGAGCCTTTGTCGCCATGGGGTCGGCTGTGGCAATCGGCGCCGCCTGTGGGCTACGCGGCGATGTGCTTTTGTCGCTGGTGCCCAAATCCGCCACCTCCCCGGTCGCCATTGGCGTGGCCGAGGCCATCGGCGGCTTGCCAACCCTCACCGTCGCCTTGGTGCTGATCACTGGGGTGATCGGCGCGGTGGTGACAACACCTTTGCTCAACACCATCGGCGTACGCGACTACCGCGCGCGCGGGTTTGCCACAGGGGTAGCCGCCCATGGCATCGGCACCGCGCGGGCCTTTCAGGTCCACGGCACCGCAGGGGCGTTTGCCGGGATCGGCATGGTCCTAAACGCCATTCTCACAGCGCTTCTTGCGCCGCTTTTTGTCCAACTCTTTATGTAAATGGAGGTCCCTATGGTTGACCAATCCGACAGTGAACGCCACGCCAGCAAAATGGCCAAGAAAAAGGCCGCGCGCGATAAAATCATGGCCACCAAGACCGATCAAAAGGGCCTGATCATCATCCATACGGGCAAGGGCAAAGGCAAATCCTCAGCCGCCTTCGGGATGATTTTCCGCTGTATCGCCCATGACATGAAATCCGCCGTGGTACAGTTCATCAAAGGGGGGATGGACTGCGGCGAACGCGATCTGATCACCGCCAAATTCGCCGATCTGTGCGAGTTTTATACGATGGGCGAGGGCTTTACCTGGGAAACCCAAAACAAAGAGCGCGACATCGAAATGGCGCAGGCCGCTTGGGAAAAGGCCAAAGAATTGATCCGCAATCCCGAGAATAAAATGGTGCTTTTGGATGAGATCAACATCGCGCTGCGCTATGATTATATCGACGTCAACGATGTGGTGGCATTTCTGAGCACCGAAAAACCGCCGCTCACCCATGTCGTTCTGACAGGACGAAATGCCAAAGACGAACTCATCGAAATAGCCGATCTGGTGACTGAAATGGAGCTGGTGAAACACCCGTTCCGCTCTGGCATCAAAGCCCAAATTGGCGTGGAATATTAAACTCGATGGCCCTCACGTTTCTCGGCATCTGATGCACGACCAGAGGGCCGTGGCGTCAAAGTGAGGCTTCGACCTTAAACTCATCTGGGATCGTATCGCGCCCCTCCAGCACAAGATCCATCAGCACTTTGGCCGCCATTGGCGCCATGCCAAAGCCGATTTTAAAGCCGCCATTGGCGATGAAATGGCCGGGGCGATCGGGCCAGGCCCCCAACATCGGCGCGCGCGATTTGGCACGGGGCCGCACCCCGGCCCACCGTCGGAGTTCACGCCCCTCGCGCAGGGCCGGGATCAACGCTCGCGCCCGCTCTAACAATGCATCTGCCTGTTCATCGGTCTGGTCAGAACTGTCAAAAATCCGCTCCGAGGTCGATCCAATCGCCGTCGTGCCGTCTGCGTGCGGGATCACATGCAGGCTTTCCCCATAAAGCTGCGGCGCATCGTTCAGAGCCAAATCCAGCAGGATCGCCTGTCCTTTGACCCCATTGCCAACCTCACGCCCAAAGGCCGCGTTCAAATCCTTCAGCCCCCACCAGCCGCTGGCATGGACTACAGCGCCCTCAACCGTACCCTCGCGCACAACCTCTCCGCCCAGCGCCGTGATCGCCGCCGCCAGCGCCGCGCAAGCGCGCCACGGGTTCAGCCGCGCGGAGAGGGTGTCGTGGATCAGATAGCCAGTGGGGCTGATCGGGGCCCAATATCCGGTCTCGCCTTGGCTGATGACCTGCCACAGGGCCTTGCCTTGCCACAGCGTTTTTGCCTGTTCCGCGCGCTCATGGGCGAGGCTCAATTGACGTGCATCCGCGATGGCCTGAACCCGCCCCATCGAACCATACCCCGACGAGACACCGCCAATGTCTTCGACCTCCGTCCAATGGGTCCGCGCCATGATCAGGCTTTGAAATTGAAACTCTTTTTTCGCATTCCAGCGCTCCGGCGTATGCGGGGCCAACGCGCCGACAACACCACCGGAGGAGCCAAACCCAACGCCGTTGGGATCAATCACCCGCACCTTTGCACCACGCTTCGCCGCTTCATAGGCGCAGGACAGGCCAAAGGCCCCGGCCCCGTAAATGGTGATCTCTGCTGTGCCCATGTGCGCAATTATCCATTGTACTCGCGCGCGCCGATCTTCATGGTCGCGCGTAATCAATCCTTTCATAAGCCATCCCATGACTGACCACCAGACAGCCCAAATCGAATGGCGCGACGGAACCATTCCCGTCTCGACCCGCTTTGACGATCCGTATTTCTCGCTCGCTTCCGGGCTTGAGGAAACGCGGCATGTGTTCCTGGCGGGCAATGACTTGCCAGCACGACTGTGCGATGGGTTTCATGTGGCGGAGTTGGGCTTTGGCACCGGATTGAATATGCTCGCCTTAGCGCTGATTTGGAACGGGCCGGGCGTGGTGCGGTTTACCTCCTTTGAGGCCTTTCCGATGGACAGCGCCGACATTGCCACGGCACTCAATGCCTTTCCCGAAGCCCGCGCCATCGCCGATCCGTTCCTGATGGCATGGGGCACAGGCGCGCGGCAGTTTCGGTTGGGCCAGATCGAGGTAGACGTCAAAATCGGCGATGCCCGCGACACGCTGCGCGCATGGGACGGATGGGCCGACGCGTGGTTTTTGGACGGGTTTTCACCCGCGAAAAACCCCGAACTTTGGGGCGAAGACATCATGACCGACGTCGGTCGTCACACCGCGCCAAACGGCACATTCGCGACCTATACGGCGGCCGGGCATGTGCGGCAAAAACTCACCGATGCCGGGTTCACCGTATCGCGTGTTCCCGGCCATGGCCGCAAACGTCATATGAGCATCGGGGTAAAATCATGAGCATCACCAAATCAGAGACCAACCCCCGCCTTGGCGTCTTGCTCATGGTGCTCACCATGTTCATTTTCGCCATGCAGGACGGTATTTCCCGTCACCTCGCTGGCGAATACAATGTCTATATGGTCCTGATGATCCGCTACTGGGTCTTCGCGGGCTTTGTGATCTTGTGGTCGATGCGTGCGCAGGGCGGCTTGCGCCGGGCCATGCGCAGCGCCCAGCCCAAATTGCAATTCTTTCGCGGCGCGATCTTGGCCGTTGAGGTCATCATCATGGTGATCGGCTTTGTCAAACTTGGCCTGGTGGAAAGCCATGCAATGTTTGCCTCTTACCCGCTGATCATCACCGCCCTGTCTGCTCCGATCCTGGGCGAAAAGGTCGGTTGGCGGCGTTGGCTTTTGGTGCTGATCGGCTTTGTCGGCGTGTTGATCATCCTCAATCCCGGCGGCGGCGTCATGTCCCCCGCTGCAATCTTCCCACTTGCCTCTGCGGTCTTGTTTGCGCTCTACGGCCTGCTCAACCGCTATGTCGCGCGCAAAGACCCCTCGTCGGTGACCTTCTTTTACACCGGGATCGCAGGGGCGGTGGTCACGACCTTGATCGGCATGTGGCATTGGGAGGCGATGACCTTGACCGATTGGGCGTGGATGGGATTGCTCTGCGCGACCTCGACCACGGGGCATTATTTGTTGATCCGCGCCTATGAGCTGTCCGAGGCCTCAGCGATCCAACCGCTGGCCTATTTCCAACTGGCGTTTGCGTCCATTTTGGGAGTGGTGGTGTTTGGCGACGCGGTGCGGATCAATGTCGCGGTGGGGGCCAGCCTTGTGGTCGCCGCCGGGATATTCACCTTTTTGCGCAGTCAAATGAAGAGCCGCAACCGCGCTTGAGTCGCTTTACCTTGACGCCAAATCTTTGGACAGGGTGATTGGCCCGGTCTCACCATGCAAACGCGCCCGGTAAACAGGCAGGCTTTCCGCCACCCGCATCACGTAATTCTGCGTCTCTCGAAAGGGGAGATGTTCGATCCAATCCACCGGATCGACCTTGCCCCCACGCGGATCACCAAACCGCGTGATCCAATCGCGCGCGCGCGACGGACCGGCGTTATATCCAACCGCGATGAGTGGAATGTTATGGCCGAATTCCTCTTCGAGCTGTGCCAGATAGGCCGAGCCAAGCCGCGCATTGAGGATCGGATCATCAAGCTGGGCTTCTTCAAAGCCCGTAATGCCCAATTTCTCCGCCATAGCCGCCCCGGTACGCGGCATCAATTGCATCAGCCCACGCGCGCCCACACCGGAGCGCGCTTTCGGATAAAATTCGCTTTCACGCCGGGCAATTGCCATGGCCAGCTCCGGCTCCACCGGTAAATCTGCCTGTGCCATGGCATGAAGCGGATAATAGGCCCGGTTCAACACAATGCCCTGATCGGCGGCAAATTTCGCCACCAACACCGCCAAGTAAGGATCAAGATCCAGCGCCATGTCGCCCAGCTGGCCCAATTCCTGCGGAGAAAGGCTTTCGCCCAAATGGCGCAGGAATCGCGCGGCCAAGGGCGCATCCCCGGCCTCATCCAACAACACGGCGGCTTTGAGCACCGAAGAGCCCATAAACGCCGCCTGTTTGTAATCGGCAAAACGCAGCTCCCCGGTCAGGGCCGGATCAAGGCTTCGGCCAATTTTCTCCGCCGACAACAGGCCGTAAAACGCGGTCTGAAACTGCGCACCAAAGGCATAGGCAGCGGCGGCATCATCTGCGGCCCCCATCGCCTCCAAGGCGCGGCCTTCCCAATAGCCCGCCCGCCCCAAAGAGATCGGCGTGCTCACAGACACCCGGAAACGGTTGAAATGATCGAGCGCCAGCGCCGGGTCATCCAGATAGCGCAGAGCGATATAGCCCGACAGCCATTCGAGATCGGCGTAATGGTCCTCCTCTGCGCTCAGCCCATGGCGGGAGGCGGCAGCATAGGCGATTTGCGCCTTGCCGTCGCGCATCATTTGCCGCGCCAAAGTGCGGCGACGATTGCCCCAGTCTTCGGGATTGCCCAAACCTTCGCGCCCGGTGGAACGTTGTAGCAAAAGCGTCATCGCATCCTCATTACGACCACGCCGCACGCGCCATTCAAACCGCGCATGGGCCAAAACCGGATGGTCGGCCAGCGCACCGGGCACCTCGGCCAGCGCTGCATCCACGCCCGCCTCATCACGCATCAATTTGCGTGTGGCGGCGATCAATTTGTCCCATCCGGTCGGCAAACGCGGGATCATCCGGGCGGCATCGTCAAACCGCTCGGCCCATAACAACATCTCGGTGCGTGCAACATGGTGCGGTGCCAAAATTGAGGCATAGCGCGCCGCCAACCCCTCTTCGGATTTGGCATCCATCGGCAATGTGTTCCACACCAGAACCGTTTGCGCCTGTGCATCGGCATTCATGCCACGGGCCTCATAGGCCGAAATCATCCGCACCGCGCCCACGCCTGTTTGCGGCGGATAAGCATTAAGATAATCTAAAACCGCACTTGGCTCGGCATCTGCCGGGATCGTCGCCTCGCCTTTTTCGGCCAAAAGCGGCAGACCCGGCCAATCGGGGTTGCGCTTTAAAAAGCTCTGATACTCGGCGAAACTCCCCCGCCCTGCGCGCAACCGGTTCCATTCAATGATGTCTACCCCAACGCCCTGCGCCTCGCTTTTGGCCAGATTCCAATCGCCGGACCACTGCGCCTCATAGGCGCGCACCAACGCGTCCGATTGCGGTGAGGCATCGGAGGGGAGGGCAAAAAATAAAGATATTCCAAAGGCGTAAACAGCCTTTGCCGGGAGGAAACGGTGCATGATATGGTCTAAGTCTTTTGAGGCTGCTCGGGCTTTTGCCTATAGCTTAACAACCGCACAATCCGCAGCAATACTGATTCTTGGCATTGGCTGCGAACACGGCTAGTTTCCGCCGGACAATTCACGGGCGACTCACGCCCAATTTATCCAAAGACGAAAAGGAGCGTTCGATGTTCAAAGGATCCATTCCTGCACTGGTGACGCCGTTTAAAGACGGCAAACTGGATGTCGAGACGCTCAAGACCCTCGTTGAGTGGCATATCGAACAGGGGTCAAACGGGCTTGTTCCAGTGGGCACCACGGGCGAATCCCCGACGCTGAGCCATGACGAACACAAACGCGTGATCGAGATCGTGGTGGAAACCGCTGCGGGCCGCATTCCGGTGATTGCGGGCGCGGGGTCGAACAACACAGTCGAGGGCATCGGTTTTATCGAACATGCCGCCAAAGTGGGGGCCGACGCCGCCCTCGTGGTCACGCCCTATTATAACAAACCGACGCAAAGAGGCCTGATCGCGCATTTCACCGCCATGCACGATGCCGCCGATCTGCCCATCGTGATTTACAATATTCCGGGCCGCTCGGTGATCGACATGACGCCTGCGACCATGGGCGAATTGGCAAAATTGCCGCGTATCATCGGCGTCAAGGATGCCACCGGCGATCTGTCACGCGTGCCAAAAACCCGCCTGGCCTGTGGCACCGATTTTGTTCAGCTCTCCGGCGAAGATGCCACCGCGCTTGGCTTTAACGCCCATGGCGGCGTCGGCTGTATTTCCGTGACCGCCAACGTTGCGCCGAAACTTTGCGCCCAGATGCAGGCGGCCACTTTGGCCGGCGATTACGCCACGGCTTTGGAGATCACCGACACGTTGATGCCATTGCATATCGCGATCTTTGCCGAACCCGGCGTGGTCGGCGCAAAATATGCCCTGTCACTTTTGGGCCTGTGCTCAGACGAGGTGCGTTTGCCGCTGACCCCGCTTTATGAGGACACAAAAGACCTGATCAAAGAGGCGATGGAACACGCTGGTTTGCTCTAACCATCCTCACATTCTCACAACAAAAGGGGCCTTTCGAGGCCCCTTTTTGCATCAAATTCGATGGCGGCTTTCCAATTGGTTGCGCCGCACATGGCGCAGCACCTCCATCAACAGCGCCGTCATCATCCCGATGTTCAACAACCCGTTGGTCGCCGCCATTCCGGACAAAAGCCGCCATTCCTCCGGCAACAAAAGATCGCCAAAGCCCAGCGTGGTGAAGGCCACGAGCGAGAAATACAGCGCCTCTTCGAAATGGGCAAACAGGCCGATCATGCGAAAGGCAATCGCCCAAATCCACACGCCCGCCGTGATCATCCACAACACCGCGACCACCGCCGCCATCAGCACCAGCGCCAATTTCGGTCCATGCGGTTCGCGGGTCAGCCAATTATGCGCCCGTTGTAGTACCAGTTCGAGCAGCAAGAACCCCAAGGCGGCAACAAAAACCGACAGGACGATCAGGCCCGTGCCTACGAAAATCTGAAGAAACATCTGTGCTCCAAGCCGAATTCATACCGAATTTCGGCGAACTTGGCAGAATTGAGCCACGCAGGCCAGTGGACAGATCGCCTCTGAGTGCTTATCTGACGCTCTACCATGGCCAATAAAAAACAAACACCCGAAGAAAAGAACTACAAGGTCATCGCCGAAAATCGGCGGGCCCGCTATGACTATGCCATCGAGAATGACATAGAATGCGGCATTGTATTGACTGGTTCCGAGGTCAAATCCATGCGGACCGGCCAAACCAACATCGCCGAAAGCTACGCCTCGGTCGATGATGGCGAGCTTTGGCTGACCAATTCCTACATCGCGCCCTATCAACAGGCGATGTTCCCGCATGAAGAACGCCGCAAGCGCAAACTTTTGGTTTCGAAACGCGAATTGGCACGCCTTTGGCAGGCCACAGGGCGGCAGGGCATGACGCTTGTCCCTTTGGTGATGTATTTCAACCATAAGGGCCGTGTTAAAATCAAACTCGGCATCGCCAAGGGCAAAAAGAACCACGACAAACGCGCCACCGAAGCGGAGCGCGATTGGGGTCGGCAAAAACAGCGGTTGCTGCGTCACGGCGATTGATCCACCGACCTGCCTGCGCGCGCTGACGTAGCGTTCTGGCGGGAAAATCTCCAAAAATCTCCCCTGAAAGGCCCCGCCTCGGCCTGCCATATTATCGTCCACAACGAACAGATTTGCGCGGTGCCGGTCTGACAAAAGGACGTTTTGAATATGGAACAGCTCATTATGTCGCTCGTGGCAGGGGCCGTTGGCGGCAACGTCGGGGGCGCTGCTCTTAAAAACCTGAGCTTGGGCACTTTGGGCAATTCCTTGGCTGGGATCGTCGGCGGTGGCCTTGGCGGTCAACTCCTTGCCATGCTTGGCGCAGGTGGCATGGGGGACGTGGTTGCAGGGGCTTCCGGCCTTGATATCGGCGCGCTGGTGCAACAAGCCGCAGGCGGTGGTGTCGGTGGCGTCATCGTGATGGCCATCGTGGGGCTGATCAAAAACAAGATGGCCTAAAACGAGGTCGCGTTGGCACGAGTCATCCAGTGTTACGGGTTTTCTATCGGTACGAGTGTCTCTGGTTTCAAGTGTCGTGCAGTTATGAGTATCAGGTCAAACTGACCTTGGGGGCCTTGTGCCCCCTTTTTTTATGTCCACATGCGGACCAGCCGGGTACATCGCTTGCATGGTCCCAACTGGGCCTGTATGGCAGAAGACGTCACCCCAAAAAGGTCGCACCATGCCCGACAGTGATCCAAAAACCCTAGTTTCCACAGAGTGGCTTGCCGAGCATCTTAAGGCGCCCGAACTTCGTCTTATTGACGCAAGCTGGTACATGCCCGCCGATAATCGCGATTGCCGGTCCGAATATGAGGCCGAGCACATCCCCGGCGCCCGGTTTGTCGATGTCGATGAGGTCGCGGACCTGCGCTCTGATCTGCCGCATATGCTACCGCCCGTTGAAAAATTCATGTCCCGGATGCGCGAGCTTGGCATCGGTGATGGTCATCAGGTTGTGGTTTATGACACCGCAGGCGTGTTTTCCGCGCCGCGCGTGTGGTGGATGTTCAAATATTTCGGCCAAGACAATGTGGCCGTGCTTGATGGCGGGTTGCCGAAATGGAAGGCCGAGGGCCATCCCGTGACGGCCGAGCCGCCGACCATCCGCGACCGCCATATGATCACCGAGATTCGACCCGAACTGCTGCGCGACGTGACACAGGTCGCGGCCTCCTCGAAGCTGGGCGATTACACGATCATTGATGCGCGCTCTGCCGCACGGTTCAAAGGCGAGGCCCCTGAGCCCCGGCCCGGTCTGCGCTCCGGCCATATTCCGAATTCCCGCAACGTGCCCTTTCAGGAGCTTTTGACCCCGCAGGGCACGTTGAAATCCACGGACGATCTTCGTGCGGTGTTCATGGGCGCGGGGGTCGATCTTGCTAAACCGGCGATCACCACCTGTGGGTCGGGGATAACCGCCGCCATTTTGGGCCTCGCGCTCACCCGTCTTGGGGCGACTTTCTCGCTTTATGACGGCTCTTGGGCAGAATGGGGCATGTACGGCGACCTGCGTGTCGCAACTGGAGAAGCGTAATGCTGAGCACTCTGAAACCGCAACCTGCGGATAAAATCCTCGAACTGATGGCGCTGTATCGCGACGATCCGCGCGACACTAAAATCGACCTTGGCGTTGGCATTTATAAAAACGCCGATGGCGAAACCCCGGTGATGCGGGCGATCAAAGCCGCCGAAAAGCAGCTTTGGGACGTCGAGACCACCAAAAAATACACCGCCCTGTCTGGCGATCCGGCCTTTGGTGCGGCGATGAAAACGCTGGTTTTGGCGGACAGCGTCGATCACGCCCGCGTCGGCGCGATTGCGACGCCGGGCGGCACCGGCGCGATCCGCCAAGCGTTTGAATTGGCGAAACTGGTGAACCCGGATGTGACCATCTGGACCTCGAACCCGACCTGGCCGAACCATGTGTCGATCATCAAATTCATGGGGCTGACCAACAAGTCCTACGCCTATTTCGACGAGGCCAATTGCACCGTCGATTTCGACGCGATGATGGAGAGCCTCAAAGAGGTGAAATCCGGCGACGTGGTGTTGTTGCATGGCTGCTGTCACAACCCAACCGGCGCCAATTTGACGCTCGAACAATTCGATCTGGTGGCCGACTTGATCCTTGAGAAAGGCGCGATGGCGCTGGTCGATATTGCTTACCAAGGCTTTGGCGACGGTCTTGAAGAAGACGCCGCAGCGACCCGTCTTTTGGCCGCAAAACTGCCGGAAATGCTGATCGCGTCGAGCTGTTCGAAAAACTTCGGGATTTACCGCGAGCGCACCGGCTGTCTCATGGCAATCTCCGAGAAGGCCGAACAGACCGCCGTGACCCAAGGCACGTTGAACTTTCTCAACCGTCAAAACTATTCCTTCCCGCCCGATCACGGCGCGCGGTTGGTGACGATGATCTTGGGTGATGCGGCGTTGAAAGCCGATTGGATGGCGGAACTTGAAGAGGTCCGTTTGGGCATGTTGGGGCTGCGCACGCAACTCGCCGATGAACTGCGCCGTCTGACCAATTCGGATCGGTTCGACTTCATCGCCAAACACCGCGGCATGTTCTCCCGCATCGGGGCGACACCCGAAGAGGTTTTGAAACTGCGCGAAGACTACGGCATCTACATGGTCGGGGATTCGCGTTTGAACATCGCCGGGTTGAACGCCGAAACGGTGCCGATTCTGGCGGCGGCTGTGGCGAAGATCTGCAAATAATCCGCGGGCCTGATCGCGATACGACATCCAAGAGCGCGCCTGCGGGGGCGCTCTTTTTTTCGTGGGTCGGCCCCGCAGAGCCGATTGCGAACTGTCACACTGGACACACTTTCAAAGATCATAATCACACCTATCTATATACCAGACTGTTCAATTCTCCCTTCCAAAGGACTCAGCATGAAAACCGAAACTGTAGACGGCGTGGCTTTTGAAACTTGGACCGTGGAGGAGGTGCAAAAGGCCTTTGACGCCAATGACATCGTCCTGATCGACGTGCGCACACCGCAAGAATATATGTTTGAGCATATCGAAGGCGCGCTGTTGTTTCCGATGTCGTTTTTCGCCGCCGACAAACTCCCGAGCCAAGACGGCAAACGGATCGTGTTCCATTGTGGCTCCGGCGTGCGCTCGGCGCGTGTCGCTACGGCCTGCGCCAAGGCGGGGATCACGCCGATCGCACATATGGAAGGTGGCTTTGGCGGCTGGAAGGCTGCGGGCAAGGCCTATATGGGCACCGACATGGCCTCTGGCGCACCAATGAGAGTTGCGGCGAAGTAACTGCACCTTTGAACGAGTGCATGGGGCATCCTGCGGGGTGCCCTTTTGTGTTTAACCGGCGAAAATGCGCGCCATTTCGCGGTCAAATTCGGCCCAGCTCATTGTCGCCTTATTGCCCGCATAGCCATGGTAATGAGATTTTCCCGTCGAGGTCGGCAGCCCGGCCCAGATTTTGGCCAGATTGTTCATAAATTCGCGTCGTGGGATTTGCCCCCGCCTCGCCTCATAAAGCCCCGCCTCCCTCAACAACATGTCGGACAAACGATCCTGAACGGCGGGGGTAAAGACCACCTCCGGCCCCAAATCCAATTCGGTGACGAGGCGGGCCAGTGTTTTTGGAATAAATTGATAGCGACCAATGGCATGGGGCTGACCCGGCGTGGCATCAATCCATGCGAAAATCTCGCCGAGAGTCATCTGGGTTGGGCGTTTGCGCGGCAGGACCTTGGCCGCATGTTGGATCGCGTCATAGCCATCCCGCCGCGATTCGGCGCGGCCAATCACATTGCGGATCACCGCAAGATATCCGGATTCATCGTTGGGCACAGAGATCGACGGCGTGGCGGGCAGGCGTGGCGGGGCGGGATCAAACAGGCTCCCGGACACACGCCCGACAAAGAGGCTTGGCCCGAAGGCGGGGTCTTGGCCAAGAGAGACGGGCAGCAGCGACTGTGGAGTCACTCCGATCAAAGGCGCGCGATCCGCAAACAGAGATTGAGGCTCCGCATGGCCACCCGCCCCAAAGGGCGCAAGCATCATCACAGACATCACAAAACGGGGCACAAAACGCCAAACGCAATTCTTGCGAAACATATCATCCTCATCGGCTGGCCTCCTTTGAGAAGGCCCGACAAGGGATAGGGAAAACTGGTTTAGATTCGGTTTAGACGCACCAAAGCGGGCACCAAAACAAGAAAAGGCCCCGGCACTTTCGCGCCGGGGCCAATCTGTTTGATCTGTTAAAGGCGATTAGCCTTTGTAGAACTCGGGGTAGGCTTCCATGCCAAGCTCAGCTTTGTCGAGGCCAGTGATCTCGGCTTCTTCGGAGACGCGGATGCCGCCGAAAGCTTTGAGCACGAGCCAGAGCACCAGGGAGACCACGAAGGTGAAGGCGCCGATGGACACGATACCGACAAGCTGAGTGCCAAAGGAGGTGTCAGCGTTGGTCAACGGAACCGCGATGGTGCCCCAGATACCGCAGAGCAGGTGAACCGGGATGGCGCCAACAACGTCATCGATTTTCAGCTTGTCGAGGAACGGCACAGCGAAGACCACGATGATACCGCCGATGCCACCGATGATCAGGGACATGAAAAGCGACGGAGCAAGCGGTTCAGCGGTGATGGACACAAGGCCAGCCAGCGCACCGTTGAGCACCATGGTGAGGTCGATTTTGCCGTAGATGATTTGCGTCAAGATCAGTGCCGCGATGGAACCCGCAGCAGCGGCCATGTTGGTGTTCACAAAGATACGGCCAACGTCGGTGATGTCGCCAACAGTACCAGCAGCAAGCTGCGAGCCACCGTTAAAGCCGAACCAACCGAGCCACAGGATGAACGTCCCCAAGGTGGCGAGTGCCAGATTGGACCCCGGGAACGCAGTGACTTTGCCGTCTTTGTATTTGCCGATACGCGGGCCAAGGACCAACGCGCCAGCCAAAGCAGCCCAGCCACCAGCAGAGTGTACCAAGGTGGACCCAGCGAAGTCGGAGAAACCCATTTCGGAGAGGAACCCGCCGCCCCACTGCCAGGAAGCTTCGATCGGGTAGAAGAAACCGGTCAGAACGACAACAAAGATAAAGAACGGCCAGATTTTGATGCGCTCAGCCAAAGTACCGGACACGATGGACGCGGTGGTCGCACAGAACATCAACTGAAAGAAAAAGTCAGATGCGACAGAGGCATAGCCCAAATCGGCATCTGCCACAGCCAAGCCAACCGGCTCCATTGTGGCGCTGCCAACAGCACCGAGGAAACCCGGAATGATCCAGGCGTCGCCCGGATACATCAGCGAATAGCCGATGAGCCAGTACATGACGGCCGCGATGGAAAACAACACAACGTTTTTCAACAACTGCGTGGTCACGTTTTTGGAGCGCACGAGGCCCGCCTCCAACATCGCAAAACCCGCAGCCATCCACATGACGAGGAAACCGCCAATGAGGAACAGCAGCGTGGTCATGATGTACGGGCCGATTTCGTCAAAGCCAGGTACCGCCACTTCGGCATCCTGCGCAAAAGCCACAAGCGGAAGCAAAGTCGCCACCGCAGAGGCCGGAATGAGTTTGGTGAGTTTCATGTGTTTCAAGTCCCTTTCGTCTCGGGTAGCGCGACTTAGATCGCGTCGTCGTTGGTTTCGCCGGTACGGACGCGTGTTGCGCCTTCCACGTCGAGAACAAAAATCTTGCCATCGCCGATCTTGTCGGTTTTGGCAGTGGATGCGATGGTTTCGACAACCTGCTCGGCCATGGCATCACCCACGACGATCTCAAGTTTCACCTTCGGCACAAAATTCACGGCATATTCTGCGCCGCGATAGATTTCGGTGTGACCAGACTGCGAGCCGAAGCCTTTGATCTCGGTCACCATCATGCCCCGAACGCCAATACCCGTCAGCGCTTCACGGACTTCTTCAAGCTTAAACGGCTTGATTGCAGCAATAATGAGTTTCACGTTTTTCCCCTTCCGTTTGAGCGGGTGGCCTCCTCTGCAGGGAGGGCCACGCATGAAGCAAAACGACGTTAGGAGGCCCTTCACAAGGAAAGGCATCGTTGGCACTGCGTGTTTTCAGGGCACCTCTGCACAAAAATTATACATTTTGTGCGACGAGACCATTTTTTAGGCAGAAAATAAAGCCATCGCAGCGACTCGTTTCCCCTCAACATTCCGGCAAGCTCTCTGTAAGCTGATCCCTAATCAAAAACGGCAATGATCGAGCAAAGCCCATGACCGAACCCAGACGGGGCAAGAGTAAACTTGTCGCGGAGCGCCGCTATCCTGCGAAAAAGCAGGCCCCAAAGGCACAGGCAAAAAAGACTGCGCCTCAAAAGGCCAAAGCGTCTAAATCCGCAAGATCGCGCAGACCGGCCCGAACCCCCTCCTCCTCTTTGTTCATGCGGCTGTTTGGATGGGTGTTCCGTCTGATTTGGATCGTGACATCGCGGGTGGCGCTGATCGGCGCGCTCGTGCTTGGGATCGCGGTGTTTTACATCTACACAACCCTGCCGCCATTTTCTGATCTCTTGGACGGGCGCGCGCGCGGCTCGGTCACGCTTTTGGACCGCAATGGCTCGGTCTTTGCCTGGCGCGGCGAACAATTCGGCGGCCAGATCACCACCGACACGGTGTCGCCCGCTCTCAAAAACGCCATTAAGGTGTCGCCCCATCTCAAAAACGCCATTATCGCCACTGAGGACCGCAGATTTTACAAGCATTTCGGCGTCTCCCCGCGCGGGATTGCCTCGGCGATCAAGATCAACCTGTCCGAAAACCGTAGCGCCTTGTCCGGCCACGGCGGCTCAACGCTGACGCAACAGACAGCCAAACTGCTCTGCCTCGGCGTGCCGTTCGATCCGGCGAAATGGAAAAACCAAACCGAATACGAAGCGGATTGTCGTCAGGGGTCTTTAACGCGCAAGATCAAAGAGGCTGTCTATGCACTTGCGATGGAAGTGCGCTATTCCAAAGATGACATCCTCTCTATCTACATGAACCGTGCCTATTTGGGCGCGGGAGCCAACGGGTTCGAAGCCGCAGCACAACGGTATTTTGGCAAATCCGCAGCCGAGGTGAACATTGCAGAATCCGCCATGCTGGCAGGGCTTTTGACGGCACCGTCCCGCTATGCACCCACCAGCAATTTAGAACGGTCTCAGGATCGCGCGGGCATCGTGTTGTTGCTGATGAACCAACAGGGCTACATCACCGATGACGAACGCGCCTATGCCAAGGCCCATCCTGCCGAGCTGTCTGACACCGCCGAAAAACGCGCGGGCGGATATTTTGCCGATTGGGTGATGGGGGCGGGCCCGGACTTTTTGACCCGCGACACCACAGAAGACGTGGTGATCGACACCACGCTCGACCAACGCATCCAAACAGCGGCGGAAGACGCGCTGACTTGGGTGTTTGAAAACAAGGTGCGCGAAGGCTCCAAAGCCCAAGCCGCGATTGTCGTCATGTCCGCAGACGGAGCCGTGCGCGCCATGGTGGGCGGACGCAAACTCAAGGTCTCGGGCGCGTTTAACCGCGCGACACAGGCCAAACGCCAACCCGGCTCCTCGTTCAAACCCTTCGTCTATGCCACGGCGCTGGACATGGGATGGTCCTACGACAGCCCAATCGTCGACGAGCCTCTCACACTCAACATCCCCGGTTCCGGGCCTTGGTCGCCGCAGAACTATGACCGCAAATTCCACGGCACCGTGACGCTGACCGACGCGCTGCGCCACAGCTACAACATCCCGGCGGTGAAACTCGCGATGGATGCGGGATTGGAAAACGTGCGCACCGTGGCCGAAATGTTCGGCATCGAAAGCGATCTGGCGCAAGGCCCCGCCTTGGCGCTTGGCGTGTCGGAAACCACGCTTTTGGAAATGACGGGGGCCTATGCCGGGATCCTCAACGGCGGCTCGTCTGTGTCGCCCTATGGCCTCAAATCCCTGCGCCTGAAAGGCGACAACACGCCATTGATGGGACAGGATGGCGGTCTTGGCGAGCGGGTGATCACCCCCGAATCGGCACAGGAGCTGATCTACATGATGTATAACGCGGTCCAATCCGGCACTGGCGCACGCGCACAAATTCCGGGTGTCGAAGTGGCGGGCAAAACCGGCACGACACAGGCGGCGCGCGATGCATGGTTTATGGGCTTTACTGCCGATTATGTCGCGGGGGTCTGGATGGGCTATGATGACAACGCGCCTTTGACCGGGGTCACAGGCGGCGGTCTTCCGGCCGAAATCTGGCAAAAGACGATGGAAAAGGTGCAGGAAGGGCTTGAACCGAAACCCCTGCCGATGATCCGCCCCGCCGCCCCGCCCAGGGTCAATCCGCAGTTTCCGGGCAACACGACGTCGTCCAACAGCCGCTCTGGCGACAAGGCCGACAATGTGTTGCTTGATCTGCTGGGGGCGATCTTTGGGGGCGGGAATAACTAAAGCGTTTCGAAATAAGCAAAGCGCGCCAAACAGGGCGCGCTTTTCAGAGTGAGTTGAGGCGCTTTAGGCCAAAGAGGCCGTCAGCTTGTCAATATTGCCACCGACCTTATCAAGCATCGCCCCAATTTCCGCGCGTTCAGATTTCAACAAAGAAATCCCTTCGATGGTCAGATCGATGAATTTGCCGGATTTATCGGCCACAATAAAGGAAATCGCAAAGGGCGGCTCGCCTTTCAAAATCGCGGTGCAGCGCACGTCATAGATCGAATTGATCTTTTGCGTGGTGTTGACCTCGATCTTGCCACCAATGAATTCACGGAAGCGCGAGCCATATTTGCGGGCGATATAGGTTTGAAACGCTTTGGTGAACGCCGCCATTTGCGCCGCAGATGCCGAGCGCGCCGGCGGGCCGACCACCGAGCGCGAGATGTTTGGCATATCGGCATAGCGCACCAAAGTGCGTTCGAAATCAACATACATCGCCGCCTCGGATTTGCCCGAGTTGATAATGGCGTTGATGTCGCTCACGACCTTGTCGATCAGCGCCTCTGCCTGACTTTCTGAGAAGGCAAACCCGGCCGTTGGAAAAGCGGCAACGGCCGCCATAGAGGTTATAAGCGCCCGGCGGGACAGCCCAAAGTTACGCGCGAAGTTACTCATAGAAATCCTCATAAATGTCGTAGGGTGTGGCCTGACCTTCGGCGCTATCGCTTGCTCCGATCGGAGTCCCAAGCGCGTAGTGGCGATTGTCGAGATAGGTCAGGCGCATCTGTGCATAGCCATCGGCGCTGTCATACACGAGGGACTCGTAAAGGTCCGAATAACGATAGCGTGTATCGGCCAGTTTCGCGACTTTCAGCCCGGTTTTATAGCTGCTTTCAGGTGTGCCAAACACATGCCCAATCGGGTCCAGCGCGATATCGACAACCAAACCCAAAGCGTCGCGTTCGGTCGACGGACCATAGACCGGGAGCACAACATAAGCCCCCTCGCCCACACCCCAGCGATGCAGGGTTTCGCCAAAATCACTGTCGCGCGGTTCAAGCCCCATACTGGTCGCCGGATCAAACAGACCCGCGATCCCTACGGTTGCGTTGACCAAAAAGCGCGCCGTATTGTGAACGGCATCGCCCAATTGCACCTGCAACACGTCGTTGACCACCGTGCCCGGAATTGACAGCGTGTCAGACACATTCGCCAAGCCTTTGCGCAACGGGTCTGGCACCACTGTGCCATAGGCCGTTGAAACCGGTTTGATCACCGCACGGTCCAACGCCACGTTGGTGTCATGCCAACTGCGGTTGGTTTCCTCATAGGGATCATTGATCCCGCCCGTGCTGTTTGGGGCGGAACACCCGGCCAAAAAGGCAACAATCAAAACGGGTGACAGACGGAATAAGTTGAATTTTATCATGGATTGATCTGGTGACAGCCCCAAATGAGAACGCTATACCCGCCACATAATCGTCTTGCGGCGAAAGCCCAATGTTAACACTGTTTGTGTTATCGAGATGTGACAAAGATTCAACAGGTGGTGGCGCCAGACCGGCGATAAAGCACTCAAAATCGGCAGATTGACGTAAATTGAGCAAATGACTCCCCTATGACGCAAGACCAAACCCGCCAAGGCCAACATGAACTCGCCTCGGTCCGCCGCCGCTCCCGGGGTCTCTTTTGGGCCACAGGGGTGTTTTCCGTCTGCGTCAACCTGTTGATGCTCACCGGCCCGTTGTTCATGCTCCAAGTCTATGACCGCGTTTTGGGCTCGGGCTCTGAGGCCACGTTGGTCGCGCTTTTCGTCATTGTCGCCTTTCTCTATCTGATGATGGGCCTGCTTGATGGCATTCGCGGCCGCGTCCTGTCGCGGATTGCCGCGCGGTTCCAATCTGATCTCGAAACCCGAGTGTTTCATGCCGCGATGTCGCGCACCGCTCGCAAGCCGCGTGACAAAAGCCAATCGCGCGCCATGGACAATCTCGCGGCCCTGCGCCGCTTTTTCGGCTCGCCCGCGTTTTCTGCCCTCTACGATCTGCCATTCACCCCGGTGTTTCTTTTTGGCATCGGGTTGTTTCACCCCTACCTCGGCATGTTGGCCGTCGGCGGCGGCGCGGTTTTGGTCGCTCTCGCCTTACTGCATCGCGCCATTGCCAAACCGGCACAGGGCGCTGCCCTTCAGTCCGAAACAGAGGCCGCACAAATGGCCAGCCGGATGACCACCGCCGCCGAAGCCCTTCAGGCACTGGGGATGCAAGAGGCCGCCTATCGCCGCTGGATGCGGGCGCGTGGTGCCGCTCTGGCCCGCTCTGTGACCAGCGAAGATACCACCCATGGGTTTACCGCCGCCTCCCGCGCGCTACGGCTGTTTTTACAATCGGCCATGCTGGCGCTTGGCGCGTGGCTTGTGCTGCAAAAAGACGTGTCTTCGGGCGCGATGATCGCCAGTTCGATCTTGTTGGGACGCGCGTTGCAACCGATCGACATTTTGATCGGCCAATGGAATCTCGTGCAACATGCCCAACGTGCTTGGGCTGATCTCTCTGAACTGTTGGGCGCCTACCCGCCCCTGCCCGAGCGCACAGAATTGCCCCGCCCCATGGCCGCGTTGACGGTGCAAAACCTCACCATCGTACCGCCGGGCCAAACCCAAGCCTCGCTGCGGAGCATCAGTTTTGGCCTTTTGCCCGGCGAAGCCCTTGGCGTGATTGGGCCTTCGGGGGCAGGCAAATCGACCCTTGCGCGCGCGTTGACGGGGGTCTGGCCCCCCAACACCGGATCGCTGCGTCTGGATGGCGCGAAACTGTCGCATTATGCGCCTGAGGTTCTCGGCTCCTACATCGGCTACTTGCCGCAACAGGTGCAATTGTTCGACGGCACCATCGCGGAAAACATCGCCAAACTCGCCCTCAGCCCGGATGCGGAGGCCGTGGTGCTCGCCGCCCAAAAAGCCGACGCGCATAATTTGATCCTATCGCTGCCTGAGGGTTATGACACGCAAGTCGCCTCTGCTGGCGGGCTGTTGTCGGGTGGCCAGTTGCAACGCATCGGCTTGGCACGGGCCTTTTACGGCAATCCGGTGATCGTGATCCTGGATGAACCCAACTCGAACCTCGACAATGATGGCTCTTTGGCGCTCAACGCAGCAATCCGCCGCCACAAGGCCGAAGGCGGAGCCGTGTTGATCATGGCCCACCGCCCCTCGGCCATTCAGGAATGTGAAAAGCTTTTGGTGCTCGATGGCGGGTTGCGCCGCGCCTTTGGACCGCGTGACGCGGTGCTCACCGAAATGGTCAAAAACTCCAAAGACATCCTGCGCAAAAACGCTGGCCAAGGGGGCATTCAATGACACCGCCCGATCAAAAATGGTCTGCCCGCCGCGCGGTCTGGATCGGTCTGTTTTTTGTTGCCCTGCTGATCGGCGGCTTTGGCGGGTGGACGTTTCTGGCGCGGATTGATGGGGCGGTGGTCGCCGCCGGTCAGGTTCAGGTCGAACAAAACCGTCAAGCTGTGGCGCACCGCGATGGCGGCGAAGTGGCCGCCGTGCATGTTACAGAAGGCACGCAAGTAGCGGCGGGCGATCTATTGCTCGAACTGTCCTCCGATGAATATGTCAACGAAATCGCCGTGCTCGAAACCCAACTTTTTGAATTGTTGACCCGCAACGCCCGCCTCGAAGCGGAGCGCGACGGGGCCACTGAGATCGCCCTCTCTAAGGCGCTCATCGCCCGTATGGAAACCGACCCACAGGTCGCGCGCGCCGTGGAAGGTCAACGGGATTTGTTCGCCGCGCGCCAACTCACGGCGCGGGCCGAGGTCAGTCAGCTTGACAAAAAGCGCAGCCTGATCGAGGTCCAAATCCGCGGCTTGGAGGCGCAAAAATCGGCCCTCTCCGAAGAGGCCGCGTTGCTGCAAGAGGACCTGACCGCACAGGCCGATTTGCTCACCCGCGGTCTGACCCAACAAAGCCGGGTGATCGCCCTGCGCCGCGACACGGTGCAATTGGCCGCCGACATCGGCGAACTGGAAACCGCACAGGCGCAAGCGCAGGTCCAAATCACCGAAATTGACCTGCAAATTCTCAAGGCGGGTTCCGATCGGCGGGAGGCCGCCATCACCGAGTTGCGCGACATTCAGGCCTCTGTTGGGCGGTTGCGCGAACAGGTGCGCGGCCTGACGTCCAAGCTTGACCGGCTTGACCTGCGCGCGCCCGTCTCTGGTGTGGTCTATGGGCTCAAAGTCTTTGGTCCCGGCGCCGTGGTGTCGCCCGCGACCCCCGTGCTTTATATCGTGCCGCAAGACCGCCCACTCATCATCACCGCCAAAATCAGCCCGATGCATGTGGATCGGGTCTATCCCGGCCAACCCGTGCGCCTGCGGTTTTCAACCTTTGATCGCCGTACCACGCCCGAACTACTGGGCACGGTCACACGCGTGTCACCCGATGCCTTTATCGACGAGGCGACCCGCGCCAGCTACTACAGCGTCGACATCAATATCACGGAGGAGGAGCGCGCCCGACTGCCGAAAGGCTCGGTCCTTATTCCCGGCATGCCGGTGGAAGCCTATATGTCCACTGGCGAACGGTCGCCTTTGGCCTATCTGACCAAACCACTGGCCGATTATTTCATCCGTGCGTTCCGCGAAGATTGAGCGTACCAAGACCAAAATTCGACCTCCCCAAGTCGACCCAAACATGTCGCCTCTAAAATGCGACACTGACACAAAGGAAGCCTTCTATGTCCATCGACCTCATGGCCAAACTTGCCGACCTCGACCTGACTCTGCCCGATGCCCCTGCACCTGCTGCCAACTACGTGCCCTATGTGCAAAGCGGTGCACAGTTGTTTATCTCCGGCCAGATTTCCAATGGGCCGGACGGGTTGATCCTTGGAAAATTGGGCGCGGACATGACCACGGCGGAGGGCGCGGCCGCGGCTCAGACCTGTGCTTTGGCGCTTTTGGCCCAAGCCAATGCCGCCGTCGGCGGGGATTTTTCCAAAATCAAACGGCTGGTGAAACTCGTGGGCTTCGTCAATTCGACACCTGAGTTCACCGAGCAACCTAAAGTCGTCAACGGTGCCTCCGATCTTATGGTCGCTGTCTTGGGCGAGGCGGGTCGCCATGCCCGCTCCGCCGTCTCCGCCGCCAGTCTGCCTTTGGGCGTCGCGGTTGAGATCGAGGCCATTTTCGAGCTGAATTGATGCCAGACCTGCCAGCCGCCTTTTTGGGCGCTCCGATCGCTCACCGCGCCCTGCATGATGGCAACATCACCCGCGCCGAAAACAATTTTGCCGCGATTGACGCCGCCATCGCGGGCGGGTTTGCCATAGAGATTGACCTGCAACTGTCCGCCGACGGGGTGGCCATGGTGTTTCACGACTATGCCTTGAGCCGGTTGACGCTGGACGCGGGGGCTTTTGCGCTACGCAAGGCGGATGACCTGGCGAATGTGCGGTTCAAGACCGGGGAAATTGGCATTCCGCCTCTGGCCCGCGTTTTGGAACATGTCGCCGGGCGGGTGCCGCTTTTGATTGAGGTAAAGGATCAGGACGGGGCGATGGGGCCGAACGTTGGCGCGCTTGAACGCGCCGCCACCGCCGCCCTATCCACCTATGACGGCCCGGTCGCCTTGATGTCCTTTAACCCGCATTCCGTGGCCGCATTGGCCGAAGTCTGCCCGCATCTGCCGCGCGGCCTGACCACCTGTGACTGGACCAATGGTGAAGCCGGTATGATCCCATCGGCGTTGCGTCCAGCCCTGCGCGGAATTGTTGATTTTGACCGGGTGGGGGCGTCTTTCATATCGCATCAATGGTCCGACCTGACCGCACCGCGCGTACGTGAACTGAAAACAGCGGGCGCGCATATCCTGTGCTGGACGATCAAATCGCCCGAAGAAGAGGCGCAAGCCCGGCAGATCGCAGATAATATCACCTTTGAAGGCTATGTTCCGACTTGACGCATCGCGGCTAAGCCCCAGTTCTATAGCGATGTTGGAGAGCCGGGCGTGACAGATCAGATCGAGATCAACGTGAGCACGACGATCACTGAGATCGCACGTGAAGATTGGGATGCCTGTGCCAATCCATCGGACGAGCGACCCGATGATCCTTTTGTCACCCATCGGTTTCTTTTGGCCCTGGAACGCTCCGGCTCTGTTGGTCCGGGCACGGGGTGGTTTCCGCGTTATCTGATTGCCAAAGCGGCAGGTGACGTGATCGCCGTGGCACCGATCTATGCCAAGACTCACAGTCAGGGCGAATATGTGTTTGATCACGCCTGGGCGCAGGCCTATGAGCGCGCCGGTGGCGACTATTATCCCAAACTGCAAATCGCGGTGCCCTTTACCCCGGTCACTGGCCGGCGGCTTTTGACCCGTCCGGGGTTTGAGGAGATCGGCCAAGCGGCGCTGGTCCAAGGCGCTGTCGAAGTCGCGGCGCAAAACCAACTCTCGTCAGTGCACATCACCTTTTGTACCGAAGGCGAGGTTGAAGCGGGCAAAGCCATGGGCCTGATGCATCGCACCGGGCAACAGTTTCATTGGGACAATGCCGGATATACCGATTTTGACGCCTTCTTGGACGCGCTGTCCTCGCGCAAGCGCAAAAACATCCGCAAGGAACGGGCGCAGGCGCAGGGCTTTGGCGGCGAGATTGTGCAACTGACCGGCGACCAGATTGAGCCACACCATTGGGACGCGTTTTGGACCTTTTATCAGGACACGGGCGCGCGCAAATGGGGCTCACCCTATCTGACCCGCGCCTTTTTTGACCATATACACACCACCATGCGTGACGATGTTTTGATGGTTTTGGCTCTGGCTCAGGGGCGGCCCATCGCAGGCGCGCTGAATTTCATTGGCAAAGATCGCCTCTATGGTCGCTACTGGGGCTGCACAGAACATCACCCCTGCCTGCATTTCGAGATTTGCTATTATCAGGCCATCGACTACGCCATCGCCCATGGCCTGTCGCGGGTCGAGGCGGGGGCGCAGGGCGAACATAAGCTGGCGCGCGGGTATCTCCCCAACACCACCCATTCGCTGCATTGGATAGCTGATCCGGGCTTTGCCCGCGCGGTTGACGATTACCTTGTAGCCGAACGAGCCGCGGTAGACGAGGAAACCGAATTTCTCACCTCATACGGTCCATTTAAACGCACAGACAGAGAGGACGATCATGACTGAACTGCTCTCAGACGCATCCCGCACCGAGGCCCTTGCGCCGCTTTTGGCCACAGGATGGGCCGAGACCGAAGGCGGCACTGCGATTTCAAAACGCTTCACCTTCGTCAATTTCATCGAAGCGTTCGGTTTTATGACCCGCGTCGCGTTGATTGCGGAAAAAATGGATCACCACCCGGAATGGACCAATGTCTATCGCTCGGTCGAGGTGATCCTGTCCACCCATGACGCAGGTGGATTGACCGAGAAAGACATCAAACTCGCAAGAAAAATGGACAAGGTGGCCGCAGATGATTGAACAGATTTTGAACTATCCAATTTATAATGGACAGACGGTCGGGGACTATCTGTCGCTTGAGTTTCTGCTTGGGGTTGGCGGGTCCATCCTTGGTGCGTTGTTTCTTTTGGCCATTGGTATGCTCATTGCCGGATGGGTCGCGCGGCGCATTCGCGGTATCGGGTCCAAGTATCAGAAACTCGACAACACTCTGTTCAATTTCCTCGGAAATATCGCCCGCTACGTCATTCTGGCCTTTACCGCGCTGATCGTTCTCAACACCTTTGGCGTCCAAACCACCTCCATCGTCGCCGTCATCGGTGCCGCGGGTCTGGCCATTGGTTTGGCGTTGCAGGGCACCCTGTCGAATGTTGCCGCCGGTGTGATGATCATCCTGTTTCGCCCGTTTAAAATCGGCGATTTTGTTGATGTTGCGGGCAAAATGGGCACTGTCAAAGACATCTCGCTGAACTTTACTGAACTGGCCGATCTGTCCAACGTTCAGGTCATCGTCCCCAACTCTCAGGTCTGGGGCAACATCATCACCAACTTTTCCACCAACCAAACCCGGCGCGCCGAATGGACGTTTGGGGTGGGTTACGGCGCCAATCTCAAAACCGCCGAAGAGGTCATTCGCAAAGTGATCATGTCCGATCCGCGCTCAATGCCCGAGCCTGAGCCGTTTATTCAGGTCAACAATCTGGGCGATTTCTCGGTCGATTTTCTGGTCCGTGTGTGGGTGAAATCCAGTGATTTCTTTCAATATCAGGCCGACATGAAACGTCAGGTGAAAGAAGCGCTGGATGAGGCGGGCGTGGACATTCCTTTCCCGACGCGCACTTTGGTCAACGCCGCCGAATAAATAAAACGCCCGGGGAAATGCATCCCCGGGCGTCTTTTGTTAGATCGCTTCCAAAAGCGATTCACCGGCCGAAATCGTGCAATTCCCCGGGCTTTCCTCGACTTGCAGCACTTTCACCACACCGTCTTCTGCATACAGCGCAAAGCGTTTCGAACGTCCGAACAGGCCCGCAGGCGGAGCGGTGAAATCAAGACCCAATGCCTTGATAAACGTACCCTCTGCATCCCCCAACATTGACAACCCGGCCTCATCCGCGCCGGTGTCCTTGGCCCATGCGCCCATCACAAACGGGTCGTTCACGGACACACAGATCACCTCATCCACACCCTTGGCCGCGAAGGCGTCTTTGGTGCGGATGAAACTTGGGACATGAGCGGTGGTGCACACACCCGTATAAGCGCCCGGCAGGCCGAAAAGCACCACGTTGCGGCCTTTGAATTTGGCGGCCAGATCGACGGAGGCCGGTCCTTCTGCCCCCAACTCAAGCACGGTTCCGTCTGGAAGCGTGTCTCCAACAGAAATTGTCATTCTTGATCCTCTTCGCGTTGTCATTTGATCTCTTCACGATATAGGGTCAGGGCGTTTTCAGACCAGTCGAAAGCGCAAAAGGAGCACGCATGAGCCATTTTATCGTCGTCGGCGCCGGACAGGCCGGGCAAAGCATCGTCACCACCCTACGCGGTCAGGGATTTGACGGTAAAATTACGTTGATCGGCGACGAACCCGTGCCCCCCTATCAGCGTCCGCCGCTGTCAAAGGCCTACCTCTTGGGCGATATGGATTTGGATCGTTTGTATCTGCGCCCGCTGAGTTACTATGCCGATGAGACCATTGATTTGCGCATGGGTGCGTCCGTCACCGCCCTCGATCCGGCGGCGAAAACCATCACTGTCGATGGCGAACACCTCTCCTATGACAAGCTCGCACTGGCCACCGGCTCCGCACCGCGGGTTTTGCCCGCCTCCATCGGCGGGACATTGCAAGGCGTCTACACCATGCGCACGCTGGCCGATGCCGATGCGATTGAACCCGAGTTCAAAGAGGGCGCGTCGGTGTTGATCGTGGGCGGTGGGTACATCGGGCTTGAGGCCGCAGCCGTCGCGGCGAAAAAGGGGCTGAAGGTCACACTCGTGGAAATGTCCGACCGGATTTTGCAACGCGTTGCCTCGAAAGAGACCTCCGATTATTTCCGCGCTCTACATCAAAGCCATGGCGTTGACCTACGCGAAGGTGTGGGCCTCGAAACCCTTGTCGGTGACACCCGCGTGAACGCCGCGAAATTGACCGATGGCACCACGCTGGACGTGGATTTTGTCATTGTCGGCGTCGGCATCACCCCCAATACGCAACTGGCGGAGCTGGCTGGGCTGGTGCTGGACAACGGCATCATGACGGACCGCCATAGCTGCACCTCCAACCCGGATATTTTCGCCGCGGGCGATTGCGCCTCCTTTCCACATATGGGCCATCAGATGCGGCTTGAAAGCGTGGGCAACGCGATTGATCAAGGCGCTGTTGTGGCCAAAAACATGTTGGGCCAAGCGGTGGACTACACGCCGAAACCGTGGTTCTGGTCGGATCAATTTGATGTCAAACTGCAAATCGCCGGGCTGTCCACCGGCCATGATCAGGTGGTGATCCGCGAAACAGAAACCACGCGCTCGCATTGGTACTACAAAGAGGGTGCGTTGATTGCGATTGATGCGATGAACGATCCGCGCGGCTATATGGTGGCCAAGCGGCTGATCGAGGCGGGCAAATCTGCCGATCCGGCTTTGGTGGCTGATCCTGCAACTGACCTCAAAGCGCTGATGCGCAGCTGATGCGGATCATCGCAGGAGAGTTTCGTGGGCTGACATTGGCCGCCGTTGGCAAAGGCGATGTGGGTGCGCATTTGCGACCCACAACGGACCGGGTGCGCGAAAGTCTTTTTAACGTGCTGATGGGCGGAAAATACGATGATCCCATTGTGGAAGCGCGGGTGCTTGATCTGTTTGCGGGCACCGGGGCTTTGGGACTTGAGGCGCTGTCACGCGGGGCGGACCATGTGACTTTTGTCGATGACGGACGCAAAGCGCAGAGCCTTGTGATGCAAAACATCACCCTGTGCAAAGCCACAGATCGCACCACGCTGATGCGGGTGGACGCCACACGTTTGCCCGCCAATCCAGATGCGCCCTATGATCTGATCTTTCTCGATCCGCCCTATGGCAAGGCTCTGGGCGAAAAGGCCATGGCCGCCGCGATCACCGGAGGCTGGCTCACGCCACGCGCCTTGATTGTGTGGGAAGACAGTGCGGACATCATCATCCCAGAGGCGCTGACCCTTTTGGATCAGCGCAAATATGGCGAGACCAAAATCAACATCCTGGAGCCAAAATGATCCCGAACCTTGTAATTTTCGACTGTGACGGTGTGATCGTTGACAGCGAGCCGCCGCTTTTGGACTTTTTGCGCGATGAGTTCGCCCGCTATGGGCTCGACATCACCTTGCATGAGTTGGAAACCAAATATGTTGGCGGTACGATGAAAACCGTGGCCGAACGCGCCCGCGCCGCAGGGGCCACGCTGCCCCCGCATTGGGAAACCGAGGTCTATCCCCGAATTTATGACATGTTGTCCACTGGCGTGCCACTCATCCCCGGCATCGAAGCCGCCTTTGACGCGCTTGATCAGGCGGCCATCCCCTATTGCGTCGGCTCCAACGGTCCGATGGAAAAGATGGACGTCACTTTGGGCGCGCATCCGGCGGTGTTTGCCCGCCTCAAGGGGCGCATTCATTCGGCTCACACTCATGGTGTCGCCAAACCCGAGCCAGGCCTGTTTTTGATCGCCGCAGAGACTATGGGTGTTGCGCCGGAGGCCTGTGTGGTTGTGGACGATAGCCCGTCGGGCTGCATTGCCGCACGTCGGGCAGGAATGCGGTGTTTCGGCTTTGATCCGCACCGCGATGGCGCGCGGTTGGTCTCTGAGGGGGCCGAACACCTTTCAGATATGCACGATCTGCCACGCCGCCTCGGCTTGTGACCCATGCAAACATGAAAGGGCCGCCCCAAAAGGCAGCCCAGTTTATTCTAATCCCGAAGGGTCAGATCATTTCTCAATGACGTGATAGGAGGCCCCAAAAGTGTCAATCCATGGGTGTTGGGTCGAAGCTGCGGCCATATCGGCGCGCGCATCTTCTACCAGTTTTGCCCCATCGTAGCCTTTGCCATCCATTTCGGTGATCCACTCGGCAATCACCTCATCCCCCAAGACTTTGATCTTGTCGGTCTCATCCTTGCTCATCACCTCGATCGAATTGCCTGACGCGACCATGACGTTGACGCCATCTTCATCGCCCTGATCATAGGCAGCACCCGCCCATTCTGAGGCCATCAGACCCGAATTGTTGTCGATCACGGCCTTCAGATCATCGGGCAGGCTGTCGTATTTCGCCTTGTTCATCGCCCAGATGAAATAAAGATTGTAAAATGACTGATGCCCGTCGACGTCGGTGTGACTGTCGGTCAACTCATCAAGCTTGAGCGAAGGCGCCATTTCATAGGTGATCACACCGCCGTCCAAAACGCCTTTGGCCAAGGCTTCGGGAAAAGCCGGAACCGGCATACCTACGGGTGTTGCGCCCAGTTTTTCCAGCAAAAGCGTTGAGGTCCGTGTCGGCGCGCGCAGTTTGAGGCCTTTGAAATCCTCAACCGTTGCAACCGACCCGCCCTTTTTGTGAATCAAGCCTTCGCCATGCATATGTGCCGCGAGGACATGCACGTCTTTGAAATCATCCATCAGGTGCTGTTGCGTGAAATTCCACGCCGCAATCGACGCCAATTCACCGGATTTCTCGGTCATGAACGGCAATTCCAACGCCTCGGCTTCCGGGAAACGCCCAGGTTGATAGCCCGGAATCACCCAGCCGCCATCAATCGCGCCATCGCGGATCAGGTCATATTGGTCCGGTGCTTTACCGCCCAATTGCATCAACGGATAGATCTCGATCTTGATGCGGCCTTCGGATTCTGTTTCGATTTTCTTGGCCCAAGGTTCCATGAAATACATCGGTGACCCGGAGTTTGGTGACACGAAATGCTGAAAGCGGAGCGTCACCTCCTGCGCAAGGGCAGATGTGGTGCTTACGGCTGTCACAAGAGCCGCGGCGGCGGCGGTTTTAAACAGGTGTTTCACGGGCAGTCCTCCTTATGGGCTGTCTCATGCGGACCTTTCGCGGTCCGCGCCCAGTTGACGTAGGGTCTTGCTAGTACTGCTGCAAGTCATTCGCAACAGGAGGATGCGAAGATTTCTCTGACTCTTTGGTCAGGCGATTGAAGTCAAACACTATTCTTGAAAAACAGCTCTTTGCCGCCTTAGCCGCCAAAGCTCGGATAAAACAAACCCGCCGGGGAAAGCGTGAAAATCTCACATCCGGTTGCCGTCACCCCGATGGAGTGTTCGAACTGCGCAGAGAGTTTCTTATCCTTGGTGATGGCTGTCCAATCATCCGCAAGGACCTTGGTTTCCGGACGACCGAGATTGATCATCGGCTCAATGGTAAAGAACATGCCCTCTTCGAGCACCGGGGCGCTGTCGCCCGGACGACGCACAGGGACATAGTGCAGCACATTTGGCGGCGCATGAAACACCCGTCCCAAGCCATGCCCGCAAAAATCGCGCACCACCGACATGCGGTTCTTATGGGCGTGCTCCTGAATGGCACCTGCAATGTCGTCAAACGTGTTGCCCGGCTTCACTTGTTCGATCCCAAACATCAGACAGTCATGGGTGACCTGCACCAAACGCTCGGCAAATTTCTTGGGCTGACCGGCGAAATACATCCGGCTTGAATCGCCAAACCAACCGTCTTTGATCACCGTCACATCAATATTGACGATGTCCCCATCGACCAGCTTGTCGTCCTTATGGCCGGGAATTTTCGCCCCCGGAATCCCGTGACACACCACATAGTTCACCGAAATACAGGAGGCGTGTTTATAGCCTTTATAGTCGATGGTCGCGGACACGGTGCCAAGCTCGACCACCCGGCGGGTGATAAACGCGTCGATCTCCTCGGTGGTTGCACCGGGCACGACAAGTGGGCCGACCTCATCAAGGATTTGCGCGGCAATTTTGCCCGCCGCGTGCATGCCAGCAAAATCGGCATCCTCATAAATCCGAATTCCGTCTTTGGTGATGCGGCCGCGATGCGTCTCGTCCAAGGGTCTACTCCATCTCTTTGCCGCACTGATATAAGGGGTTCAGCCGCGAAGGGCCAGTGCTTCGAACGGAGTTCTTATGCAAAGCGGCCCGCGTCAAAACGCACCTGTTCGGGCGTGATGGTGACCGAATGGACGCGAATATAGACGCCCGCTGCGCGCGCCTCTGCCTCGGCTTTGGCATAGGTCGGGTCGATATCGCCTGCGGGAGCGAAGCGATTGCAATCATCGCGCGACACCAGATAAAGCATCACCGCCCGGTCGCCCTCGGCCACACGAGCCGCCAATTCACCAAGATGCTTGGCCCCGCGCGCAGTTTTCGCATCCGGAAACTCGGCCAAGCCGGTATCGCGCGATAAGGTGACGGATTTAACCTCGATCCAAATCCTATTCTGATTTTGTACAACCATGAAATCAGCGCGCGAATTGACACCGTATTTGACCTCCGCGTGGACCTCACCGATCAAATCCGGGATCAACCCCGCGCGCAAAGTCTCGCCTACGACCTTATTGGCAACGCCCGTGTCGACCACCACCATCGCTCCCGCAAGCTCGACAATCCGCAGGCCGTATTTGAGCTTTTTCTTCGGGTCGTCATTGGGTTCGACCCAAACCCGTGTACCCGGATCAGACAGGCCCATCATCGAGCCTGGATTGGGGCAATGCGCCGTCACCTCGCGCCCGTCGGGCAGACGAATATCCGCCAGGAAGCGTTTATACCGACGTAAAAGTGTCGCGGGGATCAGTTCGGTTTGAAAGCGCATGAACACAGGACTATACCCTTAGCAACAGCCGCTCAAGGAGGTCCTGATGCCCAACCCAACCGCCGCGATTCTGATCATCGGGGATGAAATCCTGTCGGGGCGCACCCGCGACGCCAATATGTACCTGCTTGCGGGCGAATTGACCCGCATCGGCATTGATTTGAAGGAAGTGCGGGTGATTTCCGATGATCGCAATGCGATTGTAACCACGGTGCGGGCGCTCTCAGACGCTTACGATCATGTCTTTACCTCAGGCGGCATCGGCCCGACCCATGATGACATCACCGCCGATTGTGTCGCCGAGGCCTTTGGTCGTTCGATCGGTGTGCGCGACGATGCCCGTGCGCTTTTGGGCGCGCATTACGAGGCGCGTGGGGTTGAGTTCAACGAAGCGCGGATGCGGATGGCGCGGATTCCAGAGGGCGCGACTTTGATCGAAAACCCGGTCTCCATTGCGCCGGGATTCAGTCTTGAGAACACCCATGTCATGGCCGGAGTGCCCAACGTGTTTGCCGCCATGGTCGCCTCGATCCTGCCGACGCTCACGGGTGGCAAGCCGTTGCTGTCGCAGACCTATCGCATCAATCGCCCGGAAAGCACCGTGGCCGAACCTTTGGGGATATTGGCACAAAAATACCCCGCTCTGTCGATGGGCTCTTATCCGTTTGCCAATAATGGCGCTTTTGGCACCAATATCGTCATTCGCGGCCAAGACGGGGCAAAGGTTGATGCCGCCATTCTGGAACTTGCGGCCCTGTTTCCTGCGCATGAAAATGGCTGAGCCTGCCTGTCCCGACGACTATATCACGGCGTTCGAGGCAACATGGCCCGCGCTCAGGCGCGACCCCGTCGGCCCGTTCATCTATCGCGACGGCGCGGGGGGTGGCAGCCGTACCTCGGCGGCCACGCTTGCCGGGGATGTTTCCGCGGACGCGCTGGATCAGATCGAAGCCCGCTTTGCCGCGGATGCCCGCCCCGCGTTGTTTCAAATCCGCACGGGTGAGGCCGCGTTTGACGCGCTGCTCGCAGAGCGCGGCTACACAATGTTTGATCCAACCCTCTGCCTCGCCGCTCCGATTGAGACCTTTGCGCCCTCTGATCCCAAATGCAGCTATGTGTCCTGGCCGCCGGTCTCGATTCAGCGCGAAATTTGGGCCGAGGGCGGCATTGGTCCGGCGCGGCTTGCGGTCATGGATCGGGCCTGCGCGCCAAAAACCTCCCTGCTAGGCCGCATCAAAGATCGCCCTGCCGGGGTAGGATTTGTCGCGTTGTCTGGGTCCATCGCCGTGCTTCACGCGCTTGAAATCACACCGGCCGAGCGCCGCAAAGGCATGGCCCGCATCTTGGTGAGACTGGCCGCCGCTTGGGCCCGCACCCAAGGTGCCACCGCGCTTGCCCTGCAAGTTACGCGCGCCAACACCGCCGCTCTTGCGCTTTATTCTTCGCTTGGACTGCGTGAAATCGGCCAGTACCACTATAGAACCAAACCGATGACCGAGGCCTGATGATCTTACCTTTCCCACGCATGCTTTTGCTGTCTTTGAGCGTCGTACTTTCTGTCGAGGCCAATGGCGCGTGCGCACTTGATCTCGACTTGCCGGGGGCTTCGGTTGAAACCGCCTCACGCGACGATTCCCTATCGGCCCAGCCGTTTCCGTCCAGCGCCTATCAAGGTGACGCCACACAGATGGTCATGGCCGAAGGCGCAGTGATACACCATGCCTACCGTCTGCCCGGCACAAGTTTGACGGCGTTTCAATTGATCCAACCTCTGCGCAAACAATTGGAAGCCGCCGGATTTCACATCGCTTTTGCCTGTGCCGATAGCCTGTGTGGTGGCTTTGATTTTCGCTACCTGCTGGATCTTTTGCCGGAACCGGCCATGCATGTGGATCTGGGAAATTTCCAATATCTCCTGGCCCAACACCCAGACGGGCGCACCATCGCCATTGTCACAAGCCGCGCGACCAGCGCCGGGTTTGTGCATATCAGCACGGTGACGCCAAGCGATACACCAGACGTCGAGTTGATTGCCCCCTCGTCCGGCCCCGAGACCCCCGCAGGCACTCTGCCGCCCAACCGCAATGTGATTGCCACACTTGAGGCGCGGGGTCGGGTGGTTTTGGATGATCTGTCGTTTGAAACCGGAGCGACCGAGCTTGGGGCGGGGCCTTTTGCCTCTCTCACACAGATCGCAGCCTATTTGACCACCCATCCTTTGACGAAAATCGTTTTGGTCGGCCACACTGACACCGTTGGCGGATTGGCCAACAACACTGCCCTGTCGCGCAAGCGCGCGGAGGCAGTGCGGGCGCGGCTGATATCGGCCCATGGCGTGTCTCCGGATCAGGTCAGCGCCGAAGGCATCGGCTATCTCGCGCCACGGGTATCAAACGCGACCGCCGAGGGCCGCGAGACAAACAGAAGGGTCGAAGCGGTGATCGCCTCGACCCAGTAATGGCTTTCGCCTTCTCTCCACGAGAATTCGTTTGGGTGTCACATCACCACTTGTCAGGTCCTTTGTCGGCAAAGGAATGCACAAGGAAATCAATGAATGCGCGTACTTTCGGCTGGGTAAAGCGGCCCGGCGGATAGACCGCATAGATGCCTTGAGTCTCTGACGGAAGGTCCGGGATCGCCTCTTCGATCAGGCCCGCTTCCATTGCATCCGCGTAAAGGAAGGACGGCAGATAGGCGATGCCAAGGCCCGAAATACAAGCGTTGAGCAGCGACTGACCATCATTCACCGTCAACCAGCCAGCGGTGCGGATTTGCCGCTTTTCACCAGAGGGCGCGGTCAGTTTCCACACCGCCCCGTTGGATTGGTTGGAATAATGCAAAAGCTTGTGATCATTCAGATCGTCGATCTTTTCGGGCCGACCGTATTTTTCAAAATAGGCCGGGGCGCCGACCATGCGTTTGGTGGTCTCGGTCAATTTACGGGCGCGCAGGGTGCTGTCTTCCAACTCGCCAATGCGCACGGCCATGTCAAAGCCTTCGGAAATCAACTCCACATAGCGATTGTTCAGCACCATATTGACGGTGATGTCAGGGAATTCGGACAAAAACTCGCCCAACACAGGCGAGAGATGATTGACGCCAAAATCGGTTGCCACCGAGATGCGCAACAGCCCGGAAGGCGCGCTTTGCATGGAGGTGACCAGCGCGTCCGCCTCGCCCGCATCGTTCAAAACCCGGCGGGCGCGGTCATAATAGGCCAATCCGATCTCTGTCGGACTGACCCGGCGGGTTGTGCGGTTGAGCAACCGTGCGCCCAAACGCGCCTCAAGGGCAGATACATGTTTGGAAACGGCGGATTTGGAAATCCCCATCTTCTTTGCTGCATCCGTGAAACCGCCCTGGTCCACAACGGTGGCAAAGGCTTCCATTTCCGTCAGTCGATCCATGTCTGTCTTACCTACAATCTTGACCCTACAAGCCACATCAATGACGGTCAATTCGGGCAAGAATGGGGAAGATGGGAGACAATAGCGTGGTGTTTCAAGGATCGTTCTGCGTCAGGAAACTCAGAAACAATCCCAAAACGGCATTTTTACCCCACCGAAAGCGCGCCTCCGGCGGGAGTGTTTGGGCGAGGAAGACACCGCGTCAGAGCGTGGCGGCAAGCCGCGCGCCCTGATCAATCGCGCGTTTGGCATCAAGCTCCGCAGCCACATCTGCGCCGCCGATGACATGACAGGCCACGCCTTGTGCCGCCAGCGCATCGGCCAAGCTGCGCTCGGACAGTTGCCCGGCACACAAAACAATGGTGTCCGCCTCGATCAATTGCCGCTCATCGGCCTTGGTGACCCAAAGCCCCTCGGGCGTGATTTCGTCATAAGACACGCCGCCGATCATCTTCACACCCTTCATCGCCAGAGTGGCGCGGTGAATCCAGCCGGTGGTTTTACCCAGCCGCTTGCCGGGTTTCTCGGCCTTGCGTTGCAACAAAGTGACCTGGCGCAGCGGCGCTTCGGGCTTTGGTCCCTCGGATGAAAGACCGCCGCGATCAAGGGTGGGATCGGTAATGCCCCATTCTTCTTTCCACTCTTTGAGGTTCAAGGTAGGGCTATCGCCTGTGGTCAGGAATTCAGCCACATCAAAGCCAATGCCCCCAGCGCCAATCACGGCCACACGCGGGCCGACCGCGACTCTGCCCCGCAGCACGTCGATATAAGAGACCACCGAATTATGTTCCTTTTGACAGGGGATCTCGGGATCACGCGGGCGCACGCCGGTGGCGATGATGACCTCGTCAAAACCCGCGAGCGTCTCAACCGTGGCTTCCGTGTTCAGACGCGTGGTGATGGTGGAGCGGGCGACCATGGTTGTGAACCACTCGACCAGCCCGTGAAATTCCTCTTTGCCCGGCACCTGACGTGCCATGTTGAGTTGACCGCCCAGCGCATCGGCTTTGTCAAACAGCGTGACCGCATGACCGCGCTCGGAGGCGACCATGGCCGCCATCAGACCAGCAGGCCCAGCGCCCACGACGGCCACGGTTTTGGGCCTCTCGGCGGGGAGATAGGTCAGTTCGGTCTCATGACAGGCGCGCGGGTTGACCAAACAAGAGGTGAGCTTTCCAGCGAAAGTATGATCCAAACAGGCTTGATTACAGGCGATACAGGGCGCGATCTCATCCGCTTTGCCCATTGCCGCTTTATTGACAAACTCAGCATCGGCGAGGAAAGGCCGGGCCATCGACACCATATCGGCGCAGCCCTCGGCCAAAACATCCTCGGCCACTTGTGGATGGTTGATGCGGTTGGAGGTGATCACCGGGATCGACACCTCACCCATCATCCGTTTTGTCACCGAGGCAAAGGCCGCGCGCGGCACAGAGGTTGCAATCGTCGGCACACGCGCCTCGTGCCAGCCGATGCCGGTGTTGAGGATCGTCGCCCCCGCCGCCTCGACCGCTTTCGCCAACAGGACGACCTCATCCCAAGTCGAACCGTTCGGCACCAGATCAATCATCGAGATGCGATAGATCACGATGAACTCCGGCCCAACAGCGGCGCGCACACGTTTCACCACCTCGATGGCAAAGCGCATCCGGTTTTCATAGGAGCCGCCCCACGCGTCTTCGCGTTTGTTGGTATGGGTGACCAAAAATTGATTGATCAGGTAGCCTTCGGACCCCATCACCTCGACACCATCATAGCCGGCCTCTTTGGCGCGCAGGGCAGCGGTGGCATAATCCGCGATTTGTTTTTCGATGCCCGCCGCGTCCAATTCGGTCGGTTTGAACGGCGAAATCGGGGATTTGATCGCGGAGGGGGCGACGCAGTTTGGCCCGTAGGCATAGCGCCCGGCGTTCAAAATCTGCATCGCGATCTTGCCGCCCTCAGCATGAACGCGGTCGGTGACGCGACGGTGATTGGCAATATCTTGATCGGAGAACAGCCCAGCAGCCCCAGGGAACACCCCGCCTTCGGCATTCGGCGCCATGCCGCCGGTGACAATGATCCCGGCACCGCCCTTGGCGCGCGCCGCGTAAAATTCGGACACAGCCGCCCAATCGCCGCGCTCTTCCAACCCGGTGTGCATCGACCCCATCAGGGTCCGATTGCGCAGGCTGGTAAAGCCGAGGTCAAGCGGTTCAAGCAGATGCGGATACAGTTCATGCGTCATATGAGGGCCTCCCTTGCCCGCGCCAAAATGCGCTGAGCCGTGAGAGATGTCACTCGAAACGCGGCGTCAGGGCCACAAATGCGCGGCCTCAGTTTGCACCGACCTCAAGACAATGCCGCCGAAATGCCCGTTTGAGCATGTCCAATTCCTGACGCAGCAAGTCCATTTCGGCACGGATATCATCGGCCAGGCCATCGCCCGCGATCAGGGCAAAAGAGCCAAGCACCTGTCCGCTGTCCCGATCTGTGAAGACAAAGGTCTGCACCCCGTCACTGATCACTTCGGAGGGCACAGCAAAGCGGAAAAACCAAACCCCGGCACGGTCCGGGTCCTCGGACAGGGTGTGCCCCGGCAATGGTTGATCGAGATAGCTCACCTCAATCTCCGGCAGCCGTTCAATCGCATCGGGCACACGCAATTCGCCCTCCCAAATCCCCGCCTGAAGCCGCGTTTTGACCAATGTCACCTTGTCCATCTTGCTCTCCGTCAAAGTTCCGCGCGCGGACGGCGCGACAGAGTCAGGTCCCGCAGGACGATTTGGTTCATTTCGGGGCCTTCAAAGATCAAGTCGATCCAGAGTTTTTCAACCCGTTTTTCGTTCAGCTTGGTGTAAGCCAGATCAAAATCGACAAAGCCTTCGTCGGAATGCAACGGCAATTCGCGCACCAATTGTTCGAGGTTCGGACCGTGTTTCACATTCAGCCGGGCGAAAATTTCAATTGGCTTTTCAAGGTCCACCGCGAAATCCAGCCGCAACACGTGGCGCAAGCTCAACCCATGACAGACCTCATCCGGGATATTGACCGACAAGGACAAAAAAGAGCCGTCAAAGCGAAACACATCGAGGCGCAGACCAAAGGGAGCCAGGTCTGCTTCTGAACTGTTACGGACCTGGCGGTAGGTCAGTTCAGAGATTTGGCAATCGTGAAACAAGGTCGCCTCGGACCCGATGGATGTTTTCGAAGGCACCGCAGAGGCCCCTTGTGGCGCAATTGGACCGCGCCATAATTCGGGTCGATACGACCATTCGGTGTAAAGCGGCAATTGCATCGCATTCGATCCGATCAGCGGCAATGCCAAACGGCCTTCTGCAATGAAAAGGAATTGGTCCAACTCCCATCGCAGACTACGGGCCTGAGCACGCAACCACCGCAGTGTCGCAAGATCAAGCCCTTCGGCTGTGCGGACACGGCGCGCCCAACGCGCTATCGACGCTTTGTTGAGACGTTTTTCAAACAGTTTCCTGACCCGACCGCTCATACTCTTAAGAAACCTTTCTGTGCACCTGCCTTAGCCCATGACGTTCTTTGACGTGCCTTTGACTTTGGCCAATTATGACCGACACAGGTTTCATCTCAACAAACGCCCAATAAATCCAGTGTTTGGTTCCATTTTGGCAATAATTTTCGCCCATTACGTCGGGTTTTTACGCGCCAAAACCCCCGCGAACTGTTTCAAGGCGGTTTTTAATCCGCCAGACGACATTGGAGCCTGAGAGAACGGCGTTGCCGTCGCGGTCATCAACCGCCCCCCTGAGACAAAGAAGGCCCGCCAATATTCATCATCAAGCCCATTGATCATAGGCGCAGAGCTATCACGGGCATGGACAAAGACGGTGCCGCCTTCGATCGCACTGCCCAAAAGTGTGACCGTTGCCATGTTCCCAGACCGCGACAGGGCGGTGCGGCCAGCGTCGGAGGCAAAAAAGGCCTGAACGCCCGCTGCATCAAAGGCCGCCACGTCTGTCAACGGGCCAGAAACAGACAGAGTTAAAACCGCCGTGCTGGCTGTGCGCCCAAGATTGGAGCCGCCGCTCAGACCGGTGCAACTGCTCAAAAGCACGAAACTTCCGCCTTGCTCGTCTTTCACCGAGCCGGGGTCGATGCAAAATCCTGTTGGTCCGGCCACGGTCAGACCGCTACTGGACAGGCGGATCTCTTTCGGCGCGGCCTGTGTGGGTGTCACGGGTGTCGGCACCGCCATCTGACAGGCCGACAGGGCCAAAACCAGACTGAGGATAAAGCCGCTCCAAAGCCCCTGTTTGTATCGGCTCATATGATGCCTTACCTTTACCAAAATCCCGAAAATCCAATTGACTGTCGCGTCGCAACCGCACTTGGCATACAAGGGATGTCGCCCTGCCTGCAAGCCATCCTTACACGGCTTGGCGGCACTACGCCGAGCGGCTTTCGGACCACCACAGGCCGTGCTATCGGTTTGGTCAAGCAACGCGCCGAACTCAGAAAGAACACCATGATCCCGCCCCGCCCTCATCCCTATGATGCGATCCTGCGGTCTGCGGCGCGCCGCCCCGAGCTTTGGCGCATCGCGGTTCAGATCTTGGCCGCTTTGGCGCTTGGAGCCTTGGTCACACCTGTGCTCTACGGGCTGATCGGGCGGATGGCGCCCGCGTTGATGCCCGTTCATTTTGGTCCGAGCGGGATCGTCATTGGGGCGACGCCCGGCGGGATGTTTGTGTTGCTGGCGGGCTATGCGGTGCTTTTGGTCGGCAGTGTTGTTTTGGCCCGCCGCTTGCACAACCGGAGCCTGCGCGAGATCACCGGACCGGCGAACGTGATGCGCAGGCAATTTTTCGCAACCCTCAAATGGGTCGCGCTCCTGAGCTTTGTCGCCATGCTCCTGCCGTGGGACAGCACCGATTCCGCGCTGTCAGAAAACCTCAATCTTGGGATGTGGCTGTTTTGGATGCCCTTCGCGCTTTTGGGCCTGATGATCCAAATCACCGCCGAAGAGGTGTTTTTTCGCGGCTATCTGCAAAGCCAACTGATCGCCTCGACCAAATCCTACACGCTGGGGGTATTGGCCGCCTCCGTTTTGTTCGGACTGGGCCATCTCAGCGGCGCGGTCGAAGGAACGGCGGCGATATTCCCGGTTGTCTGGGCGATGTTGTTTGGGCTTTTGGCGGGCGATCTGACCGCGCGTTCGGGCACAATTGGTCCGGCTTGCGCATTACACCTGATGAACAATGCCACCGCCATGGTGATCGCCCCGCAGCAAGACATCATGTCTGGCTTTGGTCGCATGGTCCAAACGCTTGATCTCACCGACGCCTATAGCGACCCAAAAGTGATTGCCTTTCAAACGCTGCTTTTGTTGGCAACATGGCTGACCGCAAGGCTTGCGATCAGGCGTTGATTGCAATTCTTCTCCCATGGCCTTATCTGAGGGCCAGTAATGTTACGTCCAAAGGCTCCCCGTATGAACTGGATTTCCAACTACGTCCGTCCAAAGATCAATTCGCTGTTTTCCAAACACGATACCCCGGACAACCTTTGGACCAAATGTCCAGAATGCAACACCATGCTGTTCCATCGCGAATTGGCAGACAATCTCAATGTCTGCACCAATTGCGATCACCACATGCATATCACGCCGCGCGCGCGCTTTTCGGCGCTGTTTGATGGCGGGGTGTTTTCTGAGATCAAGGTTCCCGAACCGATTGAAGATCCTTTGAAATTCCGCGACCAAAAACGCTATCCCGAGCGGATGAAAGCGGCACAGCGCTCCACCGGCGAAAAAGAAGCCATGTTGGTGGCTGAGGGCGAGATGGGGCGCACACCGATCGTGGCCGCCGCACAGGATTTTTCGTTCATGGCGGGTTCCATGGGCATGTATGTCGGCAATGCTTTCATCGCCGGCGTTGAACGCGCCATCGCACTCAAACGCCCGTTCGTGATGTTTTCCGCCGCCGGCGGCGCCCGGATGCAAGAGGGGATTCTCTCCCTCATGCAAATGCCGCGCACCACCGTGGCGGTCGAGATGCTCAAAGAGGCTGGCCTGCCCTATATCGTTGTGCTCACCCATCCGACCACCGGCGGCGTCACCGCCTCCTACGCCATGCTGGGCGACGTGCAAATCGCCGAACCCAATGCATTGATTTGTTTCGCGGGTCCGCGTGTGATCGAACAGACGATTCGTGAAAAACTGCCCGAAGGCTTTCAGCGCGCCGAATACCTGTTGGATCACGGCATGTTGGACCGGGTGACCCACCGGAGTCAGATGAAATCCGAATTGGTCACGATCCTGCGCATGTTGGGACAAATGACCCCGGCCGTTGCGGGTGATCTTCCGGCACCCACACCCGAGGTCAAACCTCTTGAGGCCGCAAAAGCCCCCGAGGGTGCAAAGCCCAAAACGACCCCTGCCAAGGACGCGCAAAAGTGACATCCTCCTCGTCGGACATCATCCTTGATCGGTTGATGTCGCTTCACCCCAAGATCATTGATCTTGTGCTGGACCGTGTCTGGCGTTTGCTGGACGCCTTGGATCACCCCGAACGCGATCTGCCCCCGGTGATTCACATCGCGGGCACCAACGGCAAAGGCTCGACCCAGGCGATGATCCGTGCCGGGCTTGAGGCCGCCGACAAATCGGTTCACGCCTATACTTCGCCGCATCTGGCACGGTTTCACGAGCGCATTCGTTTGGCGGGCACGTTTATTTCCGAACCCGCGCTGATGCAGGTGTTGGAAGAATGCGAGATTGCCAACGGCGGCGCGCCGATCACCTATTTCGAAATCACCACCGTTGCGGGCATCCTCGCCATGGCGCGCACCCCTGCGGATTATACTTTGCTTGAGGTGGGCCTTGGCGGGCGGTTGGATGCGACCAATGTGGTCGAGTCCCCGGCCTTGACCATCATCACCCCGATCTCGATTGATCACACTCAATATCTGGGCGAAACTCTGGCCGAGATTGCGACGGAAAAAGCCGGGATCATCAAACGCGGTGTGCCCTGTATCGTTGGCCCGCAACCCGACGAGGCGATGGAGGTCATCGAAGCCCGCGCCGCCCGTCTTGGCGCGCCGCTTTTGGCCTATGGTCAACACTGGCATGTTTGGGAAGAACGCGGTCGCCTGATTTATCAGGACGAACACGGGTTGCGTGACCTGCCGCTGCCGCGTCTGATCGGCCATCACCAAGTCATCAACGCGGGCGCTGCCATTGCCGCGCTGCGCCATCTTGGCTTTGACGATGCCGCCTTTGAGGCCGCTTTAACGGACGCCTATTGGCCCGCCCGGATGCAACGCCTTGCCACCGGACCGCTGAATGATGCCGCCCCGAAAGCCGAGCTTTGGCTTGATGGCGGCCATAATCCGGCTGCGGGGATCGCCTTGGCCGAGGCTCTGGACCGTTTGCCAAACCGTCCAACCTATATGGTCTGCGGCATGCTGAACACCAAAGACGTGGGAGGCTATCTCGAACCGCTCGCGCGCCATGCCGAACGGCTTTATGCGGTGTCGATTCCCGACGCCCAAGCCACCCTGCCCGCCTCCGCCACCGCCGAAACGGCGCGCGAAGTTGGGATGGAGGCCCTCGAAGCCCAAAGTGTTTTGGCCGCAGTGCAAGAGATCGTCAGCACCGCCCCCGAAGCGCGTATATTGATCTGTGGCTCGCTCTATCTGGCCGGGCATATCCTGCAAGACAACGCGTGATCTGAACAGTCTCTGTGCGCTCGCGCATGTAGGCGCACGGCGGATTTGGCAGTATCTCTAGGCCAAGCACAGGAGATGCATCATGTCTTTGGAATTCGGAATCGACACGTTTGGTGATGTCACATGGGACGATCAGGGCCGCGATCTGTCGCACGGCCAAGTGATCCGCAACGTCATTGAAGAGGCCAAACTGGCCGATGCGGTTGGCCTCGATATTTTCGGTCTGGGCGAACATCACCGCGACGATTTTGCGGTCTCCGCCCCGGACACGATCTTGGCCGCCATCGCCGCCGTGACCTCAAAGATCAAACTCACCTCTGCAGTTACCGTGTTGTCCTCGGACGATCCGATCCGGGTGTTTCAACGGTTTTCCACGATCCAAGCCATTTCAAATGGCCGCGCCGAAGTCACGCTTGGACGCGGCTCATTTACCGAATCTTTCCCGCTCTTTGGCTTTGATCTCTCCGATTATGAGATGTTGTTTGAGGAAAAATTTGAGATTTTTTCCAAACTGACCAGTGAGGAGAAAATCAGTTGGTCGGGCCGTCATCGCACCCCGCTCAAATCGCAAACGGTCTATCCGCGCCCTGAAAAGCCGATCCCGGTCTGGGTCGGTGTTGGCGGCACCCCCGAATCCGTAGTGCGTGCGGCCACCAATAACATGTCGATGTCTTTGGCCATCATCGGCGGCCCACCCGCCCGTTTTGCCCCCTACGCCGGGTTGTACCGCGAAGTGCGCGAAAAAATGGATGCGGCACCCTTGCCCATTGGCTGTCATTCGCCGGGCCATATTGCCGCCACCGACCAAGAGGCACGGGATCGGTTTTTCGACGGCTACCGCGTGATGCATCAACGCATCGGGCGCACACGCGGCTGGCCGCCGCTGACCCGTGACGCATTTGAACACGAGGTTGAAAACGGCGCGCTGTACGTTGGCTCGCCCGACACGGTGGCGCGCAAAATTGCCGCCACGGTTCAGGCGCTCGATGTCCAGCGGTTTGATCTCAAATATTCCGCTGGCCCGGTCAGCCATGAGGTGTTGATGGACAATATTCGGCTCTATGGCGAAGAGGTTGTGCCGCGGGTGCGCGCGCTTTTGGGCCTCACAGCCTAAGTCACGCGCCGTCTTCGGCCTCGCCCCAGCTCGCGTCCTGCATCTCGCGCAGGCGCGACGCGGTGCGTTCAAATTCAAACGCCCCAGCGCCTTCGACATACAGGCTCTCGGGCTCATCCACCGCACTACACACCAGCCGCACCTTAGCCTCATAAAGCGCGTCAATTAGGGTCACGAACCGTTTGGCCTCGTTGAAGTTGCTCCGGGTCAGGCGCGGAATGTCTTCCAAGATCAGCAGCTTAACAGCGCCCGCGATGACAAGATAATCGCCGGGGCCAAACATCTGACCACAGAGATCCCAAAAGCTCGCCCGCGCAATGCCGTTGTGAAACCTGGGCAAGACGACATCGCGGCCTTTGACCTTGAGCGTCAGCGACTCGGTCGCACCGCCGGTCAAATCCGTCCAAATATCCTCAATCGCTGCCCGTGCCTCTGCGTCCACCGGCTGAAAATACACCGGCGTTCCGGTCAAACGGCCTTGGCGATAATCCACCGGAGAATGCAGATGATGCACCTCCAGCCGTTCTTTCAAAATGGCGATGAAGGGCAAAAACAGCTGGCGGTTGAGCCCGTCTTTGTAGAGATCATCTGGCACCCGGTTCGAGGTGGTCACGACGGTGACGCCCTTGGCAAACAGCCCCTCAAACAACCGCCCCACGATCATCGCGTCGGCGATGTCGGTGATTTGCATCTCATCAAAGCACAAGAGTTTGATTTCGCTGGCGATCTCTTCGATCACGGGGGCTATGGCATCCGGTGTTCCGGCCTTGCGCGCCGTGTTGATGCCGTCTTGGACCTCTTGCATGAAAGCATGAAAATGCACGCGGCGCGCCGGCACCGGGGCATGGTCATAAAACAGATCCATCAACATGGATTTGCCGCGCCCCACACCGCCCCAAAGGTAGAGCCCCGTGATGGGTTCGGGTTTCTTGCGCCCGCCGATCAGGGACAAAAGCCCTTTTTTCCCGGTCGGTTGGCTGGCCAGTTGCGCCCGCACCCGTTCCAGCATCGGCAGCACAGATTCCTGCGCCGCATCCGCGCGCAGCGTGCCCTCGGCCACGCGGGCCGCATAAATATTCATAAGCGTATCCATGCCCTCCCCATACTGCGTCCCGGATCATAAGAAAAGATGATGCGTTTCATGCCAATCATTCAATTGACCTGTGCCCGGATTTTGCCGAAAGCTGACGCAAAGGAGACCAAAGATGTCCACCGCACGCACACCACTTCTCACCCCCGTCCTTTTGGCTGGGTGTATCGTCATCATCGTCAGCTTCGCGATCCGAGCCTCCTTTGGTGTGTTTCAGATCCCGATTGCCACCGAGTTCAACTGGCCCCGGTCGGAATTTTCCTTGGCCATTGCGTTGCAAAACCTGTTTTGGGGCATCGGACAGCCAATTTTCGGCGCTTTGGCCGAACGAATTGGCGATCGAAAAGCCATCATCCTTGGCGCCTTGACCTATGCTGCGGGGCTTGTGCTGTCGTCATTCGCGGTCACACCTGAGGCACATCAGCTCTACGAAGTGCTTGTCGGGTTTGGCATCGCGGGCACAGGGTTTGGCGTGATCCTGGCGGTCGTGGGCCGGGCGTCTTCGGATGAAAACCGGTCGATGTCCTTGGCCATTGCCACGGCGGCGGGGTCCGCCGGACAGGTGTTTGGCGCGCCTTTGGCGGAATGGCTTTTGGGCATGATGGCATGGCAGAACGTATTCATCCTCTTCGCCGCTGCAATCTTACTCACGCTCTTGGCGCTGCCCCTGATGCGCTCGCCACACATGGCAAGCAAAGCCGAATTGGAAGAGAGCCTTGGCGCGATCCTTGGCAAAGCCTTTCGCGACCCAAGCTACACGTTGATCTTTTTGGGCTTCTTCTCCTGTGGCTATCAGCTTGCCTTTATCACCGCGCATTTCCCTGCGCTGGTGACCGAGATGTGCGGCGCGATTGACCCGTCAGGCACGCTCGCATCTCTGGGCGTAACCTCTACCTCGGCTTTGGGCGCTGTGTCGATCTCGCTCATCGGCTTGGCCAATATCTGTGGCACACTGTTCGCTGGATACCTCGGCAAACGCTATTCAAAAAAGTATTTGCTGACCGGGATTTACATTGGCCGGACCTTGGCCGCTGCCGCCTTTATTGCCTTCCCGATCACGCCAACATCCGTGTTGGTCTTCTCTGTCGTCATGGGCGCGCTGTGGTTGGCCACGGTACCTCTGACCTCCGGCCTTGTCGCCCATATTTACGGGCTGCGTTACATGGGAACGCTCTACGGCATCGTGTTCTTTTCTCACCAACTCGGCGCGTTTCTTGGTGTTTGGCTGGGCGGACGGCTTTATGACGTCTACGGCAATTACACCGCCGTCTGGTGGGTTGGCGTTGGTATCGGGGCGTTTTCCGCCATCGTGCATTTGCCGATCAAAGAGGTGCCTCTGGGCAAACGCGTGGCAAACGCTTTGGCTTAAAACCCTGCGGCGCTGAGGTCTTTCGCCGTCAAAAGCCCCTCAGACACAACACGATCGGCCCAGCCCCTTGGCCCGTCAAACAGATGCGTCTGCCAGCCTCGGCTGGCGGCCATATCAAGGTTTTCAAGGCGGTCGTCGGTGAACAAAAGCGCCTTTGGTGCGATGTGGCAGTCCGCTTCGACCATCTCGAAGATCAAAGAATGCGGTTTGACACAGCCCATGCGGCCAGAGACGTAACGGCGGTCAAACTCCATCAAAAACGGGTATTTCGTTTCGGCAAATTCGAAACTTTCAATGCCAAAATTGGTCAGAGCAAAAACCGGAATGCCCTTGGCCCGCAAAGCGCGTAAAATCGCGACAGAGCCGGGAATGGCGGGAGCGGCCATCTTGATCCAGTCGAAATACCACATCAGGATTTCGTCTTTGAATTCAGGGTAGTGATCCGCCGTTGCCGCAATCGTTTCGCGAAAATTTGCGCCCTGATCGACACGATCGTTCATCGCGTGCAAATCAACGGTTTCAAACATCTCGCGACGGCGCGCTTCGCCGATCACCGCGTCGTAATGGCGCTCCGGCTGCCATTCGATCAACACGTTGCCAATGTCAAAAATCACCGCGTCTATGGTCATAGGGCATCCCTTTTTGCGCCTTGCACCGCGCGTTCCAAAGCATCCAAAAACCGCGAACGATCCGCCTTTGAAAATGGTTTTCCGCCGCCTTGGCGGAACGGGTCCGCCGCGCGCAAATCATACATCAAATCGCGGGTCGCCAACGCGTTGCCTATGTTCGCGGGCGTAAACGCCTCGCCGTCATGTTTGATCACCCGCGCACCCGCTTCGACCGCTTTGGCCGCCAAGGGAATGTCACCCGTGACCACCACATCACCGACACGCGCACGCTCCGCAATCCACATGTCAGCCACATCCGGGCCATCGGGAACGATGACCAACTCGACATAGGGATTGGGCGAGGGCCGCAGCCCGCCGTTGCAGACAAAGAGACAGGGAATTTGGTGCCGGGTGGCGACTTTTTCGGCCTCGGCTTTGACTGGACAGGCATCGGCATCAATGTAGATTTTGGTCACAGATGCCTCCGAGGCGCTGGCTTACAGGTCAAATCTGCATCAACCGCCGCCGATCAATGCCCCCGCAGCGAACACCAGCGCGCCGCCAAGCACAACCTGAAAAGCCGCCCGCAAGAAGGGTGTTTCCATGAATTTGTTTTGAATCCACGCAATGGCCCACAGCTCGATAAAGACCACGATGAAGGCGATGATCGTTGCAGTCCAGAAGTCGGTGATCAGATAGGGCAGCGCGTGCCCCAAACCGCCGACCATCGTCATGATGCCCGAGGCAAAGCCGCGTTTGATCGGAGAGCCACGTCCCGAGATCACGCCATCGTCATGCGCGGCCTCGGTGAAGCCCATGGAAATCCCTGCGCCCACAGAGGCGGCAAGGCCGACAAGAAAGGTGGTGTGGGTGTTTTGGGTGGCAAAGGCGGTGGCGAAAATCGGCGCAAGGGTCGAGACCGAGCCATCCATGAGGCCCGCGAGGCCGGGTTGCACCCATGTCAGCACGAATTGACGATGCGCGGCCTTGTCTTCGGCCTCGCGCTCGTCTCCATCGAGGAACTCTTTCTCCAATTCCCCGGCTTTTTTGTCGTGCCCGGCCTCCGCGGCGGCCAGATGTCCCAAAAGTGCGCGGGTGTCGGCATCTGTGGTGCGCGCGGCGGCTTTGAGGTAAAATTCTTCGGCGCCACGTTCCATCGCCTGCGCTTCGGACCGCATCCGCTCAAGCCCGAGATTTTCGATCAACCACACCGGATTGCGCGCATAATAGCCCGAAACATGCTCGCGCCGGATCAACGGAATAACAGTCCCGAACCGTCTTTTATGCAGTTCAATCAAAGAGGTGCGGTGGCCGTCTTCCTCTTTTGCCATCGCCTCGAACACAGCCGCACTGCTGGGGAATTCTTCGCGTAAACGTTCGGCATACATGCGATAAATCTGCGCATCATCTTCCTCGGAAGAGATCGCAAGTGCGAGGATTTCCTGTTCCGTCAGATCAGAAAAGCGGCGGCGATTGGCAAAACCGGGGATCATTTGGGCCTCTCTTTTAGAATGGTTCTAAATTATGAAATTCACCGATGGTTCGCAAGCATCAATTTACTCTAGAGCGTTCGGCCATAAACCCGTGATTCAGGTTTATGGCGGAACCTGTTAAACTAAACTGTTGAGTTCAGAAATGCTTGCTCAACTGCACCGATCCGTTTAAATATTGATGTGGTCCGTGTGTTGTACGGCCTTCGATCGACATCCCTGTCGAGCACTGGGCAGGCCATAGGGCCTGCCTTTTTTCTGTATCACTCCAGAACACGAAAGGGCAGTTTGTTTTCTTATTTCGTGATTCAGAAAACCCAAAAACCGCTCTACTATAACCAGACACGGAGGGGACCCATGAGCGATACACATCCCGCGATAAAAAAGGGACGCAAATTCGATCAGGTTGTCGAAGGCGCGCGCATTGTGTTTCTACGCGACGGATTCGAGGGCGCATCAGTTGATGACATCGCCCGCGAGGCTGGCGTGTCCAAAGCCACGCTCTATAGTTATTTCCCTGACAAACGCGTGTTGTTTTTAGAAATCGCAGCCCAAGAAACCAGACGGCAGGCCGACGCGTTTGAAGAGCGCATGGACGAAAACCTTTCGCCTGACGCGCTTTTACCAAATGTCGGCCGCAAAATCCTTGATTTCATCCTCTCGGATTTTGGTCAGGCGGTGTTTCGCATTGCGGTGTCGGAAAGTGACCGCTTCCCCGAATTGGGTCGCAAATATTATGAAAGCGGCCCGGCCTTGGTGACCAAGCGCTTGTCGCAATATCTTGCAAGCTGCACCGCACGCGGCGAATTGGCGATTGACGACATCGAACTGGCCGCCGAGCAATTTGCCGAATTGTGCAAGGTCCGCGTCCAATCCATGCGTCTGTTTCAGGCCTGTTGCGACATCGACGATTCTGAAAAGCAAAAGGTCATCGACGGCGCAGTTCACATGTTTTTATGTTGCTATGGAGTACGCAAATGATCCGCCCCACAGTTGTTGCCCTCATCCTCGGTGCCTGCGCCCTGATCGGATGCAAAGAAGAGACACAAGAGCCCAATGGAGGTCCGGAACCTATGACTGCGACAGAATGCGCTTTAGAGCTACTTACCCCCTTGATCGGACAGGACAAATCCGCGCTTGACGCGTTTGATCTTCCCGAAGGCACCCGCATCATCCCTCCAGGGCGCATGGTGACAATGGATTTCCGCCCGGAGCGCACGAATATTGATTTGGATGCGACGGGCCAGATCATCCGCATTTGGTGCGGCTAAACGCAACACATCAGCCAACACAACGCCCCCTAAAGGAAAAGCCGAGACAGCAAGCTGCCTCGGCCTTACAAGTTGGTTTTGAGCGAGATCCCCGGAGTCACGAACTGGGTGGGGGCTGTTAAACCGTAACACCGGGGCAAAGCGTTCTCGCTCTGCCTAACGTTTTGCCCCAACACCTTGGCCAAAAAAGGGGTGAAACAAGAAAAGTCGCAGACCATTTCATGGCCGCAATAAGGCGACCGGGGGTGGCAGTCGATTGTGAAATGAGTTTCCTTGATTTCTGACAGATTTATGACCAAGCTTAGAACATGAATGCACCAACTCCCTTTCCCGGCCCCGCACCTCAACACGACAGGGTCGCCTTTGATCGCCAGGAACTTGGCACGATCCTGGGACTGTATGGCCGGATGGTGGCCGCGGGCGAATGGCGCGATTATGGCATGTCGTTTCTCAAAGATGTCGCCGTATTTTCCGTGTTTCGACGCACCGCCGAACATCCGATCTACCGGATTGAGAAACGTCCAAAACTGCGCGGCAAACAAGGGATGTATTCGGTCATCGGCATGGATGGCCAGATTCTCAAACGTGGCGGCGATCTGCGCGCCGTGCTGCGGATTTTGGACCGCAAACTGATCCGCGCGGTCGAATAGGCCCGCCTTACATCCGCCGATGCGCAGTGACCGGCCCATCGCCCTGCGCCTCGATCCGTGCAATTGCCCGCAAGATCGGCTCATAGGCCACAGCCATGTGATGGGCGTTGGCGTGAATCAGAACCTCGTCATCGACGCAAAGCGCCACATGGCCCTTCCAAAACAAAAGGTCGCCGCGCCTGTAGGGCGCTGAGGCGGGGGCGCCCATACTCATTTGCATATCGCTGTCACCCGGGCAGTCCAGGCCACAGGCCAAAAACGCCGCCTGAACGAGGCCCGAACAATCAATGCCAAAGGCGGAATTGCCGCCCCAAAGGTAAGGCGTGCCAAAGAACAGTTGCGCGACTGTGATCGGATCGGAAAACGGCCGCTCAATCGGACGAATGTGCGGTTTCGGAACAAAAAACCCGCCCTCGATCTCCATAAATTTGCGCCGCTCATCCACCACCCGGATACGTGCGCCGAAAGACAGGCTTGCCACCACTTCGGATTTGAAATCATCGGTGGGATAAAGATGGGTAGCGCGCACGGAAATCAGGTGGGTTGGCGTCATATTCGGCCCAAGATCGGCCTCAGCCACATAGCCCACATAGCCATCGCGCCGCGCGACGCCAAAGGCCCATCCGTCTCGGCGCTCCAGCACGTCAAACCCGTCGCCCCACAACACTTGTCGATCCCGCACACCGTCGGGTGCGGCGCGCAAATCGGCAACAGGGACGCGGACGCTGGCGGGCTTTGCAAGCACTTCGCTCTGGCCTTGGCGGGCATATCCCGCAAGCGCCACTCGGGTATTGGCCGGAGTCAGGCGGCGATCCGTCATAGCGACAAAAGCTCCGGCAAAGCGGCCAAAAGCGCGCGTGCCCCTTGGCCAACGCCGCCTTTGGGACGCGCTGGCGCAGCCGTCGGGTTCCACCCATAGATGTCAAAATGCATATACCGCGGAGACTCGGTCACGAAACGCCGCAAAAACAGCGCAGCAGTGATCGACCCCGCCATGCCACCCGAGGGGGCGTTGTCGAGATCGGCAATCCCCGGCTCGATCATGCTCTCGTAAGGCTCCCAATAGGGCAGTTGCCAGACCGGATCGGCCACCTTGGCCGCCGCGGCTGACAGCACCAAGGCATCCTTCGGATCAGTGGCAAAAAACGGCGCGAGATCCGGCCCAACGGCCACGCGCGCCGCTCCCGTGAGGGTCGCCATCGAGATCAACAAATCCGGCGGGGTTTCATCCGCAAGCGCCAGAGCATCGGCCAAAACCAAACGCCCCTCGGCATCGGTATTGTTGATTTCAACCGTCAATCCTTTGCGCGAGGTCAACACGTCTTGTGGCCGGAAGGCGTTGCCCGACACCGCGTTTTCCACCGCCGGGATCAACACCCGCAGTCGCAGCGGCACATCCAGCGCCATGATCATTTTAGCCAGCCCCAAAACGGTCGCCGCCCCACCCATGTCCTTTTTCATCAAGCCCATGGAAGCGCCGGGTTTGAGGTTCAACCCGCCAGTGTCAAAACACACGCCTTTGCCCACCAGTGTCAACGTCGGCCCTGCCTTGCCCCAGCGCATGTCGATCAAGGCAGGGGCGCGCGGCGAGGCACGGCCCACGGCGTGAATCATCGGGAAGTTTTGCTCCAACAAAGCCTCACCTGACGTTATAGAAATCTCTGCACCATGCGCATGCGCCAAGCTGCGCGCCGCCTGTTCCAACTCGGCCGGGCCCATGTCATTTGAGGGCGTGTTGATCAGATCACGGGTCAGCGCCTCGCCCGCAGCAATGGCTTCGATCCGACCGACATCGATGCTCTCAGGAGCCACAAGATGGACGGAGGATTTTGACTTTTTAACATATGTATCAAAAACATATCCGGACAGAAGCCACGCCAAAAGCTGCTCCTCCAATGCCTCGCCCGTCAGCGTCGTGTGCAAGGCATAGGTGCCGTCCGGCAATTTCGCACGCACCGCGCCAAAGCCAAACCGGTCCCGCGCCCGCGTTTTTTCGGTGCCAAACCCGGCGACAACCGCCGCAATTTTCCCGTCTGCCGGAATCACGCAGACAGTGCCCAATGCGGCGGAAAACCCATTGGCTTTGAGCCAGAGCTTATCGTCGTCGGATCGGGTGGCGAGGAAACCGTCCAGATCGTCAGCGCCGATCAGGAACAAAGGAACAGCGGACTCTGTGGGTGAGACAAAAGAAAGTGGCATCGGACGGGCCTTTCATTGGCGTTGCGCCAAGACTAACCGATCCGATGCCACCTGCAAGCTGGTTCGCGGGACGGCTGTCCGGCGCACCAAAGTCTTTTCTGTCGCCTCTTTTGATCCGCGATTGTCGGAACGGGTCAGAGCGATGCGCCCTGAAGGTCCCATACCGCCAAAAGGGAATTTTCCCCGATCCGCATCAACCGCTCCACACAAGCGGCCAAGGCCGTTCCGTCATCGGACAGCGCCAATTCATTCACGTCACTTGCGACGCGTGCGAAACTGACCATCCCGATCTGTTCGGAAATTGCGACCATCGAGCGTGCTGCTCGCTGTAAGTCTTCGAACTGGCTCTTTCTATAGCTGCTCTCGACTTTGGCCAATCTGACCGCCAGTTCTTCCATGGCGCGCGACACGACACCATCGGCCCCTGACGCGCCAAGTTGACCATAAAGTTGATCCAAACGGTCTCGATCAACGTGCACAGCCCCATCGGGCCGTAGCTTTACCACCACCATTTTAGTACCCCACATATTTGAGCGCCCCCACGCGCCGTGATCTGACTTTGGCTCAAGACCCTCAAGAAAAGGTTTAGTCCCAAGCTGATTTTCCCTCGAATTCCTCGAAAACTCTCATTACATTCGCGCAAACTGGCTATCGACATCCCCAAGAGAGCTTCTCCGCGATGAAATATGCAAAACCCCTCCCAAGCTATATGGTTCAACGGTATCAAGGATGGAAAGCGACCACGTTTGCCGAGAACAAATCCTGGTATCGCCGTCTGGCCGAAGACGGTCAGCGTCCGCGCGCGTTCATCATTTCCTGCTGTGATTCGCGGGTTCATGTGACATCCATTTTTGGCGCGGATCAGGGCGAATTTTTCATCCACCGCAACATCGCCAATCTTGTCCCACCCTTTGCCGACGATGGCGACCATCACGGCACATCGGCGGCGGTTGAATATGCCGTCACCGCGCTCAAAGTGGCGCATATCGTGGTTTTGGGCCATTCCAATTGCGGTGGCGTTCAGGGCTGTTACGACATGTGTTCGGGCGATGCGCCTGAGCTTGAAGAAAAGTCTTCGTTTATCGGCCGCTGGATGGACATCTTGCGTCCCGGATATGAGCGCGTCCTCGACAAACCGGAAGGCGAACGCAAGCGGGCATTGGAAAAAGAATCCATCCTTGTGTCGCTTGAAAACCTGATGACGTTCCCCTTTGTCCAAGCCGCCGTCGAAGCCGGTGATCTGACACTTCATGGGCTTTGGACCGACATTGGTGAGGGCGATTTGCATCAGTACGACCCCGAGACCAACAGCTTCTCGCCAATCTGATCCGCTTAAGCCACCAACCGCAGAACGGTTTCAATCGTATCGTCGTTGAGCGCAAGCGCATTGGTCAAAAGATAGGGCGCATCGCCACTGTTTCCGGCCTGCGCTGTCCCAATTACTGCGCCGGTTTCAACAGAACTGGAGCGTACGAACATGGGTTTGCTCATTTGTGTGAGCGTCTGACGGATGACCGGACGCTTACTCAGGTCCAGTGCCTCAATCTCTTCGGGAAAGAACATAACGGCCCCGCTTTGATGCAAGTTCAGAGCGATGGTGCGACCTTGGCGGGCTTTGTCGAAATAACTGGTCATGGCGTTTCCTTTTTCACAGTGGCAGTCGGTTTGGATCAGGCGACAAGCGCAATACGCGCGCCTTGGTCCGGGCGAAAATCGGGGGTTTCGTGACATCCGCCCAAAAGCACAACATTGGAACGGCGTGCATCACGGGTCAGATTATGGTTCGCCGGGCGGCATGTCGCCTCAAACTCCTGCACATCCCAGCTGAAAGACATCGCGCCGTATACGGTGCCAGATTGGCCGGTTGTTTTCATCAGCATGATCATCGTTCCATCCTTTCGGTCCGTGCCCCCGGCCCCCTTGAGATAAAGGGACCACAGAGCGCGGTTTGACGGTAGGAAAGCATGGAAACAATTTGAGATATTTGCTGATTTTCGGCGAAGCAGAAAAACAATAGCCCTGTGTTATCAAACACCTAAACCAGAGTTAAAGCTCTGTTTGAAAAGTTAAAATTTGGTGCAACCCCCAAAAGAGGGTTAATTTCGCCAAAGGTCCATGACGCGCGTCGGGCGAAGGTCGGGCAAGCCCGCGGCAGCTTCATGGCGGCTTTGTGACGTCCTCTGTTTCTCTCCACTTTCGAACGAATCGCCGGCCCAGCGCGGACGGCGCGCAACAGTGCGCCGCCCGCATAGTATGCGTTCAGCCCTGAATCATTCCAGTGCCATCCCCTCGGGCCAGCGCAGGCTTTCCCGCAAAGTGATGTCTTGGGTCTTGCCCGCATCCAGATCGAAATGCCACGCCATCACACCGCGCTTGTCGTCCAGATTGGTCATATCCGGCATCGGCGTGGCCGACCAATCGACCTTAAGGTCTTCTTGCTCCGACACGGACACCCGGTCGATCACCTCTATCGGCCAGGTCTTCGCCGTCAGGTTTTCCACGGAAATCCGCACCTCAGACGACATTTCATTCGATTTCGAAATCACGCCCCGATCGCCTTCGTTTTTCGCCAGCACCGTTCGGGTCACGCGGATGCCATCGACCACACCAAAGGCCAGATCGACCTCGGCCCCGTCCACAACCGTGTCCAAACGGGTCTCGCCAAGGCTCACCCCGTCGCGGATCAGCCGCACAGAGCCGGGCACCAACATTTCGCTCGTGTCATTGGTGAAATGTGCCATGAGATAACCAGTGTCTTCAAAAAGCGGCACAGCCCGCACCATGATCTCCGGCGACAGGGCCACTTCGGAGAGGGCGAATTCGCTCATTCCCTCATCGGAATAGAGCGTTGTCGGCGTCGGATAGCTATAGGTCAGGCTCAACCCGGTAAGAGTGGCGGTGGCCATTTGTTTGTCCATCGCCATGGGCGCCGCCATCACCGATTCGGCATAGCCCGCCATGCCTGCGTCCGCGCTGCGCATCAATTCCTGAACCGGCTGTGGCTCATAAATGCGGCGCACCCAGGGGTAGACCTCATTTGGATCGCTGCGTCGCGCCGGATTGTCGGTGGCAAAGCGCAACATCACGTTCTGCCAGTTCTCGCCCGTCTCCTGAGTCGCCTGCACCGCGCGGGTAAGGTCCAACGTGCCTGTTTCTGTGTTCAGCCGCGCCGTATACATCGGCCGCCAATAGGCATCGTCCACACTATAGCTGAAATCCACCGTCACATCGCCCGCCTCGGCGACATCCAGCGCGAGGGTGATCGACAGGCGGTCACCCCCAGACGGGGCAAGACGGTCCAAGGCGGCTTTGGCGCGGGTGATATTGTCCTTGAGGGCCTCAAGGTCTCGGTCTGCGGCCTCGGCGCGGGCGGTCGCATCAGCCATGGCAAGACGGGCGGACAAGGAGTGTTCGCGGATCATGTCAGCCGTGGCGGCCATCGTGTCGACAGACGTGGCCTCCCCTGCCGACAGGCGACCCAAATAGGCCAATGTGTCCTCGGCGGCGGCGACCTCTAGGCGTACTGCGGCGGCTTTACGGGTCTCGTCGCGCAGCTGCGCCTCAAGCGCGTCCAATGCGGCTTTCGCGGCCTTGGCCTCTGGTGTGCGGTAGCGCTCCGCATTGCCAATGGTGGCTGTGCGTGCATAGGTGACCGGACCCAACGCGGCACCCGTTACCGTGCTTTGCAGACTGGCAATGATCCCGTCGACCGAGCTTGCAGGAATGTCGGTAAAGGTCACCTCATGCTGGCCCGCGGGAAGGCTGATCTGGCCCTCTCGGGTCACGGTGGCGCTTTGCGGGTAAAGCGTCACTTCGGTGACATCCGACTGGGCGGAAAAACTATCGGCCAAGCTCATACCGGGCACAGTCATCGCGCAGATCACAAGCGCGGATGTGGTCCAAATGGATTGTTTGGCAATGGGGTTTGAAAACATCGTTTCCTCCTGTTCGATCGGAGGAGAAGGTCCAATGGCACTGCGTGAGACGCAAGTCATATTCCCGCGACAGAGGAGCTTTTGCGCCGCTCCCGGCAAAAGCCCGCCGACGGAGATGCCTTGTTAAGCCACGGTTTTATTATAGCCCTCACCCGCAATGCCGCCGAATTTGTCCCCAAAGGTGCGGCATAACTCCTCGCGCGTCAGGCGGGGCTCGGTGTTCACGATTTCCTCGGCCCAATCGCCCATCCGATCTTCGGCGTCACATTTAGGCGCGCAAGGATCGTGCCGGATGGCGCTGAGATTGATCTTCACTCGAAACATAAATGACCTCCCTCTCTATGTGGCGGTGTCTTCAGTCAATCAGAACATAACAGCGCCACAATTTCTCCGCGCTGATAAATAAACTTTAAAGTTAATGCGGCCTCTAGGAGGAATTTTCAAAACTCCCCTTTTATTTCAATGACATAAATAGATAAAAACTTGAATTTATTGCTCTGTGAGCGCTCTGAGTTTTCGATCTTTTGGGCGCAAAGATGGCAAAACTGGTCCCTAAATCCAATAAAAAGACGGCAATGCTGTCCGCGCAGCGTCGAATCGGCAACAAAAAGGGCGCCCGCAAGCGCCCTTTCTTTAAGACTTTAGTAACCAAAGATCAGAGGCTCTTTTGGCCTCCTACCCTTAGCCTTTTTTCAAAACCCGACGGCCCAGAAGCTCGGCGATCTGAACCGCGTTCAGAGCCGCGCCTTTACGCAGGTTGTCGGAGACGCACCACAGGTTGAGACCATTCTCGATGCTCACGTCCTGACGGATGCGCGAGATAAAGGTGGCGTAATCGCCAACGCATTCAACCGGCGTGACATAGCCGCCATCTTCGCGCTTATCGACCACCAAGATCCCCGGCGCAACGCGCAGGATTTCGCGGGCTTCATCTTCGTCCAGAAACTCTTCGGTCTCGATGTTGATCGATTCAGAATGGCCGACAAACACCGGCACACGCACACAGGTCGCGGTGACTTTGATCGACGTGTCCAAAATCTTTTTGGTCTCGGCGATCATTTTCCATTCTTCTTTGGTGTCGCCGGAATCCATGAACACATCAATATGCGGGATCACGTTAAAGGCGATCTGCTTGGTGAATTTCGCCGCGGCGCGTTCCTGACCTGGGACATACATGCCCTTGGTCTGATCCCACAACTCATCAATCCCGGCTTTGCCCGCGCCAGATACCGATTGATAGGTCGACACAACAACGCGTTTGATTTTGGCACGGTCATGCAGCGGCTTCAAAGCCACAACCATCTGCGCGGTCGAACAGTTCGGGTTGGCAATGATGTTTTTCTTCGCATACCCCATCACGGCGTCCGGGTTCACTTCCGGCACGATCAACGGCACATCGGCATCGTAGCGATAGAGCGACGAGTTGTCGATCACCACACAGCCCGCTTTCGCGGCTTTCGGCGCGTAGATTTTGGTCGCATCCGAGCCTACGGCAAACAACGCCATGTCCCAGCCGGTGAAGTCAAAGGTGTCAAGATCTTGGGTCTTGAGGGTCTTGTCGCCAAAGCTCACTTCGGTGCCGAGAGATTTGCGCGATGCAAGAACCGCAATCTCATCCACAGGAAACTCGCGCTCGGCGAGGATGTTCAGCATTTCGCGGCCCACGTTGCCCGTGGCGCCTGCGACGACGACTTTATAGCCCATTTGGCACTCCTCATCAGTCCAGGTTGACTGGCGCGGAGCCTTACGCGAAAGGGCGTTTGGAGGAAAGAGGGTTTAGTGCCCTACGGCGGTCTTTGCCGCCTTTATCCGCTGTACTGCGGCGTTTTGGTCAATCTCGATGGTGCCATCAGGGCTTTCCGATACATGCGGGAAATGCACCTGATCAAGATAATTCATGAAAGCGGCCCGCAAGACCGGATCAAAGGCGAGCGATTCCGCCTCCGCCATCGCCGCATGGAGTGCCGTTTGGTCCCCGGCCACACGCACCAAACCGGGCAGCGCAAAAAACGCCTCGCCCAAAACAATCACTGGTGTGTCGTAGAAAAACGATTGCAGCCCGACCGAGGAGTTGATGGTAACCACGCCACGGCTGGCGCGGACTTGGGCGAAAGTGTCGGTTTGGTTGTCGATGCGCAGACGTCCTTGAGCAATAGACATGGCGCGGGTCAGCGGTTCCGCCAAAGAGGTCTTGGCGGAGGGGTGTTCTTTGATCCGAATATGCCAACCCTCTGGCAGGGCCTCGGAGGCCTCGGCCAGCGCTGCGATCATCCCTGCAACGGAGCCGGTCCAGCCGCCAAACATGGTGATTTGGCTGTCATTGGGCACTTGCAACGGCACGAAAAGAAACGGCTCATCGGACAGATCGGCCTCCACCTGCCTCACATCGGCGCGCCGCGACAGCCGCGCGGTGAGGTTTGCCCCCATCGCCCGCCACGCGTCGCCCTGACGATCCGCGCGTCCTGCCGCCCATGCGGTGAAAAACCCCGGATCGCGCGGCACAGAACTCAGCGCATTGACGCCTTTGGGATCAAGTTGCATCCGACCGGGAAAGGGCGCGAGTTCACCATAAAGCCGCGGCACCCCTGCATCGCGCGCCCCTTCCATGAACACACGGCGAGAGCCGGTGATGCCATTCCAACACATCGCGATCCTGTCCGGGTGGCGGGTGAAATAGCGGCGCGCGCCGTTGTATTGCGCCCAGATCAGGCGAAATTTCAACATCCGCACCAGCGCGCTTTTGGGCTGGCGTTTGGCCACGGCCATCGCCGCCTTGGCACGCGCGTCACTTTCGGGAAAGCCGTGAAACGACAGCGGGATCAGCGGCAAGCCTTTGCCGCCCCCTGCCGCCTTGGCGACCGAGGCAAAGAAGCTGTCCTTTTTGGTCGACCAGCCTTTGAGATATGCGATCATCGCGCGGATGCCTCCTGATCAAGCCCCGGTGCCACAGGTGTTCACCCCAAATGTCTTAGGACAGGCGCCGCCCTGTCACAAGCCAGCTATCGGGGATCGCGCGCGCCAAAAGCATAGACCACAAGGCCAAGCACCAGCGTGATAGAGAAGAAGCCAAAGACAACACTATAGGACGTCACCATGGCGCTCTCGGCCCCCATCTGCGCGGCAAACAAGCGCGCGGAGACAATCTGTGACAGGCCCACGCCACCGATGGAGAACAGGTTGATCAACGTCACCCCGCGCCCGACCAGTTCCGGCGGCAAAAGCGTGCGACCGTGGTTCATGATCTGCGGATAGTTGGACGAGAAAAATCCAACCAGCGCAAACAAGACAATGGCCGCCGTCACCTTGGCATCGCCAAAGCCCCGCCATAACATCGCCAAGGGCACTAACGTCAGCGCGGCACTGCCGCCGACGATCCATTTGTGGCTTTTGATCAGGCGATCAACCGGACCAAAGGCAAGGCTGCCAATGATCATCGCAAACGCCATGACCAGCGTCCCCGTTCCGACCTGCGCTGAGCTCAACCCATGCACATCGGACAAATAACCGCCAATCCAACTGCCGCGCAACCCGCCCCCGGGCGCGTAAGCGACCAAAGCAATCAACAAGATCGGGTAGAGTGCGCGCAGTTTCAACAAATCGCGCATCCCTTTGCGCGGCCCTTCCGCAGTGTGAGCAAGCCGGGGCGGATCCTCGACAAAACGATAAAGCGCACCGGCAATCAATAGCGTCAGAGCGGCCAAAGCCAGCAATGTCCCGCGCCAACCCAACAGCTCCATCGACCATGTCAAAGGGGTGGCGGCAGCAACATTGCCCAACGACCCAATGCCAAGCACAAGCCCGGTCAGCGTGCCGAAACGTGCAGGCGGCGCGGTACGGGCGATGATGTAAAGCGAAGTCATCAACACCGGAGAGCAACCGATGCCGATCAACATCATTGCGACGTTGACTCCTAAAGGCCCCTGCGCCATCGCAAACACGATCGCCCCCAAGCCACCGCCAAACGACAAAAGCACCATCGCCGTGGCTTTGGGGGAATGATGGTCCAACAACCAGCCCACGGGGATTTGCATAGCGGCAAAGGTCAAAAACCACAGCCCCAAAGCCATGGACGTGTCCTCAGGCCCCAACCCGATTTCGGATTTGAGAATGGGCCCGAACACCGCAAGGCAAGCCCGATAAAATTGACTCAGCCCATAGGCCAGCACAAGCCAGACAATGCCTTTGACCATGATCCCCTCCCAGAGATTGGCGCGCCAAACCGAGAGGTTTCGGTCTATTCGTTCCCATTTAAGCGTGTTGCATTTGACCGGAACCAGATCACATGCAAAACGCCCGTAACATTGATGCTACGCGGTCCTTTTGCAAGCCTCCTGACCCCAGAAACACGCAAAAGGCTTTAGTGTATGTTTTTATTAAATTCTTCTCTTAAAATCAGTAAGTGAGTTGAATACGACACGATGTAGATTTTTTTCGCCGAAAACAGACTGGCCGCATAGTTTGTGGTTTCCCGCTTAAGGTGAGTATGCAAAATTCGATTTGAACTTGGCTTTGGATGCTGAGTGATTTGTTGTAACGGAGATACCAATATGAAAAAAGTTACCCTCGCCTCTATGCTTGTTGTCGCAACAGCATCCGCTTCCTTTGCCGGTGGCTATTCTGAGCCCGAAATGGCCCCCACCGTGATTGTTGAGGAAAGCTCCAGCTCTTCCAATGGTTCCATGGGTGGTAACGCTCTTTTGCTTCTGCTCGGCGCTGCTGCGCTCGCAGTTGCTCTCGACTCCTAAGTCGACCTGTTTTCGAATTTTAAAACGGCGGTCATTTGGCCGCCGTTTTTCTTTCTCAAATTCAAATGTCTTGAGCGCCAATGACGCGCTCACCTCAGACGGCGAAACACCAATTGGCCAATCTCGGCACTGGCCCATTGCACCGATTGCACCATCCGGCCTCCCGCATCAATCCAATAGGTGTTGGTGAAAGAAAATTCCCCGGTCGCGGTCTGACAGGTCTCGCGCATGATCCTTGCAGAGGTCGAAATCTCACCAGATGTCACCGATTGAGTTTCACCCGGCGTGATTGCACAGGTTAGCGCCAAACGCGTCGTGCGCTCCAACCCATCCAGAAACCGATAGGTTTTCGTCACCGTCCCGGCCTGTTTTGTGGTGATCAGCCGCACAGCCCCGCCGTCTTCCACAGACATCAAGTCATTGCCAAAGCCACGGGTGGCCGTCAGCATTCCCCGATCAAGGCTTGTGGTTTTTCGATCGGCCCCCACCCAAGTGATCACCGAACCGTTTTGGCCATAGATCGAGGTCACCGCATAGGCGCTCGTTTTTTCTTGCATCACAAATTGCAGCGGGACCCCTGGGATTTCTCTCATGGTGGTCTCAATCGACACGCGCGGATCAACCGGGGGCGCGGCTTTACCCTTGCCGCCCAGCTTCCCCACAGCCATGGACGAGAGATCTTTGATCGTTGCGCTGGCCCGTTTGGCGGACTGATCATTGCCACAGCCCATCAGGCCAAACGACAAACCGAGCGCCGCCAAAGCCACGGCAAGACGCGTCATCTTGTGCTGTTTCATCTCCAATACCGCCCCCAACGGTCTTCGATCTCTGGTTGTTGGGTGCCGCGGATACGCTCATACAACCGTCCCTGCACATTCAGGCGCGCGCCGCCATCACGGGTGAGCGATTGCAACAGGAAATCATTACGTTCGGTGGTCGGCGTTCCGGCGAACCAATCAGAGGGCATGGAAATCCGAATGCCTTTGTCAAAAGAGCCTTCGCCAAATTCATCAAAGGGCACATCGGTCAAGGTCGCATAGGCGCCAACCCGCCAACCATTGTTGAATTCGCGATCCACAGAGAACGTCGCGCCCCAGTCGCCGGCAAGATAGCGACCCACATCCACTTGACCATGGAAACCGTTGCCCATGTCGTAGTAGCCGGAGACGTGCCCCGTCACGATATCATAGTCGCCGAAGCCAAACAGATCATCAAAATCGCGTTTGAGCGCATAGTTGACCTCGGCGCCAAGGGCCAGGCGGCTGGCGGATTTTTTCCAAAGCACTTCACCGGACACACCGCCATACATCCGTTCAAGATAGCCGACAGATGCGCGGGTAAAGATGTTTTCAGCCGGATGACCATACCAGTTGGCCGTCAGGTTTTCGAGTTGTACCTGATTGGAATAATAGGGTGCCTCAGAACGCACAGGCGGCAGGGTGGTGTCATCGACGCTGACATCCTCATCGGCAATATTGCCACTGAGACGGACCGAGGTTGACGCCCGCAAAGACAGGCCCGGCATCAGTTCGTAATTGACCTTGCCACGCAATCCGATGTCAGCACGCAATGGGCTTTCGGGGTCAAAGACGGAGGCTGTCAGATAGGGTGACACAGACCAGTGCAGGCGCGGATAGACATCGTCAAGCCGCACCAAAGGATCGGAGGGCAAAGCGCGGGGATCGGCAAATTGCGTCACGGCCAGCATCTGGCCAGCCGGCTCGAATTCAAGCCGCTCGACACCGGTGCGCGGGACGATGGTGGACTGTGTCGGCACGCCCTCAACCACCTCGGTCATCACAAAGGTTTCGACCGACGGCGGGAAGGCCCGCGACATCAGGCGCGACAGGCGACCCAGCGCCTCGGCGCGTGCGGCAAAGCGGGTGTTGTTAAACCGCACTTCGGCGCGGGTCGCGGTCAAAGACATGGCTTCGAGTTCAAGCCCCTCTTTGGCCATCGCGCGCGCCAAGGCTTTGCGAATTGCGGGGGCGTCCGTGCCATCCTCAATCCATGCGCCAGACCACCCCAACGCATCGGCAGAGCGGCTCGGGCGCTGCATCACCGGGATCGGCGCGGGTTCAAGCCCGCCTTTCACCGCCGGGGTTTTCGGGTTGAGAAATCCGGTGATCCCAAACCCGAACATGTCGCCATAGAGATAAGAGGCGGTGGCGGTGATATGGGGGGTAATGTGATAGCTCAGACCGACATTGAAAGGCGAATTATGCGTGACGATGCCACGCTCCGTTTCGGCCAGATAGGCATCAGACGAATATTCCGCCAAAACGGTCAACTTGTCATTGAGATCGTAACTCAACCCGCCAAACGCCCCGACAGGTCCGCGAAACCATTGATCATAATTGAGCGTGCCACCGGTGTCCCGAAGGTCGCCATCCCGATTGCCGATGGAAAAGCCAAGATCGTTTTGCGTCGCCAAACGGCCCCAACCAAGCCCCCCGGTCACGCGCAGGCGCTCACCGACGGATTTGGTGGCCACTATATATTCACTGCCCAAAAGGCTTGTGCCCATGAGATCGCGCAGACCGAGGGACACGGCGGGGCGATAAGTCCCCTCGTCAAAAAGCTGATAGCTGAGATCAAAGGTCCGGTCCCAATAGACGTCGAATTCGTCGGTCAGATTTTCCGTGCCGCTGTAGCTGAGGCTGCCAGACAGGCGCGGCAGGATTTGAAAGGCCAAGGTGGTACGGCGCACGGGACCAAAACGCGTATGCGACAGGCTCAGTTGCCCATCCGGTGCCGCCTCTGCCGTGGGCATATCCAACAGACCTGCGGAGCCATAAAGGCCGAAACGTGAGGTGTGCAATTCCTCGGCCATCATCGGTGTGCTTGACAGCGCCACGCCTCCGACCGCGGCCCAAAGCAAAGCTTTGCCGCCTTGACGTTCAGCTCTCGCCCGTCGTCCCTGCATCGTCCTGTGACCCACTTTATTCCCCGAAATTTTACGTACCATATCAGAATTTAACCTGTGGCCTAGCCCGTATGCGGCCCGAACGCTGCACCATGATATGGGGCGCTTTTGCCCCCCTTTTTGAGCCATCTCTGCGGTGTTTCAAGCCTTGAGTGGAATTTGCTCGGACTGGTAGCCATCCACCCGCTCCATCGCCACCTTGCGCAATTTTTGCGGGTTCGCCGTGTCGATGGCCACCTGAACTTCGCGCAACATTCCCGCGATTTGAATCTCGCTCAGCCGCGCCTCCTCGGCGCGCAAGATTTTCGGATGCGGCGTTTTACACAGGCTGTCCTCATCGACAAACAGCTCTTCAAATAGCTTTTCACCGGGGCGCAGGCCCGTGATTTTGATCTCAATGTCACCCTCGCCCGTCACCGGATCCTTGACCCGGCGCCCGGACAGGCGGATCAGTTTGCGGGCAATATTGATGATTTTTTGCGGTTTCCCCATGTCCAATACGAACACATCGCCGCCTTCGGCATAGGCCCCGGCCAAAAGCACAAGACGCGCGGCCTCAGAGACTGTCATGAAATACCGGTTCATCTCTGGATGGGTGACGGTCACCGGTCCGCCCGCTTCGATTTGCGCCTGAAACAGCGGCAACACCGAGCCGGACGACCCCAAGACATTGCCAAAGCGCACCATGGCAAATTTGGTGTCCGGTGCGCGGGTTTGCACATCCTGAACGATCAATTCCGCCAAACGCTTTGTCGCCCCCATCACGCTGGTCGGGCGGACTGCCTTATCGGTTGACACAAGGATAAAACGCTCAATGCCCGCAGAAACGGCGGCATCGGCCAAAATTTTCGTGCCCAGAATATTGTTGCGCGCGCCCTCAAGCTCATTGCCCTCGACCAAAGGCACATGCTTGTAGGCGGCAGCGTGAAGGATGATTTCCACCTTCTCCTCGGCCATCACCTGACGCAAGCGCATGGGATCGGTGACCGAGCCAAGCCGGGAACAAATCTCGACCGCGCATGATTGGGTACGCTTGGCCAGATCGAGGTCTGCCATATAGAGATTGTATTCGCTTTGCTCGAACAACACGATTTTGGCTGGGCGACAGGCGATCAACTGACGGCACAATTCAGAGCCAATAGACCCGCCTGCCCCGGTGACCATCACCACACGCCCGGCATAGCTCTTGGCCACCTCAGGGGTCTCAAGATCAACTTTGTCGCGCCCCAGGATGTCATGCGGATCAACCGTGCGCAATTTTTCATTGCCGCGATCCGCCAGCAAATCAATGAAGGATGGCAAAATCTGCACGTCAATATCGGCGCGAAGACACATATCGACAATCGCCTTCTGCCGCGCCTTGGCGCTATCGGGCAAAGCGATGATCAGCTTTGAGATGGATTGGCGAAACATATCGGCGATTAAATCTTTTGGCGAGCACACAGGTATGCCGCCGATTTCCATCCCATGCATGGTGGGATTGTCGTCAAAAAATGCAACCGGGCGCATGTCCGACGATTGGCTCAACGCCGAGGCCAATTGCACCCCGGCGGGTCCGGCACCAAACACGGCGACCGTTTGGCGTTTGTGCAAATGTTCCCGAAGGTGGCCGAACACAGACACTGCAATGGCACGGGTTCCGACCATGCCAGCAAAAGAAAACACGCCAAAAGTCAGCGTGTTGGCCAACATATGCGGCACACCGAGGCCAAGAGAGACAATCATCAGGCTCAGCATGATCGCGAGGTTGGCCTTGGCGATATTAAGCACATCGCCAGAGTTCAGCATCACGAGTTTAATCCGTTGAAGACGAAACCCCGTGATCATGGCCAGCCCAAACAGACCCACCACAAGGTAAAGCCAAAACATGCCCGGATAGGACGCAGGAAAATCCGCGCCAAAGAGCAAGATATGTGTCATCGTGAGTGCCGCGAATAAGACCCCGACGTCGTTTGCCATCAAAACAGCGCGCACAACATGCACAGGCAGGGAGGTCATACCAACGATTAAAACTCTTCTGTACACTCGGTTACTCGCTCAAAAAGTGTATTTTCCCTTTCTTCCTTGCAAAAAGCATGGGCTTGGGAAAGGGCGTATGTGTATTAAAACCGAAACTGTGTAAAAAAGTACCAGATTGATCAGCGAAGGACCGCCGAGGGACCGCCGGACCTCATCGTCTCTGCAGAACGGCAGCGCAGGTCATGGCCAATATCTTGACGTCGAAACAGACAGTTGCATGTCTTTGATAGATCAGATCCAAACACGCCTTTCGGGGCACGCACCGGCGGGCATAGACATCATCCGTTTGCTCAAAACTGACGCATTTGGACAAAAGGCGTTCTTCATGGGCGTGGAAATACAAACTCGCCAAACCCGTCACGCCGGGGCGGTTTTTCAGGACATCCGCATAGAGATCGGGAAACCGCTCGACATAGGCTCTAAGCGGCGGGCGCGGACCGACAAAGGACATATCCCCGCGCAGAATGTTCCAAAGCTGCGGCAGTTCATCCAACCGGGTTTTCCTCAGAAAACGCCCAATTCTTGTCACCCGCGTGGACTTATCGCCACCGGACACGCCGCTGTCATTTTGCGCCACGGTCATGGTGCGGAATTTGATCAGTTGAAAGCCGGTGTCTGCGGTTTTCATCCGCTCGGAGGTGTAGAAAATCGGCGCCCCGTCCCGAAACAGGATCAACAGCGCCACGATGGCAAAGACGGGCCATAGCAGAGCCGCCAGAACAAGCGCAAAGACGATATCAAAGAGTCGTTTTCGACCTGTCATAATACGCCTCGCAGCCGCTGCCATTCGGCAACAATATCTGCCGCAGTGTCGCCCACCGGGACCTGCGGGCAGATGTCAAAAAGAACAGTACAGTTCAACGCGATGTTTTGATGTCCCGAGGCGGATACGGGTACGGCCGTCCATGGCTCTTCCGCCGCTTCCAAGAGCGCATTCATCGACACTGGGTGACGCGCCCCTAGGTTGAGTACAGACGGCAAGGGTTGATCCGTTACGATCAGCGCACAAAGCAGACGAAACAGGCTCAGAGGTCCGATATAAGACCGGCGCGGACCTTCGCCATCGGGGAACATATCCAGCCGCAACGGCGCATCGCCTGATGCCCGCGCCATGGCATTGCCCAAAAGCATATCCGCCCCCGCGACATTGCCAATGCGCAGGCAACAGATCTCAAGCCCCAATGCATCCGCTCGCCGGGCGCACAGTGCCTCCATCTCCATCTTCGCCGCGCCATAGGCGTTGAGCGGGTGGAGCGTATCGGTTTCGACAAAAGGACACCCCATCCCCGCGCCATAGACGGCAGAAGAGGACGCCACGATGAGTTTTGAAATCCCCGCTGACTGAGCCGCAGAGATCGCCGCGTCCACGATCTCGACGTTGGCTTTCATCTCAGCCGGATCGTCTTTGCGCCCGGTTTGGGACACGCCGGCAAAGACCAAAAGCGCATCCAGCCCGCCCCGGCGCGCGGCTTCATGGATCAGAGGCTGCGGGTCCGTGAGGTCAGGCCAGTGAAAACCGGTCTTCGGGTCAGGCGGGGGTGCGCGAAATTGCCATGTGATCTTTATATGCTCCGCAGGTTCCGCCCGTGATGCCGCACGCAACAGCGCGCCGATCCGCCCGGAGGCCCCGATGACTGCGGCGCGGTGGTTTGACATGCTCGCGTGGTGTCCTGTTCACATCTTTGAACGCCATGCTACCGAGCCGCGCGCCAAGGTGCCAGTCCCGAAAACCACCCTTTCACTCCCGGCTCAGCGCGACAACAGGATCGAGGCGCGCCGCATTGCGTGCCGGAAGAAAGCCAAAGGTGATCCCGATCAAGGTCGAGGACAGGAATGCGACGACAACGGCCGCGACCGAGAAACTCAATCGCACACTGTCCACAAAGCGTTCCACCAGAACCCCGCCAATCAACGCCGCCGCAATCCCAATCACCCCACCGACGAGACAGACCATCACGGCCTCCAGCAAAAACTGGCTGACAATATCGGAGCGCCGCGCCCCGATGGCGATGCGCACGCCGATCTCTTTGGTCCGTTCAGTCACAGAGACCAACATGATGTTCATCACGCCAATCCCGCCGACGATCAGTGAAATCACCGCAATCATCGCCACAAGATAGGTCAGTGTTTCGGTCGTTGAAGTGATGGTTTCACGGATCGTGTCCGTGTTGGTCAAAAAGAAATCCTTGGAACCGTGGCGCGCGGTCAAAAGTGCGGAAATCTGGGCTTCGGCCTCGGCCATATCGAAATCGTCAACCACCCGAATGCCAATGCTATCGAGGTTGTTTTGTCCCGACACCCGCGCCATCGCCGTGGTGTAGGGCACCCAGACATTGAGCGAAGACGGACCAAACGTGGCTCCTGTCGAACGCACCACGCCGATCACCCGGACCGGCACATGGCCTAATATCAATACCTGCCCCAAAGGATCGACCCCTGTGTCAAAAAACGTGCCTTGCGTGTCCTCATCAATCACCGCGACCTGCGTGTAACTCGTGACATCGCTGTCACTGAACACGGTGCCAGAGACGGTCTCATAGGCGTGGACCTGAAAGTAATCGCCACTCACCCCGCTGATCGTCGCGGAGGCTTCGGTGTTGCGATAGATCACCGAGGCCTGTGTGGACACGGCGGGAGACACGCTGTCGGCGAAAGGCATCAAGGACAGGGCATCGGCATCTGAGGGCATCAGCGTTTCGATCCGCCCGGAATCCCGCGCGCCAAAGCCCGAGCCAGCGCGCACCGAAATCGTGTTGGTGCCCAGAGAGCTGATACTTTCGAGCACCTTTTCCTGCGTGCCATTGCCAAGCGCCACGACCAGCACCACGGAGGCGATACCGATAATGATGCCGAGCATGGTCAGAAAAGAGCGGGTGCGATGCGCCAACATCGCCTTGAGCGAAATATTGAACGCCTCCCCCAACCTCTGCACCGCCGCGCCGATATGGGCGCTGGCGGGCGGGATTTGCGCCTTATAGGCGGTCTTGTTTTCGGGGTCTTTGCCGTCTTGCCGCTGATCCGAAATGATCCGTCCATCGCTGATCTCGATGATCCGATGGGCATGTTTGGCCACATTCGGGTCGTGTGTGACCATGGCGATGGTGTGGCCCCTGGCGTTGAGATCCAGCAAAAGCTCAATCAGGTCATCACCGCTTTTGGTGTCCAATGCGCCAGTCGGTTCATCGGCCAGGATCACCTCGCCCCCATTCATCAGGGCACGCGCCACAGAGACGCGTTGCTGCTGGCCGCCGGACAGTTCGGTAGGGCGATGATCAAAACGCGTCTCCAAGCCCAATTGGGTCAACAGCTCTTTGGCGTGTTCTCGCCGCGCGGTGCGCCCGACCCCGGCATAAATCGCGGGCACCTCGACATTCCCGACCGCATCCAGATCGGACAGCAATTGATAGCGTTGGAAAATAAAGCCGAAATGTTCGCGCCGCAGCCGCGACAATTCGTCAGGATCAAGATCTTCCACATCCTTGCCATCAAACATATATGTCCCGGCACTGGCCCGATCGAGACAGCCGAGGATGTTCATCAGGGTCGATTTACCTGAGCCCGAGGTGCCGATAATGGCCACCATTTCGCCGGGGTAAATGTCGATATCCACGTCGCGCAACACGGTGATGACCTCTTCCCCTGCGGGAAAACTGCGGGTCAGACCGCGCGCGGAAATAAGCGGGTTGGGCCTTATGGCATCGGTCATGTCAGAACCCCATTCCCGGACCCATGCGTCCAGAACTGCCTGTGGGTGCCGCAACGGCTGCCCCGGTCACCACCCAATCGCCCTCGCTCACACCTGAGATGATTTCCGCCGTCACTTTGTCGTTCAGCCCCACCTCAACCGGCTGCATTTTTTCTGCACCGCTGGTGGCGTCATACACCATGACAAACCTCTGCCCCTCTGCATCCGTATTCAAAGCCGCGGCAGGCACGGTCAACACATTCACCGCCTCATCCAAGACCACGGACACCTGTGTCGTCATCCCGATCCGCAACACATGATCCGGGTTATCCACCTCAAGAATGCCATTGTAATAAATCGCCTCATCGGTCGAAATCGTATCGCTGTCCTCGATCTCCGAGGGGGCGGGTTCGATGTCGCGCACGGTGGCGGCAAAGGCGTTGTCGGGTTCTCCAAGAATGGTAAAGCTGACCTTTTGCCCCGCCGCGACATGCACCACATCGGCCTCTGAAATTTCGGCTTTGACGAGCATCTTGTCGAGGTTGGCCAATTTCACCAAGGTCGGAGAGGTCGTGTTGGCATTCACCGTTTGACCTTCATCCACGACCACGGCCACAACCGTGCCGCTGATCGGCGCCGTCACCGTGGTGCGGTCCAGCGCGATTTTCGCGGTCGACACATTGACCTCTGCGCTTGATTTTTGTGCGTCCAACGCCTCAAGCTCGGCCTCATAAACCGCCAGATCGGCAATCGCGCTTTCGACATCTTCTTGCGAGGCGTAGTTTTGTTTGTTCAGCTCATTCAACCGATTCAAGGACAGTTGCGCCTTTTTCAAACTCGCATGTTTCGCCGCAATCTGCGCGTTGATATTGGCCAATTCCGCTTCGGCCTGAAGCACGTCGTTGTGTTGGTCCTGACTGTCGATCTGCGCGATCAAATCACCCGCCGCCACGGTTTGGCCCAAAGCGACGGCCATCGTTTCGATCTGACCCGAGGTGCGCGCACCGACGCTGATCAATTGCTTGGCTTCGATCGTGCCTGAGGCCAGCACAGTCTCGGACACCGATCCCCGCATGACACGCGCCGTTTGCGGCGGGGCTTGGTCGTCCTTGCTCGCATACTGGGTCCAGCCCCAATAGCCCGCTCCACAGAGCAGAATGACAATCAAAAAACGAAGGGAGGGTTTCATATCGAACCTTTCAAATGCCGCAGCGCAGAGAGCTTGAACCTGTAATACGCAGGAGCGTCGGATTTCCGTCGCACATATCTCGCTGAGGGGCCAAATTCAAAAGAGCCGCCAAAGGGGTCTCGGCGGCTCAAATTTTGATTTTGTTGTGAGGGTTAGCTCAATCAGGACGTTGGGACCATCGTCGCGACCGCGCCATGAGCCTCTTCATAATGATCCAGCTCCGTTTCATACCACGCGGTGCCGCGCGACGCGCTGCCCAAGGCCAGAAACAACTCCGCTTCGGATGCCGCAGGCAGCAGGGCAGAAAACACATCCCAACCCGCCACATCGCCTTCGGCCTCAAAGCCCAAAACCTGTCCCTTGAGACCCGTCACCAAAGGCACCAATCCACCGGAAAACGGGCTTGGGACATGAATGCTGATCCGGTGGATCGGCTGCAAGACAATGGGTTTCGCCTCGGCCATCGCCTCGCGCACAGCGCCTTTGGCGGCGGTGCGGAAGGCATGATCAGAGCTGTCCACCGCATGGTGTTTGCCATCTTTGAGCGTGACTTTGATGTCCACCACGGGCCATCCGTTTGGCCCCTCGGCCAGCGCATCGCACACCCCCGCTTCCACCGCCGACATGTAATTGCGCGGCACCGCGCCGCCTTTGACCGTTTCGGCAAAGACAAAACCATCGCCACGCGGCAAGGGTTCGATCTCGATCACCACATCGGCAAATTGACCGGCACCACCGGATTGTTTGCGGTGGCGGTGCTGGGTCTCGACCCGGCGGGTGATGGTTTCAAACAGCGCCGGAGGGATCGCCTCAAGGGTGACCGACACGCCGAAGACCTCGTCGAGTTTGCTCACAACGCGGCGTTGATGAAGCTGGTCTTGGGTCGCTAAAATCACTTTGCCGCTTTGGCTGTCCTGCTCCACGCTCAGCCCCGGATCAATCTCGGCCAGTTTTGCCAAAGCCAAGGACAAGCGCGCGTCATCGCGGTCATTGACGGGTGAGATCAAGCATCTGTGTTTTGGCGCATGTGCCGCGACCCAAACCGGCGCCTCCATCGGCCCACTCGCGCCATAGACCGGCGCGCGCAGGGACAGGTGATCGGTTTTCACCGTCAATGCGAGGGCACCGGGGGCAAGTTGGCTCACCGGGGTTTTGGCATCAATGTCAACGAGGCTGCCGATACTGCCGCCCGCCACTTGCGCGCCCGCCGAAATCTTGGCCCCCACAGGGCGGATCAGCACGGTTTTGCCAAGATGTTTGACCTGATCGGCAAAAATCCCGACCGCCACAGGAGACGTGCCCAACCGTTCTGACAGCACTTCAATCCCCGGCACTTCATGGCGCAGGCTTTTCATCAACCGGGTCAGACCATTGCCCTTTGCAGCCGCCCCCAAAAAGGTCGGGATCAGGTCGTGATGCTGAAGCACTTTGGTCGAGACCTCATAGATCTCGGCACTCATCACCTGTTGGTCCTCGATCAATTCTTCCAACAGCGCATCGTCAAAATCGGCAAGATGTTCGAGCAAATCGGCGCGGGCCTCTTGTTCGCGCGCCCGCATATCTTTCGGCAGTTCCATCAAGGACGAGCGCGCGCCGTCATGGAACGCCCAAGCGCGCTCAGAGATCAGATCCACCACGCCGGTGATTTCACCATTCTCGCGGATCGGCACTTCGCGCAGCACGATGCCATGGGCCGAATAGGCTTGCAGTGCGGCGACCACATCGCTGATGCGGTCGGTTGCGACATCAAGTTTGTTGACGAAAATCAGCGTCGGTAGATTGGCCGCCTCAAGCAGGCGCAAATAAGGCGCGGCCAAAACCGCCGCATCCACATCCGCCGACACGCACAGCACTGCCGCGTCACTGCCCGCCAAGGCCGATCCGGCCAGTGACAGGCCCTCCGCCCCGCCCGGACACTCCAGCACGGCCCAATCTTCATCCAGATAGCGAAACATCGTGACCGCAGCCTCGCCAAACAGGCTCAAAGAGCGGAATGTTCCCGTCTCAAGCCCGGCGAGCGCTTTGGCCAATGTTGATTTGCCTGATTGAGATGGGCCTAAAATGGTGACGGTTTTCATGCGGGAATCCTCCGGGTCATCGTGCTTTACGCTACACGTCAAAAAGCGTGATTGGGGATAAGACTACGCCCCAGCGTAGCGCTCGGCCTTGGTTCAGGTCAAACTGAGACAGAATTGTTGAACGGTCCAGTGTCAGACGATGCCCGCTTGGCGAATGTCCGTACGGGCGAAGTCGATCAAAGCACGCACTTTAAGAGGCAAGGTGCGCCCTTCAAGATAGATCGCGCTGATCGGGTGGCCGGGAGGATCAAACCCGTCCAAAAGCGACACCAAACGCCCGGTCTCAAGATCATCCCCCAAGACAAAGCGCGGGCAAAAGGCGATCCCTTGCCCGGCGACGGCCAAATCCCGCGCCGCGCGCGCGCTGTTGACCATGAACCGGCTGCGCACGGTGACGGCAATCTCTTGTGCACCATCCACAAACACCCAGTGCGCCGGGCGGCGGCGGTTGGTGTCGATGATACAACCGTGATGTGCCAGATCTTTGGGCCGCTTTGGTGCAGGGTGATCCGCGAGATAGGCCGGGGCGGCAACAACGACGCTTTGGATTTCGCCCAGTTTGCGCATCTTTAACGTCGGCTGATCCAGGGTGCCGATCCGAAACGCCAGATCGACCCCTTCGGCGGCCAGATCGACATAGCTGTCGTTGAGCCGCAAGTCGATGGTCAGGTCAGGATGCGGGGCGGCGAAGCGTTGCATCAGGCCCTGCACATAGGTTTCACCAAAGGTCACAGGGGCGGATACCCGCAGCGTACCGGAAAACCCACGACTGTCCTCGGTCACCGCCGAGAGCATCGCATCGAGTTCGTCCAAAAGCGCGGGCGCACGGGCCAAAAGCTCTTCGCCCGCCGAGGTGACCCCAACCTTGCGCGTGGTGCGTTGCAACACCCGCACGCCAAGGCGCTGTTCGAGCTCGGCGACATATTTTGACGTCAACCGATTGGACATGCCAAGCCGGTCCGCCGCCGCAGTAAACGACCCGGTTTGCGCCGTGGCCACAAAGGCTTTGAGCCCGTCAATCAGGTCCATCACGCAACCATTGGGAATGTTTTGTTCCTAGTCATTCCATATATTCGCTATTTCATTCCCTCACATCAAGTACCATCTTTGGCTCAAGCATTGGGACAAAGAGCCCCCAGCACAGCACCAGCCCCGCAAAGGACATCACTATGAGCCTCGCACAAGACCTGCAAAACCTGAAAGACCGTCTCACATCCTCGGATCGGATGCCGGTTGTGTTTTTGGGCCATGGTAGCCCGATGAACGCCATCGAAGACAATGCCTATTCGCGTAGTTGGGCCGAGTTAGGGGCTTCTTTGCCGCGACCACAGGCAATTTTGGTGGTGTCGGCGCATTGGATGACACGGGGGTCAACGCTGGTGGATGTGTCGCGCATGCCGAAGACCATCCATGATTTTTATGGCTTCCCACAGGAGCTGTTTGCCCAACACTACCCCGCCCAAGGCGCACCCGATGTGGCCAATGAGGTCGTCTCTCTTCTCGCCAGCCACCACGCCGAGGGCGATGACACATGGGGCCTGGATCACGGCGCGTGGTCGGTTTTGACATGGCTCTACCCTGAGGCCGATGTCCCGGTGTTTCAGCTGTCGATTGATATGACCAAGGACTTGCCGCATCATCTTGAGATTGGTCAGGCGCTTGCCGATCTGCGCCATCGCGGGGTGTTGATCCTCGGCTCCGGCAATATCGTTCACAACCTGCGCAGGATGAAATATGGCGCGAAACCCTATGACTGGGCGCTGGAGTTTGACGGGATGTTTGCCGAACGCCTTATGGCCCGCGACCATGCCGCACTCTCAGACCGTGAAGGGCTTGGCAGCCTGTTGACACTGGCGCATCCGTCGCTGGATCACTACCTTCCGGCGCTGACCATTGCGGGGGCTTCAGACGCCAAAGATGAGGTGATGTTCATGAACTCCTCCATCGACATCGCCTCGGTGTCGATGCGCAGCTTCGTCTATTATTGACGGCGCTTAGGTGACGTCCTCAAGCGGGATCACATCTACCGCCTGACGGCTTTCCTGCCCGCCTGAGGTCCGCATCACGCCACGCACAGGCGCGACATCACCATAATCGCGCCCGTAGCCCACGGTGATGTAATCCGTACCGGCAAACTGGTCATTGGTCGGGTCGAATTCGATCCAACCAGTCTCCTGACCGACCCAAGCGCGCACCCACGCATGCATCGCATCCGCCCCCTCAAGGCGCGGTTGTCCGGGGGGCGCGAAGGTACGCAAAAACCCCGAGACATAGCCCGCCGGAATGCCGATCCCGCGCAGGGCGGCGATCATCACATGGGCGAAATCCTGACAGACGCCATGACGGTTTTCAAAGGCCTCTTCGGGCGGCGTGTTCACGTCGGTCGCTTCGGGATCAAACGTCATATCGCGGTGCAGCGCCCGGCCCAGCACCTCGACAACCTGCATCGCAGTCATGTCCGGGTCGACAAGATCGCGGGCATAGGCCGTCATCGCGGGCGACGGCGACACCAGCGGCGAGGCGGAGGCAAAGTGATGCGGCGCATCCGGGCCAAGCCCATGCACCGCACTCAGATCCCGTGCGAACTCCGCCAGACGCGGCGAAAAATCAAGTGGCACGATGGTGTCAAACCGCTCCACTTTGGCGGTGAGATTGAGAGACATGGCGTCAATCGGATGGTGCCACGCCACCATGCTCATTGCGTTGCCAAAAAAATCAACGCCATCGCGGCGTTCATCGGGCCGGGGCGTGACCTGAAGCAGGCGTTGCCGGACCTGTTGCACGCCCACAATATTGGAGGGCAACAGCCGCACCAAATTGCGCGCCCGATCCGAGGTGGCCGCATAATTATATTCGATCGTCAGGCTCACGTCATACAACATCGCTTACCTCAAATACGCCGCGGAAATCAGATCGGAAATCCGCGCCAAATCCGCCCTGATGGACATCAGCCGCTCCGGCGTCATCTCGACCGGCATGGCACAAGCAATCCCGGTCTCAAGCGGCAAGATTGTACGCAACAAGTCGGACGGACGACCATGCAAATGGGCGTTGGGCAAAGCCTCGGCATGCTGGCGCAGGGCGCGGATCAAGAACAGCAGCGCACGCGGGTTGTCAGCGTCCAAAGCCAAGAGATCCACCACGGTGTCGCGGCTGGTTTCGACCCGATAGCGGCGCTGATGGGTGATGATCGAATCCCCCACTTCAACTGCCAAATCGAGCGCGCCCTCCGGCGCATCCTCGCCGGTGAACCGCGCCAAAAGCGAGGCCATCGCATCCGAGCGTTCCAAAGCCCGGCCAATGCTCAAAAACCGCCACCCGGCAAATCGGTACATGTTTTCGTGCACGAGTCCGGTGATCCCGGCGATTTTGCGGACCAAAACCGACATCGCCCGCGCGCAATCGTCGCCGGGCTGGACCGTTTTGGTCATCCGCGTGGCGGTTTTCAACAAATCGCTCAGCGCCGAAATGCCATCGGTCGAAAACCGATCGCGCACGTTGAACGCGCAATTGCGCGCCGTGTTGATGCGCGAAATCAACGCCTCGGGCACGGTTTGGGACAGATCAAACCCGTATCCTGCCATATAGCTGCGCAGGGCTTTCAAACGCGGGTCATTGCGATTGTCGGTGGCGGCCAAGCGCAAATGATAGGCCCGGATCAAACGCGCCGCATCTTCGGTGCGCTCCACATAGCGCCCCAGCCAAAACAGGTTGTCAGCGGCGCGCGCCGGGAGAATACCGGGGGCGGCGCGACGGAAATTACCATCGGACGGGACGGCGGATTTTGTGTGCGGCAGAGGCCGATCCGAGACCACCCAAACGTCCGCCACCGATCCGCCGCGCTGCATCGCGAGGGCGGTGACATCTTCACTGCGGCCAATACGAGCATAACCGCCCTTCATGAACTGCCAGCCCTCAGAAGTCCGTGCGGCAAAGATCCGCACGGTCATCGGACGCGGCACAACCCGGCCACTGCCTTCGCCATCCGCCTGCCATGCGGGCGTGGTCGAAAGCGTCACCGCCTCTTGACCCACAAGCCGGTCGCCTTCGCGCTCAAGCCAATCGGAGATCGACCCCATCGCTGTGCCGCGGAATTCCCCGCCCAGCGCCGTTGTCGCCCCAAGATCAAACGGTAGATCCACCGCATCCGCCGGGCTGATCAGCATGTTTTGTGCGTTCTTTTGGACATAGGCCCGCTCCCGCGTCCCGCCACACCACCATGTTGCAATGTTGGGCAGGGCCAAAGGCTGTCCGGTGAGCACCTTTGACATGCGCGGCAAAAACGCCATCATCGCCCGCATCTCAAGCACACCCGAGCCAAGCGCGTTGGCCATGCCAAGGTGCCCGGCCCGAACCGCTTCCATAAGACCCGGCGTGCCGATATGCGAGGTTGGATTGAACTCAATCGGGTCGGCAAAGGCCGCATCAATCCGGCGCCACAACATGCCAAGCGGTTGCAACCCCTCGATCGTGCGCACCATGGCTTGGGCATTTTCGACCACGATGTCTTCGCCCTCAAGCAACATCATCCCAAGGTAGCGCGCGATATAGGTATGTTCGTAATAGGTGTCGTTGGAGGGGCCGGGTGTCAGAATGCCACTGACCCGGTGCGGTTCCCATTGTGGCGAGGCCAGACGTTCCATCGCATTGCGGAAAGTACCGAAAAAGCCCGACAGTTTGTGGATATGCGCCCGCGGAAAGCGTTCGGGGAAAATCCGCCCCGTCGCCATCCGGTTTTCAAGCGCAAATCCCGCCCCCGAGGGCGCCTGTGTCCGGTCGCCCAGAACAAACCATGTGCCGTCCGGCGAACGCCCGATCTCGAAGGCGATGAAATGCAGGTAATGCCCGCCGCGCGGTTCCACCCCCACCATCGGGCGCAGCCAGTGCGGCGAGCGCGCAATCAAGGCCGCTGGCAAGTGATCGTCCGCCACCAAACGGCCCGGACCATAGAGATCGGTCATGACCCGTTCCAAAAGATCGGCGCGCTGCGTCAACCCGGCACAGATCGTGGCCCATTCGTCTTCGTGCAGGATCACCGGGATGTGGCTCAGGGGCCAATCCCGTTCCGCCAGAGGGTCGTTGGAGTATTGGCGGTAAAACACGCCCGCATCGCGCAGATATTGATCGCCGCGCTCAAAGCGTGCTTCAATCTCGGCGGGGGTCAGGCGAGCAAAGCGATCGACAAACCGCCGCCACACCGGGCGCATCTGGCCTTTGGCATCAAACAACTCATCGGCCACGCCCGGGCGTTGCAGATAGGCGGAAAAGAAATCCGACGTCACGTCAGTGGGCCGCGCTGAATTGGGCATGATGTCCCTTGGGTATCCTAACCTTGCCTTTGCCTCTGGGGCGTTTCGCGAGATTAGACTACCGCAAAACGCCCTGAACAAGGCTTAAAGCAGACCGATGGGCCTCCTGAGGTCAAGGGTCAAGGGAAATTCGGGATGCGGGACCTCCGTGACGGGGGTGTATGTGCCCGGCGCATGACCATAGGGTTCAAACCGCGCCAAACGCCGCGCTTCGGCCTCGTTGCCATTGACCGGGAAGGTGTCGTAGCTACGCCCGCCCGGATGCGCGACGTGATAGGTACAGCCCGAAAGCGCCCGCCCCGTCCAATCATCATAGATGTCAAAGGTCAGCGGCACGTTGACCGGCAAGACCGGATGCAGGGCCTCTGGCGGCTGCCAGGCCTTGAAGCGAACGCCACCGACAGAGGTGCCGGAGGTCGCGGTGCGCGCCATCGGCACGGGGCGCTGGTTGCACATGATGCGGTAGCGATCCTGGTGCAACGTGGTCATTTTGACCTGAAGCCGTTCGACCGAACTGTCGGTGTAGCGCACGGTGCCCCCGATCGCCCCCGTTTCGCCCAACACATGCCACGGCTCAAGCGCCTGACGGATTTCAAGATGAACGCCCTCGGCCTCAATCTGACCACAAAACGGAAAGCGGAACTCGGCCTGCGCGACATACCAGTCCGGGTCCAACTCAAACCCGTGCAGTTTGAGATCATTCAGAAGCGACAAAAGATCTTCCCACAGGAAATGCGGCAACATGAACCGATCATGCAGCACCGTACCCCAACGCACGGGTTTGCCCTCAACCGGCGCGTTCCAACAACGCGCAATGATGGCGCGTAACAACACCTGTTGCGCAAGGCTCATGCGCGGATGCGGTGGCATCTCGAAGCCCCGGAATTCGACCAAGCCAAGACGCCCGGTCGGCCCATCTGGGGAGAACAATTTGTCGATACAAATCTCGGCGCGGTGGGTGTTGCCTGTCACGTCGGTCAACATATTGCGCAGCAGACGATCCACCAACCATGCGGGCGGCACCGCGCCCTCGGTCGGAGGCGTGATCTGCGATAGGGCGATTTCAAGTTCATAGAGCGTGTCGTGCCGCGCTTCGTCAATGCGTGGGGCTTGCGAGGTTGGGCCGATGAACAGCCCGGAGAACAGGTAGGACAGCGCCGGGTGACGTTGCCAGATCAGGATCAGGGATTTGAGCAAATCCGGCCGACGCAGGAAGGGCGAATCCGCAGGCGTGGCCCCGCCCACAACAACGTGGTTGCCGCCGCCCGTGCCAGTGTGACGCCCGTCGATCATGAATTTATCCGCGCCCAGACGCGACAACCGCGCCTCGTCATAGATCGCTTCCGTGGTGGCAACACAATCGTCCCAGCTATGCGCCGGGTGAATATTCACCTCAATCACGCCGGGATCGGGGGCGACACGGATCACATTCAAACGCGGGTCTTCGGGCGGGGAATAGCCTTCGACATGGATCGGCAGGCCAAGCTCTTCGGCGGTGTCTTCGGCAGCGGCCAAAAGTTCAAGGTAATCTTCGAGCGCCTCACAGGGCGGCATGAACAGGCACAACCGCCCGTCGCGTGGCTCAATCGCAATCGCGGTGCGCACTTCGCTGGTGGATGGATCAATGCCCTGCGCGATAAGCGCCTGACGTTCGGCCTCTGACGCTTTGGCTTGGCTCACGGGCTGGCTGTGGCCCTCGGATTCCTCAGGCAAAAGATCGGCTTTTTCCTTGGCCTCCTGTGCCGCACGCGCCTCTTCTTCGGCGGCCAATCGGGTGATTTCGTCCTCCACCCGCTTGCGCCGTTCGGACAGCTTTTCGTGAAAATCCGGCAAAGGCCCGTGATCCATCATCGGGTCAGAGGGATAGGAATAGGGGAAACTCGCAGGAGGAATATGCGGCAAAGCGCCCAAAGGCAGGCGGAAGCCCACCGGGCTATCACCGGGCACCAAAAACAAATGCCCGCGCCGGGTTTGCCACAGCTCCGAAATCCAATTTGACCCGGCTTTTGATTGCCAGCGCTGGATCGGCAGGACATAGCCCGAGGGTTCGGTCAACCCACGCTCAAACACCCGCGCATAGCGAGCGCGGTCTTCGGGGTTCTTCAGCTTGCTGTTTTCCGGGTTCACATTGGGCGGCAGCAGGGATTCTTTCAAAATCCATTCCGCCGGGTCCTCATAGGCAGGTTGGGCGTTGACCGGATCGACGCCAAGGTTTTCGGCGAATTTCTTCATAAACGCCCCGGCCTCTGGCGCCCCTGCGGGCACAGGCACATCCTCCTTCGCGATCAGGTCCGGGTTTTTCCAAACCGGTTTACCATCGCGCCGCCAATAGAGCGAAAAGGTCCAACGCGGCAGGCTTTCACCCGGATACCATTTGCCTTGGCCATAATGCAGAAAGCCCCCCGGCGCGAACCGGGTTTGCAGCCGCCGGATCAGCTCATCGGCCAAGGCGCGCTTTTGCGGCCCCACGGCTTCGGTGTTCCATTCCGCGCTTTCAAAATCATCAATCGACACAAAGGTCGGCTCACCGCCCATGGTCAGGCGCACGTCTCCCTCTTTCAGCGCTTTATCGACCTTATGACCCAGCGCGTTGAGCCGATCCCATGCCTCATCCGAGAAAGGTTTGGTGATGCGCGGATGTTCAGAGACACGTTTGACCTCCATTTGGAAATCAAAGCTGACCTCAGGTGCGCCGACCGAGGTGTAGCCACCCGAAATCGGCGCGGCGTTGCGGTAATGCGGAGTGGCGGCCAGCGGGATATGGCTTTCGCCGGTCAAAAGCCCGGAGGTCGGATCGAGCCCGATCCAGCCTGCGCCGGGGATAAACACTTCGCACCAGGCATGAAGATCGGTGAAATCATGATCGGTGCCAGAAGGGCCATCGAGCGCCTCGACATCGGGTTTGAGTTGAATGAGATAGCCTGACACAAAGCGCGCGGCCAAGCCCAGATGGCGCAGCACCTGCACCAACAACCAACTGGAATCGCGACACGAGCCGGAGCGTTTTTCAAGCGTCTCTTCAGGCGTCTGCACCCCCGCTTCCATCCGAATGGTGTAATTCACGAAATTGGCGATCTGGGCGTTCAGCCCGACCAGAAAATCCACCGTCCGCATCTTTTTGAGATCGAGCGTGCCGATGAATTGCGCCAAAAGCGGGCCTTCGGGTTCGGGGGTGCGGTAGATCACAAGATCGTCCCTGAGATCCGCCGGATACTCAAACGGCCACTCTTCGGCCTCTTCTTCGATAAAGAAATCGAACGGGTTATAGACGGTCATATCGGCGACAAGATCGACCTCGATTTTGAATTCCCGCACGGGTTCGGGGAACACAAACCGGGTCTGCCAGTTGCCATAGGGATCTTGTTGGCGATTGACGAAATGATTGGCAGGCGAAACCTTGAGCGAATGCGAAATCACCCGCGTGCGCGAATGTGGCGCGGGACGCAGACGGATGATTTGCGGGCCAAGGTCAACATTGCGATCATATTTATAATGGGTGACGTGATGGATGGATGCATAAATCGCCATGGTGTGTTCGCCCTTCGCCCGAATGCCCGATCCCTATCAGACTATAAGTGCTTCATCCCGGCTTCACGGGCAAAACGCCTTGGGTCGGGATTTGGCGGGGAAAAATAGGGCAAACGATCAATTTTTCAGCAAACACTGCCCACAACGCTATCCTGCAAGAAACGGCATGCTGAGGCCAAAGAACTCCGCCAAAAGCACGAAGTTCAACCCCAGCACCGCAACGGCCCCAACCCCGGCCAAGAGACGCAGCCCCGGATGGATCACAAACTCGCCCATAATTTCACGGCGCGACACGAAAATGATCAGCGCGATCATCGGCACGGGCAGAGCGATGGAGAGCACGACTTGCGACATCACCAAAGCATCAGTGGCATTCACGCCTGCGGCAACAACGGCAAAGGCCGGAACCATGGTCACCAAACGGCGAATCCAAATCGGCACATGAAAATGCAAGAACCCCTGCATGATCATCTGACCCGCCATGGTGCCGACGACCGAGCTTGAAATGCCCGAGGCAATCAAAGAGGCCAAGAACATGCCCGCCGCAGCCGCACCCAAGAGCGGTGTGAGCGTATGGTAGGCGGTTTCGATTTCGGCCACATCCGAATGCCCCAAGTGAAAGGCAGAGGCCGCCATCATCACCATCGCCATATTGACCATGCCCGCCACCGCAAGCGCGACCACGACTTCGGTGTTGGAGAATTTCAAAACCCTGCGCCGCTCGGCGGCATTGCGCACATTGGCACGCGATTGCGTCAGGCCCGAATGCAGGTAGATCGCGTGGGGCATCACAGTGGCCCCGATGATGCCGACCGCAATGGTCAGCGCCGCCGCATCGGGCAATTCCGGCGTGATCATCCCCATGGCCGCCCCGCCCCAATCAATTGGCGCGATGATGATTTCGGCCAGGTAACACAGGCCAATGACACCCACGAGCGCGCCAATGATCAACTCCATCGGACGGAACCCTTTGCCCTCAAAAATCAGGATCGCATAGGTGACGATGGCAGTGATGATCATTCCGACCATCAACGGCAGGTCAAACAGGAGCGCCAGTCCGATGGCACCGCCCAAAAACTCGGCCAAATCGGTCGCCATGGCGGCGACTTCGCTGATCGCCCACATGATCCAAACCACCGGGCGAGGGAAATTGTCCCGTGACAGTTCGGCCAGGTTTTTTCCGGTCACGATGCCCAGCCGCGCTGAGAGTGCCTGAAACAACATCGCGATCAGATTGGCCAAAAGCACAACCCACAACAGCGTATAGCCGTAGCCCGCACCGGCTTGGATGTTCGTGGCGTAATTGCCGGGGTCCATATAGGCTACCGAGGCGATAATGGCAGGCCCGGCAAACAGCAGGCGCGCACGCCAACCGCCACGGTCCCCGGAGAGAACAGAGGCAATGCCTTGTTTTGTGCGATCTGTGAGGGAGGGCATGAACGCGCCTTACAAATAAATGTCACGCCGATTTATAGCCATCGCTATACTTATTGCAACAGTAAATCTGACCTGAATAGCGACACCCTCTGATATAAGCCCGCGTACCTTTGCCACACAATCTAAATGCTGGTGAAAAAGTCATCCCTAGGCTATACAGAATTCCCAACAGAACAGGAGCGCCGTTATGGCCCCATCGCTTTCGACCAATCTTCCGCCAGAACAACAGAGTGCCTCGCAAGCGGATCGCTTCACCCGTGCCCGCGAAGTTCAGGCGGTGGCCCTGTTGGAGGACTATGTCGAAATGATCGGCGATTTGATCGCTGAGCATGGCGAAGCCCGCGTGGCCGATATTGCCGAGCGCATGGGCGTGGCGCAACCCACGGCCACCAAAGCCATCGCCCGGCTGAAACGCGAAGGCTTGGCGACGTCTCGCCCTTATCGCGGGGTGTTTTTGACCGATGACGGCGCGGCCCTGGCGGATCGGGTACGGGCACGGCACCGTACGGTTGTGGCCTTGCTCATTGCCGTGGGTGTGCCTGAAACCACCGCCGAACTTGACGCCGAAGGGATCGAACACCACGTCTCCGAAGGCACTCTGGCAGCGTTTGAGGCGTATCTCGCACAGCAAAATAGGAACAAATAACGCCCAATGGGGTGGGGATATAAGACACATCCATGGCGGCTGCGCGTTGGGTTAAAGCGGCAGGCCGTCTCTTGTGTCAGACCCGAAACCCCATCACGTTGCGACAAATTTCTCGTGTAAAGACAAGCACCGGGTCCTCGGACAAGAAAACCGGCGTGGCAAAATAGACCTTTACGGTCTGCATCTCGTCGAGAATGATCCATTTGACCTTCTCCCCGGCCGCTTCGGCAACCCATTCGGGCACGATGGCATACCCGATCCCGGCCCTGACAAGCTCCATGACGGAGGTCGAGCCAGAGACTGTGGTCATGTTTTGCGGCGCTTTGCCCAGTTTCTTGGTGAGGAAATCAATCCCCCGCGAGCGCAGGGTTTGACCCGGCTCGTAGGTGATAAAATTCTCCTGTTGCAAAGAGGCGAGGTCATTGCTTGAAGCGTAGTCGCGCGCCCAATGTTGCGGATAGACCAAGGCGAGACGGTATTGCCCCAAAAGAACCTGCGAAATACTGGCATCGCCAAAGAACCGTTCACAGACGCAGGCGTCCAGTTCGCCGTTGACCATCATCGACGACAGAACCGTGTCGCGCTCAAAAAAATTCAGCTCCATATCGGGATGGGTTTCTTTCACCTGCCTGACAATTTCGGGAAAGAAAGCATGAAACAGTGCCTGCGGGACACCAAACCGCATCACCGAATGGACATTTCGCAGCAAAAGCGACAGCCGCGCGAAGATCGTGTCAAGTTCCGCCCCCAATGAAGCGTGAAGCGCGCGCCCCGGGGCCGTCAACACAATCTCGCGCGAGCCTTTTTCGGCCTTCACCAACTGCGTGCCATAAAGCTGCTCAAGCCGTCGGACATGATTGGCGGCGGATTGGTAGGAAATATTGAGTTCACGCGCCGCACCGGAAAAAGACCCGATTTTTGCAACCAAATGAAAGGTCTGCAAAAGCGAAATGTCGATTTTTTGAGTCTGCGCGATACGCGGTTTCTCGGACATGATTTGCTCCCCGGTGAGAGCCTTGCGACCCTAGGCGTTGGTGAAGAGGGCCTTTGAAAAGGCAGAGTTCGAAAGGATCTCAAGTGAAAGATCGCCATGGTGCAACAGACCCTTGCGCGGCGCAAGACCACGCACGAGTATGTCCGCCACCGAACAGACATGATACGCCGAAATATGCGCAAGGGCAGACGTCGGAGTCTGCCGCGACAGTGATGACGGTGAGAACAGCCGCGTCTGTGTCCGTTCCTGCGCACCAACGCAGCAGGTCAGATGCACAATCACCCGATCGTCCTCGATCCGTTCAAGCCCGGTCAAAAGCAGGTTGCGCATAAGATAAAGCCGCTTTGACAGGCCCAGATCATCGAGCAGAAAGGAGATGTAATCGAGGTGCCCATGATAGCGCAGCGTCTTAAACGTCAACCCCTTCAAGCGGCCCTCATAGTGCGAGACCAAAGCATCCAATGTGCCCGAAGTGGTAAAGGCTTCAAAGGTCTCTCCGGAAATGGTTACGGTTTCGAGGTTGTCGAGCGGCGCCAAGCCGACCACCTTACCGTCCGCCAGCGCAGCACAGGGCTGGGTATATTCCGCGATCAACGCCTCAATGTCCCACATATTGCCATAGCCGAGACGATTGGTTTTTTTGGCCGGCAAAACACCGACATAGGCGGTGATCTCTGCCTCTGGACCACTGCGAGTCACAAGATCGTCCACCATGAGTGAAATCAGCCCCGGCGCAAGACCGCAGCCCGGCGCGAAGGGCGTTTCCGCCCCTGCGGCGATCTCATACACCGCGCGCAATGCTTTTGGGTCTTCGCACAGGTCCAAATACACGCAACCCGCCGCGCGCGCGGCTTGTGCCGCGCTGGGCACAACGGAGGGCGGCGCAGCGCATATGACTGCCGCCGCCCCCTTGAGAGCCTGCCCCATCCCGTTTAAATCCGTGCCACTGACCTGTGCGGCATTGAGGCCCTCCGCTTGCAAAAGACGCACACGGTCGTAGTCGATGTCCAGCACAAGAGGCGAAAAGGCCCGATCCGCGCCAAACACCCGCGCGATGGCGGTGCCGGAGCGCCCGCCGCCGACAATGACGATTTTGCAGGTTTCAGCGGTCGGCATGGAGCGGGTCATGCGTGAAATCGCTGAAGAAACTGTTGAAGCCGTTCGGATTGGGGGCTGTGCATCACCTCCTGCGGCGGGCCTTGTTCGGCAATCACACCATTGTCGATAAAAATCACCCGGTCCGCGACATCCGCGGCAAAGGCCATTTCATGCGTGACCAACACCATGGTCATCCCGCCTTCGGCCAAATCCCGCACCACCTGCAACACCTCAGACACCAGCTCGGGATCAAGCGCGCTGGTCACCTCGTCAAACAACATCACATCCGGGCGCATCGCCAGAGAGCGCGCAATCGCCACCCGCTGTTTTTGCCCGCCGGAGAGTTTGCTGGGATAATAGTTTTCCTTATCGGCAAGACCGACCTTGGCCAAAAGCGCGCGCGCATGAGCTTCGGCCTCAACTTGGCTCTCTTTTAAAACAACCCTTGGACCCTTGGTGACATTGTCCAAAACGGTCAAATGGGGAAACAGGTTAAAGTGTTGAAAACACATCCCAACCTTGCGCCGCAATGTGCCCGCTCCAAGCGTTCCCGCCTTGTCCTTAAACTCTGGCAACACATGGCTACCGCGAAATTTAAACGATCCCGACGTGGGCACTTCCATCATGTTGAGACAACGGATGAAGGTGGATTTGCCTGATCCCGACGGGCCGATGATGGCAATCACCTCACCCGGCGTGATGTCCAGATCAATACCTTTGAGCACCTCAAGTTCGCCATAGCTCTTTGTCAACGCGCGCACAGAAAGAATAGAAGGCGTGGTCATAACAGGGTCCTTTTTGCGGTTCAGTCGCTGCGCCGCATACGGCGTTCGAAATAATCGGCGAATTGGGTGAGCGGGAAAAGCATGGCGAAATACATGATCGCGGCGATCGAATAGCTTTCGAGCGGGCGGTAGGTTTCGCTATTCACGATGTAAGTCATATAGGTCAGTTCCGCGATGGAAATGGCGTATAGGAGCGATGTGTTTTTGACCTGAATAACCGACTGATTGATGAACGCAGGCAGCATCTTTTTGACCGCTTGCGGCATGATGATATGGCGCATCGCCTGGCCGCCAGACATGCCAACCGCCATCGCCGCTTCGCGCTGACCTTTGTCGATTGCATTGATGCCACCCCGAAAGATTTCACCGTAAAACGACCCGACATAAAGCGAGAGCGTCGCCAGCCCTGCGATCCAGTTCGGTATGCTGATCCCCAGCAACATCGGCAAAGCATAGTAGGCCCACATGATTTGTACGAGCAAAGGCGTGCAGCGAAACACCTCTTGGTAGGTGCGTGCCGCACCGCGCAACAGCCGCCATTTAGACAGTCGGGCAAAGGCGGTCACAAGTCCGATGACGATGCCAAAGCCAATCGAGCCGATGGTGTAAAGGAAAGTGGTGAGCAGCCCGTGCCAAAAGAGATCAAAGGACTGAAAGACCGTGTAGAAGTCCCAGTTATACATGGAGGTCCTCGAATATAGGTAAGGTCGACGCGCCAAAGAGCGCGCCGAGAGTGAGTGGTGAAGACAGGCTTATCCGCCGATGTCGAACCCTTCAGGCAAATCGTCCAGGGTCACATCAAAGGGGGCAAGGCTTTCAACGATCCATGTTTGGTTGTTCCCAACACGGCGGTTGTAATCGGCCCAGGCGGAAATAAAGGCTTTCCACGTTTCATCTGTGTCGTAATTCAAACCGATCACAGAGGGCGACGACAGGGTGGGTTTGGGGACATAAACGGTGCCAAGCGCCGAGTTCTTTTTGGACATGACAACAGAGTTCAACACGGTGTTGATCATCGCGTCCGCTTTGCCCGTGGTGACCGCAATCACCGCCTCATCACGAGATTTGAACCGAAGAACATTTGCGTTCGGAAGATACTGACGCGCGATATTGTCCTGCGCAGAGCCAAGATCAACCGCGATCGTATAGGCCGGATCGTTCAACTCCGCCCACCCCTTGTCGGCAAGCGCCGCATTCGGGGAGATGATCACGAAGCTGTTGTAATAGGTCGGGTCAGAGAATGAAATCGCCATCGCGCGTTTCGGCAAAGCGGTGAGCGCCAAGGCGAGGTCCACTTTGCCCGATTGCACATCAAGGATCGAGTTGCTCCAGCTGCTTTCAACAACTTCCAGCTCCACACCAAGCGTTTCGGCAATATCACGCGCCATAGACACGGCAAAGCCGCGCCATTCGCCGGTGCGCGGATCTTTCGCAAAATACGGGTCTTCGCTGAGAATCCCCGCCATGCGTAACGTACCTCGCTCGCGGATTTCATCAATCTTACTGTCTTGTGCCTGCGCCGAGCCAATCGACACAGCCGTGGCAAGTGCTGCAAGCGTGCCACCAATAAAAGCCTTGAGCTTCATTCTGATCTCCTTGTTGGACAAGGCAGCTTTTGCGCTGCCACTTCGTTTTGAGAAAACGGCGTTCCCGTGCTTCCTTGCTACAAAGCACCCGTTATCGGGGCGTCAGGCAATACAAGATCATCCTGCAAATATACAAAATAATTTACATGTCACAGATCATTATCGCGCACACACAGAATTGTTCCAACTTTTTTTGTATCTTAACCGCATATATTTGCATCGAAATCAGGCCCGTAATTGCCCAACCTTGGATCAAACCAAATTGGAGCAACCTTGGTGCAGCCGACAGACTCATATGACCTCGTGATTGCCGGAGCCGGCATTATCGGCGCCTCCGTGGCATGGCACGCGACCCAACGGGGTCTCCGCGTCGCCGTCATCGACGCAAAAGGCCCGGCGGCCGCAGCCTCAGGCGCGTCGGATGGGGCCGTCTCGGTCGCCTCCAAACGCCCGGGCCTCATGGCCAACCTTGCCGATGCCTCGCTTTGCTATGCGCGAGAGATGGCACAACACAACGGCATTTTAAAAGGCATTTTTCACCCTCGGCCAACGTTTATCTTTGCCCGTTCCGCCCCCGAAAGCGCAGCACTTGATCGTCTGACGCGCATGCTGCACGACCAGTCCCTCTCTGTCACCATCCACCAAGATGGGGCCGCGCAAACCTCGGCCATTTCTGGCCTTGGCAAAGACATCACGCGGGTGATCGAACTGCAAGGTGAGGCGCATATGCTCGGCTATCAAGCCACCCATGCCTATCTTCGCGCTGCCAAATGCGATCTCTTTTGGCCGCGCAGTCTGGAAGCCTATGAGCCGGGTCCCGAGGGTGTGCGGGTTTTCACCTCTGCGGGTGAGATGAATTGCGCACAGCTCGTGATCGCCTCCGGCATCGGCACCATGGGACTCCTCCCAAACGTGCCGATGATCGCGCGCTCCGGTCAGTTGATTGTCTCTGACAGAGGCCCCGCATCTGAACCCAACCTGCCCGGCCCGCTGACCTCTGCCGCGTATCTCCTTGATAAAACGGCAAACGGGCGCGGTGACGCCGGTCTCCCCGTCGTCATCGACCCCCTGCACACAGGGCAGGTGTTGATCGGCTCAACCCGCGAAGATCATGGGACGGAGCGCCAAACAGACATCGCCACCGTGCGCCGCCTGCTGCACAGCGCCGTCGGCTGTCTGCCACGTCTGGCTGAGCGCCGGATCATTCGGGTCTTTGCAGGTGTGCGCAGCGCGTCTCTCGATGGTTTGCCAATTGTCGGTGCCCTGCCGGAAGAGCCGAATGTGGTCTGCGCCACCGGATTTGAAGGCGATGGGATTTGCCTGTCCGCCCTGATCGGTCGCGAGATCGCCGCGCACCTCGCAACCGGGCAATCCAGTCCCGATCTTGCCGCCCTCACCCCCGGACGTTTTTCATCACAAGAGGCGATCCCAGCATGAGCGTCCAAACCATCCTTTGGAACGGCACTCCGATTGCCTTTCTCCCCGGCGATACAATCGCTTCGGCACTGTCGCGGGCCGGGATCACGGAGTTTGGCCTGCGCCAAACCGCGCTGCCCGCCGCGATTTTTTGCGGCATTGGTCAGTGCCAAAATTGCTTGGTCTCGATCGAAGGCATCGGTGTGGCTGAGGCCTGTCTGACCCTCTGCGATGCGGCGCAATCCGTGCGCAGCCTGTCCGATCACCGCCTGACGGAGAGCGCCCATGATTGACACCCGCCCCCTCATCGTCGGTGCAGGCCCCGCCGGGTTGCGTGCCGCCATCACATTGTCCGACGCGGGGCTTCACCCTGTTTTGGTCGACCATGCACCGGGCATCGGTGGGGCCGTTTATGCCAATTTGCGCGCCCAACCAAATCTGACACCGAAACTGACCCGCGAAGCCTGCATCCTGCGTCAGGATTTCGAGCGCGTTCGTCCGCGTGTTGATCTACGCCTGTCGACCGCCTTCGCCGCCTTCGATCAGGCGGGCACAGCCCTACTGACGGGGCAGGCTGGCATGATGTTCAAACCCCGCGCGGTCATTTTCGCCACCGGCGCGCGCGAACGCATTCAGCCCCGTCCGGGTTGGACCCTGGCCGGGGTGAGCAGTGCCGGGGCGCTGCAAATCGCGCTTAAAACCACAGGGACATTGCCTTTGGGGCGTCTTCTGTTGGCTGGCACCGGCCCCCTCCTCTATGCTATCGCAGCTCAAATGGTGGCGGCGGGCCGTGCGCCGGTTGCGGTGATCGAAACCGGGAACCCGCTGCGCCACCCTCTGATGGCTCTGCGTTTGCCCGCCCCTGTTTTGACCGAAGCCGCCCGTTACATGGGGCGACTTCTGCTTGCAGGCGTTCCGATTCTTTCGGGGACGGATTTGACCCGGATTGAGACGCGCAACGGGGCATTGATCGCTCACACCAGCCGTCAGGGTCGCTGGGCCGAAATTGCCGTGGACCACATTGGTTTGCATGACGGGCTGGCACGCAACGACTTTGGCATCAGCGCCGAAATGACGGGGCAAACACCCGTGTTTCAGGCCGGAGATTGCCGATCCGTTCTGGGGCGTTGGGCCGCCGAAGACGACGGCAAACGTGCCGCTGAACAGGTCCTGCACGCCTTGAAGGCGACGCCAGGTCGGGCGGCAATCGCGCCTGACCAGAGATTTGTCAAAACGCAAACCCTGCTCGCCAAACTCTTTGCCCGCGCGCCCTCGCTTGCGGCACCCGATCTCCCGGACGACACCGTCATCTGCCGCTGCGAAAACCGCAGTCTGGGTGATCTGAAACAGGCGCTTCAGGCGGCCTCAGAGCAAACCCAAACGACGGCCCGCACCCTGCGCCTCACCGAACGGTTTGGCATGGGACCCTGTCAAGGCCGTCAATGTCTCGACTGGGTCGCCGCCCTCACTGCCGACACCACCAGCTTTGCCGATCTTCGCGGCAATCGCTGGCCCATCAAACCCGTCCGCGTGCGCGACATTCTTGATGCGCCCGATTTCACCGTGGACCCCTCTCACCAGGACCTCAAATGATGAACGTACAATCTCCCTCCATCGCGACCCTTCAAGAGTTTGAAGTGCGCAACCCCTATGACAACAGCCTCGTCGGCAAGGTGCATGCAACCAGCGCCGAAGAGATCCAGACAATCGTCGCCAACGCCACGAAAGCCGCCGACGCCTTTCGGTTTTCCACCCCGCATGAACGCCGCGCCCTGTTGAACAGGATCGCCGATCTAATGGGACAAGATGCGGAAAACCTGGCGCAGACCGTGTCGCAGGAAATGGGCAAAACCATCACCGAAGCGCGCAATGAAATCCGCCGCGCCCAAAACACGCTGCGCCTGTCGGGCGATGCGGCAACGTTTCTGGATGGCGACGTCTTGCACACCGGGATCGTTGCAGGCGGCCCTGATCGTCAGGCCGTGATCACCTATGAGCCGGTCGGCGTCGTCGCCGCGATCACGCCGTTCAATTACCCGGTGAACTTGTTGTGTCACAAACTCGGCCCAGCGATCGCGGCGGGCAATGCGGTGATCGCCAAACCTTCGCCAAAAGCGCCGCTTGCCGCCCAGATGTTGATGGATCTCTGCGACGAGGCGGGTGCGCCGAAAGACCTGATTCAGATCGTCCATGGTGGCGCAGAGGCCGCGACCGCCTTGGCCAAGGCCCCGATTGACCTGTTGAGTTTCACCGGTGGCCCCGGCGCAGGCCTTGCGCTCAAAAACGCCTCTGGCCTTGTGCGGTGTTTGATGGAATTGGGCGGCAACGATCCGCTGTTTGTCCTGCCTGATGGCGATCTTGAGGCGGCGGCGAAAACCGCAGTGGCACAACGCTATGAGATCGCGGGGCAAAGCTGTGCTGCGGTCAAAAAGCTCTATGTGCATGAGGCGATTGAAGCCGAATTCACCGACCGTCTTTTGGCGCTGGTGGCCAATGTCGGCATGGGCGACCCCTCTGATCCCGCCACCATCATGGGGCCGGTGATTGACGCCGCTTCTGCGATTGAAATCGAAGCTCGGATTGAGGCGGCCGTGGCCGGAGGCGCGCATGTGTTGACCGGTGGGCGGCGTCGGCACACCCATTTCGATCCGGTGGTGATGAGCGGTGTGGACCCGTGCTCCAAACTGATGCGCGAAGAGACCTTTGGTCCGGTAATTTCCATCCGCAGCTTCACCGATTTCTCGGGCGCGATCCGCGAAGTGAACGCGGCGGGATTTGGGCTTCAGGCCGGGGTTTATACCAATGATCATAAGGCGATCAAACTGGCCTCGCGTCAGCTCAAAGTCGGCGGCGTCATGATCAACGAAGGTCCCGATTTCCGGGTCGAACATGTGCCGTTTGGCGGGGTGCGCAAATCCGGCCTTGGCCGCGAAGGGGTCCGCATCGCGCTGCGCGAAATGAGCGAAACCAAGGTTGTGATAGATTGAGGCCGCAGATGACACATATTTCGGTTTTTGGTGCGACAGGTAAAGTGGGGCGCGAGGTCTGCGCCCTGCTGACGGAGACAGACCAGGCCACCCTGGCAGAGGCAATATCGGCCTCTGGCACAGACACCACTTTGACATTGGCCGAAGCCGATTTCACAGGCACGGATGTTGTGATTGATTTTTCCACACCGGATGCGGTCATGACACTTTTGGACCATCTGCAAGGCACCTCTTTGCCAGTGATCATTGGCACCACCGGGTTTTCCGCTGCGCAAACCGCGCGCCTTCACGCCGAAGCGGACCACCGCGCCCTCTTGATCGGTGCCAATTTCACCAAAGGATTTGAAGCCTTCGCCGCCGCAGCCCTTGCTCTGAGCAAAGCCTTGCCAGAGGCCGCGATTACGGTGGGGGAGGTTTATAAAGCCGACAAGAAAATGGCCGCCTCCGGCACCACCAAACGACTGAGTGCCGAGCTTGCTGAGATCACCGGCAAAGAGATCGATCTCGACATTCAGCGCATCGGGGATACGGCTGGTATCACCACCGTTGTTCTGGATTACAAAATCGCCACGCTGCGCCTTGAACTGAATGTGCGCACCCGCGCCGCCTATGCCGCCGGTGCGGTTGAGGCCGCCCTTTGGCTCGTTGGACGCGCCAATGGCCTTTACGCCCCCAAAGATTTGCTTGCATCCTAATGGAGAATCCCATGTCCGATCTGTCTCGCTTTGACGGTGTTTTCACCGCCCTCATCACCCCTTTCACCCAATCCGGCGATATCGACTGGGTCGCTTTTGACAGGTTGATTGACCGCCAACTCGCCGCTGGCATCACCGGCCTTGTGCCCGTTGGCACCACAGGCGAGGCGGCAACCCTTACCTCCGAGGAAGCCGATGCGCTCATCGCGCATACGGTCAAACGCGCCAAGGGCAAAGCCTATGTTTTGGCTGGCACCGGGTCCAACTCCACAGCCAAAACGATAGCCGCGACACAGCGTGCAACCGAGCTTGGCGTCGATGGGGTTTTGGTCGTCACACCTTATTACAACAAGCCCTCACAACAGGGGCTGCTCAACCATTTCTCTGCGGTGGCCGATGCAACCACAGCCGATGTCGTGCTCTATTCTGTGCCCGGCCGGGCGGGGGTTGAGATTGCCCCCGACACCGCCGGTGCCTTGGCCCAGCGTCATCTCAACATCGTTGCAATCAAAGAAGCCGGTGGCGCGCCGTCGCGCGTGACTGATCTGCGCACGGCCGCGCCCGGCCTGGCTATTCACTGTGGCGATGACGGTCTGGCACTGGCGTTTTACGCGCTTGGGTCTTGTGGGCTGACCTCGGTGTTTTCGAACTACGACCCGGAAATCTGTGTTGAGCTGTACAAAGCCTGGCAGGCAGGGGATCGCCTGCGCGCCTTGGACATTCACGAGGCCCTGCGCGACATCGCCGATGCCATGTTTATCGAAAACAGCCCCGCCCCGGTGAAATACGTTCTGTCCAATGCCGGGCTCTATACCGCTTCGGTGCGGATGCCGCTGGCGGAAGTGTCGGCACCATCACGGAGCGTGTTGGATCAACATGTGGTGGACTTCAAAACCCGCCGGGAGGGTCTCGCCCTTTAATCTCGCCCGGAGGACTCCACCCTGGCGGCGTAACCGCCTTGGCCACGCCGGCTGTGTCTTTGGGTTGCCGACCCCGACGCGGACGTGTGCATGGGACGTGACTTCAGCCTTGCGGCAAAACAGAGCCGTGGGGAGAAGCGGGCGTTTGCGACGTGAACACAAACGCCCGCCAGTCTTTTGCTTCAGTCGGCCAAAGAGCCTTCTTCGTCACGCCGGGCGTGCATTTTCGATTTCACCTTGCGGCCAATGATCAGCGGCAAAATGAACCCGACGATAGCGATCAACCAAAGTGTGATCGACAACGGGCTATCGACCAAAGTCAGCCAATTGCCATTGTCGATGGTGATCGCGCGGCGCAGGTTGTTTTCCATCGCATTGCCCAACAAGGTGCCAAGGATGATCGGCACCAGCGGCACATCGAATTTGCGCAAGATCCAGCCCAACATGCCAAAGCCAACCATGACCAAGAGGTCAAAGGACGAACCCGAAATGCCGTAGATGCCAACGAAAGACACCATGGCAACCACCGGCATCAAGATACGCGGCGGCACCATCAACACGCGGGTGAACAGGCCGACCATCGGAATGTTCATCGCCAAGAGCATGAAGTTGGCGATGAACAGCGCCGCGATCAGGCCCCAGACAACATCCGGGTTTTGCGAAAACAACAGCGGTCCCGGCGTGATGTTGAGCGACAACAGCACCGCCAACAACACCGCCGTAGTGCCTGACCCCGGCACACCCAGCGCCAACATCGGCACAAGCGCACCACCGGCGGCGGCATTGTTGCCGGCCTCGGGGGCGGCCACACCGCGCGGATCGCCTTTGCCAAAGGTCTTGCCGTCCTTGTCCACCAACCGCTTTTCAAACGAATAGGCAATAAAGGACCCAAGCGAGGCCCCTGCCCCCGGCAACACCCCCGCCAAGAAGCCCAGGAGCGTGGAACGGATCATTGTCGGCGTGGTTTGTTTGAGCATCGACAAAGGCGGCGTCAGACGCCCGACTTTTATTTTCGATGCCGTGCCTTCTGCGTCACCATGGCGGTGCTCCAAAAAGATGAACACTTCGGAGAGCGCAAACAGGCCAACAATGGCAACGAGGAAATCCAAACCGTCATAGAGGTGCACTTCGCCAAAGGTAAAACGCGGCACGCCGGTTTGGGTGTCAACGCCAATCATTGCAAGGCCAAGACCGAGTGCTGCGGCAAAGGCCGATTTGGCTTGGTTGGTCGAAGACACGCCGCCCAAGGTCATAAAAGCCAAGGCGAACAGTGCGAAATATTCGGCGGGGCCAAACAAGAGCGCGATTTTGACGAGCTGCGGCGCAAGGAAAATCAGGCCCCAAGTGGCAAAAAACGCACCAACAAAAGAGGCAATACCAGAGAGCGACAGCGCCTGCCCCGCCATGCCCTTTTGCGCCATTGGATAGCCGTCGAGACAGGTCATCATCGCCGGTTCATCGCCGGGAATGTTGAGCAGGATGGACGAAATCCGCCCGCCATACATCGCGCCGTAATAGACAGACGTCAGCAAGATCAGCGAGGGCGTGGCCCCAAGACCAAGGGTAAAGGCCAGCGGGATCAAAATCGCCACGCCGTTTGACGGACCGAGGCCCGGAAGCGCGCCCATGATGGTGCCAAGGAAACAGCCCAACAGGGCCAAAAGGATGTTCTGCCACGTCAGTGCAATGGCAAAACCGTCCGCAAGAGACATGAAAGTGTCCATGATGGTGGTCCTTTAAAACCCAAGCGGGCCGCGCGCGAGCGACAGGCCAAGCACAAGGTGAAAGATGACATAAATCCCAACCGAGGTGCCGACACCGGTCAGCACGGTGGCCACCACGCCCGACCCAAGCCGCCATGTCAGATAGGCGGCGGCAAAGGCCGTTGCGATCACGAAACCAAGGACGGGAAGCAGTTCGGCGTAAAGCATCATAACCACAGCCGCCGCGAGAATTTCCGCGAAGCGACCGAGGCTTGGCCACGTCGGCGCGTCGTCGGGCTTAAGCGCGATGGCAATGGAACTGAGGCCGAGAATGGTGGCAATGATCAGCGGAAAGGCTTTGGGACCGACGGCATCAGAGAGGAAACTTTCCTCAATCGCCACGGCAGCAAAGGCAAAGCCGATGGCAAGAAGCAGGCCAACCAAACCAAAAATACGATCACTCATGGGGATCTCCTTTGGAGGATGTGGAAACGGACCGGTGGGGATATGAGCTGGGCGCCGCAACAGATGCGGCGCCCGTCACATCATCACAAACCAAATGGCTTATTTGATGATGCCGATGTCTTTCGAAATCGCCTGAATTTGCGCAACGCTCTCGGAGACGAATGTTTCGAAGGCTGCGCCTTGCAGGTCAAGCGGCGCCATGCCGTTGTTCGCCATGATCTCTTTCCACTCAGGTGTGGCATAGAGATCCGCGATTTTGGACACCCAGGCGTCATAGGCTTCGTCGCTCATCTCGCCCGGTGCATAAAAGCCGCGCCAGTTGGCCCCGATGGCATCCACGCCCTGCTCTTTTGCCGTCGGGAAATCGGCAAATTCGCCACCAAGACGCTCGGGCGACAACACGGCAAGCACACGAATGTCACCGCTGTCGACAAAGCCTTTGGCTTCGGAAATATCGCCGGTGAAGGCCTGAACAGAGCCAGCCAAAAGCTGGGTCACCGCCTCACCGCCACCATCAAACGCGATGTATTTCACGGTGCGCACATCGTCGATACCATAGGCATTGGCCGCGATCAGAACTTTGAGGTGGTCCCAGCCGCCCACGGCGGACCCGCCCGCGACGGAGACAGAGCGCGGATCGGTTTTGATCATCTCAAGCAGAGCCGGAAGATCGGCAATGTCGCTGTCTTTGGCGACGGCGATCACACCGTAGTCTGCACCGATGGAGGCCAACCAACGGACCTGATCCATGGTGTTGCCCGGATACGCGCCCTGCGCCAAACGGGTCGCGGTCGCGGACGAGGCCGCCACGATCAGATCATTGTCATCAGCGCGCTTGTTGACGACTTCGGCATAGGCCACACCACCACCGCCACCGGCGAGGTTCACAACCTGCATGGTTTTATCGAGAAGGCCGAGGTCTTGCAGGGTTTTCCCCACCTGACGACAGGTGAAATCCCAACCGCCACCGGGGTTGGCGGGCGCGATACATTCAGGGTTCTCGGGGGTGAAACCGTCCGCGAAGGCGCCAAAGGTGGATGCGCCAAGCAAAGCTGCGGCAACGGTGAGGCGAGTGGCCTTGATGATCATGTGTATTTTCCTCCACATTCATGTCTGTCGGGCTGTAAGGCCGCCCGAAGTCCAAAAGCCAACGCACCGCAGGTTTGCGGTCTCCTCGCGAATGGCTATGAAGGATGTGTAGACTGCAAAGCTGTCATGAACCTGTCACGGCGGATCACGCGGGCCAGTGAAGCGGGAGGATCAGAGGACCATGCGGATATTGATCGTTGAAGATGCGGCCGATGTGGCCGAAGCCGTGGCCATTCGGCTGGACAAATCCGGCATGGCCTGTGACATCGCCGAGTGTTGTGAGGCAGCGGAAGATTTTCTGGCGGTGCAGCGCTATGATGCGATTGTGCTCGACATCAACCTGCCCGACCGCAACGGCACCGAGCTGTTGCGCGACATGCGCACGCGCGGTGACCGCACGCCGGTGTTGATGCTGACCGCCTTGTTTTCCGTCGATGACCGGGTGTCCGCGCTTGATCTTGGGGCCGATGACTATTTGGTCAAACCCTTTGATCAACGTGAATTGGAAGCCCGCCTTCGTGCCCTTGTGCGGCGCGAAGCGGAGCAAAAATCGGACGCCATCTCTTTGGGACCGCTGACATTTTCGCTCGCAACCCTGAATGCGACACTTGAAGGTGTGCCGCTGAATCTGACCCGACGCGAGGCCACGCTTTTGGGGCTGTTGTTGCGCAATCAAAAGGCCGCGCTGAGTAAGAAACGCCTGTATGATGGGTTGTTCGCCTTTGATGACGCCGATGTGGGATTAAACGCCATCGAACTCTACATCGCGCGGCTGCGCAAAAAGCTCGCGGGCACAAGCGTGAGCATCGAAACCCAACGCGGTGTCGGCTATCGGATTTTCCAAAATGAATAGCCACATGGTTGCGCTGAACGGTCAACGCACACTCCTGTCACGAGTGATGGGCGGGGTCTTGTCGCTTTTGGCCGTAGGGGGCATTTTGGTGACGATCGCCGCCTTTGCCTACGGCAAAAACGCAGCGCGGCAATCCTTTGACCGCATTTTACTGGGTGCGGCCAATGACATTGCGGAATCAATCGACATCGTGAATGGCGCCCCGATTGCAGATATTCCGGTCTCGGCCTTTGGCCTTTTGTCCCTGGCGGCGGATGATCGCATTTTTTATTCAGTGCGTGGCCCGCAGGGCGAGGTTCTGACCGGCTACGCGGGCGCTGTTGCACGCGATTTCACCCATGACACGCTCACCACGCCAGCGTTTTTTGACAGCACACTCCAAGGCGAACGCGCGCGGTTTGTCACCGTGGCCAGGCGGTTCTCGGAACGGGATTTTTCCGGCGCGGTGTTTGTCTTTGTCGGACAGACGTTGCGGGCGCGCAATGCGATGGCGCTGGACCTGACCAAGGGCGCGGTTCTGGTCACGGGGATTGGCGGCATCGCTCTGCTTTTGGGGGCATTTTTAGTGATCCGCTCAGCCATGCGACCGCTTGAACACCTGACCCGAGACCTGTCGCACCGTGACCCCTATGACTTGACGCCGATGGCCGCAGACGGGCCTGCCGAAGTTGCGGTCATGGTCCATGCGATGAACCGGTTTATGCAGCGTCTGGACCGACAAGTCGGCGCGATGAAACATCTGATTTCCGACACCGCGCATCAGTTGCGCACCCCCGTTGCCGCGATCCGGGCGCAGGCGGAATTGGCAATAGAAGACGATCCCGCGCATCGCGCCCATCGACTGGAGCGCTTGGTGCGGCGCACACGCTCTTTGGGCACTTTGTTGGATCAGATGTTGTCGCGCGCCATGGTCATCCACCGCACAGATAACGCCCCGCCCTCCGCCGTGGATTTGCGCGACGTGGCGCTGAAGGTCTTTGAGGACCGCGACCACGAAGTTTTGGCCCCGGAGGCCGAGGTTCGATTAGAGATCGGGGATGTGGCGGTGATCGTGATGGCCGATGAAATTTCATTGAGTGAAGCGGCGAAAAACATGCTGGCGAATGCGCTGCGTCATGGCACATCCCCGATCACCATCGGGGTCTGTGCCGATCGAGGCATAGGCGAGATTTGGGTCCAAGACGCGGGTCCTGGCCCGGCCAACGATGTGATCGACACCATCGGCCAACGGTTTGAACGCTCCGCCGCCTCAAAGGGCAACAGCGCGGGATTGGGCCTCTCGATTGTGCGCGCCGTGGCCGAGGCATTCCAAGGAAAGGTGCATATGGCACGCAATGATCAAGGGTTTCGTGTCAGTCTGGCCTTGCCTGCGGACCATAGCGTGGAGGAGGTATGATGCGATCTCTTTTACGCTTGTGGCGTATGAGTTTGATGGTGCTGTGCCTCATTGCCAACCCGGCGATGAGCCAAGAGGCCAGCCAAAGATTTATCGCCAAAGACGCCACACCAAGCACCGTTCTCCTGGTGCGCTCCACCACCGATATTTCGATTTTTGCCCCTGCTTTGGCGGCCTTTGTCGCGGCCAACCCAAGCGTCGAAATCGCCTATGAACAATGGGGGTCCAACGCGCTTTATGCCAACAGTCTTGGAGCCTGTGAGGGGACAGCCACACCTGCGGATGTGGTGATTTCCTCCGGAGTGCATCAGATGGTGGATTTGGTCAACCGCGCCTGTGCCAGTGCCTATCAGTCTGAATTCACAGCCCAATTGCCCGCCGCGCGTCGGTGGCGCGACGAGCTTTGGGGGATCACCCGCGAAGCCGCTGTGATCATCTACAACACCGATCTGGTCTCTGCTGAGGACGCCCCGCGCACGCGCTTTGCACTGTTGGATTTGATGCGGCGTTCCTCTGCCGACTTTATGGGTAAAATCGCCACCTATGATGTGGAAGCCTCCGGCCTTGGATTTCTCTTTGCCTTTATGGACAGTCAGGAGGCCACAACCTTTGGCGGGCTTTTGGAAGGCTTCGCCCGCGTCGATGCGGTGGCAACCTGTTGTTCGGCGGAGATCATTGAAGGGGTCGACAGTGGCCGATATAAAATCGCCTATAATGTGTTGGGCTCCTATGTGGATACCGTCCCGCATGCGAATTTGGGCGTGATTTACCCCGAAGATTACACGTTGTTTTTGTCGCGCGCTTTTATGATCCCAAAAGGCGCGCATCAAGGTGCTACGGCGGGCGGGTTTTTGGACTTTCTCCTGTCGCCCCGTGGGCGCGCCCTGTTGTCCCAGAGCACGCTCATTCATGACAGCAACAGCGATGAAACCGCCGCAAACGAAAGTGCGACACGCTACATTCCCATTGGGCCGACCTTGCTTGTCGCAATGGATCGACACAGGCGCGCCCGCTTTATCGAAAAATGGCGCGATAGTTTTGGTGTGGATGCGGTGAAATAACCGGGGCGCGCCTCGTCGAGACAGCACCTCATAGGGCCGCGTCCTCAAACACATGAACCACCCAATCCAGAAACACCCGCACTCTGGGGGAGAGTTGGCGGTTCTGGGGGGAGTAGGCGGCGAGGAAAATGGGTGGGGGTGGCGCATTGGTCAGGACTTCCACCAGTCTCCCAGCCTCAAGGTCATCCAGAAAACGATACTTTGGTGCTTGCACGAGGCCGAAGCCTTCCCTTGCCAAGTGATGCACCGTGTCTGCGTCATTGGCCGTCACAGTTGCAGGTAAAGAGACTTCCTCAAAACGCGTCCCGACTTTGAACTCAAGCGGCATCGCCGTTCCCGTTCGCGACGACAAAAACCCCACCATACGATGGCCATCGAGGTCCTTGACGGACTGCGGCGTGCCGTATTTTGCAAGATACTCGGGGCTGGCGCAGGTGATCTCCGGGATGCTGGCGAGTCGCCGCATCATCATGGTGCTGTCCTCCGGTTCTCCGGCGCGGATGACACAGTCGACCCCTTCGCGCACCAGATCGACCAATCGTTCCGTCTGACCAAGTTGCAATGTGATCTTGGGATATCGGGCGAGGAACCCCGACAGGCGCGGCAACAAAAAGACCCGTGTGAGCGTACCAGGAGCATCAATGCGCAAAAGCCCCGAAGGCTCGTGTCCACGCAAGGCGCCTTCTGCCTCCTCCAAATCGGCCAGGATCGACAGGCACCGTTGATAATAGGCCGCCCCATCGGGCGTGGCGGCGATGTGCCGTGTCGTGCGGTCAAGCAAGCGACTTTCCAAATCGCGCTCCAACCGTTGAATGGCTTCGCTGGCGGTTGAGCGCGGAATGTTCAGATCGGCAGCGGCTTTGGTAAAGCTGCCACGCTCCAGAACACGGACAAAAAGGCGCATCGTCGCAAGCCGGTCTATCATTTGTTCGTCATTTCCGAATTATCATTCCAATTTTCGCCGGATTATCTGGAATCTATTCCGGTTTATCTACCGTGACAACAGACCGGAGATCGACATGAAACACCCAACTCAAAACACAATCATCACTGGCGCCAGCAAAGGGATCGGTGCGGCCATCGCACTGCGTCTTGCTCAGGACGGTCATGCTGTTCTGATAAACTATGCGCGTGACAAAGCCGCGGCTCATCGCGTCGTCAAAACGATAAAGGAGGCCGGCGGTCAAGCGATTGCGGTCCAAGGCGATGTCGCAGAGCCATCCTGCATGGCCGAGCTGTTTGACGCTGTTGAACAGACCTTCGGACCCGCCAACGGTCTGATCAACAATGCAGGCATCATGCGCGGCGGCCCGATTGGCGCCGCGACAGATGAGGACTTTGACGCGCAATGCGCCGTCAATTTTGCGGGCGTCTTCAGAGGCATGCGCGAGGCCGCCCATCGCCTGACGGAGGGCGGAACCATTGTCAGCCTGTCCTCCAGCGTCGTTGGCCTCTACCAGCCTAACTACGGCCTCTATGCCGCGACCAAAGCCGCCGTCGAGGCGATGACCCATGTGTTGGCAAAAGAACTTGGCCCGCGTGGGATCACCGTCAACGCCGTCGCGCCCGGCCCGGTGGACACCGAATTTTTCAGGACCGGGAAACCCGATGCCTTGATCGAACACATTAAGGACATGAACCCGTTTGGGCGTCTCGGGACGCCTGACGACATCGCTGCCGCTGTGGCTTTTCTCGCTGGCCCTGATGGCCGCTGGATCAGTGGCCAAACCCTTCGCGCCAATGGCGGCGTGATCTAACCCCCTCCCCTTGAAAGGACAATCAAATGCCATTTGCAAACTACAAATTGCCACAAGACTCCCTCACCACGGCCCAGAAAGAAGACCTGATCCACAAGACAACCGACCTGCTGGTTGGGCTCTTTGGAGAGGTCGTGCGCCCCAACACAATGGTTCTGATCGAAGAGGTCAAGGATGGTGGGTACGGCCGCGCCGACGAAGTGTTTGTGTTGCCGGATGAGTATCGCGCCAAGGGCTAAGTCGCCTTATGCACGGGGCAGCAGTGCAAGCCGCCGCCCCAATGATTTCTGACAATGACCTTTGGTTTCGACACCCATCTTCGTGGTTCGACCAAGGATCACTCAGAGGATCACCAAAGCACAGAAACGCCCGCAAAAAAGCTGTGGCCAGCAATCAGGGCACAATAGGCGGTCAGCGCGTAGACACTCCGCCTGACATCGCCCTTTGCAAAGACCGTCCGCAGGGGCGCGCGTTTCGCAGGGTGCCACAGGGTCTGCCATGTCTGCATCCCCAGTTCTTTTTGCCGCCGCCGATCCAGAAGCCGCATCCCAAGGATGGCAAACCCGCCCAGAGCTCCAAACAGCAACACATGCGCCAAATCGCCATTGGGCAACAGATGCAAACCCGCCCAAAGCAGAAACCCCAACAGGAGCGGATGGCGGTGCACCCGCACGAAACCCGGCCGCGACGGATCAAACGCATCAGTCTTTGCCCCTCCGAAGGAAAAGGGATTTGGACGCCCAAGTGACAGGGCGAATATCATGCAGACCGCCAGCATTCCAATCCGGGTCACAGTCAGAGTGATCGCAGATTGTGGCCACAACAGAACCTGATCGGGCCAGTTGGCCGCGCGGATCAGCAGCAAGAGCATGGCCAGCGACAGAAGCGAGTATAGAATGGTAAAGCCCCGCGCGCCCACCGCCGCCACCGCCCGGCGTTTGACGGCGGGGCGGGTCGGGATCGAATGGCTGAACAAAAACAACGCGAACATCGTCCCATAGGCAACCCAGTTCATGTCACAGACCTCCTCAACGGGACCGTTTCGCAGACCACAGCATCGGGGCATACTGTATGGCAAAGCCCAGAAATGCCATAATCCAAAAGCCGCCCGAAAGCTGATACAGCCCGGTCAGTGGCACAAACCCGGCTAGAAACCGCAGGATTGTGGCGGCAAAGAGCGCGACATAGACCGCCACGGTCCCGGCGCTGGCCTGTAGGTCGCGCCCGGTATGACCCAGCGAGGCACGGCTCATCACCGACAGCGTCATTCCACCAATCACGCCTGCGGTCCACAGGTGCACTGCGGCAGGCCCCGCCAACATCCCCGGCCACAGGATCGAGGCACTGACAGCCAAAGCCCCGAGCGGCAAGCAGAGATAACTCATATGCAAGACAAACAGAATCGGTTCGCGCCGGGTCATCAGCCCTTGCCAACGGCTCAGGCGGATTAGGTGCAACACGCCGATCACGGCAAGGAGAAGCGCGGTGACCACATGCAACGGCGCCGCCCCCCATGCCAAAAGCGCCAAGGCGCTCAGCGCCAATGTGGCTTTGTCAAACCGCTGCATCGGCGGCACCGGACGCGCCGCATGTCCCGCTTTCACCAACCAGTTACGGGTGAAAGACGGGATGATCCGACCGCCAATCAGGGCGACCATCATCAACGCCGAGCCAAGCCCCAGCCGCATCCCGAAGCCCGTCGCCGCATTGCCCCCGCGCCCGGCCTCCAAAAGGAACAGAAGGTCAGAGAGGGTAAACACCATGAGCAGGAGCAACACGGGCAGGTTGCGCCAATTCCGCCCCGCAACGATCTCTCGCAGCAAGAACGCCCCGAGCACCAGTGGAAAGGCAAGGTCGGTGGCGGCCGCATAGCCGAAAGGGATCAGCCCCGAAAACAGCATGGCGATGCGCCCGATACCCCAGAGCGCGAACACCCCGATCAGGGACGTACCGACCACCGGCAGGCGCCCGGTCCAGTTGGGAACAGCCGTCAAAAGGAACCCGGCGATGATCGCACCGAGATAGCCAAACAGGAACGCATGGGCGTGCCAACTCACCGGATCGAGCCGTGACGGCAGGGTGAGCGCCCCGGACAAGACCAATATCCACAGGCACATGGCACAGGCAGCCCAAAGCGATCCAAACAGGAAAAACGGACGAAACCCGTAGGAAAACAGGGCTGGACCCGTCCAACGGCGCATCTGTTCAGTAGAAGAAACGGGCATTCTCACGGTCCTTTCAAGTGTCGGCAACATCCATCAGGCGTCGGATATGACAGGCAAAGGCATAGGTGGCAGGCAGCGCGATGAGCGCGCCAAGCCCCAGCGACACCGAGGTCGTCGCAACCGGCAAGCCAAGCCACGACCCAATGAGCGAGGCGAAAAAGACATTCACCGCAAAAGCGCCCCAACCGAAAGGAAAGAGCAGCACCGCGATGCGTGCCGCGCTCCAGTGCCCCACGCCCTGTCGGGTCATCGCCGCGCCACCACCCGCGCGACCACAATCAGCGCGGCAATCAGTGCCAATGTGGCGAAAAAGAACCAAAGTTCCGCCGTGGCGGATTGCGCCTGTGGGATTGGACGATCGAACGCCTCGGCAAAACCCGATGCGGGAATGACGGCGGTGAGAAGGATTAGAAAACGCATATTAACTCTCCTGTGTGAGGCTGCGGTAAATGTCGGGAAGGGCCCGCAAGAGCCGTTCGGGATGGGGCAAAAGCGTGAACCCGCCCCGGCCAAAAATGCGGGCGAACCAGTCCTGCCCGTCTTCGTCGATGATCACGCCATGCAACGACAGTCCGGCCCGGCGCGCCTCGCGCACCGCCATATGGCTGTCCTCGATGCCGTGCTGGCCTTCGTAGTGATCAAGATCGTTGGGCTTGCCATCGGTCAAAACGATCAACAGCTTGTGGCTGGCGCTTTCTTTCGCCAATTCCGCGCTGACATGACGGATCGCGGCGCCGAGCCGGGTGAAATGGCCGGGTTTGAGCGCGGCGATATTGTCTTGGACAGTGGCGCCCATCGGATCGGCAAAGCCTTTGACCCGCGCGACAAAAACCCGGTCGCGCCGGAGCGAGGAAAACCCCCAGATGCCAAACCGGTCGCCCGCGGCGTCGATCCCGGCACTGAGCGCCGACATGGCCTCACGGGCCACATTGATCACCGAGCTGTCGCCAATCGCGGCCTCTGTCGACCGCGACGTGTCAATCAGAAAGGCGACCGTCAGATCACGGTCAACTTGGCGTGCTTGTTGCCAGATACGATCCGTGCCGCGCCCGCTGGCGAGGATGTCGGTGCGGTTACAAATCACTGCGTCGAGATCCAATTCGCTGCCATCGATTTGACGCGGGCGCAGGATGCGTTTCGGGCGCAGCGCCTCGAATTGCCGCCGCACCGCGCGAATGTGGCGCGGATCGGCGCGAAACCCGTCATTGGGACCAACGGCAACAGGGGCTTCGAGCACCCGGCAATGACCCTCCATATAGCTGCCTGTCCGGTGGTTCCATTCAGGATATACATGTGTGCCCGCGAGCCTCTCGTGTTCGGCATCGACCGGAGAGAGGTCGAGATGCAGCCGAAGCCGGGTCGCCGCCTTGCGATTGTGTTTGCTCAGGGTGATCTGGTCCTGATCCTCCGCTGCCTTGGCGGCGTTCTCTTCGTCGTCATCGTCCACCGAGCGGTTGATATTCATCGACTCGACCCAAGAGAGAATGGATTCAAACCTGTGGATGATAAAACTGTCGCGCCGCCGCGTCTGATCGAGATCGCGACGCTCGCCAAGCTTGCGTTTGGTGCTGGCCGCACCGGAGGCGGCAGTCTTGCTCTGGGCCTGATCCTCGCTCGCACCGCGACCGGATGTCAAACGCTCGAACCGCAGCCAGATCGGCACTGGGGCGAGCGGCATATAGGTGCCCGTTTCACTTGGCGGCACACCGGCGGATGAGACCTCCCCACCCAGCTGATCCCGCAACGCCTGTTCCATCATGGCTTCGGCAGGGGGGCGTGCCAGATTGGTGCGGCGCCCGAGGGACAAAAGCGCAAGGTCGCGGTAAGCCGCGCGCAGACCGGGACAGCGCAGATAGGCGTGATCGCAGGCCTGCGCATTGGCCCGGATTTGCGCGCAATCCATCGCCTGGCCCACAGGTTCCGTAGGCAAATCCGGCATATCTTGACTGCTCACCACCGCCAAAGCGGTGAGCCAAAAATACGCCGCGCGGTTGAGCCGTGCCTCTGGAAACACATCAATGACCGGCGGCAAGCGCAGGCGCTCGCCATCAAAGGCCGCCACATGTTCTGTTTCGCGGGCGGACCCGAGTTTGCGGCGCAACGCCACGCGATGCCGCACCGGCGTTGGGGCGGCTTCGACAAGCTCCACCCCCGCATGGCCACCGAGCGCACGAAACACCACCGTCAGAGAGGGGCGCAGTGAGGAAAGGGTCACGCCCTCCTCAGGGAACCTTGTGTCGGCACCGATGTCTTTGGCCCAATCGTGCCACAGGTTGCCCACCGTCTCTTCCGGTTCCATCAGGTCCATCAAACGCATGGCGCGGCTCCTATCCGTAGATCGTCGAGACCAGATCACGCAGCGCCTGCTGCACATCCGGCTCATCGGTGAGCGGTTCGATGATGGCGACCTGAATCGCCTGATCGACACTCATGTTGCTGGCCATCAGCCGCGCCGCATAGGTCAGAAGCCGGGTGGACACGCCCTCTTCGAGATCCATCCCCGAGAGCGCGCGAATATGCCCCGCGAGCCGCACCAATGGCGCAACGCGCCCGGGTTCCAGCCCGCTTTCGGCACTGACCACCGCGATTTCCACCTCTGGCTCCGGGAAGTCGAAAGAGATCGAAAGGAACCGTTGACGGGTTGAGGGTTTTAAACGCTTGAGCACGTTTTGATAGCCCGGATTGTAGGAGGCAACGAGCATGAAACCCTTTGGTGCGGCAAGCTCTTCCCCCGTGCGGTCGATCATCAGGGTGCGGCGCGAATCCGTCAACGGGTGCAGCACCACGGTTACGTCTTTGCGCGCCTCAACCACCTCGTCGAGGTAACAGATCGCGCCCTCACGCACGGCGCGGGTCAGTGGCCCATCAACCCATTCGGTTTCGCCACCCTTGAGCAGGTAGCGCCCGATCAGATCGGCCGCAGAGAGATCGTCGTGACAGGCCACGGTGTAGACCGGCTTGCCTAGAATTGCGGCCATATATTCGACAAAGCGGGTTTTGCCGCAGCCGGTCGGCCCCTTCAAAAGAAGGGGCAAACCGTTTTCATAGGCCGTTTCGAACAGGCCGCATTCCATACCTGTTGGCTGATAGAACGGCAGATCAACAGAGGCGGAAGGTGAAAGATCAAGCGTCATGGTCATTCTCCTGCGACAGCTTGTGCTGGGCCGGGTTGAATCACTTCACGTTTGCGCGCAACGACGAGCGAGTAGATGAACAGGAGCGCGCCAATGACCACTGCGGCCCCCGCGCCAAAGCGCATCAGGTAGAAGAGCGACAGGCTGTCCTGAACCTCCATGTAGTTTTCGCCCAGTACACGCTGCATATGGGTCTGGATCGTCCCGGCAAAGGTCAGCACGAAGGTCATAAAGGTCATGCCGCCGGTCATCAGCCAGAAGGACGCCATGTTGAGCACCTGGTTATAGGGATCACGTCCGCGCAACATCGGCATGGCGTAGGTGAAGACCGCGAGGTTCAGGGCGACATAGGCGCCGTAGAAGGCGAGGTGGCCATGAGCGGCGGTGATCTGGGTGCCGTGCGAGTAGAAATTCACCCCATGCAGCGTGTGCAGGAAACCCCAGACGCCAGCGCCGAAGAAGGCTACGGTGGAGGACCCGAGCGACCACAAGAGCGCGGCCTTGTTCGGGTGGTTCTTGCGCCCTTTCCAGACCATGACGAAGGCGAAGGACATCATCAGAAAGAAGGGGATGACTTCGAAGGTGGAGAAGATCGACCCGATCCACTGCCAATAGCCCGGCGTGCCGATCCAGTAGAAATGGTGGCCTGTGCCAAGGATACCGGAGAACAGCGCGGTGGCGACGATGACATAGAGCCATTTTTCGACCACTTCGCGGTCTACACCAGTGAGCTTGAGCATCAGATAACCAAGGATCGCGGCCATGACCAGTTCCCAGGTCGCTTCGACCCAGAGGTGAACGACCATCCACCAGTACATCTTGTCGAGGCTGAGGTTCTCGGGGTTGATGAAAGCGAAGACCCAGAGCAGGCACAACAACCACAGCCCCATCAAAAGTACGTTGGTGATCGCGGTTTTGCGCCCGGCGAGAACCGTCATCGAGATGTTGAACAAGAAAATGACGGCTGCGACAAGAATGCCGAATTTCACCCACAAGGGCTGTTCGAGGAACTCGCGACCGCCGTGAATGCCGACAAGATAGGACCCAACCGCGCCCAGCGTGCCAACCATCAAAATGATCAATTGGAGATAGGCGAGTTTGACGGAGAACAGTTCGCGTTCCGACTCTTCGGGAACGAGGAAATAGGCCGCGCCGAAAAAGCCCAGCAACAGCCAGACGATCAGCGCGTTGGTGTGGATCATGCGGATCACGTTGAAAGGCACGATCTCGGACAGGGTGTTGGGCGAAACGTAAATCCAGCCCGCCAAAAGCCCGCCCAGCACCTGAATGCCAAACAGCGCCATGGCGCAGTAGAAATAGGCTTTCGCCACAGATTGGGATTGGTATTTCATGGGTTATTCTCCTTAGCCCGCGTCATTCGGCGGCCAGCCTTGGGTGTCGGTTTGATCGGCCCAGCGCAGGAACTCAGAGAGCGCGCGCATCTCTTCCTCGGTGATCTCGAAATGTGGCATCTGGCGGCGGCCTTCGATGCCCGAAGGCTGCGCCTGCATCCATCCGTCGAGGATTTCATAGGCGGTTTCCGGGTCATCGGCGACACCCCAGCGGGTCATCACATTGCCAATCTCAGGGGCGAAATAGGCGCCTTCGCCATGCAGCGTGTGGCAGTTGATGCAGGAATTTTTTTCCCAGACATGTTTGCCGAGCGCGACCTGTTCGGTCAGCGGCATCCCTGCGGTAGACGTTTTGACGATATGTCGGTGGCTCTGCGCGGTCAGCGCAATGAACACCACAACGAAGAAGATTGATCCTCCGTAAAAGATGTTTCGCGCCCGCGTTTTGGTCAGAATTTCAGCCATGGTGGGCCTCTCTTTGGGTCACTTGATGACCAGAGAGGTAACCGTCCTGAAATGTGCGAAGTTTGCGCTGGCGCAACGTTTCGATACATTCAGCTCTTTAGATTGATCGGTGAAAGGACGCGCCATGCCTCTGACATCCCCGCTCAATGCCGATCTGACCCTGAATGAGCTTATGGAAACATGGCCCGCGACGATTCAGGTTTTCTTACGCCACAAAATGCTCTGTGTTGGCTGTCTCGTCACACCCTTTCACACAGTTGAAGACGCCTGTGCAGAATACCATCTCGATCAGCACGCCTTTGTCGCGGAATTGCATGAGGCGGTTATGTCGGCACCCCACCCCGGCACATCAACACAAGGCGGTGGGGATCGGTCACGGTGATCCGCTTGCGGCGACTTGACACCAACCCCTGTTTTTCCCAGGCACTCAACAAACGCGATACTGTATGTAATGTGGTGGCAGTCATTTCCGAGAGGTCCTGACGGGTGATCGGAAAGTCGATCTCGATGCCGCCTTCAACCTTGCGACCAGTCTGGTTGATCAACCGCAAAAGCGCATTGGCAACACGTTGCTCGACCTGTTGCGTCGCCATCTCAACAATGCGGTTGTTCATTTCGCCAAGGCGCTGTCCCAGCGTCTTGTAAGTCTCGGTGGCGAAACCGTCGTAACGCGCAACGAAATCGTCCCAAACCCGCATGGGCCAACTCAAGATGATCGCTTCAGACGCCGTCACAGAGGTCGCTGGATAGGTGTCACGTCCAATCGCTTTGGCGATGCCAAACAATTGGCCGGACGGAATGTGGAGAGCGATGACCTGCTCTCCGGTCGCGGTGATCCGCATCACCCGAATATAGCCGTCCAGCAACATATAGAAACGCTCCGCCGGGGCACCCTCTTCAAAGACCGCAACGCCCTCGCCGAGGCGGCGGACGCTTGCCATGTCCAGAATCTCACGAATCTGCCGCTTTTCCAACTTTGAGAAGGGCGGCACATGACTGAGCAGGCTTTCATCAAGGCGCGGCAATGTTTTGGCTGTGTCAGACATTGTTCTTTCTAAACACGTTAGAGCGCGGCGTCCAATAGATGCGTATCGCCCGAGAGAAACGATGAGAAGTTTGTGCCACCGCAAACTTCGTCTTGGAGGCGGGTCTATAAATAAGCCGAAAACAAATCAACCGAAAGGACAGACAATGTTTCGTTCCCTGATTTCTGGACTGGCTCTCGCCGCGTTGCTCGGCGGTGCCGCCAGTGCGGAGGTGTTCGAGGTGCATATGCTCAACAAGAGCGACAATGGCACAATGGTTTTCGAACCCGACCTCGTGCAGATCGCGCCCGGTGATACCGTCAAATTCATTCCGACGGACAAAGCCCATAACGCCGAAAGCGTCGATGGTATGATCCCTGCCGGAGCCGAGGCCTTCAAAGGTAAGATCAACCAGGAACTCGACGTGACCTTCGATGCCGAAGGTGTCTATGCCGTCAAATGCAATCCGCATTTCGCAATGGGCATGGTGATGACGATCAAAGTCGGCGATGCCGCCGCCCCAGATGATTTCCTTGCCGGGCGTTTGCCGAAAAAGGCCAAGGAACGCTTTGAGACACAACTCGGCAAACTCTGAACAGTGCCGTGAACAAAATTAAGACCCAACGCACAAGACACAACAATCCATAAAAATCTTGGAGGGTCTCATGACCACTTATATCAACCCCGGCCTCGTGAAAACCAATCGTCGCAATGTGCTGCGCGGCTCTCTTCTTGCCGGTGCCGCGGCCGCTGTTGGCGGTGCCGCACTGGCGACACCGGTGCGCAAATCCGCGCCTCTGGCCGCCCCACGCGCCGCCGCGCCTCGGTTCATTCAGGCCGAAGCTCAGGCTCAGGCCGTCGCGCCGAAAGTGGACCTGTCGGGCTACACCCGCGTGAAACAAGACCTTGTCGCGCCGCCCTTTGCCCCGGTCCACGACCAGGTGGCAACCGGCGGCCCCAAAATCGTCGAAATCACCATGGATACAAAAGAGGTGCTGTTGACGGTGGATGAGGACACGGGTGCCGAAATTTGGGCGCTCACCTACAACGGTTCCGTCCCCGGTCCGCTGGTCATCGTGCATGAGGGTGATTATGTCGAACTGACCCTGCGCAACCCGGTGGATTCGATGATGGAACATAACATCGACTTTCACGCCTCCACAGGCGCCTTGGGCGGCGGCGGGCTGACCCATGTCTTCCCCGGCGAGGAAACCGTGTTGCGTTGGAAAGCCACCAAACCGGGCGTATTCACCTATCACTGCGCACCGGGCGGGGCGATGATCCCCTATCACGTCACCCATGGGATGAACGGTGCGGTGATGGTGTTGCCGCGAGATGGGTTGAAAGACCGCGATGGCAACGCGCTCACATACGACCGCATCGCCTATATCGGCGAACAGGATTTCTACCTGCCACTCGACGAAAATGGCGCGTACAAAACATATGAGACGGCTGGCGAAGACTACGCCGACAGCATTGATGCCATGCGCACACTCACCCCGACCCATTCCGTGTTTAATGGCTCTGTCGGCGCGCTGACAGGTGAGAACGCACTGAAGGCCAAGGTCGGTGAAACGGTCTTGATGATCCACAATCAGGCCAACCGCGACACCCGTCCACACCTCATTGGCGGCCATGGCAACTATGTCTGGGAAGCCGGATCCTTCTCTGACGCCCCGCAAACAGGTCTCGAAAGCTGGTTCATCCGGGGCGGATCAGCCGGGGCCGCGCTCTATACGTTCGAACAGCCGGGGGTTTACGCCTATGTGAACCACAACCTCATCGAGGCGGCTCTTCTTGGTGCCACCGCGCATTTCGTCGTCGAAGGCGAATGGAACAACGCCCTGATGGAACAAGTCGTCGCTCCGAAGAGTATTGAAACTTAAGAGGGACCAAACCTATGACCGTTTCCGTATCTCATGTGATCTTTTCGTCCCTTCTGAAGATCGTGGCAGGTATGGCAACGGTCACGCTCGTCGGGGGCGCGTGGTGGATGCTGCGCGGCCCCGACTTGTCCTATGTGCCCGAGATGGCCGAACATGCAGTCGTGCTGTCCGACGATCACAAGATTTTCGTTCAGAAATTCGAAGTGACTGTGGCCGAATGGAACCAGTGTCACGCCGATGGCGCCTGTGATCTGGAACTGCGTGCCCCTGCACACGAAGACCCCGCGTTCCTTCCAGCCACCGGGCTGAATTTCGTAGACGTCAACCAGTACCTGGACTGGATCAACCGCCATTCGCGTCATCCCTTCAGACTGCCGACGGCAGAGGAATGGGATTTCATGGCCAAAGATGTTTTGCCCGAGGAACCAGATCCGATTTTCACAGATCCCGCATTGAGCTGGGCTTCCAGCTATCTGATCGAGGGCCTCGCGCCGCGGCGTCTGGTGCGACAAGGCAGTTTTTCCGTCAGCCCCGAGGGCATTGTCGATCTTGATGGCTCCGTGTGGGAATGGACCGAAGATTGTTTTGCCGGTGACGGTGGAGGCTCCATCGACCGCGATCGTTGCCCGGCCTTTTTTGCCGGCGGCGAACATGTTGCCGCGATCCCGTTTCTGGTCCGCGACCCGGCCCGCGGCGGCTGCGCTGTCGGCAGCCCGCCTGCCCATCTCGGACTGCGATTGGTGACAAACAAGGACATAAAGGGCGGTGGTGTGTGACGCGGTAAGAAATAGGTCCGGTTGACCGACAAACGGCTTACCATACGCGTTGATCTACGCCAAAAGGCGGCTTCTTGTTTCAACGAGTTGCGCAATCCGAAGTCAATGCTCTGATAAGGCGTATTCAGGCGTATCTCGCGTTACCCCCGATCAGGATGCATTCCTACTCAGGAGACCTAAAAAGCGTCGTCACCACCGCGACCGGCGTGTTCACAATGCCGGGGCTGCGGTTGACAGCTCCGCTATGTCCTTCCAAGGTCAAACCACCGCACAGGCCGTCGAAACGTTTGCCTTTGCCTTTCCCCTTCCTCTCGGTCCAATATTCCCAAAGCTGTTTTCGATGAAAAGTGAAACCAACGCCCCGATGCTACCTTTGTTGCCAACGATTTCGAAGAGTTGACCAAACAATTGACCGTTTTGCGTGAAGACATTGCCGAAGGGTTTGATGACGCACAAAATATGTCGAACGCACAGGTCACAACACAAATGAGTAAGCATTTTTACGGGACTGCACTATCATGACGCCACAAAGATCGATAAGGAATCCAGATGCCCGATGATCCCTACAAAGTGTTAGGTCTCACCAAGTCGGCAACCGCAGATGAGATCAAAAAAGCCTATCGCAAACTGGTGCGCACCAGCCACCCTGATCTGCACCCGGATGATCCCGCTGCGGAAGATCGGTTTAAAGCGATTGGGGCGGCTTATGATCTTTTGAAAAAGCCCGAAACCCGTGCCCGCTATGATGCGGGCGAGATTGATGCACAGGGGGCGGAGCGGCCCCCGCGCCAATATTACCGCGATTTTGCGGACACCTCCGACAATGCCTATCGGCAACGCAGCGGCTTTGGTGCGGACACCGACCCGGCCGATATTTTCGCCGAAATATTGCGCAACCGTGCACGGCAATCCGGCGGCGGCGGGTTTGGCGCTCAAAGGGCATCTGTGCGTGGCGCTGACCTGCGGTATAGTCTTGAGGTGCCATTCCTGGAGGCCGTGCTGGGCACCAAAACGAGGATCACCCTGCCGGACGGTCAGGCCCTTTCGGTGAGTATTCCCAAAGGCACGGCGGATGGCCAAACCCTACGTCTGCGCGGGAAAGGCGCGCCCGGATTTGGGCAAGGCCCCGCCGGAGATGCGTTGATCACCGTGTCCGTGCGCCCGCATCCGGTGTTTCACCGTGACGGAGATGACATCCTTCTGACGCTGCCGATCACCATTGAAGAGGCCATTTTGGGCGGCAAAGTCAGCACGCCGACGATCCACGGACCCGTGGATTTGACCATCCCTCCCGGTAGCAGTTCGGGGCGCATTCTGCGGCTGAGAGGCCGTGGCGTTGAACGCGCCGGGGCCAAAGAAAAAGGCGATCAAAAGGTCGAGCTTAAAATCGTCGTCCCGCCCGAGGTCGATGCCGATTTGCGGGACTTTCTAGCGGCACGGCGCGGCAAAAACACCTTTGATCCTCGTATTGATCTGATGAAGGGGGGCCACTCATGATTGAACATTTTTCTGAAGAGGAGGTGATCACCACAATCACCCGATTGAGCCGGGACCAACTTGTCCGCTTCATCGAGGCCGAGTTTGTGCGACCGGATCGCAGTGAGACGGGCTATGTGTTTCGGCGCATCGACATCGCCCGGTTGGAATTGCTGTGCGATCTGTCGTTTGATTTGGATCTGGATGAGACGGCTCTGGGCGTGGTGATTTCGCTGATTGATCAACTCCATACCGCTCACCAAGAACGCCTTGCCATTGAACGCGCCATTCAGGCGCTGCCGGCGGATGTACATGCGCGGATTTTGGAGAGCTTGAACGCGTCATAAGGCCCTTACAGAAGAATTTGCGGCTCCCGTAGGCCTTTCACACCCGCGTCACAGGCGTAAACCACCCCTTGCGCCGCATCCGGCGTCGGGATGTCTTCGCGCGCGGTGGTCACAAACAGCGTGGTCAAATCCGCGCCGCCAAAGGCCGGACAGGAGCTATGCACCCCACCAACCGATATGGCGCGATCAAACGAGCCATCCGGTAAATACCGCGCCACGCGGCCCGCGCCCCATTGCGCATTCCAAATCCCGCCCTCGGCATCCACCACCGCGCCATCGGGGTTCAATCCCGCGGCGCGCAGGTCAAGAAACACCTCAGATGCGCCTATGGGCCAGCCTGAGGCATCGAGCGCCTGACGGTTGATCTGTCCGGTCTTGGTACAGGCGAAATAGGCGATGCGCCCATCGGGAGCGAAACAGATGGCATTGGGGATGGTCAGCCCGTCAAACAACCGCACAGTCTCGCCTTTGTAATAGCGATAAATCGCCCCCAGACCGGGCTCGGCGCGCTTGCCCATAGTGCCAATCCAAAACCCGCCCTGCCGATCGGCGCGGCCATCGTTCGATCGCATTTCGGAACGATCCGCCTCCAAAGGCGCAACCAAATCGCGCCGTCCGGTTTCAATATCAAACCGCCAAAGACCCGTCTCGGAGGCCGCCAAAAGTGTCTCGTGATCGACCCAACCCGCCGCCGAATGATGCTCGTCAAACTGCCACATCCGCGTGGTCTCGCCCTGACGTGACAACAGGCGGCATGCGATGATGTCGAACCAAAAAAGCTCTTGGCGCAGCGGGTGCCACAGTGGCCCTTCGCCCAAAACACAAGGGCGGGGATCAAAAACCTGCGTGCTCATGGCCTGAACACCGCGTCATAGGCGGCGACAATGCTGCGCGCCTTACCATGGACCGCATCGACACCGTCGCCCGGTTGGTAAATCGCGGACCCGATGCCAAAGCCATCGACACGGGCCGCTGCCCATGCGGCAAAATTATCTGGACCGGCCCCGCCGACGCAAAGCACTTCGGTGCCCGCGGGCAAGACGGCGCGGATCGCTTTCAATCCCTCAGGCCCCAAAAGCGCGCCCGGGAAAAGTTTCAATCCATCCGCTCCGGCTTTGAGTGCCGCAAAGCATTCGGATGGGGTCATCACGCCGGGATAGGACAACATCCCGGCGGCTTTCGTCGCTTGGATCACCTCGGGGTCCATGTTGGGCGACACGACAAGTTGCGCGCCGATGGTTTTGAGCTGCGCCACTTGCGCGACCTCAAGCACGGTCCCCGCGCCGATCACCGCCCGTGCGCCGCAGACCTTGACCATATCGGCAATCGAGGCAAACGGGTTCGGCGAATTGAGCGGCACTTCGATTTTGGTGATGCCCTCAGCGATCAGAGCTTCGGCGATGGGCACAGCGTCTTCGGGGGTGATGCCGCGCAAAATGGCGATGATGTTGCGTGTCATGGGGTGTCCTTAAAGCTCAAATATATGCGGGTAGGCGGCGCGCAATCCGCGCAGGGCGAGATCGCGCCCGTCCTCAATGTGCGGCGTGGGACCGAGTTCGGACAGCGCGCGCGCGTAAAGCGTGGTCAAAGCTCCGGCACCAATCAAAGCCACCTTTTGCCCGCTCCAAAAATCGCGTGTCGCGGCCAGTTCGATGCCAATCAAAAGTCCCGAAAGCCGCGCACGCAACGCCGTGGGGGGCGTGGCATTCACAAGGCTCTCGGCGCGCAGAGCAAACAGCGTGGCAAAGGCAGTCCCCCCTGCGTCCAAAGCGTGGCGCACGCCGTGAATAAACGCGGCCTCATCGAGCGTATCCCCGGCAATGTCGCGGCCAACACTGTGGCGCAACACGGAGTGTTCAGACAAAAGCGCAAACATCTCTCCCGTCATCACCGTGCGAAAGCGGCTCACAGTTCCCTGCGCCAAAGACACCCATTTGCTGTGGGTGCCGGGCAGGCAGAGGGTGCCGTCAAATTCGGGACGAAGGGCCGCGAACCCGGCGATTTGGGTCTCTTCGCCACGCATCACATCCGCAGGGGTGGCTTGGGACAGGCCGGGAAGGATACGCACGGCGATCAAGGGCGATGTGACCAAAGGGGCAACGCCCCCGGCCCCGAGCGCGCTCAAGGTGACCGGGACCGACACATACGGCGCCTCGGCCCAGCCTTGCCGCGCCCCCGCCATGCCACAGATCAGCACAGGGGTCACACGCGCAGGATCAAGCAGCCCGTCGCAAAGGCCCAAGAGTACCGGCTCAAACTGGTCCGGCGTCAACCGCCCCATGCCTTGATCCGAACTCTGCTCGATCTTCACCTGACCTTGGGCGTCTATCGCCCAAAGCCTCAGGTTCGAGGTGCCCCAATCAACGGCAATCCAGTCTGCAAATGGGCTCACCCGATCAGATCTCTCGGCAAGACGGCCTCTGGGATGTTTTGGTAGCTGACTGGGCGTAGGAAGCGGCGGATCGCCAGGGTGCCGACAGAGGTTGCGCCAAAATTGGTCGAAGCCGGATAAGGCCCGCCATGCACCATCGCGTCACAGACTTCGACCCCGGTTGGAAAGCCATTGGCAAGGATGCGCCCGGCTTTGCGTTCGAGGATCGGCAGGAGGCTCTGTGCCAAGTCGGCGTCATCCGCATCCATGTGCAGCGTGCAGGTCAACTGACCCTGTAGCGATTTGGCCACCGCACGCATTTCCTCCACATCCGTCACCCGAACAATCAACCCGAGCGGCCCAAACACTTCTTCGCCCAAAGCCTCATTGGTCAGCCATTCGGCTCCGGTTGTGGCAAAGAGATAGGGGGTGGCGTTGCGCAGGTCGCAGGTTGAGGTCAACACCTCTTGGACACCGCTTGTGGCGGCGATTTTGTCACGGCCAGCGCGGTAGGCTGTGGCGATGCCATCGGTGAGCATGACTTGCGCGCCGGTGGCAGACAGGGCTTTGACCGCGGCGTTCAAGTATGTGTCGGCGTCAGGGCCGTCGATGACGACGGAAATCCCCGGATTGGTGCAAAACTGCCCAGCGCCCATTGTCAGCGATCCGGCCCAGCCTGTGCCAATATCTGCCGCGCGTGCGGACATCGCAGCGGGCAAAAGGAACATCGGATTGACCGAGCCCAATTCGCCAAAGAACGGGATCGGTTCTGGACGCTGGGCGCAGAGATCAAACAAGGCCCGGCCGCCACCCAAGGAGCCGGTAAAGCCCACGGCGCGGACAAGGGGATGCTGCACAAGCGCCACCCCGACATCGCGCGAACCGCCTTGCACCAGCGAGAACACACCGGGATGCACACCGCATGTTTGGATCGCGGCATGGATCGCCTCGGCGATGATTTCGCCGGTGCCGGGATGGGCGTCGTGGCCCTTGACCACAACCGGACAGCCTGCCGCCAGCGCCGAGGCGGTGTCACCGCCTGCGGTCGAAAAGGCCAGCGGGAAATTCGACGCGCCAAACACAGCCACAGGGCCGATCGGGCGCTGCATCATTCGAATGTCGGGGCGTGGAAGCGGCTGACGATCCGGCAGGGCTACGTCATGACGACGGTCCAAATACTCGGCCTTGAGGATATGCGTTGCAAACAAACGCAACTGGCCAGTGGTGCGGCCACGTTCGCCCTGAAGGCGACCTTCGGGCAGGCCGGATTCTTGCGATCCGATCTCGGTGATCGCCTCGGCGCGGGCTTCGATCTCGTCGGCGATGGTGTTTAAAAACGCTGCGCGCTCTTCGCGGGAGCTGTAGCCAAAGGACCAAAACGCCTCTTCGGCGGCCTGCACAGCACGGTCCACCACATCAGGTGTGCCATGTGAAAAAAGATGCGACGGACCGTGAGCCGGGGCGGAGGCGAACGTGTCTTCGCTCGCAACCCAGTCGCCCGCGATCAGGTGTTTGCCGTGTGGTGTGAAGGTCATGGGAGGATGTCCTATCTTATTTGCCCCATTTCAGGGCGATAACGTCAAGGTCACGCGACAGCTGCAACAGCCGATCTTTGGTGCGTGCGCTCATCGGTTGCAACGGGGCGCGGACATAATCGCTTTCGATCACGCCGCCCTCCATCATTACGGTTTTCGCAGCGCGGAGGCCACATTGGCGGTTCTCGTGGTTGATCAACGGCAGGCACAGACGCCATTGTTCCAAAGCTGCGTCGATGTTGCCGGCGCGGTAGTCGATCAGGATGGGGCGGATTTTTTCCGGCTGAAGCGCGGAGGTCATCGTCCCGGTACAACCCGCATCCAAATCGGCCAAAAGCGTGACCGCCTCTTCGCCATCAAAGGGGCCGACGATGTGATCGCCACCGGCCTCGATGAGAGCGGCGAGTTTATCGGCGGCAAAGGGGGTTTCCATCTTGAAATAAGACACGTTTTCGATCTCTTGTGCCATTCGAACCAAGAATGGCACAGACAATGTCACGCCAGACAAGGGCGCGTCTTGCACCATGATCGGGATATTCACCGCGTCGGAGACGGCTTTGAATTGGCCAAAAATGGCGTGTTCGGGCGGGACAAGACCGACGCCATGATAGGGCGGCATCATCATCAACATCGCGGCGCCCACGGCCTGCGCTTCGCGCGCACGCGCGACAACAATCTCATTGGCGAAATGCGAAATGGTCACGATCACCGGAACGCGGCCCGCGACATGTTCCAAACTCACACGGGTCAAAAGCGCACGCTCCTCGTCGGACAACAGGAATTGTTCGGAGTAATTGGCCAGGATACAGATCGCATCGACGCCTTGGTCGATCATACAATCCAACACGCGTTTCATGCCCTCAGAGTCGACTTGACCATCGGCAAAAAACGGCGTGGGGGCAACGGGAAGGATGCCGGTTAAGGGGTGTTTCATAGCGGGAAATCTTTCGTGTCAGTCGTGAAAAGGGTCAACGGCAACCCGGCGACCAAGGGCCAGCGCGTCCGAGACATGCACCATCGGACGCAGGTCCATGTCGATGCCGCCACACGCGATCAAAGCGGCCATATTGGCGTAAAGGCGCGGGTATTCGCCGGAGAGCGGATTGTTGTCGACAAGCGCATCCTCGCGGCCATCAACCATGATCCGCGCGCCGCCATCCAAAAGTGTCAGGGTGCCCTGATCAGTCACCGCCTCGATGGTCCATATTTGATCCCCCACTTGGCGCCAATCAAACGTGGCACTGACCTCGGCACCCCGGGGATGATAAAACGCCAGATTGGCGGCAATCGGGGTTTGACGGTTTTCGGGCACCATCAGTGTGGCGTCACGCAGGTGGATGTCCACGGGCAAGATTTCGGTCACGATGGACAGCGCGTTGATGCCCGGATCAAACACGCCCATGCCGCCCGGCTCCCAAATCCAATCTTGGTTCGGGTGCCAACGGCGCACGTCTTCTTTCCATGTTACTTTCAGGCTTAAAAGCGTTTTGTCCGCCAGCCATGCTTTGGCCACAGCCACCTTATCGGCCTCACGCGAGTGCCATGTGGCATAGAGCGAAAGGCCGTTGTCTTGTGCCAGTTTGGTCAAGGCATGGCATTCGGCCAAGGTCGCGCCGGGGGGCTTTTCCAACATCACATGACGACCGGCCTTGAGCGCCTTGGCGGCGTATTCAAACCGTGGCACGGGAGGCAGGCACAGGGACACCATGGCGATGTCCGGGTGCGTGTTCAGGAGCGTGTCAAAATCGGTGTAGCTGTCAATGCCGTCAAGGGTGCCATGACGGGATAACGTGGCCGCCAGTTCCCATTGATCCGAGGCTGCAATCGAGGGGATGTGTTGGTCCACTGCGATTTTGCCGATCCCTACAAGTGCAAGTTTCATCAGTGCGAATCCTTTCCAACCGCCGAACCACGACAGCCTTTGAGGAAATCCAAATCGGCCCCTGTGTCCGCGCCCTCGACATGGTGTTGGTGCAACCAGGCATAGCCACTGTCGGCCCGCTCATGCTGCGGTTTCCAGTGCGCGAGCCGTTCGGCCAATTCCGCATCCGAGATGTCCAAATGCAACCGACGATTGGCGACGTCCAACTCGATCATATCGCCATTTTGCACCACGGCGAGCGGGCCACCGGCGGCGGCTTCGGGTGAGGTATGCAACACGACGGTGCCATAGGCTGTGCCCGACATCCGTGCGTCAGAGATGCGCACCATATCGGTGATGCCCTTTTTCAGGATCTTCGGCGGCAAGCCCATGTTGCCAACCTCGGCCATGCCGGGATAGCCTTTGGGACCACAGTTTTTCATCACCATGATGCAGGTCTCATCAATATCGAGGTCCGGGTCTTCGATCTTGGCTTTGTAGTCGTCGATGTCTTCGAATACGACCGCACGGCCCTTGTGTTGCAACAAAGCTGGGGTCGCGGCGGAGGGTTTGAGCACAGCACCTTTCGGGGCCAAATTGCCTTTGACCACAACGATGCCGCCGGATTGCGTGAGCGCTTTGTCTGTGGGCAGGATCACGTCGTCATTGTGGTTCACGACATCTTTGACCTCGTCCCACATCGACTGACCGGAGACAGTGATCGCGTCTTTGTGGAGCAACCCGCCCTCGCCCAGACGTTTGAGCACGACAGGCAGACCACCCGCGTAAAAGAACTCTTCCATCAGGTATTTGCCCGAGGGCATCAGGTTCACAATCGTCGGCACATCGCGACCACAGCGGTCCCAATCCTCAAGCGTCAGATCAATGCCCACACGGCCCGCCATGGCCAAGAGGTGGATCACCGCATTGGTCGATCCGCCGATGGCGGCATTGGTACGGATGGCGTTTTCAAACGCCTCTTTGGTCATCACGTCAGAGGGTTTTAAATCGTCCTTGACCATTTGAACGATGCGCCGCCCGGAGAGCTGCGCCATAACGCGGCGGCGGCTGTCCACCGCAGGGATCGCGGCGTTGCCCGACAAAGCCATGCCCAAGGCTTCGGCCATTGACGCCATGGTGGATGCCGTGCCCATGGTGTTACAGGTGCCGGTGGAGCGCGACATCGAGGCCTCGGCTTCCAAGAACTCGTCCTGTGTCATCTCGCCCGCTTTTACCGCCTCGGAGAATTTCCAAAGATGTGTGCCCGACCCGACCCGTTCGTTGCGGTAATAACCATTGAGCATCGGCCCGCCCGTGACCACGATGGCGGGTAAATCGACAGAGGCCGCAGCCATCATCAACGACGGTGTGGTCTTGTCACAGCCGACCAAAAGCACACAGCCGTCCATCGGTTGTCCGCGAATGGTTTCCTCCACCGCCAAAGCGGCCAGATTGCGAAACATCATCGCGGTCGGGCGAAAGGTGTTTTCCGAGGCGGAGAACACGGGGACTTCGACCGGGAAACCTCCGGCCTCCCAAATGCCTGCCTTCACCTTCTCGGCCAGTTCCTTCATGTGGATGCCGTTGCAAGGCGACAGCTCGGACCAAGTGTTGAGGATGCCGATGATCGGGCGCCCGTCGAACAGGTCATGCGGGTAGCCTTGGTTTTTCATCCAGCCGCGATGGTAAATCGTGTCGCGGGAATTGCCGCCGTACCACTCTTGGCTTCTGAGTCTGCGCGGCCATTTTGCAGGAGTAAATGCCATGGGATGGCTCCTTTCCGTCAGGCCTCAGCCTTGTTTGTTTTTGTTGTAAACGTCGAAGAACACGGCCGCGAGCAGCACCAAGCCTTTGATCACCTGTTGGTAATCAATGCCGATGCCCATGATCGACATGCCGTTGTTCATCACGCCCATGATAAAGGCGCCGACCACGGCCCCGATGATTTTGCCCGAACCACCCGACATCGACGCGCCGCCAATGAACACTGCCGCGATCACATCGAGTTCGAGTGAAAACCCCGCCTTGGGCGTCGCCGTGTTCAACCGCGCGGCAAAGACCAACCCGGCCAAAGCGGCCAAAACCCCCATGTTCACAAAGGCCAAAAAGGTCAGGCGTTCGGTTTTGATGCCCGATAGTTTCGCGGCTTTTTCATTGCCGCCCAACGCATAGATGCGGCGACCAATAACGGTGCGTTCGGTGACGAAAGCGTAGATCATGATCAATACGCCCATGGTCACCACCACATTGGGCAGGCCGCGGAAGGTCGAGAGTTTGAACATCAAGAACACGATTGCCGCGCTGACGATCAATGTGCGGGTCCAGAACAGCCCTGCAGGTTCGCTCTCAATGCCATAGTCCATATCGCGTTTGCGCGCCTGCAAACCCATGCGGATGACAGCGGCTGCGGCGGCAAGGCCGAGCGCGAAGGAGAGCACATTGAATTTGCGCGCGTCAAAAAGCATCGCCAGACCTTCGCCCCAGCTTGCCGGAAAAAGCTCCGGCACGAAGCCGGTTGAGATGATTTGAAAGCTCTTGGGGAAGGGACCAACCGATTGGCCTTCCAACAACCATAGCGACAACCCACGAAACACCAACATGCCCGCCAGGGTCACGATGAAGGACGGGATGCGCCAATAGGCCACGAAATAGCCCTGCGCACCGCCAATTGCAGCCCCCGCGATCAAACAGATCGGCACAGTGACCGCCACAGGCATATTGTAGTGAACGATCAACACGGCGGCCAAAGCGCCGACAAATCCCATCACTGAGCCGACGGACAGGTCGATATGACCTGCGACAATGACGATGAGCATCCCCAGCGCCATGATGATCACATAGCTGTTTTGCAGGAACAGGTTGGTGATGTTCACCGGGCGCATCAACGTGCCGCCGGTGACGATTTGAAAAAACACCATGATGGCAATCAGTGCAAACAACAGACCGAAATCGCGCATATGGGCGGCCAAATGTGCCTTAATCCCTTTGGTTTGAGTGTCCATTTCCACGGTCCCTTATTCGTTGACGATGAGCGACATGATGCGCTCCTGGTTGGCCTCATCGGCGGAAAGTTCGCCGACAAAAGCGCCTTCGTTCATGACGTAAATGCGATCACTCATGCCCAAGAGTTCGGGCATCTCGGACGAGATCATCACGACCCCTTTGCCCTGTGCCGAGAGCTCATTGATGATCGCGTAGATTTCATATTTCGCGCCCACGTCGATGCCGCGGGTCGGTTCATCGAGGATCAAAACCTCGGGCGAGGTGTTCAGCCATTTGGCCAAAACCACCTTTTGCTGATTGCCGCCTGACAGGTTGCCCACCTTTTGAAACACCGAGGGCGTGCGGGTGCGCAGCGCCTCGCGGTAGTCTTCGGCCACTTTGGTTTCTGCGTTGGCGTTCAAAACTCCACCTTTGGACACACCTTCAAGATGGGCCAATGTGGTGTTGAATCGAATGGTTTCGTCCAGGATCAACCCAAGGCTTTTGCGGTCCTCGGTGACATAGGCCAAACCCGCCTTGATCGCCCGATCAACACGGGACACATCGGCCTCTTTGCTGTGCAATTTGACTGTGCCGGTGATGCCGCGCCCATAGGAACGGCCAAAAATCGACATCGCCAATTCGGTCCGCCCAGACCCCATCAGCCCGGCGATGCCGACGACTTCGCCGGCGCGGACATTGAACGCGATGTCTTTGATCACCTGACGCTCAGAATGTTCGGGGTGCCAGACGTTCCAGTCCTCAACCTCCATCAACATTTCGCCCGCCCGGCGGGTGCGTGCCGGATAGCGGTCGGACATGTCGCGCCCCACCATGTCGCGCACGATCTGATCTTCGGACAGGCCCGCCTTGGCGTCCAGTGTCGACACCGATCGACCATCGCGGATCACGGTCACCGTGTCGGCGACATAACGCACCTCGCCCAGCTTATGCGATATGATGATGCAGGTGACGCCCTGTGCCTTAAGCTCCAACATCAGGTCCAAAAGTTTGCGCGAGTCGCCCTCTTGCAGCGCCGCTGTCGGCTCGTCGAGGATCAAAAGTTTCACATCCTTGGAGAGCGCCTTGGCGATCTCGACAAGTTGCTGTTTGCCGACACCAAGGCTGTCGATCAGCGTGGTCGGGCTTTCTTTAAGGCCGACTTTTTTCAAAAGCGCGCTGGTTCGCTGGTTGGCCTCATGCCAATTGATCACACCGGCTTTGGCCGTCTCATTGCCGAGGAAAATGTTCTCGGCAATTGACAGTTGCGGCACCAAAGCCAGTTCTTGGTGAATGATGATGATGCCGCGATCTTCGCTGTCGCGGATGCCCTGAAACTGCGCCAAGGCGCCCTCAAAATGAATCTCTCCGTCATAGCTGCCTGCCGGATAGACGCCGGACAGAACCTTCATCAAGGTTGATTTACCGGCGCCGTTTTCGCCGCAAATGGCATGAATTTCGCCGCCTTTTACCGCAAGGTTCACCTGATCAAGCGCTTTCACGCCGGGGAACTCTTTGGTGATGTCTCGCATTTCGAGAAGTGTGGTCATGATGTCCCCTTTGAGCGCCGAGCGCTCCGTCCCACCTTTGTCCGCGCCCACCCCGGTGGGACAAAGGAAACGCGTCGCCCGACCCCGGAAAGGACCCGGACGACGCCGATCTCAAATCAAGTGGAGGTTACTTGATCTGATCCATGCTGTAATACCCGGAGCCGATCAGCACCTCTTCCCAATTGCTGGCGTCAACTGCGACGGGTTCCAACAGGTAGGAGGGGATGACTTTGACGCCGTTGTCGTAGGTGGTGGTGTCGTTGATTTCCGGCTCTGAGCCGCCCAGCACCGCGTTCACCATGCCCACGGTCACTTTTGCAAGCTCGCGTGTGTCTTTGAACACGGTCGAATATTGCTCGCCTGCCAAGATGGATTTGACCGACGGAACTTCTGCGTCCTGACCAGACACGATCGGCATTTTCAAATCGCCGGAGCCGTACCCCACGCCTTTGAGCGAGGACAGAATGCCGATGGAAAGGCCGTCATAGGGCGACAACACGCCGTGGACCTCTTTGTCGGTGTAATTGGCGGACAGGATGTTATCCATCCGGGCCTGCGCGACAGCGCCGTCCCAGCGCAGGGTGCCGACTTTGTCCATGCCCATTTGGCCGGACTGTACGACGACCGTGCCATCGTCAATCAAAGGCTGTAGGATCGACATCGCGCCATTGTAAAAGAAATAGGCGTTGTTGTCGTCCGGCGAGCCGCCGAAGAGCTCGACATTATACGGCCCGTCGCCAAACCGCGCCTTCAGGCCCTCAACGATGGAGGTTGCTTGTTGCACGCCGACCTTGAAGTTGTCGAAGGTGGCATAGTAATCAAGATCGCCCGAGTCGCGGATCAAACGGTCATAGGCGATGACTTTCACGCCAGCCGCCGCCGCATTTTCCAAGGCGTTCGACAAGGTGGTGCCGTCAATTGCCGCAATCACCAACACGTCCACACCTTTGGTGATCATGTTTTCGATCTGCGCCAGTTGGTTCGGAATGTCGTCTTCGGCGTATTGAAGGTCGGCGGTGTAGCCTGCCGCTTCAAGTTCCTTGACCATATTGTCCCCGTCCGCGATCCAACGCGCCGAGGATTTGGTCGGCATGGCGATGCCCACAAGCCCGTCTGCATAGGCTGCCGCCGACAATGCGATTGCCGCAGTGGCTGCGGCAAGAATGGTTTTGAGTTTCATAGTTCCTCCCAATCGGACGCTCCACACGGCCTCCCCGGCCGTCTCCCACGTCCCTTTTCAGGGTTGATCCCCTGGGACGGACCCTAGGCAGGGTTCACATAACTGTAAAATTCTATTATGCGTGTTTTGCATATCATTTAAGTTATGTAAGGCGTATTCCCATGGCCCACCTGCGACAAACCAAAGCAACCCACCTTGGATTGATCCTCAAAATCGCCGAAGTGGGGCAGTTGCAAAAGGCCGCGTCTTCTATGGCGATGTCGCAACCCGCCGCCTCCCGTATCTTGGCAGATATGGAAAAAAACGTGGGTGCGCCGCTGTTTAAGCGGGGACCAAAAGGCATGGAGGTCACGCCGCTTGGCATGGCCTTTGTCCGCCACGCCCGCGTGATCCTCTCGGAACTTGATGGCTTGGACAAAGATGTCCAGCGACTCAAAAACGGACAGGCGGGGGAGGTTCGGATCGGCTCGGTCACCGGGCCTGCGGTCTCGACCCTGATGCCTGCACTGGAGGCAGTGCGCGCGCGATCACCGCATATCGACGTGACCATCGAGGTCGGCCCCTCCGTCGATCTGGTGCGCGGCTTGGATGAGGGTCGATTCGATTTCATCTTTGCCCGAATCCCTGCGACGCAAGACAGCCGGGATTTTCTGGTGCATCCGGCACAGGAGGAAATTGTCCGACTGATCATCCGCGACAGCCACCCTTTGGCGGGCCGCGCCAATGTGCGACTTGAGGATTTGTACGACTATGATTGGGTCATTCAGGAACGCGGTTCTCCCATCCGTCTTGCGGTAGAAGAAGCGTTTCACAGTGCGGGCGAACCCACGCCACCACGCATTATCAACAGTTCGTCTTTGTTGATCGTGTTGGCCATGCTGGACAGTTTGGACGTGATTGCACCGCAGTCCAAAGAGGTCGCGAGCTTGCTCAGCGGTCCCATATTGGGCGGGCATCTGACCACCATTGACCTTGCGGAAAAGATCACCGTTTCGCCCTATTACATCATCCGCAACCGCTTCAAGGAGCTGCCGCAGGCCGCCAAGGATTTCTACGACGAGGTGTTGTTACGCATCTGAATGCGCGGACTTTGGTGGAAAAGCGGCCAAAGGAAAAGGGCTGCCCAGATCAGACAGCCCTTCGAGATCTTCGGAGATGGGCCAGTTAGGAAAGGCCCAATCAGGGGTGTTTAACCCAAAGGACTGCCTCTAGGTCGCGGCCCCCCCGACTGTCTTGACCTCATTCTCCACTATCACTCTAGACACTGGACCACCTCCTTTCGATGAATTGCCGATAGTTGGATGGTGGCACAGATTTGGTATATGGCAAGTAAAATTATACTAAAGGTGCCGTCATCCGCCTAACAATGAGGCGGAAAGGCACAAGAGCGATTAAGGCGAGTGCAAGTTTTACACCCCAATCGGCCACTGCGAGCGACACCCAGAGCGGAACGGCAGGTCCGACCAACAAGAACGGCACAGAGTCCCACGCCCAGGAAATTTCCATGTCCGCGGTTTCACCAAAAAAAACAATGGACTGCGAAAAGGCGAGGGTGAAAAAGATCGTGGTGTCCAAAGCCGATCCGATGAAGGACGAGGCAAACGGTGCTTTCCACCAGACTCCATCCCGCAACTTATTGAAAATAAAGACATCGACAAGCTGAGCGACAAGAAAAGCGGTGGCGGAGCCCACAGCCACACGCAGCGCGACAGCGGCATAGGTATAGCCGTCGCCTTGCAACATGATTTGCGTCCCGATGAGCGAACACAGGATGCCGGTGGCGAAGCCCGCAAAAATCACCTTGCGCGCAGATTGCACGCCATAGACGCGATTGATCACGTCGGTGACGAGAAAGGCGAACGGGTAAGTGAAGGCGCCCCAGGTCAGAAGCCCATCAGCGATGAGGAATTGAACGAGGATATTGGAGGCCACAACAATGGCGGCCATGGCCAGAATGCCAGGAAGGATGCGTTTCATGTTAGATCCGTTTTTTATCGAAGGTGACGGCAACTCGGCCCCGCGATTGCGAGGCGATGGGCGCGTTTAACCCCAGCATAGATGTAATTCAAGCGCTATTTCGGGATCAGGTAATCGACCAATTCGGTGCGCTGGAAGAACCTAAAATTGTCGTCGGAGATCATCGTGAGGTGAATCCCCTCCGCATCGGACCAAACCGAAATGCCCTCAAGATTGTCATGGGTGCCCGTCATCGTGCGCAACAACTCGACCTCATTGGCGGGGCCATTCGGCGTCATGTCGAACCGCCGCACACGGCTTGAAAACCCGATCCCGGTGAACCAACGTTCCAAAAGATAGAGCTTCCCATCCGGGCCAAAATCCATCCCGACAGGCAAGAAATCCGTGCCACTTTGCCGTGGGATCGACCATGGCTGGTCCCAGCCTGTCCCGGCGCGATAACGATAGAGCGGAAAGGGTCGCTCCATCGCCCCGGAGCGTTCCGGTAGCGTAAAAATTGCGCCTGAGGCATCTACGGCAATGGCCTCAAGCGACGAATTGGCCTGCATCTTGGCGAAATCGGGGTGGCCCTTGAGATCCACCGTCTGACCATTTGCCAGTGACAGTTTTGCGACTCGATGTTTGCCTTCAAAGGAGGCATAGGCGGTGCCGTTTGGCGCCAAGGCAAACCCTTCAGAATCGCCCTTGATCACCCCCAAAGCGATACCATCGTTTGATTTAAGGCGTTGAATCGTATCAATCTGAGCTGCGGACACGGCGCCATTCTCAGTTCGGGTCAATGTCCCGGAAAACAGGTTTGCGCGATCTGAGAGCGCGTAAAAGTGACGCCCATCTTCAGAGATATCCAACCCTGAAAACCCACCAAAACGCTCATCCGCGGATGTCCACACAAAGCTGCCCAAGTAGCGCGCGCTTTCGGCCTGTCCTGTGAGCGGGACAAGGCTCGCGATCAGCGCGAGGAGGCTACGGCGGAGCATTGTGCGGGCAGTGTCGCGAGGGTGATTGGCGGTTTCGGTTTCGCAGGCTTGGCATTGGGGTTTGGTGGCGGCGGATTGAGGATGTTGTTCACCCAGTCCTGTGCATCGGCACAGCCATCGCCCGGCGGTGGCGGTGCTTGATCCTCACAGGATTTGTCGCCGTTCGGACAGTTCAGCCGCACGTGGAAATGATAATGGTGGCCAAACCACGGCCGAATTTTACGCAGCCACGCCCGGTCGCCCGTTTCATCCTTACACATCTGAACTTTTGCGCCGGGGAAGACAAAAATCCGCGCCACGCGAGGATCACTTGCCGCCGCTTTCAAAACCTGGTGATGCTGTGGCGTCCAACTGTCGTTGACATAGGCACCAGCGGCACGGCGCATCGAAATCGACGAAATATTTTCGCGTTCCGCCACGGTCAAATCCAACCGTTTCGGAGGCAACATCCAGATGTCAGCGTCCAGCCCGATCTGGTGGCTGGCATGGCCCGAAGACATCGGCCCGCCACGCGGCTGGCTCATGTCACCGACGTAAATGCCGGCCCATCCCGGTTGCACGGCGGCTTTGCGCGACAGATCTTCGAGGAAATCAATCAAAACAGGATGGCCGTAATTGCGGTTGCGCGACAGGCGCATCGCCTGCCATGTCGGCCCGGTTTCGGGCAATTGCGCTGCCCCGCCGATACAGCCCTTGGCGTAGCTGCCAAAGGAGGCGGGCTCTTGTCTTGAGGGGGCCGCTATTGGACCAAAGACCTCTTTGGCGGGCCTGTGATCCGACGAGGACACCGTGACCTTGTGCGCGGGCGCGCGGTCTTTTCCGCCGCCCACACAGGCGACAAGCATCACACAGGCCAACAAGCCAACCCAATTACGCATCATTCTGACACCTTTGTTCCTTTTGACATCCCCTCAGGATGGACCCAAGCTAACAGCACAAGCCCGAGAAGGAAAAGTCCGATCAGCGGCATAATGCCGAGGCGCTGCGATCCGGTGACATCAGACATCACTGCGATCAAGCCAGGTGCCAGAAAAGACGTCGCTTTTCCTGACAATGCGTAAAGTCCGAACGCTTCTGTCATCCGATCCGGGTCGGCCTGACGCACCATCATCGTGCGGCTCGCCGATTGGATCACGCCCGCGACGGCACCCAAGACCGCGCCGCAGATATAAAACGCCACATCCGGCAGTTTGCTTGTGGCATCAACGGCCATGAACAATACGCTGTCTCGGGTGATGGTCAAAATCACCAAACAGGTCGAGACCAGCACAAGGATGCAGAAAACGATCACAGGTTTCGGGCCAAATTTCTGATCGGCAAAGCCACCAAAATAGGTGAAAATCGCCCCAGTGAGCGCCGCCAAAATACCGAACACGCCAATGTCGACCACGCTCCAATTGAGCGCACCAAGGGCGTAAATTCCGCCAAAGGTGAACACGCCGTTCAACGCGTCGCGGTAGAACATCGACGAGATCAGATAGGAGAACAGCGATTTGCGCGAGGGCAAGGACGCGAGCGTGCGACCCAGATCACGAATGCCCTTTGACACGGCGTCGGTGAGCGACAAGCCTTTGATCTTTGGCTCTTTGACCCAAAGGAAAAATGGGATCATCGAGATCCCAAACCAAAGCGCCACGAAAGGGCCGACAAACCGCGTGCCTTCGCGCATCTCTGGATCAAATCCGAACAGGGGCGGGATGCCCAAAAGCGTCACGCCCGTGGCATTTTCGGCAAAGAGCAACAGCATGATCACCAGTGAAATGATCCCGCCGACATAGCCCCAAGCCCAACCGTCGCCCGAGATTTTGCCAATCTCGGCGCGCGTGCCCAAAGCGGGCAACAGTGCATTGGTGAAAATCGTGGTGAATTCGACCCCAATCAGGCCCAACCCAAAGAAAATCAGCACGAGTACCGTGGGGAAATCGCCCGGTGCCGCAAGCCAAAGCCCCGCCGCACCGATCACATAAAGCGCTGAAAACAGTTTGATCCACGGCATCCGACTGCCGCTTTCATCCGCGATAGAGCCGAGCAAAGGCGCGCTGACCGCAATCAACAATCCGGTGACGGTCAAACCATAGCCCCAGATGGATTGCGCCCGTGCCTTGGCCTCCAGCGTTTCCATTCCGCCTGCGGTCAAATAGGCGATCACCTGTTCGGCAAAATAAGGCCCGAAAATAAAGCTGATGATGAGCGTGTGAAAGGGCTGCGTCGCCCAGTCATACATCATCCAGCCCCAGATACGTTTTTTGTGACTTGGTGCGCCCATGGTCCTGCCTTCTCACCTCAGTTGACGCGATAGAACAGGCAAATGCGGGCGTGCGCAACGCCTAAGGCATCAATCGCGCACAGGCGGCCAAGGTCGTGTATTGTCCGCCTCAATCCAATTTTGAACCCACTCGGGTAGGGCTGGGCTTTCGACCTCAGGCTCGATCATTGTCAAAAGGTCGCGCGGCGGTACCATTTTGCGGTTCTTGATCACAGCACCTCGGATCAGAATATGATTACAACAGTCGCCTTTTTGGTCCCACATCGACTGTTCAATATAGAGAAACCTGTCGTCAAACCCCAAAGGCTTGGTCCACATGTCAACCTTTTGAAACGTCGTCACCCGCTTGCGATAGCGCACGGACGCCCCCGCCACAGCCATGCCAAACCCACCGGCTTTGGCGGCCTGTGCGGTGCCATTGCGGATCGACATCGGAATCCGGCCAAGGTCAAAGAGTGTTAAGGTTCTTCCGTTATTCAATTCAAGCCAAAGGTCGATGTCCCAAGGCAGGCAATAGTGATGCGACAGATGTGCGTCGAACAGGCCAAGTTTTGGCGTGTTGCGCACTTTGCGGGCTTGGTGGATCATGCGGACAAATGGATACATGCCCAAACCTTTCGCAGCCGCGGCAAATTCGGTCAAGCCGGGACGTTGCGGCACAGGATGCGGCATCGTCCATCTTGCACGATCGGGACGGAGACCTTAGGTGAGTGAGCGACCTTACTGATTGGACCCCTGCACATGATGTCTCTTTTCCAAATCCTTCTCATGATCCTCGGTATCGTGAAATTCGTCATGATCGTTCAGATCATCATGAGTTGGTTGATCAACTTTCAGGTGCTCAACGTGCGCCAGCCTTTGGTCTATCAAATCTGGGAAGGCCTCTCACGCCTGCTTGAGCCAATCTATCGCCCGATCCGTAAAATCCTGCCGCCGATGAGCGGCCTGGATCTCGCCCCGCTTGTGGCCTTCATTGCCATTTATGCGCTGGAGCGGATCATCTACAACAACGCGGGCATGTTTTACTAAAGCATTTCGTGTCTAGATTTAGACACGACTTAAACACGAAACGCCTTAAGCCCTTGAGCCTCACGCCCGCCCGTGCGATTCTGCCCGCAACAAAGAGCAGGATCACATGGACACCTTACAGGCGGACCCGACGCACACAGGAGCGCACGCGCTTCTCTCTTCCGTGTTTGGATTTGATGCGTTTCGTCCCGGTCAGGAAGAGATCGTTGATGCCGTCATCGCGGGGCGCAATGTCTTGGCGATCATGCCGACGGGTGGCGGCAAATCGCTGTGTTTCCAACTTCCCGCGATGGTGCGTAACGGGCTGACCGTGGTCATTTCGCCCCTGATCGCCTTGATGCGCGACCAGGTTCAGGCTCTCAAGGCGGTGGGGGTTGAGGCGGGAGCGCTCACCTCTGGCAACACCGATGAGGAGACCGATGAGGTCTTTGCCGCCCTATCCGAGAACCGTCTCAAACTCCTGTACATGGCCCCGGAACGTTTGGCCTCTGGTGGCACTTTGCCCCTGCTGCGCCGGGCCAATGTGTCGCTGATTGCGGTGGACGAGGCGCATTGTGTGTCGCAATGGGGCCATGATTTCCGCCCCGATTATTTGCGCATCGGTGATCTGCGCCGCGCGCTTGATGTGCCACTGGCCGCATTTACTGCGACTGCAGACGAAGAAACCCGGGGCGAAATCATCACCCGGCTGTTCGATGGTCAAACGCCCGAGACCTTTTTGCGTGGCTTCGATCGACCAAACATTCACCTCGCCTTCGCGGTCAAGGATCAACCTCGCCGCCAAATCCTTGGCTTTGCCTCTGCGCGCAAGGGCCAATCCGGCATCGTCTATTGCGGCACCCGCGCCAAAACTGAAAGCCTTGCCAAGGCGCTCAGCGATGCCGGTCATCTCGCGCAGGCTTATCATGGCGGCATGGAGCCGGAGCGCCGCCGCGATGTCGAACGTCAGTTTCAACAAGAGGACGAGTTGATCGTCGTCGCCACCGTCGCTTTTGGCATGGGCATCGACAAACCGGATATCCGCTGGGTTGCCCATGCCGATCTGCCGAAGTCGGTCGAAAGCTATTATCAGGAAATCGGGCGTTCGGGCCGCGATGGTGCACCGGCTGAAACCCTGACGCTCTTTGGCCCCGACGACATCCGGTTTCGCCGCACCCAGATTGACGAAAGCCCGGCCCCTTCCGAACGTCGCGCCGCCGATCATGCTCGCTTGAACGCGCTTTTGGGGCTGGCAGAGGCGCAGACTTGTCGGCGTCAAACCTTGTTGTCCTATTTTGGCGAGACCTCCGCGCCCTGCGGAAATTGCGACCTGTGCGACAGTCCGCCGGCGTTGTTTGATGGCACGGTTGCGGTGCGCAAGGCGCTGTCGGCCGTGTTGCGGTGTGACGAAGGCTTTGGCGCAGGGCATTTGATTGACGTGCTGACGGGCACGATGACGGATAAGGTCAGGCAATGGAACCATGACCAATTGTCGGTGTTTGGCGTGGGTAAAGAATATGACAAACGGCAATGGAATGCGGTGTTTCGGCAAATGATGGGGGCCGATCTTGTGCGGCCCAACCCGGATCGGTTCGGCGCGCTGTTCATGACCGAACCCGCGATGCCGATCCTCAAAGGCGAGGCCAGTATCACTCTGCGCCGCGATACATTGGCAAAAGCCCACAAAGGTCCGGTGGCCAAGGCACTGGTGTCGGACGAAGACGCACCACTTTTGTCCGCGCTCAAGGCCAAACGCCGCGCCCTGGCCGAAGAGCAACGTGTGCCTGCCTATGTCGTCTTTGCCGATCGCACCCTGATCGAAATGGCCGAAACCCGACCGCAGAGTCTGGATGACATGGGGCGGATTGGCGGCGTTGGCGCGAAAAAGCTTGAGCGGTACGGCGATGCGTTTCTTTCGGTCATTTTGGGCGCGCCAAGCCCCGATGTGCATCCGTCTCGGCGCAAACTTGCGAGTTCTGGCGGCGGGGATTTGTTTGATCACCTGCAAGAGATTCAACGTCAGCTCGCGCGCGGTGACTGCGGTACGCTCAAACCACTGACGCTTTCACCCGGACAGATTGCCAAAATCGTCCAATTGCGTCCGCGTGATCTTACCGCGATGGCTCGCATCATTGGCGAAAAGCCCGCTGAACGCTTTGGTCCGGCTATGTTGGATGCGATCGCGGCGGCTTAGGGGATTATTCGCCAGCCATGACGGTGCCGCCGGAGGGAACGGCGGCTGTCTCTTCCGGAAGAATCGAACAGCAACCCTTGGGAAGTTCCGTCAGAATACGATCTATAATAGACGCCTTACGCAGAGGCTTTGTCATATAATAATCCAAACCCGCTGCAAGAATGTCTTGCTCATCGCCCGCCATCGCATGCGCTGTCAGGGCCACGATTGGGACATGCGCCCCGGTGTCAATTTCAAACGCGCGGATTTGGCGGGTGGCCTCTTTGCCATCCACCTCTGGCATAGAAATGTCCATAAAGATCAAGTCTGGCTGAAAGCCCTGATACTGTTCCACCGCCTCGCGCCCGTTGTTGGCAAAGCGTAATTCGATGTCGAGGGATTTGAGCATTTTTCCGAAGACCAATTGATTGGTCTTGTTGTCCTCCGCCGCCAAAACCCGCATGCGACGACCGGCTTCGGATGTGGGGGGGCTCGATTCCTCTGGGATGAGAGACGATAAAGTGCGCCACAGGTTTGCCCGCAACAGTGGTTTTTGCAGTGTTGTGGCATCATGCCCGTCCAAAGACCCCGCCGAAACCGGCCCGGAGGTCATCAACAGGATCGGCGCAGTGACCCCGCGTATGCGCAGAGTTTTTATCAGCGTGCCGATGTCGGTGTTCGGCATATTGTTGTCGATCAAAAACACCTGCGCATCCAGTGGTGACGCCAAAAGCGCATCGGCACTTTCAAACGGCGAGACCTCAAACCCCAGCACCGTCAATTGTTTTTCCAAGATCAAGGAATTGGCGTTGATGTGATCCAAAAGAGCGGCTTTGTGCATCCACGAGGGCAGGCGCTGATCGTCGGACTGGGCAATCACGTCCATGGTGATGTGGAAGCCAAAGCAGGAGCCCACGCCCTCTTCGCTATCGACCCAAATCTCGCCGCCCATCAATTGCACAAGCTGACGGGTGATCGCGAGCCCAAGGCCGGTGCCTTCGAATTTGCGATTGCGCTCGTCTTCGACCTGATTGAATTCGCCAAAAATATGCTCGATCATATCAGGGGCAATGCCGATCCCGGTGTCCTCGACAGAGACATGGACGCGCTGACGTTTGCCGTCCTCTTCGGGTAGGCCCACCACCCGGACGATGACGTGACCCGAATGGGTGAATTTCACCGCATTGCCAACAAGATTGGTCAATACCTGACGCATCCGGCCGGGATCACCGATGAAATTGGTCGGCAAGAACATGTCATAGTCGATGATCAGATCGACTTTTTTCTGGGTCGCGTTCGGTTGCAACAGCACCAGTACGTCCTGAATACAGCGTTCAAGATCAAAAGGTTCCGGGTGTAAGGACAGTTTAGAGGCTTCGATTTTCGAATAGTCCAATACGTCGTTGATCAACCCCAAAAGCGCCTCGCCCGAGGATTTGATGGTTTCGACGTAGAGGATTTGTTCTTCGTTCAATTCGGTTTCCGCCAAGAGGTCGGCCATGCCAACCATGCCGTTCATCGGCGTGCGGATTTCGTGGCTCATATTGGCCAGAAACGCGGATTTGGCGCGATTGGCGGCCTCGGCCTTGGACCGCGCCTTTTTGAGCCGCTCCTCATAGCGGATCGTCGAGGTGATGTTGAGGCCCAAGGACACCATGTCGCCGTCCGAAGAGCGGCGGTCGACGAGTTTGACGAATTGGTTGTTCCAAAGTCGCAGAACATGGGGTTCACGCGACGGTGCACGCCAACGCGCCATCGCCCGTTCGATAAAGGCATCGCGGGTCAGATCACCGATATCAATGATGCCCTCTTCAACCGCGAGTTTGAGAATGTCGGGATAGCTGATGCCGGGCTGGATGTCTTCGAGCCCGTCAAACACCCGAAGATAGGCGGGATTGGCGGCGATCATGATGTCAGACGGGTCAAAAACGGCAAACCCATCCTGAATGGTTTCAAGCGAATCCCAAAGGCGGCGCTCGGCGATATGGACGGCCACATTGGCTTTTTCCAAATCCTCTTTGGTGCGGATGTTCTCGCCGCGCAGCACCTCGGTCTCTTCGCGTTTGACGATGATCTCATCGGACAGATGACGGGCGTGTTGCGACAGCTTTCGATTGGCTTCGAAAAGCTCAGCCTGTTTGAGTTCCAGAAGCCGCTCAGCCGCAAGGCGTGCGCGGCGTTCCTGAGAAAACGTTTCAGACAGTGACATGTGGGACCTCTTCACACCCTGCCCGATCCTATGTGACCGGGGCTTTGCGGTAGAATGGTCCAAACAGAGTGAAAAGAGTCTTAATCAATTCGAGAAAATTGACATGAAAAGACCGCACAGAGACGCAAATCCGCGCGATCACACAAGAGATGTCATGCACTGAGGTTGGCAGATTGCCGATGGCAAGACCGTGCGATGTCGTGGCTTATCCGGGCTTGGCATGGGTGAGGGGCTTGCGCCCAGTCTCTGTCACCACCTCTTCATGACCGTTTTCGATCACCAATGTTGTCATCGGGTGGCCGTAGCCCGCGCCGGAATCAATGTCGATTCGGTTGCCAAAATGGGTAGGCTCATCCAAGGCCGTGTGCCCATGTACAACCATCGCCGGCAGCGTCCCGTGATAATCAAGCCAGCCTTCGCGAATCCAGATCAGATCCTCTTCGTCTTGATCCTCAAGTGCCACACCGGGTCGAATGCCCGCATGCACAAAGAGATAATTGCCCCATTGATGGGTCAGCGGCAGGTTTTCGATAAAGTCCAAATGAGCCGCAGGGACGCCCTTATGGGCGCGCATGTGACAGAGTTCAAAGTCACCGTCTTTGGCCTCAACTCCATAAGAGGCCAGTGTCTCCACCCCACCAAGGGCCGGGTGTAGCCAGCTTTTGCCGGATTTGATCTGAGCATCATGAGCGATGCCGTGGCGCACAAAGCGGGTGAACATGCGGTCATGATTGCCGCGAATGGCCAACCATGGCTGACCCGCCGCCATCCCATCCATCAGATATTGGATCACCCCGGCACTGTCCGGGCCGCGATCGACATAATCCCCAAGGTGGATGATCTTCGCATCGGGGTCGCCCACGCGGACCTTATCCGCTTCGATCCGCTTATGGGCAGCCTTGAGCATGTCGAGTTGTCCGTGAATGTCTCCGATGGCGTAGATGCGCATGTCTCTCTCCTGTGCTGCGGCCAAAATAGAAGGGCCGCCGGAAAACTCCAGCGGCCCTTGGTGATCTTTTCGTGACTGTTGCTTTGATTACGCTTTGAAGTGCAGCGGGATCACGCGTTGGAACAATCCGGTGTCTTTCAGCGCGGCTACAGTTTCCGCTTTGATCGGCGTATCAAGGAAGGTCATCGCAATCGCATCACCACCCTCGGAGGCGCGGCCCAGCGTGAAGTTCGCGATGTTTTCGCCATGCTCGGCCAACAATGTCCCGAGTTTGCCCAACACACCCGGCACGTCTTTGTTGGTGGTGTAGAGCATGTGCTCGCCGATCTCGGAATCAATGGTGATGCCTTTGATCTGGATAAAGCGCGGTTTGCCATCGGAGAATACGGTGCCCGCGATGGTGCGATATTTCTCAACCGTTTGGATGTCGAGCTTGATGAAACCATCAAATGTCCCCGACGCATCTTGGGTGGTTTTGGAAATCTGGATGCCGCGCTCTTTGGCGATCAGCGGTGCCGACACCATGTTCACGTCCGGGTTCACCGCTTGCATGATGCCTGCGATCACGGCGGCTTCCAACGCCTTGAGGTTCATCTCGGAGGCCACGCCATCATAGGTGATGTTGATGGTTTCGATGGCTTCTTCGGTGACCTGACCGATGAAAGAGCCAAGGCTTTCGGCCAATTTGACCCAAGGCCCCATGACTTTGGCTTCTTCTGCGGTCATCGACGGCATGTTCAATGCGTTTTCAACCGCGCCGTCCAACAGGTAGTTGGACATTTGTTCGGCCACTTGCAGTGCCACATTTTCTTGGGCTTCCGTGGTGGAGGCGCCAAGGTGCGGGGTGCAGACCACGTTCGGCAGGTTGAACAGCGGATTCTCGGTGGCGGGTTCGACGGCAAACACGTCAAAGGCCGCACCAGCCACATGGCCGGATTTCAGCAATTCGGCCAAAGCCATCTCGTCCACCAAACCACCGCGGGCACAGTTGATGATGCGCACGCCTTTTTTGGTTTTCTCAAGGTTCTCTTTCGAGAGGATGTTGCGGGTGGAATCCGTCAGCGGCACGTGCAGGGTGATGAAATCCGCGCGTTTGAGCAACTCGTCGAGTTCAACTTTCTCAACACCCATCTCAGAGGCGCGCTCTTCGGAGAGGAAGGGGTCATAAGCGACCACTTTCATTTTCAGGCCAAGCGCACGGTTGCACACGATGCCACCAATGTTGCCCGCGCCGATGACGCCAAGGGTTTTCGCGGTCAGTTCGACCCCCATGAATTTCGATTTTTCCCATTTGCCCGCGTGAGTGGAGGCGGAGGCCTCGGGCAATTGACGCGCCACGGCAAACATCATCGCAATCGCGTGTTCTGCGGTGGTGATCATGTTGCCGAACGGCGTGTTCATCACGATCACGCCTTTTTTCGAGGCGGCTTCTTTGTCGACGTTATCTGTGCCGATGCCGGCACGACCGACCACTTTGAGGTTGGTGGCATGTTCCAAAAGGGCGGCGGTCACTTTGGTCGCGGAACGGATCGCGAGACCGTCATATTTGCCGATCACTTCGGCGAGTTTGTCTTTGTCCTTGCCGAGCGCAGGCAAGAAATCCACTTCGATGCCACGGTCACGGAAAATTTGAACAGCGGTTTCAGACAGGCTGTCGGAGACGAGAACTTTGGGGGCCATGATGGGCACTCCTGAGAATTTGGATGGGGTGTCGGGCGTGTTTCGCCCGACTGAATGTTTGAAAATCCGGCGCGTTACTGCGCGTTGATGCACTCTTCAAAGGCCCATTTGAGCCAGAGCGTCAGCGCCTCGATGTCAGAGGATTCAACTGTCGCACCACACCACACACGCAGGCCAGCCGGAGCATCGCGGTACGCGCCGATGTCATAAGCGGCGTTGTAGTCTTCAAGCTTTTTCGCCACTGCTTTTGCAAAAGCCGCACCGTCTTTGATGCGATCGTCGGTGAATTTCAAACACACGGAGGTGTTGGACCGGGTGGTCTCATCCTCGGCCAGGTTGGCAATCCAGTCGTTGCGATCACAGAAGTCCCAAAGCACTTTTGCGTTGGTGGTGGAGCGTTCGATCAGCTTCGGCAGGCCACCGATTTTTTGTGCCCACTCAAGCGCCACAAGGTAATCTTCGACCGCGAGCATGGAGGGCGTGTTGATGGTTTCACCCTTAAAGATGCCGTCGATCAGCTTGCCGCCTTTGGTCATGCGGAAAATCTTCGGCATCGGCCATGCGGGGGTGTAGGTTTCAAGACGTTCCACAGCGCGCGGCGACAGGACGATCATCCCATGAGCCGCTTCGCCGCCCATCACTTTCTGCCAAGAGAAGGTGGTGACGTCGAGTTTGTCCCAAGGCAGATCCATCGCAAAGGCCGCAGAGGTCGCATCACAGATGGTCAGACCGTCACGGTCCGCCGGGATTTTGTCGCCATTGGGGACGCGCACACCGGAGGTGGTGCCGTTCCATGTAAAGACAACGTCGGTGTCGAAATCAATCTCGGCGAAATCGACAATGTGCCCATAGTCGGCGGTTTTCACGTCGGCGTCGATTTTGAGTTGTTTCACAACATCGGTGACCCAGCCAGCGCCAAAGGATTCCCAAGCCACCATCGTGGCTTTGCGTGCACCCAAGAGCGACCACATGGCCATCTCGACGGCGCCAGTGTCAGAGGCCGGAACGATACCGATTTTGTAATCAGCAGGAATGCCCAAAATGTCGCGGGTCGTCTCAATCGCGGCCTTCAGCTTGTCCTTGCCAACGGCGGCACGGTGCGAGCGACCCAGAGGGGCGTCGGCCAGAAGATCGAGAGAAAATGTGGGGATTTTGGCACAGGGGCCAGAGGAAAAACGCGGATTCGCAGGACGCGATTGCGGGTGCTTAGTAGCCATTGCTGGTATCCTTACAGATAAATGCCTCTCGTTGGGGAGAGGTGTCCCGTTGATCGAACTAGAGGCTTTCCGAGCGCGCAGCAATATAGATTCGCAAAAATATGTCGCATTTTTATTCGACATATGTCGCATATGCGCTGGATCGTTTCCGATTGGAAACTTCGAGCCTCGCTTTGAAAACCGCCGAAACCCGACCTCATAGCACTGGCAACGCGACATTTCATTGCGTAAACAGGCGACAAACGGAGGTCTCCCATGTTCACCTGTATCCTGCTTACAAACCCCGCCGTGCCGGCACTCAATCTGACAACCGTCGATGCTTTGCGCTCGGCTTGGGGCGGTGGCGATCTCAAATGGCTCGCACTGGGAGAGGCTGCGGAATTCTCCGTTGAGGCGGTGCCGTCGAATCAATGGGATGTCTGGGACGGGCTGCAAACGCAGGGCATCGACTTGATCGTCATTCCCACCGAAGGGCGGCGTAAGAAAATGCTTTTGGCGGATATGGACAGCACCATGATCCAACAAGAATGCATTGATGAATTGGCCGATGTTGCGGGCGTCGGCGATCACGTCAAAGCCATCACCGCCAAGGCGATGAACGGCGAGTTGGATTTTGAAGGGGCGTTGAAAGAGCGGGTCGGCTTGCTCAAAGGCTTGCCTGAATCCGTCATCCAACGGGTGATCGACGAACGCATCACCTTTATGCCCGGCGGCTGTGCGCTTTTGGCGACGATGAAACGCGATGGGGCCTATTGCGCGCTGGTCTCGGGCGGGTTCACCGCCTTTACGGGCTATGTGTCACAGACCCTTGGGTTTCATGAGAACCGCGCCAACACCTTGTTGATCGAAGACGGCAAACTCACTGGCGCGCCGGGGATGCCGATCCTTGGCCGCGAAGCCAAGGTGCAAGCGCTCAAAGACATCACCGCCCGCCTTGGCCTGGACCATGATGACGTGATGGCCGTGGGCGACGGTGCCAATGATCTGGGCATGTTGGGGCTGGCGGGGGCCGGGGTCGCGCTTCATGCCAAGCCCTCTGTCGCCGCCGAATGTGATATTCGCATCAACCACGGTGATCTGAGCGCGCTGCTTTACATCCAAGGCTATGCCAGATCCGAGTTCGCCCAGGTTGAATGCCGAAATGTTTGAGGTCTCAACCGACCTTCTGTTTCTGTTGATCGCGGCGGCCTTTGCCGCAGGGTTTGTCGATAGTATCGCGGGCGGGGGTGGCTTGATCACCGTGCCCGCTTTGATGCTCGCGGGTCTGCCGCCGATCACCGCCTTGGCCACCAACAAAGTGCAGGGGCTGTTTGGCGCGGGGATGGCCGCGATCACTTACGCGCGGGCGGGACATGTGAATTTAAAACGTCAAATCGGCCCGGCGATATTGTCCTTTGTCGGGGCGTTGATTGGCGCGCTGTTGGCAAGCTCACTGCCGACCGATGTGATCCGTCTGGGCCTGCCGATCTTGTTGATTGCCATTGCGCTGTTCTTTGCCTTCAAGCCGGGATTGAGCGATGTGGACCGGACCCAGCGCATCACGCCCGTGGTCTTTGCCACAACGTTTGTGCCGTTCATCGGATTTTACGATGGCCTGCTTGGTCCCGGCACAGGCGCGTTTTTCATGCTCGGTTTTGTCGGCCTTGCGGGCTATGGCATTTTGAAAGCCACGGCCCACACCAAGCTGTTGAATTTCGCATCAAATATTGGCGGTTTGACCGGGTTTATCCTGGTCGCCAAACCCTTTTGGATGTTGGGTTTGGCGATGGGTGCGGCGCAGATTGCCGGAGCCTATGTGGGATCAACCTTGGCCACGCGCGTGGGGGCAAAGCTGATCAAGCCGGTGTTGGTGATTGCCTCCACCGCCTTGGCGTTGAAACTCATGGCGGACTGGTTTTAAGCCGGAAAACCGGGGGCGGTTTTGATCTCGCCGGTGTTGATCCCGGCAAAGTTTGGCACATCCGGGTTCAGGCGCTTTTTCACCATCGGATCATTGGCATCCAGCGCACCTAGCTTGACCAAAAGCGCGGCAATCGCACATTCGGAGGCGCGTGTGGCCCCGTCGGCGATTTTCAATGCAATGCCCAAGCCTTGTTCCGGCAGAATCGCGGTGAACACGCCCTCTGCCCCGGTCTTGATCGTGACTTTGCCGCTGGCGGCGCGCATCAATTCGGTACAGGCGCGGCCCTCGCCGGCGACCAGATCGGGATGGGTGCGCATTGCCTTGGCCAATCGAAACGCCGCGCGTTCCATCGTGTCGCCCTCTTCGCGCGCACCAGAAAAATATCCCATCGCGCGGCCTAGCCCACGCACGGTGGTGGCGAAGTTCGGCGCAGAGCAGCCATCGATGCCGTACCCCGGCGAGGTCTCGCCCGTCACGGTTTCAAACGCCTCAAGTGCCGCAACCTGTACCGGATGGGAGGGATCAACATAGTCCGGCCCCGCACCCAAATGTTGGGTCAGGGTCAAAAATCCGCAGTGCTTGCCGGAGCAATTGTTGTGCACCTTGCACTTGCCCTCATCCGCTTTGATCTGGGCATGGAGCGTGTCCGTATCCCATGGTCGTTGCGGGCCACAGATCAGGTCGTCTTGGCTCAACCCCAGATCGTCAAGCCAACTCAAAACCCGTGTGGTGTGGATCGGCGCGCCTTGGTGCGAGGCACAGGATAGCGCGAGTTGTTCAACACTCAGACCAAAGGCATCGGCGGCACCGGATGTGACCAAAGGCAGCGCTTGGATCATCTTCACCGAGGAGCGTGGCAGGATCACCGTATCGAGATCGCCCCAACCCTCAATGACGTCGCCTTTTGCGGTGCAAATCACCGCAAACCCGTCATGTCGGCTTTCGCAAATCGGTCCACGCCAGACGTCAACCATCGGATGCGTGGAGGGGCGTTTTTGATCCATTTGCTCTTTCCTTTCACGTTTCAGCGAATTTCCGCCAAGGGGCCTTTCCCAAATCAGCGGATTTACGTTACTGTGCCTTCGGAACATCGAAAAAGGTCTCATCACGCCACGAAACCGCAGCTATAGACAGCGGAGGCGTATCGAAAATGGGCCATGATAGCTAGAGGCAGCGAGATAACATGAGTTTTTCTGTGAAACAGGGCCTTCTTGCGGTGGGGTTTGCTATGGTTGCGAGCCATGCAATCGCGCAGGAAAGCACCAATCAAGTCGGCGCAAACACCGACTGGTACGTCTATGAAGAGGCCGCCCCGTCAAAGACCTGTTGGGCGGTGTCGAAACCGAAAGAAACCGTCAACACCGATAGCGCGGGCCGTTTGAAATCGGTCACCCGCAGTGAGATTCTGTTGTTCGTGACTTACGGTCCAGCCAGCGGCGTCAACGGCCAGGTGTCGTTCCTGGGCGGCTATCCTTTTGCCCCCGGCTCAGAGGTCAGCCTCGACATCGGCGGATCGGATTTCACCCTGTTCACCAAATCCGAGGATGAAACGGCCTGGGCCGTGACCCCGGAAGATGACGCAAAAATCATTGCGGCGATGAAGCGCGGCTCTGCGGCGACCCTGACCGCGCGCTCTGCCCGTGGCACGATCACCAAAGACACGTTCTCGCTATTGGGCTTTACCGCCTCTGTGGAAGAGGCCGCCAAACGCTGCGGCGGCTAATTCCGCTTTTGCCACAAACGAAAGGCCCTGCGAAAACTGCGGGGCCTTTTGCATATGGGTTTCATTGCGGGGCAGAATCCTGTATGAGCCGCGCTTATCCATCACAGAAGAGACCCCGAGCATGCAAACCCGCGCCCCGATCACGCAGGATGTTTTGACCATTCCCCGCAAGGACCCCGCCAGCGACAAGATCAATCTTGTCGGCCTGTCCCGTGAGGACCTGCGCACGGTTTTGATCGAAAACGGCACGCCTGAGAAACAGGCAAAGATGCGTGCGGGACAGATTTGGCAATGGATTTATCAATGGGGTGTGCGCGATTTTACCCAGATGACGAACCTGGGCAAAGCCTACCGCGACGAGCTCGACGCAAAGTTCGAAGCCCGCATCCCCGAGGTGGTCTCCAAGCAGGTCTCCGAGGATGGCACCCGCAAATATCTTGTGCGCATCAATGGCGGGCATGAGGTCGAGGTCGTCTACATCCCTGAAGAGGGCCGTGGCACGCTGTGTATTTCCTCGCAGGTTGGGTGCACGCTGACCTGTTCCTTCTGTCACACCGGCACGCAAAAATTGGTGCGTAATTTGACGGCGGGTGAAATCGTCGGTCAGGTGATGATGGCGCGTGATGATTTGGACGAATGGCCGGAAAAAGGCTCGCGCAAACCGGATGTACGGCTTCTGTCCAACATCGTCTTGATGGGCATGGGCGAGCCACTTTATAATTTTGAGAACGTGCGCGACGCGATGAAAATCGTGATGGATGGCGACGGTATTGCCCTTGGGCGGCGTCGGATCACGCTGTCCACCTCCGGTGTTGTGCCGGAAATTCATCGCACTGCCAAGGAGATCGGTTGTCTGTTGGCCGTGTCCTTCCATGCGACCACGGACGAGACCCGCGGCATGTTGGTGCCGATCAACAAACGCTGGAACATTGAGGCGCTGTTGGATGCGCTGCGCGACTATCCGAAAGTGTCCAATTCCGAACGCATCACCTTTGAATATGTGATGCTCAAAGACGTGAATGACAGCGACGAAGACGCCTATCGTTTGATCAAGCTGCTCGAGGGAATCCCCTCAAAAGTGAACCTCATCCCGTTCAACGAATGGCCCGGCGCGCCCTACAAACGCTCGTCGAACAACCGCATCCACGCCTTTGCCAAAATCCTCCTGGCGGCGGGCTATGCCTCGCCCATTCGCACCCCGCGGGGCGAGGACATCATGGCCGCCTGTGGTCAGCTCAAATCCGCGACCGAGCGCGAACGCAAATCCCGCAAGCAAATCGAGGCCGAAGCCGGAAAGTGAGCCGGTTCCAGCACGGAAACAGTGTGTTCGCGCTCGGCTCTTGAACGGTAACGCGGCTTTAACCATGTCCGGGCACAGTCCCCGGCATGGAATGGATACAGATCAGATTCGATGACAACCTTGGCACCCGCGTTCACCACGCGGCCCTACGTGCCGGTCAACCCATGGGCGCGCATATTCGCGACGTGTTAGACGTTGCGGTGCGCCCCGGCGAAGGGGCATTCGGCTACAAAGGCCCCAAACACCCCCATGCGCTTCAGGCCTATTTGGCTCATGATTTCGCCTATGCCTCTGGCTGGGACGATCTTCAGGAGGTGCTGCGCGCCAAAGGCTATGAATTGGCCGAACGCGGGGGTGGATTGATCCTGCAAACCACCGAAGGCGAACGGCTGTGCAAGGCCTCTCAAATTGGCCAACCTTATTCTGCCCTGATGAAACGATTTGGCGCGCCCTTTACCGGGCACGCGCATACGCACTTGGCTCAACACTCTCTGGGTCAGGCCACCCTGCCCTTTTAACGCGCATGCCGCGAGGAGGTTCCAAAATGGAACAAATCACCCTTTTGCTGTCTGAATCGACGGTTGAAATGCTACATCTTTTGGCCCGCGAAGGCGGTCAAACCATCGGCACCGTGGTGCAGGAAATGGCCCTTGATCGCTACATGCACCGGGCGATGGACGGCGCGATGGATGGCGTTCGGTTTTCCGACAGCGCGACAGAGTATCTTTTGGACGCCGAAATCTCCGTCGCCCAAAAAACCTGAATTCAGCGCCCGTCGATATGATCGCGCGTGCCCTCCATGGGCCACGCATCAATCGCGGCCACGGCCTCTTCTGCGGTTTCGACGAATTTGAACAAATCGAGGTCGGACCGGGCAATCGTTCCGGCCTCGGCCAAGGCCTCCCAGTTGATAATCTTTTCCCAAAAGGCCCGACCAAACAACAAGAACGGCACCCGGCTCATCCGCCCGGTTTGAATAAGCGTCAGGCTTTCAAACATCTCGTCCAGCGTCCCAAACCCGCCCGGAAACACCGCAATCGCTTTTGCGCGCATCAGGAAATGCATTTTGCGGATCGCGAAATAGTGGAAATTGAAACACAGCTCCGGCGTAACATATTCGTTTGGCGCTTGTTCATGCGGGAGCACAACGTTGAGACCGATTGACACCCCGCCCGCGTCCTTGGCACCGCGATTGCCCGCTTCCATCACCCCCGGCCCGCCGCCGGTCACGATCACATTATGGCGATGCCCGTTCACCTTGGCGCGCTCGGTCATCATTCGGGCGAAACTGCGCGCCTCGGCGTAGTATTTCGTCAGCTCGGCCAAGGTTTTGGTCCGGGCCCTGTCCTTTTTGGCAGGCTCGGGAATGCGCGCACCGCCGAACAGCACAATCGTGCTTTCGACGCCATATTCGGCCATCATCAATTCAGGTTTAAGCAGTTCCAACTGAAGCCGCACCGGACGCAATTCATCACGGCACATGAACGTGCCATCGGTAAACGCCAAGGCATAAGACGGCGAACGGGTTTGCGGCGTATCGGGAATATGCCGTGCCGTCTCCATATCCATATGGCTGTCGCGCAACGGATGGCGGCGCGTGGAGGGGGCTTGGGGATGGTCGGTCATGATGTGCAGTGCCTCACAAGTGTTTTGCTTTGCCGCGCTTTGCTGTCGTTCGCGTTGCGCGGGGGGTCTGGACCGACTATAGCCTCTGCCAACAGATATTCCATGTTGATCCGGGAGACCCACATGTCCAATGCACTGCTCGAAGCCGCCATCGAAGCCGCCTGGGAGGCGCGCGACACGATCACCCCCGCCACCACGGGCGAAACCCGCGAGGCGATCGAAGAGACGTTGAACGCGCTCGACAGCGGCACATTGCGCGTGGCTGAAAAGCGCGAGAATGGCGATTGGCACGTCAACCAATGGGCGAAAAAGGCCGTTTTGCTTGGCTTCCGCATCAAGGACATGGAAGAACACGCTGGCGGCCCGCAAGGCTCTGGTTGGTGGGATAAGGTCGACAGCAAATTCAAAGGCTGGGGCGACAATCAATGGAAAGCCGCCGGGTTCCGCGCCGTGCCGAACGCCGTTGTCCGCAAATCTGCCTATATCGCGCCGGGCGTGGTGTTGATGCCGTCTTTCGTCAACCTCGGCGCGCATGTCGGCGAAGGCACGATGGTTGACACATGGGCCACCGTTGGCTCCTGTGCGCAGATCGGCAAACACGTCCACCTCTCCGGCGGTGTCGGCATTGGCGGCGTTTTGGAACCGATGCAGGCTGGTCCGACCATCATCGAAGACAATTGTTTCATCGGAGCGCGTTCTGAAGTTGTCGAAGGCGTGATCGTGCGCGAAGGCTCGGTCTTGGGCATGGGCGTTTTTATCGGCCAATCGACCAAAATCCTCGACCGCGACACCGGCGAAGTCTTCTACGGCGAAGTGCCCCCCTATTCCGTCGTCGTCGCGGGTTCCATGCCGTCGAAAAACGGTGTGCACCTCTATTGCGCGGTCATCGTCAAACGTGTGGATGAGAAAACGCGTTCGAAAACCGGGATCAACGAGTTGCTTCGCGACTGATCTATCCTATATCTATTGAGAGCGGGCGCGCGGAGGGCAACCTTTGCGCGCCCTTTTCATTGCCAAATGTCAGTAAATGTGGAGTGTCTTATGGGACTTGGACTTATCGCGTCTATCATCATCGGCGGCATTGCGGGCTGGATTGCAAGCAACCTGATGAAAGCCAACACAGGCCTTCTGATGAACATCGTGTTGGGGATTGTTGGCGCCTTTGTGTTGAACCTGATCCTGTCGCTTTTGGGGATTTATGCCGCAAATGCTTGGCTACCGCAGCTCGTCGTGAGCGTTCTTGGCGCAAGCCTTTTGATTTGGGTGGCGCGCCAGGTGCGCTGAGCCGCCTGTCATGATCCCGCCTTTGTTTGGCGGGATCACCGCTTGTCAATCCGCTGAGGCTTGACTTTCCCCCGTCGGCTCAGCAAACGGATGGCATGACAAAAGAACCAAAAATCAGCCGCCAAAAGGTCTACACCCTGCTGGTCGAAGTGGGTCGCAAAGACGGCGACGGGTTGCCCATAGGGGCCACTGGCGGCGCGCTTATGATCTATGCGTCCGGTGTGGACGAAGCCGAGGCGGTGCGTGAAAGCGTTGCGATCCTGAAACAGGCCGACCTCGCGCCGCTTGATGTGACGGGCTATGGCACGTTGGAGGAGCGGCTGGCCGAGGGCCACGACATTTCAGACGACGAACGAGAGCTGATGCAGCGGGCCTTGGATGAGAATTCGGTCATCGTGGCGCAACTGACGCCGTTTTTTGAAGGCGATGACGGCGTGAGGCACTAAGCCATGGCGGACCGCCTCGTCCAACTTGTGATTTCAAAACAAGATTTCGAGGATGTCTCTGACTGTCTTGCCGACATGTCGTCCCGCGATTGGTGGCAAGTACCCTGTGGCAGTGAGGACGGGCGGATAACGGTTTTTATTGCTCTGCACAAAGCGGATGCCCAAGAGGTTGTCGACCGTCTGGCCGAGACATTGGACGGTCGCACAGGCTGGCGGCTCTATGCCTTGGCTACGGAATCCAGCCTGCCTGAAAACACCGATGAGGACGAACAGGAACGGATCGCCCAAAAGGAAACAGCGGCGACACGCGAAGACATTTACGCCGACATTCGTGCCGATGCCGCGCTGACCAAAGACTATTTGATCATGTCCGCCCTTGCGACCTGTGTTGCGGCAATTGGGCTCAGATCTGGTCAAGTTGCAGTGGTTATCGGCGCTATGGTGATCGCCCCGCTTTTGGGTCCGATCATCGCCTTTGCCTTTGGCACGGCGCTTGGGAACCTCGCCTTGTTGAAACTCTCGGCGCGCTCTTTGGGCGCTGGGATTTTAGTGTCGGTCCTGGTCGGCGCGGTGATCGGGCAGATGTTTCCTCCGTCTCAGGACACGGGCCTTTTGGATTACTCCGGCGTCCTGTCGCTTCAGACCGTGATCTTGCCCTTGGCCTCAGGGGCGGCAGCCGCGCTTATGGTTGCCTCTGGTAGCACCTCCGCTTTGATTGGCGTCATGGTGGCCGCCGCGCTTTTGCCACCGCTGGCGGGGTTCGGTCTTTTGATCGGGGGGCAAAACTGGGACATGGCCGTACGCGCCCTGGCAAGCGTGGCCGTTAACATCGTCGCCATCAACCTCGCCGCACAGGTGGTTTTTGTCCTCAAAGGCATCCGCCCAAGACGGTGGAAAAGCAAAGCCCACGCCACATCTGTGCGCGTGAGCCTTGCCATCTCTGTTGGGCTGGTCCTGTTGGTGACGCTCGCCTTATGGGGCTTTGGGCATCCCGATTTTTGGCACAATTAAGGCGGTTTGGGTCTATTTCGACCCAAACCACTTGCGATAAATCGCATCATACGTGCCATTTTCCCGCAGTTCCAAAAGGCTCTGATTGATTGGCTCGGCCAGCGCAGACCCCGAGGGCAGCGCAATCCCATAGTTTTCTGGCACAAAGACCTGCCCAATGAGCCGCGCTTTGCCCCGACCCTTTTGGGTCACATAATACGCAAGGATTGGAGCGTCATAAACCACCGCGTCAATCTCGCCCTGTTCGAACGCCTCAATCAACGCCGCAGGATCATGATAAGGCACGAAGCTCAGATCACGCCGAGAGAGGAACTCCGCAGCCGTCGAGCGCTCAACCGTCCCGATGGTTTTGCCATAGAGATCGTTAAGCCCGTTCACATTGGCTTGGATCGCATCCACTGTCAGTGCGGCGGTGATGCGCGCAACAAAAACGGACACCAAAAACAGAGACGAAATCACCAGAAAGACGCCAAACAGACGGCCCATGGGCGAGCGTGGTTGCCGCTCCTCAAACCCACCATTGACGACAAGGTTCAAGGCCCACCAAAAGGCCGGGAACATCGCTTGGCTGGCGGGCATGTCGAAATACTCTTGATGCCGCTTTTCAAAATGCCACATCAACATGCCGCCCCCGAGCAAAAGCGCGAAAGCCCCCGCCAAAGCGATCAAAAGATCTTTTGAGAGGATAACGGCCCAAATGGAACTGCTTTCATTGCCCAGCGGGGTCATGATTTGCAGACCGGCCTGAAAGATCGGTTGGGAAAAATCCATGACCGACTCGCGGCTTGCGGTGATCGAAATATTGGCGATAGCGGCGTCTGCCGTGTTATCCTCAATCGCGCCAAGCATCTCTGTAAAGCTGTCCACCCTCTCGATGGCATAGCTCCAGCCAAGTTCAGTGGCCAATGCGTCCCAAAGCTCCATGGAAAAGCCGGTGTCACGCCCGGCCTCGACCATAGAAAATGGCACGCGCGAGACGGTCATAATTTTAAGGTCTTGTGCCCAGCCCGACATGGGACTGAACAACAGCAAAAGAAACGCCCAAAGGCGGAAAATGTGATTCATAGCATCACCCCCATCCAGATCGCATATGGCATAAGCTTGGCCCCGCTTTCAATCGCGGATCACAGATAGCGATCGGAAAGAAGCGCAAGGGCTTCATGGCGCAACAGGGATGCGGGGTCATGACCGCATCGTTTTGGGATCTGTATCGCGTTGAGATGCGACAGCCGGGTTGGCGCTGGTTGGTGTGGGTCATGGTTCAGGGCCAGGGGCATGACGCGAATGCCGGCGACGTGGTAGGCCTGAAAATCAGCAAGCACGAGGTTGTAGCGTTTCGACACCAATCCGGCCGAAGAGGTCGTGACCGGAAGGAAAGGCGCGATGTGCATCGCTTTGATCGACACGTCTTCGACGCCAAAGAGATAAGCGGTATCGACCCCTTCCGTCAGGATTTCGCAGCGTTGCGAGACGTCGAGGGTTTGGAGCAGGTTTTGAAAGGGTCGGCGCAGGCGGACCAACCCCATGCGTCCGATGTTTGGCAATGTGGTTTCGATCAGGGCCACCAAAGGCGACAGGCCGCCCGAATGGGTGGAAATGAGTGTCCCCGGTGTGAGCGTTTCGATCAAACGGGGCCCGTGCTCGGTATCGACCAGTGCTTTAGCGGCGATACCTTCGGAATAGCCTAGAGGTTCAACATGATCGGAAAAGGCAAAACAGGTCACATCGGAGGTCAGGGACGGTCTGTCGACGGCAAACAATATCCGCGCAAGGTCGTCTTCGTGTAGGGGCACAGGACGGTCGGTGGAGGATTTGGATGTTATGGCGCCAGTCTCAAGATTCTCGGCACCAATCCACGCGCTGTTGGTTTGACAACACCAACTGTAGGTGATGCGAATGGGGGTCTCTTTGCTCCATGCGGATAGATCAAGAGAGAGAACGGAGAGGGTTTGACCCTGTTCGACGGCCACCCAAAGCCGACCATTGGGACCCATCACCATATGAAAACTGCGTCTGAGTTCGGCGTGACGTTCAAAGTCGATCAGATCAAGTGGCTGGCAAAATTGGTCCGGGATCGCAGTCTCAAGGATCACACTGCCGCTGTGCAAGACACGGCGGCCCACGGGCCCACGCGCGGCACCTTGCTGCAATCCAAGTGAGTTGTAAACCGGGTGGCACTTCGTTGCCACTGCCCCAAGCCACGCCATATGATGCCCGCCCCCTCATGACCATGACCTTGTTCAAAGGTCATAATCTGCACAGTGCCGATGACGCAGATCCAACATTTGGGAAACCACACGGAAAACCGCGTTTTATTGACTTGTTAATGGGTGACAGAACCGTTCGGGTTTACCCGCAACTGGGTCTGACGTCTGCCTCACCTTTGTTTTGATCATACTCAAACATGCAATTCGGATTTAGTTAACACTTTTCCGCCCGCTCAAGAATGGCGGTGTGATCTGTTACAACCGCGCAACAATCTTCGGATTGCCCCGCGCGGGCGGGGCGGGTAACTCTTGAGGCCATATTTGGGGACCAAAGGAGACCGCAATGGCGCTCGATACACCGCTCGATCCCGTTCAACTGACAGCCGACTTGATCCGCTGTCCAAGTGTCACACCAGACGAGGCTGGTGCGCTGGCCCTTTTGGAACGCGTGTTAACGAAAGCCGGTTTTGTCTGCGTTCGGGTCGATCGCAATGGCACGCCAAACCTGTTTGCCCGTTGGGGCAAAAAGGCCGCGGCGCGCAGCTTGGGCTTTAATGGCCATACGGATGTTGTCCCCGTCGGCGATCTTGCGGCTTGGACCCATGACCCATTTGGCGGCGAGATCGCAGATGGTCTGCTGTGGGGGCGTGGGGCCACCGATATGAAATCCGGCGTGGCGGCTTTTGTTGCCGCCGCTTGCGACTATGCGACCCAAACCCAGCCGAAAGATGATGCCATCATCATCACCATCACGGGCGATGAAGAGGGCGACGCCACGGATGGCACCATCGCTCTGCTCGATTGGATGGCGCAAAACGGCGAGGCGATGAGTGATTGCCTTGTTGGCGAACCGACCTGTCCGAACACCATGGGCGAGATGATGAAAATCGGACGACGTGGCTCTCTCACCGCCTATTTCACCGCGCGCGGCATTCAGGGTCATGTCGCCTACCCGCATCAGACCCACAATCCGGTCCCGGTTTTGGCGCGGCTGATGGCCGATCTCTCGGCACATACGCTGGATCAGGGCACGGCGCATTTCGACCCAAGCAACCTAGAAGTCACAACCTTTGACACTGGGAATCCGGCAACCAACGTGGTTCCGGCACTCTGTCAGGCCACCGTCAACATCCGCTTTAATGACGCTCACTCAGGCGCGTCTCTGTCTGAGTGGCTGCGCGCCAAAGCCGCGCGCATGGCCAAGGAAACCGGGATCGAAATCGAGGTGCGGTTTTCCATTTCGGGCGAAAGTTTCCTGACACCTCCCGGTGCTTTCGTGAACTTGGTGGCCAGGTCGGTTGAGACGGTCACAGGCCTGCGCCCGGAACTCTCAACCACGGGCGGCACGTCGGATGCGCGGTTTGTCAAAAACCACTGCCCTGTGGTCGAATTTGGCCTCGTCGGCAAGACCATGCATAAAGTCGACGAACAGGTGCCAGTCTCGCAAATCGAAGACCTGAAAAGGGTCTATTCCCGCCTGATTGGGGACTATTTCGCATGAGCATCACCATTTGCAAAACCGATGACATCAAGGCCTGTTTGGCGTTGAGACTGGTGGTTTTTGTTGAGGAACAAAACGTCCCACTTGAAGAAGAAATCGACACATTCGACGATGAGGCGACGCATTTCCTCGCCCAAGACGAGGCGGGTGCCGCCGTGGGCACCGCACGCATCATCGAAGCTGGTGAAATCGGCAAAATAGGCCGGGTTTGTGTCGAAAAATCGCAAAGAGGCGCGGGGCTTGGGGCGGCTCTGATCGAGACGTGTTTGGCCGATCTAAAGACCCGCCCTCATATCAAAACCGCGAAACTCGGCGCGCAAAATCACGCCATCGGGTTTTATGAACGGTTCGGTTTCCGCGTGATTGGCGACGAATATATGGACGGTGGCATCCCACATCACGACATGGTCCTCGCCCTGTGAGGCCACATCTGGTCCTTATGGTTAAGGAACCGCATCCCGGTCGGGTCAAAACCCGGCTGGGCCGTGACATCGGCATGGTGCGCGCGGCATGGTGGTTTCGTCACCAAGCGCTTGGGACCATCCGACGCCTGCGCGATCCTCGTTGGGATATTGTGTTGGCTGTCTCGCCAGATCACGAAGGTCTTTTAAGTCGGGTTTGGCCCGATGATCTTATCAAAATGCCACAAGGTCATGGTGACCTTGGTGCCCGTATGGCGCGCGTGATGCGGGCCTGCGCTCCGCATCCAACCTGTGTCATTGGTGCCGATATTCCGGGTCTTCAAAAAGCCCACATTCGACAGGCTTTTACAGGATTAGGGTCACATTCTGCCGTGATCGGCCCTGCCGCAGATGGGGGATATTGGCTCATCGGGCTGCGTCACCCGGCGCAGCAACCCGCAGGCTTCTTAACCTCAGTGCGCTGGTCCACGCGCTGGGCGCGAGAGGACACACTTGCTTCGGCAAAACAGATGAGTTGGGCCAAGTTAGAGACGCTTTCAGATGTTGATGACCTCTCTGATCTGCGCCGACTGAATGAGCGCGACTGACCGCCCATGATGATTTCATCACATCCGCTGCTTTGTCAGTGGTGAGGCGCAGCGGGCCGTGGTAGATTCGCCCTATGAACAAGATCCCCACCAAAGACGAAATCCTCCAATGGATTTCCGATCACCCGACTGAGAGCGCAAAACGCGATATTGCCAAGGCTTTTGGCATCAAAGGTGCTGCGCGGATTGACCTGAAACGTATCCTCAAAGAACTTGAGGCGGAGGGTCACCTGCAAAAGCGGCACAAGACCTATCGCGACCCGGATAAACTCCCCCCGGTGTCGGTTTTGTCCGTGTTTGCCCCTGACGCTCAGGGCGATTTGTTTGCGCGCCCGCTGGAATGGACCGGCGAAGGTCCCGAGCCCCGGATTTTGATGGTACTGCGTGAAAGCGATGCCGCCTTGGGCGAGGGCGAGCGGATTTTGGCCAAGCTGCAAGAGGTAAAAGGCGAGGATCACCAATATGAGGCCCGCCTGATCCGTAAAATAGGCTCTAATCCACGCAAAATCTTGGGTATCTATCGCAAAGATGCCGAAGGTGGGCGGGTTGTGCCGATCGACAAAGGCAACGACAAAGACTTTCTGGTCCGGTCGGGCAATGACTATGGCGCGCAGGACGGTGAATTGGTTGAGGCCGAGCAAGCCGGGCCAAAGGGCCGTATGGGCTTGCCTCTGGCGCGCATCATCACCCGTCTGGGCGACCCGAGTGCGCCCAAGGCCGTGTCGCTGATCGCGATCCACCAACATGGCATTCCCGATGATTTCCCCGATGATGTGATCGCCGAGGCCGATGCCGCCAAACCAGCGGGTCTCAAGGGCCGCGAGGACCTGCGCGATCTGCCTCTGGTGACCATTGATCCGGCAGATGCGCGCGACCGTGATGATGCGATTTGGGCCGAATTCGACCCTGATCCAGCCAATAAGGGCGGGTTTATCCTTTGGGTCGCGATTGCCGATGTGGCGCATTATGTGACACCCGGTTCCGCGCTTGATCGCGAGGCGTGGAAACGTGGCAACTCGACCTATTTCCCGGATCGGGTTGTGCCGATGTTGCCGGATCGCCTGTCCGGCGATCTGTGTTCGCTGCACGAAGGCGTGCCGCGTGCCTGTTTGGCCGTGCGGATGGTGATTGATTCCGAAGGCAAAAAGAAATCGCATCGCTTCATGCGCGGTCTGATGAAATCGGCCGCCGCCCTGAATTACGCCGAAGTGCAAGCGGCCCGCGATGGGCAACCCAATGAGGCCTGTGCCCCGTTGATGGACACGGTGATCGGGCCGATTTACGAGGCTTACGAGGCCCTCAAACGCGCCCGCCATGACCGTCAGCCGCTGGATTTGGATCTGCCTGAACGCAAAATCGTTTTGAGCGAAGATGGGCGTGTCGCCTCTGTTGCTCTGGCCGAGCGGTTTGATGCGCATCGGCTGATCGAGGAGTTCATGGTGCTGGCCAATGTCTCCGCCGCCGAAGAACTGTTTCATCGCAACCGACCGCTGCTCTACCGTGTGCATGAAGAACCCTCGGGCGAGAAACTTGACGCGCTGCGCGAAGTGGCACAGGCCTCGGGCTTTACGCTGGCCAAGGGACAGGTGATCCACACCTCGCATCTGAACAGGCTTCTGGCTCAGGCCGAAGGCACGGAGCAGGACGAATTGATCAACATTTCGACCCTGCGCTCGATGACCCAAGCCTATTACCACCCGGAGAATTACGGCCATTTCGGTCTCGCCCTGCGCTCATACGCGCATTTCACCTCGCCGATCCGCCGTTATGCCGATCTTGTCGTCCATCGCGGTCTGATTTCAGCCCATGGTTGGGGCAAGGACGGCTTGTCTGCCGATGAGATTGAGCGTTTGGAGGTGACGGCCAAACATATCTCCGAAACCGAACGTCGCTCGATGACGGCGGAGCGCGACACGAATGACCGCTATCTGGCCTCCTATCTGAGCGAACGCATTGGCAATGAGATGACCGGGCATATTTCGGGCATCCAAAAATTTGGCGCTTTCATCAAACTGGATGAAACCGGCGCCGATGGCCTTGTGCCGGTGCGCACGATGGGCGCAGAGTTTTTCCATTACGACCCAGACGAGCAAACGCTGATGGGGGCTGACACCGGCATGAAGATTTCGATTGGTCAAAAGGTCGTTGTGCGTATTGCCGAGGCTGTGCCTGTGACCGGCGGGTTGGAGTTGGAATTGCTGTCAATTGACGGGGCGTTGATGCCGCGCGGACCGCGCCGGGCCAAAGGCCGCGTGGTGTCGCGCAAGTACAATAAAGGTAAGGCCCATAAGGAAAAGATCCGCAAGAAAGTACAGCGGCGGCGGAGCTGAACGACACGGATAGCGGATTATCGCCGCCTCTGCGTTCCCGGCTTCAACCCCGCCAAGGTTTTGGTCTACGGTCGAGTAACTGTTATTGGAGCTGTCAGAATGCGCCCTGTTTTCCTCTCTGTCTTTGGTCTGTTTTTCGGGCTTGGCCTCACCTCCGCCACCGCACAGCCTGCGGGGCACATTGCGGAATTGCCGCATCAATTTAATCGGGAGAGTGCCGTGACCTTGGTCTCATCCACCTCACAAGCCGGGCTGGACGCGTGGATCGCCGGGTTTAAGACCCGTGCCATGCGCGAAGGCATTTCTCAAACCACCTTTGATCGCGCCTTTCGCGGTGTGCGCTATAATGAAGACGTGATCGCCAAGGATCGCAAACAGTCCGAATTCACCAAACAAATCTGGGATTATCTCGACAGCGCCGCCTCCCCCACACGGGTGTCGAACGGTCAGGCGGCGATGCGCAAACATGCGGCGGTTTTGGACGGGGTCGAACGGGTGTATGGCGTCGATAAACATGTGGTTGCGGCAATCTGGGGCGTTGAGAGTGCCTATGGCGCGACCCGCGGTGACACCAATGTGATCGAAGCCATGGCGACGCTGGCCTATGACGGGCGGCGCGGCCGGTTTTTTGAAAGCCAACTTTTGGCGGCTTTGAAAATCCTTCAGTCGGGCGACACCTCGCCCCATAACATGAAGGGAAGCTGGGCCGGTGCTATGGGCCACACCCAGTTTATTCCGACCTCTTTTCTGGCCTTTGCGGTCGATGGCAACGGCGATGGAAAACGCGATATTTGGTCGAATGACCCGACCGATGCGCTGGCCTCCACGGCCGCCTATTTGGCCAAACACGGTTGGAAAAAGGGACAGCCTTGGGGCGTCGAAGTGCGACTTCCGGCTGGATTCGACTATAGTTCTGCGCGCCGCGACACCATGCGTGCGCCGTCAGATTGGGCCTCTTTAGGGGTAATGGGAATCGACGGACGGCCCGTGCCGAACTACGGCAAAGGCTCGATTCTTTTGCCTGCGGGCGCGTCAGGCGCGGCCTTTATGATCTTTGACAACTTCGCGGTGATTGAGCGGTACAACAAGGCGGATGCCTATGTGATCGGCGTTGGCCACCTCTCAGATCGACTGCGGGGTGGCCCGGCGATTCAGGCGTCTTGGCCGCGCGGCTATGCACCGTTGTCGTTTAAAGAAAAGATGCAGATGCAGCGGATTTTGAAGCGCAAAGGCTTCTTGGATGACAAGGTCGATGGCATCATTGGCCCGAACACGATCAATGCGATCCGAGCGTTTCAGAACTCGGTCGGCGTGACCCCGGATGGTTATCCGTCACAGACGCTTTTGAAACTGTTGAAATAAGAGGATCTCAGGCCAAATGGCCTGAGAATTCCGTCACCAAAGCCTGATAAATATCGCGCTTAAACGACACAATATCAGACACCAATCCGGCAGAATCGGTCCATTTCCATTGGCCAAATTCCGGGTGGTCGGTGTCGATATTGATGGCGCTCTCAGCCCCTTTGAAACGCAGCACAAACCAGAGCTGTTTCTGACCGCGATATTTGCCCTTCCAGACCTTGCCCAAAAGGTGATCCGGCAAATCATAGGTCAGCCAATCAGCGGACTGCGCCAGCACCTCGACATGATCTGACTTCACGCCAATTTCTTCCCAAAGCTCGCGTAAAGCGGCCTCTTCCGGCGTTTCACCGGCATCAATTCCGCCTTGCGGCATCTGCCAGGCACCGGGCGTGTCGATGCGCTCACCGACAAAAATCCGGCCCTCGGCGTTCAACAACATGATCCCCACGCAAGGGCGGTAGGGCAAAGTGGATCGGTCTTTGGTCATCAGGTCCTCGCAAGAAAAAAGGGGGCCACGCGGCCCCCTCTCCATAGGATCAATTGCCGATTTTCGACAGGCCTTTCAGCAGGTCGATCGCATAAGCAAGTTGGAAATCCTCATCGCGCAATTTCGCGGACTCTTCGGCGGCGGCGCGTTCTTCTTCGATCTTGCGGCGCTCATCCTCGGTGAAACTGTCGTTGTTGAGCGCCCCGCGCAGATCGGCCTCGGAACGCAACTTCGGCGCATCCGCCGTCTCGTCGGCTTCGGGCAGGCGCGGCGGCTGTGCGACGATGATGTCGGGCGAAATGCCAAGCGCCTGAATCGAGCGACCCGACGGCGTATAGTAACGCGCCGTGGTCAGGCGCATCGCCCCGTCAGAGCGCAGCGGCATGACCGTTTGCACCGAGCCTTTGCCAAAGGATTTCGTCCCGACAACAACCGCGCGATGGTGATCTTGCAGAGCGCCCGAGACGATTTCAGAGGCCGAGGCCGAGCCGCCATTGATCAGCACGACAATCGGTTTGCCCTCGGCCAAATCGCCCGGACGCGCATTGACGCGTTCGCTGTCTTCGGGCGTGCGGCCGCGGGTCGAGACGATTTCACCCTCTTCCAGGAAAGCATCAGAGACCTTGATCGCCTGATCCAACAGCCCGCCGGGGTTGTTGCGCAAATCGACGACGATGCCATCGACATTGGCCATGCCGCCCAGTTCTTCGACACCTTTTTTCAGGCCATCTTCGAGGTTCGGATAGGTTTGTTCGTTGAATGTGGTGACACGCAGCACGATGGTATGATCTTCCACGCGCGAGCGCACGGCGGTCAATTTGATCGTGTCGCGGATGATGGAGATGTCGAAGGGCTCTTCAACCCCCTCGCGCACCACGGTGATGACGATCTCGGAGCCAACCGGCCCGCGCATCAACTCCACGGTTTGATCAAGGGTCATGCCCATCACGCTGCTGCCATCCACGGCGGTGATATAATCGCCGGTTTCGACACCTGCGATATCGGCGGGCGTGCCGTCCATCGGAGCGACGACTTTCACAAAGCCCTCTTCTTGCGTGACCTCAATGCCAAGCCCGCCAAAGGAGCCGGAGGTTTGCACCCGCATATCGGCGGCGTCTTTTGGGGACAGATAGGAGGAATGCGGGTCAAGTGAAGAGAGCATGCCGTCAATGGCCGCCTCGATCAGCTCTTCGGAGTCAACCTCTTCGACATATTGCGCGCGGATGCGTTCAAACACGTCCCCAAAAAGATCAAGCTGCTCGTAGACGTTGCTGGACTTCTCGGCTTCTTGCGCCAAAAGCGGGCCGGCGAATTGCGTCGAGATCAATGTGCCTGCAAGGATACCGGCCACGCCCGCCATCAAATATTTCTTCATTCCTGTTCCTCTCACCCGCCCGCCATGCGGGCCCTTGATCGACTAAAGCGGTGCGTTCGCGAACCATTGTTCCGGGTTCACCGGCTTTCCGCCTTCTCTGACCTCTATATAAAGCGTCTCTGTCAGGCCTGCGCCAGTGCCCTGAGTGGCATTTTCCACAAAGGCGTCCAAATCCGGCGCAGCTCCGCCCATCAGGCCAACGGCTGTGCCAGCAGGGATCACCTCGCCAACTTCACCGTAGACCTCATCAAGCCCTGCCAAAACAAGCAATACGTCATTTCCGGGCTCAAGTATGATCACATTTCCGTAGTCCAGAAACGCGCCCTTGTAGCGGATGGTGGCGGGCCAAGGCGTTGAGACCAAGGACAGCGCCCGCGTGGCCCAAAGCCAGCCCGGACGTGCCACCCCCGCCGCATCGGGTTCTTTATAGCCGCGGATGAAAACGCCGCTGACCGGCATCGGCCACGTGCCCTTTGCCGCATCCAGATCGGGCAAGGGGCTGATCCCATCCACCACATCCATCACGGCAAGGCCGGAGGCAAAGGCCTCAAGTGTCTCGGAACTGTCAATCAGGGTCTTTAAACGATCGGGATCGGCGCTGAACCGACGCGGAAGGTCGGTGCGGTCCGACATCGCCTGAGACAGGTCGGTGCGCGCCTGTTGCGCCTCCTTGAGACCTCGGGCCAGGGTCTCAAGCGCCTCATCTTGCAATTCCCGCAAAATAGAGACCTCTTCGAGTTTGATCCGAAGTGCATCCGCATCCGCCTGCATCGCGGGCGTGATTGCAGAGACCAACATGCCCGCGCGCGCATGACCCAAAGGACCGGTCGGATGCACCAAGGCTTCTGGCGAGGCATCAGGTTTGAGATTGATCAAAATGCCAAGAAGTTGCGCGACTTGGCCGCTTTCATCCTGAAACTCACGGTCCAACTCATCTTCGCGCAGGGACACTTGCCGTAACCCCGCGCGCATCGCCTCTAACCCGTCTTCATAGGCACGCACGACACGGGTCAGGGCCTTGACCCGATCCCCGGCAGATTGCGCCGCCTCCAATTCAGAATGCGCCGCATTGAATTGCGCCACAGCCCCTTCGGCCAGCGCAGCGGGGCTATCCTCCTGCGCCAGTGCAACCCCGGTCAGAAGCGCAAAACAAACTGCGACAGCGCCCAGTCTCATGTGACGATAAGACTTTCACCGGTCATTTCAGCGGGCTGATCGAGCCCCATCAATTCAAGGATCGTTGGTGCCACATCGGCCAAACGCCCGCCCGACCGCAACCGCGCGCCTTTGGGACCCCCGAACAGGATCACGGGAACCGGGTTGGTGGTGTGTGCGGTGTGAGGGCCACCCGTGATCGGATCAATCATGGTTTCACAATTGCCGTGATCCGCGATCACCAACATCGCGCCCCCGACCTTTTCAAGCTCGGCCACAACCTTGCCCAGACCGTCATCCACCGCCTCACAGGCGGCCATTGCGGCCTCCAAAATGCCCGTGTGACCGACCATATCGGGGTTGGCAAAATTGGTGACGATCAGGTCATAGCCCTCATCAATCGCCCAAACGAATTTTTCGGCCACCTCAGGCTCGCTCATCTCGGGTTGCAAATCATAGGTCGCGACTTTTGGCGATTTCGGCATGAACCGATCCTCGCCCACCTCCGGCGTCTCTTTGCCGCCATTGAGGAAAAACGTCACATGCGGATATTTTTCGGTCTCGGCCAAACGGAATTGTTTCAGCCCCTTCTTGGCGACCCATTCGCCCAGCGTGTTGATGATGTCGCTTTTTGGATAGGCGGTGGTCATATAGGCGCCGTGGCTGGCGGAATAGTCGACCATGCCCAAGAATGCCGACAGGCGTGGGCGCGGGCCGGTGTCAAATTCGGCAAACCCCGGTTCGCCAATGGCGCGCAGGATTTCACGGGCGCGGTCGGCACGGAAATTGAGACAGAAAAAGCCATCGCCATCTTTGACGCCCGCGTAATCGCCAATCACTGTGGCTTTGATAAACTCATCATGCTCACCGCGCGCATAAGAGGCGGTGACGGCGTCTGCGGCCGTGGCGGCGGTTTCAACGCCTGTGCCATTGATCATCGCGAAATAGGCCTGAGACACCCGTTCCCACCGATTGTCGCGATCCATCGCGTAATAGCGGCCAATGACCGTGCCGACCGATGCCCCTTTGGGCAGGCGCGCCACAAGATCAGGGAGGAATGTTGCCGAGGATTGCGGCGCAACATCGCGGCCATCGGTGATGGCATGGATGATCACCGGCACGCCATGATCGGTGATCGCCTTGGCGGCGGCCAGCGTGTGTTCGATATGGCCATGCACACCACCGTCCGAGATCACGCCCATCAAATGCGCGGTGCCGCCCGCGGCTTTGACCTTTTCGGCAAAGGCGACAATTTCGGCGTTTTGAAAGAAAGACCCGTCTTCGATCGCCAGATCAATCTGGCCCAAATCCATCGCCACAACCCGGCCTGCGCCGATATTGGTGTGACCGACCTCGGAGTTGCCCATTTGCCCGCTCGGCAGGCCCACATCCGGACCAAATGTGATCAACGTGTCATGCGGACACTCTGCCATCAGCCGATCAAAGGTTGGGGTTTTGGCCAAAACGGGGGCGTTTGCCTCGGGTGTTGGGCCAATCCCCCAGCCATCGAGAATACAAAGAACGACGGGTTTCGGTGTGGCCATGACGGGCTTCCTTCTAAACAGAGCAAAGCAGTTGCACCCTATCTAACGTGCCGTCACCGCTTGTTGAACCACCAAGGGCTTCATTGCAGCAAAAATACTTGGATCATTCGCGATGATAGGGCGATCCGGCGAGAATAGAGGCGGCACGGTAAAGCTGTTCGGTGAGCATGGCGCGGACCAGCATATGCGGCCAGACCATTTTGCCCAAAGAGATCGAGAACTCCGCCTGCGCGCGCAGCGATGGGTCAATCCCGTCGGCTCCGCCAATGACAAAGGCCACATCAGAGCGCCCGGCATCGCGCCAGTTCGCTAATTTATCTGCAAACTCAGGAGAGGAGAGCAGTTTGCCACGCTCATCCATGGTCACGATCACCGCGCCTTTCGGCAAGGCCCGCTCCAAAAGCACGGCTTCCGCTTTCATACCGCCGCCCTTTTTGTCCTCGACCTCTGATAGGGTCAAAGGCCCAAGGCCAAGCGCGCGCCCGGTGCGGTCGAACCGGGTGGTGTAATCTGCAATCAACGCCGCTTCAGGACCGGCACGCAGCCGGCCCACGGCATTGATGTGAACTTTCATCAGCTCTCGATCGGTTTGGACGTCGACGCAGCGCGGGCGTCTTCTGCCGACATCCACATTTTTTCGAGCTGGTAGAACTCACGGACTTCGGGACGGAAAATGTGAACAATCACATCGCCCGCATCAATCAAAACCCAATCGCCCTGATCTTTGCCTTCGATGCGCGAAAACACTTCGTGTTCCATTTTCAGGGCCGCGGAGAGTTTTTCGGCGGTGGCAGAGACCTGACGGGTCGAGCGACCGGAACAGATCACCATATAATCCGCCATCTCAGACTTGCCCTGCAAGCTGATGGTGACGATGTCTTCGGCTTTGTCTTGGTCAAGAAAGTCGGTGATGAAATTCAACAATTTCTGGCCACCAAATTTTTCAGAGGCTGCGCCTGTCATGGGCATCTCCGAATGTGCAGCGTCAAGGGCTGCGGTCTGAGGTAGAGACAGGACATAGTCCTCCTATCAAAGCGCGCCGTCATGCCCCGGCGCTGGGCATATAGTCAATATAGCATCAGTAGAGGTAAATCTCAATGTACCCTGCGCGTCGATCAATCAACCCCCTTTGTGACAAGCTGAGAGCCCTCCAACACCCGCACTTCGCGTTGTGGGAAGGGGATGGAAATGCCATTGGCTTTGAACGCATCCCAGAGCGAAAGATAGACATCGCCGCGCACATTGGTCAGCCCGCCCGTCGGGTCCGTGATCCAAAACCTCAGGATGTAATCCACCGAGTTGTCGCCAAAACCAACGATATGACAGACGGGCGGTTTGGTGGTCAGGACCCGTTTGACGGCTTTGGCGGCCTCAATCGCGATTTGCCGAACTTGGTGCGGATCATCGCCATAAGCGGTGCCAAAATAGATGTCCAAACGGACAAAATCGTTTGTATGCGACCAGTTGACCACCTGCCCGGTGATCAGATCTTCGTTGGGGATCAAAAACTCCTTGCCATCGCGGGTGGTGATCGAGGCATAGCGCGCGCCCAGCGTGTTGATCCACCCAAAGGTATCGCCCAGCGAAATCACGTCGCCGGGTTTGATGGATTTGTCCAAAAGGATGATCACGCCGGACACGAGGTTTGACACAACTTTCTGCAAGCCAAAACCAAGTCCCACACCAATTGCCCCGGACAAGACCGCGAGCCCGGTCAGATCAAAACCGACCGCTTTCAACCCGATGAAAAACGCGGCGCCATAGAGAGCCACCTGAACGCCTTTGATGATCAATTCGCGCATCGAGGGTGAAATGTCTTCGTTGCGCCGAATGCGGGTCGAGGTTTGGCGTGCGGTGATGCGGGCAAAGGAGACCAAAAGACCCGTCACCACCAGGGCTTTCAATAGCGAGAGGGCGGAGAGGCGAAAGTCGCCAAACTCCACCGCGATGCTGTCTAAAAACGATGCCGCCCAGTCCAACCCACCAAAGAAATAGAGCGTCACATAGGCCCATAGCCCCCAGCGTACCGTGCGACGCAAGGATCGGTTGCGGACCAGTTGCACCACAAATTCCACCGCGAACCACGCCGAGACGACCCGCGCGATGATGGCGACCAAATAGGAGCGCGAGGGCCATGTGATTTGGTGCATCACAAGGTAGACGGCCCAGAGGAGCAGCGCCCAAACCAACAAGGGCAGCCGCTTTTCCACCGCCAAAAGCAGCCGCAATTGCCATTTTGGCCGACCTTCCAAGCTGCGCATCCAATTGCGCATCCGGGCGCTGAGAATTCGCCCGATCAAGATCGCGCCAGCGAGCGTCATAAGGGTGATGCCGATCTGATAAAGGTTCCACCGTCTGAGCAGGCCTTGGAGAAACCCCAGGATATCGTCACCGGTTTGGTTCAAAAGCTCTGTGATCTGGGTCGGTTCCACGCGCGGTCCTTTGGTGTTTGCGCCAGCTTGGCACGGCAAAGCGCCAGCGTGCAAGCGCAGCGCACCCGCAACGCGTCAACTCCCTTGCGGGACTCAATGCCAATCTATATGTGAACCGCATGGAACGTATGTTTGAAATCGCTGATCGGGCCTGGTTGCCCTGGCGCTTCTTCGGAGCGATGTGCTCAGTCCTTGCCCGACTTTGATGCGGTCTGGACAGGTGTGTCCGCACGCCACCCATATTCCTAAAATTCACTCACATATCCACGGGAGAGCGAAATGACCGCCCCGAAGACACTCTATGATAAAATCTGGGACGCCCATGTGACCCACGAGGACGCAGATGGCACCTGTTTGCTGTACATCGACCGCCACCTCGTTCACGAAGTGACGTCCCCGCAGGCCTTTGAAGGTCTGCGCATGACCGGTCGCAAAGTCCGTGCGCCGGAAAAAACCATCGCCGTGCCGGATCACAACGTGCCGACCACGTTGGACCGCGTGTCTGGCATCATCGCCAATGAAGAGAGCCGCATCCAACTTGAGGCGCTCGACACCAACGCCAAGGAATTCGGCGTGCATTACTATCCGGTGTCTGACATCCGTCAGGGCATCGTGCACATCGTTGGCCCGGAACAGGGTTGGACCTTGCCCGGCATGACCGTGGTCTGCGGCGACAGCCACACCGCCACTCACGGCGCATTCGGCGCGCTGGCCCATGGTATCGGCACCTCCGAGGTCGAACATGTTCTGGCCACCCAGACGCTGATCCAGCGCAAGGGCAAAAACATGAAGGTCGAAATCACCGGCAAGTTGAAGCCCGGCGTGACCGCGAAAGACATCACTTTGGCGGTGATCGGCGAAACCGGCACCGGCGGCGGCACTGGCTATGTGATTGAGTATTGCGGCGAAGCGATCCGCGATCTGTCGATGGAAGGCCGCATGACCGTCTGTAATATGGCGATTGAGGGCGGCGCACGCGCGGGTCTGATCGCGCCGGATGAAACCACGTTTGACTATGTCAAAGGTCGCCCGCACGCCCCCAAAGGCGCGCAGTGGGAGGCGGCTCTGAATTGGTGGAAAACACTCTACACCGACGAAGGCGCTCATTTTGACAAGGTTGTGACGCTGAAAGGCGAAGACATTCAGCCGGTTGTGACCTGGGGCACCTCGCCCGAAGACGTGCTGCCGATCTCCGCAGTCGTGCCCTCGCCCGACGATTTCACCGGCGGCAAGGTTGATGCGGTCAAACGCGCGCTCGACTACATGGGCATTGAGCCGGGTCAGAAACTGACTGACATCAAAATTGACACCGTGTTCATCGGGTCTTGCACCAATGGCCGGATCGAAGATTTGCGTGCAGCCGCCGCGATCCTCAAGGGCAAAAAGATCAAAGACGGCATGCGGGCGATGATCGTTCCGGGGTCCGGCCTTGTCCGCGCGCAAGCCGAAGAAGAGGGCTTGGCCGACATCTTTATCGAGGCGGGCTTTGAATGGCGTCTGGCCGGGTGTTCCATGTGTTTGGCGATGAACCCGGATCAACTTGCGCCGGGCGAGCGCTGTGCAGCGACCTCGAACCGCAACTTTGAAGGCCGGCAAGGCCGCGGCGGACGCACCCACTTGATGTCCCCGGCCATGGCAGCGGCGGCGGCGCTCACCGGTCATCTGACCGACGTGCGTGAAATGCTCTAAGCAACCTGGGCCACGGGCATGGCGCAACACGCACCTTCTGATCTGATCTTGATGGCTGGCCAAAGCAACATGGCTGGCCACAAGGTTGGTGTGGATGATCTCGCTGAAACCGAGCGGGGCCTGATTGAGGGTGCGCGCATTTGGGCCAATGGGGCTTGGGTGCCTCTGGCGGTCGATGCGGGCTATCAGAAACGGGGGTTTGGTCCCGAACTGAGCTTTGCACGTCAGTGGCAGGTTCAGACTGGACGACCGCTGTCCATCGTCAAACTGGCCAAGGGCGGGTCTTACCTGTCTCGCGGCTGGTCTGCCGAGGGGCGTGGTGGTCCGCTCTACCAGCGTTTGGTGGCTGAGGTGCGCGCCGCAATGGCCACGGGACCAGTGCGGTTGCGGGGTTTGATCTGGATGCAGGGCGAAAGCGATGCCCTGGATCATGAGGACGCACAGGCTTACGGTACGCGGTTCGAAGGTTTTGTCGCACGCTTGCGGCAAGACCTCGGCGTGCCCGATCTGCCGATTGTGGCAGGGCTGATCACGGCTCCGGGCGGTCACGTTGATCTGGTGCGCGACGCAATGGCGTCTGCCGACGTAACGGCGTTCAAAACGGTAGAAACCCGCGATCTTGCGCATCGTTCCGGTGCCGTTCATCTGACGGCCTCTGGACTTGCGGCACTGGGGCAACGCTTTGCCGATGCGCTGTCTTCTTTTGAGGACAGCGCGTTGATCCGGCAATGGCTTTGGACCAGCGACCAGTATCACGCCTGGTATGAGGGCGAGACCCTGACACCGACAGGCGTCGTGGTCTCACTGCCTCATGCGGTGGCTGACGATGGCTTTGCTGAACCTGGCTTTGGCCAAAGGTTCTTTCGCAAACGCGGCACAGCAGCGGTCTATGTCCGCGCGCGGATGTCCAATTGGTTTCAGGATGATGAGGTCTTTGAGATGGCCAAGGCGATCCGTGGCTTTATTCCCAAAGAGACCAAACTCGTCACCTACGGGGCCTCAATGGGCGCTTATGGCGGGCTTTTACTGTCCGGGGCTTTGGCCGCAGATCGGGTTTTGGCCGTGGCGCCGCAATATTCCATCGACCGGGCGACTGTACCTTGGGAAAAACGGTGGAGCAAAGCGGCGAAACGGATCGACGGGTTTGTGCACCGGATGGAGGACCATGTGTCCCCAACGGCGCAAAAGCTTGTGTTCTATGATCCGCTCAATGCGGACCGCAACCAAATCGCTCTGTTTGACACCGACGACACGTGGTCCCTGATCAAAATCCCGCTGGCCTCGCATCAAGTGGCACAGCGGCTTTTGGACAGCAAATCCTTGCCTCTGCTGTTTGAAGGTCTGTTTGACGACGGCCCGCCCGTGAATGACATCCGCAAAGCCGCGCGCGCGCGGCGACGTGACAGCAAAATCTACTGGCTGACCCTGGCCAACAAAAGCGCCGAGCGCCGTCCGGGTCTTGCTCTTTATGCCATTGACCGTTGCCTTGAGGTCGGTGGCCCCAAATGGAAACTCAAAAAATTGCGCGAGACACTGTCCGCGCGTGAAACGACCTGAAAGGATTCGTGGACATGGAAAAATTTGAAAAGATCACGGGCATCGCGGCACCGATGCCGCTTGTGAATATCGACACCGATATGATCATTCCCAAAAACTTTCTCAAAACGATCAAACGCTCTGGTCTGGGTGTGAATCTGTTCGATGAGATGCGCTATGATGACGACCGCAACGAAATCCCCGATTTCGTGCTCAACAAACCGCAATATCGTGAGGCTCAGGTCATCGTTGCCGGTGACAACTTTGGCTGTGGCTCCTCGCGCGAACATGCGCCCTGGGCCTTGGCGGATTTTGGCATCAAATGCATCATCTCGACCTCTTTCGCCGACATTTTTTACAACAACTCTTTCAAAAACGGCATCCTCCCGATTGTGATGCCACAAGAGGTTGTGGACGTGTTGATGTCCGATGCTGAAAAAGGCGCAAACGCACGGATGACCGTCGATCTTGAGGCTCAGACCGTGACCACCTCGGACGGCCAGGAGTTCCCGTTTGAAGTCGATGCGTTCAAAAAGCATTGCCTGTTGGAAGGGCTCGATGACATCGGCCTGACCATGGCGAATGTCAAAGACATCGACGCGTATGAAGTCAAAATGGCGCAGGAACGTCCTTGGGTCTAAGCGCGGCTTAAAGACCATCACGACAGATTTGAAGCGGCGGCCCCTCGGGTCGCCGTTTTAATTTGTCCCTGAGTGTCTATATCTAGGCTAAAATCCGCAACCCCATGGAGGACGCTATGATCAATTGGAAAACTTGGGTCGGTCTTGGTGCTTTGACCTTTCTCTTCGGCGTCTTGGCGCTGGGCAATGCGGTGATCGCCTCGCTGGCCATCACGATCCTTCTTGGCACGCTGTTCGCCATCACAGGTGCGGCGCAACTTTGGGCCGGCTTTTCCGCCGAGGCCGGAGGGCACCGTATCTTCAGCCTGCTTTGGGGGTTGATCAGCCTGATGATCGGGGTGAGTTTCATTGCCAATCCGGTTGAGGGCACCCTGTCTCTGACCATGGTGGTCATGGCCTTTCTTATGGCCTCCGGCGTGATCCGGTTGGTGATGTCATGGCAAATGCGGCAGACGCGGTTCTTTTGGGCCATGCTCTTGTCGGGTGCTGTGACCGTCCTGTTGGCTGGCTATATCTTTGCCAATTTTGCCGCCGTGTCGCTGTCGCTTTTGGGCATCTTGCTTGGCATTGAGCTTTTGGTGAATGGCGCGGGTCTCGTCGGGTTCGGGTTGTTCCTGCGCAGCCATCGCTCCTGACGGAAACGGCGACCCTTACAGGCCGCCGCATCCAGTCCTTTTATTCCATCGGCGGAAGCAGACCCTCGGTTTGCGCCGTGGCCAATTCTTCAATGGACACTTCCCCACTCTCATCCGTGTCGATCGCTGCAAAGGTGTCTTCCGTCATGTCGGGATAGGCCATCAGCATTTCCTCCATGGAATAAGTGCCATTTTCATCGGCATCCATGAGCGTCATCTGCGCGAAAGCCGGGGCTGCGAGCAAAGTCAGTGCGCCAAAAGTCAAAGCGATACGTGTCATGTCATGTGTCCTTTCAGTGTATGGCACCCGCGTCACTTTTGCGGGCAAATTGAAACGGTTTTGAACCGCTGCCCTGAGAGATACGTCTATGTGGAAAGGACGCAAGAGCTTCAAAATATTGAAATATTTTGCGCACAAGCTCGCCATAACCGCGCAACATCTTGCGCATTTTTCGGCAGCTTTTAGCGAATAGGCAGCGTTTGAAGCCGAAAATCGGCGAGATGACGCCAGCATGAGGACGGGGGCAAAAGCCCCCCTTGATAAAATCAATCGATCCTCCAGTCGGCCTTCAACAGCCTACATGCATTTCCGGCACATCTGCGGCGTGAATGAGTCTGGCCTCTGTCATCGCAAGGATCATCTCAAGCGTCACGTTTGGCGCGCGTTCAATCAAATGCAGGCCGTCGTCTTCGGGTTTGAACACGCCAAGCTCGGTGACGATCAAATCGACCCGACGTTGCGAGGTCAGCGGCAGGGTGCATTCACGCAGGATTTTGGCCTCGCCTTTGGCCCGGTGCTGCATCGCAACAATCACCTTTTTCGCGCCTGTCACCAAATCCATCGCCCCGCCCATGCCGGGCGTGTACTGCCCGGGAATGGTCCAGTTGGCGAGATGCCCGGCCTCATCGACCTGAAGCGCGCCAAGCACGGTCAGATCAAGATGCCCACCCCGGATCAAACCAAAGGAAAAAGCGGAATCAATCGTCGATGCGCCCGGCACGAACGACACAAACCTGCCACCCGCATCGGTCAAGTGGCGGTCGCTCATGCCTTCGGGCGGGCGATGGCCCATCCCGACTGCGCCATTTTCGGCCTGAAAGAACACCCCCATGTCTTCGTCAAGATAATCAGACACAAGCGTGGGAATGCCGATGCCGAGGTTCACCAATGTGTTGGGCTCAATCTCCTGCGCCACGCGGCGGGCGATAAGGGCTTTGGGGTCCATGATGTGCCTCCTTACGTCGTGGATCGGATGACATGATCGACGAGAACGCCGGGGGTTTTGACCGCATCGGGCGGGATCACCCCGACGGGCACGATCTCTTCGGGTTCGCAAATCACGGTGCGACCTGCGAGCGCCATGATCGGGTTAAAATTGGTGGCGGTGAGCATATAGGACAGGTTACCAACATAGTCGCAGGAGCGCGCAGCGATCAGGGCAAAATCGGCGGAGAGCGGCAGTTCGAGCAAATACTCTTTGCCATCAACCTCGATGATCTGCTTGCCCTCGGCCACCAATGTACCCACACCCGTCGGTGTCAAAATACCGCCAAGCCCCACACCCGCCGCGCGAATGCGTTCGACCAATGTGCCCTGCGGCACCAATTCCACCTCCAACTCACCCGAAGCATATTGCGCCTGAACGATGGTGTTCAGCCCCATATGGCTACAGATCAGTTTCTTGACGCAATGCGCGGCAAACAGCGGCCCCGGCCCGGAGGTGTCCCGCGCCGTGTCATTTGAAATCAGGGTCAGGTCTTTTTTGCCAGCCTCTGCCAGCGCATGAACGATCCCGTCGGGGACGCCCACGCCCATAAATCCAGACAGCATCACAGAGGCCCCATCCGGGATCAGATCGACCGCGTCATGGAGCGATATGGCAAGATGCATGGTTTCCTCCCTCTCTTTCCATTTTCAACGTGATCAAATCACGGATCGGTGATCATTTCCATGCGCTCGGTCAACATGGTGCAAAAGACCAAGGGCGGTGAAACGATGACTGAGCAGGCACACAGCATATTGTGGAGGCTTCGCTTACCCCCCATAGGCTCGCGAAAAATGATGTAAAATCGCACCGCTTTGTTCACGAAACGGCCCCAATTGCCCCATTAACCTTAACCATTCCTTGCTGGAGCAGATGAAAGAAGGCAAAAGTTGGGCAAGATTGAGGCAGTTGGCCATATTTGGCGGGATCAAAATGGGAAAAGAGAGCGGCATCGTATCGCACTCGACCAGTTTGAAGGGAAATGGGCAGTGATATATCGCATCCTGGGAGCGATTGTGCGTGCGGTGTTGGTGGTCATGCTGATCACAACGCCGTCGATCTTGCTGCCGAATGTATCCGCTGATGGCGCGCAGATCGTTGCCCTCGTGGCGCTGTTCGGCGCGGCTCTGACCTTTTTCGAATATGTCTCCGCCTATCCGGGTCTTGTCGAATTTCGCGATGCACCGCCGTTCAATCGTGTGCGGTTTGGGGCGCTGTTTCTCACCGTCCTGTTGCTCACATTGATTTTTCGTGGAACCGCCGAACCCACAATCGCCACCGATTTCGTGACCTCAGTGGGGGCTTTGATCGGCTATGTGCTCGATTTCCCCTACTCTCCGGTGCGGCTCATGTTGCTTGCCCTGCCCGAAGGCGCGTCTTTGAGCGAGGTTGAGATGATGCGCGAAGCCGCTGGCCTCAGCTATCTCATCTCCTTGGTCGCCTTGTCAGTCTTTGTGATCATTTTGCGGCTTGGCCATTGGCCCTCCAAATCCGGCTCGTTTAATGTCTGGATCAACCTGCCCACCTTCGATCCCACCGCCGGTGGCGACGTGATTGCACGTCTCAAACGCGATGCGCGGATCAACATTGTGATTGGCTTCCTGTTGCCTTTCCTGATCCCAGCCGTGATACAATCGGCCTCGAACCTGTTCGGTGGTTTGAGTGTCACCAACGACCAATCCTTGATCTGGACCGTGGCCGCATGGGCGTTTTTGCCATCCTCTTTGTTCATGCGCGGCATCGCCATGGAGCGTGTGGCCTCGATGATCGCCGAAAAGCGGCGTCAGACCTACGCGCGGGCCGATTTCGAACATCAACTGGTGTGACCTGCCGCCTTTTCCTTGCTCTGTGCCTTGCGGTTTGGCCGCTTGTGGGTCAGGCGCAAGATCGGCTGCGCGTGGCAACATGGACCGTTGAATTGACGCGCAACGGGCCGGGGGTTTTGTTGCGCGACATCCTGAAAGGCGATGACGCGCACATCCTCGCCGCCCAATCTCACATCAAAGCCCTGTCTCCAGATGTCCTGCTGCTCGTTGGGTTTGACACCGACCTTGATGGTCACGCCTTGGCGCAATTCGCCCGCGATCTGGATTATCCGTACCTCTTCACCCGCTCCGGCAATTCCGGCCGGTCAACGGGCATCGACATGGACAAAGACGGACGGTTTGGTGAACCGGAAGATGCGCAATCTTACGGCGAATTCACCGGGCAGGGCGGCATCGCGTTTTTGTCGCGCTTGCCGATTGATGTCGATGGCATCCGCGACTTTTCCGAAATGCTGTGGCGGGATCTACCGCGCGCACGTATCCCTGAGGGCTATTTTGAGCCCAAAGATTTGGACGTTTTGCGCCTCTCGTCTCATGCCCATTGGGACATTCCTGTGGTTTGGAACGACGCGCCGCTGCATCTGTTCACCTATGCCGCCACCTCGCCGGTGTTTGATGGCGAAGATGATCGCAATGGCCGGCGCAATGCCGACGAAACCCGATTTTGGCAATTGTACCTCGATGGCGCGCTGGCTCTGCCGCCACCCGATGCGCCTTTTGTGATCCTTGGCGACAGCAACCTTGATCCCTCAGATGGCGATGGGTTGCGGGTGGATATGGTGGCGCTGCTGTCCGATCCGCGCCTGCAAGACCCAAAACCGCGCTCTGATTTTGGCGCTATGATCGCCACCCCCGATCATCTGGGTGATCCGACCTTGGACACCGCCGATTGGAGTGACCCTGTGCCCGGCAATTTGCGGGTCGATTATGTGCTGCCGTCTAAGGCGCTTCATGTCATCGACGCAGGGGTGGCTTGGGCTCCGGCGGACGGTTTGGAAACCCCGTTTCGGCATGGGCTTGTCTGGGTCGATCTCGCGCGGATTCCTTGACGTCCGCGCAGCGGTCCGTTACGCCGGGTCGACCCTAAAAATAAGGACTCGATGCGATATGAGCACGCCCTCTCTCCTCATTCTGCCCGGCGATGGTATTGGCCCCGAAGTGATGGCCGAAGTCGTCAAAATCATTGACTGGTACGGCGACAAGCGCGGCCTGAACTTTGATGTCTCAATGGACCTCGTGGGGGGCGCGGCCTATGACAAACATGGCGTGCCTTTGGCCGATGAAACCATGGCAAAGGCCCATGAGGTCGATGCCGTCTTGTTGGGCGCCGTGGGTGGTCCGAAATACGATGTGCTTGATTTCTCGGTGAAACCCGAACGCGGGCTGTTGCGGCTGCGCAAGGAATTGGACTTGTTCGCCAATCTGCGCCCGGCACAGTGTTTCGACGCGCTGGCCGATTTCTCGTCGCTGAAAAAAGACATTGTTGCTGGTCTCGACATCATGATCGTGCGCGAATTGACCTCGGGCATCTATTTCGGTGAGCCGCGTGGTATCATCACCGAGGGCAACGAGCGTGTTGGCATCAACACCCAGCGCTACACCGAATCCGAAATCCGCCGCGTGGCGATTGCGGCTTTTGAATTGGCGATGAAGCGGAGCAAGAAATTGTGCTCGATGGAAAAAGCCAATGTGATGGAATCTGGCATTCTGTGGCGTGAAGTCGTCGAAGAGGTGGCCAAAGATTACCCTGAGGTTGCTGTCAGCCACATGTATGCCGACAATGGCGCGATGCAGTTGGTGCGTGCGCCGAAACAGTTCGACGTCATCGTGACCGATAACCTGTTCGGTGACATCCTGTCCGATTGTGCGGCGATGCTCACCGGCTCACTTGGCATGTTGCCCTCCGCCTCCTTGGGGGCTCCGATGGCCAATGGCCGCCCGCGCGCCATGTACGAACCGGTACACGGCTCCGCTCCCGACATCGCCGGTCAAGGCAAGGCCAACCCGATCGCTTGTATCCTCTCCTTCGCCATGGCGCTGCGCTATTCCTTTGACGAGGGCGCTGAGGCCACGCGTTTGGAAACCGCGATTGAAAAAGTACTGGCCGATGGTGTGCGCACCGCGGATCTTTTGGGGGAAGAGGGCGCAACGCCTGTGACCACCTCCGAGATGGGCGACAAGATCATCGAGGCGCTGAACGCGTCGCTTTGAACGATCAAAGAGTTGACGGAGAGGGCGCCCATGTGGCGCCCTTTTTTGTGAAAACGGCCACTCTTTGGCTATGAATTTGAGAAACCCATGTTAGTTTCGCGCCCGAGATCAAATTTTTGTGAGATATATTGTGGGATATTTAGAACGCATTTCCGCCCTCTGCGGCATCCTTTTTCTGTCTTGTTCGATGGCGCAAGCCAAGTCGCTTGAAGATATGTTCCCCATGATTGAGCTCGATGGTTTGACCCAAGAGCAAGAGGACTGGTTGGCGCTGCAAAAGGGGCTGGATTACCAAACAGGCACCATCACGCTACCCGGCTCGCAAGCCGTTTTGGAATTGGGGGACGCGTATTACTACTTCGGCCCAGAAGACTCGAAATATGTGCTTGAGGAGCTTTGGGGCAATCCACCGCGCGACCTGTCCTTGGGGATGGTGTTCCCTGCGGAGTATCTGCCGCTGGAATGGGACGCATGGGGCATGTTGCTCAACTATGACCCGATTGGGTTTGTTTCTGACGAAGATGCGGCCTCTTACAATTACGATGAATTGCTGCGCGATATGCAAAAGGATATGCTTACCGCCAACAAGGAGCGTGAAGAGCTTGGCTATGGTACGGTCGATCTTGTCGGTTGGGCCGAGCCGCCGCATTACGACGCCGAAAGCAAAAAGCTCTATTGGGCGAGAGAATTGTCCTTTGATGGGGTCGAGGATCATACCGTCAATTACGACATTCGCGCACTTGGACGCAAAGGCGTGTTGGTCATGTCGGTGATCGGGTCGATGGATCAAATCGACAGTATCAAAGCGGCTGCCCCTGATCTGATTGCCATGACCCACTTCACAGTTGGCCAGCGCTACGTCGATTTTGATCCTTCCCTCGACACGGTTGCCGCGATTGGGATCGGCGGTTTGATTGCCGGTAAAGTGGCGGCAAAGGCGGGCTTTTTGGCCGCGACTCTTGTGTTTATGAAAAAGGGCTGGGTGCTTTTGTTTCTTGGCTTTGCCGCGCTCAAGAACAAGATCTTCAAACGTAAATCATCGTGAGGTGAAGTGCGCAAAGCGGTACTAGCAGCGCTTTAATCAAACAGATCAAACACATCCTCAGCAGCATCAAACAGCCGATGGGCGATGGATTTTTGTTTTTTCTTTCCCTTCTTTTTGCGCGCCTGCTCAGGAGAGGGCCGTTTTTTCCCACTGACAATAAACGGGTCTTTGACATGATCTGTGTGCAGCGCCTTGAGCCGCGACAAAGGCGCGCCGCAGGCTTTACATTGTAATTCATGCCGGGCACCCTGTCCGAAAGACAGCACGGTTTTAGAGCCGCAGTAACAACAGGTTGCCGATTTATGTGTGCGATACATCTGCCTCATGTGGGGCTGATGTATGCGCGTGACAAGGGTTGCACCCTTGTGTGTTTTGAAATCCGGCCTATTGATAGCGCAAACAGCAAGTGGGATGATCTTATGAATATCACAGGCGCAATTTACGCCCTTGCGGCTTTTGCCATTTTTTCAACCCATGACGTGGTGATCAAATTCCTAGGCGGTGTTTATGCGCCGTTTCAGATCATCTTTTTCTCAACACTGTTCTCTTTTCCGCTGGTGATGTTCATGCTGATCCGCGACCGCACGGAGGGGCATTTGCGCCCGGTGTATCCGTTGTGGACCCTACTTCGGACCATGGCGGCCATGATCAACACCGTCGCTGCCTTTTATGCCTTTTCCGTTTTGCCGCTGGCGCAGGTTTACGCCCTGATCTTTGCCACCCCCCTTGTCATCACCATCCTGTCCATTCCGATCTTGGGTGAAAAAGTGGGATTTCACCGTTGGGCCGCTGTCGTTGCAGGGCTGATCGGAGTGCTGGTCGTGTTGCGCCCCGGAGGAACAGCGTTCACGCTAGGCCATATGGCGGCGCTGTCCTGTGCCTTTTTTGGCGCGTTTGCCTCCATCGTGGTGCGCAAAGTCGGCCGCGAAGAACGTACCGCTGTCTTGATGCTCTACCCTCTGATCGCCAATTTCGTCGTCATGGGGGCGATGATGATCTTTTTCTACAAACCCCTACCGCTTTTGGACCTCGGCGGTGTCGGCATGGTGTCGCTATTGGGCTTCACCGGCGGGGTGATTTTGATCTTGGCGTACCGCGCCTCAGAGGCTGCGGTCGTGGCACCGATGCAGTACTCCCAGATCATCTGGGCAACGATTTTTGGCTATTTTATCTTCGGCGAAACCGTCGATATGCCCACGGTGATCGGCGCCGGGATCATCATCCTGTCTGGTCTTTACATCGTGTTCCGGGAATCGCGGGGCGGGCATTCGGAAAATACGCCCGTGCTCAGAACCCGCTCGCGGGCCTCCTCCGCCGCCTCCTTTCGAATCTCGCCCTTTATTCGCCGTGTAAAACAGCGCTAATTGGCCCTTGCAAATCCGCGCAAGTCGCTATATCCCGCCCGTCACGGTCGGGCTGTAGCGCAGCCTGGTAGCGCACCTGCTTCGGGAGCAGGGGGTCGGAGGTTCGAATCCTCTCAGCCCGACCAATGTAACCTTTGTCGAGTTCACTGAACTCTGCCTTTATGGCACTGAATCTTTCCTTTCTTCACAAGTATTCGCCTCCCGCATGTCTTGCTGACTGAGCTACCCCCCGAAAATCGGACACTGACATAGGCTACGATTTGCAGCCTGCCGACCTTCTACACGAAAAAGAGGGGGATACCGATACACATCAGTTTGACCGGACATTTTTGGGCAGCGCGGATGTCGACTTGCGCGTGTTTGCCCTTTTCGAGAGAAAGCATTGGACAAACGACCCGGCCGAGGTCACCAAATAAACCCCAAGCTCTGCTCGCCCGCGGGCGGCCTTTGGGTTTTGCCACCTTCGCCTCTCACACGGACCCCGCCATGCCCCTGTTTGTCACCGATAAAATCGAAATTGCCGATTGGGAGATCACTGAGCAATTCGTGCGCGCCTCCGGTCCCGGCGGGCAAAATGTGAACAAGGTCTCAACAGCCGTGGAACTACGGTTCGAAGCGGCGCGCTCGCCGTCCTTGCCGGAGCCAGTGAAAAACCGATTGCGGCGCTTGGCGGGGCGGCGCTGGACCAAAGACGGCGCTCTGGTGATGTTCTGCGACGAAACCCGCCACCAAGCCCGCAACCGCGAGATCGTGCGGGAGCGATTGGTGGAGCTGATCAAACAGGCGGCGGAAAAACCGAAGTTCCGGGTCAAGACCAAGCCCACCCGCGGCAGTGTCGAACGACGAATCAAGGCGAAGAAGGTCCGGGGGGAGGTGAAGGCGCTGCGGGGGCGGGTCGACTAGATCACATCTCCCCCAACCAAGTGACAGTCTCCGCCAGCATTTGATCCAATGTACTCGCATCGGTGAAGACGTTAAAGCTGTGGTCCATCGGGTAGATTTTCATCACGGTTTCGCCCGGATGGCAATTCGCGTAGCGCTCACCCATTTGCGGTTGCGGGCCGACGATGGTGTCGTTGGCGCCGACCATCAACAACAATGGCCCGTCGTATCCAGCAACGGCAGCAACGGGGTCGGTGGTGACCAGTTCGTCAAAGAACGGCGCGTTCAGGGAAGTCGTGGCACCCCAAGGCAAGGTGAAGGTAAAGGTTTCGGTCGGATCTTCGGATGCGATGGCGGCGACGACGGCGTCCGTGCCCAAAAGGCCGGAGTAGGTCGGCAGCGGGTCGGCAACCGGGGCCCAGAGGATGAGGCCCTCGGGGTCGGATTTTTCCGCGACATGGGAGGCAACAAGGCCGCCTTGGGACCAGCCAAGGATCACCTGCGGGCGGTCCGGGAATTTGGCATTGAGCCATGCGACAGCGGCGAGGCCATCGGCGATCTGACCGGAGAACGTGGTTTCTTCCCATGTCTTGTCGGTCGATGCGCCTGAGCCCAGAAAGTCGATGCGGAGCGAGGGATAGCCCGCCTCGGCCAGCACGCGCGCGGAGCGGGAGAAGACGCCCTCGTCGGTGCCTGCGACGGGCAGCTCATCGCGCGAGCCGGTAAAGCCATGGAACAGCAGGATAACGGGCGTGTCGGAGGCGCCATCCGCATCGTTCAAAGTCGCGACAACCTTGCCCCCATCAGAGGGCACGGTGACGAGGGTTTCGGTGGCAAAAGCGGAGGTGGCGAGCAGGCAGAGCGCAGAGGAGGTGAGCGCGGGGAGGAGGCGTGTCATGGCGGGAATCCTGAGTTTGTCCGTATGGTCAAAGTCAGGAGAAAACCCGCGCAGGACACAAGAAAAGATGCACAGAGTCAGCGCCTTAAATACCGACTTGACCGAAATTTGTGCGACTGTCCGGGAAGTGGGCAATGGAGTTAGACCACAACCTCCACCGCGTCCTGCTCGCCAACCCCAAACACCCGCTTATACCGCTCAACCTCGGCCTTCGGCCCCATCGCCTTGTTCGGATTGTCCGACAGTTTCACCGTTGGCTGGCCGTTGGCACTGATGGCTTTGCAGACCAAGCTGAACGGCGCGAGTGCGTCGCCTGTGGTCAGGCCTCGGAAGTCGTTGGTCAGCAAAGTGCCCCAACCAAAAGACGTGCGTACACGGCCCGCGAACTGGGTGTGGAGTTCGATGATTTTATCGGTGTCCAAGCCATCAGAAAAGATCACCAGTTTCTTGGTCGGGTCTTCGCCGCGTGCGCGCCACCAGTCAATCGCCACCTCCGCCGCCGTCGCGGGATCGCCGCTGTCGATGCGGATGCCGGTCCAGCCCGCAAGCCAATCGGGCGCGCCATTCAAAAAGCCGCGTGTGCCATAGGTGTCGGGTAGGATGATGCGCAGGTTGCCCTCGTGTTCTTCGTGCCAATCGGCCAGCACCTCATAGGGCGCTTGGCGCAGCTCGGCGTCGGTTTTGGCCAACGCGGAATAGACCATCGGAAGCTCATGGGCATTGGTGCCAACCGCTTCGAGGTCGCGCTTCATCGCGATGTGGCAATTCGAGGTGCCGGTGAATTTGGAGCCGAGACCTTCGAGCATGGCTTGGACGCACCAATCCTGCCAGAGGTAGGAATGACGGCGACGGGTGCCGAAATCGGCGATTTTGAGCCCCTCAAGTGGTTTCAGCCGTTCGATTTTTTCCCACAGTTTGGTCATGCCACGGGCGTAGAGCACCTGAAGCTCGAACTTTTTCATCGGCCCAAGCACAGCCCGCGACCGCAGCTCCATCAGGATCGAGAGCGCCGGAATTTCCCAAAGCATGACCTCGGGCCAGGAGCCTTCAAAGGTCAGTTCATATTGGCCGTCCTTTTTCTCAAGCTGATAAGGCGGAAGGCGCAGGTTTTCGAACCATTCCATGAAATCCGGGCGGAACATCTGGCGTTTGCCATAAAACGTATTGCCGCGCATCCATGTGCTTTCCCCGCGAGACAGGGAGAGGGAGCGGACATGGTCCAACTGTTCGCGCAGTTCGCCCTCATCGACCATCTCCGCCAAGCGGATGGATTTGGAACGGTTGATCAGCGAAAACGTGACCTGGGTGTCGGGTTTGTTGCGAAACACCGACTGACACATCAGGAGTTTGTAAAAATCGGTGTCGATCAGGGAGCGGACAATCGGGTCGATTTTCCATTTGTGATTGTAGACGCGGGTGGCGATATCGACCATGAGCAGGCCCCTTCCTATGACAAAACGGTTAAAGCAGGGCAGAGAGGGGTTTGGCAAGCAGACCCATGGTTTTGTTCGTCATTTGAAAAGATTTGCGTGTTAGGCAGGATTTGAATTGTGACAAAGAGGCAGATGATGAAAGCGATTTTAGCTGGGGTATTTTGGATCTTGGCGGCGGGGTCGGCCATGGCGCAGGGCGATTGGGACTATGGGTCGTGGCGGGTGTCTACATTCGCCGAAAACGTGGGAACGGCAGGGATCGTCGAGGATGTCTACCACTATTGTATCGCCAGCAGTGGCGGCGATGGCGACGCGCGCATTTCGATTGAGTTCATGAGCCATGATGCCGGCCCGCCGACGGTGTATCCTTCCGTGGTGATCGAAGAATACGCCCCACGCGGCTATGACACGCAAATGCAGGACGGCATGACCGGCTACATCATCTTCGACAGCTATGAAACCGCCGCCGCGACGCCTGTCACAAGCTATGATCCTGACGGCTATAAACGCGCGCGGGTGAGTTATGATCAACCCTACAGCCAGTGGATGCTACAAAAGATGCAGGCCAACGGGCGGCTGGATTTGGTGGTTCAGGGGCGACCTGTTGCGGCGTTTCAACTCAACGGGTTTTCGGCAGCCTACCTGAAGGCGGCAGATGTTTGCGGGTTCTCCGGCGTCGGCGTGATCCCGTGATTATCGGTCGCGCGGCGTCCAATCTTCGTCCGTATCGGCCTGTTTGTCACCACGGCGCCTGAGTTTCATCGCCAGCCCAAGCGCGATACCCACACCAATAGCAAGGGTGAGATCGGTGAGCACCGTGAGCAAAAGTGTGATCACCAAAAGCACCTGATCCGAACGAGCCGCGCGTAGATAGCTGCCCCAACGATGCGGCTCAGACATGTTCCACGCGGTCAAAAGCAGCAAACCGGACAGGGCGGGCATGGCAAGAAAGCCTGCCAGCGGGGCCACCAGCATCAAAATCGCGAGAATGGTCAGCGCATGAATGATCCCGGCTACCGGCGTTTTACCCCCCGCGCGCACATTGGTCGCGGTGCGGGCAATGGCCCCTGTCGCAGGTAAACCGCCAAACAGGGAGGAGCCCAGATTGGCCACGCCCTGCGCGAGAAGCTCCGCATTGGACCGGTGTTTGCCAGAAATCATGCGATCCGCAACCATGGCGGACAAAAGCGATTCAACACCTGCCAAAAAGGCGATGATCACCGCCGAGGACAAAAGTTCGCGGATGCGATCAAAGCTGAGATCCGGCAACTGAGGCATCGGCAGACTGCGTGGCAAATCGCCAAACCGCGTTTGAATCGTCGCGACAGGCAGATCGAAGATCGCAACAACGGCAGAGGTGATCGCCACCGCCACGATCAACCCCGGCAATCGCGGCGCAGCGCGGCGGAACAAAACGATCAACACCATCGTGGCCAATCCGATGGCAAAGGCCGCCGGGGTCATGGCGGGCAAAGCGCGCCAGATCGCGGGGATTTTTTCGATGAAATCGGCAGGCATCGCGCCGCTGAGACCCAAAAGATCGGGGATTTGGCTCGTGGCGATGATCACGGCGATGCCGATGGTAAAGCCGTTGATCACCGCTTCGGGCACGTGGCGCACCAGACCGCCCGCATGGAACGCCCCCGCAACCAAAAGGATAATTCCGGCCATGAAGGTCGCGGTGACCAATCCATCATACCCATACGTCGCCACCACCCCGGCAACCACCACGATAAACGCCCCGGTCGGCCCGCCGATCTGAACACGACTACCGCCCAGCGCGGAAATCAAAAACCCCGCGATGATGGCGGTGACGATACCCTCCGCAGGCCCCGCACCTGAGGCGATAGCAATGGCGATGGACAGAGGCAGTGCCACCAAAGCCACGGTGATGCCAGCAAAGACATCGGCTCTAAACTGATCTTTTGTATAGGTTTTGAGAGTGGTGAAAAGTTTCGGGGTCATGGCTCAAACAACCTCAACCCCGGCGGTTTTCATCCCGTCGATTGCGGTTTTCTTTGATCCCTCCATGTCAATCGCGCGACATAAATCCGCACGAACAGCGACTTTAAACCCAAGGCGCGCGGCATCGACGGCGGAGAAATTCACACAGAAATCAAACGCCAGACCGACCAGCGTGAGCGTATCTATTCCACGGGTTTTGAGATAGCCCTCAAGCCCGGTCGGGGTCACATGATCGTTTTCGAAAAAGGCGGAATAGCTGTCAATCGCGGGATTGTACCCCTTGCGAATGATCAGGTCGCCATCAAGTCGCAGCCCCGGATGAAAGGCGGCACCGCCCGTACCCTGAATACAGTGATCCGGCCAGAGCACTTGGGTGCCATAAGGCATCTCGGTGGTGCTAAAGGGCGCTGCCGCATGGGTGCTGGCAAAGGACGAATGCCCGGCGGGATGCCAGTCTTGCGTCAGGACCACGGCAGCGAACTCATCCATCAAAGCATTGACGCCGGGTACGATCTCGTCGCCGCCGGTCACAGCCAGCGCACCACCGGGGCAAAAGTCGTTTTGGATGTCGATGACGATCAAGGCTTCGTTGGCTGGACGCATGGGAGGTCTCCTTTGGCATAGGCCTAGCGCGCGCTGACCGGGCTTGGCAAGCGTCATGGCGATGTGAATCGGGGTCGGTTTTGCCCAAGTGACCGAGGGATTCGTAAATTAGGATCTTTTGGGCTGGATGAGAGACTGATTTCTAGGTGGCAGACGCAATTCTTGCCCCGCGCGCTCAAATGTAATCCGCGACATCCCCGGCTTGGTTTACGCCACGGCGGATAAGGTATCTTTGTCAGAGAGTACCACGTCGGCGAACACCACAGTGCCTTCATAGTCGCGCCGATCGCACCGGAGCCGAGAAACCTTTGGACGCGCTGGCGGACGGGGCCGTAGCGGGATATGTATAAATGATGCGCGCTTTTACCGCTGTGCAAGGTCTTGCCTGCGCCCACAGGCGGGAGTATCGAGCATATTATGTTTACAGTTTGCGCTCTCTATCACTTCGCCCGCTTCGATGACCCCTCCGCTTTGCGGGGGCCGCTTTTGGAGCTATGCCTCTCGGACGGCATCACCGGGTCGCTTTTGCTGGCCCGCGAAGGCATCAATGGCACAGTGGCCGGGCCCACGCCCGCCGCGATTGACCGTTTGGTGGCGCATATCCGCGCCCTGCCCGGCTGTGCCGATTTTGAGTACAAACTCTCGACAGCGGCGGCGCAGCCATTTGGCCGGATGAAGGTCCGGTTGAAAAAAGAGATCGTGACCATGGGGCAACCGGATGTCGATCCGCGCGCGCGGGTTGGGCACTATTGCAACCCGAAAGAGTGGAACGAACTGATCTCAGCCGATGATGTGGCAGTGATCGACACGCGCAATGATTACGAATTTGGGATTGGCACGTTCAAGAACGCGATTGATCCGCAGACCAAGAGCTTTCGCGACTTTCCGCAATGGTGGGAAGAGAACAAAGACCGGTTTCACAACAAACGCATCGCGATGTTTTGCACCGGTGGCATTCGCTGTGAGAAATCGACCAATTTCCTGTTAGGTCAGGGGATTGAGGAGGTCTATCACCTCAAGGGCGGGATTTTGAAATATCTCGAAGAGATGCCCAAAGAGGAAAGCCTTTGGGAGGGCGAATGTTTCGTCTTCGATGGTCGCGTGTCGATTGGACATGGGTTGACCGAGGGACCACATGAGCTTTGCCACGCCTGTCGCCGTCCGATTTTACCCGAAGACAAAGCGCGGCCAGAGTATGAAGAGGGTGTGTCCTGTCATCAATGTGTCGATGAAACGGATGAGGCGCGCAAAGAACGGTTCCGCGAAAGGCAGCACCAAATTGCTTTGGCGAAAGCGCGCGGCGAGCGGCATTTTTCGCGTCAAGCGTGAGTGGCACAGTACGCGTTCATCTGAGCATCATCCGATGAACACGGATGGCGCGGTCGACATCCTCATACCATGTCAGCTTGCCATCCTCTAAAATCGCCGCCGCATTGCAAAGCGATGCGATGAGACCCAGAGAATGGGACACCATCACAGCGCCGGAATTTTTCAAACGATCCCGGATCACCGCCTCACTTTTACGGCGAAAAGACGCATCCCCAACAGAGGTCACTTCGTCGATCAAATAGTGATCGAAATGGATACCCATAGAGGCGCCAAAGGCCAAACGCGCCCGCATACCGGAAGAGTAGCTACGGATCGGTTGATAAAAATGGGCACCGAGTTCGGAGAAGTCTTCTACAAAATCAATAAGTTGCTTTGTATCGACTCCATAAACCCGTGCAATGAACCGCACATTTTGCGCGCCCGTCAGATCGGCATGAAAAGACCCCGCAAAACCGACAGGCCAAGATACCGTTCCGTCAATGTCAATCTGACCGCTGTGAGGCAGGATCGCACCGGCGATCATCCGCAAAAGGGTCGATTTCCCCGCCCCATTGCGCCCTAAAAGCGCGACACAGCGATCTTGGGGGAATTCGACCGTCAGATTGTCGGCCACGACTTTTCTGGCATACCCCAAGGGAAAAGACATCGAGACGTTTTTCAAACGGATCATGTTTAGCGTCGATCTTTTATGGAATAAAAAATCATCGCCCCAAGCGACCAAACCCCGACAAGCAAAAGCGTGGTGAGTGCAAAGATCAGGATGCGCCTTGGATGGGTTGGAGTTTCGGCCAGTGTCGGCGGACTATAGACCACAAGGTATCGACTTTTCCGATCCGCTTCCGTCACAGCCGCATCGTAATTGGCACGGGCCGCAAGGTATCGTGCTTCGGCAAATTCCCGGTCCACCACAAGACCTTCATATTCCGAAACAATCTCCGAATAGGGCGGTCCGCTGCCTTCTACTCCCGCGCCAAGAGAGCTGCGCTCATCCTCAATGCGATTGCGGATGATGCTGATACGCCGATCCGACTGTTCAATCCGAGGGTCCGTGTCGCGCGTTGTCGATTGGCGGATGAGGTCATTGGTGATGATTTCCTCGGCCAATTGCGCATTCAGCGAGTTCAAAAGCCCCATTTGGCCCTGGATTGCCGCTTGCGGATCAATCATCTGATTTTCGACACGAAAGGCCGTCAGCCGGGTGCGTGCACTTCGCAGCTGTTCCGTGGTCACATCAAGGGTTTCGCGGGCAAAACGAATGCTGTCTTCACGGGCGATATTGGACAATTCGTTGATTTTCTGAGAGGACAATTCGAGCACGGCGCGGGCGATATTGAGGCTATCCTCGGCACGGAAACTGCGGATTTCGGCCTCAATCAAACCGGCATTGCCATCAAAGGACACGAGCGTCATCTTGGACCAATAGTCCGCGAGATCCTCGATGGTTGCACCATCATGAAGGCTGAAAACAGGGTCGCGATTGGGCAGAGAATAGATTTCCTTGAGATCCAGTCTCTGATCAATCAAAGAGACAATTTCATGACCTCGCATATATTCATACAGGATATCGCTGTCGCGCGCCCCATTGGAGGACGATCCAATAAGCGAGCCAACAAGGTCAGACACCGGAAGCGACGTCTCCGCGCGCACCGAAAAGCCGACAGTTGTGGAATATTGATCAGACGCGAACACTGCAAGGTAGATGGCGGTCAGAACGGACGGCACAATAACAAAGGCCCCAAAGGTGGCGGCGAGGATATAGTGGCGCGGTCGTAAAAAAGCAGGCTCCGCTTTTGGTAAAGTCTCTACAAGAACGATGGATTCCTTGATATTTGGCTCAGGCGCCGTGTTAGCCTCCGCTGCGGCATTCGCCTGATTTGCTCGCCGTCTGCGCCTTGCTCGTGCCGCCAAATTCACGTGTATTCTCCTTTGAAAGGCTTGCTATACTGCTGTCCCGAAGATAGCTGTGAAGCATGCTTAACCTAGCCAATGCATGGCTTTAAGACCAGCCTGTAAACTTAGTTCGCTACAAAGTAGAGTAAGAATGAGCCAGCTCCCTCCCGAAAGGCTTGCCAGTGGCATCGTGCCACCACAGCGACCCAAAGGGCGAAAGTACAAATTTGGGCGGAGCGTCATCGCCCTTATTCTCAGGGAGGTTGAGACCCGCTATTCGCGTGCGCTGGGTGGGTATCTTTGGGCGTTCTTCGAACCTGTCGCCGGGATTACATTCCTCAGTTTTATCTTTTCGCTGATTGCACACAAACCTGCCTTGGGGTCGAGTTTTCCTCTGTATTATGCATCAGGTTTTTTACCATTTGGCATGTTCATGGCAATTTCAAATGATCTGTCACGCGCGGTACGATTTTCCAAACCGCTGCTGCAATACCCCGCGATTGCGTTTATCGACGCCCTGATCGCGCGGTTGGTGTTGAACCTTGTCACGCAGGGCTTGGTGATGACCTTGGTGTTCATTCTGATCGTGAACATGTTCGATCTTTCGCTGATCGTGAACTGGTCACGGATTTTCTTAGGGGTCGCGATGCTGATCGCCTTAAGCGTGGCGATTGGCGTATTGAATTGCTACATTATCTTGGTCGTGCCTTTGTGGGAACAGATTTGGTCCATCTTGACACGACCTTTGCTGATCATTTCAGGCGTTTTGTTCTTACCGGAAAGTTTTTCTCAACCCACACTTGGCGTTTTGATGCTCAATCCCATTTGTCACTTCGTCGGCGTTTTGAGGTCAGGAATTTATTCAACATATGATGCTTCGGCGTCGTCCCCGTTATACGTTTTTGCCTTGGCTCTTTTTATCGGAACCATCGGCATGATATTGCTCAGCCGCAATTACAAAGCCTTGTTGCTCAAGTGACGAGAGAGCAAACAGAGCGCAGCCAAGTGAGCGGGCAGACAAAAAAAGACCTAGGAGCGAACCGAGTATGAGTGCCACAAGTAGGGCAAAAAATGCCCTAAGATTTTTATTGGCGACCCCAAAAGAACGCCGCTACGCCCGTAAAATCAAAGCCAGCGGGCAGTTTGACAGGGATTTTTACCGCGGCATGGTACCTGGGCTACATTGGCTCTATAAACAAAACCCGGAACGTCACTATGTGATCTTTGGCGAAGCTTTGGATATCCAGCCAAGCGGATCTTTTTCTCCAAGAGCCTATCTCAGACATAACCCCGACGTTGCCGCAGCCGGAATGCGACCGCTGGAACATTATGTCACCCTTGGCATACAAGAAGGGCGCGTGACGCGCGACCTTCCGGGGTTTGATCTTGTAGACGGCGTGGCATTTCCAATTCTACGCGCAGATCCAACACGCAAAAAGGCTCGGTTCGCCATCGTGGTGCATGTCTTTTACGCCGAGCTTTGGGGGGAAATCGCCGCACGGATCAAAGCGCAATCCTTCGAATACGACCTGTATGTCTCTTATATAAAATCCAAGTCCCACAAAACGGACATCAAAGACTTGGTTCTCGGGGATTTCCCAAAGGCCAAAGTCTATGCGATGCCAAACCACGGGCGCGACATCTATCCGTTTTTGCATTTTGTGGCGGCTGGTTTTCTGGATGGCTATGAGGCCGTGTGCAAACTGCACACCAAGAAAAGCCCCCATCGCACAGATGGCGACGTCTGGCGCCAAGCCTTGATCCAAGGCATTTTGGGAGATCCCGACGCCACGATGACAAGGCTTGAAACCTTTTTGACCGCCTGGGACGCCGGGTTTTGGGTGGCCGATGGGCAGCATTACAGCGGCACCGAATGGTGGGGCTCGAATGTGGACACGACCCGCCAACTCCTTGATCGGATCGAAGTGCCTTTGGATGTCTCCTCCCTCGATTTCCCGGCCGGGTCGATGTATTGGCTCAAACCAACGATCCTTGCGATGCTGAAATCCATGCAGCTCACGCAGGATCATTTCCAAATTGAAGATCAACAGCTTGACGGAACGACGGCGCATGCAGTGGAGCGCGCTCTTGGCTATATCTGCAAGGCCGCAGGATTGAAAACCTATCAGACGACCGAGATCGACAGCCTGACACCGAAAGCCAAACCCAAGGCTCCTCAATACGTTACAGCATTTTACCTGCCACAGTTTCACCCAATTGCGGAAAATGACAGATGGTGGGGCAAAGGCTATACCGAATGGACCAGTGTCGTGGCCGCCGAGCCGAATTTTTCCGGCCATGCCCATCCGGTTCTTCCTGCAGATCTTGGGTTTTATGACCTGCGTGTGCCTGAGACGCTAGCGGAACAGGCCAAGATGGCCAAAGCCGCAGGCATCGACGCCTTTTGCGCCTATTATTACTGGTTTGACGGGCAACGGCTTTTGGAAAAGCCGATTGATTTAATGTTGGACCGGCCTGACGTCGAGTTCCCATTTTACCTGTGTTGGGCGAACGAAAGTTGGCGGCGCAATTGGGATGGGTTGAGCGGTGAAATCCTCATGCCACAGACCTATTTTCCGGGGTTTGCCAGTGATCTGGCCCGCGACGTTGCGCGTTACATGCGCGATCCGCGCTACCAACGCCCAGACGGCATACGCCCGCGATTTGTGATTTACCGCCCCGAAGACATGCCCGATCCAGCCGCAGCCGTAGAGCAGATGCGGCAGGTTTGGCGTGACGAAGGCATTGGCGAAGTCGAACTTGGGGCGGTGCTGTTTCACGTAGATGGCGACAGCCCGGTCAAAGACAATCTGTTCGATTTCTGGGTCGAAATGCCGCCGCATGGTCTGGTCAAAAGCAATGCCTATCTGTTTGGCGGCCCCGATGGCAACAAGATGCAAACCTCTGTCATGCAGGGATTTAGCGGGCTGATCTACGACTACGCAAAGGCCGCAGCCTATGCGACCTCATCGACTTACACCAAGCGCCTGCCGAAGACGACGATTGCGGGCATTATGCCGTCTTGGGACAACACCGCCCGGCGTGGAGATAAGGCACATATCGCCTATGGTGCCAATGTGGGCACGTTCAGACGTTGGTTGCACAGCCTGCTCGAAAAGCGGATTGCGGGGTCGTACCGCGAGGAGCTTTGGATCAATGCGTGGAATGAATGGGCGGAGAAAGCGGTGCTTGAACCCACAAAACAAAATGGCGACGCCTATTTGAAGGTTCTGGCCGAGTTTTGCGGCGATAAAACCCAAAAAGAGACGTAAGCCATGCCCAAACTCGTGATCCATATGGGCACACATAAGACGGCCACAACCCACATTCAGGATACACTTTACAAAAACCGCAGGCTGCTTCGCGCACACGGTTTGGTCTATCCAACGCTGGGTCATGAACGCGGGCATCACGGCCTCGCCTCGGGCTGGATTCCGTTGGGTCCGCGTTATTCTTACAAAAACCCCGAACGTCGGCTGCAAACGCTGAACCGGGGGATTTTGCGGCGGATGAAAGCCAGCGACACTGTTTTTATCAGCTCCGAAGAGTTTTCGCGTTGGAACCCGCGCCATGTCGAGATGGCGCAATTGCGCGGCTTGGTTTCGGATTTTGATGAGATCAAAGTGATCTGTGCATTGCGCACGCAAAGCGGATTTATTCAATCGGTGTATCAACAGGTCTCCGACGACCGCAATCCCGGCAACATTGACGCCTATGTTGAAACCGTGGTCGAGCGCGATTTGGTCGAAGGCTTGTTTACAAATTACCATCGGCTTGTGCGCCATATTTCCGATGGCTTTGACCTCAACGAGATCCGTTTGATCAACTATGAACGCGCCTCTGCACAGGAGGGAGGGATTGTCGGCGCCGTGCTGCAAGAAGCCGGCGTCCAGATCGACCCCGAGGCTCTGCAACCCTTTGACGCGCGGCGGCATTCAAATGTATCGCCTGAACCTTTGGCAACATTTGCGGCCAATTTCGTTGCCCACACCCACAAAGCTCCGCAATGGCTTGTGCGGGCTGCGGGAAAAACGGTCATTGAGACATTTGGAGCAGAGACACGCACCACGTTGTTTTCCAAGGCTCAGATTGACACTTTGATTGAGACATATGAACCGAAGAACCGCGCGCTCGAACGATTGATTGCCGCAACCCAACCCAAGTTTCGCATGACCCCGATTGACGCGCCTTTGCAAGGGCGCGCGACGCGCGACCAGATCGACGCAGAGTTTTTTCAGGCCCTGTCCCGCAAGATGATTAAGATAAAACAAGAGGCGCGTGGATAATGGCCAAGGTCGTTTTGCATATCGGCCCGCATAAAACCGGCACGAGCTATATTCAGCGTCGGTTGTTTGCCAACCGGGCTCGTCTCGAACAGGCGGGCCTGTATTACCCCGACATCGGCCCCAATCCGGCCCATCACATTTTAACCGCCAAATGGATTCCGAACCCGGATTTTGACCTCTCTTTGAAAAGCCACGGCGGCATAGACGCGCTTTGGACGAAAATCATCGACACATATGCGCCGAAGGACGGGACGCTTATCCTGTCTGGCGAACCTTTCACGCGGCTTGAACCCGCGCGGGTCGATTTCAAAGAATTGGCGGGGCTTTTGAGCCCGTTCGAGGAGGTTCGCATCGTGTATTACGCGCGCGACCCGATCGCATTGACTCAGTCGATTTGGCAGGAAGTGGCCAAAAGCGGACGTTTTCCCGCGATACAGGGCTTTGTTCAGCGGGCCATTGCGACGGGCTTGGCCTCTGGCGTCCCTGTCGATCACAATCTGGTTTTGGACACTCTGGAAGAGGGTTTTTGCCCCGATCAGATCACCATTTTTGACTATGAGACGGTCAAAGCCCAGCCCGGCGGCATTTTGCAGGCTTTGTTGAATGTGACGGGGTCAGATTTGATGGCAGAGGGCACTTTGAAAGAGACCAAACAGGCCAACACCTCACCTGATCCTTTGGCACAGTTGCTTGCGACAGAATTAACCGCCCCTGCCCGGCCACCACATGCCATCTATGACGCTGCGCGCCGGGCTTTGCTCGATCGGTTTGACAAAGCCCCAACGACGATTTTCACACCCGCGCAGATTGCCACATTGAAGGCGAGTTTTGTCGAAAAAAATCAAAGGTTTGAGAAAAGGGTCCAACAGCACAGCCCAGCGTTTTCAATGTCGCCCAATCGCATTGATCCGCAAACCCATGTGACCCCAAGACAGGTCGGCCCCGGCGTGACCGCCGCCATCGCGCGTCAGATTTACCAGCTTGAACGAATCTCATAACCGCTTTGGCGAACAGGGTATGTGAGAGTTGATTCAATTCTGAAACTCTTGCCGTTTTTATGCCCGATTTGAAAAAGGCCGCCTTAAGCACTTCGCCCGCATTCTGCCCTTGGTGGTAGACGGAGGTGGGCATGGGGTCCCTGTCAATTTTAGAAACGCTCTGGGCTGACGACGCATTTTTCCTTTCACAGGTGACAACGGGCCTGTTGAATGCCAATGGCACGTTCGTGTTTTACGACACAGCCTCGGGCACAAAAGCCTCGACACAGATCATTGGCGGAACCGATCTCAGTTTTTCAACAGAGGCCATAAGTTCAGAAGGCTTTGCCTCGATTTCGATTGAAGGCTCCGATTTTATCATCCCAAAGGCGGAGCTTTTGGCACTTGCTCAGCTCGGTGAGGGCGGTTCACATTGTGTCCAGCTGAACCAATCCACCAGCCACTCAAATCGTGCGGAGATTGCCACGATCGAGATCAACGGCGTGACCCATGTGCTCGCAGCGCTCTCCGAAGGCACTGGCCTCTCTGTCTTTTCAATCAACGCCTCTGCTGTCGCAGGCGACGCACAAACCCTTTACGATGACGACACGACCCATCTGAGTGACATCAGCGCGCTCTGCACCATGACAGTCAATGGCACAGCCTATGTTTTGGCAGCCTCTGCCACCGAACATGGTCTGACTTTGCTTGAGATCGGCGCAGGCGGGGCGCTTACGGAGGTGGACAGCTACAGTGCGAATGAAGGCCTGCCGGTGACAACGCCCACGGGTCTTCGGAGCCTGGACTATGGCGGGAAAACGCTGGTGTTTATGACCGCGGCTGACAGCGGATCTATCACCGTCCTGGAAGTGACAGATACGGGGCAATTGGCGGCCATTGACCAGGTCATCGACACACTGGGCACGCGCTTTGACGGGGCGTCCGCGCTTGATGTCATAGACTATAATGGCACCGCCTATTTGGCTGTTGCTGGCAATGACGGCGGTCTGTCGCTCTTTAAGGTTTTGCCAGACGGGACCCTGGTCCTTTGGAGCAGCGTCATCGACACCTTTGACACGGCCCTTTTGAACGTGTCTTCACTGACTTTTGTCACCACGAACAACGGCTTGGAATTGATCGCCACATCCACCGGCGACACCGGCCTGACCCGGATCGCGGTCGATGTTTCCAATCAAGGCGCGGTTTTGTCGGCGAGCACAGGCACCGCAGATGACGACATCATCATCGCCACAGACACCGGCAGTACCCTATCGGGAAACGGCGGCGCAGATATTCTTGTCGATGGCGCGGGAAGCGATACGATGACCGGGGGAAACGGCGCCGATATTTTTCAGTTTCGGCCCGATGGGGTTACGGATTACGTCACCGATTTCAATTACGCATCCGATACCATTGATCTGTCCCATTTCCCTTTGTCAGGCTCGGCAAACAGTGTCGAAATTGAAATGACAACGACCGGCTTTGTGCTGACATTCGGTGGTGAGCGTATTGTCGTGACCACCTATGACGGGATGCCTGTCCCACTCGCCGCATTTGTGGATACGATTTTGTTTAACGCCGATCACGTCATCATCGGAGAACGGATCGACAATTCTGCCGCGGCGACAATCGAGGGGACAGACGGCAACGACATCATTTCGGGCACCTCCTCCAACGACATTTTGCTTGGCCTTGGGGGCGCGGATGTTTTTGTGGCCTCCAGCGGCGGAGACACCATCAACGGTGGCGATGGCATCGACACGGTTGACTACAGCTTGTCCGCAATCGCGGCCAATATTGATTTGCAATTCAGCGCGCTCAACTCAGGAGCTGCGGCGTCTGACACTCTGGTGTCGATCGAAAATGTGATCGGGACACAGTATGATGACGTGATCAAGGGGGACACCGAGAACAACACACTCTCAGGCTTCGATGGCAATGACAGGCTTGTGGGCCAGGATGGTGATGACATTTTGGTCGGCGGACTGGGCACGGATATTCTGGATGGCGGCGGTGGCTTTGATACGGCCAGCTACAGCGAGTTCGTCACCGACCTGACGCTGAGCCTTTTGAATCCAGACGACAATGTCGGATTGGGCGCTGAAGGGGACAGCTATATTGGCATTGAGAACCTGATCAGCGGGGATGGCAACGACATTGTTTATGGCGATGATGGCGACAATCACCTCTATACACGGCTTGGTCATGACTATGTCGAAGCAGGGGGTGGGGATGACATCGTTATCGCGAGCCATGGCAATGACACTGTCTATGGTGGGGCCGGGAATGACATTATAAACGGCGGCAACGGGAAGGACCGATTGGTCGGCGACAGCGGCAATGATCGTCTTGTTGGTGAGGACGGGGATGACACGCTCCTGAATTTAGAAGGTGTGGGGTGGTTGATTGCCGGGAATGGCGATGACTTTTTGCTGGATGGGTCAGGGAACAGTGTTTTGGCCGGGAACGCAGGACATGACCGCATGAATGGAGGCGGGGGCAATGATCGTATGCTCGGCGATGCGGGCGATGACATCATGTCTGGCGGCAACGGTATTGATCGGATGACGGGCGGCTCAGGGAACGACAGTCTCACCGGGGGAAACGGCGCGGATATTTTTGTGTTCCGTGACGGCAGTGAAATGGACACGATTACGGACTTCGAGATCGGAATTGACCGTCTCTTCATCGACGCCGTTCTGACCGATGGAAATTACGATGCCAACCATACCATCGCGACCTATTGTACGCTCAGCGGCACCGATGCGATTTTCGACTTTGGCGGGGGAGATATCATTGTTTTGAACAATATCAACGATTTGTCATCTTTGGCGGACTCCATTCTCATCACATAAAATCGCGTTAAAATTCATAAATAATGTCTTAATTCAGTTCGTTTTTTATGAAATAACCAAGTGAGCTTGTCTTATTATGAGTAGGGGACCAGATGGTACCGACAGACCCGAAATACAACCTGCAATGGCACTTTGACCTTATTGGCGACATCGAAAAGATTTGGAGCGAATTCAATGGCTCCGGCGTCAACGTGGCCGTGTATGACGATGGTATGGACGTCGATCACCCCGATCTGGTGGGCAATTACGACGCGACACTCGAGTCAAACGTCGCTGGTGTCGATGGCGACTACAACACCAACACGGACTCACATGGCACCGCCGTTGGCGGGATTATTGCCGGTGCAGAAAACGGTTCCTACGGTGTTGGCGTGGCCTTTGGGAGCGAACTGACAAGCGTCGATTTTCTCAATGATGGCCAGGACCTGTTGCTCAATGGGATGTCCGGGATCACTGCGTTCAAAAACCTGATGAACGAAATGGCGAAATTCGACATCATCAACAACTCATGGGGGTCTACCCCCATGTATGATTCAATCTATAATTCCATTTCAAGCACCTCAAGCGGTAACGCCTCCATCTATCAGGACGGGGTGGTCTATGCGACGACCAACGGGCGTGGCGGGCTTGGCTCGATCATCGTCAAAGCTGCCGGGAACGAGGCAAACAACTCTTATTATCAGGACTACGGTGTCTACGGCAACGCACAGGGTGACGAACTCAATTCCGCGTTTGAGATCATTTTGGTCGCGGCAACGGATAAAAATGGCGATGCCGCATCTTATTCAAACTTTGGCGCGAACGTTTTGGTGACGGCACCCGCTGCATCCGAGACCACGGACATCGTCGGCACGGGCGGCTATTCCGACACAGCATGGGCCACCAATTTTGGCGGAACCTCCGCGGCGACTCCTGTGGTGAGCGGTGTGACCGCGCTGATGTTGGATGCCAATGAAAACCTCGGCTGGCGCGATGTCCGCATGATCCTTGCCATGTCCGCCTCCTTGACTGGCAGCAATATTGGCTCAAGCGCGACCGGGTATGAGGTTGCGCAGTGGGGCATCAATGACGCGACCAATTGGAACGGCGGCGGCAACAGCTTTCACCTGAATTATGGCTACGGGATGGTGGACGCTTACGCCGCCGTGCGTATGGCCGAAGTTTGGCTCGACCTTTACGACACAGCCAAGACAACGGCCAATATCGACTCTGTCACCCTGACCAACAACACCAACCAGCGGATTAGTAACTCAACTGGCGCCATATCCACGGTGACCTGCAACACCGATATCGCGCTGGAACATGTCAATGTGACGATCAGCACGGATCACTATTACATGGAGGATCTCACCATCTATCTGGTGGGACCGGATGGCACCTATATTCCCCTTTTGGACCAAGAGGGCGGGTCGGCAGATTTGGGCACTTGGACCTTTGGTGTCGCCGCCGTCATGGGCATGTCGTCGGTTGGAACATGGTCCGTTGTGGTGGCAGACAATTTCTCCGGTGACAGTGATTATTACTACATCGACTATATCACGATTGAATTCCAGGGCGCTGAGGCCACGGCAAATTCTGTCTACACCTACACAGACGACTTTTTAACGATGCTGGCGCTGGAAAGCAGCCGCGGCACTTTGGCCGACACGGACGGGGGCACAGACTGGATCAACATGGCGGCAATCACCGGCGATGTTCTGGCCAATCTCACCTCCTCTGTGCAAGTCGACAATGCCACTTGGGTGACACTCAACGGCTCGGTCGAGAATATCGTGACCGGCGATGGCGACGATGTTTTGTACGGCAACAGCGGCGCAAATATTCTTCAGGGGATGCGCGGAAACGACGTTTTGGTTGGTGGCGACGGGGCCGACATTTTGCGTGGCGGGGCTGGCACTGATTCAGCCTCATATTCCAACGCGTCCGGGATCGTGATCGCTGACCTCATCAATGGCGGTTCCGGCACCGGCGATTCTGCGGGGGATACCTACTCTTCCATCGAGAACCTCACCGGCTCCGCATACAACGATGACCTGCGCGGCACCCATGGCAACAACATCCTCTCAGGCGGGGCTGGCAATGACTTTATGATGGGCCGAAACGGCGACGATATTTTGATCGGCGGCGGTGGCAATGACACCCTGACCGGGGGTGACAATTTTGACGTGCTCAACGGCGGCATTGGCCATGATCGCCTCAATGGCGAGGCTGGTGGTGACCGGATGCTGGGAGACGCTGGTGACGACGTGCTCTATGACATTTACGGCAACAACCAAATGTTTGGTGGCTCCGGCAATGACACCTTGCTTGATGGCAGCGGCAGCGGCGTCCTCTTTGGCAACACGGGTGCTGACCGATTGATTGGCAACAGCGGCAATGATCGTATGTATGGCGATCAGGGCAATGACACTCTGAGCGCCGGGAACGGCAATGATACCGTTGTTGGTGGCGCTGGGAACGACTACATGCTCGGCGGCAATGGCGCGGATAAGTTCGTGTTTTATGAAAACGACGGCGCTGACCGCATTGCAGATTACGAAATCGGCGTGGACCGCCTTTTCATCGACGGCACCATTGCAGGCACCGACATCAACGCTCTTGTGAGCAATTATGCTGATGTGGTGGATGGCAATATCGTCTTTGACTTCGGCGACGGCAATACGATCTCTCTGTTGGGCGTCACCGATATTGGCCGCATCGCCAATGACATTCTGATCATCACCTAAGTGGGCGATTCAGAATATCACGCACCATTTGGCGGGCCTGTTGGGTCCACAACTCCGGGCTAAAACTGGACCGCCAAGCGGTGTGCGATGTCACACGGTAGTCCGGCGCTCGAGTGAGGCGGGTATAAAGCTGATCCAGTCTGAGAGCCGCCTCTGACGGCCGCCCCAAAGGCAAAGCTGCGGCAAAGGGATGCGCCTTGAGAAACACTTGGTTTGCGGGAATGTCGCTCAGGGCCAGGGCAAGACCGCATTCAAACGCCTCATGTACGCCGATCGACATACCCTCATAGCGCGATGTCAAAAGATACAAATCCGCGTCACTCAAAGCGGACGCAACATCGCGGGTCGGGCCATGAAAGCGGACTCGATCTAACAGTGGCCCCAGAACGGCGCGAAATCTTTTGATCAGAGCTTCGGATTGTGTGCCCGCGCCCCACAGATCAAGCCGCCAAGGGATTGTGACACGCGCAAGAATATGCGCGGCTTCGATCAGATTTTTTTGATAGCTCGCGCGTGTGGTCATCACGATGCGTAGCGGCCCGGTGAGTGTCTGACTGGGTGCTGTGTGAGCCAAACCCATATGCGACACTGTGCCAAGGGTCTGAAAATCATGGCGCCCGACCATGGAGGGCGGCAAAGCGGCGCAGTAGAACTGCACATCTTCTTGGGTCAGCAGGTGAATATGATGCGGGCGCGTATGGCGCAGGTGGCGCATCTCGATGAATTTTGACATGGCTTTCAGGGGTGGTCGGTGACCGGGGCCAAAGGGCAGCCCATGCAAACTGACGGCGAGGCGTGAAAAACTTGGCGTGGTTTCCGAAAAAAGATCACGGCACAGATGAACGGCCATGCGCGCGTGAGCCCAGACCAAGGATGGCTTTTCGCTCAAAATAACCTGTTCAAGACGGCTGCGGGCACGGCGTTGATGAAAAGGATTGAGGGTGGTCGCCAAACCATCCACTGCGATGTGACGCGCCCCCGTCGCCAATCGGCCATAGCCCCCCTGATCCGGTTCGGACACAACAACACTTTCGATGTCATCGCCTGCGGCTTCGGTCACCGCCTTGATAAAGGTTGGAACGCCGGAGGGCACACCAGAACCACCAACGAACAGGATTTTCGGACGATCACGCATAGTCACAGACCACAGCCGTGAGGAATGTCAGATGCGACAGCGTGCCTTGCCGCCGCACGGGCAGACGCCGCATAGCACGCAGGCGCGAAAGCGGCCCTTTCGCCCGGCGCGCCGCACAAAAGCAATCCAAGAGGGTTTGGTTTTCTGGCGTCAGCCGATCATAAACCGCGCGCAATGCCGCCGTTTGTTGATCAATACGCGCCCGATAAAGTCCTTTGGTTACGGCCAGTTTGTTGGTCAGCCAGGTCAGACCATGTTCCCCCGCGCCAAGAATGTTTTGGCTGTGCTGGCGATACTGCACAACGGGTTCGGGGTCATAAATCACGGTGCCGCCAACCCCGCTAATCAATTGATACAGCCACCAATCATGCGCAAAAACACCCGATGCAAGTGGTGCTGTGCGGCGGGCGAGATCAAGGGCGGCGCGGTTCAAAACGATGGTATTCCCCGGCGCGATGTTTTCGATCAGGGCATTGGCGAAAGACGGCGGGCGCTTATAGAGCAATGTATCGCCCACAATGCCCCTTTCGGTCAAAACATGCCGCCGCGCGCAATACAGCGCGGGCCGATCACCAAAGTCACGCAGCGCATCAACGGCGCGGGCCAATTTGTCACGGTTCCAGATGTCATCTTGATCTGAAAACGCCCCGGCCTCGCAGTCAGCGGGGAGATCGCGCAGACCCATTAGAAAATTGACCACAAACCCCGCAGGCTCGGCACAGCGATAGGAAATGCGTGGATCGTTCTGAGTTGACGATTGCGCCAACGCACTCGTTTCGGTTTTCGGGCCATCGTCGCGGATCACCATCACCCAATTGGTGTGGCTTTGATCCTGAATCGAGCGGATTTGATCCGTGATCCAAAGGGGGCTGTCATGCAGTCCAAGAACGATCCCGACTTTCACCCCAGCCTCCCTCCTCTCACATGCCGCGTAGAATGCTCGGGCCACGCAATCGCTTGCGGGGCCCAAAGGTTACGCGTCGAGGTTTTCGACGTTGAGCGCATTGTCTTGAATGAACTCGCGACGCGGCTCGACAACATCGCCCATCAGCTTGGTAAAGATGTCATCGGCTTCGGCGAGGTCTTCGATTTTGACCTGCAACAAGGTGCGAGCCTCAGGATCAAGCGTGGTTTCCCAAAGCTGATCCGGGTTCATCTCACCCAGACCTTTGTAGCGCTGAAGCGACAGGCCCTTTTCGCCTTCTTCAAGGATGGCGTTCAACAACTCGATCGGACCGTGAATCAACGTTTCGCGATCCTTGCGCACGAGGCGCGAGGGGTCTTTGAACACGCCGTTGGTCGCCGCGACCTCTTGGTTGATCCGGCGGGCTTCGCCCCCGCGCAGGATCGCGCCATCCAGGGTGCGCACCTCTTCGACACCACGCAGAACGCGGGTCAAACGGATGCCGACATCCTGGGTCGGGCGACCGGTCCAGCCGCGTTCAAACTCACGCGCGATCATATCCAAACGCCGTGCCACCATATCGGCAGTGCCCGACAGATCGGCGTCCACACGCCCCGGCTCAAACGCCCCGGCAAGGGCGGCTTGTTCGATGATGTGGCGTGGGTAATGCGTTGGGAAGGCTTCCAAAATCCGCTTGAACGTACGCGCGCCTTCGACCACGCGGGCCAAATCCGCCCCGGCAATCTCTTCGCCGGACTTGAGCCGCAACACCGCCCCATCGACACCTTGCTGGATCAGATATTCTTCCATCGCCGCTTGGTCTTTGAGGTACACCTCGGACTTGCCGCGCGCGACTTTGTAGAGCGGTGGCTGGGCGATAAACAGGTGCCCGGCCTCGATCAGCTGCGGCATTTGGCGGAAGAAGAAGGTCAACAACAGCGTCCGAATGTGGGCGCCATCAACGTCCGCATCGGTCATGATGACGATTTTGTGGTAGCGCAGTTTTTCGAGTTTGAACTCATCGCGCCCGATGCCCGTCCCCAGCGCCATAACAAGGTTACCAATCTCTTGGCTGCCCAGCATCCGGTCAAACCGCGCACGCTCGACGTTGAGGATTTTACCTTTGAGCGGCAGGATCGCCTGTGTCCGACGGTCCCGGCCCGTTTGGGCGGACCCCCCAGCGGAATCCCCCTCGACGAGGAAGACTTCGGTCTGGGACGGGTCCTTTTCCGAGCAATCCTTGAGTTTGCCGGCCAAAAAGTTCACATCAAGCGCCGATTTGCGCCGGGTGAGATCACGCGCCTTACGCGCCGCCTCGCGGGCCTGTGCGGCCTCGACGATCTTGCTGACGATGACCTTGGCCTCACGCGGGTTTTCATCCAGCCACTCGGTGAGTTTTTCGCTTACAAGATTTTCAACCGCAGGACGTACCTCAGAGGACACCAACTTGTCTTTGGTCTGCGACGAGAATTTCGGATCGGGCACTTTCACCGACAAAACACAGGTCAGGCCTTCGCGCGCGTCATCGCCGGTAAAAGTGATCTTTTCGCGTTTGGCGATGCCGGAATCAGCGGCGTATTTGGTCAACGTCCGGGTCAGTGCGCCGCGAAAGCCCGCCAAATGGGTGCCGCCGTCGCGTTGCGGGATGTTGTTGGTAAAGGGTAGCACGTTTTCATGGTAGCTGTCGTTCCACCACATCGCGACCTCAACGCCAATGTCATCCCGTTCGCCGGTGACGAAAATCGGTTCCGGCATCATCCCGGTTTTGTGACGGTCAAGATATTTGACGAACTCTTTGACGCCGCCCTCATAGAACAGCTCGGTTTTGAGCGGATCGGCAGGACGGTGATCTTCAAGAATGATCCGCACACCGGAGTTCAAAAACGCCAATTCGCGCAGACGTTTTTCCAGCGTCTCAAAGGAGTAATCGAGGTTGGAGAATGTGCCAACCTCGGGGTCGAGCGTCTTGGCGGAGGCCATGAACCGCACTTCGGTGCCGGTTTCATCGCCCGCATCGCCGATCACCTTGAGGTGCTCAACGGTATCGCCACGCTCAAACCGCGCTTGGTGGATTTTACCATTGCGCCAGACTTTGAGTTCAAGCCAGTCGGACAATGCGTTTACAACCGACACGCCCACGCCGTGCAGACCGCCGGAGACCTTGTAGGAGTTGCTGTCGAATTTACCGCCCGCGTGCAGTTGGGTCATGATGACCTCGGCGGCCGAGACGCCCTCTTCGTGGTGCATGTCGGTGGGAATGCCACGACCGTTGTCACGCACCGAAACCGAGCTGTCTTTGTGGATGATGACGGTCACATAATCGGCATGACCGGCCAGAGCCTCGTCAATCCCGTTGTCCACCACCTCATAGACCATGTGATGCAGACCGGAGCCATCGTCTGTGTCGCCAATATACATACCGGGACGTTTGCGAACGGCTTCTAAGCCCCTGAGAACCTTGATGGAATCTGCACCATATTCGGAGGGATCGTGTGGCGTATCGGACATGCGGAGTACCTTGTTATTTCTTGCGCTTTTTATACGCGACCGCAGGCGGGATGTCACGCAAATGACACGAGAAAAGGACGGTTTGCGGATCAGACGAAAGGGATCACCAATGCGACGAAAATCAACAGGCTTCCAGCGCCGATATTCATCCGCCTGAGCGCGCGCGGAGAGGTCATAATCCTGCGCACAGCACCGACAGAAGCCCCCAAAATCAGGTTGCCGACCAGCGGGATCAGTGCCGAGACCCCACAGATCGCCACGATGTCGGGCATTGTCAAAGTGGACAGGTCAAAAAAGCCCGGCAGAAAGCCCATGTAGAATAAGATTGCTTTGGGATTGCCGATAATGCAAATCAGCCCCGCGACAAATCCGGCCCACATGCCGGGGCGCGTGAGGCGGCTGTCGGCGGCGATTTGTTTGTCGGCATGGCGGATCAACATCGCCCCCATGAACAGGAACATCGCCACCGCGACCCATCTGAGCACGGTCAAAAAGCCGCTAAATTCAGATACGATCCAGGACACACCAAGGATCGCCAAAAGCGACCACAACACATCGCCAATCACCACGCCCAACGCCAAGGGCCATGCCGCGTTAAACCCGCCCGACAGCGCGCGCGCCAACATCGCCAACCACACCGGGCCGGGGGTCAAAAACAACACCAAAAGGGCAAAGGCATAGAGGCCAAGATCGCCAAATGCGATGGTCATAGGATTTCTTTCAAAAGGGACGATCCGCCCTCCTCAGAGACCTCATAGCGGGCGGCACGCCCGTCGAGTTCTGCGAAAAGTTCGGGACCAGTTCCGGTCATAAATGCCTGAGCGCCCAGCGCGCCGATTTCATGATAGAGCGCGGCGCGGCGGTTGGCGTCAAGATGGGCAGCGACCTCGTCGAGCAGAAAGATCGGCGCGGCACCAAAGTCCTCGGCCAAGGCACGGCCATTGGCGAGGATCAGTGAGATCAACAGCGCCTTTTGCTCCCCGGTCGAACATTGATCGGCGGCCACATCTTTGGCCGTATAGACCGCCGTCAAATCCGCGCGGTGCGGCCCGATCAGCGTGCGCCCGGCGTGCATGTCGCGGGGGCGAGTGTCGGCATAAGCGGCGAGCAAATCATCCCGTTCCACCGGCAAAGGCAGATCATCGGAGGCTTTCAGCGTCAAATGCGCTGCAGGAAAGGCGGTTTCGGCCCCGTCTTGCGCCCGCGCCAAACGTTCAAGCGCGTTCAGGCGATTGGTCATGATCACCGCGCCCTGATCGGCCATTTGCGCCTCAAGCGCGTCATACCAATGGGCATCGCGCACCATGTCTTTGAGCAGACGATTGCGATCCCGCATCGCCTTTTCATAGGCCAAAACCGCCTCTGCATGGCGTGGTTCAAACGACATCACCATCCGGTCCAAAAACCGCCGCCGCCCCTCAGGCGCTTCGATCCAAAGCCGGTCCATCGCCGGGATCAGCCAGACCACACGGGCGATCCGGCCCAACGCCACCTGTGGTGCTGATTTGCCGTCGACCCGCACGGTGCGCGCAGAGCCCGGTTCGGCCCATGTTTCCAGCTCATGCATTTGATGCAGTGAGACAAGATCGGCGCGGATTTTCCAACCCACCCCGACCGATTTGTGCCCGATCTCATCAGGCGCGGCCCGGCGCAGGCCCCGTCCCGGCGAAAGCAAAGACACTGCCTCTAAAATGTTGGTTTTGCCTGCGCCATTGGCACCATAAATCGCAACAGGCCGCCCGTCCAATTCAAGACGTGCGGCCCGATGAGAGCGAAAATGCGACAGGCTCAGCTCTTCGATGTAGAGACGGCCCATTGCTGCTCACTTGTGTTTTAGGTGGTTGAACGGCTCAAACCCGCATCGGCATGACGACATAGACGGCGGAGGTATCATTGCCTTCGCGCATCAGGGTCGGGTCGCCCGAGGAGTTGAACAAAAACACGGCATTCTCGCGGTCCACTTGCGAGGCGATTTCGAGCAAGTATTTGGCATTAAATCCAATTTCCAGACGCTCATCATTGTAGGCCACGGCCAATTCTTCCTCGGCGGCACCCGAATCCGGGGCGTTCACAGAAAGGATCAGCTTGTCTTCTTCGAGGGTCAATTTGACCGCGCGCGAGCGCTCGGAGGACACGGTGGCCACACGGTCGACCGCCTTGGCAAAATCCGCCGCATCGACTTCGAGTTTGCGGGTATTTCCAACCGGGATCACACGGGTGTAATCCGGGAAGGTGCCGTCGATCACCTTAGAGGTCAGGGTGATTTCCGGGGTGGCAAAACGCACTTTCGCTTCGGACACGGAGACCGCGATGGTCATATCGTCGTCATCCAACAGCTTGCGCAATTCGCCCACGGTTTTGCGCGGCACAATCACGCCGGGCATCTCGGCGGCCCCATCAGGGAGCACCGCGTCGATGCGCGCCAAACGGTGACCGTCCGTCGCCACACAGCGCAGCGATTTGCCATTTTCACTATCCGCAATATGCATGAACACGCCGTTCAGGTAATAGCGGGTTTCTTCGGTCGAGATGGCGAATTTCGATTTATCAAACAGGCGGCGCAACACCGGGGCCGGGATCGCGAAATTGCTGTCATATTCCGAGGAGGCCATCATCGGGAAATCTTCTTTGGGCAAGGTCGCCAGAGAGAAGTTCGACCGACCCGCCTCAACCGTCAAACGGCCATTGGTGCCATCATCGGTGAGCTGAACCATCGCGCCATCGGGCAATTTGCGCACAATCTCGTGGAGCATGACGGCGGAGACGGTCGTGGCCCCGGCGCGCTCGACCATGGCGGCGCATTTGTCCACCACTTCGATGTCAAGATCCGTGGCGCGGAAGGAGACCATGTCGCCCTCAGCCTCGATCAACACGTTGGCGAGGATCGGAATGGTGTTCCGACGCTCAACGACGGATTGCGCTTGGCCGACGGCTTTCAAAAGCGTGCCGCGTTCGATGCTGATTTTCATGCCACCCTCATAGAATTCATAAGCCGGGGTGTTGAGCCTAAACCATTCATCCCCGGGCGCAAGATATTGTTTAACGGGACTGTGTTGTTTTGGAACCTAAGCGTCAAGGGCCGCGCGCATCGCCACAGACATTTGTCGCGGCGATGCAGCGGATTGGGCTCAGATTTCACCATATTCCCCTAAGGTGAGGCCCCATCAGGCCTCAAGCGCTCGACGCAGCATTTCGACATCATCCGCGATTTGGCTGTCGGTGCCTTTGAGTTCTTCGATCCGACGCACCCCATGCATGACGGTGGTGTGGTCACGTCCGCCAAAACGACGACCGATTTCCGGCAAGGACCGCGAGGTCAGTTGCTTGGCCAGATACATCGCGACCTGACGCGGACGGGCAATCGAACGCACCCGTTTGGGACCGATCATGTCGGACAGGCGAATGGCGTAATGTTCCGAGACTTTGCGCTGAATTTCCTCAACCGTGACCTTCCGATCCGATTGTTTGAGGATGTCGGCGAGGCATTCCTGGGTCAGATCAAGGGTGATCTCGCGGCCCACCAAAGAGGCGAAGGCGAAGAGGCGCATCAAAGCCCCCTCCAGCACACGCACGTTGGTCGAAATACGATGGGCCAAGAATTCCAACACGCCATCAGCAAACTGAAGGCCCGAATATTGCGCGCGGTAGGCTTCGGCTTTGGTTTGAAGAATACCGAGACGCAGTTCGTAATCGGTCGGGTGCAGATCGACCACAAGGCCGCATTGCAGACGCGATTTGATCCGGTCTTCGAGGTTCTTGATCTCCCCCGGCGCGCGGTCGGCGGAGATGATGATCTGTTTGCCCTGATCGACCAATGCGTTGAACGTATGGAAAAACTCTTCTTGGGTGCTGTCTTTGCCGGCGATGAATTGCACGTCATCGACCATCAACACATCGACCGAACGAAAAATTTGCTTGAAGTCAATCATCTGACGATCGCGCAGCGCTTGCACGAAGCGGTACATGAATTGTTCGGCGGAAAGATAGAGGACGCGCAGCTCCGGATTGCGGGTGCGGGTCTCATGGGCAATGGCGTGCATCAAATGGGTCTTGCCCAGGCCAACACCGCCGTAAAGGAACAAGGGGTTAAAGGTCACCGGGCCACCTTCGGCCACGCGACGCGCGGCGGCATGGGCCAATTCGTTGGGTTTACCCACCACGAAATTGTCGAATGTGAACCGTGCATCAAGCGGCGCACCGGGCAATTCGGCGGGCTCGACCGGGGCCACAACGGGTGCGGCGGCGGGCTTTGGCTCTGATGTTGCAGGCTGCGGCTGATGCGCCGCAACTTTAAATTCAACACGGGACGCGGGGGCATTTGCGGCCTTGAGATGTGTCAGAATGGTATCGGCAAAATTGCGGGACACCCAGTTGGCCATAAAGCTGGTCGGCACGGAAAAGACCGCAACACCGTTGTCCACTTTTGTCAGTTCGAGCGGCTCGATCCAGTTTGCAAAATTGTTCCGCCCTACGGACTCGAGCAATTGTTGTTTAACACGTCCCCACGTATCGTTTTTCATTTTTATGTTCGACCCATTATCGTTGTTTATGCAATGCCGGATTTTCCGACATCGGGCGCAGGCAGCAGACTGCCTGAACCGTGGCTCTTGCGCCTCGGATCGTCTCGATATTCATGGGACCAGCATACAAAGGCCGTTCATACGACTCCCTCACAAAGTCGCATGTTTCCGGCACCAGTGCCCATGTTTGTCGCGCCTAACCTGTACAAACCCATAGAAAACAGGGGCCTCACACCCTGCTAAACAGAATTTGCACACGACAGGCGCGGGTTGTTTGGACACATCAAAACCGACAAACGCCAAAGCGTTATCGGCCTAGATAGCCTTTGGCCTGAGTACCCCTACCCAGACGAAAAGCCTCAACGGCGTGCAAGCGGATCAAATTCTAATCCCGGACGGGCAAATGTAGCTGTCCGTTTGCCTTGCACGATTCCTGAATGTCCCCCAAGACGACGTGAATCGCAGGGGCAAGCTAGCAACCTGTGGAGCACCCGCGCAATCGAACTTCGCGCTTGACTCTGTCTTTCCTCAAACCGAATCCAAAAAGGCCTTTTGTCACCACAGCCTGCGTGATGAAATTGTCTCAGGTTTGCGTATTTGACGACCGGATACAGTTTGTCCCGTTGCGCCCTGTAAGCGAGATTTGGCAGACGCTGCGGCTGCGAAAGATTCGCTGCATGGCAAAAATGTTTCGGCAAAAAATATGCTGTAAAAATACGCAGATCACGCGACCGTGGCGATGGTCGAATACAATATGGCCGCACCTGATGGGCGGAGCCAAAATGACCGGACGCGCGGTATGCGCATCCGGCCTTTTGCAGAAACGATCAGGGGCACCAAGGTGGCCCGAACCATTACAGATCCGGCGAAACCTTCCAGTCGCGCAAGCGATAGACGGTGCCCGGACGCGGGAACGGCGTATCCGATTTCTCACGCAGGCGGCGTTTGAACGAATGGATCGGGGTTGCCCGATCATCAATGCGCACCTCGACCACCGAAGGTCCGTCATGGGCAAAAGCACGATCCAAAGCCGGGCCGATCTCGTCAGGTTTTTCAACGTAAATGCCCAAAAGCCCAAGCGCCGCCGCTGCGCCCGCGTAGCCCGGAACTGAGCTTTGACTTTCCAGATCAACCGACTGGACGTTGTTGAAATACAGCTCCTGCCAGAGTTGAATCCAGCCCAATTTACCGTTGTTGATCACCACGTTGACGACCTTTTGGTCATATTGGCACATGGTCGCCAATTCGCCGATCGTGTAGGAAAACGCGCCATCGCCCGCGACGGTCACAATCCGCGCATTTGGCCGCACGGCTGCCGCGCCAATCGCCCCCGGCACGGCATAGCCCAATCCCCCCTGCCCGCGCGCAAACAGGAACTGACGCCCCGGTTTTTTCACCGGAATATAGCCGGAAATCCAACCCGCCGAAAACGAGGCGTCGGAGACCACAATGTCATCCTCTTCAAGCCGTTTGGCGATCTCATTCATGATCCGGGGCGGTTGGATCGGCAGCATATCAGAGGCGATTTCAGCGGCTTTGTCGGTGTCACAGGCCGCTTTGACCTCGGAAATCCGAGCAAGCCAATCGTTGTGCTCGGGAATATCCCCCAAAGCGGTGCCAAGCGCCAAAACGGTCTCGCGCACATCGCCCATCAGCGCCACGGTCGGTCGGAACGTCCGGCCATGTTCGAGCGGATCGAAATCAATGGTGATGGTCGCTTGTTCCGGCAGCGGCAAAGACCAGTTCATGCCCGTGTTTTGGCTGACTTTCGAACCGCACCAAACCACCAAATCGGCCTCTTTGATCAGTTCAATGGCCGCTTTCGACCCCAGGGGGTTGAGCACCCCCGCCGCATAATCGCGCGTTTCCGGCACCGATCCTTTGCCCGAGAGGCTTGTCACCACAAGGCCATTAAACTTGTCGGCAAATTCCGTGACGATCTCGGCCGCACCCGAGCCATGCACACCGCCACCACAGACCAGAGCCGGACGTTTGGCCCGTTTGATCAGCGCGGCTGCGGCGGCAATCTCGCCTGCGGGCGCACAGCTGCGCATATAGGGCATCTGGACCGAACGATCATCGACCTTGATTTTCAACAGGTCTTCGTCCCAGTCCGCATCGAAAATATCATGCGGAATAATCAACGCCACGGGACCGGGGCGCGGCGAGGTGGCCACCCGAAATGCGGTACGGATCAATTCCGGCAGGGCCGCAACCGAGGGCACCAAATAAGCCTCTTTCGAGCAGCTTTTGAAAAAGCTGAGCTGATCAAAACCTTGGCTGGCAATGCCTTTTTCTTTCAGCGGCAACCAATCGAGCGGCAGCTCGCCAATGATCCCGATCATCGGGATCGAGGCGTTGAGCGCCTCCAAGAAACCTGCGGGAAGCAGGTTCGCACCCGGTCCCACCGTCACGTCACAAATGCCGGGCTTGCCGGTCAGACGCGCATAGGCATCGGCGGCATAGGCGGCGTTGCGTTCGTCGCGCATCAGAATATGGCGGATACGATCGTTGCGGCGTGAAATGCCATCATGGAGCGCAGTGGTCTGTCCGCCGGGCATCCCGTAGACATATTCGACCCCGTATTGTGCGAGCATTTCAGCAATGAGGTCTCCGATATGAGCCATGATTTTTCCTTTCATTGGCAGTAGGATTCCGGGCCACAGCCAAGGGCTGCAACCGAAAGTCGATAAAAATGAGACGTTTAGACGTTAATGCGCGGCTGGGCTGGCCCGGCTTCGCGCGGCTTGGCGGTGCATCAAGGGCCGCAGTGCCGCATGGGTTTCAAGATAGAGTTCCATCTGTGAACTGAGCTGCGCATGGCGCGCGGGATCAGGATGAATTTCGGAGCGAATACGTACCATCGCATCGGCGGCCTGTTCCAGCGACGGATACAGCCCCGCGCCGACCGCCGCCGTGATCGCAGCACCAAAAGCGGTGGCCTCGCCCACATCGGGAATGCGCAGGGTGACGCCGGTGGCATCCGCGTGCATCTGCGCCCAAAACGGCGAGCGCAACACACCCCCGGCCAATGTCATGGTTTTGACCTCCAGCCCCCGCGCCTGTAGGCGGCCCAGAATATTGGCCGTGCCAAGCGCCACAGATTCCATCAACGCACGGGTGATGTCTGCGCGGCCATGTTTGAGCGTCAGCCCCCAGATCGCGCCTTGCAGATCGTAATCGGTGAAAGGGTTGCGATTGCCCTGCCAGAAATCCAGCACGACCAAACCATTGGCGCCGGGCGGGGCGGCTTCGGCTTGGGCCAACATCTCTTCATAGCCATTGTCGCCCTCATGCAGCAGATCATGCCACCACCGTAAAATCCCACCCGAGGACACTTGCCCGCCCTCCATGACAAACGCGCCTTGGCTGACGCAATCGGGATGCGGGCCAAACAGGCCTTCGATCTCGACATCTTCGGCCACCACCGGCAACACCAGATGCGAGGTGCCGGTGATCAGCGCGGTTTCGCCAGGGCGCAGGGTGTTCAGTCCGACCATGGCGACATAGGCGTCCGTGCCCCCGGCCACGACCAGCGTTTTGGGTGACAGTCCCATCTGCGCGGCCGCCTGCGCTGTGATCGGACCAATCGGATCGCCCAAGGCGGGCATGTCTTTGGGAAAGCGCTCGGTGATGCCCGCAAGCCCAATCGCGTCGAGAAAATCAACCGGCCAGCCGCCCGCACGCGGATTGTAAAACCAGCGATTGATGGTGTGGTTCTGACCCAGGGTCAGCGTCCCCGACAGACAAAGCGCCATGTAATCCGTCATTTCGACGAACCAACGGGTGGCCGAATAGGCCTCTGGCGCATTGTCTTTGAGCCACATGATTTTCGGCAAAGCGGTTTCGGCAGAGACCCCCGCGCGTGATCGGCGCAGGGCCGGGTGTCCGGTATGCTCGATCCGGTGGGCTTGCGGCGAGGCGCGGTTGTCCATCCACAAAATTGCATCGGACACAGGCGTCAAATCGGCATCCAAAGACACCAAAGTGCTTGAGGTGCCATCAGCACAGATCGCCGCAATGCGCGCGGGATCAATGCTGGCCTCCGCAATGGCCCCACGCACCGCCTCACAGGCTGCGCGCCACCATGCATCCGGGCTTTGCGTCGCCCAACCCGCATGGGGGTAGTGGGTGGGATAGGGGCTATCGACGATGGCAAGCACATCGCCCGCCACCGTGGCAATCAGCGCCCGCGCCCCGCCGGTGCCACAGTCGAGCCCGAGGATCAGATCTTGGGTCGCATTGGTCATATCAGGGGTCATATCACTGCCCCGCCGTCCGCGCGCCGTGATGGCTTGCTGCAATTGTGGCCACGATCAACCCGGTCAAAAGCAGGCCGCCTTGGATGATCTGACGTTGGAAATCCGGCAATCCCAGCAAGGTCGCCCCACTGAACAACACGCCGATAAACAGCGTGGCGGTGAGCGTACCCAAGATATTGGGCTTGCCCACCCGCACCATCATGCCACCCAACAGGACCACGGTCAGCCCGTTGATCAGAAAAGGCCCGCCGATCATCGGCTGGCCCGAAGACAGGCTTGAGGCAAGCAAAATTCCCGCAAGGGCAGAGCTTACACCCGAGAGCACAAAGAGGACGACGGTGAGTTTCACCACGGGCACACCAACGGCGCGCACAGCCGCTTCGTTTTGCCCCAATGCGTAGATATAGCGCCCAAAGCTCAGCCGTTCTTGCACGAACCATGCCACGGCGGCGATCAAAAGCACCGGCACCACGATCATCGGCACCGCACCGCCCAATGCGGGTTGCAACAGCGGTTCAAGCGGCCCCGGATCGGCGATGCGGATCACCGTACCCTTGCCCAGAGCCGCCGCGATGGAGGCGCATATTCCGGCGGTGGAAATGGTCACGATCAGCGCGGGCAAGCGCATCGAGGCCACCAACCAGCCGTTGATCAGCCCGACCAAAGCTCCCGCCAAAAGCGCCACCACGATGGCCCCGCCCCAGCTCCACCCCTGCGCCAAAGCATAGGCACAGATCATGTTTGAAAGCGCTGCGACCTGCATGAAACTGACGTCAATCTTGCCCGAGGCAATCACCCATGTCAGCCCCAGCACCATCACCACCATGATGGAAAAGGATTTGAGCACGGTGGCGATATTGACCGCATCCAAAAGCTGTGGACGTTGACTGGCGATCCCCAGGGTGACAACGATCACCGCCACGACCAGCCACAGATCGGTTGTGAGCCGCGCGATCTTACGCCCACGCGGACGGCTTTGTGCGAATTTTACTGTTGAGGTCATGGTCATGCGTCGCTCCCTTTTGCGGTGGGTTTTGTGGGTTTTTGCGGCCAAAAGAGGAACCGAAGCGCCTCCAATGTGCCACGCGCACCGTCAGAGAAGGCCAGCACACCGATCAACAAGATCAAACTGACCACGCCGTCGCTGTAGTAATAAGGCAGACCCATCAAGGCGAAGCCGTCGAGCAGCATTGTAATCAACAAGATCCCCCCAAAGCTCGCGATCACGGAGGTGCCGCCCATGATGGCCGCGCCCAAAAACACCCCGGCATAGGCGGGCATCATCAAATTGGCGCCTTTGTTGGTTTCGGCTGTGCCGGATTCGGCGAGGATCAGAAGGACGGCCAGCACGGTACACATGGCGCAAAGCACATAGGCCAAGGCGACAAAGCGGCGCGTGGCAATGCCGGAAAAATGCGCTGCCATCGGGTTTTCTCCCGTCGCGTAAAATGCAAGCCCGGTGCGGGTGCGGCTGAGTACAAACCACGCCAGCGCGTAGATCGCCACCAAAAGCCACATCGACACCCCCAGCCCCATGAGCTTGGCATCATTTAGATCGGTGATACCGCTGGTGAAGAAGTTTTGAAAAATCGAACGCCCGCCAGTGTAGATAAAGGCCAACCCTGTGCCGATGGAGCCCACCGCAATGGTGGTCACAATATCGGGCAGACCAAAGCGACTGATCGCGATACCGGAAATCCCCCCGATCACAGCGCCCAGCGCCAGCCCGGCGAGGATCACCGACCAGAGCGGCCATCCGGCAGCAATCAGCGCGCCCATCGACATGGCACAAAAGGCCGCGACACCCGCAATCGACAGGTCAAATTTACGCACGATCACCACGAAGGTCAGCCCAAGCGCGGCCAAGCCATTGGCGGCCATATGTCGGGCGATGCCATTGAGGCTGACGTAGCTGAGAAAGCGCGGCTCAAGCGCGCCAAAAATCGCGGCCACAATCAGGACCAGTGCGACAAACCCCAACCCTCGCGTCGAATGACGCATACGGTCTTTCCAAGTTCTCATAGCGATCCCTTCCCCATAATCCCGGCCATCAACAAATCATCGCGCGAAAACACGCCGCTCTCGGGTTCGACGTGTCGGCCCTTGTGCAACGCGATGGTCCGGTCCGCCACGCCATGCACCTCGTCACAATCGCTCGACACAACAATCACCGCCGCGCGCTCTGACAAGTCGCGCATCAGACCGTAAATTTTGGCGCGTGCGCCGATGTCGACGCCAACGGTGGGTTCGACGAAAATGTAAATATCCGCCTCGCTATAAAGCCCTTTGGCCAAAACGATTTTTTGTTGGTTGCCGCCGGAAAAGCCCGACGCGGGCGTGTTCAGATGCGGCGGATGCAGCGCGACCTGATCGGTCAAACGCTGAATATCACTGCGCAATTGGCGACTCTTCAGACCCCAACGCCCGCCCGCCGCACGGCGCAGGTTGGCCATCGGCACGTTGAACAGGGAATGTCGGCTCAACGCCAAGCCTTCGGTTCTACGATCCCCCGGCACGAGGAAAATCCCGGCATCCAACGCCTCACGCGGCTTGCGCAGGCTGACGGGCCTGCCGTGAATGAGGATCTCGCCCTGATCCGGGGGATCGACGCCAAAGATCGACTTGGCCAATTCGTCACAGCCGGAGCCGACCAGGCCGAAAAGCCCCAAAATCTCGCCGCGATGGGCCGTAAAAGACACGTTCTCAAAGCCATGCGTCAGGCTCAGATCCCGCACCTCCAAAAAGACATCGCCGCGCGCGTCTGGATCGGCTTTTTTGGGGAAAATATCGCCCACCGCCTCGCCCAGCATCAAATCGGCCAAGGACACGCCAGAGCTGCGGGCTTCGTCCACGCTCATCCGTGCGACACAGGCACCGCCACGAAAGACCGAAAAACTGTCGGCAATGGCAAAGACTTCTTCGAGTTGATGGGTGATATAGATGATCGCGATGCCCTGCGCACGCAACTGGTTCATCAGGGCAAACAGGTCTTCGCGCTCAACATCGGTCAGCGTCGAGGTCGGTTCGTCCAAAATGAGCACGCGGATGCCATCGACGGCGATGGCTTGCAGGATCGCGACGGCTTCGCGTTCGACGGCGGACATTTGACCCACCTCCTGGCTCAGATCAATCGGCACCGCAAAGCGTGCCAAAAGCGCATCGGCGCGCGCCTCAAGTGCTTCGCGATCAATCCGGCCCATCAAACTGCGGGAGGCGGTTTCACGACCCAGGAAAATATTGTCGAGGCCACTCATATCCGGCACCAGTTCCGGGTGCTGTTGAACGGTGGCAATCCCGGCGCGGATCGCATCTTCTGGGGCGCGAAAATGAACATCCTCACCGCCAATGCGGATCGTGCCGCTGTCCTTCTGGAGCGCGCCAGACAGAATTTTGATAAAGGTCGATTTGCCCGCACCGTTGATGCCCAAAAGCGCGTGCACCTCTCCGGGTTCAAGGCGGAAATCAACGTTGCGCAGGGCCTGAACGGGGCCAAAACGCTTACAGACATCCGAGGCGATTAGAACGGGCGCACCCATGATCTCAACTCCTGTGATAAGCGGAAAATTGAGGGGAGGGCAAAACCATCGGCCCTCCCCCCGGATGAAATGGTCTTAGAGCGCGCGGCTCCAGCCCATTTTTTCCGCTTCGCCCGGAACATCGAAATTGTCCGGGATCCCATCTTGCAGCATGTCTTTGGTGACCGCGTAGGTCGGGGTCGAGATCAGGCGCGGCGTGTTGCGCCCGGCCAAAAGTTCATGGGCGTAGAACACATCGAGATAGGCCATCTCATAAAAGCTCTGCGCCATGGATAGTTTCAAAGGCGTGTCAGCCGCGATGTAGTTGAATGCCTGAGAGCCGCCATCAATCCCCGTCAGGATCAGATCATTGCGCCCAGCAGCGCGCGCCGCCAAAGTGCCCTCAACAGCCGCGCCATCCCAAGCACACCAGATCGCATCGACATCCGGATGGGAGGTGAGGATGTTATCCACGGCCTGACGCGGCGAGACATTGCCCGCCAAGGCAAAGGCCCATTCGGTGACGATTTCGACCTCTGGATAGCGACGCAAGGTCCATTCCATCCCCAGGGTGCGCTGATCCCAGCTTTCGTTTTGCGGCAGCATGACACGGGCAATTTTGCCTTTGCCGTTCAGGGCTTTACAGATGTATTCACAAGAATACTGGCCCATGCCAAAGTTGTTCGACATGGCCGTTGTGGTGACGATGGCGCCGGGCACGGCGCTGTCGGCACAAAACACCGGAATACCTGCGGCAATGGCGCGCTCAACCGCGGGGGCGATGGCGACAGCATCAGCGGGGGTGATAAACAGCGCCTCGGGCTTTGTCGCGACAAGCGAGTCGATCTGATCGGACTGGACGCGCGCATCAAAGCCCGCATCGGTCATGGTCAATTCACCGCCAAGTTCCGCCACAGCCGCGTTAAAGCCGTCCTGCAAGTGACGACCAGAGTCATATGTGGTCCAGCCAAGCGATGCCGCGAATTTGCGACCAGCCGCCTGAGCGCGCATCTCTTTTGGCCAAAGGGCAACACTGGCCGCGACCGCCGCCGTCCCAGCCATGAACATTCGGCGGTTCAATCCGCCTTGGGTCATTTCCTCAGTCATTGTTCTTTCCTCCACTGTTTTACCGCCCTGTTTGGGTCGGCTTTTGTTGCCCCATGGCCCCCTCCTCAGGGTGCATGGGCCAGATTTCAGCAGCTCGCGACCGCGCCCTTCCAGCGATCAAAAGCCTCCGTGTAACTGTCCAGATGCGCAGGCTCAGGCCCGATGGAACCCTTCAGATCGGGACGACGCAGCACCGAGGCCGGTACCGCATTGGTCGCCGCGATCATACCCAACCGGGCCGCGCCATAGGCCGCGCCAAGCGCGCTGCCGCGCGGGATGTCCAACTCAAGGTCAAGCGTATTGGCCAACATCGACAACCACAGGTCCGATTGCGACCCGCCGCCAATGGCCAGCAACCGACGCAACTCGGTCCCACTGGCGCGGAACGCATCGGCGCATTCGCGGATGGCAAAGGCCACGCCCTGCATCACCGCCTGTGTCATCGCCGCATCATCATGTTGATGCGCCAGCCCAAAGAACCCGCCGCGGATTTTGGCATCCGAGCGCGGCGACCAGCAGCCATCGAGAAAGGGCACAAAGGTCAGATCCGTGGCCGGGCGTGGCGTATGGCCCAAGGCTTGGACCAATTCTGCCGGGCTGGCTTTGAGCCGGGCGGACAGCCAGGTCAAGCAAGAGGTGGCCGAAAGCACCACCGACATTTGATGCCAACGATCGGGCACAGCATGGCACAGCGATTCAATCGCGTGATCTCCGGCCAATCTCGGGGTGTCATTGGCGACAAACAGCACGCCGGATGTGCCCAGGGACACGGTGCCATCGCCGTCCTCGATTACGCCGGTGCCACAGGCGCCGCAGGCATTGTCACCACCGCCCCCCGCCACAACCGGGCAGCGCACCATGCCCCAACGCGCCGCAAGTTCAGAGCGCAACCGCCCGGACACGGCAGTGCCTTCAACCAGTCGCGGCATCTGGCTTTGATCCAAACCACAGGCCGATAGCATTGTGTCCGACCAATCGCGTCTGTGCAGATCAACCCACATCGTGCCGCTCGCATCGGCCAGATCGCTAACCTTTTCACCCGTGAGCAACAAGCGAACATAATCTTTCGGCAACAACACGGTGCGGATGGCGTTATAGGTCTCCGGCTCGTGACGACGCAGCCACAGCAGTTTGGTCGCGGTCACACCCGGCGTCGGCTTGCGTCCAACATGATGCATCAAATCGGGCACCGCCTCTGACAGCTCCTCGCATTCAGGCGTGCTGCGCGTGTCGTTCCACAGGATCGCCGGGCGCAGCGGTTTGTCTGCGTCATCCAAAACGGTGGCGCCATACATCTGACCCGACAGGCCGATGCCTTCGACCGCCGCCATGGCTGTGCCATGATTGGCGCGCAACGCATCAAGAGCCTCACCCACTGCGTCCCACCATAAGGCGGGGTCTTGTTCAGACCATCCAGGGCGTGCGCGCGTCACCTCAAGCGGTCGCGAGGATGCCTCGGCAACCAGCTGTTGATCCGCATCCATCAGGATACACTTTACCCCGGACGTTCCGAGATCTATGCCCAGAAACATCGGCTTCTCCTCCCTAATTTCACCGCCTTCTCAAACGGCTGTGCGTGCGACCTCTGCGCCACGGGCTCCTCTTCCCGTGTGAGCCTGAACTCAGGCGCTTTGTCGCGTCGTCTGTGACCCTTCCATGTAGTGTTCAATGGCGTCAATTTGCGACGGGCTTAACCGCAGCCCTAACTTGCTGCGATGAAACAGAATATCCTGCGCCGTATTGGCCCATTCGCGCTGGCGCATGTAGTCGATTTCACGCGCGGTCAGTCCGGCGCCAAAATCAATCCCTAGGTCAGACCGCTTTTTGGCCATCCCAAGCATGTTCGGCGCGCGGGTGCCGTAAAAGCGAACCAAGCGGCGCGCTTCGCTTATTGAGAGAAAGCCATAGCGAGACTGTAGTTTTCTGACCTCCGCCTCGAATGTCCCGGGATCGAACTCCCCGCCCGGCAATGATGTCGTTCCGGTCCAGCCAGACACAAGTTTTGCGCCGTTTTGCGGGGCCTTCAAACAGGTCTCGATACTTTCCATGGCTGATTCTGCAAGCCGTCTATACGTCGTGATTTTGCCGCCAAAGACCGACAGGATCGGGGCTTTTTCACTCTCATCGACTTCCAAAACGTAATCACGCGTCGCCTTTTGCGCGTCTGAACTGCCGTCATCATAGAGCGGGCGCACGCCGCTATAGGTCCAGACCACATCGCTGACCGACACCGGGCGTTTGAAATACCCGGACACCAGTTTGCACAGATATGAAATCTCTTCCGGTGAGGCGGCCACATCGGCGGGATCACCGGGGTAGTCGCGATCGGTGGTGCCGATCAACGTGAATTTATCCTCATAGGGGATGGTGAACACGATCCGCCCGTCATCATTTTGAAAGATGAAACAGCGGTCGTGATCATAGAGTTTCGGAACCACGATATGCGAGCCCTGGACCTGACGCACCCGGCCTTTTGGCGGGCGCTGTGCAACGGTGCGCGCCACGTCATTGGCCCATGGTCCGGCGGCATTGATCACCATACGCGCACGAATCACCTCATCGCGCCCCGTGTCCAGATTGCGGGTGGTCACGGTCCAGCCGCCGTCGGGATGGGGGTTGGCGCTTGTGCAGCGGTGGCGGGCACGGATGGTAGCACCGCGTTCCTCGGCATCAATCGCATTGAGAATGACCAAACGGTTGTCCTCGACCCAGCAGTCCGAATATTCGAACCCGAGTTTCAAATCCGCCCGCAGGCCCGCGCCAATCGGCCCGGTTTTCAAATTGACCCGCGTGGTGCCCGGCAAGAGTTTGCGCCCGCCCAAATGATCATAAATGAACAAGCCAAGGCGCAAGAGCCACGCCGGACGCATCCCTTTGGAATGCGGCAAGACAAAGCGCAGCGGGCGCACGATATGGGGTGCGATGTTCCACAGGACTTCGCGTTCGATCAGTGCCTCACGCACCAGCCGGAATTCGTAATGCTCCAAATAGCGCAAGCCGCCGTGCAACAGCTTGGTTGAGGAGGACGAGGTGGCCCCGCCCATATCGCCCTGTTCGCACAGATAGGTGGAATAACCCCGCCCGACCGCATCGCGCGCAATGCCACAGCCGTTGATGCCGCCGCCGATGATGGCAAGATCGTAAAGGTGATCAGACGCGCGATCAGACATGAGCCGCCTCCCGCGCCGGGACGGGGTGCGCGCTCAGAATGCGTTCTGCAATCTCGACAAAGCCTGCTCCGCCCTCGGACGGGGCGACAAAGGCCGGGGGGGCAAAGCTGCCCGGTTCAAAATCGCGTACATTGGCCACACCGCAGGAATTTGGGAAAAACTCAAACATCGGCCCGTCATTCGGGCTATCACCGGCAAAGATAATCCGCGCACGATCCGCATCCAGATCCATCCCAAGGATGTCCTTGGCAAAGATGCGGCTCATCGACAGTTTGTCATAATTGCCAAACCAGCCGTTCACATGGATTGAGGACAGTTTGGCGACCGCGCCGGCCTCTTTGAACATATCAAGGATCAGTTGCACCTGATCTTCGGGCAGCGCGGGTACATCTTCGCAGAAATCAATCGCCAGATCGGCTTCGCGGTACAGTTGGTCCGAGGCGATCCCGGCACCGGGCACTTTTGCCAAAATGTCCTGACGCAACACGTCGAGGCGGAATCGGTTTTTACGCCGCTCTTCTGCGGTGGCAAAAAACTTTTGCCGCATCACCCGCTTTTCGCGGTCATAGGAGAAATAGAACGCACCGTTTTCGCCCACGATCCCGGCCACGGGCCAAAGCCGCGCGATCATATCGCACCACCCGGCGGGGCGTCCGGTGATCGGCACCACGGCAAGCCCCGCATCGGCCAACCGTTCCAAAGCGGCATAGGCGGCGGCGGGCAATTGGCCGTCCGTCGTCAGCGTGTCGTCAATGTCGGTCAAAACCGCCACACAATTGGCCAGTCGGCCGTCGTCAAGTTCACTCAGCGGACGCATCAGACCCACTCCTCAATAAAACTGTCCAGAATGCCCATGTCATCGGCGAGATCGAGCATGGAGTAGCGGTCGCGCATCTCGCGGCAATGGCGCAAGGCGTCGATATAAAGGCCGCGTTCAAGGCCGATTTCGTCATAGGTGGCGCCGCCGCCAGAGGCGCGCAGATGTCGCGCCATGTTGTCCGGGGCCAGCATCATCGCGCGCAATGTTGTGCGCAGCTCAGGCCAGATTTCGGCCAATTGACGGTTGAAGACCTCTGTGGCTTGTGCATCCATCGCTTTGGCGCGAGAGGCCTTGAGGCAATCCTCAACGGCCGCTGCCGGGTAGCGCGCGCGGATCGCGACCTCATCGGGTTGCCAGCCGCGAATGCGCGGGGCCTCCTCCAGTGAGAGAATGTGATCTTGCAGCCGTGCCATGGTGATGGAGGCCACGCCGACCTGTTGGCCATGAACGGTGCCGGGGTGGCGGTCACCGGCAAAGCTGTCGATCCAATGGGAAATCTGATGTTCGCCCATCGAACCGGGGTGGCTCATGCCAACCACGGCGATGCCAAGCCCACCAAGGGTCAAAAGCCGTTGCAGATAGCCAATCGCATCATGCTCGCCCAGCCCCAAATCGGCGGAACGGCGCAGCACTTCGGCCTCATCGTCTTCTTGCAAAAGATAGGGCGCGGTCGCGTAGCGCGTGCCCAGCATCACATGGGAAAAATACCAATCGACCTGCGCCGTGGGCCGACACAAGGAGTCGCCCAAGCCCGCGCCGATCAAATATTGCGGCGCCTTTGAGGACACGTCGATGTCGATAAAAACGCCCTTGGCCGCATGCGCTTTTTGGGTGGTTTTGAGACCGGACTCGAGGGTGATCGACGCGGTCGATGAGGTGTAGCCATTCATCGAAGGTGCCGTGCCAAAGACACTATAGGCGCGCCCGTCGAGATAGGTGGCGTATTTGCACAGATCGTTGATCGTACCAGACCCGACCGCAATCAACGCGTCATGATTACGGGTCAGTTTTTGCAGATCGCGCACCTGCCCTTCGTCGGCATGTGGATGATCTAAAACGATGATCTCTGCCTTACCCTGCATGTTGCGCGCAATGTCTGCGCCCATCACTTCGACCGTGTCCGCATCACACACCACCGCATAGCTTTGCGCCGGCATCACCGCATTCACCATGTCGCGGGCGGCGTCGGCAAAGCCGTCTCCGATCTCGATGTGGTTGAAAGTAACATCAACGGCCAGCCCCGTATCGGGATCGCACCACCTGCCCTGAGTGACCTCGGTGATGAGGGCATTCCAGCCAGGTGTCGCGCGCTCTTTGATTGAAAGCGGCATGGTCATTTGCTCCTCCCTCGCAAGTTTCTCACTTGATTTGAAAGTTGCCAGATAGTTATGGCATATGTCAATAACATTATTCAGATCAGCGTGACATATGCCAAATCGCTTGATTTCCAGTGGTTTCAGGTTGATTGTCAGGCTGGATTTCGTAAAAGCACTATTTTAAGGAGAGCACATGCCGGGCAAACGCGACAAAGCCGACGACGACTCACGCCACGCCACACGGCGCGCCGTGCCATCTCGGTTTGGCATGGATGAAGTGCTTTGGGCGGCGTGGCTCTATTATGAAGAGGGTCAAAAGCAGGACAAAATCGCCGACCAGTTGGGGATTTCACGCGCCTCTGTGTTTAACCTGCTGCAAAAGGCGCGCGATGAGGGGATCGTCAATATCTCCATCGACCCCTCGCGCATCGCGCGGGCGGATGTAGCGCTTGAACTCTGTGAATTGAGCGGCTTGTCGGAATGCTATGTGCTACCCACGCCGCAAGACCCCGCCACATTGGCCAATGAAATAAGCCATCTGGGAGCGCGGGTCCTAGAAGCGCGACTACATGCCGATGATACGATTGGTGTCGCGTGGGGGCGCACGGTGCTGTCGCTGTCAAAGCACCTCACAAGTATGCGCCATCCCAATATCACAGTCGCACAAATCACTGGCAGTGCAGTTGCGACGTTTGATTTTTCACCGGTTCTCTGCACCACAAATATCGCAGATCGCCTCTCTGCGCGCTGTGTGAACCTTCACGCACCGGGGGTTGTGTCTACGGCTCAGGTCAAAGACATTTTGTTGAACGAGCCCGAAATCCGCAATCACTTTACCCTGTTGCAACAGTGCACAAAGACCATCTTTGGCGTCACCCAACTGGATGGCGAAACACTCTTGGAGCAAAGCGGTTTCATGTCCGATGCCGCCTTACAGGTCTACCGCGATCTTGGCGCTGTGGGCTTTGCTGCCGGGTATTTCTTTGATGCTGAGGGGCAAATCGTGCGCAGTGAATTCGACGAGCGCCATATCACGATGGCGCTGGATGATTTGCTCAACGTACCCGAACGCATTTGCATTGGCGGCGCGCCGCAAAAAGTTGGCGCGATTTATGGGATGTTGCAGGCTCGCATAGCCAATGTACTGGTCACGGATGAGACCACAGCGCAAAGCCTGATTGACCACTATAAGCAGCGCACCTGAGGTCAAGAACTGCGTTCGTTACCGTGGGATCGCGCGCAAGGCGAGAGTGCCAACCGTTTCACTGATCCATTGGCGCGACTGGACGAGGTTTCGACTGCCCCGTTCGACCCAGAAAAGATTGCGGAAGCGGATTTGGCCATTGCGGCAGGTTTCGTAAAAGAGATCTGTGTCGGCGGTATAGGGTCCCAGATCGACATTGACTTGCCTTTGACGTTCAACTTCGCAGCGGAAGGCCAGAGTTTCGGCCTGGCTTTCGCCATTGAGCAATGTGACAAAACGTTCGGTAATCCCTTTGCGCCCGGCTTTCAGGGCAGCAAGAGTCTGTGAGGGATCGCCCGCAAGCTGATCTCCTCCCATGCCGCGGGTGGCAATGATCATGCCATTCTTCATGCCAAGCGATAGCTTGTCGAGGGAAATCCAGGTTTCCTCACCTTTGGCATTCGTGGTTTGACGCACAAAGACTGTGTAGGCTTTGTCTTTCGCTTCAAGCGACACGAGATAAGCGGGGGCGCCCGCCTGTTGGTAGGCGAGGAAAGTGGGATCGGGTTCTGCCTCGTCAGATTTGTTGACGAGGCCTTCCAGCATATTGGGTCTGTTGGGATCAGAGGAACAGGCGCTCAAACCAGCAAGGAGCGCGAACATGAAACCAAGTGGGCGCAAGACGGTCATATAGGTCATCTCCAGAATTTCCCCCAACGGTCTTCCAACTCGTTTGTATGGCTGTTTCTCACAACATCATAAAGCCGGTTGCGCACATCAAGCCGCGCGCCACCATCACGGACGACAGGGCGAATGGTCGTTCCATAGCCGCCTTGGGTCGCGGCCCCGGTCAGCCAATCAACCGGAACGGAGAAGCGAATGCCTTTGTCAAAGGAGCCTTCACCGAAGTCTTCGAAGGACACATCGGTGAGCGTAAAAAACGCCCCGACTCGGAATCCGTTGTCGAACTCGCGGTCCACAGAGAAGGTCGCGCCATAGTCGCCCGCAAGATAGCGCCCGACATCAAGTTGTCCGAGATAGCCACGGCCAAAATCGTAATAGGCAGAGGCGTGACCTGTCACAATGTCATAGTCTTGAAAGCCAAACATTTGGTCGAAATCACGTTTTTTAACGTAGTTGAGTTCGGCACCAAGGGCCAGCGGACCATTGACAGGTTTCCAAAGCACTTCGCCGGAGACACCCCCGTACATTGTCTCAAGATACCCAACGGTGGCACGGCCATACAAATTTTTACCGGGACGAAAGAAATACTCAGCCGTCAGATATTTGATCTCCAAATCCGATTGCTTGGCATATTCCGCGCTGTCGGTGCGAACATGTGGCAAGACGGAATTTGAGGGGCGTGTGCTGGTATCAAGGTTTCCAGCGACCGGCTGACGCACCGCCGCCGAAAAGACAAGCCCGCGCGCGGGTTCTAACGAGGCCGCAGCTTGGACGCCAAAGTCGGCGCGCACGGGGTTGTCCGGGTCAAAAAGAGAGGGATCAAGGTAGGGCGTGATCCGCCAGTTGAATTTGGGGTAAATGCCCGCAATCGGGGCCGCTTCACTGTGGGCGGCATCTTCAAAATCCGCGCGGGCAAAGCTGCGCCAGCTTCCGTCCAGATCGTATTCAAGCGATTCGAGATCGCTGCGGCGCAGGGTTGTGCGTGAGGTTGTGACTCCATTTGCCATCGCTTCCAAACGGAACGTGGTGATGTCAGCCGGCAATTGGTTTGCCAAAACACGCGCGGCCCGGCCAAGCGCTTGTGCTTCTGCCGGGTAGCGACCATTGACGAAACGCACAGTGGCTGTGTCGCCCTCGATTGTGATGCCTTCAAGCGTGAGGCCCTGATCTTTGAGAGCCATGGACAGAGAGCTGTCTTTTTGGCGGACACTGTTCGCATCCCATGACAACGCCGCTTGGGTTTGGCGTGGCATAAGCGTTGGCGGGGCCTCTTCGATGCCGCTGGGAAACTTGGGTTTTTGCGGGGTGATCGGAATAGACCCCATGATACCGATTTCTGAGCCATGAAGGGCATAAACGGATACTTCTCCGCCGTTTTTAAACCCATAGCTTAAAGATGCGTTGAAAGGTGTTTTGTGATCGAAGCCCATACGGCTTTCCTCTGCCTTGTAAGCGTCAGAGGAATATTCAGCTTTGAAAGTCAGGCGGTCGTTTATTTGATAGGCGATGCCTCCAAAGAAGGCCGCATCGCCACGGAACCATTGATCCGTTTCCAGTCTACCCACTTCATTAACACCATTGGGGCCACTGCCGCGTTCTTCAAAATCATCAGAGACGATAGATAAGGGGTTTGAAAAACCACCATATGAGCCAAGTCTACCCCATCCGATACCCCCAGTAAGGGAAGCACGACCATCAAAGATATGCTTTGTTGCTGAAATATATTCAGATCCATAAATGCCGGTGCCGCCAAAATCACGGAGGCCAACTACAACAGACGGGCGCTTTTCTGTTTCCGTTAGGAGTAAATAGCCAAAATCAAAGCTGCGGTCATAACGATTGATAATTTCTGTACCTACGATATCAAAATCGTCTAAAATAGAATAACGGAAACTCCCAAATATTCTAGGCGTGAGCTGAAATGACGATGAATATCTTCGAGCTGTGCCATAGCCTGCGTATGTAAACTGAAGGGTGCCATCGGGGAAAACTTCACCAGTAGGTATGTCGATCAAGCCTGGCGTGCCAAAGGTTGACATTGACAAGTTGATCTCAGCATCTTGTGCCAATATGGGGAGGGAGCTTAATGCAGTGTAGGCTAATAATCCTACGAAAAACCGTTTAGATATCATTATCATCCCACACCACTTGAAAGCCCCCTGTTCACTTTATGCGACAGAGCACACATCTGCATTGTCGAAAATGATATACTATAGGTGCATATGCTTCTATTATAGATTTAAGGATCTGGTCTGACTGTTGCAAAATTATAGACGTGTCGGGTGCAAAGACGAAAATTTAATCATTGTAATGCTTTATGGCCGCCTCGGCCAGATGTAGCAAAATTATGGCACGCGTATTCCAGTCGTATTCCGTTTCTGCTTTTTGTCGCGCGGCATACGTCATGTCTTCTAAGCGTTCAACGTCTCCGATCAACTGATGAACTATTTCAATTGCTTTCTCCATGGTGGGGGCGTCTTGATATTCCAATCCGGGCGTCAACTCCGTGCCCTGCATGGCATGGGCGAAAGCAACGATTGCCAGATCTGAAAAAATATAGTCCAATGTCTTGAGTTTAAATCCTCCACCCATTTCTTCCAAAACAAGGGCAACACGTGCATCTTTAACAACATCGGATAAATGTTCGAAAGGACACATGAATTCGACTTCTGGATACCGAGCACTTAAACGCTTAACCACTTTAGGTGGGGCCTTACCAGCGATGCGAAGGCGAAAAGGCAGTAAACTAATTCCAGCAGTATATTTTTCGTAAGCCGCTAAAATCATTTCCAAGTTTGAAATTTTCGCATTCCACTCGAAAGAACCAACCAAGACAGCTATTTTATTTCGGCGATCATGGGCATGTGGTTTTTCGAGGCCTGAATGCGCGTACCCCGGCTTTAAAACTTTAGACGGAACAGCGCAGCCAAGCTCTTTATAACGATCTTGGTCTTCGCGAGATATCGTCGTCAGGCCTTGAATCTGTTTTAAAAGGCCCAACTCCATTTTGCGGTATTTTGCTGCATCCAGCATTTGCACCCAACGCAAAACCCGCTTTTTTGACGCCGCAGCAATTTGCGGCCTGATATCGGCATCAACATTGTGGGAAATATAGATTGAGGGAAGATTGTGTTTGTCGACAATTGGCTTTGCCTTGGCTGTCACCGCTTCATTTAACAAAACAATGTCAAAATCGTTCTCTTTCAATAATACGTCCAGTGCTTTTATCCCATCCGGGGATAGTGCTCGTTCCGCAGCCCGAGGATAGCGACTTGTAAGCGATCTAAAATCTGCTGTTCGTCCCTTAGTTTCTTTTTGCCCAAGCCAACGTGCATTTGATTTCGTTACAGTGTCAGGCATACCACTGCCACAAAATACGGTAACTTGGACTTCCTCTACTGCACTTAGGCTTTCAATTATTCCAGCTGTGTATTGAAGGTCACCAGCGTGGCTCGGATAAGGGTATACTCGGGTTATAAATAATATGCGCATCGTCATACTCCCAAAACCGTATCTAGAATTTTCCCCGTAAAGGCGTTCGAAGTATGTGAAGCTTCAAATGCCGGATCAGATATCGAAGGAACCCACTCTGAAATTGCGCGTGATAGCACTTGGGGGTTGGTGCAATCTACCGCTAAGCCAAGCTTGTAACGGTCAACTTGAAACCCGATTAAACCTGTATTTTGTGCGATCAGTGGACGCTTTCCAGCCACAGCCCAATGCAAAACACCAGAAGATCCAACATGATTTTGATAGGGAGCAAGTATGATCGCCGCGTGCTGAACTTCACATGCAAGTTCCTCATCTGTCACAAAGCGGTCTTCAATTTCAATGATCGCATTCGTTTCAGTACGCAAAGTGGCGAGCTTTTCCATAAAGCGTGCACGCTCATCTGCGCCAAGGCGCCCGACAAATCGTAGTATAAATTTATTGCGACCATCTTCGCCGAGTAGTTTCCAAGCATCTAATGTCTGAAAAATACCTTTCCGTTCCGTGAGCGCGCCAAAAACCAAAACGATTTTTCGCCCATTTTCTCGAATTTCTGGCTCCATACTGATCAAGTCAAAGTTTGGTGCCGGGTCCGCAACAAATTCCAGTGCCTTGGTTGTTTGCCCTGCGCGACTGGTCGGCGCTACCTCATCCAACGTCAACAGCGCCCCGCGGCAGACTCGGCGCGCCAAAGCATATGTAACCCAGCGCCTAACACTGTCCAAAGAGCCCCCTAAAGAGCCGGGCAAACCAAAGTGGTTTGGTGGGCGAAATATAATGCCTGACACGCGCTGACCATACGGCAAAGGCGTGGGGTCCATCGCTGCAGCAACAACAGCATGGTCAAAAAATGGCAAAAAGACGGGGCCTTGCTCTGCTGCCTGTCGCGCTGCACGCCATTGCGCGCGCCCTCTGGAAAACAATGAGCCAGATGTCATCTCTGCATGCTGTTCCGTTGGGATAATTTCAAGTGATGCACCAATCTCTTTGGTAAACGCATCTAACCTCTTCGCCATTTCCGGGCCTACAATCGCTCGAACAGTTTGAAAGCGCTCGTCCTTGACCGCTGCCCCCAAAACCATCTTGGCCCAAAACGTACAGTGCCCTTCGGTGAGAGGTTCTAAGTAGGTGAATGTGGTCAATTTATCTTACGCTCCTGAAAATTGTGAATCCCCAACTCACTTTGTGTTGCCTGTTGAAGAGATTGAGTGTGTTTCAAGTGCCAGAAACCTGCCAAAACCATTACAAAATAACCCCAGAAAAACGGCGTGTGTATGTCGGCAACGCTAAAAGAGTGAATGATAATAAAAAGTATAACGAATAAAAAATGTGCCTTAGAAACCATGCTAACGAGTTTCAAAATGAAGAACCAAATTAGGACGGTCCCCACAATACCGTATTGCCAAAACATTGAGAAAAACACATTACCAGCCAAGACAGAATGACTCTTTTCCGTTAAAACAAAAAGAGGGGTTGCTGATCCTCGTATTTGGTTAATCAAGTGAAAAATATCTTCCTCTACTCCGACCCCAAAGCCGAGAAAAGGGCGCTCAGCTAACGATTTAACCGCCATAAACGCAGGTTCCACGATGCGGATATAGGCGCTAGCTTCTATCGGCGTACCATCAAACCCTAATCGTGTAATCATTTGAAGGGCAACAACGAAAAGGCCGGCACCTATTCCTGAAACTGCGACAGTTTTTAAAAGCAGGCCATTTGTTCTTAGGCGTTGTCTTTGGAACACGAGCAGAGATACGGTAACGGCGATGCCTGGAGCAGCCGTGACGCTTGGCTCCAGCACGACGAAGGCGACGCTCCAAATCAATATTAGAGATTTATTAAAATTTTCCGTGCTCGTTGTCACGGCAACGACAAGAAGCATACCAAAGAATTTTGCAACATGGGACGGTTCACTTGCGAAGAGTTTTGGACGAATGAATCCGTAGTTTGTCATATCTCGCAAATCATTACCGTAGACCAATTCAGATGAATACAGTAACCCGCGAACGAAATCACTTACTGGTTTTAAAGGCCCAACTCTCTCTAAAAACAAACCAACTAAAATTAGCCAAATCAATAGTTTAGACCATTTATGGATTGTACGAGGCGGAAAATTTAACACTAAAAGCAAGAAGCCCGTCGATGCTGAGACTGTAAGGAAGAAGAGTGTTAAAGATACAAACTGCGGGCCTATTTCTGTCGCTCCACCCCGCAACAAGACGTTAAAAATGAAAAGTGCAAGTAAAACGCCGCAAAAAGAAAGTAGCCAAAAAAACAGTTTTTGGCTTTTAAGATAGAGAACTAACGAAACAAGCCCGGGAAGTAAGTACACACCAAATGGAATGCCAAGCGGAGCAAGAGTGTAAAGCCCGAAAAGGCTCATTGTGAGTAGTACCGTTTTCATCATACCGTGATTTCTTTTCACTCCACTTTTCATCCATAGTAAATAGACGTTAGCGATCTACGTTTGGGCTGAATTGAGGCATTATTTCAAATGCAGAATAGGGGCAGTTTTGGAAAGCCCTCAGAATTTCCTCTACGGCATCTTTATCCCGGTTGCTGATTGTATTTTGCCAACGCCCCACCAGTGCGGAGGAATCTCCGCTTTTGATCGCATCACGTCCAGATTTATCACTCAAACGTTTTACTGAATGAGACGACTGTTGGAGCATTGCGATCATCTTGGGTGTTACGGGAATATCGCAGAGCGTGGCAAGTTCTTGAATGGTCGCTTTTGGGTCTATCACTAAGTCTTCATAGAATATGCACGGGACCGCCCCAGACAGAGCATGAAATAGCGGGAGGTTTTCAAGGCACCAGCCAAGAACATAACGTTGAAGCTTTGACCCTTGTGCAACAGTTTGGTCCAGCATAGCATTTTGTGCATCAGAAAGAATTTTTGTGCGTATAGCATGATGTTGTGAGAATTGAGAAAGTCTATCTCCCCATCCATTTCGCATGCAAGACAGAGCTTGTGGGATTGGATGCCTGAAATACAGGATAGTTTGTAAGCCCCAGCGCTGTAAATGTGGCAACAAATAATGAGCATCTGTGGTCTTTAGGACAAGCCGATCTGTTTTGAACCAATAGTCATCGCGCCAAAATCGCCATGGTTCTTGAATGTGAAGGTCGCCGGATTGGATTGCTCGCACATAGGCTTCAAGAGCTAAGAGTTCACTCTCTTCGGGGGCGACAAAAATTCCACCTGAAGGATAGGGCATGTGCCGCATTTGCGTCTTGGTTGCTGTATAAATCGAGAACGGTTGATCAACAGATTTAACGCGAGGGTGATGTGCCAAAATTTGCATCAGCAGGGTAGACCCAGAGCGTCTAGAACCAATGAGTGCAATATCTTTGGGTTCATCTTGTTGTTGATGTGTATTCAAACTCTCCCAAAGGAATTGGCGAAACGCATCTTTCAAAAGGGGTCGAAATTGATTGCTCATTTATGGACCTTCTCTTTTTGAACGATGGCATTCTTTGAAAGAGCAAATATGACAAGTGGGCCGAATAAAACGGCGTTCAGCCCAGTTACAAGCAATAGCGCTTTCGCGGGGGGTTGTGTTGAAATTTGGTTCATAATGATGAGGTTAAAGAGGGTAAAGGTTGCAAAAAATGCAAATAGTCGCCCCCATCGAAGATCACTTAAAACGCGGCGTAAGAAATTGTGTTCTCCTGCCCCATAGATACAAGCGCCCACGCTGCGCACAGCCTGTGAAAGTGCAAACAGGATAGAACATTCAAGAATACCACCACCCAAGCTCACCAGAACCGTTACACATATCAGCATGGCGATAAGTGTTGCGATTCCCAATCGACCCAATGCATGAACACGTCCCGTTGCCTGTGCGACCCAGTAAAAAGGCGTACTGAGCGCAGTAAAAACCATTGAGCCTGAAAAAATCTGTGTCGCTAAAATCAACTGACTGGGAGTCTCACCTAGCCAAGCAACAAGAATGAGATCGGTATAGAGCAATAGAAAGAGTGAGGCTGGTGTCACCAGCATGACTTGGCTTACAAATCCATTTCGCACGAGGCGGATAGCGGCAGCTTCATCCCCAGCCTGAAGAAAACTTGACACACCAGGAAGCAAAGTCCGCAATGCTTGGCTAAAAGCTTGATTGATAGCAACTGGGATTCGTAAGGCTACAGAAAAAATGCCAACTGCGGCAGGGCCAAGCAAGGCGCCGATCAGCACTTGCGACAGCGGCTGAAACCCGCGCTGGGATAGGTTTTCTAAACCAAAACCCGACGTCAAGATCTTTAAAGCACCGAGCTTTGAGGTGCGTCCTTTCCACTCAAACTCCCTTCGTACAATTACATAAATAAGAGCGAATTCAGCGACGCCTCCGGCCAGAAGTGCAGAACCAAATATGAACCATGCAACTGCCGTATTATCTTTGATACAGATAATAACAATCGTGGTTTGAACAACAACTCTAAGAACCGTTTTGAAGTTAAACCAGTGTTGTTGATGCTGACCCATACGAATTGCAATCAACCAATTTGACATCAGTTGCGGTAATGCAGAAACTGCAGCAAGCCCAATACCCAATGCGGCCGTCATATTGAATTGCCAGGCAGCAAGTGCGAAAAGCAATCCAAGCAGCCCTAGGGATATCGTCAAGCGAGATAACCGGCGCAATATGGGCGCAGTGTCTTGCACCCCAACTTGCGATATTCGGAGTGTTAGAGCGGATGTCAGGCCAAAATCAAGCACCAATACGTTCATATTGACAGCCATCAACAAAGACCATTGCCCCACAAGATCAATCCCACCCAACCGCGCGAGACTTCCAAGCAGTACAATGTTGATGCCAGTATTAGATGCAAATGAGAGCAAAACAGCAACACGTGCTATGCGTAAATTTTGCTCACTTGATACTATTCTGCTTGGGGACTTCACTTAAAATAGGCTTCATTTTCATGTGAACTGATAAAGCAGTCGGGCAAACTCCTTAATCTTTCGTCAATAGGATCAAAAATGTGCTTGAGCGCACTTGTTACCTCTGAATCATAATCGTCTACTTTTCGCGCACGTTCTTTGGGAAGCACAACTTTCATGTTTAAAAAATCACTTAGTCTTTCTGAGTTTTCCCACAGTGTTTCAAATCGTAAACAAAGGGTAGGGATGGTTTCAGTGACGGCCCAAGAGTGGATTTGTTTTTCAAAGTTCAGAACGTCTGATTTAAATAAGTCTTCATACTTTCCTTCAGAACGTAGATTGACGAAATGCTCTTCAACCCATTCTTGACCAAAGCGCTCCTTCGCCGAATGCACCGACTTCGCAGCGTCCAAAGTTGAGCCAAACAGAAATATGGCTTTCCCACCATTGACCACCAACCGCTCAGGATAGTCATGCGTTTTATACACTGTTCCACGGATCAAAGGTTTATTGCTAAGGTTCCAACACTGATCAGCAGTTAGCCTGTGGCCCCAGAAAAGATTTCGAAGAGGACTGCGTGCAATCACCGCTTCCACAACAGCATCATAAACCAAAGTACTTCCGGAACGCCCCATACTTGCTATCACAATCGGCTCAATGCCTTGATTGGAACTCATCCGCTGAAGAGCTCTTTTCGTCTGCTGTCGTATCACGGTTCAATCTCCATTTTAAGACTACACAAAAATAGCCTTACTTTTTCAATTATCTTATTTTCTGGAGCGATTGTTAGCAAACCTGTTGATGCCTGATTACTTAAAATTTGGCTGTTTCCATCAGTAAAATTAACCAACACGTTATAATTTCCTGGGGCCACAGCCAGTTCGAGCGTTTCTTGTGCACGCTGCGTAGCAATACCAGTGGATGGAATAATAGAAGACGAGTCATTTTGATTTTCTTCGAGTTGTATCAGGCTTGCCCAGACTTGATTCCCTGCCGGAACATCAATCCATAAGACATCATTAAGGTTGTATGCTCCTCCATTTTTTTGCACCTTTGAACGCAAAAAACGAGTATACGCACTCGCGGACAAAGGTGGGTCTGTTGGCAAGACGCCTATGGCTGGATATGCACCATATCCCGTGCGAACAGTAACCTGGCCCGTAGCCTTCAAATAAGCGGATGCGACCCATGCCGATTGGGTGCTGTCGAATGTTTGCTGTAAGGCTAAGCGCGCGTTGGACGTTCCTGACGTGTTATCTAAGTGATACGCCATTCCGTTGGTCAAGGATGCAATGCCTGCGGCACTTTGCATAGCAAAGTCATCAACTATGCTTAAGACAGCACTGGCCGCTCCTGTTTTGTAGACGCCTGATAACGTTTGTGGAGCACTTGGCGCACTGCTAATGTTGGATGATGCGGTTTCCAAAAGCAGACCACGCTCAGGTCCGCTGCCGTAAAGTCGCGCTTCATTCACAGACACTTCAGTCAGGATGCCAGTTTCTGTCGACACAACAGCAGAGGTGGCGCGAGAAACATTCCAGCTCGAAGTATAAAAGTCGTTCGAAAAGTCCCATACCTCTAATGGAACGCCATATTGCGTGGAGGCATAGGCCTTTAGCTGTGCATTACCCCAAACGGTGGCGTGAAGAAGCGCGAGAGTCATTACCAAGCCACCATGATATCTGTTGCCGTCGTACCTGTGGCGTGAATGCGACAAATCTCAAGGGGATGCCACCCGGCTTGAAGTGAAGGCGTTGCCACAGTCTCACCACCAAGCGTGGTGACACGAAGAGTCCCCGCGACGCCGACATAAATCATCTGAGGCACGTGTCCCAAGTCAGTGGTGTCATCGGGAGTCACAATTGCGAGATGTGTCGGTGAACCGATACGCTGAACACTACGGCCTTGAAATTGGTTCTCTGAAGTCATCATGATAGCCCTTGTATGCTTGGAATAACGATGCTCGCAAACTAGCTATAGCCTCTCAAAGAACAGTAAATTCGGCGGCCCCTCTACTGCAAACCCGCGCAACACTGATCACGATTGTTAAGCGCAACGTTGCTATCAATGCCCCCCCCGTCACTTGTATTCAGATGAACGGAATAGGAGCGGCTCCGGGTTGATAGTTAAAGTCATGCCGTGTCCTTTCGCCGATCCGCTTTGCCGGTATTCCAGCATATACGCCATATGGATCAGTCGATTTTGTTACGACGGAATGTGCTGCAACAACACAGCCCTCCGCGATAGTAACCCCAGGCAACACTGTAACTCTTGGTCCAATCCAGCACCAATCACAAACCTCAATCGGCGCAAAGATCGTTGCAAAGCTTGCATCTTGATAGTCATGTTGGGCGGTCCAAAAAGCAGCCTCTGACGAAACATTTACATTTCGGCCAAATCTTAGCCCGCCACGACCATCCAATTCACATCCATTACCAATTGACGTACCGGCTCCAATTTTAATCTTGCGACTGCCGCGCATCCGCGCTCCGCGATAGAGAGTTGCATGTTTCCCGATCGAAACCCGGGAAACATTTTTATATAAAAAATTCCGTATTGTATGAGACGGCAAAGACCCGATGAACTCAGTTAAAAGAAGGTATGCACCATAAGCTAAAGCCTTTACCGCCATCGCCTAACCCTCAACACTAATGGGCAATTCCAGACCATGTTCTTTCAAAAGCGCAGTACGTCTGGCTGATTTGAGGTCTTCCATCACCATCTCTGCACACATTTCTTTCGCAGTAATTTCTGGCGTCCAACCCAGCACTTTTTTGGCTTTACTCGGATCACCCAATAGCGTCTCCACTTCGGCGGGACGGAAATAACGCGGATCAATTCGCATCACGACATCGCCAACTTTGAGCGCAAGGGCCTTGTCTCCTTCAATAGATGTAATTGTTGCGATTTCATCGACACCTGTTCCGGTGAACTCAAGCTCGATACCAAGTTCGCGGGCAGACCATGTGATAAACTCACGCACAGAATACTGAACACCTGTGGCGATTACGAAGTCTTCGGGCGTGTCTTGTTGCAACATCATCCACTGCATCCGCACGTAGTCTTTGGCGTGACCCCAATCGCGCAGACTGTCGATGTTACCCATGTAGAGGCACTTCTCAAGTCCCATAGCCATGTTGGCTAGACCGCGGGTAATTTTGCGAGTTACAAAGGTTTCGCCCCGGCGTGGGCTCTCGTGGTTGAACAGGATGCCGTTGCAGGCATACATGCCATAGCTTTCACGGTAGTTCACCGCGATCCAATAGGCGTAAAGTTTGGCCACAGCATAGGGCGAACGCGGGTGGAACGGGGTTGTCTCTTTTTGCGGAATCTCTTGCACCAAACCGTAAAGCTCAGAGGTCGAGGCCTGATAGAACTTGGTCTTTTTCTCAAGACCAAGGAAGCGGATGGCCTCCAGAAGCCGCAGCGTGCCCATAGCATCGACATCGGCAGTATATTCAGGAGCCTCAAAAGACACAGCAACGTGCGACTGGGCGCCAAGGTTATACACCTCATCCGGCTCAATATCGCGCAACAGGCGCGTCAGGTTGGAACTGTCGGAGAGATCACCGTAGTGCAGTTTGAAACGTGCATTGTCTGTGTGTGGGTCTTCGTAAATGTGATCCACACGCTGCGTGTTAAACAAAGACGCACGGCGTTTAATCCCGTGGACCTCATAGCCCTTTTCCAAAAGAAACTCCGCGAGATACGAACCATCTTGTCCCGTCACCCCCGTAATCAGTGCCTTTTTCATGTCTTCACCCTTTAACTGATGTGCTTTGATCGCGTTCGCGAACCTTAGGTGCCAATTGGCACAGTTTTGTTTCAAGTTTACAGATGATTCTATCCATATCCCAGTTAGCATTCGCGCTGAGGCGAGCTTGTTTACCAAAGGCCGCACGCTGCTCCGAATCATCCAAAAGCGCTTCAATAGTGGATGCAAAAGCTGCAACATCCCCAGGAGGCGTGACAATGCCACTGCCTTTAAGTTCTTGGGCCAAAGCGGTGTCTGGCCCAGCCGTCGCTATGACTGGACGCCCGGAAGCAAGCATGTTGGTCAATTTGGATGGCAGAACAAGCTCTGCAACACCCGCAATTTGTGGCAGCAAATGCACATCAGCCATGCCAAGCGCATCGCTCAGTTTTTCAAGCGGTTGCAAAGGTAAGAACTGGATATTGTTCAACCCTTCCGCCGCATCTTTGAGTGTCGAAAGAAACGACCCTTCACCGCATATCACGAAGGTCAGATCATCGCGGTGCTGCAACAAGCGCGCAGCTGCAGGGATGATTTCCAGCCCCTGCTTGGCCGCCACATTGCCGGAATAATACGCAACATATTTTGTTGTGATCCCAAGCTCTTCGCGCATAGGAGACACCCCTTCGACCACAGTGACCCGGGACAGGTTCGCCCAATTGCGAAGCTCGTATATTTTCGCTTGAGGTACACCTTTTTCATGCAACTTATCGAGCATCGGCTGTGAGATTGAACTGATTATATCGAAGCGGCCAAGCATCCAGCGCTCAAAGGCAAGTGCCATCCGTCCCAAACGACTTTCAGAACCAATTGCGCCCGTGGCAAATGCAGCTTCGACCTCGAAATCCTGCACGTGGAGCCAAAGCTTGGCTCCAGTTAAACGCGCGGTGGCCCAGCCACTGATCGCAGACACAAGGGAGGGCGCGACCACAAAGACCACATCAGGCCTCTTACGCACCGCATCTCCAAGCAAACGCGGCAGGGCGGTCAGAGCAAAGCTTGCATAATGAATCATTCGGGATTTTGCAGTCGGAATTTGGGGGACATAAAGCGGACAATGAATAACCTTTGCTCCGCTATCGGTCATGATCGTCCGATAGCGGAATTGCGGCCAGCCTTCACCCAGTTTCCATTGAGGATAGTAGGGATGGGCGCATACAACTACCACGTCATGGCCACGGGCAGAAAACTCATCTGCTAGTCCGGTTGAGTAGACCGCGATGCCAATTTTTTCAGGGGCGTAATTCAGCCCAAGAATTTGTATCTTCACTTTAACCTCTTCCGCCATACGCCCTACTCTTAGGCTTCGGCAACGTCTTGGGCAGTTCCTCAAAACGCACTCACATCGTTGCCAGAGACCTAAATGAAAACACCGCTATCCGCAAACTTTCGCTGCTAAAACTGCCCGATACTTAGCCGCTGCCTTCAAAAGTGTCACAAATAGATCAGAGAGTATCACAATTACTCAAATCAAGGCTGCGGCACGGTTTGCTTTGAGTCGCGCTACGTGACACATAACAACAGTAGGAAGAAATTGGTGTGAGGTATGACATGGAAAAGAAAATTTACGTTGCCGGGCATCGCGGGATGGTTGGCGGGGCAATTCTGCGCAAACTTGAAGACCGCCGTGCCACAGGTAAAAACTTGATACTTCTTACACGGTCGTCCTCGGAACTGGATTTAACAAACCAGCAGGCCGTTCAGGCATTCATGCATGACGAAAAACCAGATGAAGTCATCCTTGCCGCAGCCAAAGTCGGAGGGATTATCGCCAACAACAGCTATCCAGCCCAGTTCATTTATGAAAACCTGATGATCGAGTGCAATGTGATCAATGCCGCTTATGAGGCAGGCGTCAAAAAACTGCTGCAACTCGGGTCCTCTTGCATCTATCCCAAAATGGCCGAACAACCGATGAGAGAAGAAGCCCTTTTGACGGGCACTCTTGAGCCGACAAACGAACCTTACGCTATTGCCAAGATTGCCGGAATCAAGCTGTGCGAAAGCTACAACCGGCAATACGGTGTGGATTATCGCTCTGTCATGCCCACAAACCTCTACGGGCCAGGGGATAATTTCCATCCTCAAAACTCCCATGTCCTGCCTGCTCTGATTCGTCGTTTTCACGAAGCGGTCGAAAACAATACAAAGGTAGTGACCATTTGGGGGTCAGGCAATCCGATGCGCGAGTTTCTCCATGTTGACGACATGGCGGAGGCGTCGCTTTTTGTGCTGGATCTGGATGACACAACCTATCAAAGCGAAACTCAGCCAATGCTGAGTCACATCAACGTGGGGTCTGGTACCGATGTCACCATCCGTGAATTGGCCGAGATCGTTGCTGAGGTCACGGGATATAAGGGCAAGCTCGCATTTGATGCAACCAAGCCAGATGGCGCACCACGCAAGCTGATGAATGTCAGCCGTCTTGCTCGGCTGGGCTGGACTGCATCCATTCCGTTGCAAGAGGGCGTCCGGGAGACTTATGCTTGGTTCCTTGAGAAGGGGCTGGCAGGGCTACGGTCGAAGTGAGACCGCGCCCTTCCACTTTCCAGATTTGGGGAGTGTTGCAATGAATGCAACTTATCCCTTAGCCCCTTGGCCGCGCGAATAGACATCCTCGTAGCGGATGATGTCATCTTCGCCGACATAGGAACCGGTTTGCACTTCAATCAGCACCATCGGCACTTTGCCGGGGTTTTCCATCCGGTGGACCGCGCCAAGCGGGATGTAGACGGATTGATTCTCTGTCACGAGTTTAACCTCGTCATCCACCGTTACACGCGCCGTGCCTTCAACCACGATCCAATGCTCGGAGCGGTGGAAATGGCTTTGCAGGCTGAGCGCCGCGCCCGGATGCACATGGATGCGTTTCACTTGGAATCGCCCGCCAACAACAAGGCTCTCAAACCAGCCCCAAGGCCGGTGATCTTTTGGGAACATCGTGGCTTGCGCAGCACCTTTGGCTTTGAGGGCCGCCACGGCTTTTTTGACGTCCTGTGCGCATGACATATCTGCCACCAACACGGCATCATTCATGGCAATGGCCATCACATTCTTAAGGCCGATCCCAACGATTTCGAGGTGTTCACTGTCAGAGCGCAACAGGCTGTTTTCACAATCAATCGCGGTGGCTTCGCCAGAGGTCACAACACCGTTCGCATCCGGGCCCAATTCACGCCACACCGCATCCCAGCCGCCAAGATCGGACCAACCGCCGTCAAACGGCACAACTGCCAAATTGGCGGCGCGTTCCATCACCGCATAGTCGATAGAAATATCTTCGGCCTGTGCCCAAGCCTCCGCATCCAAACGCAAGAAACCAAGATCCACCTGAGCGGTTTCGACAGCCGCGGCCACAGGAGCGGTCAAACCGGGTGCGTGCTCCGCAAAAGCTGCGATGATATCTTTGGCTTTGAACAGGAAAATCCCCGCGTTCCACATAAACGTACCTGCGATCACCATTTCGGCGGCGCGCTCCGCATCTGGTTTCTCAACAAACTGTTTGAGATCAATCGCAGTGCCAGAATCATCCGGCTGAGTAGTCAGTTCGAGATAGCCATAGGCGGTCTCAGCATGGGTTGGCTTGATGCCAAAGGTCACAAGCTTGCCATTCTCTACTGCGGCAAGACCTTTCTCAACAGCCGCATGAAACGCCGCCGTATCCGGCACGACATGATCAGAGGGCGCAACAAGCATGATCGCCTCAGGATGCGTCGCTGACACATGCAAAGCCGCCGCAAGAATCGCCGGAGCCGTGTTGCGCCCTTCGGGCTCAATCAGGATGGCACCAGGATCAATGCCGATGGCTGACAATTGTTCCGTAACGATAAACCGAAAATCAGAGCCCGTCAGAACCACAGGAGCTGCAAATTTAAGCTGATCCGTGCCGCCACTGAGACGTTTGGCCGATGCCTGAAACAAGGTTTGTTCATCCACCAAAGGGACGAATTGTTTGGGATAGCTTTTGCGCGACAAAGGCCACAGGCGGGTGCCAGAGCCACCACACAAAATAACGGGCGTGATACATGCAGAGGTCATGATGTAGATCTGTCCTGTCGTTGGGTCATCTCGAATGTCTCATCTATCAGTATTCACCCTATGTGACACCTAGGTTTATGAAAAAAGGGGGAATAGCCTAAATTTTAGCCGCTCCATTCCACTTAATGTCAAAAGCCACATAAACTCGCCAAATTATCTCAAACCGACTAAAAAACACACGTTTTCAGGTGCTGAAATTTATACCACCCCCCTAAAAGCGGGCCTTCACATGAATTAAATCGTCTTCTGATTGCATTGAGTCGTTCGACAAAATGCACGCTCTGTCCAACAGAGGTGGCTTTCATCGCCGCGAGCCGTTTTAAGTGTTTTTGAACCGACGCCATTAATGCTAAGACCACCTAGGTTACAAATATCTGATGGAAGGCTCTCCAACATGGCTCCCTCTTTTGGCACCAGCGGTTTGCGCGGCCTTGTAAGTGAACTTAGCGAAGAGGTCGTCTCAGATTATGTGCACGCATTTTTGACGACCGTACCCGAATGTGACACCCTCTACGTCGGCCGAGATTTGCGCCCCTCTTCTCCAGACATCGCAGAGATTATTTGTCGTGTGGCACAGGGTGCTGGTCTCAATGTTGTGGAGTGTGGCGCTCTCGGTACACCAGCCCTGGCTTTGGCATCAATGAAGGCAGGGGCAGCGGCGATCATGGTCACTGGTAGCCACATTCCCGCAGATCGCAACGGGTTGAAATTCTATGTGCCTCAGGGCGAAATTTCGAAAGCCGACGAAGCGAGAATCGGAGAAGCCTATGGCGCGCGTCGCCGTCGAACCGGAACGACGGGCAGCTTGGTGTCTTTGCCGGAGGCCGAATCCTTATATGTGAAACGCTATGTGGATGCCTTCGGGCCCGGAGCGCTCGACGGTCTTCGCATCGGTGTCTATCGCCATTCCTCGGTGGCCCGCGATACAATGGAACAGATTTTGACTGAATTGGGGGCGCAGGTTGTGCCTTTGGCGCATTCCGACACATTCATTCCCGTCGATACAGAAGCCGTCGACACAGAAACTCGTGCGAATCTGATTGCATGGAGCCAAGAGCACGCCCTCGACGCTGTAGCCTCGACTGATGGCGACGCCGACCGTCCGTTGCTGACAGATGCGGCAGGCAAAGTTATCCCCGGAGATGTGCTTGGGGTTTTGACCGCTCGCGTGTTGGATGCCAAAATGGTGGTCACGCCAGTCTCTTCAAATGACATGGTGCGCCGATGCCCAGAGTTTGACCATGTGAGCCTCACCCGAATCGGGTCACCCTTCGTCATTGCAGAAATGGAACAGGCCAGCGCCGATGCGCGCTGTATTGGGTTTGAGGCGAATGGCGGGTTCTTGCTGGGCTTTGACGCAACAATCGTGGGCCCTCTTGCCGCGTTGCCCACGCGGGATTGCATGTTGCCCATCCTTGCGCCTCTCTATGCCGCCAAACAACAAAACGCTTCCTTGGCCGCTCTGGTCTCTGCCCTGCCTCAGTGCTTCACGGCTGCCGACCGGCTTCAGGAAATTGATCGCGCCAAAGCGGCCCTCTTTCTGACCGGCCTGATTGACGACACTGCAAATCGCGCACAGTTTTTTGCCCCCTTCGGATCTCTTTCCGACATCGATTTGACGGATGGCCTACGTGTCGATTTCGAAAGTGGGGATGTGGTGCATTTACGCCCCTCAGGCAACGCACCAGAGTTTCGAATCTATGCGCAATCCAGTTCTGAACTCCGTGCAAAAGATCTTACCGCACAAGTGCGCCATGCCGTCGCTGTTGAACTGGCCAGTTGAATGGCGACGGCAATGCGCCTGCAGCGAAAGAAACACATCATCGACATTTTCTACCGCAGGCCAATGGATATCCATCCGCAATCACACTACAGACAACGCAACCCTTTTAATGAGTTGAGAAGCCCGTGTCGCAAAACAATAAGCCCCTGAACACTGCCGCAACCGATGAAGATGTCATTGATCTTGGAGCGCTGTTTGGCGTCCTTTGGCGCAAAAAACTATGGATTCTGGCGAGTATTTTTGTTTTTGCCTGTCTGGGCGCCTTCTATGCCTTGGGTGTTGTTACCCCGAAATATCGCGCCACATCTGTGATTTTGTTGGATACCTCGGGTCAACAATTGCTTGATCTCAGTGCGGTTCTGCCCAGCCTTGGGACAGATTCCGAAGCAATCAACACCGAAGTGGAAGTCCTGAAAAGCCGTAGATTGCTTGAGCGCGTTGTGTCGGTTGCACATTTGACGGAAGATCCCGAGTTTAATGCGGCACTGCGCCCCTTGAGCCTGAAAGACACATTGAAGAACGCCTTGACGGGGGCAGAACCAAAAGACGCCTCAGACCAAGAACAGATAACCGCTGCGATCAACGCCGTTCTGGAGCGCATATCCGTGCGCAATATCCCCAACACCTATATCTTGCAGGTGACCATGGAGACCGAAGACGCACAAAAATCTGCAACTCTCGCCGACACCATCGCCGAACAGTATATTCTGTACCAAATGGACGTTAAATTTGAAGCCACGCGAGAGGCCTCGGAATGGCTCACCTCGCGTGTGGCCGATCTCAAACTGGAACTGGAACAAGCCGAGGCTCGCGTTGCGGAGTTTTCGACCAATTCTGAAGCGGTAAGTATCGAAAGTGTTCAGGCGCTTGATCGTCAACTCAAAGAGCTCCGTGATCGGCTGACAACCACCCGCGCCACATTCAACGAAGCCGAGCTTCAGTTGGCAAATCTTGTCGCTCTCGAAAGCGCCTCTGCTCAGGAAAAGGCAGAGAAGGCTGGCGATGCGCGACTGACCACCCTGTTGCGCGAAAACGGTGCCGGTGCCGAGTTTGATGCGCGGTTCGAACAACTTCTGTCCCGTGCCAAGACGCAAGTTCAAAGGACAGAGGCTCAGGTCCAGTCGCTTGCGTCCAGTATCGAAACACGCGAAGCCGAAATCGCGAAGCAAAGTGATGAAATCATCCAACTTCAGCAATTGTCGCGCGAAGCCGAAGCCAGTCGGTTGCTCTATGAATATTTTCTCGGGCGCCTGAAAGAAACCTCGGCGCAAGAGGGCATTCAACAAGCCGACAGCCGGATTTTGTCCAACGCGGTTTTGCCCGACTCCCCATCGGAACCGCGCAAGTCGCTTATCCTGGCCATGTCAATGATCCTTGGGGCGATGGCTGGCAGCGGCGGGGCTTTGCTGTGGGAAATGCGGCAAAACGGCTATCGCCAAGCCTCCGATCTGGAAGCTGACACCGGGTTGTCTGTGATGGGGCAAATTCCGCTCTTACCAACGGATAACCGCCGCCAAGGACTTGAATATCTGGCGGAAAAGCCGACTTCCGCCGCGGCCGAAGCCGTTCGCAACCTGCGCACCTCGGTGTTGTTATCTGGCCTCGACAAAGCGCCACAGGTGATCATGTCGACCTCCTCTTTGCCGGGGGAAGGCAAAACCACAGTGTCTTTTGCCTTGGCCCAAAACCTGGTTGGGTTGGGGAAAAAAGTGCTCTTGGTTGAAGGGGACATCCGCCGCCTCGTCTTTAGTCAATATCTCGACGTCAAAGACGCCAAGGGGTTGATGAGCGTCCTGGCCGGTGACGTTTCTTTGGAAGATGCCGTCATCCATGACTCTGTGCTCGGGGCAGATATTCTTGTAAGCGAACCAAGCAATGTGAACGCCGCCGACATCTTGTCTTCGCGGCGCTTCATCGAGTTTCTGGAAGCGGCCCGAACTGCCTATGACTTCGTGATCATTGACACGCCCCCTGTGCTTGTCGTCCCCGACGCGCGGGTGGTGGCACAACAGGTGGACGTCGTTCTGTTCACCGTACATTGGGATAGAACAACGAAGTCCCAAGTGCGCGATGCTCTTCGTATGTTTGAAACTGTCGGCGTCACCATCAGCGGCATTGTGCTCAACCAAATCGACCCAAAAGGGATGAAGCGGTATGGCTATGGGGATTCATATGGGGCCTATGGGTCCTACGGGAACAAATATTACACGAACTAATCGCCCAAACCGGGCGAAATCGGCTTGTATCTTTCGGGTGAGGCGTGAAAGCCTCGGTTGCGGGAGATCGGCAAAACAGAATGGTTTTAAGGGCTGTTTTTCGCTATGACGAACCAAAGTCCTATGGGTTTTAGACAAGGAATGACTCCATTGCGTATAGCTGTTGCTCTTCTTATGGCACTTTCACTTTCGTCGTGTGGTGCTGTTTATCACAGCCAACGGGTTGTCTCCGGGACAACAGACGACGCAAAGGTACGCGTGGTACCGGTCACGTCACAAAGCGTCCTTGTCGCGAATCGGTCTTCCTATACACCACGCGACATTCCTGCAGTCTTTCGCAGCACGGCAGGTATGGGTGGCGGCCTCAGGGGCACGGGGGCGATCCCCGAGCCGTCCTACACCGCTCAGACCCGTCCGAATGTACTCGAAACCCGGTTGCCACCAGAAAGACAGCCACAACCTTATAAGATCGGCGTTGGCGATGTCGTGCTTCTCGCAACCCCTGCAGGATCTTCAGTCGAACAGCTTTCGGGTCTTTTGGCCGCGCAAAACAGCCGCCAAGGCTACACTGTGCAAGACGATGGCAGCATCGCAATCCCGGATGTCGGACGCGTTGCCATTGCAGGCCTGACACTTGAAGAAGCCGAAGCGACATTGTTCCAAAGCTTGGTCTCTGCGCAGATCGAGCCGACCTTCAGCCTTGAGATTTCTCAATTCAACTCCAAAAAAGTCTCTATTGGCGGTGCCGTCCCCAAACCCGGCGTGGTGCCCATCACGCTCACCCCGCTCTACCTTGACGAAGCTTTGGCAGGCGTGGGCGGCACAACGGCCGCAAACATGGATTACACGTCCGTGCGCCTCTACCGCGACGGCACCATCTACCAAATTCCGCTCGAAGCGCTTTATTCAAACAACAGCCTGCAGAAAATTCCGCTCATGTCGGGCGACAGTATCTTTGTCGATGACACCTACCAACTTGATCAGGCGTCAGCCTATTTCACTCAGCAAATTCAACTGGCCTCCTATCGCCAGGACGCACGCACTGCAGCCCTTTCGCAACTGCAAACCGAGGTGTCTCTGCGCCGTGCCATGCTTGAGGAAGCCCGTTCAAATTATCGGGCTCAGGTCGAATTCGACGCCACAGATCGTGATTATGTCTATCTGGCCGGCGAGGTCAAAAAACAGGGCCGCTTCCCACTTCCGTTGGCTCGCAAAGCCAGTCTGGCCGATGCCATTTATGAAGGCGCGACCGGCCTCGCGACGACAACAGCAGATCCGCGACACATTTATGTTCTGCGCGGTTCGGAAGATCCGATGGAGTTCGATGCGCTCACCGCCTGGCAACTGGACACAAGCAATGTGGCGACACTCACCTTGGCCACCCGATTCGAATTGCGCCCAAATGACATTGTCTTTGTCGCTGAACAGCCGATTGCCCGCTGGAACCGGGTGATCAACCAAATCACACCGTCCATTCTCAGCATCAGCGCCAACGCAGTCCAATAAGACACGTCCTTGACGCATTATTATTCAGCGGCACACATCCCGCTTTGCGCAAATCTTAGCGCAAAGCGGGATGTGAACGCAAAAAGTGGAGGTTTCAGGCATTTCCCCATATAATCAGGGGCAAAAATAGGTTATGTAGAACCTAAGCCTGTAACACGCGTTTCTTTTGTTTAAAGAGGCGCAAATCTAGATAGCGAGTCACTCATGCCCAAATTTGCCCTTCTTTTGCTCTCCGCCTTTGCGCTCACTGCAACTGCAGCCGCTGCCGAAGTCACAACCGCAACTGATACTGAAATCAATTGCGAAGACGAGGCCAACAAAGACAACGAAGCTTGCTTGGCGCTGCCTGGCGCAGATGATGCGACCAACTTCTTGCCTGGCATCGCCCCCGCTCTTTTTGCCGGCGGTGTTGCAGCTGCGAGCTTGGCTGGTGGGAGCACCACCTCGACGACATCAACCACCTCCACAACAAACTAAGCTGTGCCGCAACTGCGGCATAAGCTCTAGATCATCAAAAGGCACCAACTTTGGTGCCTTTTTTTATTGATCGTCGGACAACGCGCCCGCAGCGTTCAACCCTTTTTTAGGCTTTGCCTGCTTTACTCCACAGTGAGCCGATGGGGATCGGTGTGCTGGGGTGAGAACACCCCGTCTTATCACGTGGGGTGATTTCATGTTTTTCAAACAAACCAAACGTGCGCATTTTGCGCGCGCTCCTAAACTATTTGCCTTTGGCGTTTCGGCACTAAGCGCAACTCTTTTGATGGCATCCATGACAACAGCCGCCCATGCTGCGCGGCCAAACTCTCAAGTACCGGGGGCAACAATCGTCATCACCGGCGACCCAGGGGGGAGTGTCCGTGAACGATACAATGAGATTCGACAGATCAATCAGTTGGGTCAAAAAGTGGAAATCCGCCGCGGAAACTGTATGTCGAGCTGTACTATGTTTTTGGGAGCGAACGATGTGTGTGTCTCCCCTCAAGCGGTTTTGGGATTTCACGGCCCCTCAAACCACGGTGCAAAACTTGCGCCTGACAAGTTTGAAAAGTGGTCTCGGGTGATTGCGTCCCACTATCCGGAGGCAATTCGAAACTGGTATATGACAAACGCGCGTTTTAAAATTTACTCTGCCACACGTTTGTCGGGCGCCGAGTTGATCCGCCTCGGCGTTCGGCCCTGTCCGTAGACACACCAAATCCCGTGCGGGCCGATTAAGCGAGCGAAAGTCTGCCGCCGGGCCAAGGCGATGCTCTTGTTCTGTCATAGGGTGAGACAAAAGCGTTGAGACGTCCTTTCAAACTCTCATCCTCTGCTTCTTTGCAACGCTCTGTTGGCGGTATTTTCGCCGCGAATCTCCGATGACGGTCTCCGAAAGCTGGGGCATAGCCCCATTCGAAACACGCGTTCCGATCAAATTCAAATTTGCGTCCCCTTTTCCGAGGCCCAATCAGGCCATATTTACGCATTCCATCTGACCCCATAATTGGCTACCTATGGTTGCATACAAACCATCAGGTCCAACAATAGAATAATGACATGATCGAGCCCACGACCTTGCAGGATGTCCTGCGCATTACACCGCCTCGTTTTGGGGATCACCGCGGATTTTTTTCGGAAAGTTGGAACAAGAAACGCTTGGCCGATGCTGGGCTCATCCTACCCGAATTTGTGCAGGACAATCATTCCCTCTCGCGCGACGTCGGGACCGTGCGCGGCCTGCATTTTCAATCGCCGCCGCATGCACAAGGCAAGTTGGTGCGCTGTGGACGTGGTCGGATTTTTGATGTTGCGGTCGATGTCCGCAAAGGCTCGCCGAGCTATGGCCATTGGTATGGCGAGGAATTGTCTTTCGACAATGGCGTGCAACTATGGATCCCGGCGGGCTTTCTCCATGGGTTCATGACTTTGGAGCCGGACAGCGAGATTGTGTACAAATGCACCGACCACTATTCGCCCGACTGCGATGGCGCGGTGAAATGGGACAGCTGTGGGATTTCCTGGCCGATTGAGGAAATCACCCCTGTCATCTCCGAGAAAGATGATCAGGCGCAGAGTTTCGATAGGTTTGAAACGCCATTCGTATATGAGGCCACAGCATGAAAATTTTGATCACAGGCGGCGCCGGGTTCATCGGCTCTGCCGTTGTGCGTTTGGCCATTGCCCGCGGGTATGAGGTGGTCAATGTCGATGCGCTGACCTATGCGGCCTGTCTCGACAATGTGGCTTCTGTCTCAGACAGCCCCCTCTACGCGTTTGAGCAAGTCGATATTCGAAATCGCGCTGGATTAGACACTGTTTTTGCCACGCACAAACCCGATGTGGTGATGCATTTGGCCGCCGAAAGCCATGTCGACCGCTCGATCGACGGGCCGGGTGATTTCATCGAAACCAACATCTCCGGCACCTTCAACATGCTTGAGGCGGCGCGCAAATATTGGGTAGAGGCGGGCAAACCGGAGGGCTTTCGGTTCCACCATATCTCCACCGACGAAGTCTTTGGCTCTCTCCCAAATGATCCGTCCGTGATGTTCACCGAAGAAACCCCCTACGACCCGCGTTCGCCCTATTCCGCCTCGAAAGCCAGTTCGGATCATCTGGTACGCGCATGGCACGAAACCTACGGGCTGCCGGTGGTTTTGACGAATTGCTCAAACAATTATGGCCCATTCCACTTCCCGGAAAAACTGGTCCCGGTGATCATCCTCAACGCTCTCGCTGGCAAAGATCTTCCGATTTATGGCGATGGCTCGAACATCCGCGATTGGCTTTATGTGGAAGACCACGCCGATGCGCTGTTGCTGGTCGTTGAAAAAGGCGCGTTGGGCCGCAGCTACAATGTTGGCGGTGAGAATGAGCGCAGCAACCTTGAACTGGTCAAAAGCCTTTGCACCATTCTGGACGAAAAACGACCCAAATCCAGCGGAAGCTATGCCGATCAGATCACCTTTGTGACCGACCGTCCCGGCCATGACGCGCGTTATGCGATTGATCCCTCCCGCATTCGCACCGAGCTTGGCTGGCGCCCCTCCGTGACCATCGACGAAGGTTTGGCCCTGACCGTGGAATGGTATCTGGCGAATGAAAGCTGGTGGCGGGCGTTGCAAAACCGGCATGGCGTTGGCGAACGGCTTGGGGTGACCGCATGATCCTTGTTTTTGGAAAAACGGGTCAGGTCGCTACGGAACTGCAGGCACTGTTGCCGGACGCCATGTTTTTGGGACGCGATGAGGCAGACCTGAGCAATCCTGCCCTCTGCGCTCAAAAGATCGCCCTCCTCAAACCGGGTGCCGTGATCAATGCCGCCGCCTACACGGCCGTGGATAAGGCCGAGACGGACGAAGAGACCGTCGCTTTGGTCAATGGCGCGGCACCAACGGAAATGGCCAAAGCCTGTGCCGCGCTCGACATTCCCTTTGTCCATATTTCCACCGATTATGTGTTTGATGGGTCCGGCGAGACACCGTTTACGCCCGATCATCCAACTGCCCCTTTGGGCGCCTATGGCCGCACCAAACTTTTGGGTGAAAATGGCATTCGCGCGGCGGGTGGCACATGCGCAATCTTGCGCACATCATGGGTGTTCTCCAGCCATGGCAACAACTTTGTGAAAACCATGCTCCGGCTTGGCGCAGAGCGCGACAAACTCACCATTGTCGCGGATCAAATCGGTGGGCCGACCCCGGCCCGTGCCATCGCTCAGGCCTGTGTCGAAATCGCCAATCGGCTTAAAACAGAGCCGAACACAGCCGGAACCTATCATTTCTCTGGCGCGCCGGATGTAAGTTGGGCCGATTTCGCCCGTGCGATTTTTGCCGAGGCCGGGATCACATGTGCGGTCGAAGACATCCCCTCTTCGGCCTATCCAACCCCGGCCCAAAGGCCGGGAAACAGCCGGATGGACTGTCGCTCTTTGAAGACGGCTTACGGGCTGGGTCGTCCGGATTGGCGCGCCGCCGTGCGCACCACAATTAACGAGGTAAACGAGTCTCATGAGTAAACGTAAAGGCATCATTCTTGCGGGCGGATCGGGCACGCGCCTGTATCCCTTGACCATGGCCATCTCAAAACAACTGATGCCTATCTATGACAAACCGATGATCTATTACCCGCTGTCCGTGTTGATGCTGGCAGGCATTCAAGAGATCGCGATCATCACCACGCCCCACGATCAGGATCAATTCAAACGCCTTTTGGGGGATGGATCTCAGTGGGGCCTGTCCTTCACCTATATCGAACAGCCCTCTCCCGATGGTCTGGCCCAGGCCTTTACCTTGTCCGAGGATTTTCTTGATGGCGCGCCCTCGGCGCTGGTTTTAGGCGACAATATTTTCTTTGGTCATGGGCTTCCGGAAATGCTTGAGGCGGCCGATCGTAAGGAGATTGGCGGAACTGTGTTCGGCTATCATGTGGCCGATCCCGAACGCTACGGCGTGGTCAAATTCCGTGACGACGGCACCGTCGAGCAGATCATTGAAAAGCCGGCTGTCCCGCCGTCTCATTATGCGGTGACCGGGCTCTATTTCCTCGACGGTGACGCCCCACGTCGCGCAAAGGAGATCAAGCCCTCTGAGCGCGGCGAGCTTGAAATCGTCACGTTGCTGGAAACCTATCTCGCAGATGGGACATTGAATGTTGAGCCTATGGGCCGGGGCTATGCCTGGTTAGACACCGGCACGCACGGCTCTTTGTTGGATGCAGGCAATTTCGTGCGCACACTTGCAAAGCGGCAAGGGATGCAATCCGGCTGTCCCGAAGAAATCGCCTATACGCAAGGCTGGATCAGCAATGACACAATGCGCAAACATGCCGAAATGTTCAAAAAAACCGAGTACGGGAAATATCTTGCCTCGCTTTTGAGAGAAAAGGGGTTGGTGGAACATTTTAGCGTGTCTTGAAACAACACGCACGCGCCTCACACAAGACTTGCAACACTGTCCATCAATCATGCCGAGCAAACGCGGTGATTGCCTTTGGATGCCGTCCACGTCTTTATGGCGCAAATTTATGGCGCAAACGGAGCCACTCATGACCAATCCCCAAAAGACCATATCCGATCAGGTCGCGCCGCTCACGGATGCGCAATGGCCCAATGACATCGCCGATTTGCGGGGCGGTTTCGCTGGCGCACTCAATGTCTATCGCACGATGGCACATCACCCGGCCTTGGTGCGCGCTTGGGCACCTTTGCGGCAGCATATCGTCAAAGACACAGCGCTTGGGGTTGAGCGCTCCGAGGTGGTGATTTTGCGCACCGGTGTGCGGCTTGGGTCGGCCTATGAATGGGCGCATCATGTGTCGCGGGCGCGCGCCCTTGGGTTTTCTGACGAGAGGATTTTGGCGATCAAAGCCATGCCCGAGGGCGAAGACGGGATGATCGTGCGCGCCGTCGATGCACTGTTGGACGATCACCGTCTCCCCACCCCGCTTGAGCGGGAATTGGCAAAGTGTCTTGGCCGAGAAGCGGTGTTCGATTTGATCGCGACTGTGGGGTTTTATTCCGTTCTTGGGTCGATCTTGATGACCTATGAGACACCGATTGACGACGACATCGCCGACCAGATGGCGCGAAACCCGCTTTAGGGCTGGGCATTCAATCCGGCAAAGACCCGGCGATTTTATCGGCAAGCTCCGTCAAAGCTCCGGTAAAGGTTTCAAGTGCCTTACCGGTGCTCATGGCGCTGCGAATCCAGATGATGGAGACACAGCCCAAAACATTTCCACCCGACCTGACGGGAACCGCAAGCGATGCTGTTTGGGCGCGAAATTCGCCGCTGTCGCGAATGGCGATGCCACGCGCGCGGGTCTGTTCAAACAATTGGCCCAACCAGCGCTGTTCCAAAAACGGAACATCCTCGGGATCATTGAGCCGACGCAGGTGCTCCAGGATCACCCCCCGTTCCTCATCCGAACAAAAACTCAGATAGGCCCGCCCCGCAGAGGTGCGCAACACCGGCAGTTTATATCCCGTCATGCCTCTGTCGATCGACAGGGGAGACCGGCCATGGGTGGTTTCCTGAATCACCATCGCCGCATTGTTGTAAATGGTCAGATCGAGCGGCCAGACAAGCCGTTGGCCATATTGCGCAAACAAAGGCCCCGCCGCCTGTGACAGCTCAGAGGTCAGCGCATAGCCATCTCCCAAAGCGGCGGCAAACCGCGTCACACGTACGTAATTCGAGGTGGCGGAAAAGGCGACGTAGCCCAGTTCCTCCAGCGTCTCCAAAAGCCGGTACACGGTCGGACGCGGCAAATTCAGCGCTTTGGCAATTTCACCGGGGCGGGTTTCGCCCATCCGGTTCACATAGCGCAAAATGGCAAGCCCGCGCGCAAGGGCGCGCACGGACCCACCAGAAGCGGTCGCAGGTGTGTCGGAACCAGAGGCAATCATCGGTTTAGACTGTCACACTCCGCCCCCGCGCGTAAGCCTTAGACTTCGGCTTTGACCGGGTTTGACAAAATGCCGACGCCCGACACTTCGACCTCACAAAGATCGCCGTCTTTCATGAACAAGGGTGGCGTGCGACGCGCGCCAACCCCACCCGGCGTGCCGGACACAATCACGTCGCCGGGCAACAGCGGCAGGATGGTCGAACAATAGGCAATCAAACGCGGGATCGAACAGACCAGCATATCCAGCGTTGTGTCTTGCACCGTTTCGCCATTCAACCGGGTTTGGAGCCGCATTTTGGTGTGATCTTCGATCTCATCCGCCGTCACCATCCAAGGGCCAAAACCACCCGTCCCGGCAAATGTTTTGCCCGGCATGAATTGATGCGTGTGTTTTTGCCAATCACGCACGGACCCGTCGTTGTAACAAGCATAGCCCGCGACATAACCCATCGCATCCGCTTCTGAAATGCGACGGCCCTCTTTGCCGATGATCACGGCGACCTCGCCCTCATAGTCGAATTTATCCGATTCAAGCGGTTTGATCAGCGGCGCATTATGCCCGATCTGCGAGCCCTGATAGCGCGCGAACAACACCGGGTTCGGGGTCTCTTCGCGGCCCGTTTCCTCGATATGGGCGTGATAGTTCAGGCCGACACAGATGATTTTGTCCGGGTTCGGAATGACCGGTTCGTGGGTCACATCGTCAAAACCATAATCCGCCTCGGCAGAGACCAAGGCTGCGGCGGCAGCCATGTCGCCTGTGGCCAAAAAATCGCGCAGCGTCGGCGCGTCAAAGCGTTTGCCGAGATCGACGATGCCAGCCTCATTGACGAGACCATATGAGGACGTGCCGTCCTTGGTAAAAGAGCAAAGTTTCATTGTATCAGACCCGTTCAGGTTGTTGCGTTTCAATTGGATTTGGGAGCACGAGGGTCAAAAGCGCCGCAAGCTCCTCTTTGGTATTGGCCCCGCCCAGCGTATAACGGTCGGGACGCAAAACAGTGGCGCGGGCACCAAGGCGCGCGAGGTGATCGGCGGCGTTTGATGTGTTCGTGGTGACCAAGGCGACACCATCGGGCAGGCTCAAACCCTGCGCTAAATCCGCCTCAGAGACGACGACAAACTGATGGCGATAGACATCATCCATCAGCCGCCCGTCGGTCAGGCGCGGCTGACCAAACAGACGCCCCGCGAGATCGCCGACACCGATCCCCTCGCCCAAAGGCGGCGCGATGCTTTCCATCCGTGCGGAGCCATCGGTGCTTGGCAAAGCGGCGCGCAGCGCCGCTTCGGTGCCCGCAGTGTTGATCAAGCCACCCAACCGCACGGCGGTTTGGATATATTCGCGGGCATTGGGTTTGCGCTCGCTCTCGTAGCTGTCCAGCAATGCCTCTGCGGCTTTGCCCGTCACCTTGCCCTTACAAATCAACGCCAATTTCCAATAGAGATTGGCAACGTCGCGGGTGCCCGCACACATGCCCTGTCCCATGAACGGCGGGGTTTGGTGACAGGCATCACCGGCCAACAAAAGCCGCCCCTTGCGCCACTCATTGGCAACGAGAGAGTGGAACACATAGACCGCTGTGCGCTCCAAATCGGCCTCATCTGGTGTCAACCAATCGGCGAGCAACTCCCACACCCGTTCCGGTTTGGAAATCTCATTTGTATCCTCATCGGGCTTGACCGTGATCTCCCACCGCCGCCGCATCCCCGGCACCCGCACATAGGTGGCGGGGCGGTCGGGGCGGCAATATTGGATCGAATGGTCGCCGAGCTCGGGCTTGTCCTGTTTCAGGATCGCATCGACCACCAGCCAGCGTTCGTGAAAGCCGTAATCTTCCATCCCGGTTTCGATATAGCGCCGCACCAGCGAGCGCGCGCCGTCACAGCCGACAACATAGCTTGCGGTGACGCGCTCGACCTTGCCACAGGACATGTCTTCGAACCGCAGCTCGACCACATCGCCTTGATCATCAATGTTGAACACATCGCAGCGGGTGCGAATGGTGACCTCTTTGCGGGCGGTCAGGTTGGTTCGCAGCACCTCTTCGAGATCGGGCTGGTGAAAGCGGAAATTCGAGCGCCAGCCTTGCGGCCCTTCGCCCTGTGGGCGCGGCCAGTCCAGCAACAGTTTGCCGTCAGCATCGACAAATTGCATCCCCGGATGCAGCGCCGTTTTGGGTTCCATCTCGTCGGCGATGCCAATCCACTGAAACACCCGCATCACTTCGGCGTCAAAATGCACCGCGCGTGGCAGGTGATAGGCCGCGCTTTCGCGATCCAAAACCAGCGTTTTTACCCCGCATTGACCCAAAAGATGAGCCAAAGTTGCGCCCGCAGGGCCATAGCCCACGATGGCGACATCATAGTGTTCCATAGTTATTTTCCCTGTTTGGTCAGTTCGCCGAAAAGCCATGGGCAATCGGCCACGGGTGGCGCACGCCGCCCCCGTGCGGCGGCATCCAGACGCATATCGCGCAGGCGTTTGCGCCCAGTGTCTTCGGTGAGATAAAGTCGTTCATGGCCCCAGAAGCTCGGCCCATCATGGGTCTCATGCGGCTCCCATGTCTCGGGCTCAATCAACCGGCCGCCCCAGCCGTTTTCGACGAAAAAACCGGACGGCGAATGGGCGTAATAGGAGGTCATGTAATCATTGGTGTGACGGCCCAGCGTATAGGCGACGCGGCCCTCCTCCATCTGCGCCAAATCATAGCCTTGGCCCAGATCATCAAGGTTTTGGAATTCGACCATGAAGTGGTGAAAGCCAAGCTGCCCCGAGCCGACCATGGCAAAGGAATGGTGACGATTGTTGAGGTGGAAAAAGTACAGCCCGTAGGGTTCCAACCCGTAGTCCGAGACGTGAAAGTCCAACAGATCGCGATAAAACGGCATCATCACGTCGATGTCTTTGACGTGAAGCACAGCGTGCCCCATGCCCAAAGGCCCGGTCATGAAACCATCAATCGGCCGCCCCGGCACAAACGGATCGGTGGCGATCATCGGTTTGTAAAACAGCTCAACCCGGTTGCCACCCGGATCTTTGAACCAAATCATATCTTCGACAAACCGGCGATCCGCGAGTTCTTTGGTGGCCATCGCGACGGCCACGCCAGCGGCATCAAGACGGGCGGCATAGGCTTGCAAATCTTCACAGGCCGCGACCTCAAAGCCCAGAAACGCCAGTGTTTCACCGGGTTCGTCAGAGACCAAAAGCCGCTGGACCTTGTCATCCATGCGAAACGCCAGCGCCTTGCCGCCACGGTCGATCTTTTGCATGCCCAGCAGTTTGCCGGCAAAATCTCCCCAGTCGTCGAGCTTGTCAGAGCGCACACCGAGATAGCCCAGAGCAATGATTGCCATGGTGTTCTCCATCATTTGTTCAGGAATACCTCATTTTATAGGCCAAATGGCCCAATCCCGAGGCGTCATCTCCGCCCGTCCGCACTGTGGACAGACGGAGAGAAGATCAGCGCGCAGAAACCTCGCGCGCGCGGGTCAGCACAGCTTCGGCTGCTGCCGGATCGGCCTGCTCGGCCACCCATTTGGCCGGAGCTTCCGCCAATGCCGCATCCCATGCCGCATGACCTGCTTCATCGAGTTCGACAAAGGTCACCTCGCCCGCCGCGCGAAACGCCGCTTCGACCTCGGCATCGGTTTGATCGACAACGGAGGCGATCCATTCGGCCGTGGCCCGACCGGACATCTCATCCAACACGGCTTTGTCCGCCTCCGACAGGCCCTCATAGGTGCGTTTGTTCATCAAAACGGCCATGGGCGAGGAGATGAAACGCGCAGTGGTGATATAGGGTGCGACTTCGTTGAGGCGGAAGGTGCGATAGGCGTCCATCACCCAAACCGCACCCGAGACCACACCGCGTTCAAGGTTTTCATAGACCTGTGGTGCTGGAATAGACACGCCTGACGCGCCCAGAAGATCAAACAGGGTCGAGCCAAATTTCGACGGGGTGCGCAGTTTCAAACCGTTGAGATCGGCAGGCGTGGCGGCGGCGGCGTCCGTCATGAAAAAGCGGTAGCCCGGCGTGGTGAACAGGGCGATCACTTTGTAATCGGCATATTCCGCGCTCAACGCACCGTCTTCGTCCAGCGCATTGAGGATCGCGGTGCCCTGCGCCGATGTTGCCACCAGACCCGGCACTTCGACCACACCTGACATCGGGAATAGACCCGGCGTATAGGTCGGCACAACCAGCGCCACATCGGCCACACCCGCTTTGACCAATTCCGCCTGTGCGGGCGGTGCGCCAAGGATGGAGCCAGGGTAGAGTTTAAAGGACGCGCCTTTGGACAGCTTCGGGTTGACCTCGTCGATCCAAGCTTGCAGCACTTTCGACGAATAGAACCCCTGTGCAGGCTCAAAAGACGACACGCGCATTTCGCGCGCCTCTGCCATAGACGCGGCAAAAGACAGGCCTAGGGCAAGCGCCACAGTGGTGGCTTTGAGTAGAGTTTTGATCATAGTTTCCTCCCGTTTTTCTGATCAGATCGCATGGTAGGGCAGCCAAATGACAAGCGCGGGCAGAGCAATAATGATCCCCACGCGAATGAAATCGGCTATGACAAAAGGGGCCGCCCCTTTCCAAAGCTCAGTGAGCTTGACGTCCGGTGCGACGGTTTTAAGGACAAAAAGGTTCATGCCGACGGGCGGGGTAATTAGTCCCATTTCCACCACCATCACGGCAAAAATCCCGAACCACACAAGGTCGATCCCCGCCGCCTGCGCCACCGGCACGAACAGTGGCACGGTGAGCAACAGCATCGCCAGGCTGTCCATCAACGTGCCCAAGACCAGATAGATCGCCAGCATCAACAAGATCACCAATAGCGGTTGGTCCAGGATGCCGGAAAACAACCCGGTGAGGGAAAATGGCAGGCCAGAGAGAGCCAGGAAAAAGTTAAACAAGTTCGCGCCGATCAACACCAGATAGAGCGCACCACAAGTCATCGCCGTGTCCATGATCGCGGACATGAAACCTTCAAAGGACAAACGCCGCGCCAGCAAACCATAGGCCAAAACCACGGCGGCCCCGATGGCGGCGGTTTCATTGGCGGTGAACACGCCGGAATAAAGCCCACCCATGATCAGGCCAAAAATACCGACCGGGGGCAGCAATTCCTTAATCGCGCTGCGCCGTTCCGGACCTTCGGCTCGCACCCGCTGTGGTGCCACAGACCACCCCATCCAGATCGGCACCCAGATCGCCAGACAGTACAGTAGAACAGCCAAAAAGATCGGTCCGGCCGTGGCCAAAAGCAGGTCACGAATGGATTGCTCGGCAATAAAGGCATAGATCACCAGGACCGTTGACGGCGGGATCAGAATACCAAGCGTGCCTCCCGCAGCCACCGACCCGGCGGAGAGCGAGCGCGAATACCCGGCGGCTTTCATTTCCGGCAAGGCAATCCGGCCCATGGTGGCGGTGGTGGCCAAGGACGACCCGGAGATCATCCCAAACCCCGCCGACGCGCCAATCGTTGCCAGTGCCAAGCCGCCACGACGGTGTCCGATCAGCACAGACATGGATTGATAGAGCTTGGTCGAAAGCCCGCTGCGCGCGGCCAAATTGCCCATCATCACAAACAGCGGCAACATGGTCAGCGTGTAGTTGGTCAGACTGTCCCATGTCGTTGTCGCGCCAATCGCCATGGCACCGGGCAAGCCGATGATCATGGCCGATCCCAACACACCGACAAGACCAAGGGCGACAGCAACCGGCACTTCGAGAAAGATCATCACGATCGCGGCAAAGAACCCCATGCCACCCAAAAGCATCCCACTCATCACCAATCCTTCTCATTTTTCACGGAGAACCAAACCGCCGCCAGCGCGGCGACAAGAGCGGCCAAGAGGGTGAGCGTCACCACCATCAGCGCCATCGACACCGGCACGCCCAAATCGGCGGTGGTTTCGGGTGAGCCCAGTTTGGACAGGGTGTTTTCGGCCAAAATCCAAAACAAAAGCCCGGCAAAGATCAGCGACGCGATACTGCCGACAACGCCCAAAGGCCGGGTGAACCGGTTTGGCGACAGTTCGGACAACAGCTTGGCCGTCACATGGGTCCGTTTCGCGTAACAGACCGGCATCGACAGCAGCGCACCCAAACCAATGGACAGGGATGTCAGTTCAATGGCGGCAGGCACATTCATACCCGCAACCGCCCGCAAAATCACATCCGTCACGGTCACCCCAGCTCCAAACAGAAAGCAGGATGCAGCGGCAGCCAAGAAGGTATTTGATATGCGCTTTTTATATTTTCCGTTGATCATGCCGCGCGCCCTTCAGAGCTTTTATGCGCAGCTAAAACCCGCCCCCCGCGCTGTCGCGCAAAGGGAAACCTGTGCGTTTCCATGGCGTTCCTCCCAACGCTAAGTCATCAAAAACTATATGGCGCGCGGATGTGGGAAAACAGGCTCACCGAAGAGGTGTCCGCCAAGCGGACAGATCCAAGCCAACTCAAACAAGGGCCTGTCACCGCCCGTATCATCCAATACTGGCCACAGCATAGGCACATCGCACGCCACGGGGGATACTCCAACCACTCTATGGGAGGAGAAAAAATGAAACCTACACCAGTGAACCGCCGTGGCTTTTTGCGCGGCGTGGGGGCGGTGGCCTCCGGTGCCGCGCTGTCGCAATTTCCCTTGCCTGCACTCGCCAAAACCAAAACCATCAAACTTGGTCTTGTTCAGCCCGTGACCGGACCGCTCGCGATTTTTGCCGAGCCAACGCAATTTGTGATCGACGCCGTGCGCGCCCAAATCGGCGACAGCGTGATGATCCAAGGCACCAAACATCCGGTCGAAATCATCCTGAAAGACAGTCAATCCAACTCCAACCGCGCCTCTTCCGTTGCTCAGGAATTGATCCTCAACGATGAGGTGGACATGCTCTTGGCCACATCGACGCCGGACACGACCAACCCGGTGGCGGATCAGGCCGAGTTGAACGGTGTGCCTTGCATTAGCAATGACACGCCATGGCAGCCGCATTTCTTTGGCCGTCAGGGCGATCCGGCCAAGGGGTTTGATTACACGTTCCACTATTTCTGGGGCCTTGAAGACGTGATCGGCACGTTCATGTCGCAATGGGATCAAGTCGCCACCAATAAGGTGGTCGGTGCACTTTGGCCCAATGACCCAGACGGCAATGCCTGGGGCGACCCTGCGGTTGGCTTCCCCAAACCGATGGTGGACAAAGGCTATTCCTTGGTCGACACTGGTCGGTTTCAGTCCATGACCGACGATTTCTCGGCACAGATTTCGGCCTTCAAAGCCGCGGGGGTCGAGATCGTCACCGGCGTCGTGATCCCGCCAGATTTCACCACGTTCCTCAGTCAATCGGCTCAGCAAGGCTTTGCGCCCAAGGTCATCAATGTCGCCAAGGCCAGCGAATTTCCTCAGGCCATGGCCGCCCTTGGCCCCCGCGCAGACGGGCTTTCGGTCGAAGTGTGGTGGTCGCCACATCACCCGTTCAACTCTTCGCTGACCGGGCAAAGTTCGGCCGATCTTGCCAGCGCTTATGAGGCCGAGACCGGCAACCTCTGGACCATGCCGCTTGGTTTTAAACACTCGCTGTTTGAAGTGGCTTTGGATGCGCTATCCCGGACCGAGGACCCCACCGACCCCGACAGCATCGCCACGGCGATCCGTGCCACCTCTCTGAACACGATCACCGGCACGATCAACTTTGGTGCGGGCCCTGTGCCGAACATTGCCAAAACGCCGCTGGTCGGCGGCCAATGGTCGGTGCGCGATGGCAAACCGGTGCTCGACATCGTCGACAACACCAACACACCGGACATCCCGCTGAGTGCGCAAATGCGTCCGATCGGCTAAAGACAAGGGGCCTCCCCGTTTAAAGCGTGACGCTTTAGTGAGGCCCTTTTGTCATCAAATCAGGTGCGCTTTCGTGTGTATTTTTCAATGATGTCAAAGAATTGGAGCACCTGCGGCTTGCGATTGTCGCGCCGGGCATGCACCGTCAAAGAGGTGCCGGGATTGTTGCCCTCATAAGAGCGATACAACACCCCCGCACGTGGCGAATTTGACACCGATTTGGGCACCATCGCCAAGCCGACCCCAACTGAGACAAGCGAAATGGCGGTTTGGTAATCTTGGGCAAAGATCTGATCCGCAGGTGTAAAGCCTTCGCCCTCACAGACTTTCAAAATATGATCGGCAAACGACGGGCGCGGGCGTCGCGGGTAGAGTACAAAGGTCTCTTTATCCAAATCCGCCAGCTTGATCGGCAGGCTCTGACCGGCCAGAGCCGAGTTGTCGGGCAGGGCAAGAATGAGAGGCTCGTGATGCAAGGCCATGGAGCGGAATTCATCGCCTTGAAGGCTTGGCCGCGCCACCGCGATGTCGATGTCGCGCTGGATCAGACCGCGTTCCAATTCGGCGTTGTTCATCGAACTGAGTGACAGATCGACATGCGGATAATGCGAGCGATAGGATTTGATCAACGACGGCAAAACCCCATGGGTCGCAGAGCCAACAAAGGCCACGCGCAACCGCCCCGCACCACCGCGCCCGATGAGTTCCACTTCACGGTAGGCGCTGTCGAGATCGTCCAAAATATCGCGCGCCCGATCCAACAAAACCGCACCCGCCTCGGTGAGCCGGATTTGGCTTCGGGCGCGATCAAACAATTGCGCGCCGATCTCTTTTTCAAGCGTCGCGATTTGGCGCGACAAGGGTGGCTGGGCCATTTCCAAACGCGCCGCCGCGCGGCCAAAATGCAATTCCTCGGCCACGGCAATAAAATATTTCAGACGTTTGAATTCCAAAGTGGCCCTCCCCAGCCCCTTTTTCATCACCCGGTTTTTACGCATTCACCCCATTTTTGCGAGGGCATCGACAAAATAGGGCCGGAATACATCGGGGTTCTCGCTCATCGGAAAATGCCCGATCCCATCCATCACCACAAGGCTGGCACCGGGAATGGCATCGGCGGTGCGTTTGGCGTCCTCCGGGGTACAGGTCATATCATATGTGCCCACCATGAGATGCACAGGGCGCGCGCCTGTGTCAATGCGGCCAAGTTGCCCGATGAGACTGTCGTCTTGGGTATAAAAACTCAAATCCCCACGAAATACGCCGGGGCCAGATTGCATAAACATCCATTGGGTGTTCCAACGCTCGGACTCGGGGGATTGCGGCGCGATATTGGCGCTGACCAAAGCCGCACCCATTTCGCCGCCATGGGCATCCGGGCGGTGGAACCAGTCGATGTCATACCACGCGGGCTGAAAATCCGAAGCCTCGATGGCAATAAAACCTTTGAACGGATCCGGCGTCTTGAGTGCCAGTTGCAGCGCGATCCGTCCGCCCATGGAACATCCGGCATAGATCGGATTCTCCAGAGTGAGCGCCTCGACCAGTTTGAGCACCGTTTCCATGTAAGCTTCGGTGGTCAAAAGGTATTCTTCCTCATGAAACCCCTTAGGCGGCAAAGATTTGCCATGCCACGGCATGTCCGGTGCGATGAAACGATAGGCTTTGGTCAACTCCGGATCGTTCAGGATATGCCGCCACTGGCGGCTGTCTGCGCCCGCCGTGTGGAAACACAGGACCGGCTGCCCACTGCCCGCTTCTTCAAAATAAATGCGGTTTTTGCGGCCTTGGACCTCAATCGTCACATAGCGGCCAATGATCTGTTCAAGCGCCATTATGCCGCCTCCTTTTGACGGCCCAGCGCCATGAATTCTTTGAAAAACCTCAGGTTTTTGACAAGGGCAAGAATGTCGCCATCAATCCGCCCACGACCGGTTTTGACAAAACCGAAAATGTCGTGAAACCGTGGCGCTGGCATGGGGTGCCAAAAGGCATCCAGCGCCTCACCATCCACACGCAAGGCAAACCGCCACGGGATTTTACTGCTCGGGCCTTCTTCGACCCGCTCGAGCAGGCCGCGATGAAAGTACAGATAGATCTGCTGATCATCGACCTCGATCAAAACCGTCTCGGAAAACAACTGCCCGAGGCGTTTGAGATGCGGCTTTTGCGTGAGCGCCGTGCCCATCTCTTCAAAACGGGCGCGCAGAGATGCGGTTTGCATGGGAACTTCCTTTAGTCTTTGCGGGCATAACGATTGATACAGTCTGGGTCAGGCGTGACCCCAAGTCCCGGACCTGTCGGCAGATGCACTTCAAAATTCTCATAGCGCAGCCCGTCGGAACACAGATCCTCGACCAGAATTTTCGGACCAAAATGTTCGGTGCCCCAGTCCAAATTCGGCAAGGTGGCGAAAGCGTGCAAATGCCCCGAAGCACCCAAGGAGCTTTCCAAAAGACACCCGCCATAAAGCTGAACACCCGCCGCCTGCGCGATGCCCGCGACCTGTTTCAATTGATGCACCCCACCGTGTTTACACAGTTTGAGTGACAGGACTGAGCCCGCACCTGAGCCACAGCCGTCCATGGCTTCGCCAAGGGTGGACACGCCCTCGTCCAGCATGATCGGGATCGGAGACCGCGTGGCAATGCGCGCCATGGCAGGCATTTGGGCGGCGGGAAGCGGTTGTTCGATCAAACTCACCCCAAGGTCCACAAGATGTGGCACATAACGGATAAAATCGGCCTCCGACCAGCCTTGATTCACATCCGCGATCATATCCGTGCCCTCGGGCAATGCCACTTTCAAGGCGGTCAGACGCGCCAGATCGGTCAACGGGTCAGCAAAGCCGAGTTTGATTTTAAAGCGGTTGAACCACCCCTTTTCGATCATGCCCTTGGCCTCTTCGACCTCCTGGCCCGCGTCGCCAGACGCCAAGGCCCAAATGGCGGAAAAAGACGCGCGCTGCGCCCCGCCCAAAAGCACATGGGCGGGCACGTTCAGCGTTTTCCCAACGGCGTCCAACATGGCCATGTCGAGAGCGGATTTGGCAGTGTAATTGCGCTTGGCGGCCTGCGCCATTTTGGTGGCAGCGGCCTCAAGGAAACAGGCGGGATGACCGATCAGCGCGGGCGCGAGGTAGGTGTCGATATTGACCTTCATCGCCTCAACACTTTCCTCGGCCCAGCGCGGCCCGCCCAGGGTGGAGCCCTCTCCAAAACCGACAACACCATTCTCCAACACAACCTCAACAAAAATATAGCCTTGGTGGCTCAAAGAGGTGTTCGAAAGCTTATGTTTGCGCCGGGTCGGGGCCTCGATAATGCGTGCAGAGACCGAACGGATCGCCGTCGCTTGGGCCAGATCCATCGTCGCAGCGTCGTCAGACATGCGAGTCATTGTGGGCATTGCAGAGAAGGGGGTATTCATATCATTTCCGACGCCAGAAAGGGGGTGGAGCGACAGGACGCTGCGCTCCACCCTGTCAATGTTGTGCTTACTCTGCGGCAACAGCGCCGAGTTTGGCATTGTTGCGGATCACGAAATTGAACTCCATCGCGAGGTCCGTATCGGCCCCCTCAGGCGCTTTTTCCAAACGCCCCACGAGGTCTTCTTTCACGGCAAACACAGAGTCATTGTCGAGGTATTCCGTCTCGCTGTCGTAGATTTGCGAGATGAGGGTTTTGTAGCCTTCTTTCATGATCATGAAATGGACATGACCGGGACGCCACGGGTGGTGCCCCATGTAGTTGAGCAACTCGCCCGCTGCCCCGTCATAGGGGATCGGGTAAGGCGCGGGGCGATAGCACACGAGATCATATTCGCCATTTTCATCGGTTTCAAACCGACCGCGGAAGTTCATGTCCGGCTGTTCCGGGTCCTGAAGGTCATAGAGGCCGTTCGGAGCATCATGCCATACATCAAGGATCACATTGGGCACAGGTGCGCCATCGGTGTCGCGAATGGTCCCCGTGATGCGCAAGGTTTCGGTGCCCGGATATTCTTTTTGAATGATCGACGCGCCTTTCGGCAGAACTGGTGAATTTTCGCGGTAGAACGGCCCAAGCACGGTGGTAATCGTTTCGCCATGGGTCGGCTTTTTGTCGAGCATGTCGACAAGCACTTCAACGCCGATGATGTCAGAAATCAGGATGAATTCGTTGCGCGCTTCATTGGAAATGTGACCGGCGCGGACGAACCATTTCATCGCCTCAAGCCATTCATCATAGCTCAGATCGACCTCTTTGCAGAAGGCGTGGATGTGCTTGATGGCCGCCGACATGATTTCCCGATTGCGTGCAGGGATATCCCCGCTCATCGCGTTGATGACGGCATCCGTGACGTTTTCCAGTGTGATATTGCGCATAACCTACTCCTCCGTGTAATGGCAATTCTTGCGGCGAAACTCGCCCTTGAACAGGTTTCAATCAATGCCTGTGCTGGTATCCGCCAATACCAACAGAGTATCATCAGAAAAAATATGCGCCTTTAAAGGTATTGAAGAACACCTCATGCGGCATTGGCACCTGCCCTCCTCCTTGCCACCCTTCCACAAAAGGGGAGGACACCTTGACACAGATCGTTACGCTGAAGGGCGTGTCGAAATCTTTCGGCGCGCTTACGGTCACCGATGCTGTCGATCTTGCCGTGGAGAGCGGCGAGGCGCTTGGCATCATTGGGCCGAACGGAGCCGGAAAATCGACCTTGTTCAATTTGATTGGCGGTGCGCTCCAACCGTCTGAGGGGCGGATTTATTGGCAAGACCGCGACATCACCGACCTGCCCGCAGCCCAGCGCTGTCGTCTTGGCATCGGGCGCTCGTTTCAAATCCCACATCCCTTTGTCGGAATGACGGTCTATGAAAACCTTCTGACAGCGGCGATTTTTGGCGGCGATGCGCAGAGCGCTCCGCAGACCTGTCGCAGGGTTTTGGAACTGACCGGATTGATGCCAAAAGCCAATCTTCAGGCCGGGAGTCTGGGGCTTTTGGAGCGCAAAAGACTTGAAATGGCGCGCGCTTTGGCCACTTCACCCAAGGTCCTTTTGCTGGATGAGATCGCAGGCGGGTTGACGGAAGCCGAGTGTCACGCATTGGTCGCCACCATACGCGACATCCACGCCAGCGGCATGGCTGTCATTTGGATCGAACATGTGGTTCACGCGCTTTTGGCCGTGGTCGAGCGCTTGGTCGTGATTGATCGCGGCGCTTTGGTCGCGCAGGGCGATCCCAAAGCGGTGATGGCCGACCCGATGGTGCAACAACTGTATTTGGGGATTGATGCCGATGACGCCGCATAACGCTTTTCTCGAAATCCGGAATCTCACCGCGTTCTATGGCGATTTCCAAGCGCTGTTTGGCATTGATCTGACTATGGATGAGGGCGACACGATGGCGGTGATCGGGGCCAACGGGGCCGGTAAATCCACCATGCTGCGCACGCTCACCGGGCTTTTGCCCTCGAAAGGCCAGAACATCCGCTTTGCAGGCGCGGCCATCGCCGGCCAGCCCGCGCATCTGATTCACAAGGCCGGCATCGCCATGGTGCCCGAGGGACGGCGGTTGTTTCCCTCTTTGACGGTCGAAGAAAATCTGAGCATCGGGGCAAGTGGCAAACGCAAAGGCCCGTGGTCACTTGCGGCGATCTATGAGTTGTTTCCCGACCTGCATGACAGACGCCACCATGGCGGAACCGCGCTTTCAGGTGGTCAGCAACAGATGGTCGCGATTGGTCGGGCCCTGATGTCCAACCCGAGGTTGCTTTTATGTGATGAAATCAGTCTGGGCCTGTCGCCAAAGGTGATCAAAGACATTTACACCGCCGTGCCGCTCATCCGTGCGCGGGGCACGTCGATGTTGGTGATCGAACAGGACATCGCCCAAGCCATGGCCGTGGCCACCCGCGTGATCTGTCTGCAAGAGGGCCGCGTGTCGCTGTCTGGGCGCCCCGAGGACCTCAGCCGCGCGGAGATCACCCGCGCCTATTTCGGATTTGAAGCCGACGAACCGGACACCAATGAACCGGCACGGGAGATGCTCTGATGGAATGGGTCAATGTACTGATTCAAGGCGTGCTTTTGGGCGGTCTTTACGCGCTGTTCGCGGCCGGATTATCGCTGATGTTCGGCGTCATGCGCTTTGTGAACATCGCCCATGGCGATTTCATCGTGTTGGCGGCCTATCTGATGTTGTCCTTTGTAACCTTTATGGGATGGCATCCGGCGCTTGGCATTGTGGCGGTGGTTTTGGTGATGGGAACGATCGGCTATCTGGGGCAACGCATTTTGCTAAACCGGGTGTTGGGCAAGGATATTCTGCCGCCGATTCTGGTCACCTTTGGTCTGTCGATCATCTTGCAAAACGGCATGATGGAAGTGTTCTCCGCCGACAGTCGCCGCGTTTCAAGCGGTGCGTTGGATGTCGCGTCCATTTCCCTGCCGGGAGATTTGGCGATTGGCGCCATGCCTTTGCTGATGTTCGTGGTCGCGCTTGGTGTTTTGGCAGGTCTGCATGTTTTGTTTTTCCACACTGCGCTGGGTCGCCTGTTGCGCGCCACGTCAGATGATGCGGAAATGGTGCCGCTTATGGGGGGCAACAAAGCCCATGTCTTTGCCTTGGCCACGATGATTGCCTCCGGCGTTGTCGCGGTGGCGGGGATCATGTTGGCGATGAAGACCAACTTTGACCCGAGTGCAGGCCCGTCGCGGCTTTTGTTTGCCTTTGAGGCGGTGATCATCGGCGGGCTCGGCTCGCTCTGGGGCACCTTGGCTGGCGGGGTCGTTTTGGGTGTGGCACAGGTCGTCGGCGCACAAATTGATGCGGGATTTCAAATCCTCGCAGGCCATCTGGTTTTCCTCTTGATTCTGGTCGTTCGGCCACAGGGCCTGTTCGCCCGCATGAAAGGATGATCCCATGACAACCGCACCTCTGACCCGCCGCAAAGCCCCCGTCTCGCTCATCGCCATTTTTGTGACCATCGTCCTTTTGGCCGCCGCCCCGTTTTGGGCCTCACGCGGCACGCTCAATATGTTGATGGAAGCGCTGGCGTTTTTGGCGCTTGCACAGATGTGGAACCTTTTGGCGGGATACACAGGGTTGATCTCGGTGGGGCAACAGGCTTGGGTCGGTCTTGGCGGCTATCTGTTCTTCGCGCTCGCCATGTTCTCCGGGCTGCCTTTGCTGATCGCCCTGCCCGTCGCCGCCCTCCTGTCGGGCCTCATCGCCTTTCCCATCGGCTGGATCGCCTTTCGCCTACAAGGCGCCTATTTCGCCATTGGCACATGGGTCATCGCCGAGGTGTTTCGCCTGATTGCAGCGCAGTTTTCGGCGCTTGGCGGCGGTTCGGGCATCTCGTTGTCGATTGATGTGGTCAAATCTCTCGCCACCTCGCGCGGCGCACGCGACATGGTGATGTATTACATCGCTTTTGGCCTTGGGATTGGATCGGTGATGATCGTCTGGCTGATGCTGCGCTCCAAATGGGGCCTCGCCTTTACCGCCATCCGCGATTCTGAACCGGCCTCTGAAAGCATCGGCATCCGCATTCGGCGGGTCAAATTCATGGTCTATGTCGCCACAGCCGCAAGCACAGCCCTAACCGGCGGGTTCATCTTTTTGCAAAAACTGCGGATCACCCCGGACGCTGCGTTTTCGGTCAACGAATGGTCCGCTTTCATCATCTTTATCGTGGTGATCGGCGGGATTGGCTCCATCGAAGGACCTATTTTGGGGGTCATTCTGTTCTTTACGCTGCGCAGCTTTGCCGCAGATTGGGGCAGCTGGTATCTGATCACTCTGGGCGCACTGGCGATTGGGGTGATGCTGGTGGATCGTCAGGGAATGTGGAGCATTCTTAAAAGCCGCGGCGTCCCGGTTCTGTTCAAAACAACACGCTGGTTTGAGCCCTGAAGACGCGCCTGAACGGGTCGCGCCCCCTCTGATGCCCTCACATCACGCTCGGCAGGACCAAAACATCGCCACGTGTGAACCAAACCTCGGCCATATCCCCCGCCACCGGCAGGGTCGCATCGGCCCGGTTGAACATGTCGACGCTGACCTGCTGGCCTGCGACTTCGATCTGGGCACGGATCACGGAGCCCAAAAAGGTGCTGTGCAACACGCGCCCCGGCAGGGACAGATCATCCCCCGGACGTGGGCGCAGTGACAACGCCTCTGGCCGCAACGCGACGGTGATCGGCGCACCGGGCGTCAGGTCCGTGTGACGCGGATCGTGGATGTTTTGCCCGGCAAAAAAGATCGACTGAGGGCTCTCGACCCGCGCTTCAAACGTGTTCAGCTTGCCGACAAAATCCGCCACGAACCGTGTCGTGGGCCGGTTATAAATCTGCGCAGGCGTGCCGATCTGATCCGCACGACCCTTGTGCATCACGACTACCCGATCAGAGATCGACAACGCCTCTTCCTGATCATGGGTCACAAAAACGGTGGTGATCCCCAGTTCTTGTTGGATGCGCCGAATGTCATCACGCAGCGAGGTGCGGATTTGCGCGTCAAGGGCGGAGAGGGGTTCGTCCAGCAACAAAAGATTCGGACGCGGCGCAAGAGCGCGCGCGAGGGCAACGCGCTGTTGCTGACCACCCGACATTTGGTAGGGGTAACGATCGGCCAGTGAGCCAAGCGAGATCAGATCGAGCATCTCGGCCACGCGTGTGTCGATCTCGGCGCGTGGCATCCCCGCGATCTTCAGCCCAAAGGCCACGTTGTCACGCACCGACATATTGGGAAACAGGGCGTAGGCCTGAAACACCATACCGATCTTTCGACGGCTTGCAGGCAAGGCGGTGACATCAGTCCCGCCCACGTGGATGCTGCCGCTGCTTGGGGTCTCGAAACCCGCGATCATCCGCAGCACGGTGGTTTTGCCACAGCCCGATGGCCCGAGAAAGGACACGAATTCGCCCGGAGCGACATTGAGGTCAAAATCGCGCACGACCGTGTTGGGGCCAAAGGATTTGGTGATGTTTTTCAGGGTGAGAAAGCTCATGACTTGGCCTTTGTGACAGAACGGGGAGCGCGCCATGGCAACAGGCGCTGACCAGGTTTGCGGGTGGCGAAGGCTTCCATCAGAACCATGCAGATCCATGTGAATGCAAATGCCATGATCGCCAAAGCAGCCGGTTGATAAGCGAAATCCTGTCCCATCTGCACGAGGTAGGGACCGAAGGCCGGACGGTTGAGCAGGCTGGTGATGACGAATTCGCCCAGCGAGATCGAGAAGGTCAGAAAGGCCCCCGACATGATGGCAGAACGAATATTGGGGAAGATGACAAAAACGATAGTGCGCAGGCGCGACGCGCCAAGGCTTTCGGCCGCTTCGGTCAAAGTGGCGATGTCGATGGCTGCCATGCCATTGTCGACAGCGCGATACATATACGGCACCGACAATACGACATAACCGATGACCAAGAGCACATTGGTGCCCGCCTCGGTCATGGTCAACGGCAGGATGGAGCTTGATCCATACAGTCGCACATAGCCAAAAACCAACACGACGGGTGGGATAATCAGCGGCATCAGGCTTAGAAATTCGATCACTGGCCGCGCTCGTGGCACGCGCAGGCGCACCCAGTAGGCGGTCGGCACCACGATCAAAACGCCCATGAGGATCGCCATCAAAGAGGCGGTGGCCGAAAAGCCAAGAACCCCGAGAAAAACATCGCTGTCAAACACCGAACGGTAGGCCTCAAAAGACAGCTCGCCGCGCTTCATCCGTAGGGAAAAGTTGAACGTCGCGATCAAGGGCACGATGAAAAAGGCCGCGCCGATCAGAGCGATCAGGGCCGACAGGATGGGGAAGCGACGGCTCATTTCTGCCACCGTTCCGCGCGACGGCGCAGGATGAAATAGAGCGTATTGGACAGGCCCATGATGAGGATCATACCCACGGCAAGCGCATACCCGAGGTTGGGGTTATACAACACGTTGCCGCGGATTTGCTGGAACAGCACAATCGGCACCACCGGGTAATTGGCCGAGGTCAGTGCATAGATCGTGGCCAGTGTCCCAAAGGCATTGGCAAAGAGCAACAGGAAACACCCCAGCACCGAGGGTGCCAACAGAGGCAGGGCGACGCGGGCGACATATTGCATGCGAGAGGCCCCAAGGCTTTCGGCAGCTTCGCGCCATTCGGGGCGCAGCCCTTCAAGCGCAGGCGTGATCATCAAGACCATCAGCGGCAGTTGGAAATAGAGATAGGTGAGCGTCAGACCCCAAAAGGAAAACAGGCTGAACCCGGCGGCATAGATATTGATGCCCAACACATCGCGCAGCACCAAGGTCACCAAACCAAGCCGCCCCAGCGTGGCGATAAAGGCAAAGGCCAGAGGCACACCGGCAAAATTCGAGGCAACGCCAGAAAAGGTCATAAACGCACGTCGGACCCAAGAGGGCAACCCGCCCAGCAACAAGGCATAGCCAAGGATAAGCCCGAACACCGTCCCCATGGCGGCTGAGGCAAAGCTGAGCTTGAGCGAGAGACCATAGGACCCGGCAATCTCGGGCGCAGAAAGCGATAACATCGTTTCAAAGGAATACCGACCATCAGGCGTCTGAAACGCGCCATTGACCAGATAGAAGACCGGCAGGATCAGGAACAACAGGGCAAAGCCCAGAAACGGCACAAGACCCAGCCACGACAGATTGCGCCGCGTGGGTTTGCGCGGGGGTGTCGGGGGGGTGGCCTGTGGAACCGTTTCAGATTGGCTGATCGAAGGGGGAGCGGTGTGGATCAAAGGATATTCCGTCAAACACGTTGGGGGCGGCAGGCCGAAACCTGCCGCCTGGAAGCACGCGGATTGGCGTCAGTTGACGCCCATTTCCTTGCCCCAATTGTCAGCAATGGCGGACTTTGCGGCAGCCTGCTCGTCGAGCGTCGGGAACACAGCCTTGGCGTAGTTTTCAGCCGGCGGCAGCTTATCCATCAGGTCCTGCGGGATCACCCCACGCGCCGCCATGTCGTTGAAACGGATCGGGTGGCAATAGCCTTTGAGCCAAAGGGTCTGACCCTCGTCGGAGTAGATGTATTCCATCCAAAGTTTGGCGGCATTTGGGTGTGGTGCATAGGCGGAAATCGCCTGAACATAGACACCGGCAACCACGGCATCGGAGGGCACGACAACCTCGACCGGCGGATTACCCGCCAAAGTGTCGCGCATCGCGAGCAGGTTGTAATCCCAATCGAAATAGATCGGGGTGGTGCCCTGTGCGAGGTTCTGCGAATTGCCATTGACCGGAACGTAGTTGCCGTTTTCTTTCAGGTCTTTGAAATAGGTGATGCCCGCATTCAGCGCGTCCCCACCGGCGGCGGCACCCTGTGCAACACCTGCGGCATAGACCGTCATCATTGTGCTGTTCCCGGTGCGCGGATCGCCCGGAATGGCGATGGAATTGGCATAGGCGCTGTCCATCAGATCGGCAAAGCTTGTGGGAGCGTAGGGAATGATGTCTTTGTTCACACCAAAGGCCAACACGCCGTAATAATCGCCGTACCAATACCCTTCGGCATCTTTGGCGTCATCGGGAATGCTGTCCCAAACGGACACTTTATAAGGCTGGATCAGGCCTTGGTCTTTTGCAGCGGGACCGAAGGACAGGCCCACGTCGATGACATCAGGTGCTTGCGGACCGGTGTTGCCCATGTTGGCTTTGATCGCCTCAAGTTCGTCGGCAGACCCTGCGTTGGGGTTCAGTTCGTTGACGTCGAGACCGTATTTCGCCTTGAAGCCTGCGATCACGTCGCCATACCCACACCAGTTGTGGGGCAATGCGATGGTGGTCAAAGTGCCTTCGGCCTTGGCAGCGTCAATCAGCTCTTGGGTCGGTTCGGCGTGGGCCGCAGTCATGGATAGGACTGAAACGCTGGCCAGCAATGGCAGTGCAAAACGCGTAAGGGATGTCATCTTAATCTCCGTATGGTGGGCACGCATGCCCCCGTGGACGAAAGGTCCACAGCGCGCGCACAGTGCACCCGACAGATTTCAAAAACTTAATATATTCACGACAGATTTGTGACCGTGTGGTGGTTTGATGGCTGCTATGATCCAATAACCATCACGAAGCTGTGCAATGGGTCCCACCAAAGTCTCCTCCCCAAAAGTGAAACACCCGTGTTACGCTTGGCGCAGGAGGACAACGCTTTGAGCGATCGCCAACATATCGAGGAAATCGAACAAGTGCTGGAAGGCACACAGACCGGTCGCGACACCTTCGTGTCCGCATCTTGGCGGCGTTGCGTTGAGTTGTACGGCATGGACCCGCTGCGGAACGATCCGGCGCATATTGTTACCGAGGCGGAGCTACGCGATCACCGCAAACAGGCGGAGTGGATGATCGCCGCCGCGCGCACCGGGTTACAAAGCCTGTTTCGTCAGGTGGCCGGACAAAATTACGTCCTTATCCTGACCGATGCACAGGGTGTCTGCGTCGATTTTTTCGGGGACGAATTGTTTGCAGACGAACTGCGCGGCGCGGGGCTTTATCTTGGTTCGAACTGGGCTGAAGAACTGGCTGGGACCTGTGGCGTTGGCGCCTGTATTTTTACGCAGGAACCCGTAACGGTGCATCAGGACGATCATTTCGGCAATGCTCATACCACGCTCTCTTGCACCGCTGCACCGATCTTTGACAGCCTTGGACAACTCACCGCCGTTTTGGATATTTCACTGCTGCGATCACCGACTACGAAAAGCAGTCAGAACCTTGCCATGAGCCTTGTGACCACCGCCGCGCGGCGGGTGGAGATGGCCAACCTCATGGCCGAGAGCCGTCAGGATTGGGTATTGCGCTTCTCATCCAGCCCGGAGTTTCTGGATGTTGATCCAGAGGTCGCGGTGCGGCTGGATGGCTCTGGACAGATCATCGGCTATACGCGCGGCGCACGCCGGTTGTTCCCCGAGGGCGCACCCATTCTGGGTCAACGGATCGACGCGGCATTGAATCTGTCCGTCGATGATCTTCCCGATCTGATGCGTGACCGACCGACCGAAGAGCGGATTATCGAACTACGTGACGGCGGCGCACTTTTTGGTCATGCTATCGCGCCGCAAGCCCCGCGGACATTGCGGGCTGCACCCCGCCGTGGTGGGGTTTTGGCCGGGTTGGCCGGCAGCGACCCCATCATAGCGCGACTGCTGACACAGGCCGAAAAACTGGCGCGGACTTCCGTGCCTTTGTTGATCTGCGGCGACACAGGAACAGGCAAAAACAAGCTGGCGCGGGCCATTCATATGGTGAGTCAGGTGAACGGATTTGTCCCTCTGGATTGTGCTGGGCTCACGCCCATGGCACTCCAAACGGCCTGCGGCGAGGTGGTCGGCCCGACAACGCTTTTGCTGCGCGGCATCGACGCGCTCACCCCAGAGACCGCCGCCGCGCTCACCGTGCTTTTGGATCAAAGACCCGATCTGCGCCCCCTCTCCACAACCTGTCTTGCGCCGAGGCAGATGAACCTGTCCCGCCCGCTGTTTCACCGTTTGGCAGGCAGCACCCTGACCCTTCCGCCGCTGCGCCAGCGACAGGATCTTGGCTGGCTGATAGACCGGATGCTGCGACGTCGGTCCCCCGAAACCATCCGCTTGTCGCCCTCCGCGCGGGCCGATCTGATGGGACGGTCGTGGCCGGGAAATCTGCGCGAACTGGAACAGGTGCTCGATGTGGCAATCGCGCTCTGTGAAGGACCGGTGATCGACCTGCCCGACCTACCACCTCCCGTTGAAGCGCATCAACCGGCCGAAGAAACGCTGGAGCAGGTCTTGGACGCCTGTGACTGGAATATGGCACGGGCCTCGCGACGATTGGGCGTCAATCGCTCGACCGTTTTGCGGCGAATTCGCAAAGCCGGATTGCGCCCGCCCGGCTAAGGTGTTGCGCGCTGTTGCGCGTGCAACATGCCGCAACGCAGCGCCTGTTTTTTGGTCGTAGTCGGAACGATTGAGCATAGCCCACGCCAAAGCCCTCCTGAAATACTCCTCTCACAAGAAACGCACTTAGGAGGAGAAGTGATGCTTGATTCAACCGTGACGACCCGCACGCAGGACGTGCTGGACCGCTTGAATGCCGCTTTGGAGGAAGGCGACATCAAAGGGGCCACGGCACTTTTTACCACCGACAGCTATTGGCGCGATTTGGTCGCTGTGACCTGGAACCTTAAAACGGTCGAAGGTCAGGACGCTGTGGGGGAAATGTTGCTTCACCAATTGGATAAAACCCAGCCCAACACGTTCCGTCTACAAGACGGTGAACTCCCGGTCGAGGAGGACGGGGTGACGACAGCTTGGGTGACATTCGAGACCAAGGCCGGACGGGGCTGGGGCCTGATGCGGTTGAAAGACGACAGGATTTGGACCCTGCTGACCGCCTTGCAAGAACTCAAAGGCTTTGAGGAAAACCGCGGCAAAGCCCGCCCGATGGGGGCGGAACACGGCGCGCAGAAAAACCGCCTGAGCTGGAAAGAGCGGCGCGAGACGGAGGAGGCCTCGCTTGGCTATGACACCCAACCCTACACGGTGATCATCGGTGGGGGACAGGGCGGCATCGCCTTGGGCGCGCGCCTGCGCCAACTTGGTGTGCCGACCATCGTTTTGGACAAACACGACCGCCCCGGCGATCAATGGCGCTCGCGCTACAAATCGCTCTGCCTGCATGATCCGATCTGGTACGACCACCTGCCTTACATCAAATTCCCCGACAACTGGCCGGTGTTCACGCCGAAAGACAAGGTCGGTGATTGGCTTGAGATGTACACGAAAGTCATGGAGATCAACTATTGGACCCGCTCCGAAGTGGTCAAAGCCGCCTATGACGAGAGCGCCGGAACATGGACGGTCGAGGTCAATCGTGATGGCGAAACCGTCATCTTGAACCCGACACAGCTTGTGCTGGCCACTGGCATGTCGGGAAAGCCCAATGTGCCAAACTTCCCCGGCATGGACAGCTTTAAAGGCGAAATTCAGCATTCGTCCCAACACAAAGGCCCGGATGAGTGGACCGGCAAAAAGGTCGTCGTGGTCGGGTCCAACAACTCCGCCCATGACATTTGTGCCGCGCTTTGGGAGGCCGAGGCCGATGTCACAATGGTGCAGCGGTCCTCGACCCATATCGTGCGTTCCGACAGTTTGATGGAGATCGGCCTTGGTGGCCTCTATTCCGAAGAGGCCCTGGCCAACGGCGTCACCACCGAGAAGGCGGATATGATTTTCGCCTCCCTGCCCTACAAGATCATGCATGAATTCCAAATCCCGCTCTATGACCAGATGCGCGAGCGCGATGCCGAGTTCTACGCCGGGCTGGAGAAGGCAGGATTTCAACTGGATTGGGGCGATGATGGCTCTGGTCTGTTCCTGAAATATCTGCGGCGCGGGTCGGGCTATTACATCGATGTGGGCGCCAGCCAGCTCATCATCGACGGCGAGGTCAAGCTCGTCCAGGGTCAGGTCGATCACTTCGAAGAAAACGCCGTGGTGCTGAGCGATGGCACCCGGCTTGAGGCCGATCTTGTGGTCATGGCCACGGGCTTTGGTTCGATGAATGGCTGGGCCGCCGATCTGATCAGCCAAGAAGTGGCCGATAAGGTTGGCAAGGTCTGGGGCCTTGGGTCCGATACCACCAAAGACCCCGGTCCGTGGGAGGGTGAACAGCGCAACATGTGGAAGCCGACACAACAGGAGAACCTGTGGTTCCATGGCGGCAACCTGCACCAATCGCGGCACTATTCGCTGTATCTCGCGCTGCAATTGAAGGCGCGGATGGAGGGCCTTGAGACCCCGGTCTACGGCCTTCAGCCGGTGCATCACCTGTCGTGATGATGGCCCTTTGTTTTGCATCCCTCCCATGATGCAAACCGCGCGTACCCGTCCCTCCCCCGTAACGGGTGCGCGCCCAAACTTTCAAACGCATGAGGTGCACTATGACTCTCAACGGTAAAACTGCGCTCGTCACAGGTGGCGCGCGCGGCATCGGATTTGGCATCGCGCAACGGCTTGCCGCCGATGGGGCTGCGATCGCATTGGTCGATCTGAACGCCGCCGATCTCTCCGAGGCCCAAAGCCAGCTCTCCAAGAGCGGTGCAAAGGTCATCACCATCACCGCCGATGTCACCGACCGCCAACAGGTCATTGACGCCATCGACAGCACCGTCGATCAGCTCGGCGGCTTTGACATCATGATCAACAACGCTGGCATCGCACAGGTCCAACCCATTTCTGAGATCACCGAAGCCGAGATGGACAAGATCCACGCCGTCAACGTCAAAGGCGTGCTCTGGGGCATTCAGGCCGCCGCCGCCCGGTTCAAAAAGGATGGCACAAAAGGCAAGATCATCTCCGCCTCCTCCATCGCCGGACACGACGGCTTTCCGATGCTCGGGGCCTATTGTTCGACCAAATTCGCGGTGCGGGCCCTGACACAGGTCGCGGCGAAAGAATTCGCCCCCGACGGCATCACGGTCAACGCCTACTGCCCCGGTGTCGTGGGCACCGATATGTGGACCGAAATCGACGCACGGTTCTCCGATCTCACGGGCGCGAAAAAGGGTGCGACGTTTGACAAATTTGTCGGCTCCATCGCGCTTGGCCGCGCGCAAACCGCCGAAGACGTGGCCAGCCTCGTCTCGTATCTCGCGGGGCCGGACAGCGACTATATGACCGGTCAGGCGATCCTCATCGACGGTGGCATGGTCTATCGCTGACGCCACCACATTCAAAGAAAAGGACATATTATGAAAGCAGCACGTTGGTATGGCGTGAAAGACATCCGGGTCGAAGAGGTGGCAGAGCCAGCCACCGGCCCCGGTGACGTCAAGGTCAAGGTCGCTTGGACCGGCATCTGCGGCAGTGATCTACATGAATATCTCGCCGGGCCGATCTTTGTTCCCGTCGGCGAAGACCACCCGCTCAGCCACGATCAGGCCCCGATCACGATGGGTCATGAATACAGTGGCGTGGTGACCGAGGTTGGTGAAAATGTCACCCATGTGGTCAAAGGCGACCCTGTGGCCATCGAACCGATTTTTGCCTGTGGCGACTGTCCCGCCTGTTTGGAAGGCAAATACAATCTCTGCGACAGCTTGGGCTTTGTTGGCCTCTCCGGCGGTCACGGCGGGTTTGCCGCCTATTCCGTGGTGCCTGCGCGGATGGTTCACAAGATGCCCGACGCTCTGTCGATGGAACAGGGCGCGTTGGTTGAACCGGCCGCCGTGGCGCTGCATGCCGTGCGCATGTCGAAAATCAAGGCCGGGGATACGGCAGCGGTGTTTGGCGCGGGGCCGATTGGGTTGCTCGTCGTCGAAGCGCTGCGCGTGGCGGGGGCGGCCCAAATCCATGTGGTTGAACCCTCAGACGTGCGTCGCCAAAAGGCGCTGGACCTCGGCGCAACCTCAGCCATCGACCCGACGTCGACGGATGCGGTCGCAGCCATCCGCGCGGCGACGGGCGGGGTTCATGTCGCGTTTGAAGTGACGGGCGTGCCGCAGGTTTTGCCACAATGCATCGATGCCACACGCCACGAAGGACAGACCTTGATTGTCTCGATCTGGGAAAAGGAGGCGGCGTTTCACCCCAACACCGTCGTACTCAAAGAGCGGCAACTGCTTGGCACCATCGCGTACCGCAATGTCTACCCGGCGGTGATGGAACTGATGACCCAAGGCTATTTCAACGCCGGGAAACTTGTCACCAAGCGCATCGCGATTGATGACATCGTGCCGGAAGGATTTGAGGCGCTCGTGGCCGAAAAATCCCACGTCAAGATCCTTGTCAAAGCCCCCGAGTGATCAAACGGGCGCGGGCATTCTTGCTCGCGCCCGTTCCTCATGCACTCGGCACATCGTTCACAAGCGCCTCAGCCAGTGCCAGATCCAGCACCGCATGGGTCACATAGCCCCCACGTAGCGCGGCATGCGTAGCGGCATGTTTGTTCAATCCGTTGACCACCAAAAGCCCTGACATATTACGCAACGCCTCCTGATCCGCGCCAATCATCCGCCGGTCCAGATCGCCCAGAACCGGCGCGCCCTCCGCGTCGATGAACCGCCCCGCAATGATCCCAACCGCGCCTTTGGCAACATAGTCGGCGATGTCGGTCTTTGTGGCGATGTTGAACTGCACCACATGGGTGTCTTCGGTGCAGGGGCTGAGCGAGTAAATCGCTTTGTTACAGTCTTTCAGGTGGGTCAGTTGTTCGGCGATGATCGGCTCGGCGCGCAGCCTTTCGGCCAATCCAGCCTCCGAACAGACCGCCGGCGCATTCAGGTTGATACATTGCGCCGAAAGCCGTCGTGCGATCTCTGTGGTACAGCTTTCGCAGGTCGGCAAAAGCGGATTGGCCAAGGAGCCAATAAGTTGACGCACCACCAGATTTTGGATCGGCCACCATGGCACCCGCTCGGACACGAAGGACACGGTCTGGCCCCAACTCACTCCAAGCGTATCGCCCGGCGCGACAAAATCCGGCAAAAACTGCGCCGCCGCTTCGCAGACCTGCTGCACCGTCTCGGCTGCGTTGATCTCTTCGGGCACCACGAAGGCACTCTCAAGACCAAATTTTTCACACAGAGCATCGGCCAATTCGTTGACCCGAAAATGCATCCCGGAAATTTTCACCCCCACGATCTGCCGCTCCCGCGCCAGCCGTAGATAGGTCACGACCGTGGGCCGCGACAGGTTCATTTTCTTGGCGATTTCGCCCTGATTGAACCCTTTGATATAATAAAGCCACGCCGTTTCTGCGACGGTGCGATCAGAGGGATGATTGGCGCGGGCCATGGGGGCGTGCTCCTGCGAAAATTGCGGATCGGCGCAAATTAGACGGACAGAACGGCGGCGTCAAAGCGCAACACATCCGCCGTGATTTGAATGTCGTCAGCCAAGGGGCGATCCGGTCGCAACCTCAGCGTTTCCAAATCGCCGTGATAGCCTTTGACCGCCTCTTCGGGCGAGACTTCGCCATCGGCCACCACGCGCATCCACTGGATCAGGCGACATTGATCCTCGGCTTGATTGATCTTGCGTCCAAACAGCGCCAATCGCGCGCCAAAACGTTCGGATTGTGCAATCAATTCAAAGGTATCGCGATGGGTCGCGCCCGCCCCGCCCAACACACCGACCACCATCGAAGGATCATGCGCGGCCAGCTCTTCCATCGCTTTCGGGCCATTATAGGCCACCTTCAAAAACTCGGGGCGCTCCGTCGAAGTCAGGCTCGACATCAAACGAATGATGCAATCGGTGACATAGGCCCCCACTTCGGCCGCGCCCACCGCACCCGGCACATTGGGATTAAACACCTCAAGAAAATGCGCCACACCCGCCGCACGGGCCTCCCGGCGAAAGGCGGCATAGGCCTCCAAGGCGCGCGCATCCGCCTCGGTGTCATTGTTGAAGGTCAGCGAATAAAGGCACAAATTCGCCGGGACAAAGGCCAGATCGGCCCCCCGGTATGGGCGTGACGGCGTTTGGGCATAGCCTGCATGGCGCACATTGGCCCAGACACAGGTGGTTTCATTGGCCCGAAACGCCGGTTGAATGGCCCGCCCGTCAAAGGCACCACTGGTGGCCAAAATGTCCATGTTTCCGGCGGAGGTCAGCATGATATCGACCACATCCTGATCAATCACCTTGCGGATTTGATCGAGGAATTCAGGCCGGGTGCGTGCTCCAACGATCTTGCCGCGTGCATCGCGGCGCGGCCCGGTGGCGGGCACCCCGCCGGTGACATCGGCATCCTTGGCATCCGCGATCATGTAATCGCCTTTGCGGCCCATGCCCGCGCGCAGGCGGGCCAATTTTTCACTATAGCGTGTCGTCATGTGATCAGTCCTTGCGCAGGCTGCGACCCGTTTTCGGGTCAAAAACGTGGATATGTTCCGGGCGAATGGTGAAATGAACGGTGTCGCCGATTGACAGATCGCGGAACCCCTGGGTGACAAAGGAAATTTCGGCCCCGTCCACCTCGGTGATCACCTGACCTTCGGCGCCCATATTTTCGACCAAAACCACCTCGCCGGTGAGCGCATTGGCACTGCCCGGCGCGCAAAGATCCATACGCGCGGGGCGCAGGCCCAATTCGACCTCCTGGCCTGGGTTCAGGCTGGGAAACTCCGCCTCGGACAGCTGTAATTTGATGCTACCAGAACGTGCAATCAGCCCCGCCTCCAACGTTGCGGTGACAAAATTCATTGCCGGCGTGCCGATAAAATCCGCGACAAAGCGCGACGCGGGCCGTTCAAAAATCTCGTCCGGGGTGCCCATTTGTTCGATCATCCCATCGCGCATCAACACGATGCGGTCGGCGATGGTCATCGCCTCAAGCTGATCATGGGTGACGAAAATCGTTGTGGTTTTGAGCTTGAGGTGCATCCGGCGAATTTCGGTCCGCAGTTTCTCACGCAGCTTGGCGTCGAGATTGGACAGAGGTTCGTCAAACAAAAACACTTTGGGCGTTTTGATCATGGCGCGGGCCATGGCGACCCGTTGTTGTTGCCCGCCCGATAGGTTTTTAGGCCGCCGGTCCAAGAACTGTTCAAGCCCCAAAACCTCCGCCACCTGTTTGAGACGCGGCGCGATCTCGGCCTTGGACACGCCCTGACGACGCAGGCCAAAAGTGATGTTGTCGGCTACGCTCATATGCGGATAAAGCGCGTAGCTTTGAAACACCATTGCCACGCCGCGCTCGCCCGGAGGCAGGTCGGTGACATCGGTGCCACCGATTTCAATGCGCCCGCCGGAGACCTCTTCTAACCCCGCAATCATCCGCAACATGGTGGATTTGCCACAACCCGATGGGCCGAGAAACACCACGAATTCATGGTTCGGGATATCGAGGTTGAGACCGCTGATGACGGGATGAGCGCCATAGGATTTTACGATGTCGGTACAGTGGATATGTGCCATTGAAGTGTCCTATTTCGGGCCGCTGCGGACCATGGTGTTGAGCAGACCCATGAGCAGGCCGATGAATACGAGGGGAGGCAAAACAAGAAGAACGGTCGCGGCGTTGATCACGCCCCACGGAACTTCTTTGCCAAGCGATGTGATCGAGGCGGCCACCACCGGAAGCGTGGCGTTTTGCGCGGCCAAGGTGAGCGCCAGCAACAGTTCATTCCAAACCAGCACAAAGGTGAACACCAGCGCGCCAAACAACGACGGCGCGGCCAGCGGCAAGGAAAAGCGCCAAAACACTTCGGCCGGACCGCAGCCTTCCATGGCGGCGGCTTCTTCGATGTCATGCGGCACGCGTTCAAAGGCGGGCACGGCCAGCCAGATCACGGTCGAGATCGTGGTGATCAGATAGACCAGGATCAAGCCAAACAGCGTGTCGTAGATACCAAGGTCAAGATAGATCACGATGAACGGGATCGCGATGGCGACGGGTGGCATGAAGCGCAATGAGAGCACAAAGAACTGCACATCATCGCCCCAGCGCCGGGCATGGCGCGCCAAAGTATGCGCCGCCGGAATACCAAGCACCGCACCAACCAACACAGAGGCCGAAACCACAATCACCGAATGCAGAAGCCCATCCCGAATGGTCGGGTTGCGCAGGATGGTGGCGAAATTGTCCAAGGTCGGTTCAAAGATCAGCTTTGGCACCGGGGTGACGATGTCGCGCAACTCTTTGAACGCCCCCAAAACGGTCCACAGGATCGGCCCCAAGGCAACGATAATCAACAGCCCAAGTAGGGCCCGCGTCAGAGTGGTGGAAATCAGTTTGCCCATTTTTTCCCCGCTTTCCAGATGATGGTGAAGGCCACTGTCGTCACGATCAGCAACAGGATGGACATGGCCGAGGCATAGGAAATCCGACCGCCCATATTGATCCCCATTTGATAGGCATAAAGGTCCAGCGTCTCGGTCGCCGTGCCGGGTCCGCCGCCTGTCATCACAAAGATCAAATCAAAGGAGCGCAGGCTTTCGACCGCTTTCACAAGCGCCAAACTGATCAGCGGACCTTTGAGCATCGGCAGAGTGATATAGGCATGGATTTCCCAAGTGCGCGCATTGTCGAGCTTGGCGGCCTCAATCGGATCGCGCGGCAGAGTTTCCATCAGTTTGAGCAGGATGACGGTGAAAAACAGCCCCCATTGCCAGATATCGACGATGGCCACAGAGACGAGCGCCAAGGACGGATCGGCCAGGAATTCCACCGGCCCAATGCCCACCAGACTCAACAGATAATTGATCGCCCCCAAGGACGGGGAATAGAGGAAGCGCCAGATGAACGCCGCCGCCACGCGCGGCAAAAGCACCGGCACAAGGAAAGCAAAGCTGATCAAATTGCGCCAAAGCGGCTTTTTCACCGTCTCAAAAATCAACACCGCCAAAAGCACGGCCACAACCAATGTGCCGGTCACTGTCACCAGTTCCCAAATCGCTGAGATTTCCAGCGCGTTGAAAAACCGATGATCGCGCAACAGGCGCAAAAAGTTATAGGCGCCGACAAAGTCGTAATCGGGCGAGCGCAACGTCCGGTTCATAAGCGCGAACCACACCGCCCCGGCAATCGAGACCACTGCCAGCGTGGCCAAAAGGCCGATGGCGGGCACGAGCGACAGGATGACGAACCTTTTTCGGGTCATGACATGTCCTTTAGAGCGTTTCGCGCGTTGCGACATTGATCCGTATCTCAGGGTCAGGTCGAAACGCTTTTGGAGATAAGGAAGCCGCCGCACAGATCGGGTGTGCGGCGACAACAGACGGCGTTACTTGACGCGCATCAGGCTTTCCTCGGCGAAAAACGCAGCTTCATCCAAGGCCGCCTGAACATCGTCACGGGTGCCCGCAAAGAGTTCCTCAAGCGTCAGGCCAAGCGTGTCGCCAATTTCCGGCCACACCGGGCTTGCCATGATCAACAGGCTGGTTTTCGGGCCTGTGTCCAACAGCGCATCAATGTATTCTTGCGGCACGAGCGCTTTGAACCCATCGCTTTGCAGGGTGGACACACGGCCAATGTCGGAGGCAATCCCGGCGGCAAGCCGGTTTTGTTCCATCTCTTTCGAGGTGGCCCAGCCGACAAAATCACCCGCGATTGTTTTGGCACAGTCTTCCGCAGCGCCGGATTTCGACACGGCCCAGCCATGCGACCAACCGGCCGACGGCAGCGGGTCAGGCGGCGGGGCGTAGCCGACTTTGCCGACGATGGACGACTTTTCCTGGTCTTCCATCCAAGGACCAAACACATCGGATTCGATCAAAATCGCCACCTGACCGCCGCGGAATGCCTCAACGGAATCGGACCAGTTGAACGTCGCCACGCCGGGAGGCGAGGACTGCATCATGTCCATGTAAACTTCGGTCGCTTTCACACCCGCCTCAGAGTTGAACGCAGGCATATCACCGTCAAGCCACTCGCCACCTTCGGCGCGGAAAAACGGCGTCCAGCGCCAAACGTTCATGCCAGAACCGCGTTGCCCGCGTGCTGACCAACCGTAGACACCGCCCTCGGGATCGTTGAGCGCCTTGACCGCCGCAACCAGCTCATCAAGCGTTTTTGGCACGGCAATGCCTTTGGCTTCCAACAGGTCTTTGCGGTACATCATAACGTCGCCGCCACCCACGAAAGGCGCGAAATATTGCACGCCGTCGACCGTGGCGACATTGCTCAGATCGGTGCGAAAATCGGCCAAATCGTAGCTTTCGGGCACCACATCGGCGAGCGGATAAATCCAATCGGCGGAGACATATTCGGCCAAATTGGCCTCGTCGATATAGACCACCTGATAGGAGCCTGCGCCAGTGGAGGCATCAAGACGCGCTTTGGCGCGCCGCTCGTTTTCCCCCAACATGGTGATTTTGACCTCAGTGCCCCATTTGTCATTGAATTCAGACAGATGTGCATCAAGTGCCGTGACCGCAGGCATACCCTGAGCAATCACATTGAGCGCTGGCAATGTGCCTTTACAGGCCATACCATCCTGCGCGTAGCCTTGCGTGGCCAGCGCACAGAGCGCCGTTCCAAACAAAAGATGTGTCTTTCGCATTTTCTTTCCTCCCTGGTGTTTCTTTTGAACGTCTGACCCGGTTTACGGGTTCTCCTCCTCCAACAGCGCCGCCAGCCCGTGATCGAGCCTGCAAAAACTGTGAAACCTCTTCTCGTAAAACGCCCCCAATGCCGGATCGGGTCGGTGCGTGCGCGCCACGCCGGTCATCTGCGCCGTGGCCTCGGCCAGATCGGCATAGGCACCGCAGGCGACAGCGGCACAGATCGCCGCGCCCAATGCGCCCACCTCAGAGGCGCGCACCGCCTCCACATTGCGTTGACACACATCGGCAAAGACTTGGGCCCAAACCGGCGATTTCGACGCCCCGCCCGCCAGACGGATCGTCTCTGGAAACGGCTGACCCGCCACGGCAACGGCATCCTCCGCGTGACGCCGCGCCTGAAACACCACCCCTTCAAAGATCGCCCGTAGCATTGTCCCCAAATCATCGCTCGCGCCCAGATCGACAAAGGTCCCACGACGCGGGTCGGGGCCAAACACATAGGGCAAAAACTGACAACGCCGGGTTTCGACCAGGCTATTGGCAACCAATGTATTGGCCTCGGTCACGGACACGCGCCCTCCCATGGCATGGTCCAAGAACCAACCCAGATTTGCGGCGGAACAGGGGCTGCCTTCGGCAATCAATCGACGATCCCCACCGCGATAGAGCATATTCAGGATCGGCGCGGCCGTGCCTTTGGGCGGACCGCTTTCCAGACTGTTGATCGACCAAGTTCCTGCAATCATTGTCAAAACCGGCGCATCCACGGCCCCTGCCCCCAAAGAGCTGGCGGCCACATCCATCATCGACCCGGCCACAGGCGTGCCCTCGGGCAACCCGGTTTCCTCAGCGGCCCGACGCGACACCCGCCCGGCCACGCCATCGCTGGCCACAATGGGGGGCAAAAGATGCGTATGCGGCGCAAGCCCGAGCGCTTCAAAGACAGGCTGCGCATAGGTCCCCGCAGCCACGTCCATCAACCCGCCACCACTGGCGTCTGTTGGATCGGTCAAGGCCTCCCCGGTCAGGCGGAACCGGATCACATCTTTACACGCCAAAGCCCAGCGGGTGCGCGCCATGACCTCGGGTTCGGTCCGCGCCAAATACGCCAGTTGCATTAGGGTTTGACCGCCCCACACCCTGTGCCCGGTCTGCGCCGAAATCTCAGCGGCGCGGCCAGAGGCGATCAGCTCCTCCACCAAAGGCTGCGCACGGTGATCGACAGACACGATGCCCGGACGTGTGCCGTGCCCCTCGTCGTCCAAGAGGAAAATACCGTTGCCAAATCCGGTACAGCCGACGGCAAGAATTTCGCGTCCGGCGCACTGCGCCGTAAGACGACGCAGCGCCGAGGTGGTGCCCGCCCAAAAGGCCTCGACGTCGCGCTCGACCCGCCCATCCGGGTGGTGATCGGTCGGCACATCCGCGGTTTCGATGGCAATCTCGGCGCCCATCAGATCATAGGCGACAACTTTAACCGCCGTGCCGCCCGCGTCGATTGAAATGAGAATTTCACCGCTCATGCGACATCCTCCTGAAGCTGGGCGCGTGTGCCCATCAGGCGCGGGTCCTCCAACACGGCTGTGATTTCCAGCGCCAAGTCTTTCGGGTCGCATCCCGCTTCCTGTGCCAAAATTTCTGCGAGGCCATAGAGCGTCTCGCGCTGCAGCCCATGACCGAGGCTCAGTTGGGTCCGCCGCAACACCAAATCTTCGATGCAACAGGCGGCGCGGGCGCGAATGGCCCAGATAATTTCACCCCGGCAATAGTGGGGCGCCCCGGCCAAAGGTGTGCTTCCCGGTCCCATACAAAGCGGCGCGACCTCCTGGGCCAAAGCGCCATAGCGGGCGATCAAACGTGTGGCGATCTCCCTTGGAACGGTCAGAGCATCGCGCACAAAAGGTGCAGCACCAGGATAGGTGCGCTGCGCGGTGGACATGATGCGGGTCCGGCCAAGACGTTTCAACACGCGATCTGCGGCCTCTTCGCCAAAGGCGCGAAAGGTCGTCCATTTGCCACCCACAAGCGACAAAACCGGAGCCGCACAGCCGGGAAAACGATCCTCTTCAAGCGCATGATCACGCGCCGCACTGGTGGCCGATCCGCCACCATCGCGCAGCGGACGAATGCCGGTTGTCATCGACACGATATGGCTCCGATCCACCGAAATATCGGTGAAAAGCCCGTCAATCGCACGCAAGAGATAGGCGATTTCAGTCTCTGAAATACCGCGATCCTCCGCGTCCTTGGTTTCCACTTCGGTGGTCCCGACAAGGATATTTTCGCCCACAGGAAGGGTGATAATCATCCGCCCGGTGCCATCGTCAAAATAAAAGGCGCGCCCGGCCATGCGCTGATGCAATGCAGTATGATCCAACACCAAATGCGCGCCTTTGACGCCGCGCAGATACTGTGTCTTGCCACCAAGTTTGGCGTTCACATCGTCGATCCACGCGCCGGTGGCGTTGACGATCACCTTCGGCGTGAGGCGGTAGTGCGTGGCGTCAAACCGATCCGTGACAACAATCGCGTCACCGTCTTTATGCCAGTTCACATGGTTGAGCGCCGCAACCCGTGGCCCCTGCCCCATCGCCTCGTCCAACATTTCAAACATCAACCCTTCAGGCTGGGTGATCTGACCGTCAAAATAGGCCGCCACGGCACGGGTTTGGGGGCGCAGGCCTTTCGGGAAATGGGCGCGGCGCAACACTGTTTTATGATTTGGCAGCGGGTGCTCGCGGCGGCCGAAGGCTTCGTAAAGCCGCAACGCACCCTCCAGAGCCGCCAAGGAGAGCGGCCCACCAAAGCGGGTAAAGCCCAAAAACCGCAGCACAGCGCGGGCGAAGCCACCCAAAAGATGCTCAAGCGGCACAACAATTTCCAACGGCTTCACAAGATGCCCGGCATGGGCGATCAGGCGATTTCGCTCGCGCGCCGATTCCGCCACGAGCCGAAATTCGCGCCCCTCCAGATAGCGTAGCCCACCATGCGCCATGCGGCTTGATGCGCTGCTCGCGCCCTGACAGAAATCATACGTATCTATCAGCACACAGGACACCCCGTTGAGCGCCAAATCGCGCAGCGTGGCCACACCGTTTACTCCGCCGCCAAGAATCAAAACATCCGACTCCTGCAACATAGCAAGCCGCTCCTTGCTGGTGGAACGCAAGGGTGGGGGAGGAGTGTATGTGGCGCTATTATGTTTCATGAGGAGAGAACAGCCTATTTTTTATTTTTTGTAAATACCACTTTACAAAAAATAAACAAAATACTGCGCAGTGCATTGCTGAAACACCGGGCATCAAAAAGACATCGACAGTTCAATCCGCGATCAGTTAAAGATACATTTTCTCAATAAATCAAATGCTTAAAATGACCACATGCGCACTCACATCCCGTGATACGGATGCTCAGAGGCAATTCAGCGGGCGAGCACATCAATCGGCATCAAAGACCGAGACACATCGCTTGACCCCACCTGAAAGCGTTTCAGGTTTACGCCGAGTCTCAACGGAAAGATCAAAAGCGTACCGCCGGGCTTGGTTATCCGCGTGTTTGCAGGAACTCGGTAGTGCTTTTGGTGATGTGCACCGCCGTCAAGCGCCCTGTGGCATAGGCGCCTGTGTCGATTGAAATCACGCCATTGCTCTCTTTCGGCATGTCGACAATGGTGTGGCCGTGCACGACCCAAAGCCCATCTTGGCGCGGGACCTGCCCAAACCGCACATGACCCCATCTGAGGGTTTGCGTTCTTTGGTCCGTTATCGGCTTGGCCGGATCGGCGCCGGCGTGAACCACGGCGACATTCCCACTTTGAAACAGGCCCGGACGTTCATTGAGCCAGGCCTCCAAACCCTCCGGCAGAAGCTCCAAAAGCTGATCTCTGGCCTGCCGCAAAGCCTCAGGGGCATTGTGTTCACTCAGGCGAAACGCGCCGTAGCTGGCCATAGTCTGCAAGCCACCGTGCCGCATCCATCGGTTGCCAGCGCCTTCTGGGTCCTGCAAAAAGGACAGCATCATTTCTTCGTGGTTGCCCATGATGAAAACCGTGTTTGGGCGGGCCACTTCAAGGGCGCGCAACCGCTCCAAAACCTCGGCGCTCTGCTCCCCCCGATCCACGAAATCACCGACAAACACCCAACGGGCGGAGGGTGTTTTTTCCATCAGCATGTCGATCATGGCATCTAGGCATTTCAACTGACCATGAATGTCCCCGACAACCACAAGACTTTCCTCCGGCGTCGGCGGAAGACCGTCAAAGCGGTGAACGGGCGGCACATCCACCGACCGGCGGCGAGGAAACAAACGCTTAAACATCAGCTGACCCTTTTACTGGTGGCGAGGACAAATCGCAGACCCAAAGGCGCGACCTGGTCAGAGGTTTAGCGTGTTTTCAATCCGATTTCCAACGCCCGCCACCCCAAAAAATCTCACGATCGCGCCAGAAAGACCCGCAGATGCGCGATCAGATCTGGAAGGCCGTGTTTGCAGGTGCAACACCCATAGGGCGGAGGAGATCCCCCGCCCTTTGCCCCCATAGCGGAACGTCCTTACAGATCTGGAGAGACCTTCCATTCGCGTAGCTTGTAGACCGTACCGGGCCGCGGACGCGGCTTGTCTTCGGGTTCACGCATACGGCGCTTGAAGGAATGGATCGGTGTGGCACGATCATCGATGCGCACCTCGACAACCGAAGGCCCGTCATGGGCAAAGGCCTCGTCCAGCGCCTTGCCGATGTCGTCAGGCTTTTCGACATAGATGCCTTTCAACCCAAGGCCTGCTGCCGCTGCCGCGTATCCGGGAACGTAATCCTGCTTTTCCAAGGCGCAGGACTGCGGGTTCTTGAAAAAGATTTCCTGCCACAGCTTAATCCAGCCCAATGTGCCATTGTTGATGACGATGTTCACGATCGGCATGTTGTACTGCGCCTGCGTGGCCAGTTCGCCAATGGTGTAGGAAAATGCACCGTCACCCGCCAGTGTCACAACGCGCCCGCCCTCTTCGATGACCGACGCAACGCCGATGGCACCGGGAACCGAATAGCCAAGCCCCCCCTGGCCGCGGGCAAAGACGAATTTTCGCCCGGTTTGGCGGGCAGGCAGATAGCCGGAAATCCACCCGGCGGAGAAGGACGCGTCCGAGACCACGATGTCCTTTTCACCCAAGCGTTTGTCGAGTTCGGCCATGACGCGCGGCGGCAAAACCGGAATTTGATCCGATGCCATTTCAACCGCCTTGACCTTATCGCACTCGGCCTTGACCTCGGCGATGCGGGCCATCCATTCCGGGTTGGCGTCCGCGCGGCTTTCGCCAAGGGCGGCATCCAGCGCCTGAACCATGCTGCGCACATCGCCCAAAAGCGGCACCGTGGGCCGGAACGTGCGGCCATGTTCAAGCGGATCGAAGTCGATGGTGATGGTGGCCTGTTCCGGTGTCGGCAAAGACCAGTTCATGCCGGTGTTCTGGCTCACCTTGGACCCGCACCAGATCACCAGATCCGCCTCAGGCACCAGATCAATCGCCGCCTTGGACCCAAGCGGATTGAGCACGCCCGCCACATAGTCGCGGGTTTCGGGCACCGACCCTTTGCCGGACAGGCTGGTGACCACCAACGCGCCCAAACGGTCAGCGAATGCTGTCACCTCGTCGCAGGCATTGGCGCCATGCACACCGCCGCCACAGACCAATACAGGCCGCTTGGCCTTTTTGATCAGCTCAATCGCCTTGTCGATTTCACTGGGGGGCGCAACTGAGCGCAGGTAGGGCGTGCGCACGCTGCGATCATCGACATTGGTCAGCAGAGTTTCCATGTCCCAATCCGCATCAAAGATGTCATGTGGGATGATAAGCGCCACAGGACCGGGACGCGGAGCGGTGGCGATACGCAACGAGGTGCGGATCAGTTCCGGCAAGGCGGCGATAGAAGGCACCAGAAATGCTTCTTTCGAACAGGTCTTGAAGAAAGAGAGCTGATCGTAGCCCTGGCTGGCGATGCCCTTTTCCTTGAGCGGCAACCAGTCCAGCGGCAATTCCCCAATGATGCCCAGCATCGGGATAGAGGCGTTCAGCGCCTCAAGAAATCCAGCGGGCAACAGATTGGAACCGGGGCCGACGGTCACGTCACACACGCCGGGCTTGCCGGTGATCCGGGCATAGCCGTCGGCGGCATAGGCGGCGTTGCGTTCGTCGCGCATCAGGATGTGTTTTATCCGGTCTTGGCGTCGGGAAATTCCGTCATGCAGGGCCGTCGTTTGCCCGCCCGGCATACCGAAAACATATTCGACGCCGGACTTAGCAAGCATTTCAGCCACGAGGTCGCCGATATGGGGCTTGGGATCAGTCATATGAGTTTCTCCAAAAGGTTCCGGTGCCACAGCGGCCAACCGGGTTTCAGGGTGGACCGACCCGGCGGCGCATAACCGCCGGGTCGCAGAGGTTATTTGCTCCAGGATTTGATCATCTCGTCATAGGCGACGGTCTTGGGTTCCTGACGCTCGTTTGCGAGTTTGGGCTTGGGTGCGCCCGGCTGTGCCAGCCAATACTCAGCACCTTGTTCGGGGTTCATCTTGGGACCGATGTCGCCCTGAATGCCCGCCCGTTCGATACGGGTCATGACCGATTCCATATCGCTGCAAAGACCGTCGAGGGCCGCTTGCGTGGATTTGGAGCCGGACATGGCGTCACCGATGTTCTGCCACCACAGCTGTGCCAACTTGGGATAGTCAGGCACGTTGGTGCCAGTCGGCGACCACTGGATGCGGGCCGGCGAACGGTAGAATTCCACCAGACCGCCAAGTTTGGGCGCGCGATCGGTGAAGCTCTGGTGCTGGATTGTGGATTCGCGGATAAAGGTCAGCCCTTCATGCGCTTTTTTCACATCCACGGTTTTCGAGGTGACAAACTGCGCATAGAGCCACGCGGCCTTGGCGCGATCCACAGGGGTGGATTTCATCAAAGTCCAGGACCCCACGTCCTGATAGCCGACCTTCATGCCGTCTTCCCAGTAGGCACCGTGTGGCGAGGGAGCCATACGCCATTTCGGCGTGCCATCCTCGTTCATCACGGGCAGGTCGGGTAGAACCGTCGCCGCAGTAAAAGCGGTGTACCAGAACATTTGCTGCGCCACATTGCCCTGCGCCGGGACCGGACCCGCCTCAGAGAATGTCATGCCTTGGGCTGAGGGCGGCGAGTAGTCCTTGAGCCACTTGATCGCCTTGTCCACGGCATAGACGGCCGCCGGGGAGTTCGTCGCCCCGCCGCGTGTCATACAGGCGCCGACGGGCTGGGACTGGTCATTCACACGAATGCCCCATTCGTCGACCGGCAAACCATTGGGTTCACCCACATCGCCCATACCCGCCATGGACATCCACGCATCGGTGTAGCGCCAGCCGAGGCTCGGGTCTTTCTTGCCGTAATCCATATTGCCAAAGACTTCGCCTTCGACACCCATATGGCTCAGATCGCGGCCAGTGAAGAATTCGGCGATGTCCTCATAGGCGGCCCAATTGACCGGAACACCCAGATCGTAGCCGTATTTCGCTTTGAAATCGGCCTTGTTCTTGTCGTCGTTGAACCAATCGTAGCGGAACCAGTACAGGTTCGCGAACTGTTGGTCAGGCAATTGATAGAGTTCCCCATCGGGGCCGGTGGTGAACTGAGTCCCGATGAAATCGGCCAGATCAAGACCAGGGTTGGTCACATCCTTGCCCTCATTCGCCATCCAGTCGGTCAGGCTGCGCGCCTGTTGATAGCGCCAGTGCGTCCCGATCAGATCGGAGTCATTGATATAGGCGTCATAGATGTTTTCGCCCGACTGCATCTGGGTTTGCAGCTTTTCAACCACATCGCCTTCACCGATCAGATCATGGGTGATCTGGATGCCGGTGATCTTGGTGAACGCATCGGCCAGCACCTTGGATTCATAGCTGTGGGTGTCGATGGTTTCCGACACGACCTTGATGTCCATGCCGGCAAAAGGGGCGGCGGCGTCGATGAACCACTGCATCTCTTGTTCTTGTTCGGCGCGGCTGAGACTGGACAGATCACCAATCTCGGCGTCAAGGAAAGCCTTTGCCGCCTCCATGTCGGCGAAGGACGGGCTTGCAAAACACGCCAGCGCCGCGACCACCGCCGTGGTGGATTTAAAGTTGAATTTCATTTTCTTCCTCCCTGAAGATTTCTAGTTTGGCGGCATTGCCCACACGCGGCGCGCAACACCCGTTCAGGCCGGATCAAAGCCAGCGGAACACCGCAAAGGCGTAGATCAGGCAGGGGACAATTGCGCCCCACTGAGCAGCGTCGCTCAGTCCCAGCCAGGCCAGATTGATAAAGGCCGAGCCAAGCAAAGTGATGAAAAGCCGGTCGCCGCGCGTCGTTTCGATCCGCAGCGCGCCAAGGCGTGGCGTTTCAGGAAACCGAACCGCCAAAACCGTGAACAGGATGAGCAAGCAGGCGATCGTCCAAAAGAACAGGGCTACGGGGAACGACCAGGCCATCCAGCCGCCCGCAATCATTTGCCCGGTCCAATCCAGTGCGCCATTCCTGCGCGGCACCGACAGGATCAGCGCCCCTAGGGCCCCGCCCATGACAACGGTCAGAATGGTATAAATCGTGATCCAACGGGTCGTGCGCATCACACCCTCCCCAGGGCAAAGCCCTTTGCGATGTAGTTGCGGACAAACCAGATCACCAAAGCGCCCGGAATGATGGTGAGAACCCCGGCGGCGGCCAGCACACCATAGTCAAGACCGGTGGCCGAGGACGTGCGCGTCATGGCGACGCCGATGGTTTTGACGTGGACCGAGGTCAGCGTGCGGCTGATCAAAAGATCGACCCAAGAAAACATGAAACAAAAGAACGCGGCGACGCCGATCCCGCTGGCAATCAAGGGCATGAAGATCTTGAGGAAAAAGCCGCCAAAGCTGTGACCGTCGATATAGGCGGTTTCGTCCACTTCCTTGGGCACACCCCGCATGAAGCCTTCAAGAATCCAGACCGCGAGCGGGACGTTGAACAGGCAATGCGCCAGCGCCACCGCGATATGCGTGTCAAACAGGCCGACACTGGAATAGAGTTGGAAGAACGGCAAGGCAAACACGGCAGCTGGGGCCATACGGTTGGTCAAGAGCCAAAAGAACAGGTGCTTGTCGCCCATGAAGCTGTAGCGGCTGAACGCATAGGCCGCAGGCAGCGCCACCGTCACCGAAATCAGCGTGTTCAAAACCACGTAGATCAGCGAATTGACGTAGCCCATGTACCACGTGCTGTCGGAGAAGATGACAGCGTAGTTGTGCCAGGTGAAGTCTTGCGGCAACAGGGATACGCCCGACAGGATCTCGGCATTGGTCTTGAAGCTCATGTTGACCAGCCAGTAGATCGGCACCAGCAGGAACAGGATGTAAAGGATCAGCATCCCGCGCGACACGTTCTTGTGCAGTCTCGCATGATCGCGCGGCCGGCGCGCACGGGGCACCACGGTTAAGGTCGGGTCAATAGCGGTCATTCCGGCACCTCTTCTTTTTCTTGGTCGAGATTTGTCATGACGGTGTAGAACACCCATGAAATCAAAAGGATCACGAGGAAATACATCAGGCTGAAGGCGGCGGCTGGACCGAGGTCGAACTGACCAATTGCCATCTTCACCAGATCGACGGACAGGAATGTCGTGGTCGAACCGGGGCCACCGCCGGTGACGACGAAAGGCTCGGTGTAGATCATGAAACTGTCCATGAAGCGCAGCAGCACGGCGATCAGCAACACCCCCTGCATCTTCGGCAGTTCGATGTAACGGAACACGGCCCAGCGGCTGGCCTGATCAATTCGACCCGCTTGGTAATAGGCCTCGGGAATGGATTGCAGACCAGCATAGCACAGCAGCGTGACAAGCGAGGTCCAGTGCCAGACATCCATCACGATCAGCGTCGCCCAGGCGTCGATTGCATCGCGGCCAAGGTTGAAATCGACGCCAAGCGCAGCCAGCGTCGAGCCAAGCAAACCGATGTCGATGCGAGTGAACAATTGCCAGATCGTGCCCACCACGTTCCACGGGATCAGCAAGGGCAGCGCCAACAAAACCAAGGTCAGGCTGGCCCAGACGCCGCGTTTCGGCAAGGTCAGAGCAATGGCAATGCCCAGCGGAATTTCAATCGCCAGGATGATTGCCGAAAAGATAAGCTGACGTTGCAGGGCATCGTGCATCCGTTCCGAGCGGATCACGTCGCGGAACCATTCCAGACCCACCCAGAAAAACGCGTTGTTGCCGAAAGTGTCGTTGAAGGCATAGTTCACCACCGTCATCAGTGGCAGGATCGCCGAAAATCCGACAAGCAGCAGCACTGGAAGCACCAGAAACCATGCCTTGTTGTTCTGTGTCTTGAGCATTACGAGCCACTCCTGTCTTTGGGATGTTCCGGGGCCATGCGCCAATCGTCGGCAAAGACGCCGATCTTTTCCGGCTGGAATATGAGGCGACAACTGTCTGCGGGTAGCTCGGCGCCTTCGGGCAGAACAACGGCCACGGGCGCTCCGGCCACCTCGGCGCGCAAAATGCGGTGACGGCCCACATCATCGACGCGCAGAATGGTGGCGGGCAGTCCGCCGGTTCTGCTGACCGTCACATGTTCAGGACGAATGCCGATCTGCGTGCGCCCCGTCAGGGGGCCAAACGTACCCCCCAGCGGCACTTTATGTTCGCCGATCCGTGCGACATCACTGTCGATGACGGCATCCAATAGGTTCATCCCCGGCGAGCCGATGAAATACCCTACAAATGTGTGCGCAGGCCGTTCGAACAGTTCCTCGGGCGTCCCCACCTGAACGATACGTCCGTCATGCATGACCACCACTTTATCGGCAAAGGTCAGCGCCTCGGTCTGATCGTGGGTGACGTAGATCATCGTGTGACCAAAGTCCTGATGCAGCTTTTTCAACTGCGTGCGCAGTTCCCATTTCAGATGCGGGTCGATCACGGTCAGAGGTTCATCGAACAGGATCGCATTCACATCCTCACGGACCATGCCGCGCCCGAGGCTGATCTTTTGCTTGGCATCCGCCGTTAGGCCACGCGCCTTGCGCGACAGCGTGTCCTCCATGCCGATCATCTGTGCCACCTGATCGACGCGCGACTGAATATAGTCCTTTTTCATGCCGCGATTGCGCAGCGGAAAGGCAAGGTTTTCGCGCACGGTCATGGTGTCGTAGACCACTGGGAACTGGAACACCTGCGCGATATTGCGTTCTGCCGTTGGCGCGTCTGTCACATCGCCATCCCCGAACAGAATGCGCCCCTGGCTGGGCCGCCGCAGGCCAGAAATGAGGTTGAGAAGTGTGGATTTCCCACACCCAGACGCCCCCAAAAGCGCATAGGCACCGCCATCGTCCCAAGTCAGGTCAATGGTCTTGAGCGCGTAGTCCTGTTCGCCCCGAGGGTAGGGAAAGTAGGTGTGCGCCAGATTGGAAAGGGTAATTTTTGCCATGATGTCAGAACCTCAGGCTGCTGCGGCATAGGCGGCCTGAACCGCCAATTGCCCATGGGTGTCGAACAGGTGGAAATGCGCGGTGCTGAGCCACAGGCTGACGTCCGTCCCATCGGTTAGATGATGAATTCCGTGGACCAGTGCGACCCAGCGTGACGTACCTTGGCGCACATGCAAAAACGTCTCTGATCCGGTGATCTCGGATGCGACAAGCTGGCATTTCAGTTCCAGCGCCGGGCCGTTCGGTTTTTCGAACCGCAGGTGGTTGGCGCGGAACCCGGCAACGTAGTCTCCGTCCCTGATCGCTGACAGATTGCCACCTGCCGCGACCTTGGCTCCGACCTCGAATGTCAGCGTATCGCCCGCCTTGGTGCAGGCGCTGAAATTCATCGGAGGGTCACTGAAAACGCGGGCTGTGGTGGTGTCGATCGGGTGGCGATAGACCTCTGTCGCCGGGCCGAACTGGGTCACGCGGCCTTCCCAAAGACAGGCGGTGTTGCCGCCCAAAAGCAAGGCCTCTTCCGGTTCGGTCGTGGCGTAAACAAAGATCGCGCCAGACTCGCGAAAGATCCGCGGAATCTCGTCGCGCAATTCTTCGCGCAGCTTGTAGTCAAGGTTGGCCAGTGGTTCATCCAAAAGCACCAGCCCGGCATCCTTGACCAAGGCGCGGGCCAGAGCACAGCGTTGTTGTTGTCCGCCCGACAACTCCAGAGGCATTCGGTCAAGCAGCGGCGTCAATTGCAGCATCGCGGCAGTCTCGCGCACGCGCCTGTCAATCTCGCTACGATCACGACCCGCCAACCGTAAGGGCGAGGCGATATTGTCGTACACGTTCATGGACGGGTAGTTGATGAACTGCTGATAGACCATCGCGATGCGCCGATCCTGTACCCGTTGGCCGGTCACATCCTTGCCGTTCCAAAACACCTTTCCTGTACTCGGGCGGTCCAGACCCGCCATCAGGCGCATCAGACTGGTTTTGCCCGCCGACGTTGGTCCAAGAAGGACGTTCATTGTGCCTTTTTGAAAGGTCACATCGGTTGCGTTGATATGGGGCTTTCCGGCAACGATTTTGCTCACCCCCTGAAGTTCAAGCATGAAAGGTCTCCGTATCAGCGACCAACGGGGCCACCGGGATTGCGGCCATTGCGCGTGTCATCGCTACGAACCGTGGGAATTTTGCGATATGGGCGACGTGACGATCTGTGTTGCAGTCGTGGCGGCGTGCGATGCCGGTCATCGCTGCGACCGCATCGGCCAAGGAGGGATAGGCGCCGATGGCCGACGCCGCGCAAATGGCCACACCAAGCGCACCGAATTCCGATCCTTTGGGCACTTCGATCGGCAACCCCAGAATGTCAGAGAAAAGTTTGGACCAATACGGGCTGCGGGTTGCGCCGCCCGTCAGACGGATCAGATCGACGGGGGCGGCATCGTCGCCTGACAGCACCTTGTCGATGTCCAACTTGTGGGCAAAAACGATGCCCTCGAAGATCGCGATGGCCATGTCGTCAAAGTCCGATTGCGCCGTCATGCCCAACAATCCCGCCGGTGCGCCGTTTGGGCCGCCGAACAGAAAAGGAAAGAACAAAGCCGGGCCGGGCTTTCCCAAACGCCGTGCAAGGGCTTCGTTCAGGCGCTCGTAGATGTCGGAAAACCCTTCGTCCGGAAGAGGCTGTCCATGGGCCAGAACGGTTTTGACGACCCATTCAAGATTGCTGGCCGAGGTCGGAGAGCCTTCGACCGCCATATATCCGCCAAGGGGGTAGGGAAATTGCAACATCGGCACATAACTGCGCCGTGGTGTTGTGTTGAGCGTGGCCGCGATGCTGAATGTGCCCGCAATGACGCTCATTTGTCCGGGCTGCGTGATATGCGAGGCCAGTGCGGCCGCGCTCATATCTACCGTGCCGCGCACAACCGGCGTTCCTTCTTGAAGACCCGTCAGCGCCGCAGCCTTTGCCGTGACGCGGCCCACAACCTCATCCGAGGGGCCAAGGTCTGGAAGCTTGTCGCGCAGGTGGGACAGGCCCAGAAGCTCGAAAAGCGCATCGCAATAAGTGTCGGTTTCCGGGTCCAGCAATCCGGCTGACCCGGCATCCGTCAGATCGGTCGACATGTCCCCGCACAGTTGAGCACGCAGGAAATCTTTGCAGAAGGACACGCGATGCGTCCGGTCAAACACGTCTGGCTCATTGCGGACCAGCCATGCCAGCAAAACGAATGTCTGACCGGGCCAGAGGTGTTGGCCGATCAATGCCTCGACCTGATCCGCAATGCCATTGCTCTGCCATTCGGTGATGATGTCGATGGTGCGCGCGTCCGTTGACATAATCCCGTGCCGCACCGGATGCCCGTCGCGGTCCATCAGGTATAGGCCTCCACCATACCCGGCCACGGACACCGCTTCGATGTCTGACGGCGAAACGCCGCTGCATTCTATCACCTGGCGTACGGCCAAGGTCGCAGCCTTCCACATCACATCCGGGTCCCGTTCGGTCCAGCCGGGGTGGGGGGCCTGCATTACGTTCCGGCTATGCGCGCAGGCGATTTCGGCACCGTCCAGATCAAACAGCGCGGCCTTCGTCATTGTGCCACCGGCATCAATGCCGATTACATACTGTCCCATAGTCTCCTCCCTTGGCGGGTGTCACTCCTCAACAACGCACCGCCAACTTGTCATTACATGATTAACAATAGGGGGCAAAAATTGGCTGTCAATTGCCCTTGTGTTCGACAAGAAGGGAGACAAAGGTCGTATATAATACCCTTTTTGCGTTGTATTTGCACAATTGACGCGCGGTCAGGCGGGCTATATTCACTTGTTATTACATGCTATGCCTGTTGAGGCGTGTAGCAAGGCAATGCGAGAAGGAGAGGCGGATGCGCAGACGAGAAGAGATGATTGAAAGGCTTCGCACCGAAGCGTTGCCTGACATTCTGATCATTGGCGGGGGAATCAACGGCGTCGGGACTTTCCGAGATCTGGCGGCGCAGAACGTCCCCGCACTTCTGGTCGAGGCGGGGGATTTTTCATCCGGTACCAGCGCCGCGCCCTCGCGCCTTATCCATGGCGGCCTACGTTATCTGGAAACGGGCGAGGCCGCGCTGGTGCGTGAATCCCTGACCGAACGCAATCTGTTGCTGAAAAACGCGTGTCATATCGTGCAACCTCTGCCGGTCTGGGTGCCCTTGCGAAGTTGGCTTGGCGGCACGTTCGGGGCGATCGCCCGTTTTCTGAAACTGACACGGACACCGGGCCGCAAGGGTGCGATCCCCGTCAAACTTGGCCTGATGCTATATGATGCCTTTGGCCGCACACAACAGACCATGCCCGACCACCGTTTGTTGACCAGACGACAGGCCCGCGCCGAAATGCCGGTGCTTGCGCCGGACATTCGTGCCGTGGCTGAGTATTACGATGCGCGCATCACCCATCCCGAACGACTTGTAATGGAACTTGTGGCCGATGCCGAAGCCGAGTGCCCCGAAAGCCTCGCGGTTCCCTACCTCAAGGCCATCGGTCAGGAAAACGGTCGTGTCACCCTGCGCGATATGGCGAGTGGTGAAACCTTTGATGTCGCGCCGCGCCTAGTCATCAACGCCTCTGGCGCATGGGTGGACGAGGTGCAATCCGGCCTTGGGTTTTCCGGTCGCTTGATGGGCGGCACCCGCGGGTCGCATTTGGTGCTGAAGCAGCCCGTTTTGGCGCAGAAGATGAACGGCAAGATGCTCTATTTCGAAACCGACGACCATCGCGCCTGTCTGATCTACCCGATGGGCGAGGATCGGGTGTTCCTTGGTACCACGGACATCCGCAGCGACGATCCGGGCGACAACATTTGTACCGATGCCGAAATTGACTACCTGTTCAAGGTGTTGCGCCCGATTATGCCCAATGAGGACCTGCGGCGCGAGGACATCATTTTCACCATTGCGGGTGTGCGCCCCCTGCCCCTGCAAGAGACCGGGGTCACAGGTGCAATCAGCCGCGACCACCGGCTGGATAGCTTTCCCGCAACGGCGGATCGCCCGTTTGAAACACTGACCCTGGTCGGCGGAAAATGGACGACCTATCGCGCCTTTGCCGAGCAGGTCAGCGATGTCGTCCTGCAGCGACAGAACCTGCCGCGTCAGGCCAGCACCGCAGATCGCGCGATTGGCGGGGCCGCCGGGTATCCCTTTGAGGCTGCCGATCGTCTGGCATGGGCCAATCGTCTGGCCAGAGACACGGGCCTGACGCCTGAGCGGTGCGCCATGCTGGCGCAGCGCTATGGCGCGCGGGCAAGAGCCGTTGCAGAAGCAGAATGCTTGGACCCCCGTCAGTTCGTGTCTATCCGCGATTACAGCCCGGCGGAAATTTCCCTGATCTGCACGCAAGAGCGCGTCACACGCCTTGAGGATATTGTGCTGCGCCGGACGTTGATGGGGTTCGAAGGGGCCCTGAACGAGAACGGAATAAACGAACTGGCAGAGGTGGCTGCCGCGGCTCTGGGGTGGACGGATGACCACCGCACCACAGAGATCGAGCAAACCACTCAACTGTTGCGGGATCGCCACCGCGCCACTATACGAGGTTCGCTGTGACCTGATGATCAATGGAGGCATGTGCCTTTGCCCGATAGCAAGACCGAGACATTGCAAGGTAGAATTGACCGCATCGAACGCGGCACTGCCATGCCGCTTTGGTCTCAGGTCAAGGCCACACTGACGACACTGATCCGTGAGGACGGCCTGAAGGAACATGACCGCCTGCCTTCGGAGAACGAGCTGTGCAAGTCCTTTGGCGTGTCTCGCACGGTCATCCGCGAAGCCCTTTCACAGATGGTGAACGAAGGTCTGATTTATCGCCTTCAGGGCAAGGGGGCCTTTGTGCGTGGTCGCCGCGATGAACAGAATTTCGTCGGAACCACCATGGGGTTCAGCGGCGAGATGGCGGAAAAGAAACAGGACGTCACCCGTAGGATATTGCGCCAGGAAGTCACCCACCCAACACCCCGGATCAGCCGGATGTTGCGGATCGACCCCACCCACCCGATCGTGGTGGTAGATCGCGTCATGTCGGTCGAATCCGTACCGCGCATGATCGTCAGGTGGGCAATGCTGCAGGAATCCGTTCCGGGGCTGGAACGAATTCAGCTTGAAAACCGGTCTTTGTACGACACGATCAACCGGCAGTTCGGAGTCCGTCTCGTGCGTGCGGACCGCTGGATTGAGGCCGTATCCCTATCGGTGGCAGACGCCGAATTGCTGGGGGTCGAGGCTGGCAAGGCGGCGCTTAAGGTCGAATCCGTCTGTGTGAACGAAGACGGGCACCCGATCGAATATTATGTGGCAACCTTCCTGACGGACCGATCCCGCCTTCACTTGTCGGTGTCTTCGGTCGGCTAAAAGTCAGAGGTGCTTTGCCCCTGCCAGCAGAACGGACACATCGGCAATCTTGCCGGGCGTTGTGATCTGAGAAATGCCCTACCCATGGGTGACGTCGAATGTCAGGTCCGCATCCATCAACCTATCAGCGCCACTTGTCCCAAATCGCATTGGCCCCGGCATCGCTTGCGCCCCTGCACAGACTGCGATGCCTACCGGCGTGACGCTTTTCGGCGATTTACACGGTGTTCATCGAGGAAACCTGATCCTGACTGTTCAGTCCCGGCATTTGTGGGGCAGATTTAGAATGAAACGATCTGGCTCTGAAGCCCAGATCTTGCGGATGTGTTCGCATCTGACCATGACCGACATAATAAATTCGCGTCACTGTCGCCTCCTGGATCGTGCGGTTCATTTGTTCGATCTGGCCATTGGTCCACGGATGGTTTGACCTGATCAGGGGCGGTGTCTGATTTTACTTGCCTCGCGGATCATGCCAAACCGCGTCGGACGTGAATATGCTGTACCCCGGTTTTCGAACGGATCATGGAGCGTTTAGGCAGTAAAGAAGTGAGGTGCCCCCTAGTTTCCTAGACGCCTGCCTCGTTCATTCTCTGGTGTTTGATTTCATGGTCAACGGGCGACGGCATACCATTGTTCGTGTGCTTGCGGTCTGGGTTATAGAATATCTCGATGTCGTCAAACACGTCCTGCCTTTTGGCATCACGCGTGATGTATCTGCGTCGCCTGAAGGCTGCAATATGCTGAATCAAGGCGACTTTCCCTCGGACTTGATCCAGCGCGTCACGAAGATCTGCAGGTGCGTTGATGATCAGCGCCTTCAAAGTCACCATCTCCTGTGAACGTGATTTAACAGCTGTATCGCGTGCAATCTTCAAATATCTGATTGGGTCGCGCTGTTACTTGTCCAGAGAGAACGGACCCTGCCGTGCCTTTTGCATCCAAGACGTCTGTTTTGCATGGCACGTATCGCTACTGACGATTTGGCCGCGTGACCTCAACCACATTGTGGCCTTGAGCCAACAAAGACCCTGAAAGCCCCGGACCCAGGAGCCAGTCCCTTCGAGTCCAAATGCCAAAACCTTCCCAAAGAGCACGACCAACGCGCCAACTCCAAATAGCCCTTCGGATTGGTCGGAATGGACAGCGCCGCCAAGCAGGCGCCTTGCATATCGATCGCAACAGCCACATGCTGTGCCTTATGCGTGTCGATGCCGATAATAACCGGATTTGCGCTCTTCTGGATTTGCGCTCTTTATGATGCCCTCTCTGCCAAGAATGCCCGGGCATCAATCTGAGAGGTCAGGACTGTGATCGGGCTTCCCCGCCGGGCTCCTGTGAGGTCACTCGCCCGTTTCCGGGGCGGCTTGACGGTCGGCACATCAACGCAATGACCCACGGTCGTCCGCCGTGAGGCGGAGCGGCGGCAGGACAATCTTGTCGAGCATCTTGAGGCGTTGCCCTCCCCGTGCAGGGCGCGCTCGATCAGATCCTCTGGCATTTCGGCAGTGATGCCGTGACCAAAACCGTCAGGGCAATGTGTTCACATGGGTCACTTCTCAGCGGAATCAACAGATCAGTAGGCCCGAAGCCGTTCAACACGTTTGGTGGAGGGCAGGTCTCCGTAAATTTTTCTATAGTAGGTCGAGAAGCGGCCCAGATGCCCGAAACCGCTTGCCAGGGCCAATTGCGTCGTCGTGATCGTGCCACCCGACAACAACCTGTGTCCGATATCAAGCTTTCGTGCAATGAGCCACTCGCGCGGCGTCATCGACAGAAGTTCAGCAAAAGCGTTGCGCAAGGTGAGCTGATTGATAGCCAGCCCTTCGCATAGCGATTGGATGGTGATGTCCTCAGGCTCATTTTCAACAAAGAAGCTCTCGGCGCGCAACAGTATATCCGCGGCGGAAGTTCGGTCGCCTAAGAGGCGGCATTCGTTTTGTTTGAATTGATCGACCAAGTACTGCACCTTATCCATGAGTATTTCTACAATCTCCTGCTGCAGGATCGCCGGCGCGATCCGCATGGTCGTGGGCGCCGATTGCAGGATTTGCTCGAAGTAGCGTGAAATATCCAGAATCTGCCTGCTGGACGGGCATGTGACAATGGCTGCCCTCCTGAACAGCCCCGGTGGGAGATCAACGGCCGTCTCGTCGACCTCGATCATCATGCCTCTTTCGGGAAGCGAGGCGTTGCTGTGGCAGAGGATCTCACTCCCCCCGCGCTGCAACATCAGACAATCAGCGACGGCCATGCCATTGAAGCCAAGCTTCTGGTTCGAGGCGACAAAGGCGATGATGATCTTGCCGGGAGGTGGAGCACTCCATTGCAACATGCCGATGCTGCTGCGTTCTTCGGAAATGGTGACCGGCCCAAGGCTGACCTGCGCCACGCTGCCCTCAAAACTGCCGCCGTGGGTGCGCATGTAGCGCTGTTCCCAGCCCGGAAGCCCCGCTTCCTGTTCTGTCGCATCGAAAAAGGTTCTGACGGAATAGGTCAGGCAAGGCGCGGTCATTGCATTCATCCAATTTGGTAGAGCTGCGTTACCGTTGTTTGGGCGGTGCAGCTCAGCAAGATTGGACACCGCACAACAGGCCCGGAATATGGCCCCCTTTGCAAACTGCACAAAACGCAGGCGAAATTTACGGGAAAATCTGGCTTTCGCCGCGCTGCAGTGAAGATGCAAGGTCGAGCAACATTGATCTGCATGGAGATCTCAATGACTCAAAAACTTGCCTTTGGGCTTTTGCTGTTCACCAGCCTCGTTTCCCGCGCCGCCCTGGCCCAGGACGAGCCCAGCCATCCGCCCTTTGAATTCGAAACCCCGACCGCGCTCGCGGCCATCGCGCCCGGCCCGAATGTCTTTGTGAACAGCCAAGGCTGGGACAAGGCCAGCGCGATCAAGGTCTATGGGGCCGATGATCTGGCCTTTAAAGGCACGATGGCGGCGGGCCTTCAGGCCCATTCGGCGATCTCGCGCGATGGGCAGACCGCCTATTACGCCTCGAACTTTCAGGCCCGGATGGTGCGCGGTCCGCGCACGGATGTGCTGACCGTGTTCGATATTCCAACGCTCAGCGTGCGCGAGGAAATTGTTCTGCCCACGCAGATCGCACAATATACCACCAATCAGTCGCTGACGCGGCTGAGCGCGGACGAACGCTTTTTGTTCATCCAGAATTCGACCCCGGCGACATCGGTGACGGTGGTGGATCTGGCCGCCTCCAGTTTTGCGGTCGAGGTGCCGACGCCAGGTTGCTTTGGCATCTATCCGACATTGGCGGGGTCCGGCTTTTCAACCATTTGTGCCGATGGCGCGTTCATGAGTGTGACGCTGGACGAGACAGGCAAGACCTTTACCACAAGCCGTGGCACCCCCGTTTTCGACCCAAACGAAGACCCCCTTTATCTGACCTTCGACCGCTACGAAGGGGACCTATATTTCATCACCTACAGCGGCGCGATCGTGCATCTGTCAGATGAGGGCGGCACGGTAAAACTGGTCGAGACCATCCCCTCGTTCGGTGCCGATCTGAACTGGGCCCCCGGCGGTTACAACCCCTTCACGATCAATGAGGCGCATGGCGTCCTGTTCATGGCGATGAAGGAAATCGAAGAGCCGGGCGCGCATTATCACGCCTCGTCCGAGATCTGGGCCTATGACCTGAAGGCGCGCAAGCTTCTGTTCCGCTCACAGGGCAAGGGATTGTCGTCGGTTTTCGTCTCTGACGCCGAGACGCCGTTACTGTATTCGCTGAGCCTTCAAGAGGATGAGATCGTTCTCTACGAGGCTATCCCCGAAGCACAATTCGCACTGCGCCGCAAGGCGGCAACCACCGGCACGGGCTTCGCGGCAGTGATCGACATGGCGCCGGGGGCCGAGTGAGACACATGGAACAGTCTTTCTCACTGCTTGGCATGGCGGGGGCGACAAGCATTGCCCTGATCTTCGCCCGCGCGGCCTTTCACAAACTGACCGAGTTCACCGAGTTCACGGGCTTTGTCGCCGATTACCGCATCCTGCCCGCGGCACTGGTCGGTCCTGCCGCCGCCGCATTGGTGCTGACCGAGGTGGCGGTGGTGATCGGAACGGTGACGCCGGGCGTCATGGCCCCTGCGCTTGCGCTGGGGGCGGGGTTGTTCCTGCTTTACGCGCTGGCGATGGGCATCAATGTCCTTCGGGGTCGCACCACGGTGGAATGCGGCTGCGGAGGCGCGGCGCAACCACTTGGCGCGCCGCTGGTGCTGCGCAACATCGTTCTGGCAGTGATCGCGGGGCTTTCGGCGGTCGCACCAGTGGCCTCACGCGCACCCGGTGCCGCGCTTGCCGCGATCGCGGTGGGTGCGATGCTGACCCTCACCTTCCTTATCGTCGATCGCATCCTGTCCAACGCCGCGCTTGCGCAGCGTACGATCTGATGCTGCAACCATCTGAAAAGAGAATAAAATGACTGCACTCGTCTTTTTGAATGTGGCCATGTTCGTCATGATCCTCGGCCTCGCTTTCGGCCTGCTCGCCATGGGGCGGCAAATCGGCATCCTGTTCGAACGGGTCGCCCCGATGGGGGCTTTGGTGAACGATGCCGGCCCACAGGTCGGCATGGCATCGCCGCAATTCACCCTTGAAAGCCGCACGGGCGGCATGGTCACCATCGGCCCGCGTGCCGACAGAAGTACGCTCGTCTTCTTCCTGTCGCCGACCTGCCCGGTCTGCAAGAAGCTGCTGCCGATCGTCAATCACATCCGCAAGGCCGAAGGGGCGTGGCTTGAGGTGGTGCTGGCCTCGGATGGCGGCGATCTGGCGCAGCATGACAGGTTCATCACATCGGCCAAGCTGCAGGACTATCCCTATGTGGTTTCGACCGAACTGGGGCTGGGCTACCGGGTGGCGCGACTGCCCTATGCCGTGCTGCTGGATCAGCACGGGGTGATCCGCGCCAAGGGCCTGATCAACAGCCGCGAACAGTTCGACAGCCTGTTCAATGCGCTCGATCTCAAGACCCCCTCGATCCAGTCCTACCTGTCCACCCAAGATGTGCAGCCCGCACATTGATCGTCATCACGCAAAGGAGACACCCTGTGAAAAACCTTATCTCCCAATTCTCCGGCTGGCTCGACACGCGGGTCGAGATTACGTCACGCGGGATCGCCCATCGAGCCGGACGTCGGTCATTTCTCAGCCGCGCCGGGTGGGCATTGGTCGGTGGCACCGTTTTGCCGATGCTGCCCTTTGATACGTTCGGCGGCGCCGCCATGGCGCGCGGCTTCGGCGAGCCCGAGGAATTGCCCGAGGACTGTGAATACTGGCGCTATTGTTCGCTGCACGGCGGGCTGTGCAGCCATTGCGGCGGCACCGTCACGCAATGCCCACCCGGATCTACCCCGTCCAAGGTTGCCTGGGTCGGCACCTGTCGCAACCCCAATGACAACAAGGATTATCTGGTCAGCTACAACGACTGCTGCGGCACCGGCGGCTGTGAGACCGACGGCTGCTCGCGTCAGGAAGGCGATATGCCGGGGTATCGTATGGGCCTTGCCTCGGAATCAAGCTGGTGTCTGGCAAATACCGACAACAGCATTCATTGTACGCTGGCCATTGTGGTGGGGCTTGCAGAATGATCAACGACGTCAGGGCAATGTTCGTCGTCTGCCTGAGCGCGCTTGCGGTTTCCGCCAGCGCACAGGACCAAAACGCGGGGGCAGCTCTCTTCGATACAAACTGCGCAGCCTGCCATCAGAAGGCAGGCGTCGGCGCCCCCGGACTGGCTCCTCCTCTGGCTCATCGCGAGCTCTTCGCGCGCCTTGGCGAAGAGGCTCCCATCTATCTAAGCGGTGTACTGCTTTCGGGGCTGACCGGGCGCATTACCGCAAACGACATGGAATATGTTGGTCTTGTCATGCCATCGCATGTCTGGCTGACCGACGCAGAAGTCCTCGCCATCACGAATTACGTTCTGGGCGACCTAAACGATATAAACCCAAAGCTGTCTCCTGAGGAACTGGGGACCTTACGCGAAGCGCCGCCCGACCACGCGGCCTTAATCAAGATAAGAGAGAGGGTGGCACAATGAAGTTCAGATCGTTCTTTTTGTGCGGTCTTCTGACCATTCTGCCCGGTATCATCCTTGCCGACATCGACAAAACCATGCCGGGACCGCAACGTGGCACTGCCACCAACTATGTCCTGAAGTGCATTGGCTGCCACATGGCCGATGGCAGGGGCCTGCCACAGGCGGGGATTCCAGATTTCGTGGATTCGATCGGATATTTCGCCGGCTCACCTGAGGGGCGGGCCTATCTGGTCAACGTCCCGAACGTGCGCGGCGATGGTCTGTCGGATGCCGATACAGCGGCGCTGCTGAACTTCATCATTGATGTCTGGGCCGGTCAATCCAAGCCAGCGGACTTTGTCCCTTTCGATGCGGACGAGCTCGTACAATTACGGCAGAAGACGACGAGTAATGTGGTTGATATCCGTCGCGATGTGGTGGAGCATCTTGCCACAGAGGGATACACACCGTCGGCCTACCCTTGGCCCTGACAGGGTGAGCCCTCTGCGCTGCATAAATGGTCCATTTTGTTGATTGCCACTCAGAACTGACGCACGTGCAAGCTTGCCCCGGCTGAATACGCTGGGGAGTATCGGAGGGTTTTGTTGCAGTTTTTCACACGGCTTGCGAGTAGCTTCGCTTCGGACAGAATTATGCTGCGAGCTGGGCGAATTGCCGAAAAGCGGCCAGCTCGCGCCGCACAGACAACATGAAATCAAGGGTTTGGCCACCACAATCCACAGCGCGTGCAATGTTTGCCATCGGCGCACCACGTGTCCATCCCCTCCAAATCGGCGATGTCTTTTGCGCGTCCATCGGTAGCGGCTTGGCCATCAACACAGTCCCTTAAATCCAAAGTTCTACACTGTGTCGCAGTGACCGGCTGAAGCCGGTCACTATTATTCGCACGGCTATCAGAAGATCCTGCGCGAACACGGCTTTCAGGTTGCGATAAGCAGCAAGGGAAATTGCCATGATTGCGAATATGGTATTGTGGCTCGAGGGCCATCTGCGAATACATCAACGGCGTCTATAATCCGCGCCGCCGTCACTTGGCATTGGGCTGGAAAGCCCCGTCGCTTTCGAACGGAAAATGGCCTAAACGAGCCACTAGGCCGACACAAAACGCGACAGGTCCAATTCTCAAATTGTCCCGTCAAAGAGCTTCGCCCGCACCAGCTTTGCGACGTCGCGGAGGCTGGGGGAGCGGTCCGATCGCTTGCTGCCCTCCGACAAGCGCTTGATCCTGCGCAGCGAGGTTCCGAAGTATTGGGCAATCTCGTCGTCGCTCAGTCCAAGATCGTGAAAGGTTTCAACCGTCCGTTCGGGATACGGGCCGAGCAGATCGTCGGCAGCGTTTCGGTAATCCTGATATTCGGCTCCCTGCATTGGGTAAAGATGCCAAGGTGTGCTCTCAGGCGCGAGGACCAGTTGCTCGTCCGCCTTAGGTGTTGCACCGTCATCGAATCTCGTCATCGCGTTGCCTCCTCTGAAAGCGGAATCCGGTGGAGTATGGAATTTCGTAGATTCGCGACATTGTCAGCCGTCAACTGGGATGGATTCCCGCCCAGTTGACCTTGCTGCATTGGCAAAATTCCACGCATCCGATGCACCAATGGCCAACGGATGATCCCCGTCAATGAAACCTCCCTGCAATGGCCACAGCCTCGGAAACGAACGTAACACAAAACAAGGTGTTTGCATGAAACCGACAAGCCGGATTCTGGCGTCATTGGCCGTCGCGAGTAGTCTGTTGGCCACAGGATTGGCCGCTGATGAGATCACACCGATCAACGGGTTGGTCTACTTGATCAACACCGATACCGAGGAACCCATCGATGGCTTGCTGCGGTGGGAACTGGAGCTTCGCGAGCGCGGGTTGACCGCGATGGTCAAGGCCTCAAACCCCGTGCTGGAAGCCTATCCAGAGATATTTCGCCGCCTGGCCGCTACAGGGCACGAAATCATTGGTGGGTATTCCGGCATCTGTTGGGACAAGCCTTACGAGGAACAGCGTGCGGCCATGCACGAGGTCAAGTCCTACATGGAAGACCTGACTGGTCACCCAATGCGGATCTTCGCCTGTTCCTATTCCTCGTATGACGAGAACACCCTGCGCGCGGCCGAGGATCTGGGCGTTCCCTACGTTCTGGCGCGTGGCACCGAGGATGTCCGCGCTGTGATCTATCGGCCCGAGGAATATGATGTCGGCCTGATAGAAGTGTCGAACGTGGCGTTCGGAGAACTCGGTCGCGGATCGCTCTGCGACATCAGTCTGTTTTCGCGTGGCGCGACCGAAGCCGATTTCGCACAGGTCTTTGCCGAAAGTATCGCCAGGCATCCCGATAGCATGATCCTGGTCTCGCACCCGCATATTGGCGGCACCAAGGCCGGCTACTGGGAGGTCTACGAGGCGGCGCTCGCTGAACCGGGACTTGCCTGGCGACCCTTCGATGCCTGGGTGAAGGCGGTGACCGTCATCAAGCGGCCCCTTGCCCGGATTCCGGAAAACCGCGATCTGCAATACCTTGAGCCGCAGCCAGCGGTTCCGCTTGAGGAAATCGCGGATTTGCCCGAGGTCGGAGACAAGCTCGTGATGTTTCACAATGGTGAAGGCCCGATGTGCCGCGAGGCTGCTGCGTTTATTGCCAGTCTCGATTATCCGGTCGAGGAGCATCTGGTGGGCGAGCGCAATTTCCTGCCCATGCTGGAGACCTACCGGTCGAGATATGCAGCAAGCGAGGGTGTCTCGGAGCGGTTCGAGCTTTTTCCGCTCATCTTCATCGAGGGTCGGGCATTTTCAGGATTTGACGACGTCGTTCGTTCTGCCATCGAGGCGGAGGTGGCGGATTAGGGGCCGGAACATCCGACTGGTTAGGATGGTGCCGCTGTGCCCTGTTCACGTCGCGATTCCGGTGTCGTCGTTCTTGTGCGGCAGCGGCGTGACCACGGATACGACCGGTTTCAGACAGGTCTCGATTTCCTTGAAATCAAGCACCTCCTTGCGTTCCAACGCGTCAATCAGCGCATGGACCTCTTTTTCGTGACGCGAGATGATGCCGATCGCCTCTGCCTCGGCGTCTTTGAGAAGCGTCGTCACGGCGTTGTCCACCCGGGCGGCGGTTTCGTCGGCATGTTCGCGCGGCTGGGCCATCGACTGACCAAGGAAGGGATGATCCTCGCGCTGGCGCAGATCCACCGGGCCTATGTCCTCGCTCATGCCCCAACGGGCGACCATCGAGCGGGCCAGTTCAGTGGCGCGTTTGATGTCGTCGTCGGCGCCGGAGCTGACGCTCCCGAGCAGGTGTTTTTCGGCCGCGCGCCCGGCCAGCAGGATGGTCAACTGGCTGTGAAGGTAATCCTCGGGCAGGGTGTGATGCTCCTCGCGCTCGAGCATATGCGTACCACCCAGGCTGCGCCCGCGCGGGATGATCGTCACCTTGTAGAGCGGGTCGGCTCCCGGCGTGAAAAATGCCGCCGCTGTATGACCAGCCTCATGCACGGCCAGGCGGTGTTTTTCCTCGGGCTGAATTGCCAGCGTGCGCACGGTGCCCATCATCACCTTGTCGCGGGCCTCCTGAAGATCGGCCTCGGTGATAGACCCGGCGCTGCGTCGGGCTGCCTGGATCGCGGCCTCGTTCAGCAGATTTTTCAGATCGGCGCCTGAAAAGCCCGGGGTGCCACCCGCGATTGCATCCAGATCCGAGGGATCGGTAAGCGGCAGCGCCTTGGCATGAATGTCGAGGATTGCCCGCCGAGCCCGCCGGTCGGGAAGGTTGAGCATGACGTGCCGGTCAAAGCGCCCGGGGCGCAGAAGAGCAGGGTCAAGCACGTCGGGCCGATTGGTCGCAGCCAACACCACGACGGCCTCCTTGCCCTCGAACCCGTCAAGCTCTGCAAGGATCTGGTTCAGCGTCTGTTCGCGCTCATCGTGGCCGCCGCCAAGCCCGGTGCCCCGGGTGCGGCCGATACTGTCCAACTCGTCGATGAAGATGACCGCCGGGGCAGCCTTGCGTGCGGCCTCGAACATCTTGCGCACACGGCCCGCACCGACACCGACGAAAACCTCGATGAACTCGGAGCCCGATGTCGAAAAGAACGGAACATCGGCCTCACCCGCCAGCGCTTTTGCCAGAAGTGTCTTACCGGTGCCGGGTGGGCCCATCAAAAGCACCCCGTGTGGCACTTCGGCGCCCACGCGTTGGAAACGTTCGGGTTCGCGCAGGAACTCGACCAGTTCGGCCACCTCCTTTTTGGCCTGATCCTGACCTGCTACGTCGGCGAAGGTCGTCCGGGTTCCGCTTTCGCTGGGCCTGGAAAACCGTCCGCTGAACAGACCACCCAGTCCGCCCGCACCAAATCCGCCTCCCGTCTGACCCAGCATCCGCCGCTGGAACCAGAAATAGACCGCAAGAATCAGGATCCACGGCAGGATATAGCTGAGAACCGACACGCCGCGGGGCTCCTTGGCGGTGATCTCGACGCCATGCGCTTCCAGCAGCGGCAGAAGCTCCGGATCACCCTGCGATGGCGTGACCGCGCGGAAACGCGGCGTCGCGGCGGCAACGTCATCCTTGCCCGAGACCGTGATCGCGTTTTCCTCCAAAAGGCCCTGCCCGACCTCTCCCTTTCGGATCATCCGTTTGATCTCACTGTAGGAAACGACCTGAACGCTTGAATCAATATTGGTGAAAGACGAAACTACATAAGCCGTAAAAAGTAGCGCCCAGAACATGATGGTTATCCATGGCTTCCGGGAATCGTCATTTGGAGGATCGTTTGGCATTCTCTGTCTTTCCTTGGTGCCGCCGATGTCGCGGCAATGATGGTCGGTCAATCGGCCCCGAGACTCTCTATCAGTTCCGCCGCCACGCCCTGATAGAGCCTTGCCCGGGCCGGCCACTTGGCCGGCGTGCGGACCTCCACATCACGCAGGTGGTTGATGGCCAACCGTGCGCGGGTCAGGCAGGTGACAACGCCATAGGTGGTCAGCAAGGTGCGACTTGGGGGCGGGATTGTCTGCGACAATCGGAACAACATGACGGCCCGAATCCATGCCGCACCTGCTGAGGCACATTCGATCCCCAGCTCGTTGAATTCAAAGAATGGGTCGGCAAGCCGGACATCGTGATCGAACTCCACGCGGTCGAAGACCACCGGCGGGTCGGTCAGACAGACATGTTCGGGCCGCAGGTCGCCGTGGCCTTCGCTCAAGAGCCCCTGACAAGCCCGCGCGATGATTTCCCCGCGGCAGGATTCCAGCGCCGGGAGCGCGAAATCCAGCACCTCCTCGCGCAGCGCGTTGCCCATATGGTGCCGCATTTCGCGCAGATGGGCCGCGTTGGTCCGACTATCGCGCATAAGACGATGGTAAAACCGGTGGCCCATGTCAGCGGTCCTGTGTTGCTTGCGATAGAACGAAACCAGAAGGTCGCTCAGGCTGACGATTTCCGAAAGTCGCGGGACCGGACCGGCCTTCAATCGGAGATCCAGCATCGAGGTTGCAGGAAGCCGCACCATTTCAACCAGCCAGTCGACAACGCGCCCTTCCCCGCCCAAAGCCAATCCGCCGTCAGGCTGCTGCACAAGGGGCATGACGCCGCGATAGACCGACCCGGCCAATTCCCGGTTCAGTCGGACTTCCTCACGGCACAGATGGGCCCGCGCCGCCAGAGTGCGCTGGTCAATATGCAGGAGCCGCACCGGTTTCTTGAGCTTCCACACCCGATTCCGGGTGAGAAAGACATAAGACGCATGGGTTTCAATACATTCCGGTGGCGGCTCACCTGACCAAGGCGACCCGGTCCTAAGGAATGCAAACTTGTCCCTCAGCGACACGTCAACAGGTTCGCATTCCGTTTGAACGAGGGTGCTGACGGGCAAAGACATGCGATCTACGCCTATTCCCAAAGCTCCTGAACTGGTTTGCGCATGGCGTGCTTGACCTGCTCGAATTCGCCCCAGGAGACATGTCGGCGTAAAAGGTCGATGACCGCCGCCACGGCCCGATCCGGTTCATCCAAAGGCTCCTTCTGAAACCGCGACGCAACCCGCGCGATCAAGTCACTTTTACCGCGTGGTTTGGCCGGGGTTTTCGAAGGATTCCAGCCTTCGAAATATACGCCGCGTACCAGCACCGGAAGCTGCGCTGCTAAATCTGCGGCTTCATCAACCGTCAGAAAATCACGAATGGCGTGCAACGTCTCGTGCAAAAGCATGTATGCCCGTGGCTTTGGGAACTCGAGATCATCGCAGAGTTCATTCAGCCATTCGGCAAAAACCTGCGGGGCATGATCGAGTGTGGCGATACCGGTTATGGTCATGAAACACCTGTCGCTTGAATATCGTTGGATTACATGATGGGCGGCAATCCCCAGCAGCGCATTGATGGCCGTCAATGCCGCGACCTGACCAGCCCGCAATGAAGGGGCATGCTTTTCTTTGCACTCAACGGATTCGACAGGCTGCCCGTATCGGGGGCTTGAAATCGCCCGCCACAAGGAGCGCGAATTCGACGGTGGGGAGCCGCTGGTGGGTGTCCGTGGCCCGATGACGTCGAAGGGCATGCCATCGCGACGCATGATCTGCTCACGGATGCGGCGGTCTCGGCCTTCTCCCGGACCACTCTGCGCGACACCATCTCCCAAACCGACAGCGTTGCTGTTGTTGCGGCAATCAATGGTCACGTCGACGACCGGATGCGCATCCTGACCTGTGCCTCCTGATTGCCGATGTGATCAAGAGAATGCACCATCCGCTTGACGGCAGTCAATGAAACCGGCGCGCCATGACCCCTATCATGTGTCCAAAGCGAAGCTGAAAGGAGTCTCTCAAATGGAAATTACCGCGGCAATGCACCAACAGGTCGATTGGGCCAGCGCCGACATGCCCGTCAGCGAGATGGCGAAGATGATGCGAAAGGATGACATCGGCGCGATTCCGGTCGGCAAGGATGACAAGCTGATCGGCATGGTCACCGACCGTGATATCGCGCTCCGGGTGGTGGCGGAGGGACGCGATCCGGCAAAGACAACCGCCGAGGAGATCATGACCAAGGGCATCGTCTATTGCCGGACGACCGAGACGGTGGAAGACGCCGTCCATCTCATGGACCAGAAGAAGATCCGCCGTCTTCCGGTCATCGACGATAACAAGCGGCTGGTGGGCATGCTGAGCCTAGGCGACATTTCCCACGCGGTCGGCAGGGAATTGTCCGGCGAGCTTCTGCATGCCCTGGCGGATCATCACAAGTGACCAAAGGCACACAAGCGGTGTCTGAGGGTTTATGCAGGACCAGATAATATGAGGAAAAGTCTATGACGTATTACTATGCAAATGTGTTGGCCGTCGCAGGTCTCCTTGCACTGACAGGTTGCGAAAACCTCACTTCAGAACAGCGGACGGTGGTCGGCGTCACGTCCGGTGCCGCCGCTGGTCTGATTACAGCCGAGGCGTTCGATGCCGATGACAACTGGCGTCTTATCGCCGCGCTCGCCGGGGCGGCGGCCGGTACGCTTGTCGCACAAAATTCAGCGACCGATGATTGCGCCTATGCCCGCGGCGACGGAACCTATTTCACCGCGCCATGCCCATAGGGACCAGAACGAGGACTGATCGAATGCAGATCGAACCGATCATCTCTTATCACAATGTCGACCACTCACTGGCGGTCGAGAATCTCGTGCTCCGACGCGTCAGGATGCTGGAACGGCGCGAGGACCGGATCACCGGATGCGAGGTGACGATGGCGGCGCCGCAGGAAAGGAAACGGCACGGGCGCGTCTTCAAGGTTCGGCTCAACCTGCATCTGCCCGGTCCTGATGTGTCGATTTCCCGCGAAATCGCCCAAGGCAGCGCGCAGAACGATTTGATCCTCGCCGTGAATCGCGCGTTCACCGCCGCCGAGAGGGCATTGAGGTCGCGCAAAAAGAAGATGGGCGGCATCGAGGTAAAGCATCACCCGCCCGTGCTACACGGCGAAATCGCCGAACTGGAGCCTGAACTTGGATATGGCTGGGTTCAGGCCAATGATGGCCGCTAGGTATATGCCCAGCGCGACAGCCTGACCTCTGACGACTGGGAGCGTCTGGACAAAGGCACCCGGTTCCGCGAAGTGCAGGGTGACAAGGGGATTTACGCCGTGTCGGTGCCGATTGCGGATTGAGGGAAATCAGCGGTGGGGGAAACCCGGAACACCCGAAAATCCACCGCGATCCGGGCCGACTTCTCGACATCGGTCAGGGTTCGGTACGATGGTTCTTCAAAAGTTTCTGAAGGATGGCAATGGCTTCGATTTCGTCTTCGTCGGCCGCTAACGCCAAGGCTTTCATGTCCCGGATCAAAATGCGGTCAGGTTCGAGTATGTCGATAACCCCTCGGTCGCTGAGCGAATGCAGGGAGCGAGAGATCGATTCCGGCCGTGTGCCCAACAGATGGGCCAGATCACCCCGGCTGATCGGAATCTTGACTTCGACACCTTCCGGTCTGGGCTGCAAAATATGGTCGATACCACGAAAGCGCGAACACATCAGCAACAGGAAACCGGCAATGCGGCCGACGATCTTCTGGTTTGAAAGAATGATCAACCACTCTCGCGCCCGGTCCAATTCGTTGGCGGCATTCAACAGCACCGCGGGTTCAAGGTCCGGCGATTGCGTCAGCAGGGCCTCGAATTCCGCCCGGGGAAACGCGCAGATTTCCGTGTCGGTCGCTGCCTCGATGGAAAACTCTGCTATGCCGTCGAAAACCCTTCCAAAAAAGTCCCCCTGGACAAGAAGCCCGACGATCTGTGCCCTTCCATCGGCCAATGTCTTTTCCATCCGCAAAACACCGGACAGAACGCAGCCGATGAAATAGGATCTCTCCTGCGCATGAACGACGGTTTGATTGGCGCGATAGCTTTTCACACGGCACATCACCTCGAGCGCGTCCCATGTTTCGGGGCGAAGCTGAGAAAACGGTGTCGACTTGACTAAACTCAGGCGTGTCTCTTTGCGATGCTCTTCCACTATATCTACGCACCTTCGATTGTCTGACCATGCTATCGCATTGTGCCGCTTTCGTGTCGATCAACAGTTTGTGAGCAGTATCATCATTGCGCTACCATTGCCACCAGCGGCAAACCGCTGAGCCGGGGGCGGCATTGACATGTATCAATGACCCTCCGGTGCCAATCAGTTTTCATCTCAAGTGTGCAAGGTGTTTAAAGTGGGGGGAGGAGATGCGTCACAAAACATGGGCTTTGGTGAGCGATGGCGTTCGTGCCCGCATTCTGCGGGATCTCGAAGATGGCGCTGCGCAGGACCCGATAGAATTCATCAGCCAGGCAAAATCAATCCATCTGCGCGATCATCTCTCGGACAAGCCGGGCCGCAGCGTCGCATCGGGTGCCGGCGGGCGGCGCTCTGCCATGGAACCCGGATCCGACCCGGTCCTGCGCGACATGCAGGATTTTGCCCAGGAAACCCTCAGCGTTCTGGAAGACCACTTTCGTAAGGGGCATCTGACCCGGCTGGCGATTTTCGCCGCACCAAAGATGCTTGGGGTCCTGCGCCGCGAAATACCCGCGTCTCTGAACAGTGCCGTGATCCTCGAACGCGATCTCAATCTCGTCAATCTGTCCGAGGTGGATCTGCGCGACGCCGTGATCCAGGCGCTTGGTAAGGAGTCATAGACATGATTCAGACTGCGCGTGATTTGGACATGAGTGTGCCTTGGCCCCGAACCGATCTCCACGCAGCTTTTGCAGCGTGTCGCGGATGCAAGTTACGGGGCTCTCAACTCTGCCGCATCGTCAAGGATGAGCCTGTTTTCGACATTCATCCGCCAATCATCCGCCATTTCAGCCGCGGAAAACGAATTTTCGAACAAGATAGAAGCAGCGGCTTTCTCGGGGTTGTCCGACGCGGTTACGCACGAAGATCAGTGATAAAGGTGAGCGGCAAACGCATCCTGGTGGGTCTGGCGATGCCCGGAGATATCGTTGGAGGACTTCCCGGTCAGGAGCGCGACTATGATTTCGAGGCCGCCACCGACATCGAAATCTGCTGTTACGACAGAGCGACGGTCAAGCGGCAACTGGAAATCAATCAACGCTTCCGCAGGCTGATGCTGCGGGAGATAGACCATCAGCACCATAGCCTTCTCGGCCTGCTCTGGCGCAATGGCACATTGAACAGCCGCGAGCGGATCATCGCCTTCCTCGTCAAGGCGGCCGAGTTCATGCCGAGCGAGCCGCTCCCCGACGGGAGTCTCGTCGTGAGCATGGAAATCGATCGGGGCGACTGGGCCGACCTGACCAACACCGCGGTCGAGACGATCTGCCGGACATTGCGGTATCTCGAAGAAAAAGATCTGGTGACCAGCCTTACTCCATACCGGTTCCTGATCCGAGATCTCGGCTTGCTCGCGAGCATTGCGGGCGTGGAGCCACCCGCACGTTGCGTGGGAGAGAATGGTCGATCAAAGCGGATGGAAAGCCGCTTCGGGTTACTGAAATCTGACGACAGGATGACCGCCGTCAATGCACTGCAGCGCGGTGCAAATAGACTCAACGCTGTCATGAAACCTGTGGCCGTGCAGAAGGGCGGCCTTGCCAGAAGGAGACCTGAGGATGCCCAAGAAGAAGTCCGAAATTGAAGTTCGCAGAGAGACGCCGCCAGCCGCCGCTTAAGGGTGGCCATCCATGCTTTCGCTCAGAAACGAGATCGACCGATTGTTCGACGATTTCGGCGCAGGACTCTGGCGGCAACCGCTGTCGCGCCGGGTACATTCGTTGTTCCCCGCAAGTTCCGAATGGGTGCTACAGCCAGCGACGGAACTCGTGGAATGTGACAGTGAATACCGGATCACGACCGAACTGCCCGGCATGGCCGCCGAGGATATCGACATCAAGATGAGCGATGGAACGATTACCATTCGCGGTGAAAAATCGGAGGAGAAGAAAGAGGAGAAGGAGGACTACCTCGTCAGTGAACGCCACTATGGGGAATTCCAGCGCACCCTGTCCCTGCCCTCCGGCGTCGACGCCGAGGCCGTTTCTACAGATTTCGCCAACGGCGTGTTGACCGTGACGTTACCGAAGACCCCGGAAGCGAAACAGAAGGAACGCAAGGTGGAGGTGAAATCCGCCGCCTGAGCCGACGACGCAGTCGAAATCCCTGCACCTCCATCGGGTGGAGGCGCAGCCTTGCCCCTGACCTGTCCCTCAACGGCCTGCTGCCGGGGTTTCTTTCTTGATCGCCGCCTTGCGGATCTGGTGGATCTGGTCAAAGGCCATGGTTACGAATTCAGCCGTGGCCGAGCCGGGGTTTTGTGCCGCAGGGGCATTCAAAACGGCGGTACCACCAGATTTTCATCCCCATCCAATAGCCAACTCAAATCAGGGAAAAGCCGGACGCATGCCGGCGGCCAACGTCTCGAACGTCAACGATCAACCCGGCAGAACATGCTCTCGTTGCGGTGGGCATGACTTCGTCGCATGCGAAACCACAACATCAATCTGAAGCGGGAAAAGCCTTATGCCATACAACGGATACCCGCCTTGCATTAACCCTGAAACAGCTCGGCATGAGGTTTTGAACGGAGCATGACCGAGCGCAAGATCGCGGTGTCGATGATTGCCTTCCCGGTGTCCTCCTTCTAGGGCGCGTAAATCCGGTTCCCACTTTTGCGCGACGTGCTCTAAGCGACGTAGGTTTCCGCCACTCCGACGACGTAGTTCTTGCCATAGGCTTTCGCGCAACGCGGGCAGGTGGTGTAGAAGAAATAGATATCGCCCGACGTTCCGCCGCGCTTGCGGATCAGTTCCTGCATCTCCCGATACCAGTTGCGGGCCTCACGATAGGGTCCCTCAAAGACCTTGGTGACGAAGTCCCCGGACAGCGTTGTCATTTCTTCGTTTTCGACCGGCTTGCCGACGGAAAAGTAGTGCTCGCTGGCCCAAGGCGAAGTGTCCCGGGTCAAAACGATGCAGTCGTCCGAATCGAACGCCCCGGCATCCTCGATGTGGCCTTGCACACGGGAAAACACCCGGCCCATATTCAACGGCACATGCATGGCTGACATCGTCACTGCCCGCACCATGGGTTTGTCGCGGAAATGCAAATCCTGCCCGTCCCATCCCTCCGGATTGAACTTCGGACAACACCCTGTGGTGTTGATCGACATGTCGTAGTGTGGCAATTCGTTGATCCGCATCGGCCTTTCTCCTTCATCATCTTTTGCTTCAGAATAGACAGATCGGCACATCCGGCATTGATGGCACGCAAGCGGGCGTTCATGATCTCGCGTTGGCCTGTCGCCCACGCTCGGTGCTGCCACGGCGGACTTGCACGCGAACCAGGCGGGTCGATCCGTCGGTTGGAAACTCAACGATCGTGCCGTCTTCACCGCTCCCGTCCTGTGCCTTGGCGACACTTCCATCGCTGCAATCGACTTGCAGCACTTCTATTGAAATGGATCCGGCCTGTCCCCGCACCGTCGCGCGATAACCGGTCCAGTCCGCAGGAAGGCAGGGGGCGGTGCGCAAGGCGCCAGCCCGCAGTTCCAGTCCAAGGATTCCTTCGACCGCCAGGCGCCACGCCCAGGCCGCGGCACCGGTATACCAGGTCCATCCGGCCCGGCCTTCGAACGGGGGCGTACCACCGACATCCGCCGGAATGACGTAGGGCTCACCCCGGTAGGCGCGCATGTCCTCAGGGTGCGCGCTGCGGCGCGCGGGGTTGATCAGGTCGAATATCCGGTACGCCTCATCGCCGTCCCCGAGCCGCGCAAAGGCCAGCCCAAGCCACGTGGCCGCGTGGGTATACTGGCCGCCGTTCTCGCGAACACCCGGCGGGTAGGCGCGAATGTAACCGGGATCGCGTAATGTCTTGTCGAAGGCCGGTGTCAAAAGCCGGACAAGCCGGTGTGCAGGATCAATCAAATGGGTGGCGGCTGAGCGGAGTGCCTGTTCGGCGCGTGCCCGGTTTGGAGCACCTGCCAGAACTGCCCAGGACTGGGCGATGCTGTCGATCCGACACTCGTCATTCTGCGCCGATCCCCATGGGACACCGTCATCGTCAAAGGCGCGTAGATACCATTCGCCGTCCCAGGCGCAGGTTTCCGCAGCCTGTCGCAGTTCCTCCGCGCGCTTGCGCCAGAACCCCGCCTCATCCACCCGGCCGGACAGATCGGCCAGATCCGCACAGGCATCGCCGCAATGCGCCGCGAACCATGCCAGCCAGACACTTTCACCGCGTCCGTGACAGCCAACCCGGTCCATGCCGTCGTTCCAATCTCCGCTTCCGATCAATGGCAGACCGTGCGCCCCCCTGGTTGCGCCGCGCTGCATCGCACGAAGGCAGTGATCAAACAGCGTGGAGGATTGTCCGATCTCGAACGCGGCATAACGGTCCTCCTCGTCCTCGGCCAACGGCGGGGCGGAAAGAAAGGGCACCTCCTCCTTCAGGATGGAGATGTCGCCGGTCGCGCGGACATAGGCATGGGTCGCGTAGACCAGCCAGAGCATGTCGTCCGAACACCGGGTCCTGACACCGCGGTCCTCTGGTGGATGCCACCAGTGCAACACATCGCCCTCTTCAAATTGATGGCGCGCACAATCGAGGATATGGGCGCGCACGCGATGCGGCTCGGACAGAAGGAACGCCATCATGTCCTGCAACTGATCGCGGAACCCGAGTCCGCCGCTGGCCTGCTGGAACCCGGCACGTGCGAGGATGCGGGAGGCGAAGGACTGGTAGGGCAGCCAGCGGTTCACCATCAGGTCGAAGGCCCCATCCGGTGTCTCGACCTGGATCGCCCCAAGACGGTGCTGCCAGACATCCGACACAGCCTGAGTGGCCGCAGCCGCCTTTTTCGGTGAAGCGAATGTCTTGGCGAGTGTTTCGATCTCGGCCATGCTGGTGGCAGCCCCGAGCACGAAGACCACCTTTTCCACAGCACCTGGCGCGATATCGAGGTGCACTTGGTAGGCCGCGCAGGCGTCCTCCACCGAATCTGTTCGCCCCCAGGGGCTCCAGCGCCGCAGACCTTCAGGCATTGCAGTGCCGCCGGGGCCCAGGAATGCCTCACGGTCGCACGTCATCGCATGTGCCTGTCGACTGGCGGTCAGGAACGCGATCTGACCGGCAAATGCCGGTGACCAGCTGCTTTGCGCAATCAGCGCCCGCGCAGTGCCGTGAAAGCCTGTCCTGACATGCGGCTTGGCGATCGACGGCGTCGCCCCGAGTTGCCAGTCTGCATAACAGGTCGCAGTGATGCGCCGCGGGCGGGCGGTGGTGTTCGTCAACTCCAAGCTGAACAGCTTGACCGGCGCATCCTGTGGCACCGAAATCGAAAGCCGCTGCCCAAGTCCCTGCGATGATCGCTCCCAAACCGTCTCGCCTGCCCGGTACATGATGCGGCATTGTGCCGGATCGCCCGTTGGCAACGGTGTGACCGTCCAGACCCGCGCTGTTTCCTCGTCTCGCAGATAGATCGCTTCGCCTTGCATGTCCGCGACCGGATCGTTTGACCATGGCGTCAGGCGGAATTCTCCGCTGTTGAGACTCCAGGTGAAACCCAGCCCGGATTCCGTGACGATCGTGCCGAACCTGTCGTTGGCAATGACATTGCACCACGGCACCGGGGTGGTTAAACCCGGCTCGGTCTGTATGAGATAATCCCCATTGTCGGGGATAAAGCCCCCAAGGCCGTTGTCACAGATCAGGTCCTCGGGCCGTTCCAGTGGCTTGAACGCCTCGGTCACCGGTCGGCCGCCGGGGTCGAAGACCGGTGGTTTGACGTAGTTTTCCTGCCTTGTCGGCAGCGCCGCATCCAGCGTCGGCGCGGCACCATCAAGCGTCACCCGCGCAAGGGTCTCAAGAGCGCGCACTTGGGATGGAGAGATTCGGTCAACGCTGTGCAGATGAATTCCGCCGTCGCCGCCAAGCCCCTCGGCAAGCCCGGCATCGCGCAAAGCGTCGCGCAGCCTTGCGGCGATCGGCGCTTCGTAGCTTGAGGCCTTTGTGCCAAGAATCACAAGATCGGAGCGCAGGCCATTTCGTCTGAGCCAGCGCTGCGCGCGCACGATGGAGGGGAGCAGATCGGCACCGTCAGCGTCCGCGACTTGAACGAGTATGATCGGGTGATCGCCGGAAACGCCAAGCCCCCAAAGGTCAGGCTGTCCCGGCCCCGCGGTCTCTCCGTCAGCGGCAGTCCGTGCCGCTGACCTGAGCAGGCGGGTGGCGAGGCGCTGTGAACCGGCCATATCCGATGGTGTCAGGCCGACACGATTTGCCTCATCTGCGGCAGATCGGGCTGCATCCTCAAAGGCCCAGTCCAGTGCGGCGACGGTCGCGTAGCGTTCTGCGGTGTCGATTGCCGCCTGCCGCGACCCCGCCGCAATTGTGAGATATGCAAATGTCGCACGCTGTCCCGGCGCAAGACTGACTCGCGCCCGCAGCGCGGCAACCGGATCGAGGGTCCAACCTGCCGCCCCCGTCATTTTCGCGTTTGCGGCGTCGAGATACGTTCCGTGGCGACCGATCAGCGCCCGCCTGTCCGTTTCGGCGCCAACAGGGACCACGTCCCGATCCTCACATAAAAGCCGGTGCAGCATCACCGGAGGCGCATCTTCGGGCCGACGTGGACGCCGGGTGAAAAGCAAAGCATTCATTTCCGGCAAGATCTCGCTCCTGACAAAGAGCTTGCTGAAGGCAGGATGGCGTTCATGCGCCGCATGCGGTGCAAGAACCGGTTCAGCATAGGTTGTAACGTCGACCACGCGGCGCCGGTCGTCATGATTGACCAGCGTAACGCGCCGAATCTCCACGTCATCGGCTGCAGCGACGCAAATCTCCTGCGTTGCGGCGATGTTATGGTGCTGCAGGTGGAAGGTCGCTTTCTCGGCGTGAAATATCACATCCACCCAGTGTTCGGGCGTGCGCCGGAATTCCCATATCTCGTCATCCTCGGCATCGCGCAGCAAAAGCCGCGCCGCGCCGTTGTCGACAACCTGATCACAGGCCCAACTGGTCAGCGACTGCCCGTGCCGCCAGATACTCGCCGTTGCCGCGCTCGACAGCCAGACCGAGAGACTACCGTTCCCGAGTGTATGGACCTGCGGCGCATCCGTGTCCTCGGCGGGCCAGCCGTGCAGCGGGCGAACACGTCGTTCAACCTGCTCACGAAGCGTCGACCCTGCGTCCGGCAACGGCTCTGGGATATACTCCCACGGCACCCGTTCATGCATCAGCAGATCGATGGCTGAAATGCGCGGGTCCCGGTTGAAGCGACGCACGAAAACGCTGTCGTTGAGCGCGTTGCCAATGGCGGACAAAAGCATGCCCTGATGGTGTGCCATATAGGTGAAAACCGGCACATGGGCGCCGGTTTCAGGTAACCGCGAAGGTGTGAAGTCAACTGCATCATAGAACCCGTAGCGCCCCCGGATGCCAAGCGCGTCGAGCCAGCGCAGATTGCTCACGGCGGCCCCCGGTCGGACTGACAGCGCGAGCGCACTGGCGTAAGGGGCAACCACATAATCCTCCGCAAGCCCCTGGCGCAGGCCAAGCCCGGCCACGCCGAACGCGCGGTATTGGTAGTTCTGTGCCATGTCCCGTGCGGCGAATGCGGCTTCCGACACGCCCCAAGGCAAACCGAGCCTGTCCCCGTAGCGACGCTGAATATCGACGGCGGCCTGCTCGCTCTGGCCAAGCAACTGACCCGGCGCACTGCGGATCAGAAGCGCCGGCATCAGGAACTCGAACATCGACCCGTTCCATGACAGGACCGTCAGGGGGCCGGAGGACCGCGAGATCGGCCGCCCCAGGTGGAACCAGTGTTCTGCCGGAACATCGCCCTTGGCAATGGCGATGTAGCTGGCCAGCCGCGCCTCGGACGCGAGCAGATCGTAGCGATGATCATCCATCCGGTCGAAACTGAGATTGTATCCGATAAAGAACGTCCGGGTTTCGCGGTCGTAGAGGAACGAGAAATCCATTCCCATCGCGAGCGTGTCGGCCTTCTCAGCAAGGGCCAACAGGTTGTCGCGCAAAGCCACCCCTGCAGTCTGTCCAGCGGAAATGGCGGTCCGTAGCTCCGCGCCTTTGACGCCGGTTTTCGTGTGGCTTTCAATACGATCCTGCATGCATTCGAACACCTCATCAAGCTGCCCGAGCGGCAGGTTCAGGCACAGCCTTTTGGCCATCTCGGCGGCGCGGTCATCGACCTCCATCCAACCGTCGATCGCCAGCCACGGGCAAAGGGCATCGAGATCACGCAGGAAACTTGCCGCGTGATGGCGGCAGCGCTCGAACCAGAAATGCAATTCGCCCGGATCGGCACCGGGCGTGGCGTCCAGGGCATTCAGAATAGCCCCGGATAGCTTGGGCAAGTCTTCTTCGAGACTCCGACAGAGGGCACTACGCCAGCCAGCCGGATCACCCCGAGCCGCTTCGGCACTGTCGCTGAGGGTGCGGATCAGCCCGCGTATCACTTGCGAATGCTCGGTCGGCAGGTCTCCGGTGGCCTCTGTCAACACGCCAAGCGTGTCGATGAACCCGTCCCAGAGTGCCCGCGACAGCGCCGGGCCATTCGCGGCCTCGACGAGGCTTTCGCGCAGGGTCAGAAGTGCCACCGCTAGGTTGCCACTGTCCACCGTCGAGACATAGCGAGGCTCCAGCGACAGAAGGGCGCGCGTATCGAACCAGTTCACGAGATGCCCTTGGTTGCGCTCAATCCGCAACAATGCCTCAAGCGCATACTCTGTCCGCTGTGCGAGGTCGCGCAGCCCGATATGTCCGAGATCAAGTGCCGTGATGGACGACAGAAATTGCATCCCGACATTCGTGGGCGATGATCGGTGGGCGATTTTCGCCTCGGGATCGGTCTGGTAGTTGTCGGGCGCAAGCCAGTTGTCCTCGGGGCCGGCGAAAGTCTCGAAATAAGCCCATGTGCGCCGCGCGATGTGGCGGAGCCACCTACGGTCTATGTCCGAAAGGCTGTCCTTCGCGGGCTGCCATGGCCGGCAAATCAGGTACGCGATTTCTGGCGACAGAATCCAGAGCACCAACAGCGGCAGTGCTCCGGGCAAGGCGGCAGGAGCCAGAACGGCCAGTGTGGTCGTGATGGTGAGACCAAGCAGAGGTGCGCCCGCCATGTCGATCCAGAAGCGGGCGCGCGTATCGGCCCCGGTCGCGGCAATCTGGGCGGCTGTCGACCATTCCAGCATGTTGCGCCGCGACACGGTGAGCCGCCACAGAGCACGTCCGATGGCGTCGAGGCAGATCACGGCCTCGTTCGCCATGAATGCGATTTCCAGAAGCCACCGGCCAGCGTGGTCGCGCAATTGTCGCCAGCGGTCCTGCACGGTACCGCGGCGACGCCCGCGCGAGATACCCGTGACGATATAGGTCACCAGATAGGTGCCGGGGGCCGCCACGGTCAGAAGGGCCCAAACCAGCGCCGCCTCAGGTATCACGAGCCATCCGCAAAGAGCCAGCAGCACAAGGCACGGAGCGATCAGACTCCGGCGGAGATTATCAATGATCTTCCAACGATCGAGTGCAGATAGAGGATTGCGCAACCGATCGCCGCTGCGCCCCGGCACCTGTCGGCCAAGCCAAGGCAACAATTGCCAGTCCCCACGAATCCAGCGGTGCATACGGCGTGCGAAATCCGGATAGCGCGCCGGAAATCCTTCGTAGAGCACGATATCGGATGCCAGAGCCGCCCGCCCGTGGAGCCCCTCGAACAGGTCGTGGCTGACCAGCGCGTTTTCCGGAACCCGGTTCCCAAGGCTGCGCCGAAAGGCCATTGCGTCATAGCCCCCCTTTCCGGTGAAAATCCCTTCGCCGAAAAGGTCCTGGTAAACGTCGGATACTGCGCGGCTGTAAATATCGATGGCAGTGTCGCCGGTGTAGAGCCGGGTGAACGGCGAAACGGCCCCCGCTTGCGGGGATATCTCGATTCTGGGCTGGATGACCGTGTAGCCCGCGATAACACGCTCTCCCTCCGCGTCGAATTCAGCGCGGTTGAGCGGATGGGCAAGCGTGCCAAGAAGGCTGTGCACCGCGCCCGGGGGCGCAATCGTGTCGGCATCGAGCGTCACGATAAACCGCGCGGCGCGCAATCCTTCGACATCCCCCTCGGTCAGGGGGAAGGCATCCCCTGACCCGTCATGCAGGAAGTCGTTGAGCGCCTCGATCTTGCCGCGTTTGCGTTCCCAACCCATCCAGATGCCGTCCACCTCGTTCCATCTGCGGCGGCGATGGAGCAGGACGAAGGGCGCGGAGGGCGCGTATCGACGGTTCAACTTGCGAATTCCGTTGATAAGCGCGGCCTCAAGCGCTTGGTCCTCGTCCGTCACTTGTTGCGCGGCATCGGCAGGGTCGCTCAAAAGCGCGTAGTGCATCCGCCGATCCGGGTTTGTCAGCATATGACGTTCAAGCTGCGCAAGAACGGGAGCAACCTCGTCGGGACTTCGGAAAATGGCCGGGACGATGACGGCCGCCTCAACGCCTTCGGGTAGTCCCTTTCGGAAATCCATCTTGGGCAGAACCCTGGGCGGCACGATCTGCGTGACGAGCCAATTGGTCACCGTCATCGCAATGATCAAAGCCGGCATGGTCAGCAGCAGACCACCAAGCGCAAGCGCAACGCCACTTGCATCCCTATCGATGAGCAGCGCCAGCGGGACGGCAAGCGCCAATGCGGCAACTCCGACAAGGCCCGTAACGTAGACCCATCCCGGTCGGCGGAGCGCCAGACGGCGCAAGGCTTCGGCGTGCTTGCTGCGGTAGCCCGTCAGAGCCTCGAACTCACCACGACCGCCATCGACCAGCCACCATCCGACATGGCTCTGGCGCGGTGATCCAATATGTCCGCGCGACATGCGAACCGCCTCGCGCGCGATGTTCGGCTCCGACTGTCCGGTCCCTTCGGCGAGGTCCTCGATCGCCTGCCGATACCGGTCTCGTGTGTCAAAATCTATCTCGGGGTATAGCCCGTCAGGTGACCTGCGCAGGATTGCCTCGACATGGCTTGTCGCTTCGACAAATGCTTTCCAGTCGATCCGCTCAATTGCGGCAAGCGCCACGATCGCCCGCGACAGGGCGTCGGTGGAATCCCGGTCTTGCCAGTTCCCGGGCCTCTCCAACCCTTGAAAGGGTGGCGCGAGATCCGGGACAAGACAACAGAAGGTCGTCACGATTTCTTCAAGCGCCACGAGCCGAAGCATCGCGGGGACTGCCCAAAGTTCGGCGAGGGAGAACCCTTCCCTGCCTTGGAACTCATTCACGAAAGCTGTGACGGTGGCTGCGTCGATTTGCGCATGCCTTTCATCAATGTAGCTGCGTGCCGCGAGAAGCACGCGCGGGCTCCCCCGCGCTTCAGGCCACGCGGATCGGGCAAGGCGTCGATAGAAAGCCGGGGGCATATCCTCGCGCACCTGACGTACCGCCCGACGCACATGATACTCGTTGTCAAGCAGCCACTCTGCCGCCTTCGAGACTTCGGGCGGTGGCGCGCGGCAGATGCGCCGCGCCTCATCCAGCCACGCGGACATCCTGTCGAGGTGCTTCCATACCGGTACGGCCCTTGGAAGACCAGGATGCACGCAATTGTGCTGTCCTTGGTCTTCGGACGCAGCGGCGACCGGTTCCTGCAGCTGCGAGGAGGGCACCGTCATGGATCTTGCCGCAAAGCGGTAGGCCATCTTGGTGCGGTACCGCCAGCGCGATGATTGCCCAACTCTGCGTTCCGGATCAGCAGGATCGGGGTCACAGCACGAGAGAGAAGATACTCCGCCGTGCTCCCGATGGGCAGATCGGGATCGTTTCCCAGCCCGCGGGCCGAAAGCACGACGAGTTCGCCCCGTTCCTCGCAAATAGCCTTCATCAAAGCCCTGCGTGGCTCATCGCCACTGAGCCGACGGACGCGGTTGCCATGCCTGTGGACCGGGAGCAATCGACGCAAACGCTGAAGCCGATCTTCGACCGTATGTGCCGCCTCTTCCTTAAGTTCGCGCCAGAGCGCCTCATCTCCCTGTCCCGTTCGTCCCGTGCCGAACGCGCCAACATGCGAAACAGCATGAAGGATGACGAGTTCTGCCGCGCGGGCCCGCGCAATCGCGGCGGCGAAGCGAAGCGCGGCTTCCGAAGGCGCCGAACCGTCCATTGGGACTATGATACGGCGGATTTTGGGAGGCTCGCCTGCAATCTCGCCCGGAACAATCAGAACCGATCCCTGAAAAACCTCCGCAAGATGCCTGGCCGTCCCTCCGAGGCCCCATCGGCTCGGGGGGCTGAAAGTTCCCGTGCCCAAGACCAGAAGATCCACATCGCGTCGAAGCGCCTCGTCATGGATGCACCGCGCGGCCGAACCGCAGGCCACGACCGCACATATGTCGGTGGTTGCCCCGGTCGTGTCGGACATCCGCAGGAGATCGGCAGTCTCAACTCGTCTGGTCAATTCCCAGTCGACGGGATCGGCGCACCTAATCGTGGACGGCCCGGCGGGCACGACTCGCATGGCCGTCAGGTCAGCCCCCGTCTGGTTTGCCAGCAATACAGCTTGTTCCAATATGCGCACGGCATCAGGGGACCGGTCGAGGCAAGCCATCACATGGCGAAACAGGCGAGCGTCGCTCTCCCGTTCATCTGGCCTGTCCTCGGTGGCCGGTCCGGAATGAATATCAGGCATGGCTCCCCCCCCCCGTCCATGAGACACTTCGTTAGTACTTGAAGCATGGGCCTAAATGCTATCGGCAAAGGCGTGGCGCTCATTGACGGCGCGCAATTCGCTCGCCTTGTGCCTAACACCGCCATGACGCGGCCAAAGAAATCTGACGTCATTGACATCTGTCGATGACGCGGTTTGGACTGTGTTCAGAATGACACGGATAGTGAGTGCAGACGTTGCTGTCGTGTTTTGCCCGAATGCATTGTCGAGTCAGATTATTTCAGTGGCGCTCAGATACTCGGTGTGCGTCTTGGAGCGCGGTTCGTGAACGCTGGAGCGGCCGTAAGAGGTATCCGATCTGGCAAAATGTCGGCCATTGACCGCCATCATCGACAGTACGATTTCGCGGCACCAGATTGGCCCGAGGGTCGCCGCACCGTCATGGCCGAACGCACGAGGTCGCTGGCCGGGCTGCGTGTCGTCCGTGGTGGTGAGGACGAATGCAGACGGCACTACGCGACGTCCCCGACCGGCGGCGATGCTGCTGTAAAGAACACGCCACCCCTTGAAACGGGGTAACGTTTTCAGCGGGCAGGGTTCTGTTCATGTCCCAAAGGGATAGGTATCGGGCAGGCCCCGAATCTGTCCCGTCGTCAGCGGCATCACCGCGCTGGTTTTGTCGACCCAGATATATTCGTCGAACTGGCGGGGAAGCTCGGCTTCGAAATAGTGGCTGGCAAGCTCGGTCTCGGGGCGATAGATTACCCCGATCGCCCGCTCCAACCTCGGCTTCGACAATTCCGTCGCGACGTCCAGTTCGTGTCCCGCCCGCAGCGGCAGGATAAGTCCCGGCAGGCCGGAAAGGTGGAATTGCCGCTCATAGCTTTGCAGGTGGGATGGCCTGACCTGCTTGACCTCCATGGGACCGTTCCAGTCGCTGGCCGCGGCGACCGTACCACGATCTGTACCCATCCCGATCCGGTAGCTTTCGTTGCCGAACCCGCGCGCACAAAGCTCGCCCAGGTTGCGCTCCCCCCGACGTGACATTTCGGTCGCCCGGGCATCGCCGATATGGGAATTATGTGCCCAGACCACCGCGCGTGAACCTTCTCCGTGGAATTTCATGACGTTCAGAAGGGTTTCGAACATGTGATCGTCGCGCAGGTTCCAAGAAGCGCGCGAGCCGTAATACATGATCCGGTAATATTTCTCGGCATTGGCCACCAGTGCCGCGTTTTGCGCCGCGTCCAGAAATCTCTCGCCATCGCTCAGCGCATATTCCTGACGTTTTCGCATCAGATCAATGAGCATCGCGGTCACATCGTCCTCGCAGTTGCGATAAGCCCCTGTGAGGGCCGCGTGACCGTAAGCCGCCGGATCGGCCTCCCACGGGCTGAGGCATCCATAACGGTGGCGGGCGATCCGGGCGAGATCGGGGTCAACATCTTCCAGATAGTCGATGATCGCCAGCGTTGAGTTGAACAGGCTGTAGAGGTCCAGACCGTAGAAGCCGACGCGGGTCAGCGGAGCACGCGGCGCATTCCAATCGTGCAGCCAATCGGTAAAGGCACGGACCTCCTCATTGCGCCACATCCATGTGGGGAAACGGGCGAATGCTTGCCACTCCGACGGCGGCATCTCGCGGTGGCGCACATAGTGATCGATGCGGGCGGCGTCGGGCCAGTCGGCCTCGGCGGCAACAATGGTGAAGCCCTTTTCCTCGATCAGTCTTTTCGTGATGAGCGCGCGCATGCGGTAGAACTCGGACGTGCCGTGGCTTGCCTCGCCAATCAGAACGACGCGGGCATCGCCGATGCGATCCATCATCATGTCGAGCGGTGCATTCTCCACATCCTCGAATGGCTCGGCGAAGGTGCGAATGAGCCTCGGCAATGCCTCGGACTGGCGTGGACGGTGCTGGATCAGGCGCGGAGGTGCTGTTTGCGTGTCCTCCGGCTCGCCTTCCCAGCCCTGTTCGCCGATCAGGGGCACGAAGCGCACATCGGCCAGATCCTCGCGGTCGAACTGCCCCTTGTCGTGCCGCGTGACGCGGACCAATTCCTGGGCACGCGGGTCGCTGCCCACGGGCACCACCATCCGCCCGCCTCTGGCCAATTGGGACTTGAGCGTTTCGGGCACGAAGGGTGCTCCGGCCGATACAAGGATAGCATCGAACGGCGCCTCGTCTTCCCAGCCCCTGGTGCCGTCACCATGAAAGACGTGAACATTTGTATAACCAGCGTCCTGCAGCGCCGTCGACGCCTTCGCGGCCAGCGTTCCATGGCGTTCGATGGTATATACCTCGCTCGCAATTTCGGCCAGAACAGCGGCGGCATAGCCCGAACCCGCGCCGATCTCGAGCACCTTTTCGCCCCCCTTGAGTGCCAGGGCCTCGATCATGTAGGCCACGATATAGGGTTGCGAAATGGTCTGACCGGCGTCGATGGGCAGGGGACGGTCCCAATAAGCCTGACCTTTCAGGCGGTCCGGCACGAAACGTTCGCGCGGCACTCGCGCCATCGCATCCAGAACCAGCGGATCGCGCACCCCGCGCGCCTTGATCTGACGTTCGACCATTTCCTTGCGAAGATCATTATAGCCAGACATGTCAGGTCTCCTCTCAGGCCCTCCTGTGACTGGAGAATTTCCGCTATACCGGTCCAAGCGTATCCTTGATCACTCCACCGCAGCTTCCGGGCAGAGCCTCAGGTGGCGGTGCAGGTGGCAATTCGCTGGGCGGTTCGGGATACTCCTTCGGTGAAGGTTCTGGCATCTCCTTTGGCGGTGTCACCGGTTCTTCTGATGGCACCGGTTCAGAAGGTTCACCACCTACCACGAGCGTTGCGTCCTTTTGTTCAGCGCTTTCCAGTTGTATCACCACGACGGATATTTCTCTTTGTCACTTTCATTACATACCTGCATCACGTGCGCACCCTCACCATCTACGGCAATCAACGGATCCACCCTGCTCTCCTTACGAGCGGCTCTCCAACCAAGCACATATCGAAACAGGCGTCCCCCGCCCAATCCTCGTACATCGGTTGAACGCATGAACTGGACCCAAGACCTGAGTGGGGGGTGAACTGATTGCAAGGTCTGGACGGTCCGTCGCCTCGCCGCGCCGTCCGGTTTGAAATCTGGCGGTCACATCACCGCCAGATGATCAATGACGTTCGTCACCCCGGGAGCCGCCCACGCCGCGCGCTCCGCACTCCTGCGTTCGCCCAGATAACGGACTTTCCCCTCAAGCGTCACGGTCCCATCATGAACCGCCACGCGGATTCCTGTGGCATCGAGTTCCGCATCGCGCACGAGGGTCTTCTTGATCCGCTCCGATACGTCCGAAGCCTTTACCGCAGGTCGAACCTTGAGATGGTTATTGATGCCGATGACGCCCGTCAACCGACCGATAGCCCGTACCGCAGCATCAGCCTGATATCGCCATTCCACATCGCCCTCCAAGGTGACCCGGCCCTTGGCGACGGTGGCATGAATTTTGTCTTCCGGCACCGATATGTTCCAATTCAGCAAATTGGCGACGCGTTTCGCGATCTCATCGTCGGCTGTGATATGGGCACCAATTGGTCGAACCTCAAGTTCGTCGGCGATCGCACGGACACCCACGACGTTTTCAACGATGTCCAGCGTTGTGAGCTTGTCGCTGTAGCTGCAGACATGCCCTGTCAGCGTCACGACGCCCTGATCGACTGCCACGCCAATGTCGGCAGCATCAATGCTTGGCTCGAAATCAAGCTCGTCGATGATATCCTGTCGTAGTTGCTTGTCAGTCATTTCTTCCTCCACTTTGCAAACCACATTGGGGATGATATCTACGCGTATCCCTATTGGCATTGACGGCTCGCAACGACCGTTCCGAAAGGCGCTGGACGAGGGCCCGACTTCTCCGGGCCAGCGTGTTCTCGAGGCCAGAACACGCGCCGATTATCCTGCGTAGCAGCTCATTCCATCTTAGGCATGGATTTCTCCCGAAATCAGGAACTCGCCCATTTTCTTTGATCGGACGATGTTGTTGTACGCCACATCCGATACCGCCGCTGCCCGGTCACCTCGTGGATCAGACCCCGCGTTTCCATCCACGCAAGGTTGCGCTGGATGGCGGAAACGAGTGGCCAATCGTTCAGCACCGCGCACAAGCGTCGGTTCCAACACCTCAACCTTGGTCAGGTCGATGAGGTAAACGGCCATGAATCCGTTCTTGCAGGGGCACGCACCTGTCTCAATCAGGATGCCTTCCTTAAGGAACTCGCGGACGATTCACTTGACTGTGGTCTCGCCCAACTCAGTGTGTCGCTGTATCGTGCCCTTATCCATGATCCGCAGCTCGATGTCATCGAGAAGGTCGAGGGGAGTGTCGATGCCCTTCTCATCGCGCATGACATCGAAGGAATAATCGTCGATGGCGTTGCGCATGTTGTTCTGCGCCATCTCGTTTTGCCAGATATCGACGATGTGGTGATCCTTGACGATCCCGATGATCGACTGCGCGACATCAGCTGTCACCGTATTCGACCACAGCATTTATCTTGAGACACCTTTGGAGGTTCTTGAAGAGCGTCTTGTTCAAAGATGGCTGGACAATGACCACACGCCCGAAGACGCCCATGCGCGGGCACTCTCGAACGACATTCCCAATGCCAAACGCGTTACGAAAAACACGGACGGCGCCGACCAAATAATCAGGCAAGAGAAACCGAAACTGACATGACCAGTCCAACAATCAAGGAATGAGCGAACGTTACGTCGTCCACGAATCTGACGGTTCACGGGACATCACGTTTGTCGCCACGGGCCCCGAGGTCGCTCTCGCAATTGAGGCTGCGAAATTGCTGCAGGATCGGAATATTAACGTGACCGTTGTCTCAATGTCGTGCTGGAACCTGTTTGACCAGCAGCCCTACAACCACCGCGCCGAGACACTTGGCAAGGGCCCGCAAATTGCCATCGAAGCCGCCGGCCCCTTCGACTAGGAGCGATATGTTGGTGCAAGTGAGAATGCTGTTGGGGTCAACAATCTTGGCGCATCAGCGAGCTCCGAAGAACTTTATGAGCAATTCGGGCTTACTCCAGAGAAAATAGTAGAGCGGGTCAGGATTAAATTGAACCTTCCCACAGTCGCAACACTTTAATCTTTTTTGAAGGATGGAGTGTTGATCATGAGGGAAGCGGAATACGAAATACGGCTCTCTCGCCCCACGTTGCTGTCAGCAGAGCGCTCTGATCCGGCGTGATGACAAGGCCGACAGGACTTGAAAATCCATCCGCAACAGCCCTTGAACCACCATCCATCAGGATTTCACGCACAGTCGTTCCGCCATAGTCGACAACAAAAACGCGACCGGTCTGTGTTATTGTGATCCCCGGTCCCGGAGTATTGAACTCCCCACCTGCTTCGACCCTGGTTCCATCCGGACGCAGGATCGTGACACCGCCACCGATATTTGAAACGACAAAGCCACCATCAGGGGTTTGAACAGCACCTACGGGCGTGTTCAGGCCCTTGATGACAGAAGTAAGCGCGCCGTTTTCGACCGTCAGAATCTCATTGCTTCGTCGGTTCGCAACCATGAGCCGCCCCGCGCGGTCAAAACTCAGACCAGCAGGCGTTGCCAGCCCGGTCACATAGGTACTGCGCTCACCTTCGGGCGTGAATCGCCAAATCAGATCGCTCGAATAGGAGGCGACAAAGATCGCCCCGTCTGGCGCGATGGCAAGGCCGGACGGGCCGGAAAGCCCCTCTGCAAAAGTTGTGCGCGCGCCATCTGGTGCGAAACGACTGATGCGCCCTGCGCCCCACTCGGCCACGAACAGGTTGCCTCGCGCGTCGAAGTCCATGCCGACGGCGGAGTTCACCTTGTCAAACAGAGGTTGTGGGGTGGCGGCGCTCGCCCTGCCAGAAAAGGCGAAGGACAGCGCTATCGCTTGGGCAAGAACGGTGCGGCGGTTCGGTTTCATGTTCGTTCCTCCGCTTGTTCTGACGCTCGTGCGGCAAACACCTCTTTCGCCGCAAACAGCCCGTTCAGCGCGGCCGGAAAGCCAGCATAAACCGCCATCTGCATCAGGATTTCAGTGATCTCTTCTTGCGAAATCCCTACGTTCAAGCCCGCTTCGAGATGCACTTTGAGCTGTGGCTGGGCGGTTCCCATTGCGGCCAGCGCCGAGATGGTTGCAACCTCCCGGTCGCGCAGCGAAAGCCCAGGGCGGGAATAGATATCACCGAAAGGAAATTCGAACAGGTAGGTGGCGAAATCCGGTGCGATATCGGCCAACGCGTCGATCACGTTCTGTCCGGCTTGACCGTCGATGGTTTCAAGAGCGCGCTGCCCGCGCTCCAATCTGGTTTCTTCGGATTTGAGTTGAATTGTCATGGTTTTGCGTCCTTTTCTCGGCTTCGACATAGGTGTCGATTTTGGTGTCGAGGACGAGAAGGGAGGCTTCCAATTCGGCTAAATGCTCACGCACCCGCTCGCGATGCAGTTCCAATAGCTTACGTCGCTGAGGTCCAGTTTGATCCCCCTGCGCGCGAAGTTCGGCATAGAGCAGCATTTCACGTATCGGCATACCGGTGGTTTTCAGGCGTTTGAGAAAACCAATCCAAACGAGGATGGCTTCGTCATAATCGCGCTGTCCGCCAGCATCACGATCAGCAAAAGGTAAAAGCCCGATCCGCTCATAATAGCGGATCGTATGAGCCGATAGCCCCGTGCGTTTTGCGAGTTCGCTGATCTTCATGGCACTCTGATTCTCATCCAGACGCCTCCAAGGCTAGGGGTTTGAGCGCACTCTAAGTCAAGGTATTTTCTGACATCGCAATTGGTAGAATGGGCACTTTCCTGCCGTTAGATGCTCCATCTTCGAACGGCCGCTTTTGCGGAGCTCCCAATATGCACAACGAGGTTTGGTAGGCACAGGCGAGCGCAGTGGTATACCGCGATATTGACATATCCCTATCGCCCAGTCACTCAACACAGGCCCGCCGGAAACCCCACAATCACTCGATACTTGTCGTCTCACTCATGTGGATTTTCCGGCTTCCTTTGCACATCCGGCCCCGCCTGACATCGCCCCCCCAATAAGGCAGGGGAAGGCGGGGCCGGTAGCGAGCTATGACCGAAAAGCCGTCTCACGAATTGCCGCGCTGGTGATCCGCACTTTCAGGCGCTTCTGTTTCCTCTGCCCGCGGAGCTCCCTCCGCCTCGGGCAGTTCTGCCAGCTCATCCAGAAAGCCCTGCATCTTCCATTTCGCCAAAGGCGTCCTGAATCTGGTCGATGATGCTTTTTCCGGAGTTCACGACCGTTTCCTCTCCGTTTGCTTAGAATTTGGGGCCATAGTCGGACAGGGATCGCTCCTGGGCACGGGCTTTGCGCAACCAGGCGGCACGCTCATCCTCTGAGCACCGCACCCGCAAAACCAGTCCGCGCACGTGCGGTCCGGATGGTGTTCGAGCATCAAGGCTCATGCGAAACGCAGGCGGGCGCGATCGCGGCCATTGCACCCAAGATTGGCTGTATCCCCAAACTCTGCGCGAATGGGTCAAGCAGGCCGAGAAAGTCAGCGGCATGCGCGATGGCGTGACCACTGAGGAGCGGGACCGGATCAAGGCCCTGGAACGTGAGGTCCGGGAGCTGCGCCAGGCGAACGAGATACTCCGCAAGGCGTCAGCGTTGACCTTGTCACTCGGACCGGTAGCATTTCGGCGGCCAACTTTGCGCAGGCGGAACTTGATCGCCCACGGAAGCGATGATCGCCTTCATTGAAGATCAGCGCATTGTTTACGGCGTCGAGTCAATTTGCAGGGTTTTGCCGATTGCGCCGTCAACGTTTTATCACCGCCTCACATGTCGCGCTGATCCTTCCAAAGCATCGGTGCGACAGCAGCGGGATGCGGAATTGCGGCCACGGATCAAAAGGGTTTGGGATGAAAACTATCAGGTCTATGGCGTCCGCAAGGCGTGGCACCAGATGAAGCGCGAGCGCTTTGACGTGGCCCGCTGCACGGTTGCACGCTTGATGAAGCAGATCGGCATCCGTGGAGCTGTGCGCGGCAAGGTGGTCAAAACAACGGTTCCAGACACGTCAGCGCCTTGTCCGCGTGACAAGGTGAACCGTCAGTTCCGGGTGCCTGCGCCGAACCTGCTGTGGGTCAGTGATTTTACTTACGTGTCAACCTGGCAGGGCGTCCGGCATGGTCCTCGGACCGATGGCGGCCTCATGCCGAACTCTATGTGGCCGCTCGACCATTGTTCTGGAGCCAATGGCGAACAAGGTCTCGCTCATCGACACATTCGCCGATCGCATCGTGGGATGGCGGGTCTCGCGGTCAGCCAAAACTGACTTTGTTCTCGATGCTCTTGAGCAGACCCTGCACGATCGACGGCCCGTCCAAAAGAGCGGATTGGTCCACCACTCGGATCGCGGCGGGCAATATTTGTCCATGCGATACACCGAGCGCTTGGCCGAATCGGGCATCGAACCATCGGTCGGCAGCGTCGGTGACTCATATGACAACGCACTCGCGGAAACTATAAACGGCCTCTACAAAACCGAGCTGGTTCACCGCCAGGGCCCGTGGCGCAACATGCCGGATCTGGAAATGGCAACCCTCGGCAGGGTCGACTGGTTCAACAACCGGCGCCTGCTTGGACCCATCGGAAACATCCCGCCGGCAGAGTCAGAAGAGAACTTCTATGCACAGCGCGACGTGCTCGATATGGTCGCGTGAAGTGAAGCCATAGGTCTCCGATGAAACCGGGGCGTTTCAGAAACGACCGCAGCGCTGCAAATTTTGCAAAACGAAGCTGACCGGTTGAAATCGCTAAATGCTAAGTTTTCTTTGGGGGCTGCTGCGGATGCGGGAGGGCATCAGGCCAAAGTTGCTTAGGGGATGTGGCGTGGAAATGCCCCCCACGTCTGCTTTGAGGACGCGGGAGTACGGCTTTCACTCCTTAGACTACCGGCAGTTCCGGGGTCAGTTGCGGAATCCTGCGCTAAGGGGTTTTAGGGGTGATTTTAGGCCATCTCTACTCGCCTGTGATCAGAATATGCGCCCATCCAAGCGGAGAGACATGTGAGAGCAGGTCTTCTGGGTCGTCAAGTCCAGCCCGTCTGCGATTGGCAATGATTTTGCCGAGCTGTTTCGTATTCCAATAAATGATGATTGTGGCCAATAGATTGAGTCCCGCCAGGCGGTCATCTTGTGCTCGGCTGGATCGATCCCTGATTTCGCCTTGGCAACCAATCCGCAGGGCGTTTTTCAAAGCGTGGTGCGCTTCACCATTGTTAAGGCCGATCTGGGCGCCCGGGCTCTTCGTTGTCTTTCTCATAGTCCACTCCTCGGTGGCTACGATGAGCAACAAACCCTCTCTTAGCAAATCGCCCTATTTGGTCCCATAAACGCTGACGTTAGACAATCGCAGAGAACCGAAGCTAGGATACCAGACGGACCTCGGGCAGGTGTTGCTCCATAGTTTCGCTGACTTGCGTTTGACGCGGGCGCGCGACCTTGATGGTCGTATCGTCGCGCAGGGTGAGAAAGAGCTCGCCCTTCTCGCGGCGGGCTCCGACAACCTGCGTGAAGGCAACCCAAAGCGAACGGTTCACCAGCACGCCGATATCGGGATCTATGCTTTCAATTACGGAGCAGAAGGGCCCTTGAACGAAATGGCTGTCCTCCTCGGCAAAGATGGTGACATAGTTTCCGTCCGCCTGCACCAAGCGCAAGGAGCACATGGGCACGCTCACCTCGCGCCACACAAACATATGCGACGCTTCTTCTTCGGGTTCAGTCTCCTTTGGAAGCATGTCGTGGGATGGGCTGGAGCCATCGCGCGCAACTGCCTTCTCATCCGGTGCGAAAACACGAGGAGCCTCATCCTCGATCCCCAGTGTTTTGAAGTGACCAGCGTCGGGCTCTTTTGAGCGGATTTCCCGCAAGATCGTTGGCATAAGAAAGCGAACGGAGAAGGCCAGAGAAAGTTCAGCCAGAAGAAGGTTCCAAAAGAACAACAAGACGGCTCGTATCAGAGCATCCGCGTAATACACGGAGTACAAAGCCGAGTAGACCTCGGTCAGGAGCAACTGAGGGATGAGGATTGCGATCGCCATAATTGCCGTAAAATGCACGCGAACGCGGGGTTTCCCTTTTGCCACCAGAGCGACGAGCCAGAACTGTCCGAGAAATAGCGCAACGCTGAGAATGGGTTGCAGGAGCTGAAAGGCGATGTCGCCAAGACTAAACCGCCGCAGGAAGAGGGCGGGTTCGACGACGATCGGCAAGGTGACGACGCAAATCAACACAACGATGAAACGATGGCGCAATATTTGCGATATTTCGCCTAGGCGCAGCAACAATGGAGCGCAACTCATCATCTCGATTTGCAGTTCGACATTCCGCATCTGGATTCATTTCCCGTAGTTAGTATTCCCTTATACCAACCGGTATCGAGTTCGCCGTGTTCGTGCTGCACGCTGAGCATAGGTAAAATCGAGATTGGCCGCAACACACTACAGCCACTTGGGTTTCCACTCAGCCAAGGCCTGTAAGTTGTGGTTTTCCGGAGCATATTGGGGGTTTGCGGAGCAATCCGGGACACCCTGCAATGGCGGTTCTGATCGGCCGCCCCCCCTTTTGGTGATCTGAAAGGGTTCATACCGTTCGTCTGGCTATGGGGGCTGAGGGCGACGGGAAAGGTCGGGAAGAGACTGTAACTGGCTGTCGACTTAAGTCGTGTGGGTAGTAAGGCCGAGTAGAGGCGAGCTTCGCGTTTCCGTCGTGTGCGGGCGCAGAGGCCCAATCCTTTGCGGCCTGGCGTTTCCGGTGTTGCCGAAACACGCACCCAACCTCTGATCCATCGGCTTGCCACAATCTGCCGCCGACTTTTTGTCGATTCTCGGCGCGCTGCCACGCATGAGGACAAGAGATGACCAACTACTACATTGTTTCCAGTAATCCCGAGGTTCATGACGATGGAAACGTCAACAACTACACGCAGGTTCAGGCGGGTGCACTGACGCCACAAGAGGGGGACGCCTACTATCTGGACGGGAACCTGAGCAGTTCGCTGTGGTTTTACGGGTCGGCCAGTTTTACCGTCAACATCGAGCAGTCTCTGGTCACGAATAACCTTGTCGGCGGCGCCACGATGTGGATCCAAGGGACCACGAATGCCACTGTCAATATCGGCGCGGGCGTGGATGCCGATTACCTCAACATCTCTTCATCCGGCGACACGCTGACCATCAACGTCGATGATGGGGCCACGCTAGGTGCGATCACCGCGCCGCTGACCGATCAGATGACGATTGTCGCAGGCAACGATGTCACGATGAACGGTGCACTGATCGGCTCGAACGGAGACTCGACCGTAACCTTCGGTTCGGGCGCAACATTCAATTCGACGGTCAACTTCGACGGCTGGGGCACGCTTTCTGAAACCGGAAGCCAGACCTTCTCGGTGGGCGACAACGCCGTATTTGAGTACGGCGTGTCGATGGACGGCAGCTATACCCACAACAGCTTCTCCGCTGGTGTAAACAGCACCATCGGCGACGATATTGTGATGAACGGCAGCGGCTATATTAATCTCACGGACGATACGTCAGGGTATTCCGGCTCGGTCACCGTTGGTGACGGTAGCACCGTTCAGGGCAATGTTTACATGGGGGGCAGCTATGGCGACATGACTGTTGCCGTCGGCAACGACGTTTCGGTCGGGGACATCGCGGTCGGCGGTTCCTTCAACGATATCGACATCACGGTGGGGGATCGCGTCGACACCGGCTACATCGGTATGGGCGGGTCAGACATCAACGGGCGTATCCTTGTGGGCAGCGAAGGTAATGTCAGTGCGATTTACGCCGGGGGCTCGTCCTCGGATATCTGCGTGGGGGTGGGCGACAATACGAACATCGATCTGTCCATTGCCATGGGTGGCTCGAACGACTCTTATGCCCTGTCGCTGGGCGATGGGGTGAGCATCGGTCTCGACCTCTCGATGGGCGGTTCGAACAACGTCCAGAACGTGGTGATGGGCGATGATGTCTCGGTGGGCACCTATGTTTTCATGGGTGGCGTGGACAACACCAACCACGTTGAAATCGGCAACAATTTCACTCTGGGCAGCCACTGGACCGGCTCGATTTCGGGCTCGGACTATCTGGAGATCGGCGACAACTGGGATATCGGCACGGGCATCTATCTTCAGGGCGGGGACGACACGCTGATTCTGGGAACGGTGGCCGATGGCGTAACTGCCTATATCGACGGCGGCCTCGGAACCGATGCACTGTCGCTGCGCGTCGCGGCGGGCGATACGGGCTTTGTCTCCGCCGCCACGGAGGCTGGCTGGACCTATGACAGCGACACCGGCACTTGGTCCTCGAACGGTAACGACCTGACCTATAACGGCGTCACCTACACCAGTTTTGAAACCGCCGCCGTGGTGGATGAAGACTGGGAACTGGTCTGCCCCGTGGCCAATAACATTGTCGATGGCACGGCGGGCGATGACGTCATGGATATCGGTTACACCGATGCGCAGGGCGACCAGATCGACGGTACTGACGGAGACACAGATGTGATCTTCGGCTACGCTGGCGATGACACGATCAATGGTGGCGCCGGCAACGACACGATTCATGGCGGCCTCGACAATGACACCATTACCGGCGGCGCGGGCGACGATTCCGTGACGGGCGGCGCGGGTTCCGACACGCTTGCGGGGGGCGTGGGGGCCGATGTGCTGGACGGCGGTTCGGGCGATGATAGCCTCGATGGCGGCGAAGGCGATGACGAGCTTCTGGGCGGTCTGGGTGCCGATACGCTGATCGGCGGCGCCGGGGCCGATACCCTGACGGGAGGCGATGGCGCTGACCTGTTTATTGTCGATGACGGTGGTGACACGATCACCGATTTTGATGCGACTTCGGGCATCGGCGACGATGACGAAAGCGACAACGATGTCGTCGATCTTTCGACCTTTTACAACGAGACCACGCTCGCAGAATGGAACGCGGCGAACCCGACGCAAACCTATGCCTCGCCGCTGGGGTGGCTGCGCGCCGACCAGGGCGATGGCGTGCTTGATGCGGCGAGTGGGCTGGAGCTTTACAGCCCTGATGGCAACCCTGTCACGTCCGCAGATTTGAATGCCGAAAACACTCGGGTGATCTGCTTTGCCCGCGGCACGCGAATTATGACCCCCCGCGGCGAGGTTGAAATCCAGAACCTCAAGGTGGGCGACAATGTGCTAACGCTCGACAACGGATTCAAACCGATCCGCTGGATCGGCCACCGCAGACTGGGTGCCGAGGCGCTGGATGCCATGCCGAAGCTACGCCCGATCCGCATTAGGGCCGGCGCTCTGGACACCGACCTGCCGGTGCGCGACCTCGTGGTTTCGCCACAGCACAGGGTGCTGTTCCGCTCGCCCCATGCCGAACTGATGTTCGGCACCCATGAGGTGCTATTGGCGGCGCGGCAGTTGCTTGGCCTCGAAGGGGTCTGCGTGGAGCGCGAGGCGCGGGAGGTGGAATACTGGCACTTCCTCTTCAATCGACACGAGATCGTCTTCGCCGAAGGCGCGGCGTCGGAATCGCTCTACACCGGGGTCGAGGCGCTCAAATCGCTCAACCCGGAGGCGCGGGAAGAAATCTTTGCGCTGTTCCCGGAACTAGGCGCCGACGAGGCAACCCGCAAGCCCGATCTGGCGCGGCCCGTGGTCAACGGGGTGGTGGCGCGGCTGCTAGTTTCCGTGAACGGAAGCGGGCAGACCGCCAACATTCTGCACTGAGGCAGGCACGCATACCTCCCGTGTACCATCGGGAGGCAGGTCCGGGACCCCCCCCTCAGTCGCGGACCAGGGGGTATCGGCGGCGGCACCGATACCCCTCTAAGTTCCGTCTGGCCCGCCACGAGCGCGGGCCGGACACCTTTGTCACGATGGGTGTTGTCACATTAACTCGCCCAGTCCGCAAGATTGGGTGCTGATAGGACATCAAGCGACGTTTGCCGCGGATTTCCACGCCTCGAAAGCTTCGAGCCGATGGTAGCAGATGGTCAAGTGAAGTCTGCAAATCTCTCAAAATTTCAGCCAATACCGCTACGCCGGAAAAGCAAAAGCGCCAATCGACGTGTCGATAGGCGCCTAACTTCTGTCGAAAGCGACAAACTTACTGTCGTTCGTCAATGATGAAAGTGGTGAGCCGGTCGGGATCCGAACCCGAGACCTACTGATTAAAAGTCAGTTGCTCTACCAACTGAGCTACCGGCCCACTCTCTTTGCCTTTCGGCTGTGCCGGGGGAACTACAGTTGCAGCGCGGGGGCGTCAAGCAGAAATCAGAGATTTTCTTGGAAAAGCTTCGAACAAGGTTTATATGCCCGCACATGCAACATGAGCACCCCCCTTCCCGCCTCCCCTTTCTGAAAATGCACGGGCTTGGCAATGACTTCGTGATCTTTGATTCTCGGGGCAGCGCTGCTGTGGTCACGCCGGAGCTTGCGCGCGCCATTGGCGATCGCAACCGGGGCGTGGGATTTGATCAACTGGCAGAGATCAGATCGTCGGACATGGCGGATATTGATCTCGACTTTTGGAACTCTGACGGCTCGCGCGCAGGTGCCTGTGGCAATGCCACGCGCTGTGTCGGGCGGTTGATCTTGGATGAGACCGGCAAAGACGAGGTCACGATTCGCACCGAACGCGGGATTTTGATCGCTCGGCGTGCGGGCGATGAGGTGTCGGTCAACATGGGTCATCCGCAACTGATGTGGGATGAGGTGCCTCTTTCGCGCCCGGTGGATGTGGAGCATCTGCCACTCGATGGCGATCCTGTCGCTGTCGGCATGGGCAACCCTCATGTGGTGTTCTTTGTGCCAAATGCCGAGGAAACCGATGTCGCCGGATGGGGCCGCAAGGTCGAATTCGACCCGTTGTTCCCGCAACGCACCAATGTGGAATTTGCCGAAGTGCGCGCGCGAAATGAAATCAGGATGCGGGTCTGGGAGCGCGGCACGGGAATCACGCTGGCCTGTGGGTCGGGCGCCTGCGCCACGGCCGTTGCCGCGAACCTACGCGGCCTCACCGATAAAAAGGTGCGGATGGAGGTCGATGGCGGCTGGCTGACGCTCGATTGGCGTGAGGATGGTGTTTGGATGACCGGACCGACACAATTGGTGTTCAAAGCAGAATTTGATGCCTCCTTTCTGGAGCGTGTCTGATGTCCACAAAACCGCCTGTATTCGCGACACTCGGCTGTCGCCTCAACGCCTATGAAACCGAAGCGATGAAAGACCTCGCCGCGAAAGCGGGGGTTGAAAACGCCGTGGTGATCAACACTTGCGCCGTGACAGCAGAAGCCGTGCGCAAAGCCCGGCAAGAGATTCGCAAACTCAGACGCGACAATCCCGAGGCCAAAATCATCGTCACGGGCTGTGCCGCCCAGACGGAACCAGAGACCTTTACCAAAATGGCCGAGGTCGATTTGGTCATCGGCAATACGGAAAAGATGCAGCCGGAAACATGGTCTCGCATGGGCCCGGATTTCATTGGCCGGACCGAGCGCGTTCAAGTCGATGACATCATGTCGGTGACGGAAACTGCCGGACATTTGATCGACGGTTTCGGCACCCGCTCTCGCGCCTATGTTCAGGTGCAAAATGGCTGTGATCACCGCTGCACCTTTTGCATCATCCCCTATGGTCGCGGCAATTCCCGCTCTGTGCCCGCCGGGGTCGTGGTCGATCAGATCAAACGACTGGTGGACAAAGGCTATAATGAGGTGGTGCTGACCGGGGTCGATCTGACCTCCTGGGGGGCAGATTTACCGGCAGAACCGCATCTCGGCGATCTGGTGATGCGGATTTTAAAACTGGTGCCGGACCTGCCGCGCCTGCGGATCAGCTCGATCGATTCCATCGAGGCCGACGAGATGCTGATGCAGGCGATTGCAACCGAGCCGCGTTTGATGCCGCATTTGCACCTGTCGCTTCAGCATGGTGATGACCTGATTCTCAAACGTATGGCTCGCCGCCATTTGCGCGACGATGCGATCCGGTTTTGCGAAGAGGCCCGCAAACTGCGCCCGGATATGACCTTTGGCGCCGATATCATCGCCGGATTTCCGACCGAAACCGAGGCGCATTTTGAGAATTCGCTGAAATTGGTGAGCGAATGCGATCTCACTTGGTTGCATGTCTTTCCATATTCCAAACGCGAAGGCACCCCGGCCGCGAAGATTCCCAATCAGGTGAACGGGACTGTCATCAAAGCCCGCGCCGCACGGTTGCGGGAGGCCGGAGATGTTCAGGTGCAACGCCACCTTGAGGCGCAAATTGGGCGGGACCACATCATTCTCATGGAAAACCCACATATGGGTCGCACCGAACAATTCACCGAAGTCACCTTTGCCACAGCGCAAACCGAAGGCGCGATTGTCAAAGCCAAGATACTTGGCCTCAAAGGCACGCAGCTCTTAGCCTAGGGGAATGCGAACATGAGGCCGATCCTGTATTCCTTCCGCCGCTGTCCCTATGCCATGCGTGCACGTCTTGCGATTTTAAGTGCCGGGATTGAGGTCGAACTGCGTGAGATCCTGTTGCGCGATAAGCCGCAAGAGATGTTGGCCGCCTCACCCAAAGGCACGGTGCCCGTGTTGATCATTGACGATCGCGTGATCGACGAAAGCCGCGACATTATGGACTGGGCCTTGGCACAAAATGACCCTGAGGGGCTTTTGGATATGCCGCCAAAAAGGCGGGATTGGATCGCTACCATCGAAGGCCCGTTCAAATTCGCGCTGGATCGCTACAAATACGCCCCGCGCTATAACGGCGCTGATCCAGTGACCGAACGCGACACGGCGGCACAGATTTTGCAGCGCGTAGAGGCCCAACTCCAAGTGACCCCTTGGCTCTATGGGAACCAACCGAGCTTTGCCGATCTGGCCACGATCACCTTTGTGCGGCAATACGCGAATGTGGATCGCGCATGGTTTGACGCGCAGGACTGGCCGGGGGTGCGCGGATGGCTTGACCGCTTTCTCGCATCAGATCGCTTTGCAACCATCATGACGCGGTATCCCAAATGGGAAACCTTAGCGATTCCGGTGGTTTTTCCTTAAGTTATGGCATTTTCGGTTTCGTTAGCGGTCACAGATCATGCGAAACCCAAAATGTCGTTCCTCTTGCGCCACACCGCGACAGATCGCGCGCCTTTGCGCCCCATTGTATGCTGGACGTGAGCGCATCGCCTCGCTAAAAGCGGCCCGGAAGGGCTGCATCCAATTGCGGCCTCTCATGCATTCGCCGGACGGACCCGGCTTGAGACAATGGAGATTTGCTCGTGTCCCATGTAGAAGAACACGAAGGCACCCGCCGCGATTTCCTGTACTACGCCACTGGTGGCGCAGGTGCAGTCGCCGCAGGCGCCGCCGTCTGGCCGCTGGTCAATCAAATGAACCCCTCTGCCGATGTTCAGGCGCTGTCGTCGATCCGTGTTGACATCAGCGGCGTCGAAGTTGGCACACAGCTGACCGTCAAATGGCGCGGCAAGCCGGTGTTCATCCGCCGCCGCACCCAAGACGAGATCGACATGGGCCGCGCAGTTGAGCTGAGCGATCTTGTTGATCCAAAAGCTGAAAACGCCAACATCGCCGCTGACGCAACCGCCATCGACGAAAACCGCACGCTTGATGAAGCGGGTGAATGGTTGGTGATGATGGGTGTTTGCACCCACCTTGGCTGTGTGCCTCTGGGCGATGGCGCCGGTGATTTCGGTGGCTGGTTCTGCCCCTGTCACGGGTCGCATTACGACACCGCTGGCCGTATCCGCAAAGGTCCGGCTCCGCGCAACCTCGATATTCCTGTCGCTGCTTTTGATGGCGACACCGAAATCGTTCTGGGCTGAGGGAGGAACTTATGTCTGGTATTCCGCACGACCATTATGAGCCCAAAACGGGCTTCACCAAGGCGGTCGAGTCCCGCCTTCCGATCATCGGCCTGATCCACGGCACCTTGATGATCCCGACCCCGAAAAACCTGAACTGGATGTGGATCTGGGGCATCGTGCTCGCGTTCTGCCTTGGGCTTCAGATCGTCACCGGCATTGTTTTGGTGATGCATTACACGCCGCATGTCGATATGGCCTTTGCCTCTGTCGAACATATCATGCGTGACGTGAACGGCGGTCATATGCTGCGCTACTTGCACGCCAACGGTGCGTCGATGTTCTTCTTTGCCGTGTATCTGCACATTTTCCGCGGTCTCTACTACGGGTCTTACAAAGCCCCACGTGAGATCACTTGGATCATCGGCATGATCATCTACCTGTTGATGATGGCGACCGGCTTTATGGGTTACGTTTTGCCTTGGGGTCAAATGTCCTTCTGGGGCGCCACCGTGATCACCGGCCTGTTTGGCGCGATCCCCTTTGTGGGCGAACCGATCCAAACCTGGCTCTTGGGTGGGCCGGCTGTGGACAACGCCACGCTGAACCGCTTCTTCTCGCTGCACTATTTGCTGCCCTTCGTGATTGCGGGCCTTGTGATCGTTCACATCTGGGCCTTCCACACCACCGGCAACAACAACCCGACGGGTGTTGAAGTGCGCCGCACCTCGAAAGCCGAAGCCAAGAAAGACACCCTGCCCTTCTGGCCGTATTTCGTGATCAAAGACCTCTTCGCGCTCGGCGTGGTTTTGGTCGTGTTCTTCGCGGTTGTTGGCTTTATGCCGAACTTCCTCGGCCACCCGGACAACTACCTCGAAGCAAACCCGCTTTCGACGCCTGCGCATATTGTGCCGGAATGGTACTTCCTGCCGTTCTACGCCATCCTGCGTGCCTTCACCGCCGATGTTTGGGCCGTGCAAGCGGTCTCCTTCATCACCGGCGGCATCGTTGATGCGAAATTCTTCGGCGTCTTGGCCATGTTTGGTGCGATCATCGCCATGGCGCTTGTGCCTTGGCTCGACACATCGTCGGTGCGTTCGGGCAAATACCGCCCGATGTTCAAATGGTGGTTTGCGCTGTTGGCTGTCGATTTCGTTGTGCTGATGTGGGTGGGCGCCATGCCGACCGATGGGATTTACCCGTATATCTCGCTGATCGGTGCAACCTATTGGTTCGCCTACTTCTTCGTCATCCTCCCGCTCTTGGGTGTGATCGAGAAACCGCTGCCGACTCCGGCCACGATCGAAGAAGACTTTGCCGCCCATTACCCGGGCGCGGCCGAGTGAGAAAGGAAACAGGGACGATGATGAAGAAACTTACCCTCTCCGCCCTCACCGCGCTGGCTTTGTCCACCGGTGGGGCGATCGCCGCAGGCGAAGGCGGACATGTCCATGATGTGGATTTCTCCTTCGAAGGACCGTTCGGTAAATTTGACCAGATGCAGCTTCAGCGCGGTCTGCAAGTTTACACCGAGGTCTGTTCGGCGTGTCACGGCATGAAATTCGTGCCGATCCGTACGCTGGCCGACGAAGGTGGCCCGGCACTCCCCGAAGATCAGGTCCGCGCTTATGCGGCCCAGTTGTCGGTGAATGACGAAGCCTCCAACATGCAGCTTTTCGACTATAACGAAGGTGCTGCGCGCCCGTTGACCGCGAACGACCACTTCCCGGCCAACAATTCGCAAAACGCACCTGACCTGTCCTTGATGGCAAAGGCGCGTGCGGGGTTTCACGGTCCTTACGGCACTGGCATCAACCAGTTCCTCAAAGGCATTGGTGGCCCGGAGCACATCGTCTCCATCCTGACCGGCTACACCGGTGAGGAAAAGGTCGAAGCTGGCACCACCTATTACGAAAACACCGCGTTCTCGACCGGTTGGATCGCCATGGCTCCGCCCCTTTACGGGGAAGACGTCGAATATGCTGATGGTCACTCCAATGAGCTGCACCATGAAGCCGAAGACGTGGCTGCCTTTTTGATGTGGGCCGCTGAGCCGAAGATGATGGCACGCAAGCGGGCCGGCTTTATGGCCGTGACCTTCTTGGTGCTGCTGACCTCTTTGCTCTACCTGACCAACAAAAAACTCTGGGCGCCGCATAAAGGCAAAAAGACGTCGCTTTAAGCGACCGAAGAGTTAGAAATGAGAAAGCGCCCCAATTTGGGGCGCTTTTTTCATGTGCCGATGTAATCCAAAAGTCCCTGTGGCGGGTCCGCTTTCATCTCTGCCCATGGCCGTGGCGGTTGACAGGTCCCGCCCTCCACCCAAATCACCAGATCCGCGAAACGGTCCACATCCGACACATCATGGGTGACCATCAACATCGTCGCCCCTAAGCGCTCCGACACCTCTTTCGCCAGATCAATCATCTCATGCCGCATCGCCGGACCAAGCGCCGAAAACGGCTCATCCAACAGGATCAACGGCTTTTGCTGCACAAGGACGCGCGCCAAAGCCACGCGGCTTTGCTGTCCGCCCGAAAGCGCACCCGGGCGCCGGGTTTCTAAACCCTCAAGTCCCACGGCCCGCAGCGCCTCGGATACTGCGCTCTGCTCAGATTTGGACAGGCGCAAACTTGGCCTAAGCCCAAGCCCGACATTCTGCGCCGCGGTCATATGAGCAAAAAGCGTGTTGTCCTGAAACAGGTGTGAAATCGGGCGTTCAAAAGGCGCGGATAGGCCAAAGGGCTTGCCCCGCCAAAGAATGTCGCCGTCATCAGGGGTCTCAAATCCCCCGATGAGCGACAGAAGCGTCGATTTTCCCGCCCCTGAAGGTCCAATCACCGCCACCCGCGCGCCTTTTGGCACTTGGAAATCAGCGGTGAGAGTAAAATCGCCCTGCGTTAGGCGCAGATTTCGGAACTCAAGCACGGCGTCTCCCCCAGAAATCGAAGATGTAAAACAAAGCCAAACTCAGCCCAAGAAGCAGTAAAGACGCCCCCATCGCCTGATCCACCCGGTAAGACCCCATCAAGCGGTAGATTTGCAGCGGGAGTGTTGCGGAGTCAGGGCGCGCAAAAAGGGCGATCACGCCAAGATCCCCCATCGACAGCGCCGCAGCCAACCCGGCCGAAAAGCCCACAGGCCCGCGCAACCTGGGCCACAGAACAAGCCGCACGCGGGTCCATCCCATCAGCCCAAGACTGTCGGACAAGCGCCCATAAGTTCGCTCCGTTGTCGCCAAAGCGGGCCCAATCGCGCGCAAAATAAACGGCAAGGACATCACCGCATTGACCAAAGCAGTGATGAACAAAGCCCAATCCGCCGGATCGGCCACAGCAAAAAGCACTATGTAAAGCCCTGTGCCCATGACCAGCGGCGAGGCTGCAATGGCCGTCATGCCGATGCCTTCCAACCACCGCCAGCGCAGTGCCGAGAGACTAAGCGACAGGGACAAGATGATCGCCAATGCGGCCGATCCAAGAGCGGTCACAAGGGAACGCGCGGCCGCAGACCAAACGGAGATGGGCAGATCAAACACCCCATATGCGCCACGCAGGACGATGGCCAGAAGCGGCAGGAGCAAGAAGAGACTGACCATCATGATCCAAAACAAATCCACCCCCCGTGCGCTCAACTTATGAACATCGAACCGCTGCACAGGGCGATCCAACCCAGCCCCTCCCACCTGGGGAACCCGAAATTTCAGCGATACAAAGGCAGCAACCGCACAGATCACCACTTGGATCAGCGCCAAAAGTGAGGCTTTACCGAGGTTGAAATCATAGCGAAACGCCTCGTAGATTGCGAGTTCAACGGTGGTGGCTTTCGGTCCGCCACCAAAAGTCAGAGCGACGGCAAAAGAGGTGGTGCAAATCAGAAAAATGACAGCAAACGCGCCGGGCATGATCTCTTTGAGCATCGGTCCTTCGATGTGGCGAAACATGTCGCGCGGAGAGAAATTAAGCGACGCCGCAAGGCGGAACCTCTCGGACGGGATGGCGCCCCAACCCTGAAGCAACAACCGCGTTGCAAGCGGCAGATTAAAGAACACATGCGCAAGGATCACACCATGGAAACCGTAGATCGAAATCGGCTCTAATCCAGCCCAATTGAGCGCGATCGAGACAAATCCCGTTTTGCCGAACACCGCAGTCAAGCCGAGGATGGCGACAATCGTCGGCAGGATAAATGGCGCACCCAAAAGGGTGATCAAAAGACGACGCCCATAAAAATCACGCCGCGCCAAACCGCGTGCGACGGGAACCGCCAAGATCACCGACAGGCCCGCAGAGATCAGCGCCTGAACAACGGTGAACCGCACCGCCATCCAGTCAAATTTAGACAGGGTTGAAAAGCTTTCAGCCCGAAGCGCGACAACGCCCAGAGTGCCAAGGCTCAAGGCTGCGACCAAAGCCGCAGCGATGAGCCCCGGCCAAAGCCTTATTGCGAAAACGCGGTGCGCCATTCGGCAATCGCCTCGTCCCGCAACGCATCCGCTTCGTCTTCATTCAGGAAAATGGCCTTTTCCGGATAGTTCAATTCGGAGAACGCATCCGGCCATTGATCGCGTGGCAAAGCGGCAGGATAGGACCAGTTCGCCGTCGGAATGATGTTTTGGAACGTCGGAGAGAGGATAAAGGCCATGAACGCATCCGCAAGCTCCGGTTGATCGGTGCCTTTCAGCTTTGCGGCGAGTTCGACCATGAAATAGTGGCCTTCGTCAAACAGTGCGGCGGACTTGGTGGCATCCTCTTCAGCGATGATGTGGTAGGCGGGTGAGGTCGTGTAGGAGAGTACCATGTCCACCTCACCATCGGTAAACAGGCCGTAGGCTTCGGACCAGCCCTTGGTCACTGTGGTGACTTTCGGTGCCAATTTTGCCCATTCCGCTTCGGCGTCGTCCCCGAATACCTCCTTGCCCCACAACACCAAAGCCAGCCCCGAGATCGACGTGCGCGGGTCTTGGATTGCGATGGACCAATTCTCATCTGAATTCACCAAGTCATGGAAGGACGTCGGCGGATTTTTGATTTTGGTGTTGTCATAGACAAAGGCCGTGTAGCTCCAGTTGAATGGCAAAAACGTGTCGTCCGTCCACTCAAGCGGCAGGGTCAACGGCGACAGGTCCAGCCCGTGCGGCGCGAAAAGCCCGGTTTCACGGGCTTTCTTGGTCACATCGGAATTGAAACCGATGGCCACATCCGCCTTGGTCCGCTCGCCTTCCAACAGAATCCGAGGCAGCAAATCACCCGTGACATATTCAATCTCACAGTCGCATTCGGCCTCAAACGCCGCTTTGATCGCCGGGCCAGGCCCCCACTCAGAGGCAAAATAGTCGGGGGCATAGATGGTCAAAGGGTCTGCGTGAGCCGCCGAGGCCGCAACCAGTGCCGCAAGTGTAAATCCATATTTCATGGCTCGCTCCATTCAAAAATGGGCGAAGAAAAAGGTGGCGAATGGTGATCGCTGATACCTTCCCTCCGCCGGTGTTAGCCGGTTCAGGTTCAACGGGTCCGCTTTCGCATCTCAGCCGTGTTGCACACGGGCACCCCGAGGTGTCGGTCACGCTATTGCCCCTTTGAGAGAAGTTCAAGCCCCTCCGACATTGCGGGAGAGACAGGTTGGTTCAGGATGCGCTTTATGTGCGCCACAGAATGATTTCCCTTGATTGCTCAAGGATGTGACATCGGGTAAAGCAGGGGAAACCTGAGGAGCACCCGATGAGCATGAACACATTCGGACATCTGTTTCGTTTCACAACATGGGGCGAAAGCCATGGTCCGGCGCTTGGCGCGACAGTGGACGGCTGTCCTCCAGGTATCGCCATCAATGAGGACATGCTTCAGGTCTGGCTTGATAAACGCAAGCCGGGAACATCGAAATACACCACTCAGCGGCGCGAACCGGACCAAGTGGAAATCCTGTCTGGGGTGTTTGAGGGTAAGACCACGGGCACACCGATCCAATTGATGATCCGCAACACCGATCAACGCTCAAAGGATTATGGTGAGATCGCGCAAGCCTTTCGTCCGGGCCATGCCGATATCACCTATTTCCAAAAATATGGCATCCGCGATTATCGCGGGGGCGGTCGCTCCAGTGCGCGCGAAACCGCGGCGCGTGTCGCCGCTGGCGGTATTGCACGCGCGGTTTTGGCCGAATTGGTGCCGGGCCTTGAGATCAAGGGCTACATGACCCAGATCGGCCCGCATGGGATCGAAGGAGAACGCGATTTCTCTGAGATCGACAACAACCCGTTTTGGGTGCCCTCCGCCAAAACGGCCGAAACATGGGCCACTTATCTTGATGGTGTTCGCAAAAGCGGGTCCTCGATTGGAGCCATCATCGAGGTGGTCGCAAAAGGCGCGCCCGCCGGGCTTGGCGCACCGATTTACGCCAAGTTAGACACGGATTTGGCCGCAGCGATGATGTCGATCAACGCAGTGAAAGGTGTCGAAATTGGCGAAGGGATGAATGCCGCCTGTCTGTCTGGTGAAGAGAACGCCGATGAGATGCGGATGGGGCCAAATGGGCCTGAGTTTGGGTCTAATCACGCGGGCGGTATTCTTGGCGGGATTTCGACCGGGCAAGACCTTGTTGTGCGGTTTGCGGTGAAACCTACGTCCTCGATCCTCACCTCGCGCAAAACGATCAATCAGGCGGGCGAAAACACCGACCTGATCACCAAGGGGCGTCATGACCCCTGTGTCGGCATCCGCGCTGTACCTGTGGGCGAAGCAATGATGGCTTGCGTGATTTTGGATCACCTGCTGCTGCATCGTGGTCAAGTTGGCGAAGGGTTGCGAGGTAGATTTGGGGCCGAATAAGACCCCAATCATGCCTTAGACATCTGAACCGCTAAAATGCCCGCCATGATGGTCAAAACGCCGTAAATGTCCCATTGGCTGACATGTTCGCCCAGCAACAGCGCCGCGATCGCGACGCCAAAAAACGGGTTGAGAAAGTGGAAGGCTGCGGATTTGACGGTTCCAATGCGCTCAACCAGTTTGAACCAAATCCAAGTGGCCATGAGCCCCGGAACGAAGGTTGTATAGAGCATCGCCCAGACCAATTTGGCGGACATGGTGAGCTCATATGTGTCAATCGCCGGGGATAGCACAGCAAGCACCATCGATCCGATCAGACTTTGCACACCAACCACCATCAAAACATTGCCTCCGGCATTCGTCGACCGCACAGCCAGCGTCGCAATCGCAAGCGCGACAGTGCCGACACTACACATGGCAATCCCCACAAGATCACTGCCACTCGACAAGCGCGTGCTCATGATGATCAACACCCCCATGAACCCCAACACGAGGCCAAAGATCGCCATAGGTTTAGGAGTTTCGCGCAGGATTAGGGTTGAAAGCAAAGCCACGACAAGCGGCATGGATGAGGCAAGAACCGCCGCAAGGGAGGCCTCAACCGTCCGCATCGCCAAAAAATACAGGCCCAGATAGGCAACGTTTTGGCACAGACCAAAGAGGACGATGCTTTTCCATTGTGTACGGGTAAAATTCCACGATTGACCAAGCAGTTTGGCCAGCGCCACCCCCGCCAAACCAGAAAGGGCAAACCGCACAGACAAGGCCGCAAGCGCTGGCGCATCTGCAACGATAATCCGAGCCGATGTGAAGGCCGAGGACCACATCAGCACGAAGGCCAACCCCATTACGATCGCTCTGATATCCATATCATGCCCCCAAACGAAGAAGGGCCGCGACTGTGCGCGACCCCTCCCAGAAATAACTCAATCGACCGATTAGCCGTTTACGCTGTCTTTCAACGCTTTGGCGATGGTCATTTTCACAACCTTGTCGGCGTCTTTCGGCATCTGGTCACCCGTTTGCGGGTTGCGGACCATGCGTGCAGGACGTTCACGGCAATAAATTTTGCCAACACCCGGAAGGGTCACAGCGCCACCGCCGGAAACTTCTTTGGTGATGAGCGCAGTGATTGCATCAAGAGCAGCCCCTGCAGATTTTTTGTCGGAGCCCATCTCTTCGGCGAGAGCAGCAACGAGTTGGGTCTTGGTCATCGGTTTCGACATGTCTGTATCTCCTCGTAGTCCCCCATGCAGTAGAGGGTTATTGCGCATTTCTAAGCGAATATTGAGGGGCCGCACAACGCCTAGTGTAACAGAGCGGTATGTTTTCGCGCATTTTGGGTGAAAAAACCTCCCTTAAAGGAAAGCGGTCTCCTCAAATGACCGCAATTTGCGGCTGTGAATGCGCTCGATCGGCATTTCACGGAGGATTTCCATCGAACGAATGCCGATCAAAAGATGCCTCGCAACCTGTGATTTGTAGAAATCAGAGGCCATACCGGGTAACTTTAGCTCACCATGAAGCGGCTTATCAGACACGCAAAGCAACGTGCCATAGGGCACCCGGAACCGGAATCCGTTGGCGGCAATGGTGGCAGATTCCATATCAAGGGCGATGGCCCGCGACTGACTGAGACGCTGAACCGGTCCGGATTGATCGCGCAATTCCCAGTTGCGGTTGTCAATCGTCGCCACCGTGCCGGTGCGCATGATCCGCTTTAACTCGTAGCCCTCCAATTTGGTCACCTGTTCGACAGCGGTTTCCAAAGAGGTCTGAATTTCCGCCAAGGCTGGGATCGGCACCCAGACCGGCAGGTCCGCATCCAGCACATGATCTTCACGCAGATAGGCGTGCGCCAAAACGAAATCACCCAGCCGCTGAGAATTGCGAAGACCGGCGCAATGTCCGACCATGATCCAGGCATGAGGCCGCAGCACCGCGATATGATCGGTTGCGGTTTTGGCATTCGACGGACCCACGCCGATATTGACCAAAGTGATCCCCGACCCATCCGCACGCTTCAAATGATAGGTCGGCATTTGCGGCGTTTTGGTCGTGGGCGGAATCTCCGTCTCGGCATCAAAAATCTCGACATTCCCGGTTGAGACGAAACTTGTGTAACCGCTGTTCGGATCGGCCAGGACCTGACGGGCATAGGCCTCAAATTCCGAGACATAGAATTGATAGTTGGTGAACAACACATGGTTCTGAAAATGGCTCGCATCCGTCGCAGTATAATGGGACAGACGGGCCAGTGAGTAATCAATCCGCTGCGCCGTAAAGGGCGCAAGCGCGGCCGAGCCGTCCTCATGCAGAAAGCCAAACCCGTTGACGATATCGTCATGGGTGGTGGTCAAATCCGGCACATCAAATACATCGCGCAGCGGGTAGGACATGACTCCCTCTTGCGGGACGGTCACGGATTCGTCGTTGGCGACAGCAAAATGCACCGGCATCGGCGTGTCAGAGATGCCAATTTCGACGCTCACACCATGATTGCGCACGATCTGTTTGATTTGTTGGGTGAGGTAATTGCGAAACAAATCCGGGCGCGTGATCGTTGTGGAATACATCCCCGGCTTGGCGACATGCCCAAACGACAAGCGGCTGTCCATTGCGGCATAGGAGGTCGTCACAACGCGGATTTCGGGATAAAAGGCCCGGTAGCGCGCGGTGGGTGCCTGCCCGCTGGCCACTTGGGAGAACTTTTCCGCTAAAAACGATGTGGCCTCGAAATAGAGTTCTTCGAGGAAAGCGACCGCTGCCGCCGGATCGGTAAAATTGCGCGGCGCGATTAAGGGCGGTGTCTCAAGGGCGAGGCTTTTGCTTGTCGTATTCACTCTTATATCCTCTTACGGTAAGACGGTCCCTCATTACTCTTGGGGTCCGTTTTGTCGAATGCTGAGAAATCAGCCTTGCTGTCCAATTGAGACCAAGTGGGCGACGGGCGCAAGGCCCAGAGATGTGACCTGAGATCAGACACGAGAGGCCAACAATGATCCAACCGCACCTGTTTTCCTTCGGCCATGGCTATAGCGCCCAGGCTCTTGCGCGCCGTCTTTTGTCCCAAGGCTGGGCAATCACAGGTACAACCCGTAGCGCAGACAGAGCACAAGAATTTGACAGCGCAGGCGTGACCCCACTGGTGCTCGGACAAGACCCGATTTCGTCACAACTGTCCCAAGCCACACATCTTTTGGTATCCGCCGCGCCCGGCCCTGACGGTGACCCGATGTTGCACCATTATCGAGAAGCCTTGGTGGAAGCTGCACCACATTTGACGTGGGTTGGGTATCTGTCGACCACCGGCGTTTACGGTGATCACGGGGGGAATTGGGTGACAGAGGACACGGCCCTCACCCCCGCCACAAAACGCGGGATCGCTCGGGTCGAAGCCGAGGCCGCTTGGCAGTCTTTTGCGCGGGATTTGGGTCTTAATCTGTCGATTTTCCGCCTTGCTGGCATTTATGGCCCCGGACGTGGTCCGTTTGCCAAAGTCCGCTCCGGCACAGCGCGTCGGATCATCAAACAAGGCCAAATTTTTTCACGCATCCATGTGGAAGACATCGCTCAAGTGCTTGAGGCCGCGATTCATCGACCCGAACTTAGCGGAATTTACAATGTCTGCGATGATCTGCCCATGCCACCAGAAGATGTGATCGGCTATGCAGCCGAACTTTTGGGTCTGCCTTTGCCACCACAAGAAGATTTTGAAACCGCCGACATGACGCCGATGGCCCGTAGCTTTTATGCCGAGAGCAAAAAAGTCAGCAATGAAAAGATGAAGCGAGATTTGGACGTGAAACTGATCTATCCCGATTACAAAACGGGTCTAAAGGCGCTTTTGGCGCAGGATCAGTGACTGTTTTGCCAGTTCCGGCGATGGTCGAACACCGTCACCGCATAAAGGATGACGCCTGCAAATGTAAGCACGGCACCGACATAGCCTGACGAGGGAAACCCATAGCCTTTGGCAATAAAGAGGGAGGCTGCGAAAGGCCCCAGAGCATTGGCAGCATTAAAAGCCGCGTGATGCAAAGACGCAGCAAGCGATTGCGCGTCGCGTGCCACATCCATCAATCGGGTCTGGAGCAGGATCGGATACCCGTTCGCGATGCCCAAGGCGAGCACCAGAACCGCCATCGCATAGGCCCGATCAGCGATCATCGGATAGATCAACAGCAACGCGATGTTGATGAACAAGGTGGCAAAGACCGAGACATTGAGCGCTCGATCTGCCGCCCACCCGGCCAAAAGCGCGCCAATTGTCATCCCTGCACCCATCAGAGCGAGATAGAGTGGAATGCTGCCCTCGGTGACATGGGTCACGTCGATAAGCGTTGAGGTCAGATAGGTATAAAAGGCAAAAAAGCCACCAAATCCAATGGCTCCGCTCAACAGCGTCAAAAGTACCTGGCGGTTCTTAAGTGCGTCCAGCTCACTCAACGCACTGGAGCCCGTGCCAATCTCAGTTTTCGGAGCAAAGATCAGGATCATCAGCGCCGTAATCGCAGCTAAAACCCCGACCAAAGCAAAGGCCCAACGCCAGCCCACCGTTTGCCCCAACACATTCGCGACGGGCACACCGACAACCGTCGCCACGGTCAGCCCTAACATAAGCCGTGCCACCGCCTTGCCGCGATTTTTCGACCCCGCCAAGGACGCCGCCATAAGAGCCGCAACACCGAAATAGGCCCCATGCGGCACACCGCTGAGAAACCGCGCGACCAACATCATCGGATAATTGGCGGCAAGCGCAGACAAAATATGCGTCAGACAAAAGGCCACCATAAGACCGATGAGCAAAAGCCGCCGCTCAATCCGCGCTGCGGCCACAGCGATCAAAGGCGCGCCAACGACCACGCCCAATGCATAGGCCGAAATCAACCGGCTTGCCGTGGCTTCCGTTATGTCCAACCCCTCTGCCATGAAAGGCAAAAGGCTCATCGAAGCAAATTCGGTTGTTCCAATCGCAAACCCACCCATCGCGAGCGCAAAAAGGACGATCCCCGGGTGCGTAGCAGAGGGGGCGAAGGAGGCGGTTGCCATTGTGGTGAGTCCTGAACAGAGTGCGCATCACACTTCCCCTATTCAGCCCCGCGGTTCAACAAGAAGGGCGCGATGCTTTGCTCATAGCCGCCTTGCAAATCTGGCAAAGCCACCCCCTAGGCGCGTTTGCTCGACAGATCGGTCACACCAAGAGCGGACAGCACTTTGGCCTCAATGTCCGGCGTGTTGAGACCTGCCATGGCATACATCGCCTCAGGGCTTGCCTGATCAATGAATGTGTCCGGTAAGGTCATCGAGCGGAATTTGAGGCCGCGATCAAACAGACCCTCATTTGCCAGAAAATCGGCCACATGTGACCCAAATCCACCGACAGCGCCTTCTTCAATGGTGATCAGGGCCTCATGGTTTGCGACCAGATCACGGATCAAATCATGATCGAGAGGCTTGGCAAAACGCGCGTCGGCAACGGTACAGGAAATGCCCTTGGCTGCGAGGTTTTCCGCCGCTTTTAGGCTGGATTCGAGACGTGTTCCAAAGGACAAAAGCGCCACGCGCGTGCCCTCAACCACAACACGACCTTTGCCAATCTCAAGCGGCACACCGCGTTCAGGCATCTGCACGCCCACGCCTTCGCCACGCGGATAGCGAAAGGCGATGGGACCGTCATCATGCGCGGCAGCAGTGGCAACCATATGGACAAGCTCCGCCTCATCGGCGGCCGCCATCACCACCATGCCGGGCAGGTTGGCGAGAAACGCCACGTCAAAAGATCCCGCATGGGTTGCCCCATCGGCGCCAACAAGTCCCGCGCGATCAATCGCAAAGCGCACAGGCAGCCGCTGAATGGCTACATCGTGGACGACCTGATCATAGCCACGCTGAAGGAAGGTCGAATACATCGTGCAAAACGGCTTCATTCCGCCCGCAGCCAGACCGGCGCAAAACGTCACGCCATGCTGTTCGGCGATGCCCACATCAAAACAGCGAGTCGGGAATCGTTCGGCAAAGAGATTAAGCCCTGTGCCATCCGGCATGGCCGCCGTCACGGCGACGATTTTATCGTCGAACCCGGCCTCTTGGATCAGCGCTTTGGCAAACACAGAAGTGTAAGACGGCGCGTTGGATTTGGCCTTTTTCTGCTCTCCCGTGACCATGTCGAATTTGCCAGTGGCATGACCTTTGTCGGGCCGCCCCTCGGCCGGGGCATAGCCTTTGCCTTTTTGAGTGATTGCATGAATCAAGATCGGTCCAGTGGCACGCGCTTTCACGGTGCGCAAGACAGAGAGGAGTTGATCCAAATCGTGGCCATCAATCGGCCCGACATAAGAAAATCCCAGCTCTTCAAACAAGGTGCCACCGACAGTCATGCCCTTGAGCATTTCCTTGGCGCGTTTGGCCCCCTCTTGGAACGGATGCGGCAAAAGCGATACGGCCCCTTTGGCTGCGGCCTTGAGCTCTTGAAACGGTGCGCCCGCATAGAGACGGGTCAGGTAGGACGACAGCGCACCCGTGGGCGGCGCAATCGACATTTCATTGTCGTTGAGGATCACGATCAACCGTTTGCCCAAATGGCCCGCGTTGTTCATGGCCTCAAAAGCCATACCAGCGGACATCGAGCCGTCTCCGATCACCGCAATCGCATCACCGATGCCATTCTCGGGCGCGCCGCCCAGATCCCGCGCCACGGCAAAGCCCAAAGCGGCAGAAATCGAGGTCGAGCTATGCGCCGCACCAAAGGGGTCATAGGGGCTTTCCGAGCGCTTGGTGAAACCGGACAGGCCACCTTCGGTCCGTAAAGTACGGATACGATCACGACGCCCGGTGAGGATTTTATGCGGGTAGCATTGGTGCGAGACATCCCAAATCAGGCGATCTTTTGGTGCATCAAATACCGCATGAAGCGCCACGGTCAACTCGACCACGCCCAGCCCAGCACCCAAATGCCCACCCGTCACGGAGACGGCGGAAATGGTCTCCTGCCGCAACTCATGCGCCAGGCGCTTTAGCTCCGGATCTGAGAGGGCCTTGAGATCGGCCGGGACATGAACACGGTCTAGGGTCGGTGTGGCTGGACGGTCAGACATAGCGTCTCGCTTTCTCAGGTTTCCCGCGAAATAACGAAGCGGGCAAGGTCTCGCAAGGGTTCGGCGCGGCTTCCATAGGGACTCAACGCCGCACAGGCTTGTTCCACTAAGCGTTCGGCACGGGCTTTGGCCTCCTCAAGACCAAGCAGCGACACGAATGTGGCTTTGCCAGCCTCGGCATCTTTGCCCACGGCTTTGCCGGTTTTGGCAACATCGCCCTCTATATCTAGGATGTCATCATGGATTTGAAAGGCAAGTCCCAGCGCCGATGCATAGGCACGCAGTGGCGTAGGATCGGCCCCCCCAAGGATGGCCCCGGCGCAAGCGGACCACTCAATCAGCGCACCAGTTTTATGGCCCTGAAGCTCGGTGATCTGCGCCAGATCGAGCGGTGTTTCTGAGGTCTCAGCCGCGATGTCTTGGGCTTGGCCCAAAACCATGCCTTGCACGCCTGAAGATTTGGCCAAAGAGGCGATCAATTCGACCCGAACTTGGCTCGAAACGACCATTTCAGGCCGAGTCAACAACTCGAACGCAAGAGTCTGAAGCGCATCGCCAACCAGCACAGCCGTCGCCTCGTCCCATCGTTTATGCACCGTTGGCTGACCCCGGCGCAGGTCATCATCGTCCATACAAGGCAGATCATCATGCACAAGACTATAGGCGTGGAGCGCCTCAATCGCGGCGGCGGCCCAAACGGAGTGCTCAGCCGATACCCCATGAAGGGTCGCGCCCTCCATAACCAAAAATGCCCGCAACCGCTTGCCACCGTTTAAGGCATAGCGCATCCCCTCCTCGACCGGCATGGACCCAAGCGGGGCCAAAGCCGTCTCAAGACAGGCCGCAACAGCCGCTTTGCAGCGTGCGAGATCGTCTTGCATCAGAGGCCTTCGACTTTCGTGGTGCCAGCGGCGGTGCCATCAGGACCAACAGTGATCTTTTCGACCTTTTCCTCGGCTTCTTTCAGCTTGGTCTCGCAATGCGCTTTCAAAGCAGCACCGCGCTCATAGAGTTTGATGCTGTCTTCCAACGCAACATCACCATGTTCCAGCTTGCCGACAACCTGATCAAGTTCGGCCATAGCGGATTCAAAGGACATCTCGGATACTGGCGTTTCACTCATTTGATGTGCTCCCGATTGCTTTGTGACCTGCATATAGGGAAACCGCCCCAATTGACCAGTTCCCGTTTGGCTTTTGGCCTTATTCCGGGGTCAGCATATAGCCCGATCCGCGCACAGTTTGAAGGTAACGCGGTTGGCGTGGATCGTCTTCGATTTTACGGCGAAGACGGGTGATTTGCACATCAACGGCGCGCTCTTGCGCTTGCCCACCATCGCGCCCAAGCCGTTCAACCAAATCATTGCGCGTAACGGGTTCAGCGGGGGCCGCGGCAAAAATCCGCATGAGTTGAGATTCGGTCGCGGTCAAACGCACGATCTGATCCCCTTCCCAAAGCTCCCCGCGCTCCACATCATAGCGAAACCGGCCCAAATGAATATATTTCGGCGCTGTTTCAATCTCTTCGATCTGAGGCATCCGACGCAGAACCGCATTGATCCGCAACAGCAGTTCTTTCGGCTCAAATGGCTTTGGCAAATAATCATCCGCGCCCGCTTCAAGCCCGGCAATGCGGTCTTCGGTTTCACCTTTTGCGGTCAAAAGCATGATCGGCGTGGCGATTTTACTGCGCAGATCGCGGGTCAGACTGATCCCGTCTTCGCCGGGCATCATCACATCCAAAACGATCAAATCGAATTCAAGCCCAGCAAGCAATCGCCGCGCATGAGCAGCATCGCGCGCGGCGGTCACGCAAAAGCCATGACGGATCAGAAACTTTTGCAAAAGCCCCCGGATTCGCTCGTCGTCGTCCACGATCAAAAGGTGAATTTCACCACTCACCCTTTGTCCTCCTTCGTTGCCATGGCATTAAAATATGCGGCCTGATCTGGGTCCATCATTGCCTCAAGTACGCGCCTAAAGCCAGCAACGGCTTCGTGTCCCGCCTCGCGGTAGGCCACGCGCATCCGGGCGCGCTGCGCTTCTGACAGCTCCGCCTCCAACGCCCTGCCGCTGTCCGACAGGTAGAGATGACGTTCACGTTTGTCCTGAACCCCCACCCGGCTTTCGACCAAACCGTCCTCAATCAACGCCCGCAGAACACGGTTCAAAGATTGTTTGGTCACCCCAAGAATGCCAAGCAAGTTGTTCACATTGGTCCCTGGCGCGCGGCTGATAAAATGGATCGCCCGATGATGGGCACGACCATAGCCGTATTTCTCCAAAATGCGATCCGGGTCGGCGGTAAAGCCACGATAGGCAAAGAACATGGCTTCGATCCCTTTTCGAAGCTGCTCATCTGTCAGAAACAAAAGGGCTTGTCCGCCCTTTGTCCCGCCTGCTTTGCCGTCCGCCATGTCATGCCCCGTTCAAAAATTGCGTATTTTGAAGTCACTTTAAGTCAGTGTTGTTGACATTCCAAGTTTGAATTGATAGCGAAACCGGGATTTCGCGCAACAATAAGTCTTCAAAGAGACCTTATTGCGCAACTATCGTGAACTCAAGCGGCGGATAAAAGGGAGGCACCTCATGGCAGGAAGCTACGAAGACCGGGACGGCAAAATCTGGATGGACGGTGGACTGGTCGATTGGCGAGATGCCAAGGTCCATATTCTGACCCATGCGATGCATTATGCCTCGTCCGTATTCGAGGGTGAGCGCTGCTATAATGGCAAGATCTTCAAATCCGTCGAACATTCCGAGCGTCTTCTGCGCTCCGGCGCGCTGCTTGATATGCCGATCCCCTACACCGTCGAAGAGATTGAGGCGGCGAAATATGCTGTGCTTGAGGCCAATGGTTGGGACGACGCCTATGTCCGTGTGATCGCATGGCGCGGTGCCGGCGAAGACATGGGCGTGGCGTCGAACAAGAACCCCGTGCGCATGGCGGTCGCGGCTTGGGAATGGGGCGCGTATTACGGTGACGCGAAAATGAAGGGCGCAAAACTCGACATCGCAAAATGGAAACGCCCCTCGCCCGAAACCATCCCCACCGCCGCAAAAGCCGCAGGCCTTTACATGATCTGCACCATGTCCAAACACGCTGCCGAAGCCAAAGGCTGTTCTGACGCACTGTTTATGGATTATCGCGGCTATGTGGCCGAGGCGACTGGCGCGAACATCTTTTTCGTCAAAAACGGCGAAGTTCACACGCCAATCCCCGACGCAATCCTCAATGGTATCACCCGCCAGACCGTGATCGAGATGCTCAAACAAAAAGGCATCACTGTGCATGAGCGTCGCATCCTGCCCGAAGAACTCGAAGGGTTTGAACAATGCTGGCTGACCGGGACCGCAGCGGAGGTCACACCTGTCGGTCAGATCGGGGGCTACACATTCGAAGTGGGCGCTTTGACCCGCGACATCGCGGAAAGCTACGAAACGCTGGTCCGCAGCTAAATTTAACCAAGAAATAAGGCCTTTCTGCCAATCTGTCTCTGAACGGATTGGCGGGAGGCGCTTGTGCTCAAAAAAGACACCATTGTTATTCTTTTGATCACGGTGTTCATCGTGACTCCGGCCATTCTTGCGCTTGGGGCCTATTTTGTGACGAAAAACCCGTCACTGCGCCCTCTTGGCATCACGGTCGAACGCCTGTCAGAAGCGGGTCAGCTTGAAAACAAAGGCCTGATCATCGCAGTGATCGACATCGGGACTGAGGCCGAAGGCACCACCAGCAAACAGTCCTATAAGCAAGCGATCGAAACCACCTTTGATCGGCTTGAAACCGAAGCGAGTGTCAAATTTCGCTCTGTCCCTGGAAGTTCTCAAACAACGATCACCTATATTGTCGGCGAAAGTCGAATTGGGCCCTTTCCCGTCGAACGCGCAGCCGAGGGTGTTCTTGCCGCCGCGCAAGCGGAACGAATGATCGTCGCCCAGAGGCGCTCGGTGGCAAAGGAGCAAGAGCGGCGTGCGTCCATGACAAAAAGTGCATTTTGGCAAAAGATATTTGATTAAAATGTATCCGTTTTGCGCCGCCGATCGGCGCTCAGCCCAAGTGCGCGCTCCCGCAAAATAATCGCAATCCCGGCAGAGATCACAATACTCGCGCCGATCATCATCGGCAGCGTCGGCACCTCACCAAAAACCGTATAGCCGATGATCAAGGCAAACAGCATTGACGCATAGTCAAATGGTGCCAAAAGAGATGCATCGGCGTAGCGGTAGCAGGAAGTCAAAAACACTTGCGCAACGCCACCAATCAAGCCGCCAAGAATAAGAAATATAAAGATGGTCGGGCTGGGCATCACCCACTCGGAAAAGGGAATGGTCAACAGGCCTGCTACGGTACAGGACATTGAGAACCAAAAGACAATCGACGTCGTTGTCTCACTGCGCACCATGTTGCGCACATGCAGTTGCACAATTGCCGCAAGACAGGCCCCACCAAGGGCTACCATCGCCCCCAATTGCTCAAGCGGGTCGGGCATACCTTGCAAAACGGTAATGCGCGGCAAAAGGACGACAATGACCCCAACAAGCCCGGCCAGCACAGCGGAAAATCGGAACAACCGGACGTTTTCCCCCGCAAACATCGCGGCAAAAATCACCAAAAGCAGCGGTGAGGCGTAACCAATGGCCGTTGCCTCGGGCAGCGGCAACAAGGCCAAAGCATAGAAATTCAAAAACATCGCGCTTGCGCCGATCATCCCGCGCCAGACATGCCCCATCGGAGATTTCACCCGAAGTCCGGCGGAGAATTCATGTCGCTGTGCAAGCCAGATAAAAATAATCGGCAAAGCAAAGAACGACCTGAAAAACACCGCCTCGCCCGGCGGCACCTCATCACTCGCGGCTTTGATCAGCGCGGCCATGATGACAAAGCAAAACACCGAAGCGAGTTTGAGGGCTATGCCTCGAAAGGGGGTCATATGAACGATTCCGCGCGCTGATCAGACAGCTAAAGGATTTCACGCACAGCCAAGCCGCGCAACGGCCCATTGTGCGGCATCGCGCACGGTGGCATCGGCATCTTCGCACAACAGACGCGCGATGGGTTCAAGATCAGCCGCACCCGAATTACCAATCGCGTAAAGCACATTGCGCACAAAGCGGTCGCGCCCAATCCGCTTGATCGGAGAGCCGGAAAACTTTGCACGGAACGTCGCGTCGTCCAGCAGCGCCAGATCACGCAAAGGCGGCGCAATGAGATCATCCCGCGCCGCATAACGAAGCTCCTTCGCTGTGGCCGCGAACTTGTTCCACGGACAGGCAGCAAGACAATCGTCACAGCCATAAATCCGGTTGCCCATTTTTTCTCGCAGCTCAAGGTCAACCGGCCCGTGATGTTCAATCGTCAGATACGAAATGCACCGCCGTGCATCGAGTTGAAAGGGCGCAGGAAACGCTTGCGTCGGACAGGCATCCAAACAGGCACGACAAGACCCGCAATGGTCTTTTTCTGCTGGATCAGGATCGAAATTATGGGTTGTGAAAATCGCACCGAGAAAGAACCAACTGCCCAAATCCCGCGCCAAAAGATTGGTGTGTTTGCCTTGCCATCCAAGCCCCGCCTTGGCGGCAAGAGGCTTTTCCATCACCGGAGCGGTGTCGACGAAAACCTTGATCTCCGTCCCCTCACCCGCCTGCTCTATCAGCCATCGCCCCAGCCGTTTAAGCCGCTTTTTGACCATATCGTGATAATCACGGTTGCGGGCGTAGACGGAAATTGCGCCGGATTCGGGTCTATTGATCGCAACCATCGGATCATCGTCAGGGGTGTAAACCTCGGCCAACATGATCACCGATTTTGCCTCAGGCCAAAGGGCGGTCGGGTCACCACGCCACGCCATGCGCTCTTCCATCCAACCCATTTGGCCATGATGACCGGCATCAACAAAGGCTTTCAGCCGATCCATGGCATCGGGCAAATCGGGTCGGGCAAACCCCACCTTGGAAAACCCCTCATCCAAGGCGCGGGCACGTACTGTTTCTTTGTCTAATCCAGCCAAATCGCGCCCCTTTAGGGTCTGTTTCCCTTAAATCGAACCTCAGAAGTCAAGGTCTGCGTAATGGGATGGCGGCGGGAAACCGGGAACTTGGTCCGCCAAAAGCGACCGAAAGGCAGGACGCGATTTGATCTTCGCGTACCAATCCTTGACCACCTCATGCCGGTTCCAATCGACATCGGAAATATAGTCCAACGACGACAAATGCGCCGCCGCCGCGAAGTCGGCAAGTGTCATCGCATCACCGGCAAGCCAACGCCGACGTTCCAACAACCACGCCATGTAATCCAGATGATATTTGACCGCCTTCGCCCCAGATTTCACATTGGCAGAGACCGGATAGCCGCCCTTCATCAACTTGCGATTGACCCGCTCGTACAAAAGATTCGCGGTCACCTCACTGTGAAACTTATCGTCGAACCATGCCACCAGCCGCCGCACCTCATAGCGACCATCAATGTCTTTGGGCATCAAGGGCGGCGCTGGATAGCGCTCTTCGAGATATTCGCAAATCGGTGTGCTTTCAGCGAGATGCATATCGTCAATCCGCAACACCGGAACCTTGCCAGCGGGATTTCGACGCATGAAATCGGGATCGCGTTCCCAATAGCGCTCCTCGACCAGTTCAACCTCAAGCCTTTTCTCCGCCAGGCAGAGACGCACCTTGCGGCAAAACGGGGAAAGGGGGACGTGAAAAAGTCGGATCATATTCGCTACTCTTGTTTTTCTTCTACTTGCCGCGATTGTGCCGTCAGTTCAATGGTCGAAACAAGATGCACGACCATCACGGGATATTGTCGCGGCGCCATCGACGATCTGGGCGGCTCTCCGCCGAACAAATGGGCCAGGATTTCCGGCATCCCGGTCTTTGGGTGCGGGTAAAACGGCGGCGAGTTGGGCCGTCTGTTGCGCCGTGAGGGCCTCTGGTCCGACGCCAAAATAATGCCGCGCCGCAGCCTCAGCCCCGAAGACACCCGCATCAAATTCAGCGACATTGAGGTAGACCTCAAGGATGCGCCTCTTGCTCCATGTCAGTTCAACAATTGGCGTGATGAGCGCTTCAAGCGCTTTACGGGACCAATTCCGCCCGTGCCACAAAAAGCTATTTTTGACCACTTGCTGCGTGATCGTCGAGGCCCCACGTTGCCCACCCGCGTCGATCGCCGCACGAATGGCAGTCAAGTCAAACCCCCAATGGGTACAAAAATTAGCGTCCTCGGCGGCCACAACAGAGCGCGCAAGCGCCGGGGATATGCGCTCGATGGGGGTCCATTGATAGTCCACAGCTCCGCCCTGGCGGCCAGATTCGGCCATCATATAGGGTGTGGTCGGGACGGGAAGGACGGAATAGGCCAGAATCCACAGCACCCCCAACCCTACGAACACCGCGACCAATCGCAACACCCGCCGACGAATGCGCCGAAACAGACCGGGAGCGGGGGCGGTCGTTTTTTTGCTCGATTTTTTCTGTGTCTTGCGTGCCATGCGGACGAGGAACCACGTGGGCCGCATTAAGGTCAAGTGGTCGGATCGACAAAACGAAAAAAGCCCCCGAAATCGGGGGCTTTTCGCTAAGTTCGGGTCACTTTCACTCGGCGGGGATCGCACCTTTTTCAATGGCCAGCGGCACCGGTAGGTGGATCAACATCTCTTTCGGGCAAATCTGAAGGAAATACCCTTTTTGTTCATCCCAATGGAGCAAGATGTCCTTGGCTTTCACCGATCCGGTTTCTGCGGCGTGGCGTTCAACCAAGCCTCTGAGCTGAGTTTCCCAATGATCGACAGTGACCGGACAGGTGACCAGCGTCTCCATATTGATCAGATCGAGCGCAAGCCCGTCCGGGTCATAGAGATAAGCCATGCCGCCGGTCATACCGGCGCCAAAGTTTGCGCCAATGGAGCCGAGAATCACGGCCAAACCACCGGTCATATATTCACACCCGTTGGAGCCGCAGCCTTCGATCACCGCCGTGGCACCAGAGTTGCGCACAGCAAAACGTTCGCCCGCGCGCCCCGCCGCAAAGAGATAACCGTCGGTTGCGCCGTAAAGAACGGTGTTGCCAATGATCGTGTTCTCAGAAGCGACAAGCGGCGAATGCATCGGCGGACGAACCACGACCGTGCCTCCCGACAAACCCTTGCCGACATAGTCGTTGGCGTCACCCGACACCTCGATTTTCAGACCAGGTGCCGCAAAAGCACCAAGGGACTGACCGGCAGACCCGGTGAGTTTCACCGTCAAATGGTCTGGCTGAAGCGCATTGCGCATGCCGAATTTCGACACGATATGCGACGAGGTGCGTGTGCCGATGGTGCGGTGCGTGTTTTGCACCGCGTAAGACAGCTGCATCTTTTCGCCATCATTCAAGAAACGCGCCGCGTCGGAGACGATTTGCGCATCAAGCGTATCGGGCACCGCATTGCGCGGTTTGGAGCGATCGTAGACGATTTTGTCCGCGCCATCGACGGAGATCAAAAGCGGGTTCAGATCGAGATCGTCAAGATGCGCCGCCCCCCGCGAGACCTGCGTCAACAGATCCGCACGGCCGATCACCTCATCCAGAGAACGCGCGCCAAGAGACGCCAGCAATTCACGCACCTCCTGGGCATAGAAGGTGATGAGGTTCACAACCTTATCGGCATTGCCCGTGAACTTGGCGCGCAGCGCTTCGTCCTGGGTACAGACGCCCACCGGACAGGTGTTCGACTGACACTGGCGGACCATGATACAGCCCATCGCGATCAATGCGGCGGTGCCGATCCCATATTCCTCGGCGCCAAGCATCGCGGCCATGACAATGTCACGCCCCGTCCGCAAACCGCCATCGGTGCGTAGCGTCACACGTTCGCGCAGATTGTTCATCGCCAAGACCTGATGCGCCTCGGTGAGGCCCATTTCCCACGGCAGACCCGCGAATTTGATCGAGGTCGCAGGCGAGGCACCCGTACCACCGTTGTGACCGGAGATCAGGATGATGTCGGCTTTCGCTTTCGCCACACCGGCGGCAATCGTGCCCACGCCAGAAGAGGCCACAAGTTTGACCGTCACTTTACAGCGCGGGTTGACCTGTTTGAGGTCATAGATGAGCTGTGCGAGGTCTTCGATCGAGTAGATGTCGTGGTGCGGCGGCGGCGAGATCAGCGTCACGCCTTTGGTTGAATGGCGCAGTTTGGCGATCAGGTCGGTAACCTTCATACCGGGCAACTGACCGCCTTCACCGGGCTTCGCACCCTGAGCGACTTTGATCTCAAGCTCTTCGCAGGCCAACAGGTATTCGACCGTGACGCCAAAGCGCCCCGAAGCCACTTGTTTGATCTTTGCAGAGGCATTGTCCCCATTGGGTTCCGGCGTGAAATCATCCGGGGATTCGCCACCCTCACCTGAGTCGGATTTCGCGCCGATCCGGTTCATCGCGATGGAAAGCGTGCGGTGTGCCTCAGGAGACAAAGCCCCCAAAGACATGCCCGGAGTCACAAAGCGTTTGCGGATCGAGGTGATCGACTCGACCTCTTCGATCGGAACGGGTTTGCCCAGCGGTTTGAAATCCAACAGATCGCGCAGGTGAATCGGCGGATTGGACTGCATTTTTGCGGAATATTGTTTCCACATTTCATAGGAGGCACGGTCACAGGCCGATTGCAGCATATGCATCGACTGCGCTTCCCACGCATGGGTCTCGCCCGATTTACGCGCTTTGTAAAAGCCACCGATCGGAAGCGTGTTGCCGCCCAGCCAGCCCTGTTTGTGAACCGCCAAAAGTTTCTTTTGGATACCGCCGATGCCGATGCCGGAAATCCGGCTGTGCATGCCTGGGAAAAACTCGGCGCACAGGGCACGAGACAGGCCCACGGCCTCAAAGTTCAAACCGCCGCGATAGGAGGAAATCACCGAAATCCCCATCTTGGCCATGATTTTCAACAGACCCGCGTCCACAGCGGCACGATAACGCAAGACAGCCTCGGACAAGGTGCAATCCAACAAACCACGCTCAATACGGTCGGACAGGCTGTCCTCCGCCAGATAGGCGTTCACGATGGTCGCGCCGCAACCGATCAACACCGCAAAATAATGCGGGTCGATACATTCGGCGGAACGCACACCCAGCGAACAGAAGGTCCGCAGGCCCTTACGCGTCAACCAGCTATGCACAGCCGAGGTCGCAAGGATCATCGGCATGGCGACGTTTTTCTCGTCCTGTCCTTGATCCGTCAAAATGATGTGACCACCGCCGGAGCGCACGGCCTCTTCGGCCTCGGCACGAATCCGATCCAACCCATCGCGCAGCGCGTTCGGGCCGCCATCCACTGGGAAAGTACAGTCAATTTCCGTCATCGGCGCGTTGAAATGATCTTTCAGCGCATCGAATTGTGCGTTGCCAACGAACGGACTGTCCAACACAAGAATCTCGGTCTGTGAGCTGTCTTCATCCAGGACGTTTTTCAAGTTTCCGAACCGGGTTTTGAGCGACATGACGCGGAACTCGCGCAAGCTGTCGATCGGCGGGTTGGTAACCTGAGAAAAGTTCTGTCGGAAGAAATGCGACAGCGGACGGTATTTGGTCGACAGCACGGCAGAGGGCGTGTCATCCCCCATCGACGCCAAAGCCTCTTTGCCATCTTCGGCCATCGGCGCGAGAATTTGTTCCAGTTCTTCAATCGTGTACCCGGCTGCAATCTGACGCTTTTTCAGCTCGGCACCGGTGTAGTAAGCAGTCTCGGTAATGCCAGACAGTTCGTCTTCGAGATCGTTGATCTTGCCAACCCAGTCGCCAAACGGACGGGCATTGGCCAAGCGATCCTTGATCTCAACATCGTGGTACAATTTGCCCTCGGCCATATCGACGGCCAACAATTGCCCCGGCCCAAGCGCGCCTTTCTCGACCACGGTGGCCTCATCGGTCGGCACCATACCGACCTCGGAACCCGCGATCACAAGGCCATCCCCGGTCACGACATAGCGCATCGGACGCAGCCCGTTGCGGTCAAGACCGGCACACACCCAGCGGCCATCGGTCATCGCCAAAGCGGCCGGACCATCCCAAGGCTCCATCACGGAGTTCACATAGGAATACATGTCGCGCCATGCCTGCGGCAGTTCTTCGGCGTTTTTCGACCACGCTTCAGGCACCAACATGGTCTTCGCCATAGGCGCCGAGCGGCCCGCACGCACCAACACTTCGAACACCGCGTCGAGGGCGGCGGAATCGGAAGCGCCTTGCGGGATGATCGGCTTGATGTCCTCGGCCATGTCGCCAAACGTCGTCGAGGCCATGCGGATTTCGTGCGACTTCATCCAGTTGGTGTTGCCGTTGATCGTGTTGATCTCACCGTTATGCGCCAACATGCGGAACGGCTGGGCTAACCACCACTGCGGGAACGTGTTGGTGGAATAGCGTTGGTGATAAATCGCAAAGGCCGATTCAAAACGTTCGTCCATCAGGTCCGGGTAAAACACCGCAACCTGTTCGGCCAACATCATGCCTTTGTAGATGATCGAGCGGCAGGACAGCGAACAGATGTAGAGGCTGCTAACACCTGCGGCTTGGGCGGCTTTTTCAATCCGACGGCGGATCACATAAAGCTCACGCTCAAATGTCTCTTCATCCACACCTTTGGTGTTGGAAATGAGGATTTGTTCGATCTCGGGCCGCGTCGCATTGGCCTTTTCGCCCAAACATTCGGTGTTCACCGGAACGTGCCGCCAGCCGTAAATGTAATAGCCCATGCGGAGCACTTCGCTCTCGACGATGGTCCGACAGGTTTCCTGAGCACCAAAATCCGTGCGCGGCAAAAACACTTGGCCGACGGCCAAGAGTTCGCCATCGCGCGCTTCGTGGCCAGTGCGGCGGATTTGGTCACCAAAGAAGTGATGCGGGATCTGAACGTGAATGCCCGCGCCATCGCCGGTTTTCCCATCGGCGTCTACGGCGCCGCGGTGCCAGATCGCTTTGAGCGCGGTGATGCCGTTTTCCACAACCTTGCGGGATTTTGAGCCATCAATCGACACCACAAGACCCACGCCACAAGAGGAGTGTTCATCCTCTTCGCGGAACAGGGAATGCTCTGTCATCCATTGGCGCTTGGCGTCTTCGCGGGCGGCCCAGTCTTGGTCAAACTTCGTCATGTCGGATACCTTTCGGATAAAGGCGGGAGGGCGGACCCTCCTGAAAAAACTAGGATTATTCAGCAGCCACAGAGACGGATTGGTCGATATACTCGATCATCGCATCCGCCGCTTCGCGCCCATCACGGATCGCCCACACCACAAGGGAAGCGCCGCGTTGAATGTCACCACAGGCATAAACACCCGGAAGCGAGGTCACATGGGATTTAAAATCCGCCATGACGGTGCCCCAGCGCGTGACATCAAGACCCTCAACACCCCAAAGCGTGGGAAGATCTTCGGGTTCGAAACCAAGCGCTTTGATCACCAGATCGGCGTCTTCGACGTAATCCGCACCCTCAATCACCTCGGGCGATTGACGACCAGAGGCGTCGGGTTGGCCGAGGCGCATTTTCTGAACCATGACGCCCGAAACCGGATCGCCCGCAAAACCTTTCGGCGCAGAGAGCCAGACGAATTCGACGCCTTCTTCTTCGGCGTTTTGGGTTTCACGCTGCGAACCGGGCATGTTGGCGCGGTCACGACGATAGAGACATTTCACCGAAGTGGCCCCTTGGCGGATCGCGGTGCGGACACAGTCCATCGCGGTATCACCGCCACCGATCACAACAACCTTTTTGTCCGCCGCATTCAATTCACCGCTTAGATAATCCTCAACCTCATCGCCAAAGGACACTTTGTTAGAGGCGGTCAGATAATCAAGCGCACGCACGATGCCGGCGGAACCAGACCCAGGACCTTTGAGATCGCGGGATTTGTAGACGCCGGTTGCGATCAGCACGGCATCATGCTTGCCACGGATTGCATCAAAGGAAATGTCTTCGCCGACGTTGCAATTCAGCACGAATTCAACACCGCTGTCTTCGAGCTGTTTCACCCGACGCAGCACGATGTCTTTTTCAAGTTTGAAGCCAGGGATGCCGTACATCATCAAACCGCCAGCGCGATCGGAGCGTTCGTAGACCGTCACCTTAAGACCTGCCCGGCGCAAACGATCCGCGGCCGCAAGACCACCGGGGCCAGAGCCGATGATGCCGACGCTCTCCTCGCGCTCCACAGTGGGGGCGATCATTTCGACCCAACCGTTTTCCCAAGCTGTATCGGTGATGTATTTCTCAACCGAGCCGATGGTCACAGTGCCATGGCCGGATTGTTCGATCACACAATTGCCCTCGCACAACCGGTCCTGCGGACAAATGCGACCACAAATTTCCGGGAAGGTGTTGGTGGCCTGAGACAGTTCATAAGCCTCTTTCAACCGCCCCGTTGCGGTCAGGCGCAACCAATCCGGGATGTTGTTGTGAAGCGGGCAATGGCTTTGGCAATACGGCACACCGCATTGCGAACAGCGCGACGCCTGTTCTTCGGCCTTGGCCTCCACGTACTCGCCGTAGATTTCAAGGAAATCGTCTTTACGATCCTCCGCGTCCCGCTTGGATGGCATATCCCTGCCTACGGTCACGAATTTGAGCATCGGCTCTTTCGCCATGACACCACATCTCCGAATAGGTTGGTTGTGAGTTTGTGCCTAAATACGCGCAGTCGGAAAAAAAGAAAAGTCAGAAGTGCTGTCTTATTTTCTTTTCTTTTGGCCCGATCGGTCAAATTCGCGCGGAAAAATGATGTATTTAGGTAATACATACTGACTTATATTCAACCTTCTTATTGATAACAAATGGGTTTACGCTGCCTTAAATCTTTCCAAAGGCGCACCTCCCATGTCTCTCTTTTACCTCCTCATTCTTGCGATTGTTCAAGGCATTACCGAATTCTTGCCGATTTCATCCTCCGGCCACCTGATTCTCCTGCCCCACCTGCTCGGCGCACAGGACCAAGGTCAGGCGATTGATGTCGCGGTTCACGTTGGCACACTTGGGGCGGTGATCGTCTATTTTTGGCGCGATGTACGCGAAGGCCTTTTGGGCATTCCCAGACTTGCAACCGGGCGCATCGACACCCCCGGATCGAAACTCGCCTTTCTCCTGCTCATCGCAACCATCCCTGTCGTCCTTCTTGGCCTTGTCCTGAAAATCACCGGTCTGTCGGATCTGATGCGCTCCACCGCAGTGATCGGCTGGGCCATGCTGGTCTTTGGCATCGTGCTCTACTGGTTCGATCAAAAAGGCGCTGAAGAGAAAGTGGCGCGGGACTGGTCGATCAAAGACGCCGTGAAACTTGGCCTTTGGCAAGCGGTCGCCTTGATCCCCGGCACATCACGCTCCGGCATCACCATCACAGGCGCACGCGCCATGGGGTACAAACGCGAAGATGCCGCAAGAATTTCGATGCTGATGTCGATCCCAACGATCATAGCCTCCGGCATCTTGTTGGGCGCGGAAGTTGTCGGCCAAGCGGATTGGGCGATGATGAAAGACGCGGCCATTGGTGCAGTCTTTGCCTTTGGCGCCGCCATCCTCGCCCTGTCTCTGATGATGAAGCTTTTGAAATCCGTCAGCTTTACACCCTATGTGATCTATCGCGTGATCCTGGGTGTGGTGCTTTTGGTGGTCTCTTACAGCTCATGAAAACGCGCGCCCGAATGAGCGCGCGTTTCAAGCCTTGCGGTTCTGATCGCTCAGATATTCATGTTCTTTGCGCTTTCGCGGATCGCGTCATACTGACCCGACGGGCGATAAACCCACATGTAATCCGGCAAAACAGCCTGAAGCGCGGTTGGCGCCATGCCGAGATCAGCAAAGGTTTTTGCCCCCTCTGACACCACATTATCAACCCGAAGGTTCGCCACCTGATCGCGGGTCAAAATGCCATTGTGGAACAGGCCGCCCGTCATGGATTGCAGCAAGGACAGCACACCGCCCATGATATTGCCGACCCAGAACGGCAGATTCAGGACCAAACGGTTGCGATGAAGCACGACAAGCATTTCGCCCATCAGCCCTTTGAGTGTGTCCACATCCGGGCCACCAAGTTCGTAAACGCCAGCATCCGCCTGACCCAAAACCGCTTTCACTGCGGCTTGCGCCACATCGTCCACATAGACCGGCTGAAATTTCGTGTTGCCGCCAACCAAGGGCAAAACAACGCTTTTCTCGGCCATTTTGCCGAAGCGGTTAAAGAACTCATCCTCCGTGCCAAAGATCACCGAAGGGCGCAGGATCACAGCTTTCGGGAAGGCAGCAAGAACCTTGGCCTCGCCTTCCGCTTTGGTGCGGGAATAGACGCTGTCCGATTGCATGTCGGCCCCAATGGCGGACACATGAACCAACTGTTCCACAGCTTGCTCGGCAGCAATGCGCGCGATGCGTCCCGCGCCATCGGTCTGAATCGCCGCAAAAGAATTTTTGCCGCGCTCGGTCAAAACACCAACACAGTTCACAACCGCGTCCGCCCCGGCCATGGCCGCACGCACAGAAGCGTCATCACGAATGTTGCAAAAGATCGGTTCGACCTGACCTACAGCGCCGTAAGGTTTTACATAAAGCGACTCGTTGGGGCGACGAACCGCGACACGCACACGCCAGCCCTCCTTTGCCATACGACGGGCGATATACCGCCCGACAAAGCCAGCGCCGCCATAGATGGTGACCAGTTTCGTCATCTGCATCTCCAATGCCAATTACCGCTTTTCTTTAGCTTTTAGAGCGGAAATGAACAAGACGCTATTGCTGTTCCACAAATCCTTTAAAATCGTCGTTGACAGTGCCCTTCAGGCCCATTACATCGCGGCTCTACGACACCTGCCCAGGTGGCGGAATTGGTAGACGCGCTAGCTTCAGGTGCTAGTATTGGCAACGATGTGGAGGTTCGAGTCCTCTCCTGGGCACCACCACTTTCCGATGGGAAAGTGTCGATCTAACTCAAAATCAACTCGGTACTGGCCGGATCATCCAAACTTCTTTGGCCGGACCAAACCACTTTCCCGACATCAAAGAGTGCGATCTCTTGCCCCGGATGGGCAGAATGCGTATTGACAGGCGACAGCCAGATTTAGCGCAAAGGCCCCTCTCCATGGCGAATTTCCTTTATAAAAATGACCTCCCCGATGATCTCGATCTTGGTCCGATTGTCGCCATTGATTGTGAAACCATGGGGCTGAACCCACATCGGGATCGTTTGTGCCTTGTGCAAATGTCCGGCGGGGACGGCAATGCGCATTTGGTTCAGGTTGCGCGCGGCCAAACCGAGGCCCCCAACCTGTGCAAAATGTTGGCCGACCCCAATGTGTTAAAGCTGTTCCATTTCGGCCGTTTCGATATCGCCGCGATGTATCACGCCTTTGGCACCGTGACCGAACCGGTCTATTGCACCAAAATCGCCTCCAAGCTCGTTCGCACCTTCACCGATCGGCATGGGTTGAAAAACCTGCTTGAACAGCTTTTGAAGGTCGATATTTCCAAATATCAGCAAATGAGCGATTGGGGGGCCGAAGACCTCACAAATGCGCAGCTCGACTATGCCGCCTCCGACGTCTTGCACCTGCACCAACTGCGTGAAAAGCTCAACGTGATGCTGGAACGCGAAGGCCGGATGGAGATCGCTCAGGCCTGTTTCGACTTCTTGCCAACGCGGGCCAAATTGGATCTCGAAGGCTGGCCCGAGATCGACATTTTCACCCACTGATCTGCTCTTGCCCATCTGCCACTGAGGAGGTCGCCATGACCCAATCGGACGCCTTTATCGCCACCGCCCAGCGCGTGATCCGCCTCGAAGCCGAGGCGCTGACCCAATTGGCCGAGGGCATCGGTGCAAATTTTGCCGAAGCTGTCGGGCTTATCCTCGCCGCCAAAGGGCGTACGATTGTCACAGGCATGGGCAAATCCGGCCATATCGCCCGCAAAATTGCCGCCACTCTGGCCTCCACGGGCACGCCTTCGCATTTCGTCCATCCCGCCGAAGCCAGCCATGGCGATCTTGGCATGATCGGCAGCGACGATGTCTGTCTGGTTCTGTCCAACTCCGGCGAAACGCCTGAACTTGCCGATCTCATCACTTACACCCGCCGGTTCAAAATTCCGATGATCGGCGTCGCCTCGAACCCGGACAGCTCGCTGATCCGCGCCTGTGATGTGGCGCTGGTCCTGCCGAAAATGCCCGAAGCCTGTGGTCACGGCATCGTACCAACGACCTCGACCACAATGACACTGGCACTCGGCGACGCTATTGCCGTTGCTCTGATGGAGCAACATGCTTTCACTGCCGACAACTTCCGGGTCTTGCATCCCGGTGGCAAACTGGGTGCACGCCTGACCAAGGTCCGCGCGTTGATGCATGAAGACATGCCCTTGGTGACAGCCGAGACGCCAATGCGGGATACGCTTGCAGAGATTTCCGCAAAGGGTTTTGGCGTTGTCGGCGTGGTTGACGCCCAAGGCCATCTGACGGGCATCATCACAGACGGCGATTTGCGCCGCAACATCGACGGACTGCTTGATAAAACCGCAGGCGACATCATGACCGCCGCGCCGATGACCATTTCCCCCGACGCCTTGGCCGAAAAAGCCGTGGCGCGAATGGATGAGCGGGCGATCACCTGTCTTTTTGTGCGGGATCCTGCCGAAGATGGCCGTCCTTGCGGGATTTTGAAAATACAGGACTGTCTTCGCGCTGGCGTCGTGTAAGACAGCCCTATGGCGCGGTTTGACAACAGCTATTCTCGTTTCGTGGCGCTCGCAAAGATCGTCCTCCCCCTGGCCAGCCTTGTGGTATTGGCCACGCTGTTTTTGTTTGCACGCGGGCGCGAGTTCGAAATGTCCATTCCCTATGCGCAAGTCGATTTAGAAACACTGGCGCGCGAACAACGTGTGGATGGTCCGGCCTATGCGACAGTGACCAAAGATGGTGCGCAGTTGGAATTGTCTGCCGATCAAGTTCGCCCAGACCTGTCCACTCAGGACGTGGTAAATTCTTCCGCCATCCGTGGTGCCCTGCGCATTCCCGGCAATGGCTCCGTTACACTTCAGGCCAACGACGGCGTGATTGACGGGCCTGGCAAAATTGCTGAACTGTCAGGTCAGGTGCAAATCAAAACATCAACGGGCTACACGATCCACTCTGATCGGATCGCGACGATGCTTGATGTCTCCAACATCGAAAGCCCCGGCACGGTTACAGCCGACGGACCAACCGGGCATCTGACCGCCGGGGCCATGCAAATCTCACATGATGAGGGGACGGACACCTACCTTCTGGTTTTCAAGGACGGTGTAAAGCTGGTATATCAACCGTGAATTTAAAGGAAAAAACCGTGCGCATCATTCAAACCCTGTCCCTGAGAGTCGCGCTGATCATTGCATTGGCATTTCAAAGCCTGCCCGTGATGGCTCAAAGCGCGCAGATTGCGTTCGGCGGATTAAAGCACGACAGTTCGCGGCCCGTCGAAGTGACCTCCGACCAATTGAGCGTCGATCAAGCAACCGGAAAGGCACTTTTCGCCGGCAATGTCGTGATCGGCCAAGGCACGCTGCGACTGACGGCGCAAACAGTTGAGGTTGTTTATGCCAAAACCGGCGGCACAATCGCCCGGCTTTTGGCCTCTGGCGGTGTGACGATCACCAATGCGGGCGAAACGGCAGAAGCCGCACAGGCCGAATATGACCTCGAATCATCAACTGTTCTGCTCACGGGCAACGTGCTTTTGACCCAAGCGGGCAGCGCCCTTTCGGGCGAACGCATGCTGATTGATCTCAACACTGGCACCGGCCGCATGGACGGACGCGTGAAAACCATACTCCAGCCTGGGAATAAGTGATGTCCGACACAACCGGGCTAAAGGTCCGCAACCTGCGCAAAGGCTATCGCAAACGCACCGTGATCCGCGATGTGTCGCTTGATCTTGGCCGTGGGGAGGTCGTGGCACTACTGGGTCCCAACGGGTCAGGCAAAACCACCTGTTTCTATTCTATCGCAGGTCTTGTAATGCCGGAAGCTGGAGAGATCACGGTCGATGGCCGCAACATCACGCTTTTGCCGATGTACCGTCGCGCCAAAATGGGCATTGGATATTTGCCGCAAGAGGCCTCGATTTTTCGCGGTCTTTGTGTTGAGGACAATATCCTCGCGATCCTCGAAGTCTCCGAATCCGACCCCCTCGTGCGGCGCGAAAAACTTGAGGAACTGCTGTCCGAATTCTCGATCTCTCACCTGCGGCGCGCGCCCGCCTTGTCGCTCTCCGGGGGCGAGCGGCGCCGCGTCGAAATCGCGCGCTGTCTGGCCTCTGACCCCTCCTATGTGCTTTTGGATGAACCCTTTGCCGGCGTTGATCCTATCGCGGTGGCGGAAATTCGCGGACTTGTGTCCGATCTCAAGAATCGTGGCATTGGCGTGTTGATTACCGATCATAACGTTCAGGAAACGTTAGGAATTATTGATCGAGCCTATATTTTGCATGATGGTCAGGTGTTGATGTCCGGCACCACCGAAGACATCGTTGCGGATGAAACTGTACGCCGTGTTTACCTTGGCGACAATTTCCGGATCTGAACGCGGGTTTCGATTGACATTGACCTAGATTCTGCCGCCAAATGTAACCGATGCATGACGCGCGTTTCACAGTCTGCGCCACGGCAAATCAAAGCCTCAGGGCGCCAAAGCACCACCCCGACACACCGTCAGGGTCCTATGGCGAACGCATGCATTCAATTCCCGCTTTATACAAGAACCCAAGGCCCTGTCAGACGCCAGAGGAGGCGTCGAGCATATAGGTCCCAAAGAAAGAAGGAGGTATCAATGCGGTACCAAATCAGCGGAAAACAAATCGACATCGGCACAGCCCTTCAAACGCATGTGAAGACGGAGCTGGGCACCGTTCTTGATAAATACGCACAGCGTCCGACTGACGCGAATGTCGTGTTTTCAAAAACTGGGGCAGAATTCAATTGCGAGGCCGTGGTTCACCTGTCCAGCGGCCTGACCGCACAGGCCAGTGCGCATGCTCATGAAATCTACGCAGCCTTTGATGAATGCGCAGAAAAAATGGACAAACAACTGCGCCGTTATAAGCGCCGTTTGAAAGATCACCACAAGGATCGCTCCGAGCCGGTTGAACTCTTCGGCGCTTCCCAGTATATCCTCGCCGCGTCTGACCATGATGAGGATCAGGAACCTGAAAGCCTTCAGCCGATGATCATCGCTGAAATGGAGGCAAAGATTCCGACCCTGACGGTTGGCGAAGCAGTGATGCAAATGGAATTGGCTGGTGCTCCTGTTCTTGTGTTCCACAAGGATGGGAAAACCGGAGTAAACGTGGTCTACCGCCGTGCCGATGGCAACATCGGTTGGGTTGACCCTAACAACGCGACATAACAAAACTGACCCGCCTCGACGGGTCGGGGCGGGTACATTTCATATGGATATATCTAAGATCTTGAATCCGCAGGCCATCAAATTGGTCGGAAAGATGACGAGCAAGAAACGTCTCTTTCAGGATCTCGGGGAGATCGCTGCAAGTGCCTATGGCCTGTCGCTCAATGACACGGTGGATGCCTTGCAAGACCGCGAAAGCCTTGGCCCAACAGGTGTGGGGCATGGCGTTGCTTTGCCTCATGCGCGCATTGAGGGGTTGGACCGTGTGGTCGGGGCGTTTATGCGCCTCGAAAACCCGATGGATTTCGATGCCGTGGACCGGCAGCCCGTCGACCTGATTTTCGCCCTTTTTGCCCCGGCGGAATCCGGTGTGGATCACCTCAAAGCACTGGCGCTTGTGTCGCGTACAATGCGCGATGGGGACATCTGCGCCAAACTGCGCGCCAATGGCGAGGCCACGACCCTTCATGCCATTTTGACTGAAGGGCCAAAAACCAAAGCCGCTTAAAATCGGCCTGTGGCGTTTCAGACCTGCCACAGGTCATTTCGAAATTGGGCCCTCTCAACCAAATTTCAAAACGCGTTCAAGGGCCAAAACCATCCGCACGTCACCCCAAGTTTTGCGGCCCCTGTGTCGCGAAACACTTTAGGTTTGTGACCAAGGTTTAAAGCCAAACATCATGTAATCGCGCTGGTAGGCCGCCCGAACGGCGTCCTCGACCTCTTCGTCGTAGATATCTGCAAGCGTGTAGGGACTATCGTCCCGCTGTGCGGGAACGGCAATCGCAGACACTCCAACACTCGCCCCTAGGCGATCAAGATCCTCGGTCAGGCTTTCCTCTCGTATGATGACGTCAGGCAGAGAGAAATCCGCAAAACCTTTGATCACTTCGGATTGTGACGCCCATGTCCCATCCACCCGTATGGAGGTTTGGCCGTTGAGATTGCCTTTGACGAAGTCCGCGAATTTCAGAAACGCTTCGCGGTGCTGGTCGCGACCATAGGATGCGTCCGGCTGACCCACTGGGATGGGTAACTTATAAATGTCACGCAATACCTCGCGGATTTCTACGTAGGTCAGCGCACTGATATTCAAAATATATCGGCAAAACGTCCGATGTAGCCGCAAGGCCGGATGTGTAATCACCGTAAAGCTGCGATGCCCTTTGTTTTGCCGCTTCCACTGACGGAGCGTCTTTTGGGTAAACTCTTGGGTCAAAGCCGCTGGGTCGATCCTATCCAGACCGGCCAGCCACGCCTGCACCGCTTGCTCCGGGCCACTGCGCACCGGCATATAAAGCAAAGGTACCGATTGACCGGCCAGATAGGTCGGCACCCCAGGACCGCGACGCGGTTCGAAATTTGGCGTGTTGGACAGGTTGAAGTGGTCGACGCTGGACAGGTTGGCCACCATCTCCGCGTAGTTCACAACCTTATCCTCAAGACGCGACGGGTTTTGAACCTTGGTCTTTTGCGTGGTCTTGCCCCGCTCCTCACTCACACCAAGGAAACGTGCCAACCCGTTGAGGACTTCAATGTCCTGAATGTCGTCATAATTGATATAAAACGCAGTCTGGCCAGAGGTTTGCAGCGCGCGCTGAAGCGAAAGCTGAAACCCCTTGAGTTCATCCAAAAGCCCTGAGAATTCACGTTTATCAAAAACTATCTTGGCCGATTTAGCATCCTTCAAATCGCCAAGCCGCCATTGTCCGGTCTTGTCCGCGATCTTGCGCGACACATAGCTGTCCAGCGGGTTGCGGGTGAGGATGATCTTGGCGCATTTCGAATCCTTCAGGACATGTGCCAGAATGCGCGGGTCGTGATCGTGGAAAAACCGAAATCCAGCCAACCCCTTGGTTGCGTCCCGCATTTTATGCAGCAAAAGCGTCGGGTCCGCTTCGCGCATGATCAGGCTTACGCCCAGCATTTCTTTCTGTTTCGACTTGCCGATAAAGGCCGGATTGAACGCCTCGCCCCAACATGTCAGCCCAGGATAAGAATTGACGTTTTCTTCGAGAAAATTTGACCCGGTGCGCATTTCTGCGAAAATTACGAAATAGTCGTACTGATGAGACATGCGCTACTTTACCAAATAGGGCCGTTTGCTATCGCGGGGGCGGGCATCGGGCGCGTTGCCCATGGGAAAATCGCCCATGAGGTGGGGCTTCATCCCCTGATTTTTCAGATTTTGCAGGAACTGGCCAAAGCCTGTCAAATCCCGCATCTTGGGGGCTTCGGTCAACCGGCGGACATTGCGCGGACCGATCTCATCAATGATCGCCTGCAAAGGCTCCATACGGCTTTCGATAAAATCCGCCATGGTCCAAATCCGCACGCGCGCTTTGACATGTTGGGACCGCAGGATGGCGATATGCTCCGCCTCGATCCGTTGTAACCGCGCGGCCTCCCGGCGAATATCAGAGAAATTGCGATTTGAACGGAACAGGGTCACAGCCCAAGCCCCGGTGATCACCGAAATCTGAGCGTTTGGATCAGTGGCGATGAGCCAGTTGATCTCTTGATTGTCGCGGGGGCCAAACATGAAACACTGCCGCTCGCCCCGAGTGTTCCAGATGAGGGACGTGAGAAAGCCGCAGGGGTTATAATCCCTCAAGGCCGCATGGTTCGAAAGCGCGCCAGAGAACACCTTTTGACCGCCGGCGAACTCAACACCCTCAGGATCAAAAAGATGACCATGCACCCGCGCACCGACCGCACGCGCCAGCCATTCATCAAAATCCTCGAACAGATCAGAGAAGCCCTCAAACACGGAATAGGGCGCACTGGTTTTGTCGTGACCCTGACCATGCCCCGGCATCCGGCTTTGCATATATAGCCCCTCGCGCCCCATCGTCCGACGCTCCACAGCCTTTGAAAAGATGCGGTCGATTTTGCCCGGATTGGGCTCGGCCCCCTTCATCGGGTTGCTGTCAGAGTTCAAAAACGTTGTGTACAAACGATCCGCCTGCGGCCAGATTTTGCGCGCCACAAAGCAATCCGAGCGCCGCAGAAGTTGCAGGTGATCATCATAGAAAATATGCGGTTTGCCCTGATAGTCGAATTTTGACAGGGTCAGAGACCGGCTTTCGATATTGTTGGAATAGAGCCGCACCAAGGTTTGGTAATAGCTTTCATCCGGAATCCAGACCTTTTTGAAATAGCTGTCATAGGCCTTGCGATCCGGGTCTTCGAGAATGGCAGAGAGGGTTTGACGCGTCAGGCACCACCATTGCGAGCCAAGATGCGGAACCAAACCGTCCGGAATTTTGCGTTTATACCGGATTTTGCGTTGAAGCGTGACGTAGCGATCAAACAACCACCGCCGCTTTTTCCACGAAAACGGGAACCGGAGCGTAAAGCGTTCGGCGTCCAGCCCGCCCACAGTCCAAGGCACATCCTCGGTTGTGACGCTTTCGATAAAATTCGTCATCGGCCGCGCCGCAAGATATTGTTTCAAATCCTCTACGGGCCGCAGCGGCAAACAGGAGCCGGACGACAGGTAGACATGGCGCACATTGCGAAACCGGTCGAGCATCAGCTCTGAGGCGGCTTGTGAGGCGGCGACGAGCGACCAGGTTCCCCAATCGCACGCATGGCGTTTACTAAAAATCACCGTGTCGAGATCAGAGAGACTATCGACAAAGGGTTGATAGACATCCTTTTTCACCCGGCGATCCACATGGATCACAACCGGGCAGCCATGGCTTGCCCAATGACGCGCAACCTGTTCGGCGCGATCAAGGGCGGTATGAACAAGCATTACAAACCCGACCGTCATGCCCAGTTGCCCTTGGACATAAGACCGAGAATCTCAAGTTGCCGCCAATTGATGTATTTTTCAGACCAGTTACACCACAAGTCAGGATCATCTTTGATCCGGCTCATGTAGGCAAGATATTCGCGACTTCCGGCATAATGCTGACGGCGCTTCAATTCCTCTTCGGTCTTTTGCACGAATGTATTGAGAAACTTGGCGTGTAACAGCACGCCAGAGGCCATTTCACCGCCATTGCTGTCGTAGACTTTATTCAGGCGTTTCGGCAAAAGCATATGAGTCGAATGCAGATACACATAGCTGCGATCCCATTTGACCAATGGAATTTTGTTCAAAGATGGCGCGTTGAACGGGTCGTTGTGGAAAAAAAGCCGCGCGCGCGGGCCGCCCTGAATCCACAGGTTTTCATACTCCCAGTTGGTTGAAAGCATGTAGTTTCCGCTGTCAAACCATTCGGCAATCTCAAACGGATTTTGGCCCTCAATATAGGGCTGCGCATCGACCGGTCCTTTGGGGTACATGTCAATCAACATGGCCGAAAAACTGCGCAGGCCGGAATTATCGAGCCAATCCGTCAAGGCCGGGATCGGACGGGTGTCGCAAAAGGGAAAGGCGAAAAACTCGTCCACATCAACGGTCAGCGTCCAATGTCCGTGGCAATATTTGCGTGCGAGCGCATTCATCCAATGCACGCCAAACAGCGACTTTCGATAACTTGCCGTGGTGTGCCAGATCGACACATCCCCTTGGCCGATCAGAAATTCCCGCGAGCCATCATCACTGTCATTATCGACAAAAAGGAAATGGGACACGCCCATGTCCCTGTAATATTTCATAAAATACGGCAAGCGGATGCGTTCGTTGCGCAGCGTACAGACCAGAAGGACGTCATTTTTTTTGATCCGGTCGGTGTGATTTTGCAGACAAGTCAACTCTCGGCTTTTCCGATATGCTCGGATAAGCCGATGCTTGCGCCGAAGTCTCAGGCGATATTGCCGTAGCCGACTCACTTCAGCCCTTTTCCATTTCGCTCAGGGTTTCTCTTGTACCTCAGCTATCACACAAACTTTAAGACCCGCCTCACCCACCCACATTTTAAAGGTGCTTTGGATTGTTTTCTTATGTTTCTGTAATGCGTCTTTTCCTATTTTAAATAGGGGTTTATTCAGTTTTCGTAAACAACACATTGTAAATTTTGAAACAATTATTGGCGCACCCTCTGACCTAACGCCACGCGCCGCGTGTCAAAATTCCATCCTCTTCAAGGCGCTGCCATCCATGATACCGGACACCATCCTCAGACCAAAGAGTGGGGTCTCTTGCAACGGCCGCATAATAGTCATCATATTTATGGGGGTTTAAGTGATACTCACGGAGCAGGTTGTCTTGCCGCGCCTTTTCCATCATGTCCGGTAGAAACTTGCTATGAAGCAAAGCCCCTGTCGGCAAATTCAGACGTGCGTCAAATCCACAGTTTAGTTCGCGTGGCAGAACCACATGGGTCGAACTCACATAAGCAAATCGCCCATGCCATTTGACCAAGGGGGTCTTGTGCAGATGTGGAGCGATGTTCGGCTGATCTTTAAAAAAGACCCGCGCACGTGGCCCCCCTCGTATGGAAATATCATTGTATTTCGATTGCATTTCCCAAATATAGTTATGAACATCATAATAAGGCAAAGCATCCCAGACTGGCTGCCCCTCCTTATAACTGACCGCGCTGATGGGACCGTCTCCATACAGATCCAACATCATCGCGGAAAACACCCGACAGCGTCGAGTGTCGAGCCAGGCGGTCAGATCATGTAGGGTTCGCGTTTCATTGAAGGGGATTATCAACGCCTCATCAGCGTCCAAAGTAAGGCACCAATGATCGTGACCGTAACGCATCAAAAGACTGTTGATCCAATCCATTCCGAACCGCGCGTCACGGTAGCTTTGATCTGTTCTCCATAATGAAACATCCGGTTGACCGAGCAGATAGTCTGATGTTCCATCAGTGCTGCCATTATCAATGATCAGAAAATGCAAAACGCCCAAGGCACGGTGGTGATCGAGAAAATAGGGAAGCCGCAGCCTCTCATTGCGCACAGTCGCAAAGGCAAGGATATCACCCTTGCGGATTTTGGCCGTGCGCAGTTGCACGGCTTCCAATTCGCGGCGTTTGATCCATGCCCGAGCAAGAAGATACCGGCGCTTGTGTCGTAGCCGGTATTTCCTCCAAAGATCGTAAACTGGCATTCAAACTCCCCACTGAAAAATCCACATTGTGGATCATTTTTCGTAGTGGCCAGTTTGATGCCATTTCCACGCATGATCAATCATCGTGGCAAGATTAGAGCGCTCAGGGGCCCATCCAAGCTCCTTGATCGCACGCGCCGAGCCAGAGACAAGTTTGGTACAATCGCCAGGACGGCGATCCCCCTCGACGATGGGCACATCTTTGTTGGTCACAGCGCGGGAATGATCCACGACGTCACGCACCGAAAATCCCACACCTGTGCCCAGATTGAACACCCGGCTGCCTTTGCCGTTTTCAAGCCATTTGAGACCCAAAACATGGGCATCGACCAGATCACAGACATGGACATAATCGCGGATACAGGTGCCATCCGGCGTGTCATAATCCGTGCCGAAAATCGTCAAAGCGGCGCGTTTGCCCGCGATCGCATCCAACATCAGCGGGATGAGATGGGTTTCCGGCTGATGGAACTCGCCCACCTCGCCGTCGGGATCACAGCCTGCCACGTTGAAGTAGCGGAAAATCACATGGTTAAGGTCGTAGGCCGCGCCAAAGTTTTCCAGAATGTCTTCGATCGCGCGCTTGGACGCCCCGTAGGAGTTGATCGGGAGCTGTACAGAGTCCTCATCCAACACCACGTTGTCCTGATCGCCATAGGTGGCACAGGTGGAGGAAAACACAAAATGCGGACACCCGGCCGCCACCGCCGCTTCGACCAACGTCAAAGAGCCGATGACGTTGTTACGCCAGTATTTCCCCGGATCTGACATGCTTTCGCCCACCTGGGAAAAAGCGGCGAAATGCATCACGGCGACGGGTTTATATTTGGCAAAGACCTCGTCAAGGCGGGCACGATCCAAAAGATCACCCTTCTCAAATGGGCCAAATTTCACCGCATCTTCCCAACCCGTCGACAGGTTGTCAAAAGTCACAGGCTGATAGCCCGCGGCCCGCAGCGCCTTACACGCATGCGAGCCGATATAGCCGGCTCCGCCGGTTACAATAACGGATTTGGTCATGGATGGACCTTACTGTGCAGCAGTGCGCATGGAGGACAGGGTATCAAGATACTCCTGAAGCTCATCACGCAACTCAGGACGCGACAGGCCGAAAGAAATCGTCGCCTGAAGGAAGCCCGCCTTGGACCCGCAATCAAACCGCTGGCCCGCGAAGCGATAGCCGTACACGCCGCGATCCGTGTCGATCTCGTCGGCAATCGCATCGGTCAGCTGAATTTCACCGCCGGCGCCCGCTTTCATCTGGTTGAGGTTTTTCATCACATTGGGCGAAAGAATATAACGACCGATCACCGCAAGGTTGGACGGTTCTGTGCCGGGCGCAGGTTTTTCGACCATGCCTTTGGCCGAAACATAGGCCCCCATGTCCTCTTTGATGTCGAGCACACCGTAGGAGGACACTTTGTCATCGGGGACTTCCATGGCCGCAACCATAGAGCCGCCAATTTCTTCATAGGCTTCGACCATCTGTTGCAAACACGGCTTATCCGCCGCAATCACGTCATCCGGCAGAATCACAGCAAAGGGTTCTTTCGGGTCCAAAAGACGGCGCGCGCACCATACAGCGTGACCAAGGCCCAGCGCTTTGTGCTGGCGGATATAGGCAATCGCACCACTGTCCATATTGGTCATTTTCAGGGTTTCCAGAAGCCCATCTTTGCCCTTTTTGCGCAGCTCTTGTTCAAGGACGGGAGAATGATCAAAGTAGTCCTCAAGCGCGCCCTTTCCGCGCGAGGTGACAAAGATGAACTCCTTAATTCCGGCCGCCCGCGCTTCATCAATGGCGTATTGAATCAAGGGACGATCGACAAGCGTCATGATTTCCTTCGGAATGGATTTGGTCGCAGGTAAAAACCGCGTCCCCAAACCCGCCACGGGAAAGATCGCTTTCGTCACTTTACGTGTCATCTTTACTCCTCTGGGCTCGCACCATTGAGCCCTTAAATTGAACTTTGCCAAAGCGACCTTAATGTTTTCCGGTCATAAGGTCAGCACTGGTCTTTAGCTTTCGCAGTTTATTGCCACAGTTTTACTACTGTGCCTTGTTAGCACACAGATACAGATCAAAAAACGATCATATGGCGCATAAATTCCCCTAAGACGCGCCCATCTCAGACAGCATTGCCTCAAGACGCGGAACGTCTTCGGGGTTGTTCAACTCCCAAAATTGCCGCCCACGAGATTCGACCTCGACACACAGAACGGGCCGCTCTTGTTCCAAGAAGCGGAGTTGCTCCAAACCTTCGAGGCTTTCCAAGGGGCCCGTCGGCCATTTGGGATAAGCTGCCAATGCGGAGGGGCGATAGGCGTAGACGCCAACATGGTGAAACACCGGCGTTTCTTCGTCATCCGCGTAGGTTTTAGAGGTATAGGGAATCACCTCTTTTGAAAAATAGAGACCCTTGTGATCACTCCCAAACACGGCCGTCGTTCCGCCCACGCGTCCCGCCCGCCGGTCCTCAAGAAACCCGTTCAAAGCCCGGCCATCACAGCGCAACACCGGAGTGGCAACCTCCGCTGTCGGGTGCGCCCGCAAACCCGCCACGAGGTCTTCGACAAACCAGGCGGGGGTCAGCGGCGCATCGCCCTGAAGATTGACCACAATGTCATAACCGCCACCGAGATTTTCCAAGGCCTCGGCACAGCGTTCAGTGCCATTGGCGCAGGCCTCTGAGGTCATCACAACCTCCGCCCCAAAGGCTTCGGCGGCCGTGCGAATGCGGTCATCATCCGTTGCAACAACAACCCGGTCCACACCGGACACCGCAATTGCGGCATCCCAACTGCGCCGGATGAGGGATTTCGCCTCCCCCGTGGCCCCGGTCAACTCAACAAGCGGTTTGCCCGGATAGCGCGTTGACGCGTACCGGGCGGGAATCACAATCAGAACGGACATCAGGCGTCTTTCAGCTCAACACCGGGAGCATAGGCAATGAAGAACGGATTGGCGTAATCTTCTTTGCCATAGGTCAGAGGCGTGTGATCATCAAAGCGCACCACATCGCCACCGGCCCCAAGCAAAACCGCATGTCCGGCAGCCGTATCCCATTCCATCGTACGTCCAACGCGCGGATAAAGATCGGCCTCTCCCGTTGCCACAAGACAGAATTTAAGCGACGAACCCGCAGATTTGCTGTCTTTCGCTTTGTATTTGGCAAGGTAATCTTCGGTTGCCTGATCACGGTGCGATTTCGAGGCCACGATCATCAAGGCGTCATTGTCCGGCGTCGACACGGACATCTTTTTCATTTCACCCGGTGCCGAGGCTTCAAACGGGCCAATTTCCTCATAGGACTGCCCGCTTGCATCGGTGATAAACAGGCGATCCTTGGCAGGCGCGTAAACCACACCGCGCAGCGGCACACCCTTCTCGACATAAGCAATGTTCACGGTGAAATCGCCACGACGCTGTACAAATTCTTTAGTGCCATCAAGCGGGTCAACGATAAGGAACGTATCCGATTTCAACTGATGTGAGGCAGATTGTTCTTCGGTGATCAGGGTCACATCGGGGAAAGCGGCCCGCAACCCTGCGGAAATCAATGCATCCGCAGCTTCGTCGGCTTCGGTCACCGGGCTTTCGTCCGATTTTGTTTTCACTTCAAAATCATCGGCATTGTAAATCTCAAGAATCTTCTCACCAGCTTCGATTGCCAGACTGCGCATGAGGGGGATAAGTTTTTCGAAATCCAAGGGTTTGCTCCTGATTTATGTCACATGTGTTTTCATTGAAAGAAAACCTCAACAACCTTATGCTATGTCGGCATGGGAACAACAAGAAATCCCGAAGAAACAGGCGCGATTAACCTACAGGACACATGAACGATGTTTCATTACGCAAAAAGCCGAAGCGGGTTCTCAGCCGCGCTGACGATCCTGAGGCTTATTTTCGTGAACACCGTGCGTCATGTCCGAAAATCACACGGAAACCCGCTTCTGGGTCTGATTTCGAATATGACACAGGCGATGATTCTCGTGTTTGTTTTTACCTTTATGTACAGCATTCTCGGTATCCGTGGCGTCGCGATCAGAGGAGATTTTATGCTATTCATCATGTCCGGGATTTTCCTGTTTCTGACGCATAACAAAGCCATTGGCGCGGTTGCCGGTGCGGAAAATTCCACCTCGCCGATGATGCAACACGCGCCGATGAACACCGCCATTTCCATCGCCTCCGCCGCTCTCAGTACCCTTTACATCCAGGTCCTATCAGTCGCGGTGATCCTCATCGTCTATTCCTTGGGCTGGGGAGAGGTGCATTTTCAGGATGCCGCTGGCGCTTTTGGGATGTTGCTTATGGCCTGGGCCTCCGGATCCGCCATCGGCACTGTGGTTTTGGCTGCCAAACCCTGGGCCCCGCGCATGGTGGGCATCGTGCAAACAGTCTACACCCGCGCCAATATGTTTACCTCCGGCAAGATGTTCGTCGCCAATCAAACACCGGGCTACATGCTTGCCTTTTTTTCGTGGAACCCGCTGTTTCACACCATTGACCAGGCCCGCGGCTTTACCTTCGTCAATTACAACCCGCATTACAGTTCGGTCCTTTACCCAGCTGTCTTTTCAATGATCTTTGTCACCATCGGGCTGCTTGCCGAATTTTTCACCCGCAAACGCGTGTCGCTGAGCTGGGGCGCGCGGTGATCGCGGTCACGTCACAACGCGCAATGTCAGATTGAGACGACCCCCATCACGCAAAAGCGTGCTGGTGCCAGTCTTGATCCGATCAATGCCGTGATACAACAGGCGCGCTTCACCGTTCATGACCACCACATCGCCGGACTGCAACCAAACGCTTTCCGTTTTGCCACCACGGGTCGCCTGACCAACCCGAAACAGCGCCTCATCCCCCAGGGAAATCGACACAACAGGTTGGCCAAAATCCATCTCATCGCGATCCTGATGCATCCCCATTTTCGCACCTTCGCCGTAAAAATTGACCAAACAGCACTCAGGCGACCGCTCTGTGCCCGCAACCTGCTCCCAAATGGTGAGAACCCGTTTCGGAATGGGCGGCCAGTTTTGCCCATTCGGATGCCGATCGGCATAGCGATACCCCGCTTTATCCGAGACCCAGCCAAACCGCCCCGCAGAGGTCATACGCACAGACATCGGCTTTCCATAAGGCGTCATCGGCGAAAAGAGCGGCGCGCGCCGCGTCACCTCGCGCAGATCTTCAATGATTGCCTTTTGATCCTCTGTCGCAATAAGCCCCTTATAAATGCGCATCCCACGCAGACTTAATGCCTTTGGTCGATCCATTTTCCCCCTCCTTTGTCATTTTCCTCTGAAATGACTCCATTTTTCCTGTCCCTGAGCGCCTCGCACAACTTGCAGGGGGCCAAACGCCTCCTTATATACGCCGAGAAGCAATGATCGGTTCGGATATTCTGATCGGTCAAGATCACTGGGATCAACGGCGGGTGCCAAAATGGGCCCCTCGTTTTAACATCGCCTAAGAGAGGATTTTGAGCATGGCCAAAGTCATCGGTATCGACCTCGGGACCACCAACTCCTGCGTTGCCATCATGGATGGTTCGCAACCCCGGGTTATTGAAAATGCTGAAGGTGCACGTACCACGCCTTCGATCGTCGGCTTTACCGACAATGAACGCCTCGTTGGTCAAGCGGCCAAACGTCAGGCTGTGACCAACCCTGAGAACACAGTGTTCGCCGTCAAACGTTTGATCGGTCGTCGCGTCGGTGACGCCGAAGTGGAAAAGGACAAGAGCCTCGTTCCCTACAGCATCGTCGATGGCGGCAATGGTGACGCTTGGGTTGAAGTGCGTGGCGACAAATATTCGCCTTCGCAAATCTCCGCCTTTATTCTCGGCAAGATGAAAGAAACCGCCGAGTCCTATCTCGGCGAAGAAGTGACCCAGGCCGTCATCACGGTTCCGGCTTACTTTAACGACGCCCAACGCCAAGCCACCAAAGACGCCGGTAAGATTGCTGGCCTCGAAGTGCTGCGGATCATCAACGAGCCGACAGCTGCGGCTTTGGCCTATGGCCTCGACAAATCCGAAACCAAAACCATCGCGGTCTATGACCTTGGCGGCGGGACATTCGACGTGACCATCCTCGAACTCGGTGATGGCGTGTTTGAAGTGCAGGCCACCAACGGCGACACGTTCCTTGGTGGTGAAGATTTCGACATGCGCATCGTGAACTACCTCGCGGGTGAGTTCAAAAAAGAGCATGGCGTCGATCTGACCAAAGACAAAATGGCCCTTCAGCGCCTCAAAGAAGCGGCTGAAAAAGCCAAGATCGAACTGTCGTCCTCCAGCCAGACCGAGATCAACCAGCCGTTCATTTCCATGGACCCGTCCTCCGGCACGCCGCTTCACCTCGTGGTCAAACTGACCCGTGCGAAGCTGGAAAGCCTTGTGAACGACCTGATCAAAAACTCGATCAAACCGTGTCAGGCTGCTCTCAAAGATGCCGGTCTCTCCACCTCTGACATCGACGAAGTCGTGTTGGTTGGCGGGATGACCCGTATGCCGAAAGTCATCGAAGAGGTGACCAAATTCTTCGGCAAAGAGCCGCACAAAGGTGTGAACCCGGACGAAGTGGTTGCCATGGGCGCCGCCATTCAGGCCGGCGTATTGCAAGGTGACGTGAAAGACGTGTTGCTGCTTGATGTGACCCCGCTGTCCATTGGCATCGAAACGCTGGGTGGCGTGTTCACCCGTCTGATCGACCGCAACACCACGATCCCGACCAAAAAGTCGCAAATCTTCTCCACCGCCGAGGACAACCAGTCCGCCGTGACACTTCGCGTGTTCCAAGGTGAACGCGAGATGGCCGCCGACAACAAAATGCTGGGCCAATTCAACCTCGAAGGCATCCCGCCCGCACCGCGCGGCATGCCGCAGATCGAAGTGACCTTTGACATCAACGCCGACGGTATCGTCGAGGTGGGCGCCAAAGACAAAGGCACCGGCAAAGAGCAAAAGATCACGATCCAAGCCTCTGGTGGCCTCTCCGATGAGGACATCGAGAAAATGGTCAAAGACGCCGAGGCAAATGCCGACGCCGATAAGGCCCGCAAAGCATTGGTCGAAGCGAAAAACCAAGCCGAAAGCCTCATTCACTCGACTGAAAAGGCGATCGAAGAGCACAACGACAAGGTTGATCCGACCACCGTTGAAGCCATCGAACTTGCGATTGCTGCGCTCAAAGATCAGCTTGAAACCGAAGACCCGGATAAAATCCGTTCGGGCATTCAAAACGTGACTGACGCTGCCATGAAGCTCGGTGAGGCCATTTATAAGGCTGAACAGAGCAAAGCGGGCCAAGGCGACGATGTCGATATGGATGACGGTCCGTCGTCTGTTGATGATGACATCGTTGATGCCGATTTCGAAGATCTCGGCGGCGACAAGCGCTCCTAACGCGTATCAGGGACCGATTGGCCGGTTCGAACCATCGAACCGGCCTCTCCCGTTTTAGGGCGTTCCCGAAAGGACCAAATCCATGGCAAAACGCGATTTCTATGAGGTGCTTGGCGTCAACAAAGGCGCGGATGCTGGGGAATTGAAAAAAGCCTATCGCAAAAAAGCGATGGAATTTCACCCCGACCGCAACAAAGACAACCCCGAGGCAGAGGCCAAGTTCAAAGAAGCGAACGAAGCCTACGACACGCTCAAAGACCCCGATAAAAAGGCCGCCTATGACCGGTTTGGTCATGCCGCTTTTGAACAGGGTGGCATGGGCGGTGGCGGGCGTGCTGGCGGTGGCTTTGGTGGCGGTCATGGCGATTTCTCGTCGGCCTTCTCCGACGTGTTCGATGACCTGTTTGGCGATTTCATGGGCGGTCAACGCGGCGGTCAGCGGTCGCGTGCGCAACGCGGTGCAGACCTACGCTACGACATGCGTATCACCTTAGAGGAGGCCTATAAGGGCGCGCAAAAGACCATCACTGTCCCGACCTCCGTTGCCTGCACGGGCTGCAGCGGCACAGGCGCTGCGAACGGTGCCGAACCGCAAACCTGTCCGTCTTGTTCGGGCATGGGCAAGGTCCGCGCGCAACAGGGCTTTTTCACCGTTGAACGCACCTGTCCGGCCTGTGGTGGTCTGGGGCAGACGATCAAAGACCCCTGCCCCGATTGTCGTGGTGCTGGGCGCATTGAAAAAGAGCGCTCTCTGTCTGTGAACATTCCCGCAGGTGTCGAAACAGGCACGCGCATTCGCCTAGCTGGCGAAGGCGAGGCAGGGCTTCGTGGCGGTCCCACGGGTGATCTCTACATTTTCATCGAGGTGCGGTCGCACAATCTGTTTGAGCGCGACGGCGTGCATTTGCATTGCTCTGTCCCCGTATCTATGGCCACGGCGGCGCTTGGTGGTGACATTGAAGTTCCGACCATTGATGGCGGGCGTTCTCGCGTGAAAATCCCCGCAGGGAGCCAATCTGGTCGCCAAATGCGCCTACGCGCCAAAGGCATGCCTGCGCTGCGGGGAGGTGGTCAGGGTGACATGTTCATCGAGCTTTCGGTGGAAACGCCCGTCAATTTGACCTCGAAACAAAAAGAGTTGCTTCAGGAGTTTGAAAAGCTCGGTGAAGACCACAACAACCCGGAAAGTTCTAGCTTTTTCAAAAAGGTAAAGACTTTTTGGGATGGAATGAAAAGCTAAAACCTTTGGCTGGCGGCGTATATATCTATGCCGCCGGTTAAAAGCCGTTAACTACTTTTTTAGCGAATCGTGGGATGGATTCACTCCATGACCACAACACCGCACCCCTCCGCGTTTCGCGAAATGCCCGACTGGCTCTTCGATCTCGAAGAAGCCCGTCCCGTTGTCCTCCCCTCGCGTCCGCCAAGCTACCTGCGCAATCATAAAAAGCACCTTCAGGATCGCTTCTTTGATGGCGGCGCGCAGGCGATGCCGGATTATGAGCTTTTGGAACTCATCCTTTACCGCGCTCTTCCGCGTGCGGATGTAAAACCGATTGCGGCAACGCTGATCGAGAGTTTCGGCGATTTCAACCGCGTTATCTCCGCACCCATTTCCCGACTTTTGGAGATTGAGGGCGTCGATCTTGCCGTCGCCCAAGAGCTGAAAATCGTCGAGGCGGCGGCGCATCGTCTTGCCCGCGCCCGTGTCATGCAACGCCCGGTGATTTCAAGCTGGGATGCGGTTTTGGACTATTGCCACACCACCATGGCACATCGGGAAACCGAACAGTTTCGCGTGCTGTATCTGGATCGGAAAAACATCCTCATCGCCGATGAAGAACAGGCACGCGGTACGGTGGATCATGTGCCGGTCTACCCGCGTGAGGTGGTTAAAAGGGCGCTTGAACTCAATGCCTCTGCCCTCATTCTCGTCCACAACCATCCCTCTGGCGACCCGACGCCATCAGACGCAGACATCACCATGACCAACCAAATCCGCGATGCCGCAGAGGCGCTCGATATTCAGCTCCACGATCACCTGATCATTGGAAAATCGACTGAGCTGAGTTTTCGTGGGTCAGGCTATCTCTGAGTTATTATAATTCTCTGAGCCAAATTTCCACCCGACGATTAAGTGACCGACCCCAAGCAACGTCATCGCAGGCAAGCGGCATGACTTCGCCATAGCCTTGGACGCTCAATCGTAGCCGATCTGGTTCAAAGGCTTCGCCAAGCGCACGACGCACGGCCAACAGCACAGCATTGGCGCGCCGCTCCGAGAGTGCGCGGTTGACTGGCGCGGCACCTTCGCCGTCGGAAAATCCCGCGAACATCAATTCTTTGCCGTCATAGACCCCCGCCTCAATCAGTTCCGCAAGCAAATGCACGTTTGACCGCGATTGCGCATCGAGACCGATGGCACCCCCTTCAAAGCGAAACCCCAAAGTCAGCCGTTTGGCCCCTTGCAGGGCCGCGGTCACATCTTGGAGATCATCGAGCGAGATTTCGTCTCCGGCATGGGTGATTGCATTGGCAAATCGGCGGCCCTGATCGCGGAACGACAGGTGGTCCACCCCTTGATCCACAAAAGCCGTGCGTGCAACGACAACCTGCGCTGCGGGCGATACAGCAAATTCAAGAAACTCTCGCGCCAATTTCGGCAAACGCCGCGCGGGTGTGTAGAGAAAGACGGGACGGGTCAGCGGATAGTCTTCGGTTTTGATGTCCGGCGCGATGGCTTGCGCTTCAAATCCACAAGCCCCCGTCAGCCCAAGCGGCTTAACCGACCCACCCGCCGACATCCGCCCCAATCCGATGGCATATGGGTCATGCTCAACCGCAGCACTCAAAGCGGTGTAGCTGTCATGTACGATCAACTCATCTGTCGCAGATGCCCCTTTGGCAAGAATCATCCGGCGAAATTCACTGCCCTCTCGCAAATCGTCACGCATCACATGGCGCGACACGGGAGCATCAGCGCCACCAACTTCGCTCCAATTTGTGACCGACCCGGTATAAATATTGGACAGATCGGTGAGCGACAGCCCCTCAAGCAAGTTTGAACGCGACACGACAGGCACCAAAGCATCCAAACCAATCACGCGCGCGCGCAGGGGATCGGACAGATCGCCAACACCCGCCTCCTGCGCCAACGACCGCTCCATGGGAGACACTTTGCGCAACGACACAACAACATCGGTATTCTCGGAAACGAGATCCGCGAAACCTTCACCGCTTGAGGTCGGTGCGATCAGAAATTCGCCAACGACCAGTTTGCTCTCAGCGTCCAAAAGCAAAAGCGCCGTTTGACCATCGACCCCCGGCTCTTCCTCGACCACATAGCCATTGCGCAGGGCGAACGCCGTAATCAAAGCAGGAACCAGGCCCGCCGCGCCGGTGGGATCGCCAGACAGACGAATTTGGGCGTAATTCCCATCAAGTACAGGACAGCCCGGCCCCTCACATTGCACGCCTGTACCGTCGACTGTCAGAACACCCAAATCCGTATCGACGCGGTAGAATTCCCCATCGAAACTCAGAAACGTGCCTGAGATTGAAATTGTCCCATCGCGTGACAGAAGGTTTACGTCTTGGGCTTGCGCCATGAGAGGCAAGAACAAGGAAAGGGTCAATGCGACGATTTTCGCCGCACTTTGACTGGACATGAGCGCTTAGCCTCGCATGAAAACCGGGGGCAATCAGTTGCTGGCGATTTTCAACTCTGGGACGATATTTTTCAACTGGATAAAGTCGCCAATCGCATGGCAATCCGGCATATCGACAAAAAAGCTCTGGCCTTTCGTTGGGGCAAAGGGCGCAATCTCAAATATCTTACCACCAATTTGGCGACCACAGGTGGCGTCTGTCACTTCAACTTCGACCACCAATGCGACATGGGTCTCGGTTTCCGCCCAATCAACAGGAAAAGAATAGATCTGAGAATGAGCAGCCTGTGGCGCAACTTCGGAGCCTAATTCAATCATATAGCCGGAATGAGACGTTCTGGCGCGTGTGGGTTCCGAGGGCGCTTCGCTCCAAATATGACCCACAGCGCCAAACTCTGCTCCGTTTTCAAAAGCGTGCAACTGGAGATGAGCCTCGCCAATCCATTGCAAAACGACGCGGGAATAGGTGTCGATGGTGAAGACGTCCAAGCTGGTTTCAACCTGCGCGCCGGACGCAAGCGTCGCCTCAAAGAGCGCAGATTTTTCTAGGGCGGGCACAGTCAGAAAGAGCTCGCCACTGGCATCCAGAAGAGCGGAAAACTGTAGACCCGCATGAGCGAAGGTGACGGTTTGATCCGCAGCACAGGGGGCGGCCATAGTGAGTCCGACCATCGCATCCGCCATTGAAACGGCCTTTAAGCTGACGGGGCACATGATGTCGTCCGAGACCTGCAAAGCATCAGAGATCGCAGCAGGAGACAGATGATTTTGCTCCAGGGCAGCCACGCGCAGCAGAGGGGATTCTTGTATAAGGGTTGGAGGTTTGACGACGAGCGCCGCGGGAGGAAGCGGTACACTCGACGCCAAAGACAGCGTTTGCCCAAGATTTTCATCCGTGGGATCAATGCGCGCCGCAATGGCACCGCCTTGCATGACATATCCAATCGCAAAAGCGGCGAGCAGCGTGCCTACAGCAGTTAAAATTTTACCCTTAGGGAGCATTACATTCTCCACCAAACCCTTGACCATTTATTAAGGATGTAGCGGAGAAATCTGATTTTTCTGAGGTCCCATTGCGGCAAGAAAAAGCCCGCCTCCGGTGATCGAAAGCGGGCTAACCGTTGTCAGTGAGTGATTTAAACAGCGCCGTGGCAGTGTTTGAATTTTTTCCCGGAGCCACAGGGGCAGAGATCATTGCGGCCTGGATTGCCCCAGGTTGTTACATCCGCCTCATCAAAACCGGGCGCAGCATCAAGGCTTAAATCAGCGTCTTGATCCGGGGCAACCGGTTGAGCACCCGCCGTCGCGGCGGCTTGCTGTTCCATAAGCTGTTGCAACATCGCGTTGCGCTCTTCTTCGGTCATCGGGCGCACACGCGACAGTTTTTGGGTCACTTCCGTGCGCAAGCTGTCGAGCATGGTTTCGAAAAGCTGGAAGCTTTCGTTTTTATACTCGTTGAGCGGATCACGTTGTGCATAGCCGCGGAAGCCAACAACAGAACGCAGATGTTCGAGCGTCATAAGATGCTCGCGCCATTTGGCGTCGATGGTGTTCAGCAGGAATTGCTTTTCGATCTGGCGCATTTGGTCGTCGCCAAAGGCCGCCGCTTTTTCCGCCATCATCGCATCGGACTGTTCAGCAATGCGATCAATGATTGCCTCATCATCGACGCCCTCTTCGTCCGCCCAATCTTGCACCGGGAGGCCCATGTTGAGAGTCTCAGCAATAGATTCCTGCAGTTTTGGAACATCCCATTGATCGGGATAGGATTTCGGTGGAATGGCCTCCGCGACCAGTTCTTCGATCACCTCGTGGCGCATATCCGCCACGATTTCATTCACATCGGCGGCTTCCATGATGCCGCGACGCTGGGAAAACACCACCTTGCGCTGATCGTTCATCACGTCGTCGAATTTCAAAAGCTGTTTGCGGATGTCAAAGTTACGGCCTTCGACCTTCGCCTGTGCTTTGGCGAGGGATTTGTTGACCCAAGGGTGCACAATCGCCTCACCCTCTTTCATCCCCAAGGACGACAGCATTTTATCGAGACGATCAGAGCCGAAAATCCGCATCAGGTCATCTTCGAGAGACAAGAAGAACAACGACCGACCCGGATCGCCCTGACGGCCAGAACGGCCCCGCAACTGGTTGTCGATACGGCGGCTCTCGTGACGCTCAGTGGCCAAAACATAGAGCCCGCCCGCCTCAAGAACACGTTGCTCTTCGGCGGCGTGTTCTGCTTCAATCTGAGCGCGGATGGTGTCGGGATGAGCCTCTGGATTGGCGGCAAGCGCCTCCATCACCTTCATCTCAACGTTACCGCCGAGTTTGATGTCGGTCCCACGCCCGGCCATATTGGTCGCGATTGTCACCGCGCCGTATTTGCCAGCGTCCCCCACGATCTGTGCTTCTTGCTCGTGATGACGGGCGTTGAGCACATTGTGGACAATACCTTCTTTGGTCAAAAGTTTTGACAAATCCTCAGACTTATCAATCGAGGTGGTGCCAACAAGAACCGGCTGACCTTTTTCATGCGCTTCGCGGATGGACTCGACCACGGCGGCCAGTTTTTCCGCCTCCGTGCGATAGACCCGATCATGCTCATCAAGACGTTGAATCGGACGGTTGGTCGGCACTTCGACCACCCCAAGTTTGTAAATCTCCATGAACTCTTCGGCCTCGGTGGCCGCCGTCCCGGTCATGCCGGACAGTTTGTCATAGAGCCGGAAGTAGTTCTGGAACGTCACCGATGCCATGGTGATGTTCTCGGGCTTGATCTCGACGCCCTCCTTCGCCTCGATCGCCTGATGGAGACCCTCCGACAGACGACGGCCCGACATCATACGCCCGGTGAATTCGTCGATCAACGCGACCTCACCATTGCGCACAATGTAGTGAACGCCGTTCTGAAACAGCTTATGCGCCCGCAAACCTTGGTTTACATGATGCACGATTGTGGTGCTTTCGGGATCGTAAAGCGTTTGACCCTCGGCCAAAAGACCGGCCTGATGCAGGCGCTGTTCGAGGAATTCGTTGCCCTCTTCGGTAAAGGTCACCTGACGAGTTTTCTCATCCAGCTCGAAATGCGCGTCGGTCAATTCCGGGATCAATTTGTCGATGGTCAGGTACAGCTCAGACCGGTCATCAGAGGGGCCAGAAATGATCAAAGGTGTGCGCGCCTCGTCGATCAGGATCGAGTCGACCTCATCGACGATGGCAAAATGATGCCCGCGCTGAACCATTTCACCCAGTTCGGATTTCATATTGTCGCGCAGGTAATCAAACCCAAGCTCGTTGTTCGTGGCATAGGTCACATCACAGGCATAGGCCGCGCGTTTCTCATCTTCGGGCTGCTGGCTATAGATCGAGGCGCAGGTCATCCCCAGCGCTTCAAACACATTCGCCATCCATTCAGAATCGCGTTTGGCCAAGTATTCGTTGACGGTCACGACGTGAACACCCTGACCGGACAGCGCATTGAGATAACAGGGGAAGGTCGCCACAAGCGTCTTACCTTCGCCGGTTTTCATCTCGGCAATGTTGCCTTCGTGGAGGAAAATCCCGCCCATCAACTGCGTGTCAAAAGCGCGCAGACCAAGCGCGCGCCGCGCCGCTTCGCGACAGTTGGCAAAGGCCTCCGGCAAGAGCGCATCAAGGCTTTCGCCTTCGGCCACCCGCTTTCTAAATTCTTCGGTTTTTGCGATCAAACCGGCGTCATCGAGCTTTTCAAACTCTGGTTCCAGCGCGTTGATTTTAGCCACGAGAGGGCGGGTCGCCTTGATCTTGCGATCGTTAGGAGTCCCAAAAACCTTTTTCGCGAGTGTACCGATGCCCAGCATATTCTCTCCGCTCGATGCGTCCTGACAGGATCGTGTGAGAGGAGGGATTGCCCCAGTGCCATTCACCCCATAGAAACAGGCGGAAGGCTCCTCTTCAGTGACCTAAGGCGATGTAAGGGGCCACATCAACAGTGTCAACGTCGCGCCCCGATATGGGGACGACAGGAAGGATTTTCTCGATGAAATACCGCATTTCTGGTGCCACAGCTCTCATTTCCGCCGCGTTTTTTGCCATGAGCCCGCTTCATGCCGAAGATGTGACAGCTCAGACTGTGGTCGCTACGATCAATGGCGCGGAGATCACAGTTGGTCATCTCATCGCCGCACGCCAAAGTCTTCCGCCGCAATATCAAAGCCTGACCGACGAACAGCTTTACGATGGAATCCTCAATCAGATCGTCCAGCAGGAGATTCTCAAACAATCCGCAGGCGAGATTGGTGAGGCGCTGAAATACCAGATCGAGAATGAAGAACGCGTCGTGATTGCCGGCTCCATGCTTGAAACCATCGCGAAAGAGGCGGTGAATGACGCCTCCCTCAAAGCCGCCTATGACGCCAAATTCGCCGAATTTGAGCCAGGTCGCGAATATCACGCCGCGCATATTTTGGTAGAGACCGAGGATGAGGCAAAAGCGCTTGAGGCCGATCTGGAGGCTGGTGCAGATTTTACCGATCTCGCCCGCGAAAAATCGACGGGTCCGTCGGGTCCGAACGGTGGTGATCTGGGCTGGTTCGGCCTCGGCATGATGGTGCCTGAATTTGAACAGGTCGTCGTGGACATGGAAGAAGGCACTGTCTCCGCGCCGGTTCAGACCCAATTTGGCTGGCATGTGATCAAACTGATGGAAACGCGCCTGTCAGAGGTCCCGCCCCTGGCCGACGTGCAGGATGAATTGGCCGCAGAAATCCAAGACAAAGCCATTCAGGACAAAATCGCCTCCCTCGAATCGGACGGCGCAGTTGAGCGCGTTGACGGCATTGATCCCTCCGTGTTGCGGATGGATGATCTGCTCGCCAACTAAGATCGTTTTGTAGCAAGGACGCCGACCATGGCCAAAATCGAACATGTTTCCCCGCTCGCGCCCAAATCAGGCTTTCCCGAGTTGCCTGTCATCGAAGGGGTGCGTTTTGCCGCCTTGGAGGCGGGCGTGCGCTACTCTGGCCGCGTTGATGTGATGCTGGCGGAACTGTGCGAAGGAACAGCCATGGCCGGCGTTTTCACCCGTTCCTCGACACGCTCCGCTGCCGTGCTGGACTGTCAGGACAAGATTGGCCTCGATGGTTCGGGCAAAGCCGCCATTTTGGTCAACTCCGGCAATTCCAATGCCTTTACCGGCAAAAACGGCATGGATGCGGTGCAAAAGATCACCAAAGCGGTGGCAGACACCATGGGCATTGACCAAACCCGCGTCTTTACCTCCTCCACCGGTGTCATCGGCGAGCCCCTGAAATGGGAGCGGATCACCGCCAAAATCGCCGATCTCGACGCCGCGTTGGATGAGGCAGGCATCAGCATGGCCGCCCGCGCGATCATGACCACGGACACCTTTGCCAAAGGCGCCACACGGACGGTTCAGCTTGATGGTGCGACCGTCAAAATCGCCGGAATCGCCAAAGGCTCCGGCATGATTGCGCCCGACATGGCGACGATGCTGTCCTATATCTTCACCGACGCAAACATCTCGCGCAATGTGCTGCAACAATGTATCTGGCTCGACAATGCCAAGACATTTAACTGCGTCACGGTGGACGGCGACACCTCCACCTCCGACACGGTGCTTCTGGCCGCGACAGGTAAGGCGGATATGGCACCTATCACCGATTTCGCCGATCCGCGTGTTCATGCCTTCCGCGAAGGGCTTCATGCGGTGATGAAAGACCTCGCCATTCAAATCGCCCGTGACGGCGAAGGCGCGACCAAGCTGATCGAGGTTCAGGTCACCGGCGCAAATGCCAACGGCCCTGCACACCGCGTGGCGATGTCGATTGCCAATTCGCCTTTGGTCAAAACCGCTGTGGCCGGCCAAGATCCGAACTGGGGTCGCATTGTCATGGCTGTCGGGAAATCCGGCGAACGGGCCGAACGGGACCGCCTCAAGATTTGGTTTGGCGACATTCTTGTCGCTGAAGATGGCTGGGTCTCGCCCTCCTATTCTGAAGAGGCAGGCGCGGCCTACATGAAGAACGACGAGATTGTGATCCGTGTCGATCTTGGCCTCGACAATGGCACGGCCACCGTATGGTCTTGCGATTTGACCCACGGCTACATCACCATCAACGCAGATTATCGCTCGTGAAACTGGTTTTCGTTTCGGCAGTTGCCTTGATCGACGTCGAGGGGCGCGTGCTTTTGGCACAGCGCCCCGAAGGCAAATCCATGGCGGGTCTTTGGGAGTTCCCCGGTGGTAAAGTTGAGCCCGGTGAAACACCCGAAGCCGCGCTTGTACGTGAGTTGCATGAGGAACTTGGTATTGAGACGTGGAACTCCTGCCTCGCTCCATTGACCTTTGCGTCGCATAGCTACGACGACTTTCACCTGATGATGCCGCTGTTTGCCTGTCGCAAATGGAACGGTATTCCCCATCCGCGTGAGGGGCAGGTATTAAAATGGGTCAAGGTCTCTGAATTGCGTGACTACCCAATGCCCCCGGCAGACATCCCACTGATTCCCATGCTTCGCGACCTTTTGTGAAATGCTGCAAAGCAGAAACGGAATATTCTGTGGTTATTGCCTTCATTTGCACAACATTTGTGCTCAAATGACAGATTTGTCTTAAATTTGTGAATGATTTTTAAATATTTATAGGCTAATTTGTTTCTAACGTCATTTCAGTTGGGGGCAAACAAGATGATGCGTTCTATCTCTGTCGGGAAATACATTTCCGTCCAAGGTCTGTTTGTTGGTGAAACCGCCGATGGCAACATCCAGGTTCGTGTTGGTGACAAAACCTTCGAGGGCAAACCTGTTTCCGTCAAAAAAGTCGCCTGATTAGAAATCAGCGTGCAGAATGAAGAAAAGGCGAGCCGTTTGGCTCGCCTTTTTATTTTGATATATTGGTCGAAGTTACTCGAGATTCCGCTGAACTTCTTCACGTTCAAAAATCTCGATGACATCGTTCGGACGGATGTCTTCGTAATTCTCAAAAGCCATACCACATTCTTGACCGGACTGGACCTCTTTGACCTCATCCTTGAAGCGCTTGAGCGTCTTGAGCGTCCCTTCGTGCATGACAACATCATCACGCAGCAAACGCACACCCGCAGAGCGACGTGCAACGCCTTCGGTGACAAGGCACCCTGCAACTTTACCGACACCAGATACCTTAAAGACCTCTTTGATCTGGGCGTAACCAATAAAGTTCTCGCGAATCTCAGCAGAAAGAAGGCCAGAAGCCGCCGCTTTCACGTCATCCACAAGATCGTAAATCACCGAGTAATACCGGATTTCCACGCCTTTTTGGTTTGCAGAGTTGCGTGCCGGAGCGTTCGCACGGACGTTAAAACCAATGACTGGAGCACCAGATGCCTCAGCAAGGCCGATGTCGGATTCGGTGATCGCACCCACGCCGTAGTGGAGAACGCGCACACGCACCTCGTCGTTGCCGATTTTTTCCATCGCCTGAACGATTGCTTCGGCCGAGCCCTGCACATCCGCTTTGACCAAGATAGGCAACTCGGACACGGTTTCATCGGCTTTCGCTTTCGCCAAAAGCTGATCCAACGTTGTCGCAGCACCCGCCGCAGCACGTTTGTTTTTGGCTGCATGTTCGCGATATTCTGCGATTTCACGCGCCTGTGCTTCGGTGTCGACCACGTTCAAAACGTCACCGGCCTCGGGCGTGCCATTGAGACCAAGCACCTCAACAGGAACAGACGGACCAGCCTCATCCACACGCTCGCCTTTGTCGTTTACAAGCGCGCGGACTTTACCCCATTGCTCGCCCACAACAAAAATGTCGCCACGTTTCAGAGTACCCTTTTGCACAAGCACCGTCGCCACCGGACCACGGCCCACATCAAGCTGAGCCTCAATCACGGCACCTTCGGCGGCACGATCAGGGTTGGCTTTCAGTTCAAGGATCTCTGCCTGAAGCGCGATGGCTTCGAGGAGTTGATCAAGCCCTTTGCCCGTTTTCGCGGAAACTTCCACGTCCTGCACGTCGCCGGACATGGCTTCTACAACAACTTCGTGCTGCAAAAGCGCGGTCCGTACCCGGTTCGGATCGGCATCCGGTTTGTCGCATTTGTTGATCGCCACAATCATCGGAACGCCTGCCGCTTTGGCATGGGCGATCGCTTCGATCGTTTGCGGCATGACCGAGTCGTCAGCCGCCACAACAAGAATGACGATATCCGTCACCTGCGCACCACGGGCACGCATCGAGGTAAAGGCCGCGTGACCCGGCGTATCCAGGAAGCTGAGAACAGCGCCCGAATCGGTGGTCACCTGATAGGCGCCGATGTGTTGGGTGATGCCACCCGCCTCACCAGAAGTCACATTCGCATGGCGGATCGCATCAAGCAGGGAGGTTTTCCCGTGGTCAACGTGACCCATGATGGTGACAACCGGCGGACGCGGTTTGAGATCTTCGGGTTTTTCTTCAACCTGTTGGATCACATCCTCAACGTCAGCATCAGACACGCGCAAAATGCGGTGGCCAAATTCTTCGACGATCAATTCAGCCGTATCGGCATCAATAGATTGGTTCTGTGTGACCATCATACCCATGTTCATGAGCGCTTTGACCACATCAGCCACACGTTCGGCCATACGGTTGGCAAGCTCGGACACCACAATGGCTTCCGGGACACGCACATCACGCACAACCTTTTCACGTTGCTCGTTGCCCATAGCCTTCTGACGCATACGCTCTTGTTTGCGCTTCATCGACGCCATGGAGCGATGGCGATTGCCTTCGCCGCCCGTCAACGCTTGGTTCACGGTCAGTTTGCCAGAGCGACGGTTGTCCGCCACTTTGTTGCGGTTGTTGCGATCTGTCTCTTCACGCTCACGCGCGCGCGGCGCTGGCGTGACAGGGCGTCCGCCACGGTCCATTTGCTTTTGCAAAGCAACCTGAGCCGCAGCCGGGTCATCATCAACCTTGGGCGCAGCCACAGCCGCCGGCTTTTTCGCCTGAACCTCGCGCTTCTTGGCGTCTTCCGCCTCTTTCTTGGCCCGAGCTTCTTCTTCTTCCTTGGCTTTGAGCGCGGCTTCACGCTCCGCTTCTTCGCGTGCCTTTTCTTCAATCTCACGGCGGCGGCGCTCGCGCTCTTCTTCGCGCGCCTTCTCTTCTTCCGCACGGTTTTTAGCATCCTGAACTTCGGCAGATTTTGCCGCAGCCAGTGCCTTCATCCGACGTTCCATTTCCGCATCGGAAATGCCCGCGGGACGTTTTGATGGATCCCCGTAGTGGGCTTTTCCGGCACCCGACGCAGACGGTTTCGCGGACCCGGCTTTGGGCACCACGACTCGTTTACGCTTGGTCTCGACCACAACACTCTTCGTGCGCCCGTGGGAAAAGCTCTGTTTCACCGATCCGGGGCCGCCCCGAAGGCCGAGGGGTTTCTTGCCGTCTGTATCGCTCATTTCGTCGTCTTACCCTTCCCGGCGGAGCCCTCTCCACCGATTGTCTCGCGCACGCCCATCAGGCGTGTGGCTTCCTCTACAACACGTTTGCTGAGTCCGCCACCTGCGAGCGCGCCATGTATCACACTTTCGCGTCCAAAAGCCAAACCCAATTCGGAACTCGTCAGATGACCGAACCAACGGCCGCCCTCCGGCGTCCAAAGTTTGCCTTTGCCACGTTCTGATCCGTCAGAGGCCTGAAGCAAAATTTTTGCCCGCCCATCTGCCAACCAGCCCTTAACTTTTTCGAACCCACACACTGCATCTCCGGCTTTACGGGCCAAGGAGATTAAATGCACAACGCGATCCGTCAAACCCGCCTCAAGCAGGTCAACAAACCCGTCCGGGATCGTCAAATCCATCCGCGCCGCCTTGGAAAAGAGACGCTTTTTGAGCGCCTCTTCCAAAACATCGCGCTCTGCCGAGACATAAATCCCGCGACCGGGAAGTTTCTCTGACAGATCCGGAACGAGGAGCCCGTCCGGACTAACAACAAACCGAATGAGACCACGCTTCGGCTGCGCTTCGCGCGTCACTATGCAACTGCGCTCGCTCTCATCCCGGTTTTTCGTTTGCCCACCTCGGGTCATATAGCACCTCGTCGCAAAGCCTCAAATCAGGCTTCGCTTTCCTCTTCGACTTCACCGTCCTCATCGGACACAAGATCGGACGGATCGACCCAGCCAAGCTGAATGCGCGCCGTCATCACCAGTTTTTGTGCTTCTTCCAGGGACATGTCGAATTTCTCAAGGACACCGTCGTCCTTGACGCGTTCGCCATTGACCGTGGTCCAACCGCCGGCCAATTCCCAATCGGCACAGGTCGCGAAATCTTCGACGGATTTCACACCATCTTCGGCCAATGCTTCAATCATTTGGGGTGTCAGGCCTTCGAATTCAATAAGGCTGTCTTCGACACCCAATTCGCGGGCATGCTCAAGAGCCTTACGATTGGCGGCCTCCAACACATCACGAGCACGGGCCTGAAGTTCAGACGCCGTATCCGTGTCCACACCGTCGATGACCAAAAGTTCATCCACATCAACATAGGCCACTTCTTCAAGGTTTGTGAACCCTTCGGACACCAGAAGCTGAGCAAAGAACTCGTCAAGATCGAGGTTGTCCATGAACAGTTTGGTGCGTTCGGCAAACTCAGCCTGACGACGCTGAGATTCCTCAGCTTCGGTCAGGATGTCGATGTCCAAGCCAGTCAACTGCGACGCAAGACGCACGTTTTGACCACGGCGACCAATGGCCAGCGACAACTGCTCATCCGGCACAACAACTTCGATTTTGCCAGCGTCTTCGTCGAGCACAACTTTCGTCACCTCGGCGGGCTGAAGCGCGTTGACCAAGAAGGTCGGCGCATCTTCATTCCACGGAATGATGTCGATTTTCTCGCCCTGAAGCTCGTTCACCACAGCCTGAACACGCGAACCGCGCATACCGACACAGGCACCAACCGGATCAATCGAGCTGTCATAGGAAATCACAGCGATCTTGGCGCGCGACCCCGGATCACGGGCCACAGCTTTGATCTCGATGATGCCGTCATAGATTTCCGGCACTTCCATTTTGAACAGTTCGGACATGAATTCCGGCGCGGTGCGGGACAGGAACACCTGCGGCCCACGCGCTTCGCGGCGCACGTCTTTGATGAAACACCGGATGCGATCATTCGGGCGATAGGTTTCGCGACCGATTTTCTCGTTGCGGCGCAGGATGGCTTCGCCACGACCCACATCAACGATCACGTTGCCGTATTCTTCGCGTTTCACCACACCGTTGATGATGGTGCCGACGCGATCCTTGAATTCATCAAACTGACGATCCCGTTCCGCTTCACGCACCTTTTGCAAGATGACCTGCTTGGCAGATTGCGCCGCGATCCGGCCGAGTTCCACGGGCGGAACCTCTTCCTTGATCTCGTCGCCGATCTGCGGGTCGGCCATGTATTGTTTGGCCTGCGTGACGGTCATCTCTGCTTGGTAATTCTCAAGCTCGTCTTCCTCAACCACAGTGCGCACACGGGTAAAGGTGGCCCGGCCAGTCTTGCGGTCAATGGACACACGAATATCCATTTCGGAACCATAACGCGACTTTGCAGCGCGTGCGAGGCTCTCCTCCATCGCTTCAACCACCAATTCGGGGTCGATCATTTTCTCGCGGGCCACGGCCTCGGCGGTTTGCAACAGCTCAAGCTGGTTTGCAGAGGTGATTGCCATATCTCAGTCCTCTCTCAATCCTCTGAAGACCCGTCGTCGGTCTGGATTTCGTCAAAATTTGTTTCGTCAATTGCCCCGGACGCTTTGCGTTGGCGCAACATTTCGCGGATCAGCTCATCGGTCAGCACCAGTTTCGCATCTGACAGCCAATCAAAATTCAAACCGATGGTGAGCGTCTCACCATTTTCTTCGATCGTCAGGAGAACTTCATCGCCTTCAACACCGGCGATCTCCCCTTTGAAGCGACGGCGGCCGTCGATCATCTCAGTCGTTTCAATCTTGGCCTCATAGCCCTCGAAAGACGCAAAATCTTTCAGGCGCGTCAAAGGTCGGTCGATACCAGGGCTTGACACTTCGAGCGTGTATTCGTCCTCAATCGGGTCTTCGACGTCGAGAATAGCAGAAACCGCAGTCGAAATCTGCGCACATTCGTCAACTTCGATCCCGCCATCGGGACGTTCGGCCATAATTTGAAGCGTCTTCGATTTGGTCGACGACATCAAACGCACGCGCACAAGTTCAAATCCCATCCCCTCGATAACCGGGGTGATGATTTCCGCCAAACGGCGATCAATGGCTGTCTTGGCAATAAGTTCGGACATGTCCGGGCTGCCTTTCAGATACGGGTTCACGGGCCACCCATCGACCAACGCGGTTTCAGGGCACAAAAAAACGGGCGCGCGGCCCGTCGATCTTTCCCGGTGGAGCTTTGGGACCTCCCAACGCGCCGCTGTTGGCACGTCCTATACGCCGCTACAGGCCACTCTGCAAGTCTTATCGCATCTCCTGTCCGATCCGGTCCATCGTCGACACAAGCGCCTGCGTGATTCCCGGCTCAGACATGGCGTGACCTGCCTGCCCCACCATCATCAACCGCGCCTTGGGCCAAACCTTATGCAGCGCGTAGGCGGTATGTGGCGGGCAAATCATATCGAATCGCCCCTGAACAATGGTGCCAGGCACATTGGCCATTTTGCCAATATCCTCCAAAAGCTGTCCATCGCGCTCAAAGAATGCCTTGTGGGTGAAATAATGGTTCTCCAGCCGTGCAAAGGTCCGGGCGTAATCCGGCGCAGGCTCACCCGCTGCGCCATTCGATCCGATCGACGCCAACGCATTCTCCCAACGCGACCAGATCCGACCAAAACGCAATTCTTCTTGATAAGTGCCGCTAAACAAACGCCGATGATAGGCCGCGATCAAATCGTCGTGTTCCTCATCCGGGATGGCATCGCAAAACTCCGCCCAAAGCTCCGGCCAAAACTGACCCGCACCGCCCGCGTAGAACCAATCCAACTCACTTTGCCGCGCCAAAAACACGCCGCGCAAAACAAGATGCAGCACTCGTTCCGGATGACTTTGAGTATAGGCCACGCCCAATGTCGCCCCCCAACTTCCGCCAAACACAGTCCAACGCTCAATGCCCAATTCGACCCTAATCCGCTCAACATCAGCGACCAAATGCCATGTCGTATTGGCGTCGACGGAGGCGAAGGGCCGCGATTTGCCGCAACCGCGTTGATCAAACAAAATGATGCGAAAAATGGACGGATCGAAATAGCGCCGCATATAAGGGCTACAGCCCCCACCTGGACCACCATGAAACACCACCACAGGAATACCCTTCGGATTGCCGCTTTGCTCGACGTAAATCCGGTGCCCGTCCCCAACCTCCAACATCCGGTGGTCATAGACCGCGATTTGGGGGTAGAGGTAGCTATATGCGCTCTTTTGGCCTGAGACCTTATCCATGGGGTTCCTATATAGAGCGATCAATCGGTATAGAAACCGATTTCTAAGTTGAACACGAAGGAGAGGATCATGCAAATGCATCAGTCCACCATTGACCCGCAAGAGGTCGCCAAATTCGAGGCCATGGCCGCAGAATGGTGGGACCCGAATGGTAAGTTTAAACCATTGCATATGCTGAACCCGTGTCGGCTTGATTACATCACCTCGCAAATCGCCGCTGAGTTCGGGCGTGACCTGTCCGCCGAGCGCCCCTTTGAGGGGCTACGCCTGCTGGACATCGGTTGTGGTGGCGGGCTTTTATCCGAACCGATGGCACGTTTGGGCGCGACGGTTGTAGGTGCCGATGCGGCGGCGGGGAACCTTCCCGTTGCGCAGCTTCACGCGGAAAAATCCGGGTTGGTGATCGACTATCGCCACACCGCCGCCGAATCACTCGCCGAGGCGGGGGAACAGTTTGACGTGGTCTTGAATATGGAAGTGGTCGAACATGTCTCCGATCCACTGGGCTACATGACCGCCTGTCAGATGTTGCTCAAACCCGGTGGGCTGATGATTGCCTCAACGATCAATCGCAATCCCAAAAGCTATATGATGGCCATCGTTGGCGCCGAAGTGATCATGCGCTGGTTGCCGAAGGGCACGCATGAGTGGAAAAAATTCATCACGCCAGACGAGTTGTACGCGCTGATTGAAAAGGCCGGGCTGTCTCCGGTGGATCGCAAAGGCTTTGTCTTCAATCCGGTGCTTTGGACCTGGTCTCTGTCTGCCCGTGATCTGTCGGTGAACTATGTCACGGCATCGACCAAGCCAAGTTAAGGTCTAGTTCTCTTCCTCAAGACGAATGCGCATTTCCCGCAAGACGGGAAGTGCGGCCTTGACCCGTTCGGTGCCAATCGCCTCGACAATATCAGACAGGATCGGCGCAATCGCCGCCAAAGCTGCGTCTCGTGCCGCGCGGCCTGATGGGGAAATTGACACGAATTTGCGGCGCGCGTCGTCCCAATCCGGGCGAATGTGAACATGTCCCGCCCATTCGAGTTTGTTCAATGTGTTGGTCATCGCACCGCGGGTGACGTGAAACGCCCGCGCAAGCTGCGCCGGAGACCTTTCGTCATTGGCACGGGCAAGATGGTTGAGCACCGAAAAGTGACTGATTTCCATGCCTTTGGGCATCGCTTTGGTCAGCCGGTTTCGGGCCAACTGATCCGCCATGAAAATCTCGGAAAACAGCGCCACAGACAGCGAGTCATTGTTGGATGGGCCACTCATTGCGGAACCTCAAAGTCACGGTCATGGGACAGGGAAGGAATGCGCGATCTGGCATGAGCAACATCGCCCATATCAATGTCAATTACATCCCATCCCGGTTCAACACCGCCATCATAAAGCACCTCTCCCCAGGGCGAAACGGCAAGAGAATGACCATAGGTGCGGCGCGTTGACCCTGTGGTTTCGACGTGTTGCCCCGTTTGCGCCGGAGCAAAAACAAAACACCCGGTCTCAATCGCCCGCGCTCTGAGCAAGCTCTCCCAATGCGCGGCCCCGGTCACGGCAGAGAAGGCCGCAGGCACGGTGAGGATGTCGGCTCCTGCCTGTGCCAAAGAACGAAACAAATGCGGAAAACGCAGATCATAACAAATCGCCATACCGATCTGGCCCAGCGCCGTTTTCGCCAAAACTGCCCGATTGCCAGGACGATACCCGGCGGATTCGCGATAGGTCTCCGTCTCGCTGACATCGACGTCAAACATGTGGATTTTATCATAGCGCGCGGCGATTTCGCCCTCAGGGGTGATCAGGAAAGACCGATTGGCAAATCGCCCATCTGGATCATCGGTCTTTAAGGCCAGTGAGCCGATCAAGAGCCAAATCCCACAGGATTTTGCCGTTTCCTGCAACCCTGCCAATGTTGGGTCTTCAGACTCAGCGCGCAAAACCTCTCTTTGATGTGTACGCGAACTTGAAACGCAATTGGTGACTTCTGGCGTCAAAACAATCTGTGCCCCCGCCTCTGCCGCTTCGGTCACATAGCGTTGCGTAATCGCAAGATTGGCAAGCGGATCGTCAGAGGAATTAAGCGTAATAAGGCCGACGCGGGTCATGGCTCAATCCGCCAAAAGCGGGTCGAGTTTACCAGCACGTTCAAGGGCGTAAAGCTCATCACAACCGCCGACATGGGTGTCGCCAATGAAAATCTGCGGCACGGTGTGGCGACCATGGGCTTTTTGCATCATCTCGGCGCGACGATTGGGTTCGGCCATCACGTTGATGTCGGTGTAGGTGACCCCTTTGCTGTCAAGCAGGCGCTTGGCCGCGATACAATAAGGGCAAATCGGAGTGGTGTAGAGCGTGACAGGTTGCATGGGAAATCCTTTGATCTTTCGGCGACTATAAGGATTTAGCCCTCTCTGGCAACGCGGGCCAGTACCGCGATCGAAACATGCGACGCACCAGCCTCAAGGCAGGCGCGCGTGCATTGCGCCAAAGTCGCACCAGTGGTCATCACATCGTCGATCAAAAGCACATGCCGACCGGCAATCACCTTGGCGCGCTTCGGTGTGACTTTGATCACGCCTGAAACCGTTTCATGGCGTTGATCTGCGGTCATCCCATCCAATTTTCGAGTCGCAACAGGTCGGCGTAATAGGTCAGGACAATAGTCCAATCCATGGAGCTTCGCCACCTGAGCGGCAAGCAACGCGGATTGATTGTACCGCCGCTGAACGATACGCAGCCAGTGGAGAGGCACCGGGGCAACAAGCGTATCCTCACATATCAAAGGCTCTGCCGCCCGCGCCAACCACGCCCCCGCAGAGCGCGCAAGATCGGTGCGGTCGCCATGCTTGAACCTCAAAACCATCGCTCGGCCATTGCCCGCATATAGCATCGCAGCCCGGCCTCGATCCCACAGGCGCGGATTAGCGCGACAGTCATCACAGAGATCGCCCTCCTGCGCCTCACCAATCAAAGGGCGCCCACAGGCGTCACAAGGTGGATCGACAATAAACGGTGTTTGCGACCAACATTTTGGGCACAACCCGCGCGCCACCTCGATCATTTCGTCGCAGGTGAGACATTGTGCCGGGTAGATCAGCTTGGCCAGTGTTTGCATTTCCCTGTCAACTTCCTACATTGCCCGCAGGTTTGAAACATGACCGTAAAGAAAGCACATCCATGTCCGACCCCGTTCCTTTGATCCATCGGGACCACCTGTCTCGATACCGCACCCGTGCTTTGCGCATGGGGGGCGATTTCTTTTTGCATGAAGAGGCCCGCGCTGAGATCGAAGATCGGTTAAGCATGGTTAATAAAGCGTTTACATCGCCGGCGATTGTCACCGGATTTCCCGAGTTGTGGTCAAAATGGTTCCCCGAGGCGCGTGTTGTTGCCGATGACGATGTGCTCGACCTGAAACAAGGCGCGCATGATTTGGTGATCCATGCCATGTCCCTGCACTGGGCCAATGATCCCGTCGGCCAACTCATCCAATGCAATCGCGCGCTCAAACCCGATGGCTTGATGATCGCGGCCTTTTTCGGCGACCAAACGCTGCATGAACTGCGCGCCTGTTTGGGACAGGCGGAAGCGGCGCTTTTGGGTGGCCTATCGCCGCGCGTGTTGCCGATGGGAGAACTGCGCGACCTCGGTGCGCTGTTGCAACGCGCCTCTTTTGCCCTGCCTGTCGCGGACAAAAGCCCGCACACCGTGACCTACCCCAGTTTAAAAAGACTCGTCACCGATCTGCGCGCCATGGGAGAAAGCAATGCGCTCGGCGCACGGCACATGACTCCAAGCCCAAAGGCGCTTTTCGATCTGACCGAGCATCTCTATCAGGCTCATTTTGCGCAAGACGACCGGCTTGTGGCGACATTTGATTTGGTGTTTCTGACAGGCTGGGCCCCGGATGAAAGCCAGCCGAAACCGTTGATGCCCGGTTCCGCCAAACATCGCCTTGCCGACGCGCTTCAGGCGCAGGAATTTAAACTTCCCACAGACGCGGCCCCTTGACCCGCAGCCCGACCACCCTAAGCCTATAAAAAACAAAAATCAGGACAGACACATGGGACTTATGAAGCCAAGCCGGATGAACACAAATGCGGCAGACGCCACCTGTCCAATACACGCACAAACAGACCACCCCAAAGTGCCAAAACAAAAGATCGGGGTTTTGCTGTCAAATTTGGGAACGCCTGACGCGACAGACTATTGGTCAATGCGTCGGTATTTAAATGAATTTCTCTCGGATCAGCGGGTGATCGACTATCCAAAATGGAAATGGCAACCGATCCTGCAAGGCATCGTTTTGACCTTTAGGCCATCGAAATCCGGTGCGGCGTATCGGTCTATTTGGAACAATGAGGCCGATGAAAGTCCGCTGATGACCATCACCAAAGAGCAAACGGCGGCGATCAAAGCAGCGCTTGCGGAGGAGTTTGGCGGTGAAGTGATGGTTGATTTCTGTATGCGTTACGGCAACCCATCCACCAAATCAAAGGTGCAAAAACTCGTCTCCGAAGGCTGTAGCAAAATCCTGTTTTTCCCGCTCTACCCGCAATACGCCGGGGCAACGGTTGCCACCGCCAATGACGAATTTTTCCGCGCTTTGATGGAAGAAAACTGGCAACCCGCCGCGCGGACCGTACCGCCCTATTTCGATGATCCCGCCTATATTGAAGCCCTCGCCCAGTCCGTTGAGCGCGCCTATGCGGCGGTGGCGAAAAAGCCCGACATCCTGATTTGTTCCTATCACGGCCTGCCAGAACGCTACCTGAAAGAGGGGGGCGATCCCTATCATTGTCAGTGCCAGAAAACGACGCGGCTGCTTAAGGAACGCCTCGGTTGGAATGACACGCAGATCATGACGACGTTTCAATCGAAATTCGGTCCCGAAGACTGGCTTCAACCCTATACCGTGGAAGAGGTGGCGCGTCAGGCCGAAGCCGGGAACAAAAGCATCGCCGTTTGTGCCCCTGCGTTTTCCGCCGATTGCATTGAGACGCTTGAGGAAATCAACGAAGAGATCAAAGAAAGCTTTGACCACGCAGGCGGCGAGGATTTCCTCTACATCCCCTGCCTCAACGCCGAGCCTTTGCACATCAAGGCCCTTGTCGATCAAATCCGTAAGAATCTGAGTGGGTGGGTATAGGCGGACTCATAGAGTCTTGCCTTTAGCCCTTTGTTCAAAATGAAAAGGGCAGCTCAATGAGCTGCCCTTTAAAATGAGTAACTGTCGAGTGACGATTAGTCAGCAGCAACAGCAGCGGCAACGAGTGCCAAGATCAGCAACGGTACAACGTAACCGCCAGCGGACGAAGAAGATGTTTCTTCCACGACAACAGGAGCTTCGATAACCGGAGCAGAGTAGCCACCAGCAAAAGCAGCAGAGCCAGCCAAAGCAAAAACGGCAGCAGCAGCGAATTTTTTCATTTTCATTCCTCCATGATCCCTGCATTGGCAGGTCAGGTTTGTTACACAGTATTCGTAATGCAGATAAACCGAAGAGAAATCAATTTATCCTTTAACGTAGGTCTCATTTCGAACAGAGAATCGTCAAATTAGCAACACTTGCGTTCCCACTTTTGTCAAAGAATACAACTCAGCGATATGCTCATTGTACAAACCGATGCAGCCATTGGAGGATCTCCGGCCGATTTTTCGCGTATCGTGGGTTCCGTGGATTCGGTAATATTGCCAAGACAGATAAAGCGCATGCGTGCCGAGCGGATTGTTTGGACCCGGCCCAACAAATTCCGGCCATTCAGGATTGCGGACTTTCATTGCTGGCGTCGGAGACCAACTTGGCCCCTCGACTTTGCGAATGATTGATGTGCGGCCCCGACGCGTCAGGTCTTCGGTTAAGGGAACCGATGTTGGATAGAGCTTGTAGACCGACTGATCTTCGCTCCAAAAATGCAGCGCCCGCGATGTGGTATCAACAAGGATCGCCCCATTGCTGAGATTGCTGAAATAGGGTTCCCAGTTCAGCGAGCGGAAACTTGAAATATTGCGGCGCACAACGGTTGAAATGTCGCCTTCGATCTCTGTCGTGTTGTCGGTCTGTGCCAAAGCTGGCAATGCCAAAACCGCTGTAGAGCCTGCAACAAATGCGCGGCGTGAGACCTTGAGGGCCGGAAGTTTACTCATTGAACGAAGCCAGTCATGTAATGTGAACGCGTGTACCTTGCCTTTATATGGCGCGATTGCCTCAGTCGCAAATCAAACAATCATTCATAGCAAAAAGTTGCGAACAGGATTTGATCCCGGCAATCAAAGGGTCTAGGTCATCAAGACAAAGTTTTTGGAGTGTCTGAATGTCTCGCATTATTGCTGTCCTTATGATGGCCCTTGTTGGTCTCTCCGCCTGCGACGCGCCGACCGAACGACTTGGGCCCGATGGCAAGCCCTTGCCCCGGCTGTATCGAATCCACGCTCGGGATGAAGCAAAGATTCAATACCACATCCTTGATTCGATCAACGCGCTGCGCGCCGCCGCCGGGACCTCCCCCGTTCAACTCAACGCCAATCTAAACGCTGCCGCCGCGACCCATTCGCGTGACATGCATGTCCAAAACCGTCCCTGGCATTTCGGCTCTGACGGCTCCTCGCCGCTCGATCGGGTCAACCGTTCCGGCTACACCGGCTTGATGCTTGGTGAAAATATTTCAGAAACCTACGAAACCGAACTTGAAACCCTGTCCGCCTGGATGGAGCAATCCGACACCCGCGATATCATTCTTGATCCGCGCGCAACGGATATCGGCTTTGCCTGGTATCAAGAAGAGAATGGAAAACTGTGGTGGACCCTCCTGATCGGAGCCAATCCATCTCAGTTTTCAGGCCTGTAATTATCTGAAATTACGGAAAAATATCTACCTGAGTGCCATCTTGCACCATCATGTAGATTTTCTCAATATTGCGATCGGAAACCGAGATACAGCCCGCGGTCCAGTCGCGGCCCTTGCCCCGGTTTTCGCCGGCCCGTCCATGAATAAAAATATCCCCCCCCGGACGCCGCCCCATCGACGCGGCGTATGCTTCATCTCTTTGGTTCGGATACGAAATCCCCAAAGACAGATGGTAAGCTGAATTCGGGTTGCGCCGATCTATGATATAGCTGCCTTCCGGGGTCTTACTGTCGCCTTCGAATTGCTTGGGTCCAACCGGATTTCCGCCAATTCCGATCCGATACTTTTTGAGCACCTTTGCCCCATGCATGAGGTACATTTTGCGGCGCCCCTTGTAGATCACAATCCGGGTGACTTCAGGCCCGGAATAGGTCCTGAGTTCGCGCGCCAAAACGCCGAATGGCAGCACAATGGCTGCCACAGTTGATGCTAAAAAAGTCCGCCGATCCATTGGGTCTACTCGTATAGTGTTTTGTGCTGGATACACTGATTTGGGTGATCAGGCCAATGATTTGATTGCTCTAAACCCGCAAGAATCGCGCCGCGATTTCGACGTGAGTCGACCACCGAAACTGATCAATCACCTCAATCCAGTCCAAAACAAAGCCCGCATCGGTCAGTGTTTTTGCGTCTCGCGCGAATGTGATCGGGTTACATGACACGAAACCAACGGTTTTCAGCGCGCTTTTGGCGATCTCATCACACTGCGCGGCAGCCCCCGGTCGTGGTGGATCAATGATCGCCGCGTCAAACCGATTGAGTTCGTCGGCTCGAATCGGCTGTCGGAACAAGTCACGGGTCTCAACAGTTACGCGTTTGAGGCCCTCGGCCTGTCGCCACCCTTTGCTCAACGCGTCAAGCATCTCACTCACGCCTTCCACGGCATGAACCTCAGCTGTCTCCGCGCAAGGTAAGGAAAACGTCCCACAGCCTGCAAAAAGGTCAATGACGCGGCGCGCATCGCCAACGACCCGACGCATCGCCCGAACAAGCGCGGCCTCACCTGCTGCGGTCGCCTGAAGAAAGGCGCCGGCGGGTGGCACGACCCGCGCTTTGCCAAAACGCAGATAGGCCGGCGCTTCGCCCGCTACATCTTCGCCATTCCAAGACAGTCGTGAAAACCTTTGTTCACGTACGACTTGGCCTAGATCAATCCTCAGATCCATATCGAGCGGCTTGCCATTCTCCACGGACACATCAAGACCTGTTTCCGTTGCGATCACCGCGAGGTTCATTTCGCCGCGACGCGAGGCCCCGAGTTGAACCAACCGTTCAAGCGCGCCATAGGCGGACATGATCTCAGGGGTCATCAGAATACAGTCAGGCACCGGAACCAAGCTGTCAGACGCACGGCCATAAAGGCCAACCATGACACTCTTTTTTGTTCGTCGCCCATGAAACACTGCACGCCTGCGGCTGCAGGAGGGCGACGTATGGATCGTCTCCAACCCAGCCGAAATACCATGATTTTTGAGGGCGGTTGCCACGATTTCGCGCTTCCAGTCGGCAACGAATTCGTCTGAGGCATGTTGAAGCGCGCAACCGCCGCACGCCTTGTAATGACGGCAGGCGGGTGTAACCCGAGCGGGAGATGAGGTGATGATCCGACCATGGATCACCCGGTCGTTTTCAACATCACCCTCCACAACCTCACCCGGAAGCGCATGTGGCACAAACACGCCGTCCTTGGTGATTCCGTCACCTTTATGTCCAAGCCGGACAACTTCGAACTGAGTCATATCACGTATCCTTTGCCCGCTTTATCAAGGCATGCCGATCCAGCGTAAATCCACTTTCAATCCACGCCTGTTCCGCTGCTTTCAAGGCGGCACCAAGCGCAGGACCCGTCAGTTCTGGTATCAAATCTGATGCCACCAGCGGGAAAATCGCTGTAGCTCCTTTGGCGATTTCAACCGCCGCGTCCTGAGAAACCGGCTGTTCAAAAAATGCCGCCCTAAGACATGACACGGCGCGCGCAATATCCGCATTTTCACGATAGGCGATCTCTGCAAGCCCACTCGGTCCCACCGCACACTCTCGATAGGTCGCATATCGGCGGCATTGCGCCCTGGACAACCGCAAAAGACCAGCCACATCAAAATCGCCCAGCGCCGCAAGACGCAGGATCGGGTCTGGATGTGTTTCAAAAGAGGTCAAAAGGAAGAACGCTTTGGTTGACGCCCCCGGCAGAAGGGTGTTCAAAACCCCAGATTGGTCCATTGCGCCAATGGCCTGATCCGGCGACGGGGCAGACAACAGCTTGATGATCTCCGCCCCAACACGCTCCCGCGACAGTGTTGTCAATCCATCAAGATGTGTTGCACAAGCCGCCAAGCCATCAGGGTCTAATCCGGCAGAATGATCACCATACCACGCATAAAACCGAAAGAACCGGAGAATGCGGAGATAGTCCTCTTTGATCCGAAGATCAGGATTATCAATAAAGCGGACACGCCCAGCGCGCAGATCGGGTAACCCGCCAAGCGGGTCAATAATCGTTCCTGTCGCGTCGGCATATATCGCATTCATCGTAAAATCACGTCGCCGCGCGTCATCTTCCATGTGAGTCGAAAATGCGACGACAGCGCGACGTCCATCCGTCTCCACATCTTTGCGAAAGGTTGTGATTTCAAACGGTTCGCCCTCCGCGATCACCGTGACCGTACCGTGCTCAATCCCGGTTGGAATAACTTTTAATCCGGCCTTTTGTGCCAAGTTTAAGATGAGTTCGGGTCGCACTGGTGTCGAAATATCCAAATCACTGACAGGAACACCAAATAGGCTGTTCCTGACACACCCCCCAACAAAATATGCTGGCTCTCCAATATCGGAGAACAGCGCCATCACTTGGTGTGCTCCCGCACTTTTGAGCCAAGACGCTGTAAGTTTGGTCACAATTGCACCCGATCCGCCAGTCCGCGTAAAATGCGCGCCGTGGCACCCCAGATATAGTAAGGGCCGTAAGGCACGGTGAAAAACGACCGCTTTTGTCCGCGCCATAGGCGCGACTGCACATTGAAATTATCTACGTTAAGAACGTGGTTCATGGGAACAGTGAAAATTTCCGAGACTTCGCCCGGCTCGGCGATGGGCACAAAATCATCTTTAATCCAGCCTAAAACTGGATATATCTGAAACCGCGTCACGGTTTCATGGGTGGGCAAAGTTCCAATAACATCAACAATCTGACGCGGCAGTCCGATCTCTTCTTCAGATTCGCGAAGGGCTGCGTCAATCGGGTCCAAATCTGTCGGGTCCACCCGGCCACCTGGGAATGCAATCTGACCCGGATGATGTTTAAGTGCGGATGAGCGTTTGGTCAGCACAAGCCTCGGCCCCTTGGGATGATCCATGATGGGGATCAACACACCGGCCGCCCGCAAATCACCCGTCACAGCGCCCGAAAAATCCGGATTCAGATCAAAATCTGACGACGGCGCGCCAGACATGTGGAGCGCCGCCTCAAGTGTGGTGCGATCAATCGGTGGTTCCATCCGGCTTCACCTCCGCATCGAAGCCAACTGTTTTTGGATCGAGAATGTAATGCTCGCCACAGAATTGGCAGTCGGCAGTCACCGTCCCCTCCTTCGTTGTCATATGCCGGATGTCCTTCGCGGAGTACATCGACAGGCTGTTGCGCACGCGATCCTCGGAGCAGTTACAGCCAAAAGCGACGGGCTGCGGGTCAAAAACCCGGGGCTGCTCTTCGTGAAACAGGCGGACAAGAAGATCGGTGGGCTGAACGCGCGGACCGATAAGTTCCATCTCCTCAACGGTACTCAAAAGAATATTGGCGCGGTTCCAGTCCTCCAAATCATCCTCGGCCAGAATGTCGGCGGGCTTCAAAAGGCTTTGCTCTTCTGCGCCCTCCAAAGGTGCGGCGAAGGGTGACGCTTTCGGCATTTTTTGCAGCATGATGCCGCCCGCACGCCAAGATTCGGTTTCGCCCGATAGGCGCGATTTGCCAAAAGAGGTCGAAAACTGCGTCGGCAGTTGCTCGGACTGGGCAAAATAAGTTTCCGCGCATGACGACAAAGACCCACCGGCGATCGGCGTGATGCCTTGATAGGGCGTGGTACCGCTGCCTTGGTCAATCAGGATGGCAAAATAGCCTTTGCCAATTTGCGAAAACGGATCAACACCGGGCTGAAGGCGCTCGGCATCATAGGAGGCATAGGCCCGAATGCGCCCCGGCGCGCCATCCTTTTCGGGCGCGTAATAGTCGGTGGCGATCAACCGAGCCGGACCATCCCCGCGCACTTGCAGAGAGAGTTTCCAACGCAATTTGATGGTCTGACCAATCATTGCGGTCAGCAATGCAATCTCAGCGACCAGCGCTTCTATTTCAGGCGGATAATTGTGTTGCGACAAAACGCGGTCCAAAACCCCGTCAAGACGCGCGACACGACCCCGGATGTCGGATGCATCCAGTTGAAACGGGAGAACTGTGTCATCCCATGCGATTTTCGATCCGATCATTTGTGCTTTCCTTGAGGTTCGGCGCTGACATATCGTGTTCATATAGGTGGAACAACCGCCGAAGGAAGGTGGAACACGATGCGGCGCTACGGAGAATCGAAAGTTTTTGGGCAAACCTACCGTGCACGACCAGGTGTTTACGCTCTATTGTCCCGCAATGAGCGCGTATTGTTGACGTACCAAGGCGGGATTCACCACGAGTTTCAATTTCCCGGCGGCGGCATTGATCCGGGGGAAAGCCCCATTGCAGCACTTCATCGCGAGGTCTTTGAAGAAACCGGCTGGCGCATCGCCTCCCCAACCTTCATCAGGTCTTTTCGACGTTTCGTATATATGCCCGAATATGACATGTGGGCAGAAAAAATTTGTCGGATTTATCGGGCTTTTCCGGTCAGACAGCTTTCTGAGCCGCCCGAACCAGATCACTCTGCGCACTGGGTTTCGACCGAAGAAGCCTCGCTCCTGCTTGGGAATCCAGGTGAGCGAGATGTACTAAACACTATTCTTTAGCAGCCCGTCCGGGATATTCGAGCAAGATGGCAGAGATGTCGTCAGGGAAATCCTGATCGTTGTTGAAATCGTTCAAATCCCAAAGGAACGTGTCAAAGAACGCGTTGCCCGTTTCAGTGGCAACTTTTTTGCACATTTCGACCAACCCCTCTTCACCGAGCATACCATCGCCACCATCGGGACATTCCGTGACCCCATCGGAAAACAGCAAAATCCTGTCGCCGGGAGACAATTTCATGTGAACATCCTCGTAAGCGGCGAAAGGGATCAGGCCGACGGGCAATCCGCCATCGCCAAAAAAGGAAATCTCGCCATTGGCGCGCTGAACAATTGGGTATGGGTGACCGCATTGCGTCATAACGAATTCGCCACTGAGACGATCAAAATGCCCAAGAATCATTGTGAAATAGAGGTCGGTCTCCATTTCCTCCAACATCAAACGGTTCAGTGCCATAGCCGCCTCAGAAGGGCTTGCGGCAATATATCCGCCGATTTCATCGGATCGAATTGCGAGATTTTGCTCTGATGTAGACCCCGTAAGGTAGGCCGCAAGCCGTGCTGTCATCAAAGCTGATGCAATCCCATGGCCCGAAACATCGATCGAAAAAACGCCAAATTGCCGGTCATTGATCGGGAAGAATCCAACAAGATCGCCACCAACATGGCCGCTGGGACGTAAAAGCAGCGAAATTTGAGCCGTCTCAAAATCGTGGAATCGTTCCCGCACGAGTGATTGCTGCAACTTGCGCGCTTCGACAAGGTCACGGTCGAGGGAATCATAAAGGTCAGATATTTCTTTTAATGTGGAACTGACCAGCCGGTTCTTTTCGGTCAGTTCTCGCTCCATCCGCAAAATACGCTCCCCGGCACGAATACGCGCAAGCAATTCATCGCCCGCCACGGGTTTGGTCAGAAAATCGTCAGCCCCAACATCCAACCCCTGTGCAACCTCAGTCTTATCGGATTTCGAAGTCAATAGGATGAAATACCCATAGTTCGCCCGATCAAGTTGCCGAAATAATTGACAAAATTCTAGCCCACTCATCCCTGGCATCATCCAGTCGGAGACAATCAAATCAATGCTTTCGCTTTGACAAATGTTCATCGCCTCTTCGCCGGACCCCGCCTCAAACACAGTGTAGCCCCAGCGCCCGAGATAAGACGATAGAATCCGCCTCTGAGCTCGGGAATCATCAACAATCAACACATTGTTGACCACACCCCGTTCTGGCACGGCTTGAAGATAGGCTTGTTTTTCTTGTGCGATGGCCAAAATCAAAATCCTTAAAAGCGCGCTCTGATCGGACAATGCACCCCACGGTTTAATGCGGCCTTAAATCTAAAATTTTCTGGAATAATTGAGGCGCGCTTACTTAAAGCTAAGATTCTTCATCTCTTATGCATCAGGAAAAGGAGAGCGTCATGATTGATTGGAGGCGAGTGGACGAACTGCGTGATGAAGTCGGTGCCGAAGATTTTCGCGAAGTCGTCGATCTCTTTCTCGATGAGGTGGATGAGGTGATTGAGCGGATGAAACATCACCCAACCCACTCCAGTGTTGAGAAAGATTTGCATTTTCTCAAAGGCAGTTCGCTTAATCTTGGGTTTGCAGCGTTTTCAAGCCTCTGTGCCGCCGGAGAACGCGCCGCGCGCAATGGAGAGGCCGAATCCGTCGATCTCGGCCAAATTTTTGATGCCTATGCACAATCGCGTACCACCTTTGTGGCGAAAGTTGTCCCATAAATACGGGAGATCAAAGAACGAATTCAGCCAAAGCCTGATCGTTGGTGATGTCACGGTAGACAAGGCCAGCATCATCCATCTTTTGAAAGAGATGCGCAAAGCTATTTGAGTCCGTCGTCTCAATTCCGATCAAAACAGATCCAAAATTTCGAGCCGACTTTTTAAGATACTCAAATCGCGCGATGTCATCCTTTGGGCCAAGCATGTCCAAAAAATCACGCAACGCGCCGGGGCGCTGCGGCATACGCAGAATGAAATATTTCTTGAGGTTACGGAACCGCTGAGCCCGTTCTTTGACCTCTGGCAAACGTTCAAAATCAAAATTGCCGCCGGATGTGACACACAAAACGCGCTTGCCCCGAATCTGCTCTCGGATGTCCCAAAGAGCATCAATCGAGAGCGCCCCTGCGGGCTCAAGCACGATCCCTTCCACGTTCAGCATTTCGATCATCGTCGAACAAATCCGATCTTCTGGACAGGACAAAACGTGATCTTTCGGCACGTCTTTGAGCACCTCGAACGGGATTTCGCCAATTCGTGCAACAGCGGCACCATCGACAAAGCTGTCTACATTTTTCAGCGTCACCAATTCGCCCGCCTCCAGAGCTGCGGCCAAAGATTGTCCGCCTGACGGCTCAACAAAATAGACCTCAACCTGTGGCGCAACCTCTGTAAGATATGACAGGACTCCCGACGAAAGGCCGCCGCCTCCAACCGGCAGCACAACAACATCCGGTGTCATTTGCGCCATAAATTCCACCGCAACGGTGGCTTGTCCCTCAATCACATCCGCATCGTTGAAAGGCGAAAGAAAATGCCCGCCCTCCTCCTCACAATAGGTGCGTGCGGCGTCTAGAGTGTCGTCAAAATAGTCTCCAACCAAGCGAATTTCGACCATATCCGCACCAAATACGCGGGTTTTATCAATTTTCTGCTGCGGCGTCGTCACAGGCATAAAAATGACCCCACGCACACCAAATTCACGGCACGCAAAGGCGACACCTTGGGCGTGATTGCCCGCAGACGCACAAACGAAAAGCTCTATGCTTGGGTCTTTTTCCCGCGCTTTGACCATCGCATTCCAGGCCCCGCGCAACTTATAGGAACGCACGGGTGTGAGGTCTTCGCGCTTAAGCCAAACGTCACCGCCATAGGCCACCGAAAGATGATCATTGCGCAAACACGGCGTCGGCTCAAACAGGCGCCGCACTCGGGCTTCGGCCTGACATGCCTTGTCAGAAAAGTTGGTCCAATCAATCATCGAACCGACCTCGCATGGAAATCTCGTATATTGAGGACAAAAGACTGACGTTCACCATCAAAACGATCCAACCCGTGACCAGTTCGTAGATCAACCCAAACAAGCCGCTGCCAAAACGCATACCAATAATTTGCAGCGCGACCAAACTCACGATCGACAGGATGGCGGCCTGCAAAATTGTGGCGCTGTGCGGCTTGGTAGCGCTCCAAGCCTCCGCAAATCGCATTTTCCCACCCAATGCGATCGCGGGCAGAACTGGGGACACCCGCAAAAATCCATAGATTGCTGGCAAGCCGATCACGACCATGAGGAACAGGCCACCAAGCACCATAGCACCCTGTGATCCCAAAATAGACACCAAGAAAGCGGCCAAAATACCAACGAAAAGTCCAATCAACAGGCCGATCAGTAAGGACAGACCAAAGTACCCCCAAACGCGCGAACCGCTCCACGACGGAAACGCGGATGTCGGGCGCTTGCCCTCAAGCACATAGCGGTGCCATTCAACCGCGACCCAACAGGAGCCGATTGCCATCACAACATTGGACAGAAGAATGAGGAAAAGGGATGAGCCGCCCATCATGGGTGCGTCACTTTCCGCCATGCCTTCCATATCTAACGACCCGAAAGCTAAGATCTGGCAAACCAAAATGGCAATCCAAATCAAACCAGAAACGGCCAATGCTTCGTCGAGATTGCGGAACACACGCAAAATAGCGTGTTGGAACAATTGAAATCCGGTCATGATCGCCCTTTGAGACTGTGTTTGGGGATGGTTTAGGACTTTTCGGGCAGAAGCTAAAGCATTCTGACAGTGAACTGAGTGCGAAACCTTGCTCTTGGGCGAAAAACCCGATACTCGCCCGTGCGATATCCGAAAAAGGAAAGTCTCATGTCTGCGCCCAAAAAAGTCGTTCTTGCCTATTCCGGCGGCCTTGATACGTCGATCATTCTGAAATGGCTCCAGACCGAATATGGCTGTGAGGTTGTCACCTTTACCGCTGATCTCGGTCAGGGCGAGGAACTGGAACCCGCGCGTCAAAAGGCCGAGATGCTCGGCATCAAGCCGGAAAACATCTATATTGAAGATGTCCGCGAAGAATTTGTGCGCGATTTCGTATTTCCGATGTTCCGCGCCAATGCGGTCTATGAGGGTCTCTATCTGCTCGGCACCTCCATCGCGCGTCCGCTGATCTCCAAACGCCTTGTTGAGATTGCTGAGATGACTGGCGCCGATGCGGTCGCGCATGGGGCAACCGGCAAGGGCAACGATCAGGTGAGGTTCGAACTTTCGGCCTACGCGCTCAACCCCGACATCAAAGTGATCGCGCCATGGCGGGAATGGGATTTGACCTCGCGCACCAAGCTTTTGGAATTTGCCGAACAGAACCAAATCCCGATCGCCAAAGACAAACGCGGCGAAGCGCCGTTCTCGGTCGACGCCAACCTATTGCACACCTCGTCTGAGGGACGCGTTTTGGAAGACCCGGCACAGGAAGCGCCCGATTACGTCTACCTGCGCACCGTGAAACCGGAAGATGCGCCCAATGAGCCGGAATTCATCGAAGTCACCTTTGAAAAAGGCGATGCGGTTGCGATCAATGGCGTGGCGATGAGCCCGGCAACGGTTTTGACAGAGCTGAACGAATATGGCCGCAAACACGGCATCGGTCGTTTGGATTTCGTTGAAAACCGCTTCGTTGGGATGAAATCGCGCGGCGTGTATGAAACGCCGGGTGGCACGATCCTTTTGGAGGCACACCGTGGCATTGAGCAAATCACCCTCGATTCTGGCTCCGGCCACCTCAAAGACAGCCTGATGCCGCGTTATGCCGAGCTGATTTACAACGGATTCTGGTTCAGCCCCGAGCGTGAAATGCTTCAGGCTGCCATCGACAAATCTCAGGAACATGTGTCCGGGACTGTCCGCCTGAAACTCTACAAAGGCTCCGCAGTTACCGTGGGTCGTTGGTCGGACGCGTCGCTTTACTCAGAAGCGCATGTGACCTTTGAAGACGACGCTGGTGCCTATGACCAAAAAGACGCTCAGGGCTTTATTCAGCTCAACGCCTTGCGTCTCAAACTTTTGGCCGCGCGGAACCGTCGTTTGAAAGACTAAGACGCCTAAAATCTAAAGAGAAAGGGCGCTTTCAAGCGCCCTTTTTCATTTTAAGATTACGCAGCCCGAAAAGACTTTACCTCATCCGCGGTCGGGATCGCATCCGCGGTCCCGTGGCGCGTGACTTTCAGGGCTGCCGCCTGCACCGCCCATTCCATCGCCGCCTTGATGGGCATGCCAAGGTCAAGCCCGGCCGCGACATAGCCGATGTAGGTATCTCCTGCGGCCGTCGTATCCACAGGATGCACCGCGGGTGAGGAGACTTCGATCACCTCGCCGGTTTCATTCGACCGCCACATCGCCCCCTTGGCCCCAAGGGTGACCATGACCTGTGGGGCTGGAATTTTATCGAGGGTCACGCCCATTTCGGAACAGAGCTGCGCCGCTTCAACCGAATTCATCACCAGCATGGACACATCGGGCACAAGATCGGTGACCGCTTTGATCGAAAAAGGTGCCGCAGAATAGATCACCCGCATGCCTTTAACGATGGCAAAGGTCGCGGCAAAGGCCTGAAGATTGGTTTCGTTTTGGATCAAAAGCGTGTCAGACGCAGCCGCCTGATCAATCGCATTGACGACGAACTCGCTGTCCTGCTGCATATTTGCGCCGGATTCCAAAACGATGGTGTTTTCGCCCTCAGCATCAACATAGATCACGGCATGCCCCGTGTCCTGTTCCACCATGCGCAAAAATTTGCAATCCACCCCGTAGGATTGGACTTTATCACGCACCCATGCATCCCGTTTACCAATGGCGCCGATATGAAACACCGACGCGCCCGCTTTGGCGGCGGCAACGGATTGATTCATTCCTTTGCCGCCAAGCCCAAGGGTATGCCCTGTCGCGCTGAGTGTTTCTCCCGGAGCAGGAAGGTGTGGCAGTGTATAAAAATGGTCGATGTTCACCGAACCCAAATTAAAAATCGCCATCCGCTTCCCTTCCGAAAGCCATTACCGGGTCTGACCCACCTTGCAGGCCGCAAGGATCGCCATATTCAGAATATCACTTACAGTAGAAACAGTTGAGCAAATCTGAATAGGTCTATCAACCCCCGTCAAAATCGGGCCAATAACAGTCGCTCCGGCCATTTCCTGCATCAGCTTCACCGAAATGGACGCAGAGTGTCTCGCTGGGACCACCAAGATGTTGGCGGGTCCAGACAAACGACAAAACGGATAGGCCGCCATCGCATCAGGATTGAGCGCCACATCGACCGTCATTTCACCATCATATTCGAAATCCACACCGCGCTTATCAAGCACTTTCGGCGCGATGTGCATTTTGTTGGCGCGCTCAGAGATCGGATACCCAAAGGTCGAGAAAGAGGCAAAGGCCACACGCGGTTCGATCCCCATCGCACGCGCCACCTGAGCGGCAGCAACAGCAATATCGGCAAGATCGTTCTCATCGGGCCATTCGTGCACCAAGGTGTCCGCAATAAAGATGATCCGACCTTTGTGCAGCACAGCGGTTACCCCGACAGCCCCATCTTCGGCCTTTGCATCAAACACCGAGTTGATCCGGTCCAACACATGCGCGGATTTGCGTGTCGCGCCGGTCACAAGACCATCGGCATGACCATGCGCCAACATCAGCGCCGAAAACGCGTGACGATCACGGGCGGCAAGACGGTGAATGTCTTTTTGGTCAAACCCGGAGCGTTGTAGGCGATAGTAGAGAAAGGATTTGTACTCTTCCAGATGCGGCGTGTTGGCCGCGTTCACGATCTCAAGCTCGGTCATAGCCTCGCCAAGACCCTCTTCTTGAAGCCTAACGCGCACATCGTCGTCACGCCCCACCACGAGCGCACGACCAAATCCACCACGCTGATAGGCAACAGCGGCGCGCAAAACGCGCGGATCATCGCCCTCGGCAAAAATCATTGTCGCTTGCGCCTGTTTCGCTCGCGCATAGAGCCCCTGAAGGATCTGCGCTGTCGGGTCCATGCGCGCTTTCAGCTCCTGCACATAGCCTTCCATATCCACAATCGGACGACGTGCCACGCCGGTGTCCATCCCGGCCTGTGCCACTGCGGGCGGGATAGTGTAAATCAAACGTGGATCAAACGGCGTTGGGATGATGTAATCACGACCGAAAGACAGCTTTTGCCCATAGGCCAGAGCCACCTCATCCGGCACATCCTCACGCGCCAGTTCAGCCAGCGCACGCGCACAGGCGATTTTCATTTCGTCATTGATCGCACGGGCATGAATGTCCAAAGCCCCGCGAAACAGGTAGGGAAAGCCCAAAACGTTGTTGACCTGATTGGGGTAATCCGAGCGTCCGGTGGCCACAATCGCGTCTTCGCGCACAGCGTGGGCTTCTTCGGGTGTGATCTCGGGATCCGGGTTTGCCATGGCGAAAATCACTGGGTTCGGCGCCATATCCGCTACCATATCCTGAGTCACAGCGCCTTTAGCCGACACCCCAAGGAACACGTCCGCACCCTTCATCGCCTCTTTCAATGTGCGTGCGTCGGTCTTGGCGGCATGGGCAGATTTCCATTGGTTCATGCCTTCGGTACGGCCTTGGTAAATCACACCTTTGGTGTCGCACATGATGCAATTGTCATGCTTTGCACCCATCGACTTAATGAGTTCCAAACACGCAATCCCAGCCGCACCGGCCCCATTGAGCACGATTTTACAGTCTTCGATCTTTTTGCCCGACAAATAGAGCGCATTGATCAGGCCCGCTGCACAGATCACCGCCGTCCCGTGTTGGTCGTCGTGGAAGACCGGGATGTCCATCTCTTCTTTGAGCCGCTGCTCGATGATGAAACATTCCGGTGCCTTGATGTCCTCAAGGTTGATCCCGCCAAAGCTCGGCCCCATCAGGCGGACAGCCTGGATGATCTGTTCGGGGTCTTCGGTGTCGAGTTCGATGTCGATCGAGTTCACATCCGCAAAGCGTTTGAACAATACCGCCTTACCCTCCATCACCGGCTTGGAGGCCAGTGCACCCAGATTGCCAAGACCCAAAACCGCCGTCCCGTTGGAAATGACCGCCACAAGGTTGCCCTTGTTGGTGTAATCATAGGCCGTTTCGGGGTGGGCCGCGATGGCTTCGCAGGGCACAGCCACGCCGGGAGAATAGGCCAGCGACAAATCACGCTGGGTGTTCATCGGAACACTTGGCGTGATGTCGAATTTGCCGGGGCGCGGCTCCATATGAAATACGAGCGCTTCTTCGCGGGTTTGTTTGATCTTGGACATGCGGGTGGGCCTCCTCCTCGTCAGGCCTGCATCCTTATCCAGACTGAGCCCCGGCCTCAACAAAAAGAACGCGTTCTGGGCCTTTACGCCACATATAGTGCGAGTAAGTTGGGGCAACCCAAACCGGAGAGACAAGCCTGTGTCCAACGAAACGCCCGCCGCCACCCCGATGATGGCGCAATATCTCGAGATCAAATCGCGTCATCGCGATGCATTACTGTTTTACCGCATGGGTGATTTCTATGAGATGTTTTTTGATGATGCGATTGCCGCCTCGCAGGCGCTCGACATTGCACTCACCAAGCGCGGCAAACATGCGGGTGACGACATCCCGATGTGCGGCGTGCCCTTTCATGCGGCTGAGACCTATCTTTTGAACCTGATCCGCAAGGGGTTCAAAGTGGCCGTCTGTGAACAGCTCGAAAATCCGGCCGACGCGAAAAAACGTGGTGCGAAAGCTGTGGTCAAACGTGATGTGGTGCGTCTTGTCACGCCTGGAACCTTGACCGAAGACAGCTTGCTTGATGCGCGGCGTCACAATTACCTCGCCGCCTTCGCGGAGGTGCGCAATGAGGGCGCTTTGGCCTGGATCGACATTTCCACCGGGGCGTTTCATGTCATGCCTTGCCCGTTGGTCGGCCTTGGCCCGGAATTGGCGCGGCTGAACCCCTCTGAGATCGTAATCTCCGAGGCAAATGACGTGAATTGGGCTGAATTGGTCTCTGATTTTCATCCCAACATGACTCCGCTTTCGCGCGCCTCCTTTGACAGTACCTCGGCACAAAAGCGCCTGACGGAGCTGTTTCGGGTCTCATCTTTGGATGCATTTGGGGCGTTCTCTTTGGCCGAATTGTCGGCGATGGGCGCGATCATCGACTATCTCGACATCACCCAAAAAGGCAAATTGCCGCTTGTGCGACCGCCCGTGCGTGAATCCCTGCGGGGCAACATGCAGATTGACGCCGCAACCCGGCGCAACCTTGAGATCACACACTCCCTCTCTGGCGCCCGCGATGGGTCGCTTTTGTCCGCAATGGATCGCACCGTGACCGCCGCCGGTGGGCGTCTTTTGGAACGTCGCCTCTCAAGCCCGTCTCGCGATGTCGACATCATCACGGCGCGCCTTGATGCCATCAGCTTTGCCATTGAAAATCCGAAACTCTCAGAGCCATTGCGCGACGCCCTACGGCGGGTGCCCGACATGGAACGCGCCCTGTCGCGGATCGGTCTAGAGCGTGGCAGTCCCCGCGATTTAGCCGCCATTCGCAATGGCCTATCGCAGGCGGAGACCATCGCCAACGCTCTTTCAAATGCGACACTTCCGAGCCTAGTCCAGCAGAAATCAGCCTTTCTTGTCGGCCATGCTGAACTGATCGACCTTCTCGACAGAGCGCTTGTCGCTGAACCGCCGCTTCTCGCGCGCGATGGTGGTTTTATCGCGCCCGGCTATGACACTGAACTCGATGAATGCCGTACCTTGCGCGACCAAGGCAGAGGTGTGATTGCCTCGCTCCAATCCAAATACGCCGAGGCGGCGGGTGTCTCGTCCCTAAAAATCAAGCACAACAATGTGCTGGGTTATTTCATCGAGACAACATCGACCCATGCAGAAAAAATGCTGTCTGCACCGCTGAATGAAATCTTCATCCACCGCCAAACAACCGCCAACCAAGTGCGGTTCACCACCTTGGAACTCAGCGAGCTTGAGACCAAAATTCACAATGCCGGCGGGCGGGCGCTTGAGATTGAAAAACGCCTGTTTGACACCTTGTGCATGGCCATTCTGGAGCGCGCGCCGGCGATCAACGATGCCTCCTCCGCTCTGGCGGAAATGGACCTGATCAGTTCGCTCGCAGATTTGGCGATTTCAGAGGATTGGACCCGTCCTAAGGTGGATCAGGGCCGAAGCTTCGAGATTATTGGTGGGCGTCATCCCGTTGTGGAACGGGCGTTGCGCAAACAAGGCGGTAGCAAGTTTGTTGCCAATGATTGTGATCTCTCAGACGGTCACGATGGCGCAGCAATCTGGCTTTTGACCGGGCCGAACATGGCGGGTAAATCGACGTTTTTACGTCAAAACGCACTCATCGCGCTCATCGCACAGGCCGGGTCCTTTGTTCCCGCCAAGGACGCACATATCGGTATTGTCTCGCAATTGTTTTCACGCGTTGGTGCCTCGGACGATCTCGCCCGAGGTCGCTCGACCTTTATGGTGGAGATGGTCGAAACCGCTGCTATCCTTAACCAAGCCGATGACCGTGCTCTGGTCATTCTTGATGAAATTGGGCGCGGAACGGCGACCTATGACGGGCTGTCGATTGCCTGGGCCACGCTAGAACATCTCCACGACGTGAACACCTGTCGCGCACTTTTCGCAACCCATTACCACGAGATGACCAGCCTTTCCGACAAACTCAAAGGTGCAGAAAATGCCACCGTTTCAGCTAAGGAATGGGACGGTGAAGTGATTTTCCTTCACGAGGTGATCAAGGGCAAGGCGGATAGGTCTTATGGCGTTCAGGTCGCCCGGCTTGCGGGCCTGCCCACGGCTGTGGTTGAACGCGCCAAAGCTGTGCTTGAGGCGCTTGAAAAAGGCCAATCCCAACACGCGGCCAATCCGAAAGCGATCATTGACGATCTGCCGCTGTTCTCGGCCATGCCTGCCCCGGCCCCTGCGCCGAAGGCAAAAGAAAGCGCAGTGGAAAAGGCGCTTTTGGATATTCTTCCAGACGAGCTCACACCTCGTGAGGCGCTTCAAGTGCTGTATGATTTAAAGGCGAAACTCGACTGAGTTTCACAAAGAAAAGGCCCCCACCATTGTGAGGGCCTTTTGTCTTTCGGGTTGCCTTGGCTTAGGCCGGATTGGACGACACGCCAACCTGAGCCGGGCGCAACAGGCGATCGTGGATCATAAAGCCCACATTCATCACCTGAATGATGTCGCCTGCTTTGGTGCCCGGCACCGGAGCCTCGAACATCGCTTCATGTTCCTGCGGATCAAACGCATCACCAACTTCAGGCGCGATGATGACAATCCCGTGCTTTTTGAACACGCTGACCAGTTCACGCATGGTCAATTCGATGCCTTCGATCAAAGCCGCCTGGGCTTCACGCTGATCTTCGGCAATTGCATCAATCGCGCGTTTCATATTGTCGAAAATCGGCAACATATCTCGCGCCAGTTTCGATCCGCCGTAATTCTCCGCCTCGCGCCGATCCCGGTCCGCCCGTTTGCGCGAATTCTCTGCATCGGCCACGGCTCGGATAAACCGGTCTTTGAACTCATCCCGTTCCGCACGCAGCTTTTCCAGCTCGTCGATCTCCTCTTCGGCCTCAGCCTCAAGAAACTCTTCAAGCTCAGCATCCAGTTCGGTTTCGATCTCTTCAGCCATGTCTTTTTTTGGATCCGTCATGTTCCACCTTTTCACGCCTTGCCGGACAATATGCGACCGACAAGTTGCGCCGTGTAATCCACAATCGGAACAATCCGCCCATAATTGAGACGAGTCGGTCCGATCACTCCCACAGCACCAATTATCTTTCGTTCAGCGTTCATATAAGGAGAAACCACCAAAGAGGAACCCGAAAGAGAGAAAAGTTTGTTTTCTGAGCCAATGAAAATACGCACGCCTTCGCCATCCTCAGTCAGTTCGAGAAATTCGGCAATGTCGCGTTTCTTTTCCAAGTCATCAAACAGACTGCGAATGCGATCCAATTCCTCGGCTTCCGCACTATCCCCCAATAGATTCGAACGCCCCCGCACAATGAGTCGCTCATACACGGCTCCCTCGCCCCCCCAAAAGGCGCTGCCGTTTTCGATCAGATCGGCGGCGAGGCTATCCAACTCTTGTCGGCGCAGTTTGATTTCCCGCTCTACCGTTGTACGCAACTCGCCAAGGGTTTTACCTTCGATCAGAGAATTCAGAAAATTCGTCGCTTCACGTAGCGAGGATGGCGTTTGTCCAATTGGCGGGGTGAAAATTCGGTTTTCTACATGCCCATCAGCAAAGACCAAAACCACAAGCGCACGATCTGGGGCCAAATTGACAAATTCTACATGTTTTACCGGCGCTTCATGCTTGGGCGCCAAAACAAGGCTTGCCCCCTGTGTCAGTCCCGATAGTGCGGAGCCAACCCGATCCAACATCCCGCCAACATGCGATTGATCCTCGCGCACGGTCTCTTCCATTTTCGCGCGCACATCGTCGGTCACGGTGCCCAATTCAAGCAACCCATCCACAAACAGACGCAGGCCGAGTTGCGTTGGCACACGTCCAGCCGACACATGCGGACTGTCCAACAGGCCCAGATACTCAAGATCCTGCATCACATTGCGCACCGTCGCGGCCGAGACTTTTTCGCTCATCGTCCGCGTCAAGGTACGCGAGCCAACCGGATCGCCATTTTCGAGATAGCCCTCCACAACGCGGCGGAACACCTCGCGGGATCGGTCGTTCATTTCTGTGATTAAATTCGCACGGTCGTTCATATGGCAAAGGGCTCCAACGGTATCGTCATTAAAAGACATGCATTGCCGGGGTCAATGACACTTGCACCTTTCACACCCACTTCGTTATGTCTCAGCCAACAAAAATTGGAAGGAATGACCATGCGACCCTCCGGACGGAAATTAAACGAGATGCGCCCGATCTCGATCGACATCAATGTGACAAAACATGCCGAGGGCTCCTGCCTGATCCGCTGTGGTGATACGCATGTTTTGTGCACCGCGACCATCGAGGAGCGCGTGCCTCCATTTATGCGTAACTCTGGCCAGGGCTGGGTCACCGCAGAATATGGCATGTTGCCGCGTTCGACGTCTTCGCGGATGCGTCGTGAAGCGACCCAAGGCAAACAAGGCGGTCGTACCGTAGAAATTCAACGTTTGATCGGTCGCGCCCTGCGCGCCGGTGTGGATCGCGTTGCTCTTGGCGAACGTCAGATCACCATCGACTGCGATGTCATTCAGGCCGATGGCGGCACCCGTTGCGCTTCGATCACCGGCGGCTGGGTCGCTCTGCGCATTGCCACCAACAAATTGTTGAAATCCGGCGCGCTGATCTCCGATCCGCTGCTGTCCAACGTCGCCGCCGTGTCCTGTGGCATATACGCGGGTCAGGCCGTGCTTGATCTCGACTACCCCGAGGATTCCGAAGCTGGCGTTGATGGCAACTTCATCATGCTCGCCAATGGCCAGATGATCGAAACCCAGATGAGCGCCGAGGGGGCTACTTATTCGCGCACTCAAATGAATGAACTCCTTGATCTTGCTGAAAAAGGTGTCGCTGAACTCGTTGCCGTACAAAACGCCGCGGTGGCCTGATGCGTATGTTTGATGGCGACACGCTGGTCCTCGCCTCCCATAACAAGGGCAAGCTTCGCGAAATCGCGGAGCTTTTGACGCCTTTTGGGATCAAAGTCATCTCCGCTGGGGACCTCGGGTTCGAAGAACCGGACGAGACCGAAGACAGCTTTGTCGGAAACGCCCGGATCAAAGCTCATTTTGCCGCCAAAGAAAGTGGGCTACCTGCGCTTTCCGATGACAGCGGCATCATGGTCGATGCCTTGGGTGGTGCCCCCGGTGTCTACACCGCCGATTGGGCCGAAACACCCAATGGCCGCGATTTTCCGATGGCGATGAAGAAAGTCTGGGACAAGCTTGAGGCTATAAATGCCCCTGAGCCCCGCACCGCACGCTTCTGCTGTACGCTTTGCCTCGCTTGGCCTGATGGCCATGACGAGATTTTCGAGGGTACAGTTGAAGGCCGCCTTGTTTGGCCTATGCGTGGAGATTTGGGATTTGGGTTTGACCCGATTTTCTTGCCTGATGGCGAAACAGAAACATTTGGTGAAATGGACCCTGCCAAAAAGCAGGGCATGAGCCATCGTGCCGACGCCTTTCGTAAACTGGTCTCCGGACCCTTCAAGGACCTCTCTAAATGAGCACTCGCAAACTCATCTCTTCCGGCTCTGCTTTTGAATCCACCATGGGCTATTCCCGTGCTGTCGCCCAAGGCGATTGGTGTTTCGTGTCCGGCACAACCGGCTATGATTACGCTACAATGACTATGCCCGACAGCATTGCCGATCAGGCGCGCAATTGCTTTAAAACCATCTCGAATGCACTGGAACAGGCTGGATTTTCCCTCTCGGACACTGTGCGTGTACAATACACTGTCAGTGACAAAGCCTTGGTCGATGAACTCATCCCGGCACTTGGCGAATTCCTCTCCGACATTCGCCCTGCGGCCACAATGGTGATTGCCGATCTCATCAAACCTGAGATGAAAGTCGAAATCGAAATCACGGCTTTCAAGGGCTGATGATGGAAGACTGGCAAAACGGCGGATTTGGTCTCTATTTTCACTGGCCGTTTTGTCAGGCAAAATGCCCATACTGCGATTTCAACTCCCATGTCGCGGCGACAATTGACCAAAAGGCATGGGAACGCGCCTACCTTTCAGAAATAGACCGGATTGCAGCACTCACACCGGGGCGCTTGGTCAACACGATTTTTTTTGGCGGCGGCACCCCATCATTGATGGAACCGGAGCTTGTTGATGCGATTTTAAGCCGGGTTAGAGCCTCTTGGACGCTCGCGAATGATGTCGAAATTACGCTTGAAGCCAACCCAACCTCCGTGGAAGCGGGTCGTTTTCGTGGCTATCGTGCCGCAGGGGTTAATCGTCTCTCCATGGGCATTCAATCGCTTCGTGACGACGATCTGCGCCGTCTTGGCCGGCTTCACTCCGTCTCAGAAGCCCAAAAGGCCTTTGATATTGCTCGATCCGCCTTTGATCGGGTCAGCTTCGATCTGATTTACGCGCGCCAGGGTCAAACTCAAGAGGACTGGCGTTTGGAATTGCGCGAAGCCCTCTCTATGGCCGTCGATCACCTGTCCCTCTATCAACTGACCATCGAACAAGGCACCGCCTTTGGCGATCGCTACAATCGTGGCCAATTGCGTGATCTGCCCTCGGATGACGCTGCCGCTGATATGTACTTCCTCACCCAAGAGGAATGCGATGCCGCCGGAATGCCGAGTTATGAAGTCTCTAATCACGCTCGAAAAGGGTCTGAGAGCCGGCACAACCTGATTTACTGGCGCTATGGTGATTATGCAGGCATCGGCCCAGGTGCACACTCCCGCCTCACCCTTGATGGACAAAAATACGCAATCGACACGCCTCTCTCACCGACGCTTTGGCTCGCGTCTGTTGACGCAAAAGGCCACGGCGACCAGGAACGCAATGCCCTACCAGGCTATGATCAAGCCCTCGAATACCTTATGATGGGACTTAGAATTTCAGAAGGGGTTGATTTATCCCGGCTTTCCGCTCTTTTTGGATATAATTACTCTATAAAAAACAAATACTTATTAGATGACGGATTTCTAAAATCAGAAAACGGGCGCCTTTCCGTCACCGGAAAAGGCCGCCCGCTGTTAAATGCCATCATTCGGGATTTGATCCCGGACGCTTAAGCGCCCTTAGATAAAATTTTGCAAAGCGTATCCAGATCATCCAAAGTTGCGTAGGAGATCGAAAGCCTGCCGCTCTCTGACCCGTCTTTATGATCAATCTCCACCTTCATGCCCACCGTAGCTGACAAATCAGCCTCCAAAGCACGGGTATCGGCGTCCTTTTCAGAGGCACGGAAGGATTTTACCGCCTTCGGCTGAGTTGGACTCTTTTCCGCCTTAACCAGTTTTTCAGCGTCTCGTACAGAAAGGCCGCCTTTGACAATCCGTTTCGCAAGCTCGGTCGGATTTTCGGCCGTCACCAGAGCGCGGGCGTGGCCAGCAGAAAGGTGACCATCGACAACCAAATCCTGAACATCCGTCGGCAAATGAAGCAAGCGCATCAGGTTCGCAATATGGCTCCGGCTTTTGCCCAGTGCATCAGAGAGCTTCTCCTGTGTGTGGCCAAACCGCTCCATCAATTGCTTATAGCCTGCCGCCTCTTCAATCGCATTCAGGTCAGCGCGCTGAATGTTCTCGATAATCGCAACTTCAAGAACCTCAGTGTCTGTGTAAGCGCGTAAAATGACAGGAAGTTCATGCAATCTGGCCAATTGAGACGCACGCCAACGACGCTCCCCAGCCACAATCTCATAGTCACCGGCGTTTCTTGGGCTTTCGCGTACGATCAAAGGTTGAATCACGCCTTTTTCGCGAATGGAATTGGCCAAATCGTCCAATGCGCCTTGTTCAAAGGTCCGCCGTGGCTGATCTGGATTCGGCACGATTTTCTCAATCGGCACCATCATATCAGGCCGGCGAGGTTCTTTTGTATCTGATGCGCCACCAATTTCTGGCGCGACGTCCGCCATCAATGCTGACAAACCGCGCCCGAGACCGCGGCTTTTTGGCTTCGTCGGATTTTCCATCTCTTATTTACCCCTCTTTGCAGCGACTTCCGTCGCCAAAGCCCTGTAGGCCAAGCTACCCTTGGAATTCGAATCGTATTGAAGAACAGGTAAAGCAAAAGATGGTGCTTCACTGACGCGTACATTGCGCGGAATCACCGTTTGAAACACCAATTCTCCCAAATTTTCGCGCGCATCCAACTCCACCTGACGAGACAGATTGTTTCGTTGATCATACATCGTCAACACAACCCCCTCGATTCTCAAATTTGGATTTGCAGTCTGGCGCACCTCTCGCACAGATAGCATCAACTGAGATAAGCCTTCGAGCGCAAAAAACTCGCTTTGAAGCGGTACCAAAACGGAATCAGCGGCTACCATTGCATTCACCGTCAACAGGCTGAGCGATGGAGGACAGTCAATTAAAATAAAATCAAACAGATAGCCATCAATTGCCGGCTGACGTAGCGCGTCATGCAACAGAAAGCTCCGCTTTTCGCTTGAAACCATTTCAATGTCGGCAGAGCTCAAATCTACGGTCGCAGGCGAAATCCAGAGACCTTCGATGTCAGTAGTTTGAATAACATCGTGTAAATCCACATCCCCAAGAACAAGGTCATAGGTCGTGAAGCTGCGACTCTCTATGTCGATTCCCAAGCCAGTTGAGGCATTTCCTTGCGGATCAAGATCTACAACAAGGACACGAAACCCGTTTTCAACCAGCGCAGCTGCCAAATTTATAGCTGTCGTTGTCTTCCCGACACCGCCCTTTTGGTTCGCGACTGCAATAATCTTAGGACCTGGCGGCCGAGTGGGATCAGACACGTCTTATATCTCCAATAAGAAGGGTGACGGCATCTTGGCCCGTCGTGCTTGGATATTCTTCGTAGGTGAAGCGCCAAGTTTCAAGAGATTCTGCAATCTCATCTGACACATTGGCCCCTTTTTGGAAAATGGCCTGCCCAGACTCAGAAAGATGGCGCTCGGCATAGTTTAAAAGCAGTGGCAAAGCTGCAAGCGCACGCGCAGAAATGACATCTGCATTGAGGGGCGGAATATCTTCGATACGTTTTGCTATTACAGTGACAGGAACACTCAAATCTCGCGCCACAGTTCGAAGGAATTCCGCCTTCCTTTGGTCGGACTCAACCAAAGTAAACTCCATTTCTGGCGCATGTTCAGAAGCCAAAACAGCAGAAACCAGCCCTGGGAACCCTCCCCCACTTCCAATATCAACCCAAGATTTGCTTTCTTTTGGCGCCAAAGCAAACACTTGGGCTGAATCCAGAAAATGCCGATCCCAAGCATTTTCAATTGTGGACTTTGCTACCAAGTTTATGACGGGATTCCATTTTTTTAAAATTGAAAAATAGGCCTCAAGTCGCTCGAATGTTTCACGTGAAACATCCAAGCCCGCAAATGAAATTTTCTTCATTAAGACGCCTTTGCTTTCTTTCCTTGACGCATACGCGCAAGAATGAGTGTGGTCGCAGCCGGGGTCATACCCTCAACGCGGCCAGCTTGAGCGATCGTCTGTGGGCGCACGTTCTCCAACTTCATACGAAGCTCATTCGAAAGCCCGACGAGCGCAGAATAATCAAAATCATCCGGGATAATTTGTTTTTCATCCCGCTTCATCGCCAAAACATCCCGCTGTTGCCGTTCAATGTAAGTGGCATACAGCGCATCTTTTGAGAGTTGCTCGCGGATATCGCCATCAATCTTTGCAAACGTCTGATCAAGCTTGATTATTTCATCATAATCGACATCGGGAAATGACAAAATTTGGAACGCATTGCGGCGGCTTCCATCAGAACTTGCACGGATTCCAGCCTCCGACATCTGTTTTGGTGTAAAAACAAGACTTTCTAAAAGAGTCCGACCACTCGCGAGCGATTCCATCTTTTGAGTGAACGCCTGTTTACGCTTTTGACCAACAATACCCAAATCGAGCCCGATAGGCGTTAATCTTTGGTCTGCATTATCCGCGCGCAGTGACAATCTAAACTCCGCGCGAGACGTGAACATGCGATATGGTTCGGTCACGCCGCGCGTCACCAAATCATCAATCATCACACCGATGTAGCTTTCCGAACGCGCAAAAACCATTGCCTCTTTACCCAAGGATTTGCGTGCGGCATTTAAGCCGGCCACAAGACCTTGTGCTGCAGCCTCTTCATATCCCGTGGTCCCATTGATCTGCCCTGCAATGAAAAGTCCCGGCACATCGCGCAATTCAAGCGTCATTCGAAGCGCTCGGGGATCCACATAATCATATTCAATCGCATATCCCGGCTGAAGAATCTCAACGGCTTCAAGGCCACGAATGGAACGCACATAGGCCTCTTGAACATCGACCGGAAGAGAGGTCGAAATGCCGTTTGGATAAACTGTGTCGTCATCCGCGCCTTCGGGTTCCAAAAAAATCTGATGAGAGGTTTTGTCGGCAAAGCGTACAACCTTGTCCTCGATCGAAGGGCAATAACGCGGACCGACCCCTTCGATATGGCCGCCGTACATCGCAGATCGGGACAGATTTTGGCGAATGATATCGTGAGTAGCCTCGTTCGTATGTGTAATTCCGCAGGACACCTGACGCGCCGTTGGCGTCTTATTTAGGAAAGAAAACATCACCGGCTCATCATCGCCAGGCTGTTCTTCAAGTATATCCCAATTGATGGTTGTGCCATTTAAACGCGGCGGGGTTCCCGTTTTGAGCCGCCCCATTGGCAGGCCAAACCCATAGAGCCGCTCAGCCAAAGCAACAGAGGGCTTATCCCCCATACGACCACCCGCGTGGCTGACATCGCCAATATGTATCAAGCCATTCAAGAATGTTCCGGTGGTTAGAACAACTGCACCGCAGGAAATTTCAGAACCATCAGCCAAAATGACGCCGGAAATCTGCGTGCCCTTCGTCACAAGATCGGCAACTTCCGCCTCAATGATGGTCAGGTTTTCTGTTGTGGAAAGCTCTTTCAACATCTCTTCGCGGTAAATCTTGCGATCCGCTTGCGCGCGCGGGCCCTGTACCGCCGGACCTTTTCGACGGTTCAACAGGCGAAATTGAATCCCGGCCTTGTCCGCAATTCGCCCCATAACGCCATCCAAAGCATCAATTTCCCGCACAAGATGGCCCTTTCCAAGCCCACCGATGGCAGGATTACAGGACATGACGCCAATATTACCGCGCTTAAGTGTGATCAGAGCGGTCTGTGCCCCTGTTCGAGCTGCCGCAGCGGCAGCATCAGATCCAGCGTGGCCGCCACCAACAACGACAACATCAAAGTCGGTATGTTTCACGTGAAACACTCCTTGCGCCATTTTCATTTCCCAATGCAAAAACTGGAGAAAATCTCTCCAAGGATATTCTCAACATCGACTCGGCCCACAAGGCAATTGAGTGCATGGATTGCAGTGCGCAACTCTTCTGCCGCCAACTCTGTCCGATCTGCCCCGAGCAATACTTCATTTCTCGCCGATTCTAAAGAGAGCAGTGCATCACGAATTGCAACTCGGTGACGTTCACGGATGGCGGACGACGCCGACGAAGCACGTTCTGTCAAGGTAGCAGAAATCTGAGCGACCATTACGTCGATCCCCTGCCCGGTCTTTCCGGACACTGAAAGCCATTTACCTCGAGCCGATCCGTCATCATCCTTACTGAGAACCAAAAGATCGCCTTCTTCTGGTTCGATCTCAGGTGCAGCGTCTTTATCCGCTAACAAGATAACACGCAGATCAGCGTATTTCGCCCGTTCGCGCGCACGCTCAATACCAATCGCTTCAACAGCGTCTTCGGTTTCACGCAGGCCTGCCGTGTCCAAAAGAGTCACAGGCAATCCGCCAAGCTCCATCCGAACTTCAATCACATCGCGCGTGGTCCCAGCGACCTCAGACGTGATCGCGGCATCGCGCCCAGCCAGAGCATTTAATAGCGTGGATTTCCCGGCATTTGGTGGACCGACGATGGCCACTTCAAAGCCATCGCGGATGCGCTCCGCCATCGTCGCACCACGCGCCTCGCTTTCGAGATCCAACATGACCGTCCCGATCAGTTCAAGAACCTCAGGCGAGACGTCGAGGGGCACCTCTTCGTCAGCAAAATCAATCGTGGCTTCGATCAAAGCGGCAGCGCGCACAAGCGCCTCCCGCCAACGCTCAACCTTATCCCCGAGCACACCAGAAAACACCTTCAACGCTTGCCGTCTTTGCGCCTCGGTCTCTGCTTCGATCAGATCAGCAAGACCCTCAACTTGGGCCAGGTCGAGACGTTCGTTCTCAAGCGCCCGACGCGTAAACTCGCCCGCCTCTGCAATGCGCAACCCTTCCATCTCAGAAAGGGTGCGCAACACTGCATTCACAATTGCGATAGAACCATGAAGTTGCAGTTCCGCGCTTTCTTCCCCTGTAAATGACGCACCTTTTTTAAAGCAAATCACCAAAGCTTCATCAAGCACCTCACCTGCCACATCGCGTAGAACGCGCAGTGCAGTGCGCCTCGGAGCGGGCACATCACCCGTAAGATTATGGACAGCCCAAAACGCAAGCGGCCCGGAAATCCGGACCACTGCGACGCCTGCTTTGCCGCGGGCGGATGCCAGGGCGTATATCGTATCCATAGGATAACCTATTGATATTAAATGTTAAGCGTTCATAGAATCGAAGAATTCAGCGTTGCTCTTGGTCTGTTTCAACTTCGAGATCAGGAATTCAATCGCATCGGTTGTTCCCATTGGGTTCAAGATACGGCGCAGCACGTATGTTTTCTGAAGATCTTTGGAATCGACCAAAAGTTCTTCTTTGCGTGTGCCGGATTTGAGAATATCCATCGCCGGGAAGACACGTTTGTCCGCAACTTTGCGATCCAGAACGATCTCGGCGTTGCCGGTGCCTTTGAATTCCTCAAAGATGACCTCATCCATACGCGAGCCGGTGTCGATCAAGGCGGTAGCGATGATGGTCAAAGACCCACCCTCCTCGATGTTACGTGCGGCCCCAAAGAAGCGCTTAGGGCGCTGCAACGCATTCGCATCAACGCCACCTGTCAAAACCTTACCGGACGACGGTACAACGGTGTTAAAAGCGCGGCCAAGGCGGGTGATGGAGTCGAGCAGGATAACCACATCGCGTTTATGTTCGACCAGACGTTTGGCTTTTTCAATCACCATCTCAGAAACGGCGACGTGACGGGTTGCCGGTTCGTCAAAGGTCGAAGAAATCACCTCACCTTTCACAGATCGCTGCATGTCTGTCACCTCTTCGGGACGCTCGTCAATCAACAGAACGATCAGGTAGCATTCCGGGTGGTTGGTTTCGATCGAATGCGCGATATTTTGCAGCAAAACCGTTTTACCCGTGCGCGGCGGCGCAACAATCAGCGCACGCTGACCTTTACCGATCGGCGCAACAAGGTCGATGATCCGCGCAGAGCGGTCTTTCAGCGTGGGATCTTCGATCTCCAGCTTAAAGCGCTCATCCGGGTAAAGCGGCGTCAGGTTATCAAAGTTGATCTTATGACGGGCCTTTTCAGGCTCCTCAAAGTTGATCTGTGTAACCTTGGTGATCGCAAAATAACGTTCGTTTTCATCAGGTGCCAACATGACGCCTTCCACGGTGTCACCGGTGCGCAAGCCATGCTGGCGGATCACGTCCGGGGAGACATAAATGTCATCAGGACCCGGAAGGTAGTTCGCCTCAGGTGCGCGCAGAAACCCGAACCCATCTTGCAGCACTTCGAGCACGCCATCACCAGAGATTTCCCAATCATCCTCTGCCCGCTCTTTCAGGATCGAGAACATCATCTCGCCCTTGCGCATGGTTGAGGCGTTTTCGATCTCAAGCTCTTCAGCCATGGAAAGAAGGTCTTTGGGGCTCTTGGCTTTGAGATCGGCCAGATTGAGGGTGGTGGCTGTCATGAAAAAATCCGTCTCGACCGACTCATTGAGCGGTCTCTTGGTCAAATTATACTGGAGAATCCCTTTGATGCCGGACGGCTGGGATTTGAGAGTACATAAGAACAGAAAGAGGGTAAGTCAATCATTCTCAGAAAGAACTGGCAACGTTCACCAAACAGGCTTGGGTCAAAATGGTTTGGCAATGATCATGATCACGATGATGATCATCAAAAGCGTCGGCAATTCATTCATCATCCGATACTGACGCCCTGTTCGCGTGTTGGTCCCGGCGACAAACTCTTTGCGCCGCAATCCAAGCCAATGATGAAACCAAGTCATTGCAATCACCGAACCAGCTTTGATCCAGGACCAACCCGATGTCCAATCGACGATCCCTGGTGTCATCACAAGGCAAAGCCCAAAAATCCACGTCGAAATCATCGCAGGATTCATGATCAACTTGAGCAGCTTCAGTTCCATGTCCTGAAACAGAATATCCGCTTCACTGCCCTGTTTCACGCTTTCAGTGTGACGCACAAAGAGTCGAGGAAGATAGAAAATTCCAGCCATCCAGGCGATGACAGAAATGACATGGAGGGATTTCACCCAAGGATATGCGCTTGCCAGAATATCGCCCATGATCGTCTCCCTTGGTTCGCTCTCTTAATAAAATAAAAAGAAAGAAAAGAAAGATGATGTTGTTAGTAAGGCCTGTGGACAATGGGGATTATTGAGATACCCACATAGTTTTCCTCCAGTTTAAAACGCCAATTCATTCTATCCACAAGATGGGATAAATAATTTTTATGATTTAAATTCAGCATTTTAAACAAGTATATTTCCAAAACTACTGGGATAAATCAGTTTTACATGATGGATGAAAGAACCGTCCCGTCATAGAAAGATTTCTTTTCCACACAGGAGAAAGAGTGCGTATTTTTCCTGGACCACCCCTGATATCCCCATGATAGGCCGATCAGGTCAATTTCGGCCATTTGGTCAACGCAAACGCACAGGAGTTTTCCACAGAGTGATGAACAGTCCTAAACCTCTCATCCTTGCGTCCGGTTCAGACATCCGGCGGTCTCTTTTGCAAAATGCTGGCGTGACCTTTGAGGTGATCGTCGGACGAATTGATGAAGAAAGCGTAAAGGATGCGCTCTTATCTGAAGGCGCAACACCGCGTGAGATCGCTGACGCCTTAGCCGAGGGTAAAGCCCGCAAGGTGTCGATGAAACATCCGGAGGCCATGATCATTGGGTGCGATCAGGTCTTGTCCTTTAAAGGGCGGTTGATTTCGAAAGCCAACGACATCGAAGAAGCCCGTGCTCTCTTGAGTGAAATGCGCGGGCAACGGCACTCTTTGCTCTCCGCCGCTGTCATTTATGAAAACGGTGAACCAAAATGGCGTCATGTGGGCGAAGTGCGCCTCACGATGAACGCCCTGTCTGATGCTTATCTGAACGCCTATCTGGAACGAAATTGGGGCAGCATTCGCCATGCCGTTGGTTGTTATAAGCTCGAAGAAGAAGGCGTGCGCCTTTTTTCGCGCATTGATGGTGACTACTTTACGGTCTTGGGTTTGCCGTTGTTGCCACTTCTGGCATACCTGTCCCAAAGGGGGGTGATTGCATCATGAGTGACAAAGTGAGTGACAAAATTCCATTGGCCGGCGTCATCGGCGCGCCGATCAGCCATAGCCAATCGCCAAAACTGCACGGGTATTGGTTGAACCGTTACGGGATTAAAGGCCATTATGTGCCACTTCATGTGGAGCAATCCGACCTCAAAGACGTGCTCCAAACCCTGCCGAAAATGGGATTTGTTGGCGCAAATGTGACCATTCCACATAAAGAAACCGTGCTTAGCCTTGCCGATATTGTCACTGACCGTGCGGCTCTCATCGGGGCCGCCAACACGCTGATCTTTCGCCCGGATGGCAAACTTTACGCAGATAATACTGACGGTTACGGATTTGTCGAAAACCTTCGTTCCAATGCCAATTGGGACCCTAAGTCCGGCCCCGCCGCCGTGCTTGGTGCGGGCGGTGCAGCGCGGGCGGTGATCGCCTCTTTGCTTGAGGTTGGTGTTCCGGAAATTCGCCTCTCCAACCGCACGCGCACGCGTTCGGATGTGTTGCGCTCTGAATTTGGCACCAAGATTGTTGTGTGTGAATGGGTCAATGCTGCCGACATGCTCGATGGCGTTGCCACGCTGATCAACACCACATCTCTAGGCATGGCAGGGCAGCCTGAGCTAAAACTTTCATTGGATCGTTTGAGCTCCAAAGCTGTGGTTACAGACATCGTTTATACCCCGCTGCGCACTGGATTGCTCAAGCGAGCCGCTGAGATGGGCTGTCAAACCGTCGATGGTCTCGGCATGTTGTTGCACCAAGCCGCGCCGGGATTTGAGCGTTGGTTTGGTCAGCGTCCCGATGTTGACGAGGCCACTCGAAACTTCATCCTCTCCGCATGACCTCCCGGCCTTTTCTCATCGGCCTCACCGGCTCCATCGGAATGGGCAAAAGCACCACGGCGACAATGTTTGGCGAGGAAGGTGTTCCCGTTTGGGACGCCGATGCCGCCGTGGCGCGGCTATATGGCGAAAATGGCGCGGCTGTTGGCCCAATTTCCATAGCGTTCCCGGAGGCTATCAGTGATGGGGCGGTGTCCAAAGATCGGCTTAAATCCATCATCGCGGTCAACCCGGACGCACTCAAACAGATCGAAACCATTGTTCATCCCCTTGTTGCCGCAGACCGGCATGCGTTCATTGCTGACTGTACCGCCCCCATCGCTTTGGTCGATATCCCGCTTTTGTTTGAAACAGGTGCCGAAAAAAGTGTCGATGTTGTTGTCGTTGTGTCAACCGATGCTAAAACCCAAGCCGCGCGCGTGCTTGCCCGACCGGGCATGACAGAGGCGCATTTTAAAGCCATTCTGTCAAAACAACTGCCAGATGCGGAAAAACGAGCGCGCGCGGATGTGGTCATCAAAACCGATACCCTTGAATCCACCCGCGCTCAGGTTCAAAATCTGCTCTCAACTCTCAGGACCAAAATAGCCCATGCGTGAGATCGTTCTCGATACCGAAACCACCGGATTTGATCCTCATAGCGGCGATCGTCTTGTCGAGATTGGGGCGATTGAGCTGTTCAATCATATGCCGACCGGGCGCACCTATCACCAATATATCAACCCGCAACGGGATATGCCTGATGGCGCATTTGGCGTTCATGGCATTGGTCCCGATCTTTTGACGCCGCCGCGCGCGCCAAAAGATGGCGAGGTGACGCTCAAAGACAAACCTCTGTTTAAAGCTGTTGGACAGGCCTTTCTTGATTTCATCGGGCCTGATTCTAAACTTGTGATCCACAACGCCAGCTTTGATATGAAATTTCTCAATGCGGAGCTGAAATGGATCGGCCTGCCGGAAATCCCCTTTGCCCGCGCGCTCGATACTCTCGCCATGGCGCGCAAAAAATTCCCCGGCTCTCCGGCCACTTTGGATGCTTTGTGCCGCCGCTTTGGCATCGACAATGCCGCGCGTACGCTGCATGGCGCCTTGCTTGACTCGGAAATTTTGGCCGAGGTCTATCTTGAGCTCATCGGCGGACGCCAACCCGATTTGATCCTTGCGCCTGAACCCACCCGCAAAACGGCGGCCTCCGCACTCACCGAGGATGAGACGTGGCGACCGACGCGTCGCCCTGCCCCGCTTCCGCCGCGCATCACAGACGAAGAAGCCGCCGCCCATGCCGCCTTTGTTGACGGGTTGGGCGACGGCGCAATTTGGAAAAAATACAGCTAAGCGAAAGGCTTAGTTTGTCGTCGCTGCGGCCTTTTGAGCTTCTGCACGGCGCATCATGTCTTGGCGATAAAGCTGAACAAAGTCGATGTTATCCAAGTTCAGCGGCGGGAAGCCCCCATCGCGCGTCACATCATGTACAACCCGGCGCAGGAACGGGAACAGCATCCGCGGGCATTCGATCATCAGAAACGGGTGCATTTGCTCGTCCGGCACGTTTTCGATCAAAAACACGCCCGCATAATCAAGCTCAAGGATGAACAGGGTCGCATCGTCTTCGGTCTTGGATTCGACCTTGATTTTGGTTGCCACATCAAACTGATTGTCTTCAGCGCGCTTTTTGGCATCAAGTGCCACCTGCACAGAAATGTTCGGACGGCCTTCGACCTTCAAACTCTTCTGCGCAAGAATATTCTCAAACGACATATCCCGGATATATTGGCCCAAAACCTGCATTTTCACAGGGGCAGCTTGTGCTGCCGCTTCGGGAGCAATCGCGGAGTCGCTGGTGTCGGTTCCATTTTCGGCCATGGGTTTCGTCCTTAGAAGTATGAAATTCGCGGTTTTGTATCAGGTTGCCACCCATGCCTCAATGGCGAGTCCACCCTGATGGGGCTTGCGGGTCATTTGAGGCACTGTCACCCTCTCGATCAATCTCTTGCCATTCGCCGTCAATGGTCGTGGGACCACCCGGTTGATTACGAAACCCGTCCTGGTGTGGCGGCATGTTCTGTTGGCCCATGACAAAACCCTGAACCTTGATCCTTTTGCGCAATTCACGAAAGACAAAGGACCTAAACGCCGGAATCAAAAGCAAAAACCCGACCGTATCGGTGAAAAACCCCGGCGTCAGCAACAGCGCGCCAGACAAAAGGATCAGTGCACCATGCGCCAAAGGTTCGCTTGGATCATTGAGTTCGGAAAAGGATTGGCGTAATTGCGATAGGGCAAGCGCGCCTTGTTGACGCACCAACTGCGTGCCCAAAATCGCCGTCACAACCACGATCAAAAGCGTCGGCCAAAGGCCAATGAGGCCGCCAACTTGAATAAAAAGTGCGATCTCAATGATAGGCACAGCAACAAAAAGTGCAAAAAGCCACATAGGAACTCCTGTCTTCTCTCTGTGGCACCGGTGGACTTGGTGCCAGTCAGCACCTACATAAGATGAGTAGACAGATTTTGCCACGTTGCAACGGAGAAGAACCGCCGATGGGTAACTCCCTTCTTTCCATTTTGGTACTTGCGGGTATCGCCATTTTTTTGATCCTGCGCTTGCGCAGCGTTTTGGGCACGCGCGAGGGCTTTGAAAAACCGCGCGCCGATCTCCCAGGTGCACCGGATGCCACACGCGCCCGACAAAATTTCGAAGTCATCGATGGCGGCGTCGACCACGACATCATCGACAATGTCGAGGCTGGCACCCGCGTTGCCGAAAATCTCGCCGCGATCAAACGGGTTGACCCCTCGTTTAGCGTCAGTGAATTCCTTTCCGGCGCGCGTGGCGCCTACGAGATGATCCTCATGGCGTTTGAACACGACGAGTTGGAAAGCATTCGCCCTTTCCTCTCCGACGATGTGTATGACGCGTTTTCTGGCGTGGTAGCGGAACGCCAAGCCAAAGGCCTGACGATTGAAAGCCAATTCGTCGGTTTGCGCGAAATTCAAATTATTGACGCCGAGTTGGATCGCGCCAGTGATGAGGCTGAAATCAAACTGCGTTTCGTGGGCGAAACCACCTCCGTGGTGCGTGATGCCACCGGCCAGTTGGTTGAGGGCAATCCCAATGACATCAAACGCCAAAAGGACATCTGGACCTTTGCGCGTGTCGTCGGGTCGGATGATCCAAACTGGCAACTTGTAGCAACGGGTGCCTGATGTGGGTGAGGTTGGCGAGCGCTGCATGTGCGGCCTTGCTGGCTTTGAGCGCGCCAGCCTCATCTGCGGATGAGCTTATGGCGCGCGTTCTTTCCTTTTCCGATCTCAACACCTGGGCCGAGGATGATCATGCCGCGGCCCTTGCGGTGTTTCGCGACACTTGTGACTTGATCGACGGCGACGAGTGGCCGCAACTGTGTAAACTTGCCGCCACGCCGATCAATGCACGTGGCTTTTTTGAACTGTTTTTTCGTCCTGTTTTGATCGAAGACGGCGCAGATCCGATGTTCACTGGCTATTTCGAACCCGAGTTGCGCGGCGCACGCTCTCCTGATGGCCCCTACCGTTACCCCATTTACCGCCTGCCCCCGGACCGCGTCTCCGGCGCGCCTTATCTGAGCCGTCGCGATATTTCCGACGGGGCTTTGGCCGGACGTGGGCTTGAGATTGCCTGGGTCGATGATCCGGTCGAACTGTTTTTCCTGCAGGTCCAAGGCTCTGGCCGCATCCGCCTCACAGATGGCTCCACCATTCGGATTGGTTATGCGGGACACAACGGCTATAATTATCGCTCCATCGGTCAGGAATTGATCCGGCGCGGCACCTATGAACCGCATCAGGTTTCGGCCAAGGTCATTCAAAATTGGGTGCGGCGCAATCCGGTCGAGGGTCAGGACCTCTTGAATTTCAATCCCTCCTACGTCTTCTTTCGTGAATTGCCGCGCTTGCCTGCCGACAAAGGTCCGATCGGGGCCATGCACCGTTCGATCACGCCGATGCGCTCTATCGCTGTGGACCCGGCCTTTGTGCCTTTGGGGGCCCCCGTTTGGGTGGAAAAGGACGGTGCCACCCCCTTGCGCCGCCTGATGATTGCCCAAGACACTGGCTCGGCCATCAAAGGCGCACAGCGCGCCGATATCTTTTTCGGATCTGGCGCGGCAGCGGGGGATTTGGCGGGGCAAATCCGCGATCCCGGACGTATGGTCGTCCTGATGCCAATCCAAATCGCCTTTGGCCTTGAAGAAAAGGCCAAGGGATGACCCGTAAACGCAAACCCGGCACTTCCCCTCTTACGGAAGAGGATCAAACTCTTTGGGATTTGGTCAAGAAGACTGCGAAACCCATTCATGGCGCGCGTCCACCCGCGCCGATTGCCCGTCCGGTCAAACCCAAAGCATCGGCCCCCATCACCCCGCGCGACGTTGCTCGCGACATTCAGCTTTTCGAACTCGAAATTGGCCGTCACGCCAAGGTGGAAAAAGGCCATAACCTTGCGCCCACCCTGACTGAGCGTTTGGCACAAGCGCCGCTGCGGATGGACCGCAAACATTTCACCAAAATGCGCAAAGGCAAGGTCTCGCCAGAGGCCCGTATCGACCTTCACGGCATGACCATGGCCCAGGCACATCCAGCGCTCACCCGGTTTATCCTTGCGGCTTGTGCAATGGATCGGCGGCTTGTGTTGGTTATCACCGGCAAGGGCAAACATCGCGACGATGAAGGCCCAATCCCGGTGCGCAAAGGTGTTTTGAAGCATCAGGTGCCGCATTGGCTGCAAACACCGCCCCTGCGTGAGGCGGTGTTACAGGTCGCCGAGGCGCATTTGAAACATGGTGGGTCCGGGGCCTATTACGTCTACCTCAGACGGCAAAAATAGCCCCAAACCTCAGAGCATATAGCGGCTTACATCGACCTCTTTGGCCATCTCGCCGACATGGGTGTGAACATAGGCCTCGTCAATCACGACCTCCTCGCCCCCCCGGTCCGGCGCGCCAAAGGACAGCTCCTCAAACACCCGCTCAACGATGGTGTAAAGACGACGTGCGCCGATGTTTTCAACGGCGGTGTTCACCTCTGCGGCCAGCTTTGCGATCGCGGCAATGCCATCTTCGGTAAAGGTTACTTTGACCTCTTCGGTCGCCATCAAGGCGCTGTATTGCAACGTCAGCGCATTCTCCGTTTCGGTCAAAATCCGAACGAAATCACCCTCTTCCAGCGCCCGCAATTCCACTCGGATTGGCAAACGACCTTGCAATTCCGGCAACAAATCCGAAGGCTTAGCGATGTGAAACGCGCCTGATGCGATGAACAGGATGTGATCGGTTTTCACCGGCCCATGTTTGGTCGACACGGTGGTGCCCTCGATCAAAGGCAACAAATCCCGCTGAACCCCTTCGCGGGACACATCGCCGCCGCGGGCATCCGAGCGCGCGCAAACCTTGTCGATTTCGTCGATGAACACGATGCCGTTTTCCTGCACCGCCTCCAAGGCCACGCGCGTCACGGTCTCGTCGTCCAAAAGCTTATCGGCCTCTTCCGAGATCAACAGATCATAGCTTTCTGCCACCGTGACCTTCTTTTTTACCGTGCGTCCGCCAAAGGCTTTGCCAAAAATATCGCCGAGATTCATCATCCCGCCCATTTGTGGCTGACCAGGCACCTCAAACATCCCTGCGGGTGTGCCGCTGTCTTGCACCTCGATCTCAATTACGGTTGCATCCAATTCGCCCGCGCGCAGTTTTTTGCGAAACATCTCCCGCGTCTGCTCGCGGGCATCCGTCCCGGCAATCGCTTCGATGACGCGATCTTCGGCGGCGCTAAAGGCTTTCGCCTTCACATCATCGCGCATGTATTCGCGGGTCTGCGCAATCGCCGCATCGACCAGATCACGTACAATCTGTTCCACATCGCGGCCAACATAGCCGACTTCGGTGAATTTCGTTGCTTCGACTTTGACAAATGGCGCTTTCGCCAGTCTCGCCAAACGCCGCGAAATCTCGGTTTTGCCGACGCCGGTGGGCCCGATCATCAGGATATTCTTCGGATAGACCTCATCACGGATGTCATCGGCCAAGTGTTTGCGGCGCCACCGATTGCGCAACGCCACAGCAACCGCGCGTTTGGCGTCATTTTGACCGATGATATAGCGGTCCAGCTCAGAAACAATTTCACGGGGAGTCAGGTCAGTCATTTTGAAATCTTCTCAACCGTCAGGTTGCCATTGGTATAAACACAGATGTCAGAGGCAATTTTCATCGCCTCACGGGCAATCGTTTCGGCATCCTTATCGGTGGACATCAAGCCGCGCGCGGCCGCCAATGCGAAATTCCCGCCCGATCCAATCGCCGCGATGTCATGTTCGGGTTCCAAAACGTCGCCCGCCCCGGTGACCACCAAAAGCGCATCGCCATCGGTCACGATCAACATCGCCTCAAGTTTTGAGAGATATTTGTCCGTACGCCAATCTTTCGCCAATTCAACACAAGCCCGCGCCAATTGACCAGGGCTGGCCTCCAGTTTGGTTTCTAGCCGTTCCAAAAGCGTAAACGCATCGGCCGTCGATCCGGCGAATCCCGCGACAACCTCATGTCCACCGGGCTTCAATCGCCGCACCTTGCGCGCAGTGCCCTTGATCACGGTTTGGCCCAGGCTCACCTGCCCATCCCCCGCGATCACAACTTTACCCCCACGCCGCACGCCAATAATCGTCGTGCCGTGCCATCCGGGAAACTCTTCTCTCGACATCGGTTTTCCTTTCGCTTCGTGGTTATATGAGCGCGCGACCCGCTTGGCGCAACCCGGCCACGAAAAAGGGCGCCAAGCGGCGCCCTAAATTCGTAATTTTAGCCAAACTCAAACAGCTTCGGCGATCCAACCGGCCAATGCGGCTTTCGGCGCTGCGCCGATTTTGTTGGAAATCACTTCGCCGTCTTTGAACATGAACAAGGCCGGGATCGAACGCACGCCAAATTGCGCCGGGGCGTTCGGGTTTTCGTCCACGTTCACTTTGACGATTTTGACTTTGCCTTCGTACTCATTGGAAAGTTCTTCGAGGGACGGGCCGATTTGTTTGCACGGGCCGCACCATTCCGCCCAGAAATCCACAACAACGGGGATGTCTGAATTGAGAACTTCGGATGCGAAAGTGTCATCGCTTACTTTAACAGTCGCCATGGGGCTTCTCCTGAATGCTGAACTTGACCGAAAACCTATGGCTTGTACGGCCAAAGATCAAGATGTGGCGGTTCGATGCAAAGCTGACATCACGATGTCGAGAGGCACCATGGTAAGTTCCGCCGTGCGCGTCCAAAGGATCGCGGTTTCAATCTCTCTATCCGGGTAAATCAGCGCCATCGCCTCGGCATAGGCACCCAATTGCCGCAATAATCCCTCCGGGATGTCTCCGGATTGCTCTGGGATCACCGCATTGGATTTGTAGTCGATGATTTGCACCCGGTCGGGCATGATGATGAGTCTGTCGATGATCCCATGGATCACCTGACCGCCCTTTGTGGAAAGTTGCGATGTATAGGGCACCTCCGCCAAGGAATTGGCCCCAAACACATCCCAGTCATAAGACGCATTGAGCACGCCAAGCGCTTCCTCCAACAGATCACCGATCTCATCATCAAGCGCGGCGTTCTCACATGTGGTCAAAACGTGATGCGCCACTTGCGCCCGGCGATCTGGCGCGACCTCTGGTAGGATTTCAATCAAGCGGTGAAGCTGACTTCCGCGCCGCATCGCGGCCTCTTGGTCCAAAACATTCGCTTCACCGGGCAGGGCTTTGGCACCGCCAAGATCAGACGGGGACAGAACTGCGGTGGCCAAGTCCGGTTCTGGTGCGGGAAAGTGACACCAATCCGGCAAAACAGGCGGCATTTGTTTGGCGCGCACTTCCCCGGTTTGTGGAGTAGGCCAGTCGCCATAGGCATAGCGATCCACTTCAAAATCGCCAAAATCGACCTTTTGCGTTGGCAACTCTGCCAAGCCGCGTCGTACAAGGTTATACCAACTGTCCGCCGCCTCTTTTTCCTCGCCTGCCCCGCAGACCACAAGCCACTTTTCCGCGCGTGTCATCGCCACATATAAAAGCCGACGATCTTCTTCTAAATCTGCCATTTTCAGGCGGTTTAGGCTCTGTTTTACCACATCAGACCGCTGTTCTTTCGGTCCCTTCCAAACCACCTGACCACTGTCCGGTTCGATAAATTCATCCCGCGTTTCGCGAAGAGATTTTAACGTGTCTGGCAGGATCACAATTGGCGCTTCCAACCCTTTGGACCCATGTGCCGTCATAACCCGAACAAGGTTTGAGGTCTCATCCAAAACGCGTTTAAGTTGAATATCCTGCGCCTCAAGCCAGGCGATAAACCCGGTGAGGCTTGGCGTTTCCGAGGTCTCATAGGCCCGTGCTTGATACAACAGGGCGTCAATCCCATCCTCGGCCTCTTTGCCCAAGCGCGCGATAAAATTTTGTCGTCCGTTGTGACGAATTAAAATCCGTTCAATCAGATCGTAAGGCCGTAAAAAATCGGAAGTTTGGCGCAAATCCTCAAGAATTTCAAAGGTCTCCGGCCATTCTGCCCGTCTTTCGTAGAGCGCACGCCAAAGCGTGATCGTGGTGCGCCCATGGGCCAACTGATAAAGATCACGCTCGGACCAATTGAACAAAGGTGATTTCAACGCCTCGGCCAAAGCCAAATCATCGTCCTGCAAAGACAGAAATGCCAAAAGCGAACGGATATCTTTCACCGCGAGTTCGTCGTTCAACGTTAGACGATCCGCCCCTGCCACGGGAATGCGAGCCGGGTGGGATTTCAGCGTCCGTAAAATCCGACCAAACAACTCTGACCGACTGCGCACAAGGATCATAATGTCGCCTGGTGTCACGGGACGACCTGCGCCATTTTTATCAGGAATTGAGCCGGATTCGAGAAGGTTTGCAACAAAATCCGCCACCCTCTGCGCCAGCCGTGCGGAGTGATGTTCGGGTGTGATAATATCCACCGGATTTTCCCAATCCTCGGGATCATCGGGGCCCTTTTCCGGTTCGATCAAAGGCCAAAGATCCACCCGTCCCGGAATGTCGTCAAAAAACGCAATATGCTCCGTTGTACCGCCAACGCCGACGCCTTCACTGGCGCGAAACACCTCATCCGTGGCCGACAGGATCGCACGCGAAGAACGAAAGGAATACTGCAACGCAAGGTCTTGCAGCGGTTGGCCCACGGCCGCCAAACGGTCGCCAAAATGCGCTTTCATCTTGTCGAATGCCTCAGGGGCCGCGCCTTGAAATGAATAAATCGACTGTTTGTGATCCCCAACCACAAAGATCGTGCGCGTCACATCCGCACGCGCGCCCTCTCCTGCGGTAAATTCACCCGCCAAAAGCTGCACAACCCTCCATTGATCCGGGCTGGTGTCTTGCGCTTCATCGACAAGGATGTGATCAATTCCGCCATCAAGGCGATAGAGCACCCATTGCGACACGTTTGAGATCGACAACAAATCCCGCGCGCGTCGGATCATGTCGTCAAAATCCAAAAGCCCAAGCTGCGCTTTGCGCTCCAAATAGGGCGGCAAGACCGCGCGCGCCAATTGATGCAGCGCCCAAGTTCGCCGGGCGTCATAGAGGCCAAAGACTCTCGGACGCACCGCCTCGATCCGCTTCATGAACGCTTCCAGTTGATGAAACGCGTCGGGATGCGCATCAATCAGTTTGCGTGTTGGAAAGCTCGAATGCTGTGCATAGAATTTTGAAACATGTGGATTCTTACTTGTCTCCCCGGACAAAAGCTTTTGGCAACAGGCCTCGATCATCGTCACAGAAGGCTCTGATCCAGCCCAAAATCGAAAAAGCGGGGCCAGTTTTTCATCCGCTTTTGTGGAACCCTCTAAAAGTGCTGCAACCGAACTAAACATCTCCTGCTCGCCGCCCATGAAGGCTTCGGCGATTGATGCCCTCTCATCATAGCCCTCTGGCAGGTCAAACCAGGACCAAATCTCTGCCTCACTGCGCGTCGGCAAAAAGCCCTCTCGTTTAGCGACAATTCGGAGTGCCAAATCCGTCAAATCCAGATCGTTGACATAAACTGCGGCTGCGTCGATCACGCCACGCGCCGGTCCCAATGCCAACTCATCCAAAATGTCGGCCACCATTCGCCGGGATTGGCGTTCGTCCATTTCCTTGAACTGGGGAGAAACGCCGGCTTCCAGCGGAAATCGCCGTAAAAGCGCGCTGCAAAACGAGTGGATGGTTTGAATTTTCAATCCGCCCGGCGTTTCTACCGCGCGCGCAAACAGGGTGCGCGCGTGCCGTAGGGTCTCGGCATCCAGAACCTTTCCAGGCGCGAGTATTGTCAACTCGCCGATCAACTCCGCATCGGGCAGCATTGCCCAACCACCCAGTCGCGCGAACAGCCGGTTTTGCATCTCTGCGGCGGCCGCCTTGGTGTAGGTCAAACACAAAATATGTTGCGGTGGCGTGCCATCCAACAACAGTCGCGCCACGCGGTCGGTCAGCACCTTGGTCTTGCCTGATCCCGCATTCGCGGAAAGCCAAGTGGACATGTCCGGCTGTGCCGCCATGATTTGGCGTTGGGTCGCCTCATTGAGCGCACTCATTGCAAATCCTCCGGCACAGGCTCATCCGCTTCCGACCATTCACCAAAGCGCGCAAGATGTTCAAAATCGGTTTTGAACCGCACCTTCGCCATCATCCGTCGCGCGCTATAGCCCGTTTCCGGATCATCGTAATTGCGGATTAGTTCGCGTAGCTTGGCTTGAACCTCTTCGATGTCGCTTTTTTCCAAAGCCAAAGATGTTTCCGTTAACCCGGAATCAAGCCCCAAATAAGTGACTTCGGTAACCCTTCCTATCGGCAGGTCGTCAAAGCGGCCAGCCTCCAACATTGCCGCCTCCAACAACAACTGAATGCTGAAAATCCGCGTTTGGTTTTCCGACGGAGGCCGCCCTGACTTGTAGTCGTAAATCACGAATGTATCGTCGTTTTTGCGATCAATCCGATCCGCCTTACAGGTCAAGGAAAAATCAATGTCAGAAAAATGCATCGCCCCTTTGACTTCAATTCCCGCAGGTTGCCCCCTGGTCAGACGCATGCGTTCCTGACGGACCAAACCCTCGGCAATCTTGCGTATCCGACCCAACCACACACGGCGCGCGGAGGGCCAAGCCACTTGATCTTCCAAGACACGCTCGGCCGTCGCCATGAACCGTGCGAGCGATTGATCGAATGTTTCGTCTGAAATATCAGTCAGATAGCTTTCCATGATCGCGTGAAAAGCGGTGCCTCGCTCGCGCACATCGGGGTCCCGGCTCAGCGGATCAAGTTTGTTCAACCGAAGAATACGGTTGGCATAAATGTCATAAGGATCACGGATCAATGTTTCGATCCGTGTCACCGAAAGCTGTCTTGGGCGTGCCGCAACCGGGGGGCGCGGACTCGGTCGTTTTGCAGGCGGCAAGGTGAAATTGGGTCGATCAAGGTCATCGGCCATCTTGATCCAATACGCCCCACGTTTGCGCATGGCGTCAAGAGCGCTCCGACCCTCATCAGACATGCCAGACATCAGGTTTGTCAGTCTGATCAGCCAGCGGGACGCAACAGTTTCGGCCTCTGCATCCCGTTTTGCCCGCGTCAATACCACCTCAGGTGCGCCAACAGCCTGTTGAAAATCATGCGCGGAAAGTCCCGTGGCTTGTTCGGGCGACAATAGCCCGGCTTGTTTGCGCATGTCTCGGCTGAACCACGGATCTTGTCCGGGTGCTTGTGGCCAGATGGTTTCGTTCAACCCAGCCAAAACAACCAACTCGGCTCCCAAGGCTCGCGCTTCCAATGTGCCCCAGATCATAACCTGCGGATGCTTTGGCGACGGATCGCGTGCCAATCCCCGACCTAAAACCGCCCGGAAGAGATCGGCAAAGGCCAACGCATTCATTATGCCGCCAAATTCGGCTTCCCGACGTAAGTCAGAAACAAGTCGCAACACCTCTCGTCCTGCATTTTGTCCCCACAGTTCGCGGTCATCCGTGCCTTGTGCCCCCTTTACAAAGAGAGAGGCGACCGACACGAGATGATCAATGTGATCTGCCAAGTCGCGTTCAGGTGCCACGGCAAGTACGTCCAAAAGATCGGCAATCCAAGCCGCCCATATTTTGCGGACCTCTTTATCCGCTTTTTCTGCTCCAGACGAAATAGCCCACTGTAAAAGGCTTTCACGGTCGGGAAACACCACCCCTTTGCGGCGTAGATGCACCTCAAGTTCACGGGTCCACAAAAGGTGATACCCACGTCCCTCGTCGCCGGTATGTCCGCGCGAGGTCAGCGGATGTTTCAAGAGGACCAGCAGGTCTTCTGAGGACAGTTTGCGTCCCAAAATCCCAACAATATGGCGTAACAGTCGGCCCGGCGGGGTCTGATTGAGCGGTATCCCGGCGCTGTCATCTGGTGTGATATTCCACCGGCCCAAAAGCGCCGTCACCCGCCGCGCAAGATCGCGATCCGGTGTGATCATGGCGGCTTTACGCCCGTTTTGTGCTGCCTCACGAAGGATCAAAGCGATGGCATTGGACTCGATCCGCATGTCCGGCGCTTCAATCAAAGTCATTGCAGAACAGGCAGCGTCTGTATTCTGAAATTCCGGACCTTCTTTCATCCATTGATGAGTCACAGGCGCAGGCCGCAAAGAAAGAGAAATCAACCGGTTTCGGGTCAAATTCGGGGGAGATACTTGTGCCCAATTTTGAATGTCACCTGACGTTAAGCCAAGCTTTTCGGCCATACGCACAGTGCGCTCTTGCGGGTGCTCAACGGTGGGGGTGCTCCTGTTCCCCCGCCCTGCAATTTCTTGCCAGACCTCAAGAGGAATATCAAAATCAACCCCGGGCAAAACCACAGCGCCCTTCGGTTGGCGCGCCACCAATGTCATGAATCGTGCCGTCATTCCACGCGATCCGGTTGAGCCGGCAACAATGATCGGGTGACTTGGCGGGGTCTCGCCCCATTTTGTTTCGAGACGATCCACAATCAACCTCAACCGATCTTCCTGACTGGGTTCATGGGCGGCGGTCGGACCAAAATAGTCAAAAATAATCGACAAAAACGCCAAAGATTTTTCCCAATGCCCTGAAGCATCCGGGATTTTAAGTGACCTTAACTGTTCTGGTGTCACGCCCTCATCCTGCATTTCGGACAGCAAGGCCGCGAGGCTATCTGAGAGATCAAACACAGAGGCGCGTGTGGCAAATTGCGGCTCTTGGCGGAGAAAATGCGACACAAGTTGCGACAATTCCAGCCGTCGCCGGAGTCCGCTGATCGGCATTGGCAGGTCCATGACATCGGGCGATGCCCCTAGCTCTGCAATCAATTTCACCTGCGGCAAAAGCCGGGTTGACCCGTCATCAAACGCGGACAGGATGTCCTTTTTCATTCGCGATGTGTTCACGAAAATCTGCGTACGCGCCAAAATTTCGGGCGGTGAGTTTCGAAACCGTTCCAAAATCCCCTGTTTTAACGCCGCCGGATAATTGACGCCGCAGGGCAAACCAAACAGATGTGGCTTCTCGATGGATCCGAACATAATCCGTCCTTTAATGGGCGTCCTTCAAGAGGCGCTCCGCAATCTCAATCCCTTCGGGATGACCGACATCACACCAATGTCCCGGATATTCCGCGCCGAAAATTCTATTCGTTTCAAACAGACGTTCCCACACGAGATTAAGCGAAAAACACGTCTCGTCGATGCCGTTGAGCGTATCGGTTTTTAAAATCTGAACCCCAGTGTAAACTGAGCCATGACCGCGGGCCAATCGCCCATCTGGTAAAATATCAAAATCACCTTGTCCAAGGTGCCCGTGCACACGGTCAAATGGAACGGTTAAGAGCAGCGCATCCATCTTTTCAGGGTCCCAGGCCTCTGACAAAATATCAGACGCCATTGGACCTTTCCAAACCGCATCTGTGTTGACGGTGAATACCACATCTGCTCTGAGCTGGGGCAAGGCGTTGCGTAGCCCGCCCCCTGTTTCAAGCAGAGTGTCTTCAAAAACAGTCTCGATTCCGGCGGTATTTAAGTGTTTTTCAAGCGAGTCCGGCAGGTAATGAAGGTTTGCGACCCTGTGCTCGACGCCCCCGATCTGATCCAGCGCATGATCGACAAGTGGCCGCCCCGCCACTTCAATCATCGGTTTTGGTCGATCTGCCGTCAGCGTTTTCATCCGGGTGCCGCGTCCCGCACAAAAAATCATTGCAGTGTTGGGATGGTTCCGCATTTTTCTTTCAGACACTGAAGGGTTTCTTTTGTGGGTTCCGGTAGATGTGTGCGAATGAGATGTGCGAGACTTGAGAGATCGGGATGATCCAGATCGCGTTGTAAATGACCCCAGACCCGAGGGATCAGGTCAACATAGTGCGGGCGTGAAAAATGAAGTGACATGCGTGCGAAAATCATCAAGATCCGCAGGTTCCGCTGCACCGAACAAATCGCCGCTTCACGATTGAAATCAACCGGATTGAGATTCAATCCGTCGCTAAATCGCGCCAGGCATCGTTTCTGAACCTCAACCGGGACATCGCGTCGCGCATCTGTTGTCAGCGAAATCACATCATAAGCGGGATGGCCGAGCATCGCGTCCTGGAAATCCAAAAGCCCAACACGCGAAGGACCCGCTCGATCCGGCAGCCACAATAGATTTTGCGCGTGATAATCGCGTAAAATCGTAACGCGACCATGCCCAAGAGCCGCAATGAGTGGCGTTAAAACGGTGCGCGCGGCCTCACGCTCTGAAGACATATCGTGACTCAAAACGGGTTCGGCGTACCAGCGGTAACAGGAAAGCGCGAGATCGGTCATCAAGGGGCCGTAATCCGCAGCGCCGTCCAGTGGTGTTGAGGAGGCGATGTGAATCAGAACATCGACAGCAGCGTCATAAAGCTCGGTTTCCAAATGTGGTTTCCGGGCACAGACGACGTCATACAAATCTCTACCAAAATCTTCGAGGATCAAAAACCCATTGGTCTCATCGGCGGCATATATTTCAGGGGCTGACAGTTCGAGATCGCGAAGATAAGCGGCGACCTTGAGAAAAGGGCGAACATCTTCACCAGCCTCTGGGGGCGCATCCATTGCGATGGCGCATCGACCGGTCGAACGATCTTTCAACCGGTGATACCGCCGCCGAGACGCATCACCCGCCAAGGCGGCTACACTGGAGTCAGCCCAAGGGCCAGATCCAAGAAACTCTTGGAAAAGCTGCACGCGCTCAGTCATAAGATCGCTGAAATTTGAGAGGCAGAGTGTCGCAGCATTGCGGGGAGCCTTTGATGTTCGGACAAAACATGTGCCCGACTTTAGGCCGCCCCGCAAGGGACGCAAGGCAAGAAGGGCGTCACATTTCTACGAACTGGCTGTCCGCCTGCGGCCGAAGCGCGAGTCGCACCGCCGAGCCGCGCGCCTCTGGCGCAAAGCCAACGAGGGTTTGGCCGGATGGCAATGGTGCAAATCGGCAAGTAAGACGGCGCCCATCCCAAAGCCGGGTGGTGCCAGTCCACTCCTCACGCGCACCAACACGGCTGACAAATTCCCGAATATCATTCCAAAGCGGCGATGGCGCACATTTCGAATGCCATATCCGTGTCGCCTCAACGATGCTTGTCTCGGAAATACCTTCCATTTGCTCAAGACCCCAAAGCGACGTATAGGCCGAATTCGCCATCATCAACATGCCTTCGCTGTTAAACACGGCAATGGCTTCAGATAGGCTGTCGAGCACAGCCTGGCCCGTTTCGATCTCTGACCTAAACCGCCGTGTCAGGGACATCTCGGCAGAGATGTCTTCGAACAAAAAGGCGATGGCCCCATCGGGATGCGGGCGTCCAGAAATTCGATATGTCATGCCGCCAGGCAGGGTCCAAACCTCTTGATAGGTGCCATCTTCGGCGGCGGATTCCAAGGCGGCCATTTCTTGACGCCATGATTTATAATCTTTCGGCTCAGGCATCATCTGACTGTCGCGCAATCTGTCGAGGAAGGTGGTTAAAACCGGTCGCGAGATCAAAAACTCAACCGAAAGGGCGGTCAGGTCCGTCAGTGCCGGGTTGAACAAAGCCAGCCTGCGATTGCGATCAAACACTGCAAGTCCGATTGTGAGATGGGAGAAGGTTTTGGTCAGGGTTTGCGTGAACTCGCGAAGCGTTTCCTCCGCCTTGACCGTATGGTCCGCAGAATTGGCTGTGAATAGGAAATCGCCGCCCATTTCAAATCGAAATACCTCAAACCAATGTGTTCCGTGGTTTTGATCCTTAAGGGTGAGGCGGCGGGATTCTTTTGCGCCGACGTTGGCAAGAAGTGAGGTGTCGAACAAAGACGTCGGCGGCCAGCTTGGAATATCATCGTTCTGCGCCATACTGTCGGCAAGAGCGATATAGGCGGCATTGGCCCAACTGATCGTGCCATCCGCGAGTTCGCGCCATACCAGATGGGGCACGTTTTCCGTGGTGGCGCGCAGAGTTTCAAGCTCGTGCTCCATCGCCATCAAGGAATGACGATCCAACTCGATATGGCTGTGTTCCGTTTCACGATCCAACAATGTCAGGCGCGCAAGACCGTTGCGCCATTCGCATTTCATCACGGAGCTGCCATCACGGGACTCAATGATCAATGTGCCACGATCGGCGAGTTCTATGATCTCTTTTTGAAGTGTTGGGAATTTTGAGATCGTTACCGATAAAAGCCGTGACCAATCCGAGCCGACATCGGCGGCTGCCGCAAGCACGCTTTGCGCGGAGGCCGTCGCGTTTACCAGTTTTTCGTCATCGAACAGAAAGACGATGTCATTGTCCTGATCTTTCAGAGTGATCGCCTCTGACTTTTCTTTCCTGGCAGCCATCCAGGCAAACCCATAGAGCGCCAAAAAGGCAATGCACAGGCTTCCTATGATGAGGGACGCAAGAGTGGAGAGGAGTTCGACCGACATGTGATTCCCGACAAAAATACGCTTCTGCGACGGGATGATTTTGGGTAAGGATAGTTAACGCACCGTTAAAATCCCAAGAAATCATGCATCAAATCGGGCATTTTCACCCAAAGCCTTGTTTTGTTCACCTTCCTGGACGCTGATCCGCTCTTTGGGCCAACTCAGTTCGACAATTGCGCCAGACCGACGACCGGCATGCAGATGGAGGTCGTGGCGGTCCGATCCATTGGCGAACGCAATCTCGGCCCCGGTTCGCTCCAAAAGCGTTTTGGCAATAAAAAGCCCAAGCCCCATACCCTCATAGCCCGGACGCCGGTCAATCTCGCGCTCGGTGCGGCGGCGGCGCATGAAGGGGTCGCCAATCCGGCCAATCACCGATGTCGGAAATCCGGCCCCATCATCAATGATCCGAAGCGTGATGGTGCGCGCGTTCCATGTAATATCAATCCACGCCGTCGTTTCAGAAAAATCCACCGCATTTTGAACCAGATTGCGCAACCCATGGATGATCTCTGGACGCCGGTAGACATAGGGCTGCGGTGTCCCGTCTTCGCTACCCAGCACTTCAAGTTTGACTGTTTTGCCCCGCGCAACATGCGGCTGTGCGGCCTCTTCGACCACGGCCTGAAGCGGCGCAAACCGCATATGTAGATCATCTTTGCCGGCCTGCCCCATCGAGCGCAAAATATCACGACACCGATCCGCCTGTTCATTGATCAACTGCGCATCCTCGCGCAAAACGTCATGGTCTGCCAGATCGTCGACCAACTCGCTGGACACCAGTTTGATCGTGGCCAGAGGCGTGCCCAATTCATGTGCTGCAGCGGCAATCACACCCCCTAAATCCGTCAGTTTCTGTTCGCGTGTGAGCGCCATTTGGGTTGCCAAAAGTGCCTCTGACATGGTGTGAATTTCAGAGGCGACTTTCCACGAAAATACTCCCAAAAACACCACACCAATCACAATCCCTGCCCAGCTCCCAAATAGGAAAATTCGTGGCATGCGCAGGATTTCACCGTCTAAAAGCTCAAGCGGGACGTGATAAAGCGCGGTGATTGACACCAAGGCGATGGCCGCACCCCCCGTCAACACCGATGATTTTGGCCGAAGTGCTGAGGCCGAAATTGACACAGGCGCCAAGATCAAAAGGGCGAATGGGTTGTTCAACCCCCCTGACAGATACAAAAGCGCTGACAATTGCACGATGTCGAACAACAACATCAGCGTTGCACCATGTTCGCTCAACCGGGTGTTTTCCGGGTAAATGAACGTGACCACGATGTTCAAAATGATCGACGCGCCGATCACAACGGCAAAGCCGCCCAGATCAAATTTGAGGTGAAATACCGTCATCGCCAAAATAATCGTGGCAATTTGACCCGTGATCGCAATCCATCTCAGCGCAGTGAGAGTTCTCAGGCGAACCCAATTGGATCTGCGCTCTTCGGTGATGAGATCGTCACTATTTTCAATCATTGACAGGTTTTTGATCCAACTGCGGCATTAAACCCCTTGTTAGTCCGTGCTGATGCGCCGATCAATGCGTCGCACACATGAGGAGAGAAAACATGTCGACAAAATCTTTCGCCATTGTCGCCGGTGTTGCCGTTGTCGCCTTATTGGGCGCAAGCGCTTGGTATGCCACACGCCCGGCTGGTGATGATCAATTTGCCCAATGTCGCGGCTCCGCTGTCAGCGGTGGTGCGGGGTCCATTGGCGGGCCTTTTGAGCTCGTGAGTGAAGATGGTGTGACCGTCACCGATCAGGATGTGTTCACCAAGCCAACGATCCTCTATTTCGGCTATACCTTCTGCCCCGATGTCTGCCCGCTCGACAATGCGCGTAACGCGGATGCGGAGCGTCTCTTGGACGAACGCGGCTATGACACACAAACTGCTTTTATCTCCATCGACCCGGACCGTGACACGCCTGAGGTGGTCAAAGAGTTCACCGATCTTTTCCACGAAAACATGATCGGCATGACCGGCTCTCCTGAACAGGTGAAAGCCGCTTCAATGGCCTACAAAACCTATTACAAGAAACAAGAAGAGGGTGATCCGGAATATTACCTCGTGGATCATTCGACCTTCACCTATCTGGTGTTCCCTGAAATCGGGTTTGTCGATTTCTTTAAACGTGATGACACGCCAGAGCAGATGGCGGATCGTGTCGCCTGTTTTATTGATGCGGCCAAATAGAACGCCGGGTAGAAATTGACCCGCCGCCATCCGCACTCTAGGTTGATACAAATTCAGATAATCACGCACATTGGCGCAAGGGGGTCCCATGGCCGGGGATGAAATGATGGACTTGGGTGTGGACAAGTCACTGTTGCTGGTCGATGACGACGAACCGTTTTTGCGTCGCTTGGCGCGGGCCATGGAAAAGCGCGGCTTTGAGGTCGAAATGGCGGGTTCTGTCGCGGCCGGTAAAGCCATTGCGACCGCCCGCCCGCCTGCCTATGCCGTGGTTGATCTTCGGCTTGAGGATGGCAACGGGCTTGATGTCGTTGAGGTGCTGCGGGAAAAACGCCCCGACAGCCGCATCGTGGTCTTGACCGGATATGGCGCGATCGCCACCGCTGTGGCGGCCGTCAAAATCGGTGCCACGGATTATCTGTCAAAGCCGGCTGACGCCAATGACATCGTCAATGCGCTTTTGGCAAATGGCGATGCCTTGCCCCCACCGCCCGAAAACCCGATGTCGGCGGATCGGGTGCGTTGGGAACATATCCAACGCGTCTATGAGCTTTGTGATCGCAACGTGTCCGAGACGGCGCGACGCCTCAATATGCACCGACGCACTTTGCAGCGCATTTTGGCCAAACGCAGCCCGCGCTAACGCGAAAGTACTAAGGCAATAAGACTTGGAAAGACCTGCTTGGGCGGGTCTTTTTTATGGCTTTGATTGTGGCCCCAAGGTCTTGAGCCAATCAATGAACAGCCGGGTCGAGGTCCGTTGCGGGCCTTTGGGTGTGACGGCGAAATAGGAAAAATCGGCGTCAATTTCAAACGGCACATGCAAAAGTGCGCCAGAGGCAAGGTCATCACTCACCGCGATTTCAGAGACAAAGGTTACCCCCAATCCGCGCACGACGGCTTGGACCGCATCGGATTGCCCCTCGATAAAAATTGCCGGCGCTTTGTGGCCATCGACGCCACCCTTTTTCATGTAAGCCAAATCTTGGCCATGAGCCTGCGACCTGATCCAAGGCATTGTCTTTAAAGGAAGATTGTTTACATCCCCACCGTATTTTGTGACCAAAATCGGACTGGCGACAAGGATGAATCTCGTCCTCCAAAGCAATTCAACATCCACGTCGGGCCAGTTGCCCGACCCAGAGCGAATGCCAACATCAAATTGCCGCCGCTTCAGGTCGTCGACCGTGCCGGACGGGGTCAGGGACACCGGGATATTTGGATGCGCATCCCAAAATTGGCCAAGGCGCGGAATGATAAACGCATAGGACAAAGCGGGCGTACAGGTGACCCTTAGCCCACGTGAACGCGGCCCATTGCGCAGGCGCTCGACACCCTGGGCAATCGTCGAAAATCCCTCGCCCAAAGCCTCGGCCAATTGCGCACCCGCTTCAGTCAACGCCATGCCTCGCCCTTCCCGCTGAACAAGGACCACACCAAGTTCTTTCTCAAGCGTGCGCACCTGCTGCGTGACTGCCGCATGGGTCACGTTCAGCGCGCGTCCTGCGGCGGTAAAACTGCCCAGCCGTGCTGTCGCCTCAAAGGCGCGCAGCGTAGAGAGAGACGGAATTTGACGCCAATCGATGTCACTCATGTGTAATCACAGCTTACATGTTCAAAAAATCGTTGAGTCGCGATAGAAGACTATAAGCGATAAATAGGGATCATACCCAAAGATTTGGAGAGATCAAATGTTACAGATTATCGCGCCTGACATCATGCGTCAGCCGGAGGCGACGCCAGAGGTTCAACATCGGCGCGCCCTCATGGAGCGTCAGCATGTTCAGGCCCAAGCTGCGCGTGCAGTTTGGCTCTCGGAGCTACGGATCTGGGCTGGAAAGCTCGGCTTTGTGCCTCGGCTCAAAGCGCGGCCATCAATTCGGCGTGTCGCGCCGTAAAGGCCGTGCGCGCATAGATCGGCGGACGCAGGTGAATCCGCAGATCGCGCACCAAATCCGGGTTCATTTTTCCAAAAATCTTATTGCCTTCTTCAACGGAAAACCCGGCGATTTGTGTCGCTTCGAGCCATGCTGAGACTTTATCCGCCTGTTTGATCTTTTTCTTGATTGCCACGGGGATTTTTGCGGGCAACCCAAATCGAATGTGAATGGCCGCAGTGAGGCGTTCATCCAACTCACCGTAATTCGGCCCAACAGCAGCCTTCACCGGTGAAATCATATCGCCGATGACATATTCGGGCGCGTCATGCAAAAGCGCTGCCAGTTGCCACTTAACTGGCTCCGATGGGTAGAGTTTGCGAAAAATCTCTTCAACCAAGACGGAATGTTCGGCCACGGAATAGGCAAAATCACCGCGTGTTTGTCCGTTCCAGCGCGCCACAAAGGCCAGCCCATGGGCAATATCTTCGATTTCAATATCCATTGGAGTGGGGTCCAAAAGATCAAGTCTCCGACCCGATAACATCCGTTGCCACGCGCGTGGTTGAGCCATGGTTGCCTCATCTGTGTTTGGCCTTTGGTAGCGTCTGAGCAGCACAGTTTCTATGATTTTTCTCGACTTAACCGGAAATCAATGCCTCTGCGTTGTAAGGTGTGCCTCAAGCTGGTAACCAGCGATCAAATTAACCGTATTTATGCAGGAGCCAGAGATGGGCACCGATTACATCGTGAAAGATATCGCGCTCGCCGCTTTTGGGCGCAAAGAGTTGGATATCGCAGAGACCGAAATGCCGGGCTTGATGGCGTTGCGTGAGGAATTTGGCGTAAGCAAACCGCTCAAAGGGTCCCGCATTGTTGGCTCGCTGCACATGACGATCCAGACCGCTGTGTTGATCGAAACGCTCGTGGCACTGGGCGCCGACGTACGCTGGGCTTCGTGCAATATTTTCTCAACACAGGACCACGCGGCGGCGGCCATTGCCGAAGCAGGTGTGCCGGTGTTTGCCATCAAAGGTCAGTCTTTGGTTGAGCATTGGGATTACCTCGACCGCTCGTTCCAATTCCCGGAAGGTCCGAACCTGATTTTGGATGATGGCGGTGACGCAACTCTTTACGTTCTCTTGGGCGCGCGTGTTGAGGCGGGTGAAACCGATCTGATCGAAGTGCCGACCTCTGAGGAAGAAGTCGCAGTTTTCGCCCAAATCAAAAAGCGCATGAAGGAGAGCCCGGGCTGGTTCACCAAAATGCGCGGTCAAATTGTTGGCGTTTCCGAGGAGACCACCACCGGTGTCCATCGTCTTTACGATCTGGTGAAAAAGGGTCAACTCCCCTTCCCCGCGATCAATGTCAATGACTCTGTGACCAAGTCGAAATTTGACAACAAATACGGCTGTAAAGAGAGCCTTGTGGATGGCATCCGCCGCGCGACCGACACGATGATGGCTGGCAAAGTGGCGGTTGTCTGTGGCTATGGCGATGTGGGCAAAGGTTCCGCCGCCTCGCTGCGTGGTGCTGGAGCGCGGGTGAAAGTCACCGAGGTTGATCCGATCTGTGCGCTTCAGGCTGCGATGGACGGGTTTGAGGTTGTTGTGCTTGAGGATGTTGTTGGTGACGCCGACATTTTCATCACCACCACGGGCAACAGAGACGTGATCCGCATCGAACATATGCGGGCGATGAAAGACATGGCGATTGTCGGCAATATCGGCCATTTCGACAATGAAATCCAAGTCGCGGCGCTTAAAAACCACAAATGGACCAACATCAAAGATCAGGTCGACATGATCGAGATGCCATCCGGTGCGCGTCTCATTCTGTTGTCCGAAGGTCGTCTTTTGAACCTTGGCAACGCCACGGGCCACCCGTCCTTTGTGATGTCTGCCTCTTTCACCAACCAAGTGTTGGCGCAGATCGAGCTTTGGACCAATGGTGACAGCTATGAGAACCAAGTCTACATCTTGCCGAAACACCTCGACGAGAAAGTGGCGCGACTGCACCTTGCTCGCATTGGCGTGAAACTCACCGAACTTTCGAAAGATCAGGCGGATTATATTGGCGTGACCGTCGAGGGCCCGTTTAAGCCGGAGCATTACCGCTACTGAGGTCAAGCATAGAACGAGACAGAAACCGCTCATGGGAACATGGGCGGTTTCATTATGAGTTCATTCGCCAAATTTTCCCTTTTTAAAGCACTGTGATCCCACTAGGCTTTGCGCGAGCCTTGTTTGGGTTCCGAGATGAATGACATAACACTTTGAATGGTGGGAGAATAAAATGGGAAAACGTGACGATCTGATCGCCAAATATGCAGAGGATCTGAAATCCAAATGTGGTGTCGAACCTGACATGGATTTGTTGACCAAAGTGACCATCGGTTGTGGGCCTGCGATCTATAAAGAAGATGCGTCCACAGTGGCAGCCTCGCAAGAAGGCGAACTCGAAACGGTCAAAGCCAATTTCCTCATGAAAAAACTAGGCCTCCCAGACAGCCCCGAGCTTATGGATGCGATCAATGTTGTGATCGACACATACGGTCGCTCTGAGCGCAACAAATATCGTGCCGTTTTCTACTACATGCTTGTTAAGCATTTCGGCAAAGAAGCCGTTTATAGCTGATTTCGTTTCGATCTATTGAGAGCCGCCTCGATTGTTCGGGGCGGTTTTGCGTTGGTTGTTTCTCATTCGAGTTAATCGAAGGTTTCAAAATCAGATTCAACCCTAGCTACTTCAGGTTTGCAGTGAATCAGCAAAGCGCCTAGGTTGATTACACGGGCCAGGACGGACCGGACCTTATATCGAACACGTGTGGTGCCTAAGGGAGCACGTGGGGTGGTGGAGGGTCCCGGGGGGTCGGGACCCTCCTTTTTATTGAAATTCAACTTTGAAACGGCGCAAGGTCAGGTCGATCAAAGCGCTACTCCGGATCAGTGTCTCCCAACTCACATATAATCGCCCATTCCGCCTCCGACACGGGTTGAACGGAAAGGCGCGAGTTGTTCACCAAAACCATCTCCGACAGGCGTGGATCGGCTTTACACATGGCAAGGGTCACGGGCGTCTTTAATGGACGCACTGCTTTGATGTCGACGCATTCCCACCGTTCGTCGTCGGTGGTGCTGTCCGGATGCGCAAGTGCACAGACCTCAACAATTCCAACGATTTCTTTTTCCGCCCGCGAGTGGTAGAAAAACCCGCGATCGCCAATCTGCATCGCCCGCATGTTGTTGCGAGCCTGATAATTGCGTACGCCGTTCCATTCCTCGCCAGCGTCACCTTTAGCAACCTGTTGATCCCAAGACCAAACTTCCGCTTCGGATTTAAAAAGCCAATATGCCATCAGCCAATCACCTTGTTCCAAGCTTCAATCCGCACATCCGCAAACAGCCCGGCCTTGGCATAGGGGTCGTTCGCGGCCCATGCGTTAGCAGCGTCAAGATCATCCACTTCGATGATCACAAGTGAGCCGCACATCTTGCCCTCCGAGTCCAAAAATGGCCCGGCCTGTTCAACAACGCCACAGGATTTCAAATAGGCGACGTGATCCGGGCGTGTGTCAGTGCGGATGTGAAGCGAACCGGGTTTGTCGGTGCAAATGACAGCGTATTTCATGGGTTACTCCCTTTTGAGTGGGCGGGAAAGCAACAGCTCTACCGCCTCAGAAATCGAAATGTGACCATCCAAAATCTGCGTGATGGTCGTTGTGATGGGCATGTCCAGGTCCAGGGTACGCGCGAGGTGCATGACGGCTTTGGCAGTGGCCACGCCTTCGACCGTTACATTTGGGTCGACTGTTGCGCCGGTGCCAAGTTTGAAACCATGCGAAAAGTTGCGCGATTTATCAGAGGTGCAGGTCAACACAAGGTCGCCAAACCCCGAAAGCCCCGAAAGCGTCGCAGGATCGGCCCCAACGCGGGCTGCAAGCCTCTGCATTTCGGAAAAGCCACGCGTCATCAGCGCCGCACGCGCGCTTTCGCCAAGCCCGGCTCCCATCGCAAGGCCACATGCTATCGCAATCACATTTTTCAAGGCCCCGCCAAACTCGACCCCCACCGGATCGAGGCTTGAATACAGTCGGATAGTGTCGGTGGTCAGCTCTGATTGCAGCATATCAACCACGTCTTTGTCTCTCGCAGCAAGAGTCAATGCGGTGGGCAGGCCGTCTGCGATGTCGACAGCAAAAGAGGGGCCGGACAGAATGGCCACCCGTGCGTCTGGCATCAAATCTTCAAGAACAGCCAGAGGACCGCGATCCGATTTAAGATCAATCCCCTTACAGCAGGCAACGAGGCTTTTATACTGGATTAGGCTCTTGTTTAGGGCTGCGAAATCCGCCAGCTGTTGCATGGGAACAGCCAAGAGAAGGATGGGTGCTTTGCAGGCCTGGGTAAGATCGGAGGTGGCACTCAAGGATGCAGGAAAAGGTTTTCCCGGCAAGCGGCCAATGTTTTCGCGCGCGGATTGCATGGATCGTGCGGCATCTTCCGAGCGTGCCCAAAGGGTGACAGTCTTACCTGATCGCGCAAGGGAGATGGCCAAAGCCGTCCCAAATGCACCGGCGCCGAGGACAGAAATCTGATCCACGTGCTGCGTCTCCTCACCCAGTCTCATCGGTCGCCCTCCGTTGAGCGTTGTTCAGATGCACTTTGGGAGGTATCACCGAGTGAACCGTCAGACAATCCCGAGACCGATTTTGCCCAGAACCGTCCTGATCACACGCCCCAAAGATGACGCCAATCGATTGGCGCAGGAATTGCGCGCGCTGGAGCCGGGGGTAAATGTTCTGATAGCGCCGGTTCTAGAGATCGTGCCTTGCGCCCCCAAACTCATGGCGGAGCAATATAGCGCGGTTATTTTGACTTCACGCCACGCGGCGCAAGCTACCGCAGAGGCGTTTCCGAAATTGACGGCCTATTGTGTTGGGGATGCGACGGCACAGGCGGTGCGGGCGCTTGGCGTGACGGCTGTGTCCGTTGCAGGGTCGGCGGATGATTTGATCTCGCATCTTGCGGGGAAGTCCCTATCGCGCGCCATCCACCTCCACGGCAAACATACGCGCGGCGATGTGGCGCGCCGATTGACGGCCAGCGGCATAGAGACCCACGAAGCTGTGGTCTACGATCAGCGCGCCCGAACATGGACGTCAGAGGAACGGGACAGCGTGGCGCAGGCGCAATCTCTCGTGGTTCCCCTCTATTCTCCCCGCTCGGCGCAGATTCTGTCGAAACGACTCGAAATCTATATTGGGCCGTTGACCCTTGTTGCCATGTCGCAAGCCTGCATTGATGCTTGGTCAGGGCCTGTTCCTATCTGCTCTGTTGTTGCGCAACGCCCCGACGGTGCGACGATGACGCAGGCCGTTGCATCGCAATTGACCTGATCATCGCTTGAGGCGCAGTGGCTCAGGGTCTAAGTTCCAGAGGTAGTTGTGAAATTGGTTCTGGATTCGAAAGGTTGATCTTTTGGCACGAGACAAAAAAACTCCGCAAAATGATGTGAGCACCGAGGCGGAAACGGTTCAGGATCAAGAGGATGCCTTGGCGGTAGAGGCAGTGCCCTCGGACGTCGGTACATCAACGGAGATGGCTTCTGAAGAGCCAATGGCAGAGGGTGATGCGGCTGATCCAGAAGCTGAGGTTTCTGAAGAGACGCATATCGAAGATCAGGATGATACGTCTAAGACGGATGAGTCGACACGGGGCGAAGACATTCCCAAAGCTGAGCGCGCTGACGCGCGGCCTGCGATCGAAAAGAGTGCGGTCAAACGAGGCGGCCTTGTTCCGACGCTTTTGGGGGGTGTAATTTGTGTGGCATTGGGTTACGCGGGTGCGCAATTTATCAAGCCTGAGGGCTGGCCATTCCCCGGAGCCAATACGGATGAGTTGGCACAGCAGCTCACCGACCTGTCGGCGCAATTGGCGGACCTGAAATCCAGCACACAGGATCAAATCGCGGCGACCCAGTCGGCGCAGGACAGGTTGAAATCCGAAATTGAGGCGCAAATTGCCGCCATTGATCCGGGCCAGGCAATCCAGCCGCTTCAAGATCAATTGTCCAACTTTGAATCGCGTCTGACCGAATTTGAGGCGCGCCCCGTGGCGGAGGCGGTGGTCTCACCGGAGGCGACAGCCGCTTATGAGCGTCAATTGGCCGAAATGCAGGACTTGCTCACCGGCGAGATTGCACGACTTGAAGCCGCCAAAGCACAGTCCGTGGCCGAGCAAAAAGCCGCCACAGCCGCAACACAAAAGGCCCGGTTGCAAAGGCTTGTGGACGCCGGCGATCCTTTTGCCTCTGTTCTTTATGAGCTTGAAGAGGATGCGCCCGCTGCACTTAAAGAGGCTGCGCAGAATGGGATTGCCAGTGTGACGGAGTTGCAGGACACCTATCCAGATGCCGCAAGGGCGGCTCTCATGTCAGCATCGCGCGCGGCCTATGAAGCGGGCGAACAGGGCTGGTTTGACACCGCACTTCAAACGCAACTCGGTCTCAGATCGACGAAGCCAAAAGAAGGCGATGACGCCGACGCGATCCTGTCCCGGGCCGAAGATGCCGTGCGCAAAGGTCAGTTTGCATCAGCAATCACCACGCTTGAGGCTTTGCCTGAGGCAGGTCAGGCGGAGATGCAGCCCTGGATTGAACAGGCGCAAAAACGGGTGGATGTGATGGCTGCTCTCAATGAAATGCTTGGTCAGTAAGGTAGGCGAAACATGCTTTGGTCTCTCGTTAAAATCATTCTTTTCGTCATTCTTGTGGCTGCGCTCGCCTATGGCGGAATGCTTCTCATGGAAACCGAAGGTGGCGCTCAACTGAGCTTTGGGAATTTCGAAATCACCCTCACGCCGCTCAAAGCCGTGCTGGCGCTGATTGTCTTGATCGTTGCGTTTTATGTGGCGCTCAAACTTATCGGGCTGTTGATCGCTGTGGTGAAATTCCTTTTGGGCGATGAAACCGCAATCTCGCGCTATTTCGACCGCAATCGTCAGAAAAAAGGTATTGAAGCGCTGGCGGATGGGATGATGGCGCTGGCCTCAGGCGAGGGTCGCGTGGCACTGACCAAGGTTGCGCGTGCTGAGAAATATTTACAAAAACCCGAACTGACCAACCTGCTCAAAGCGCAGGCTGCGGTGATGACTGGCGACAAAAGGACGGCCGAGCGTGCCTACAAACAATTGGTCGCGGATGACCGCACCCGCTTTATTGGCGTTCAGGGCATCATGAAACAGAAGCTTGAGGATGGTGATACCGCGACCGCGCTGAAGCTCGCGGAAAAAGCCTTTGCCCTCAAACCGAAACATGTTGAGACACAAGACATCTTGCTCCGGCTTCAGGCCGAAAAGGGCGATTGGTCGGCGGCGCGTTCGACCCTGTCGGCCAAGTTGAAACATGGAGCAATCCCGCGCGATGTTCACAAACGTCGCGATGCGGTTTTGGCCCTGTCAGAGGCCAAGGGGGTGTTTGAAAAAGGTGCCACGATTGAAGCGCGCGAAGCCGCGATTGAGGCCAATAAAAAGTCGCCGGATCTCATCCCTGCCGCTGTGATGGCCTGTGAAGAATATGTTGCTGATGACAAGCCGCGTCCGGCTGCCCGCGTCATCAAAAAAGCATGGGAGGCGCAACCGCATCCGGATCTGGCCGCCGCCTTTGCGGCGATTGTGCCGGATGAAACCCCGGAGCAACGGATCAAACGCTTTGCGGTGCTGACCAAAATCCACCCGGAAGATCCAGAGACTAAAATGCTGCTCGCAGAGCTTAACATTGCTGCCGAAGATTTTCCGGCGGCGCGCCGCGCGCTGGGCGATCTGGCGGAGATCAACCCAACCGCGCGCAGTCTGACAATTTTGGCGGCGATCGAACGCGGCGAGGGTGCGGATGACGTGGTTGTCCGCGGCTGGCTGACCCGAGCGCTGACAGCGCCGCGTGGGCCACAATGGGTCTGTGACAATTGCCAAACGATCCATTCGGAATGGGGCCCGGTTTGCGAGCATTGCGGCGGATTTGACACGCTGAGTTGGCGTAAACCGATGCGTTCCGAGGTCGCGATGCCACAAGGAACCGAAATGTTGCCGATGATTGTCGGCGCATTGCCGGAGCCAAAAGTGGATTTTGTCGATCCGATTGAAGAGGAGTCACAGGACGCGCCGAAAGGTATGGTAGATGTGACCCCGGTTGAAGAAGATGAAAACCCCAAGGTCGAAAATTAGGGCTACACACCTTTGAAAGAGGGTGATAAAGACCCGTTCACGTCACGCGCGATTGCGCCTGACAGAGAAGAGTGCCGCTGTAGCTCAGCTGGTAGAGCACGTCATTCGTAATGATGGGGTCGTAGGTTCGAGTCCTATCAGCGGCACCACTTTTCTACTCGCTGCCGGGAATTTCCCATGCAGAAAAGCCTCCCCGAAGGGAGGCTTTATTACTTTTAGATTGACCAAAATTAACTGCGCGGACGTTCCTTTTTAGGATCGTAATGCGGGAAGGCCGTGACCTTGGCGCTGTAGCGTTTCAAATGACCGTCCAATTGGCCAACTTCGACCTCTGTACCCGGCTCAGAATGCGCAACATCGACCCGTGCCAAGGCGATGACTTGACCGGTGCGTGGGGATCGCATCGCGGAACAGACCTCTCCCACTTGTGCGCGCCCAATGCGGATGCAATCGCCATGGGCAACGTGGTTTTGACCTTCAATCTCAAGCCCGACAAATTTGCGGGCGGGATGCTCTTTGCGCCGCAAAAGCGCATCTCGACCAACGAAATCTACAGTCTTTGATTTGAGCGGAACGGTGAAGCCAATCCCGGATTCAAACGGATCAGTCTGATCGGAGAAATCGTAGCCTGCAAACACAAGCCCCGCCTCAATCCGCACAAGGTCAAGCCCGGCAAGTCCCATCGGACGTATCCCGTAGGCCTGACCTGCTTCCCAAACGGCCTTGAACACCGCGTCGCCGTCTTTGGGGTGGCAAAAGATTTCATAGCCCAGCTCACCCGTGTAGCCCGTCCGAGACACCACGACAGGCACGCCCTCATGATCGCCAATCCGGCCCACGGTAAAGCGGAACCAGTCGAGATCGGAGATCGGCGTTTGATGCGGGGCGGTCCAGATGATTTCTTTCATCAGATCGCGGGATTTTGGACCTTGGACAGCGAGGTTGTGCATCTGGTCGGTGGAGGTGCGGATCATCACATTTAGATCGAGCTTTTCGGCCTGTTCCCGCATCCAAACGCCACCTTCGTCCGAGCCACCAATCCAACGGAAATTCGTCGGACCAAGGCGGAAAAGCGTGCCATCGTCAATCATGCCACCATGCTCATAACACATGGCCGAATAGACCACCTGACCGACTCCGAGCTTTTCGACATTGCGGGTCAGAACCCAGTTCATCAGTGCTTCGGCATCCGGGCCGGTGACCTCAAATTTGCGCAGGGCAGAGAGGTCCATGACCACAACATCGTCACGGCAGGCCCAATAGCCCTCGATCGTGTCGGTTTGACGGAACGAATTTGGCAGCCAAAAGCCACGATACTCGACGAAATCACTCGTCAGCGTGGCAAAGTTATGATGAAAGGCGCTTTCACGGGTCATGACAGGGTCCTCGTCTGGAGTGGCGCGCCAAGCCACGGAGCGGCTGAACCGCTCCTGGGCGGCATAGGTGCGCACATGAATGTCGGTCAAATTCCAGCCATTGGCCGGGGAGGTGTCATCGGGGCAGGCGGAAGACACACAGATCAGATCGGTGAGCGCGCGCAACAACACGTAATCGCCCGGACGCGACCACGGTTCGTCAGCCAACAGAACGCCATGTTCATCGACATGGGTGTTGAAGAAAAAATTCGCCGCCATCCATCCCTTGCGGCCAGGAATGTCATAGGCCGAAAGCGCGCCATTGAAATTGTCGGAACAATTGGCGTGACCGGGATAGCCGATGTCATCGTAGTATTTGGATGAACAGGCCATGGCGAAAGCGTCGTGCCGACCGCAGGTGTCCTGCACCACTTCGATGAGGGGTGTCATGTCCTGATCGAAATATTTTCCATGCAGTCCGGGCATCGGGTAGGCGTGGTTGAGGATGGTGCGCGTGGTGGTGACATCAAGGGGAAGGTAGTCGCCACGATCCGCTTTGCGCGCGTCGAAACATTGGAAATCAGTACATTGGCGACCATCGACATCAAGGATCTGGATGAACTCGCCTTTGCGTACAAAATAGGCCTGAGCCGTGGCGGATTTGACCCGCAGGTCTTGAACGGGATCGGCCAAAGGATCGGGCAGGGCGAATTGACCGGGTTGGCGCGATTTGGCACGGGTTAGGGTCACACGCAGCGGTGTTGTGGTGTCTTGCGTTTCGAAATCCATCACATCGCCGGGGGCGGCAATGATGGCCCAGCCTGAACCCTGCGCCGTAAAGGTGGCACTGTCTTTCGCGGGGCTTTCTGCGCCAAAAAGACCGACGGCACTTGCGCCCGGCAGATCAATATTACGCTGGATTAGACCCTTTTTAAGCCGATCAAAGCCCGACAGAGGTGATAGCAGCATCGCGCGCAGGCCTGAGGCGGACGTGTTTGCGGCTGCGCCCAAAAGGCCACAATCCAAGCGCCCATTGGGATGCGCGCTCAGAAGTTCGCAACGCTGGCCACCTTCGATATTCTCAATCGTGATCTGATCGCCTTGGGCGAGTTCGACCATGACCGCGCCAGAACCGGGAACGGTCACGCGCTCTTCGTTGGATTGAAGCCCATAGGCCGCCGTGCGGCGTGGGCGCGAGGCGGAGGGCGGTCCGGGGCGCAACAGGGTTGCGGGAATGTGCGTTTGCATTTTTTGTCCTTGTAAAAAGGAGAGAGACGGGCCCCGCGAAAGGCCCGTCCATTGCGTCACATGTTAGATCAGTTTTGAAGATAGGCTTCCATGGAATCGTCCAGCGCATCTTTCCACGGGGTATGGTGCGCGGGTGCCATGGTTCCGGTGATCACCGATTTATAGCTGTGATTGCGAAAGCCCATAATGTCCTCGACCTTATGGTGCTTCCATTCAAAGAAAGCCTCGCAAGCCCCATCCACATCGAAGGATGGATAGTCGGTGTCGGCGATCAGTTCTTTGACGTAATCGCCCTGATAGACGATCGCGTATTTCACATCATCCTGACGTTCTTCGCGCTCAACGCGTTCTGCAACATCGGCCAAAAGCACCTCTTTGTCAGAGGGCACCTCGATGCGGCCCATGATGATGTCCCGCACATACCAAGCCTGCGCATCGAACATGTTAAAGGTGAACCACTGATCCTGCATCCCCAGATAGAACATCTTTGGATTGTGGACATAGGCGACGCCTTTATAGAGGTCGGCCGTGGCCAAACGGTTGGCCGTTTTCAGGCGCAGATCGTCAGGCAGGAATGGGAAGTAGTGACGATAGCCAGTGCAAAGAATGATCGCATCGACATCCTTGGTGGAGCCATCTTTGAAAAAGGCGGTTTTGCCGTCGACTTTCACCAGCGCAGGTTTTTCTTCCCAATTGTCCGGCCAGTCAAACCCCATGGGTGCGGACCGATAGGAAGTTGTGATCGACTTGGCGCCGTATTTCCAACATTGTGATCCGATGTCTTCCGCCGAATAAGACGCGCCCACCAAAAGCACATCTTTGCCCGCAAATTCGCGCGCGTCGCGGAAATCATGAGCGTGGACGATGCGGCCATTAAATGTCTCGAACCCAGGGTATTCGGGCACATTTGGCGAAGAGAAGTGACCTGAGGCAACGATCACATGATCAAACACCTCTTTGTACATCCGGTCCTCTACCATGTCATGGGCGGTGATGGTAAATTTGCCTGTGTCCTCATCGTAGTCGACCCAGCGGATTACGGTAGAGAACCGAATCCAATCACGCACTCCGGCCTTTTTCACCCGACCTTCGATATAATCAACCATGACGGCGCGCGGCGGATAGGAGGCGATTTGTTTGCCGAAATGTTCCTCAAAGGAATAGTCGGCAAATTCCAAACCTTCTTTCGGACCGTTGGTCCACAGATAGCGGTACATCGAGCAGTGCACAGGTTCGCCATTTTCATCGACGCCGGTGCGCCATGTGTAGTTCCACAACCCACCCCAATCGGATTGTTTTTCAAAACAGACAACGTTGGGAATCTCTGCGCCTTTTTGCGCGGCGGATTGAAAGGCGCGGAGCTGTGCGAGACCGGAGGGACCTGCTCCGATAATTGCGACACGTTTGGTCATGAGTGTCTCCCTTGGACATTAGAATTCATTGGATTGAACCGAATTCATTAATTGGTTCAATCGGTATGAACCAAATGAGGACCAACTTTTTTCGTGGTCAATGAATTTTCTTTGTGGGAATATATTTGCAGGGGCCATTTGGCCCTGATGATCACAAAATTAGGCCAATGATGAAAATATGAGCATCTCCTCCCTCTCTCAGCGCCTGCTTGTGACAGGGTCCTTGCCGAAACTCGGTGGGCAAACCCGCGCGCCCATTCGGATTGGCTTTTTGATTCCCATGTCCGGGGATGAACAGGCTTGGGGGCTGCCGGGTTATGAGGGCTGCAAGATCTGGGTGGACTGGATCAACACTCATGGCGGGCTCATGGTGGGCGGTCGCAGGCACAAGATCGAAATGCGTGTGCATGATAGTGCAATTGGTCCAGACCAAACTTTGGCCGCGGCCCGCGATATGGTTGAAAAAGATCAGATCCCGCTGATCGTCACGCTCGGCGGAAATGATGTGGCACAGGCGATTGATTACCTGATGTCGCGAAAAGTACTTGTCGCGACCCTATTGCCCAGCGATCTGTCGCCGGACCGGCCTTATTTGATCGCACCGGCTGAGGTGCATCCCCTGTACAATGTCGCGGGTATTGAGTGGTTGGTGCGCACCCAACCTCAGGCCACGCGCGTCGCATTATGTAGCCAAACTGATTTGATGGGCTTGCCCTCACTCGCGGTCTATCGCGCCGGGTTTGAGGCGGCAAAGCGAGAAATCGTCAAAGACATTCAATACAGCGCAGACACCAAAGACGCACTTGGCATTGTCAAAGCCATGATGGCCGAAGCCCCCGATATTCTCTGTTGGTGTTCTTCGCCGCCGCCCATGGTCAAGGCTCTGACCGAAGCCGCCTACAAACTTGGCTTTGAGGGCCATATCCTGTCCTGTACCGGCGACAACTATAACAGGTTGATTGCGCGCACGTCGGCTGCGTTCATGGAGCGTTTTGTCTTTCAGTTCCCGGATTTTGATGACCCAAAACTGGCGGATAACGCGTTTTTCTTTCGTCAACCCAAAGCCTTCTTTGACACCTATTGCAGTCGCTTCCCTGGCGCATGGGGTGCGGTGAGTTGGGAATATGCGTCGATCTTGGATCTGTGGCACAATGCGGTTGAGCTCGCGGATTCGACCAATTCCGTGTCGGTATTGGCGGCGATGAAGCGGGGGCGCCGGATGTCACATGTCTTTGGTCCAGCCCGATGGTGGGGCGATGAGATTTTTGGGATTGATAATGCCTTGGTCGGAGATTGGCCGGTGGTTACAATCCGCAATGGCAAGGCCCGGATTGAAGACTTCGTGTCCGTTTTGGACTGGCTGGAACACAATGGACCACGTTTAAAACGGCATATGGAAGAGCTTGGGCAATTGTGGGATCAACGACTTGCCCCAGATCGCAGTGCCAATGCCACGTCACAGTAAACAGGGCACAAATAGAAGACCAGTTTCGAGACAGGATGCCGAATGACAAAATCACAAACCACCCTCCAACAAAATCCCCATGCTGTTCGTGAGGCGCGCGAAAAGAACCTTGAAGTGGCGATTGGACGTCAGGTGCGCGAGTTGCGCAAGCGTCAGCGCATGACGGGCGCGGATCTTGCGGGGCAGGCGGGTCTGTCGGTTGGGATGCTGTCCAAAATCGAAAACGGTGTGATTTCACCCTCTCTGAACACGATTCAAACCCTCGCCAATGCGCTGCGCGTGCCACTGGTTCAACTGTTTTCCGGCTTTGAAGAAGAGCGCGGTTGTATGCATGTGAAAGCGGGCGAGGGTGTTGAAATCGAACGCGCGGGGACACGCGCGGGGCACCAATACAACCTGTTGGGGCATATTGGGTCGAACAACTCCGGCGTTGTCGTTGAACCCTATCTCATTACCTTGGACAACGAGAGCGACCGTTTTCCGGCCTTCCAGCATGAGGGCATCGAGTTGCTCTATATTCTTGAAGGTGTGATCGACTATCGACATGGCGATAAACGGTACATCTTGGAACCGGGTGACTCGCTATTGTTTGATGCAGATTCGCCGCATGGGCCAGAGGCGCTGATTGAGCTTCCCGCGCGCTATCTTTCGGTCATCACCTACCCCCAACAAAAATGATGCGTTCTAAGGAAGTCTGTTTTTTGTGCGATGGCTGCTGCCCACGCCCTATTTCGCGACATTTCCGGGCGATTATTTCCCAAACAGAAAAACTTGCTCCTGTAGAGAAAAACTTTCTTGATGAGAAATAAGATTTCCCTCTAATCAGATCATAACGGCGATTGGGCCGAAGACTCTGATGGAGGGATATATGTGTGGCATTGTAGGCCTGTTCCTTAAAAAGGACGAACTGCGCCCCAAGCTGGGCGACATGTTAACCGATATGCTGATCACCATGACCGACCGCGGCCCCGATAGTGCAGGGATCGCGATTTATGGTGATGAGACGGGCGGCATCAAAATTACCGTTCAGTCGGATACGCCGGAGACGGCATTTGCCGATCTCGACGCCGATCTCTGCGCGGTAATCGACGGGCCTGTGACGATCAAGTCGATCAGCACGCATGCGGTGCTCACTGTCCCCGCCGGATCGGAAAAAGCAGCGATTGCTTTTCTGGAAGACAAAGGGTTGCGCATCATGGGGTCGGGCGAGTCCATGGAAATTTATAAAGAAATCGGCCTGCCCAAAGATGTGGCGGCTCGGTTTAACCTGCGCGAGATGGGTGGCAGCCACGGTATCGGTCACACCCGCATGGCGACAGAATCCGCCGTCACAACCATGGGCGCGCACCCGTTTTCGACCGCAGATGACCAGTGTCTCGTGCACAACGGCTCGCTGTCCAACCACAACCAAATGCGCCGGGTTTTGGCGAAAAAAGGTGTGTTCACACGCTCGGAAAACGACACCGAAGTGGGTGCGGCCTATATCTCCTCACGCATTGCGGACGGCGCGACGCTTGGCGAGGCTTTGGAAGGCACGCTGAAGGATCTCGATGGGTTCTTCACCTTTGTCACTGGGACGAAAAACGGCTTTGGCGTTGTGCGCGACCCGATCGCCTGCAAACCCGCCGTGATGGCCGAAACAGACGACTACGTCGCTTTCGCCTCCGAATACCGCGCGTTTGCCGACCTGCCGGGTATTGATGCCGCCCGCGTTTGGGAGCCGGAACCCGCAACTGTATATTTCTGGGAGCGCTAATCCATGACCAACACGCTCGATATGACGCAGACAGAACTGCGCGACATCAACAGCACGCTCCAGGCCGCTGCGAAAGCACAGGCCAATGCGGAATATATCATCACCAATCCGCGCGGCAGCCACGCTATGGCCTGTGGTCTCGATGGTCCGCTTGACGTGACGATCCAAGGGTCTACCGGCTACTACTGTGCTGGCATGAACAAAGAGGCGACGGTCACTGTCAAAGGGTCCGCGGGTCCCGGTGTGGCCGAAAACATGATGTCTGGCACTGTCACCATCGAAGGCGACGCCTCGCAATATGCCGGCGCAACCGGACATGGCGGTCTCTTGAACATCAAAGGCAATGCGTCTTCGCGCTGCGGCATTTCGATGAAGGGCATCGACATTGTCGTGCATGGCAACATCGGCCACATGTCCGCGTTTATGGCGCAAAAGGGCAACCTTGTGGTGCTGGGCAACGCAGGTGACGCACTTGGCGACAGCCTATATGAAGCGCGGCTTTTTGTGCGCGGGACCGTGAAATCCCTCGGCGCCGATTGCATCGAAAAAGAGATGCGCCCGGAACACATCGAAATCCTCAAAGAGCTTCTTGAAAAAGCGGGTGCCGATGCAAAGCCCGAAGAGTTCAAGCGCTACGGTTCCGCCCGCAAACTCTACAATTTCAACATTGACCACGCAGACGAATACTGAGGAGCGCGACATGGAAAAAACACCACAAACCGAACCGCGCCAGTCGTGGACCTTTTCAAAGGATGTGAATGCTGAAATCCGTCGGGCGGCGGCCACCGGGATTTACGACATCCGGGGCGGTGGCGCGAAACGCCGTGTGCCGCATTTCGATGACCTGCTGTTCATGGGCGCGTCGATGTCGCGTTACCCGCTCGAAGGCTATCGCGAGAAATGTGATACCTCCGTCACCCTCGGTACGCGTTTTGCGAAAAAGCCGATTGAGCTGAAAATCCCGGTGACCATCGCGGGCATGTCCTTTGGTTCTCTGTCGGGTCCGGCAAAAGAGGCGTTGGGCCGCGGCGCAACCCTTGCGGGCACCTCGACCACCACGGGCGACGGCGGCATGACCGAAGAAGAGCGCGGTCATTCCGAGAAACTCGTTTATCAATATTTGCCGTCGCGCTACGGCATGAACCCGGATGATTTGCGCCGCGCCGATGCGATTGAAATCGTGGTGGGTCAGGGCGCAAAGCCCGGCGGCGGAGGAATGCTTTTGGGTCAAAAGATCACCGAACGGGTCGCGGGTATGCGAGATCTTCCGGTCGGTATCGACCAACGCTCCGCCTGTCGCCACCCGGATTGGACCGGTCCGGATGATCTTGAGATTAAAATCCTTGAAATCCGCGAAATCACCAATTGGGAAAAGCCGATTTACATCAAAATTGGTGGCGCGCGCCCCTACTACGACACCGCTTTGGCGGTCAAATCCGGCGCGGATGTGGTGGTTTTGGACGGGATGCAAGGCGGGACCGCCGCCACTCAAGACGTGTTCATAGAACATGTCGGTCAACCCACTTTGGCCTGCATTCGCCCCGCCGTTCAGGCGCTGCAAGACCTGGGGATGCATCGCAAAGTTCAGCTTGTTGTCTCCGGCGGCATTCGCACCGGGGCCGATGTGGCCAAGGCGTTGGCGCTAGGCGCGGATGCGGTGTCCATCGGAACAGCGGCTCTTATTGCTTTGGGGGACAATGACCCGAAATGGGAATCTGAGTACCAAAAACTCGGCACGACCACAGGTGCTTACGATGATTGGCATGAAGGTCGCGATCCGGCTGGTATCACCACCCAAGACCCTGAGTTGATGAAGCGCCTCGACCCGGTCGCAGCCGGTCGTCGTTTGCAAAACTACCTCAATGTCTTGACCTTGGAATGCCAAACACTGGCCCGCGCCTGTGGTCACAACCATGTCCATAACCTTGAGCCAGAGGACCTTTGCGCTCTGACCATGGAAGCTGCCGCAATGGCCCAAGTGCCGCTTGCGGGGACCAATTGGTATCCGGGCAAACCGGGCTTTTGAGTCAGCGATAAAAGGGGAGGGGCCACGTGCCCCTCATCCTGCCAACAGGGACTAGAAAAAAGGACAAGACGATGAGCGTTCTTGCAGATTTCGCCGCAAAGACCGGCGTAAAATATTTCATGATCTCCTATACCGACCTCTTCGGCGGACAGCGGGCCAAGCTCGTGCCCGCGCAGGCGATTGCCGATATGGAAGAAGACGGCGCAGGCTTTGCGGGTTTCGCAACCTGGCTTGATTTGACACCGGCGCACCCCGACATGTTGGCTGTGCCGGACGCCTCCGCCGTGATCCAATTGCCGTGGAAGCCCGATGTCGCGTGGGTGCCCGCCGATTGCATCATGGAAGGCGTGCCCGTTGAACAAGCGCCGCGCAACGTGTTGAAAAAACTCGTGGCCGAAGCGGCTGAAGCGGGCCTGCGGGTTAAAACCGGGATCGAAGCGGAGTTCTTCCTTTTGACGCCTGAGGGCGATCAAATTTCCGACCCTTTCGATACGGCGGCAAAGCCATGTTACGACCAGCAGGCGGTGATGCGCCGCTATGATGTGATTGCGGAAATCTGTGATTACATGTTGGAAATGGGCTGGGGCCCGTATCAAAACGACCACGAAGACGCCAATGGTCAGTTCGAAATGAACTGGGATTTTGACGACGCGCTCGTGACCGCCGACCGCCACAGCTTTTTCAAATTCATGGTAAAGTCCGTGGCCGAAAAGCACGGCTTGCGCGCAACCTTTATGCCGAAACCGATCGAAGGTCTGACCGGAAACGGCTGCCACGCACATATTTCGGTTTGGGATTTGGAGGGAAAAACCAACGCCTTCGCCTCGAAAGATGGCAAGGGGCAAGTGGGCGAAGTTGGCCTCTCTGAGCAGGGCGGTTACTTCCTTGGCGGCATCATGAAACATGCTGAATCCTTGGCTGCGATCACCAACCCGACGGTGAACTCCTACAAACGTATCAGCGCCCCGCGAACCATTTCTGGCGCAACATGGGCCCCGAACTCGGTCACATGGACCGGCAACAACCGCACCCATATGGTGCGCGTACCGGGTCCGGGCCGTTTTGAATTGCGCCTGCCGGATGGCGCAGTGAACCCCTATCTGCTGCAAGCCGTGATCATTGCGGCGGGCCTGTCTGGCATCAACTCCAAAGCCGATCCCGGTCAGCGTTACGACATCGATATGTACGCCGAAGGCCACCTTGTCAAAGACGCGCCGCGTCTGCCTTTGAACCTGCTCGACGCGATCCGCGCCTATGAAGAAGATGAAGGGTTGCAAGCCATGATGGGGACCAGTTTCTCGGCCTCCTATTCCAAGATGAAGATGCAGGAATGGAATTCCTTCGTCTCCCACTTCTCGCGTTGGGAGCGCGAGAACACGCTTGATATCTAAGCGTTTTCCTCTTCCCAGTTTCCTTGGCGGCCCCTTCGGGGGTCGCCTTTTTGTCAGCTCCTGCGCAGCGCCGAGGGCGGTTGACCAAACTGGCGGCGGAAGCTTTCGGAAAAATGCGCCTGACTGACAAATCCAGTCATCATCGCGATCTCATGAATACGCAGCTGGGACTGGCGCAGCAAATCCCGCGCCGTTTCCAGGCGAATGTCGCGATAGGTCTCCATGACCGAACTGCCGAGGCTTTCGGAGAATTGGCGCTGCAATTGTCGCGAAGAAAGTCCCGATAAGTCAGAAAGTTGAGAGATGTCGAGCGGATCGGCGATATGGGATTCCATCAATTCAATCGCGGCCAAGACCGGCGTGGGCAAGGCACCATATCGCGCCATGATGCTGGCCTGTTGCGGTGCTTCAGACCGGCGCACTTCGGTTTGAATAAACCAGTCGCTGATCCGTTGCGCAAAGCCGACCCCGTGATCACGCGAAATGATCGCGTGCATCATGTCCAGCGGCGCAGTTCCCCCGGCACAGGTGTAGCGGTCCCGGTCAATCACGAACAATCTGCGCTCAAGCAAAAGCTTTGGGAACAGCCTTTGAATATCCTCATAGTGATGCCAATGCAGCGTGAAACGACGATTGTCCAAAAGTCCGGCCTTGGCCAAAATTGCCGCCCCGCCAGAAATACCCCCAAGTGCTGAGCCTGCGCGCGAAACACGCCGCAACCATGTCTCTAATTCAGGATCGTTGACGGATAAAGGGTCACCGCCTGCAACCACAAACACGAGATCGAAATCGGTGCCCGCCGCGTGTAGTGGCGTTGCCGTAAACATGCTTCCGGCGGAGGAGTGCACCGCCGTATTTCGGGGTGACAAAACCTGAATATTGTAGAGCGGTTCGGAGCCAAAAAGATTGGCCGCGCGCAACGGTTCAAGGGCCGCTGCCGTGGACATAAGAGCATGGCCTTCGAGCAAGACGAATCCGATTTTCCTCATGCGCTCACTGCCCAGTGTTTTGTCCTTAGTAAGAAAATAAATGTCTTTTAACGAAAAGAATAGGGGAAATTTACGAGGTACAACAATCTTACCCGAATGGAGCGATACGCATGAAATTCTCCGGATTTAAGGTCATCAAAGAGGCTCTGACAGGTCACAAAGGCTGGACGCCCTTATGGCGCGATCCCGAGCCGCAATCAGCCTATGACATTATCATTGTCGGCGGTGGTGGGCATGGGCTTGCCACAGCCTTTTATCTTGCCAAAACCTTTGGACAGGCGCGGATTGCGGTGCTTGAAAAGGGGTGGCTCGGGTCGGGCAATATTGGCCGGAACACCACCATCATTCGCTCCAATTACCTCTTGCCGGGCAATGAACCATTCTACGAATTCTCAATGAAACTCTGGGAAAAACTGGAACAAGAAACCAATTTCAATTCCATGGTCAGTCAGCGCGGGATCATCAACTTGATCCACACCGACGCACAACGTGACGCCTATCGCCGGCGCGGCAATGCGATGCGGTTTGCGGGCGCGGATTCGGTGCTTTTGTCGCGAGAAGAACTGCGTGAGAAAGTACCGTTTTTGAACTACGACAACGCGCGCTTTCCGATCAAAGGCGGCTTGATGCAGCCTCGCGCAGGCACAGCGCGCCACGACGGTGTTGCTTGGGGTTATGCCCGTGGCGCCGACATGCGCGGCGTCGATATCATCCAGAATTGCGAAGTCACCGGGTTTAAAATCGAAGCCGGCAAAGTTTTGGGCGTTGAGACCTCGCGTGGGTTTATCGGCGCGAAAAAGGTCGGTGTGGCTGTGGCAGGTTCGTCCAGCCGCGTCATGTCGATGGCTGGAATGCGCCTGCCGATTGAAAGCCATGTGCTTCAGGCGTTTGTGTCCGAAGGCCTCAAACCGACCATTCCCGGCGTGATTACATTCGGTGCCGGGCATTTTTACATCAGTCAATCTGACAAGGGCGGGCTTGTGTTTGGGGGCGACATCGACGGCTATAACTCCTACGCCCAACGCGGCAATCTTCCGGTGATCGAAGATGTGCTCGAAGGTGGCATGGCGCTTATGCCGATGATCGGCCGCGCCCGCCTTTTGCGCGGCTGGGGCGGTGTGATGGACATGTCGATGGATGGCTCTCCGATTATTGATCGCACCGGGATCGAAGGCCTCTATTTCAACGGCGGCTGGTGTTACGGCGGGTTCAAAGCGACGCCTGCCTCGGGTTATGCCTTCGCACATTTGCTCGCCACCGATCGCCCACATGACACAGCCAGAGCCTACCGTCTTGATCGTTTTGCCAAGGGCTACGTCATTGACGAGCGTGGCGCTGGCGCTCAGCCCAATTTACATTGAGGTCCACAGATGTTGATCCCTCACCCCCTTCTCGGTCTGCGCGATGCTCAGGAGTTCACCTATCTGGGTGACGCAAATCTGATGAACCGACCAGACCCAAACGCCCCTAATGCCGAGGCGATGTTTTGCGACTATGTGTTCTTGCGCGACAACCCGGCGGGGGTTCACCGCGAACTTTGGTATCACGAACAAGGTGACCGCAGTTGGCTTGTCGTCACGCGCAACACGGTGACCCACGAAATTCTCGGCGCAGAGCTCGCCTCTGACGTGGCCTTGGCACACAGAGAGGGATCGAAATGACGCGTTTGTCCGGCGGTCTGATTGACCGGAACACCTCCTTTTCTTTTACCTTCGATAGCAAAACCTACACGGGTCACGAAGGCGACACTTTGGCCTCCGCATTGTTGGCCAATGGGGTGCGCCTTATGGGTCGCAGCTTTAAATACCATCGTCCGCGTGGCGTTGTGGCGGCGGGATCTGAGGAACCCAACGCCATGGTCGAGCTGCGCAGCGGCGCCCGCACAGAACCAAACACGCGCGCCACGGTGGCCGAATTGTATGATGGTCTGGTTGCGAAATCGCAAAACCGTATCGGCTCTTTGGCCTTTGATGCGCTTGGCGTGAACGACTATTTTGCGCCGTTTTTTGCCGCCGGATTTTACTACAAAACTTTCATGTGGCCGCGCGCCTTTTGGGAAAAGCTCTATGAACCGATGATCCGTCGCGCGGCGGGCCTAGGCCGTCTCTCGATGCAAGCCGATCCGGACAGCTACGACAAAGGGTTTTTACATTGCGATGTCTTGGTTATTGGCGCCGGTGCGGCGGGTCTTGCGGCGGCTTTGGCGTCGGCGCGGGCTGGCGCACAGGTCATTCTGTGTGACGAGGATTTCCGCCTTGGTGGCCGTCTTATGACCGAAAGCCATAGGCTTGATGGTGCGCCAGCAACGGATTGGATTTCGAGCCTTGAGGCCGAATTCGAGACGTTTCCGAACCTACGCATCATGCGTCGCACGACGGTGTTTGGGGTCTATGATCACGGGATTTATGGTGCGGTTGAGCGCGTCTCCGACCATGCCGCCGAACCCGGCGATAAGGTGCGTCAGACCCTTTGGCGCATCACCGCGAAACGTGCGATTTTGGCGGCGGGCGCAACCGAACGACACATCCCCTTTGCCGACAACGACCGTCCGGGCGTGATGTTGGGTGCTGCGATGCGGGCCTATGCCAACCGTTGGGCCGTTGCCCCGACCAAATCGGCCAAAGACCCCATCGCGATCTTTACCAATAACGATGACGGTCACCGCACAGCGCTTGATCTGATGTCGAAAAACGTCCCGATTTTGGGTGTGATCGACAGCCGCGAAAATGCGCCGCGCTTTGGCGATTACGACCTCTTCGCGGGGTCAATGGTGACCGGCACCAAAGGCCGTCTTGGCCTCAAAGAAATCGAAATCACCAACGGCGGTACCGCCTCTTGGCATCGCTGTGCTGCACTTGGTGTGTCGGGCGGATGGAACCCGAATGTGCATCTTGCCTCGCACCATCGTGGGCGTCCGGTTTGGGATGATACGCTTTTGAGCTTTGTGCCGGGAGCCGATGGTCCGGCAGGGTTGATTCCGGCTGGCGCATGCGCCGGACTGGGCAGCACCGCAAAGGCACTGGCCGATGGCGCAAAAGCGGCGCGCACCGCCTTGAGTGAATTGGGCATGAAAGCCCCCGACATCGCGCTGCCCGACGCCGAGGACATGCCCGTGTCGCAGGCAGATTTTTGGCATGTGCCCGGCAAAAAACGCGCTTGGGTCGATTTCCAAAATGACGTGACTGTCAAGGACATCGTCTTGGCACACAAAGAAAATATGAAGCCGGTTGAGCATCTGAAACGCTGGACCACCCTTGGCATGGCGACGGATCAAGGCAAAACGTCCAACGTCTCTGCGCTGGCCGTCATGGCGGAACTCACCGGGAAATCCATCCCTCAAACCGGCACAACCATCTTTCGTTCGCCGTACACTGGCGTGTCTCTTTCGGTCTTGGGGGGCGGTGATACGGGTGTTAATTTCCGCCCGCGCCGCCTGACCCCGACCCACACATGGGCCAAATCGCAAGGCGCTGAATTTGTCGAAGTCGGCCAATGGATGCGGGCGCAGTATTTCCCGCAAGCGGGTGAGACGGATTGGCGTGAAAGCGTTGATCGCGAAGCCAAAGCCGTGCGCAAGGACGTGGGTCTGTGTGATGTGACCACGCTGGGCAAAGTGGACGTGCAGGGCGCGGATGCGGGCGAATTCCTCAACCGGATGTATTCGAACATGATGGGCACTGTCGCTGTTGGCAAAGTGCGTTATGGTCTGATGCTGCGCGAAGACGGGTTTGCCTATGACGACGGCACCTGTGCGCGACTGGGTGAGGACCATTATGTGGTGACCACCACGACTGCGAACGCCGGGCTGGTGTATCGCAATATGGAATTCGCGCGGCAATGCCTCTGGCCAGAACTTGATGTTCAATTGATTTCCACAACTGACGCTTGGGCGCAGATCGCCATTGCGGGTCCGAAATCTCGGCTACTCTTGGAGCGTGTTGTTGACGAGTTTGATCTCTCAAATGACGCCTTCCCCTTTATGGGCTGTGCGAAACTCACGGTCTGCAAAGGTCTGCGGGCGCGGCTGTTCCGGATTTCGTTCTCTGGCGAGTTGGCCTATGAAATTGCGGTCCCGGCCCGCTATGGCAATGCCTTGATGGCGCGGCTGATGGAGCTTGGCTCCGATCTGGGTGTCACGCCTTATGGCACCGAAGCCTTGGGCGTGTTGCGGATCGAAAAAGGTCATGCGGCTGGGGCGGAACTCAACGGTCAAACCACAGCCAAGATGCTGGGTTTGGGTCGCATGGTCTCAGTGAAAAAGGACTCGATTGGCGCGGTGATGTCGCGTCGTGAGGGCCTTGCAAGTGATGCGCGCCGCCTTGTTGGGCTGCTACCTGTTGGCTCAACAGAACGCTTGATGGCCGGGTCGCACCTCTTCGCCCAAGGGGCGGCACAGACCATTGAAACGGATCAGGGTTGGGTCACCTCAGCCTGCTATTCACCCCATGTCGGTGGTTATATCGGCCTTGGCTATCTTGAGAATGGGGACACGCGGATGAATGAGGAAATTATCGCCGCCAACCCGGTTGAGGGCAGTGAAATGCGCCTGCGCGTTGTGCCCGCCCATTTCGTTGATCCAGAAGGGGAGCGGCTCCGTGACTGATCTTACACCCATCACCGCCTTGGGCGGAACCATAGCCCGCGTTGAAACTTATGGCGCGCTGAGCTTGACCGAAAACCCGGCTATGGCGCTTGCGTCACTTGCTTTGCGTAAGGGGCAATCGGTCCCATCTCCCTTTGGGATGACATTGCCTGAACCCGGGAAATGGACCAAATCAGGCGCGATTGGGGTCTATTGGATGGCAAAAGATCAATGGATGGTCGAGGCCGAAGGCCGCGCCGAGGAAGATTTTGCGCGGGTTTTGAAGGTCGAAGTGCCCGAGGCCTCTGTGACCGAACAGACCGACGGTTGGGCTGCGATTGAAATCACCTCATCAAAAGGGGCTGCCCCGATCAAAGCGCTGCTTGAGAAGCTCGTGAACCTTGATGCGGCGGCTTTCACCCACGGGGCGGCTCTACGCACCGGGCTTGAACATATGAGCGTTTTCCTAATCCGTCGGGCCGAAGATCGGCTGGCGGTTTGGGGGATGCGCTCATCGACTGAAACGCTGTGGCACGCCCTCGTGGTGGCTGCGCGCCGATTGGAGGACATTTGATGTCTGCACAACTCATCGACGGCAAAGCCTTTGCCGCCACCGTGCGTGAAAAAGTTGCGACACAGGTGGAAAAACTCAAAGAGGTTCATGGCATCACGCCGGGATTGGCTGTGGTCTTGGTCGGCGAAGATCCGGCCTCCGAAGTTTATGTGCGCAACAAGGGCAAACAGACCCTTGAATGCGGCATGAATTCTTATGAACACAAGCTTTCGTCAGACACGTCTGAGGCGGATTTGCTGACCCTGATCGAGACTTTGAACGCTGATCCTGCGGTGCATGGCATTTTGGTACAACTGCCGTTGCCGGACCATCTCGACAGCGATCTGGTGATCAATGCGATTGACCCGGCGAAGGATGTGGACGGGTTTCATATTTCCAATGTCGGACTTTTGGCCACCGGGCAAAAAGCGATGGTGCCTTGCACGCCGCTGGGCTGTTTGATGATGCTGCGTGACCATTACGGTAGCCTGTCTGGCCTGAACGCTGTCGTGGTTGGACGGTCCAACATCGTGGGTAAACCGATGGCGCAACTTTTGCTGCGCGATAGTTGCACCGTGACCATCGCGCACAGCCGCACGAAAGACATTGCCGAGGTGTGTCGCGGCGCGGACATCCTTGTTGCCGCTGTGGGGCGTCCCGAAATGATCCCCGGAAACTGGGTTAAACCGGGCGCGACCGTGATTGATGTGGGCATCAACCGGATTGAGCGCGATGGCAAACGCAAACTTGTAGGTGACGTGGATTTTGCCAGTGCTGTTGAGGTCGCTGGAGTCATCACGCCGGTGCCCGGTGGTGTTGGTCCGATGACCATTGCCTGCCTTCTTGCCAATACACTGACTGCATGTTGTCGCGCGCATGATCTGCCCGAACCCAGCGATCTGACGGCTTGATTTAGAAAAATAAGAGACGAACCGAAAACCCGCAGGGGCGAGGTTCGCGATCCAACAGGAGACCCTGATGACCAAATATTGCCTCACCGTAACCTGCCCCACGTCACGCGGCATTGTCGCGGCCATTTCCACGTTTCTGTCCGATATGGGGTGTAACATCACTGACAGTTCGCAGTTTGACGACGTGGAAACCGGAAAGTTTTTCATGCGCGTCAGCTTCGTCTCCGAGGACGGGTTTGATGATGTGGCGCTTGCAAAGGATTTTCACGACATCGCCAAATCTTTTGGCATGACCTACGCTTTCCACGATGAGAGCGAAAAGATGAAAGTCGTGATCATGGTGTCGCGGTTTGGTCATTGCCTCAACGATCTGCTTTATCGCTGGCGCATTGGTGCCTTGCCGATTGAGATCGTTGCGGTCATTTCAAATCATATGGAATATCAAAAGGTTGTCGTCAATCACGACATCCCGTTCCATTGCATTCCGGTGACCAAAGAAAACAAACCCGTGGCGGAAGCGGCGATTATGCAAGTGGTGGAAGACACTGGCGCCGAACTGATCGTTTTGGCGCGCTACATGCAGATTCTTTCTGATGCGATGTGCCAGAAAATGTCAGGTCGGATCATCAACATCCACCATTCGTTCCTGCCATCGTTTAAGGGTGCGAACCCGTATAAACAGGCGTTTGAGCGGGGGGTGAAACTGATCGGAGCGACGGCGCATTATGTCACCGCCGATCTGGACGAAGGTCCGATCATCGAACAGGACATCGTTCGTATCACTCACGCCCAATCGGCGGCGGATTATGTGTCGCTTGGCCGTGATGTGGAGAGCCAGGCGCTTGCCCGTGCGATTCATGCCCACGCCAATCATCGCGTGTTTCAAAATGGCAATAAAACCGTGGTTTTCCCGGCAAGCCCCGGCTCCTATTCTTCCGAACGGATGGGCTAACAACCTCATCACCCCATGGTCTCTTGGGGCATCATGCGAGCCCTAAGAGATCAAAACATGCCCCGCCTCTCTCCCCTGAGCGTGGGGCATGCGTTCTTGGTCTGGATTTCGCCTCAGTGAAGGCGTTATCTTGTACCGCGTCTCAATCGACGCGGCCAAAGGACCAAAACGTGACAAACTCTCCCAAAGCATCGACCTTGACCGGACTGGCGCATTCTTTGCCCGGTGCCACCGTGCGTTATGTGATTGACACGTTGAGCACACGCATTGCGGCACAGGAATTTGCGCTCGATGAACGCTTGCCCTCCGAGCGGCAATTGTCGCAGGATTTGGGCGTGGCACGCAACACCGTGCGGGAGGCGTTAGACCACCTTGAATTGCGTGGAATGATTCGCCGACGGGCGGGGTCCGGGTCGTTTGTGACCTTCAATCCGGGCGGATCGAGCCAAGCGCTCTCAACTGTTGCCGCAGAGACAGGCCCTTTACATCTTCAGGCGGTGCGCGGGATTTTTGAACCTGAAATGGTGCGCCTCGCGATCATCTCCATGTCCCCGAAACAGATCGACGCCCTGTCCGAAGTTTTGTCACAAATGGAAGCGGTTCAAGCGGATGCGCTGGCCTTTGTTCGCCTTGAAGAAGAGTTTCACCGGATGATTGCCGTAGGTACGGGCAATCCGCTGTTGGTAGCCTGCTACAATCTGGTGATTGATGCGCGTCGTCAGGCTTTTCGCGCCGCGATGTACCGTCGTCATCTGACGCCCGCGCGCATTGCCACTTACCAGCGTGGCTACAACGGGTTGTTCAATGCCATCGCGGCGCGCGACATCGAAGAGGCCACAGAATTCATGAAACTCTCTTTGATCGAAGACCAAAAACTTTTGCTGCAAGACGAATAATTGGTTCCCTGAGTGGCCTGAATGAAGTGGCCTGAATGCGTGCCGCAGAAGGGTCTTTTTGATCCGCCTATTGCCATTAAGACCGTGCCGCTCGTGGCCTCTTTGGGCGAATTCCTTGCGCATTTTCGGATCGAAAGTGCGCCAACATGGGATTCGCACGTTTCCCTTTATTTGTTGGCTCTCCTTGTTCACAGCTCCCATGTTTTTGTGGGCTGCGTAATAATTGCCCATTTGAGGGCTGTGGGTGTCCGATTTGTCCTAAAATTTGGGTTTCATGAAATTCCCATGGGGAAAAAATGTTGACCTATAGTGATTGTTTGACGTGAACTTTGTCCATCCGAGATACCAATTTCGGAATTGGTTCAGGCCAAAACAGGGCTGACCCTTCAATAACGACCTCCACAGGACAGGGAGATCTCAAGTGGAACAGGACCTTGCATCTTTGGCCGCCGCAGTGGCGGAACTCAAAGGCAGCGTAGCCGCAACGAACGGCACGTTTTCCGAGACTTTTTACTTTTTGACGATCCCGCTCATGGTGCTCATCCATGCCGGGTTCCTCGCATATGAAATGGGCGCATCGCGTTCGAAAAACGCATTGGCATCCGGGATCAAAAACATCCTCGCCTTCGCGCTGATCGTGCCTTTTTTCTATTTTATCGGCTGGTGGATCTATTGGGCGTTCCCGACAGGTCTTTCGCTGTCTGAAGGTGCGATGGGCATCTCTGGGCTGGCCTACGCCAATGACGTGGCTCTGCCATGGAGCCAATACATGGGGCCAAACCTTGATGACCGCTCTTCTGGCGTGTTCTGGGGGGCGTTCGTGCTGTTTGCGGCGACCACCGCGTCCATCCTTTCGGGCGGCGTGATTGAGCGGATCAAACTCACTGGCTTTGTGGTTTTGGCGATTGTTTTGGGATCCTTTGTTTGGATTCTTGCCGCCGCTTGGGGTTGGCACGCAGATGGTTGGCTCGTCACCAAATTCGGCTACCATGACTTTGGCGCCGCAGGTGTCGTTCACATGATCGCGGGGTTTTTCTCCCTCGGTGTGATCATCAATCTCGGCCCGCGGATTGGCAAATTCAACGCCGATGGCTCTGCTAACAACATCCCCGGTCACTCGATGCCAATGACCTTGATCGGTCTGATGCTGATCATCGCGGGCTTTTGGGGCTTCCTCATGGGCTGTGTCATCGTTCCGGGCGAAGCCTGGTCTTGGGGTACCGAAATCGAAGCCACGATCTATGGCACTCCAATGACAATCTCCGGCATGACCTTCAACACGTTGATGGGCTTCTCTGGCGGTATTGTTGGTGCCTGGATGATCACACGCGATCCGTTCTGGATGATGTCCGGCGCGCTTGGTGGGATCATTTCCTGTGCGGCGGGTCTCGACCTTTGGTATCCGCCCATGGCCTTTGCCATCGGTTTCATCGGCGCAGTTGCGATGCCGTTTGTCGCTTCCTTCATCGAGAAACGCGGCATCGACGACGCTGTGGGCGCCTTTGCAGTGCATGGCTTCTTAGGCATGTGGGGTTTGCTTGCAGTTGGTATTGCGGCTCAGGGCTATCCGGCTTTGTTCGGTGAAGATGTCATCGAGACCTCATTTATGGGTCAGCTCGTTGGTGTCGTTGTCATGGGTGCTTTGGGCTTTGTCCCGGGCTACGTGATCTCTTGGCTTTTGAAAGTGACCGGCCAACTCCGCGTCCCGAAAGAGGCAGAACTCCTTGGTCTCGACGCCGTCAAAGTTCCGGCTTCCGCCTATCCCGAAGCCATTCATCCCTCTGTCAGCCCTGCTGAATAACGCAGGGATCAGGAAAGGAAATATCAATGGAAGCTCCTTTTGAAGCCACAAGCTGGGACGGGATCACCGGCGCCATCTATGCCGGATACGGCAGCGTTGAAGGTCTTTGGCTTGCACTCGTTCTTGCCATGGTGGTGGTCGCCGTCGTGCTTGGCTGGCGTCACGAAAAACACGCCTACAATGCGGTCAAGTCCAAGGACTGATCTTGTCGACATCGGCACAATCCGGGCGGCGGTTCTCTGTCGCCCGGTTTCAAAATCAAAAAGACAAAGCAATCTAAAGGACACGTTTCATGACCGCATCATGGAGATTTTCGGCGCTGGCAGACCGGCATCGTGCGCTGGGCTCAAACCTCGAAGACTGGAGCGGAATGGGCACCGCTTGGACCTATGACAAGGACCAGACGGAAGAATACCTCGCCATTCGGACCAAGGCCGGCGTCATGGATGTTTCGGGCCTGAAAAAGGTCCACCTCATGGGGCCGCACGCGCAATATGTGATCGACAAAGCGACCACCCGTGACATTGAAAAACTCAAACCGGGTCGTTCGACCTATGCGACTATGCTCAACGATGTGGGCAAATTTGTCGACGATTGCGTGATTTACCGTATGGGCCCGCACAGCTTTATGGTGGTGCATGGCTCCGGTGCAGGGCATGAGCAACTGTCAAAATATGCCGCAGGCCGCAATGTCATGATGATGTTTGACGATGATCTGCACGACATTTCTCTTCAGGGGCCGATGGCCGTCGATTATCTTGAAAAACACGTTCCGGGCATCCGCGATGTTGTTTATTTCAGCCACATCCAAACCACGTTGTTTGGCAAACCTGTGATGATTTCGCGCACGGGCTATACCGGCGAGCGCGGCTATGAAATCTTTTGCCGCCGTCAGGATGCTGTGGAAATTTGGGACACGATCGTCTCTGAGGGTGCCGAGATGGGCATCATCCCCTCGCGCTTCACCACGCTCGATCTGTTGCGGGCCGAAAGCTATCTGTTGTTCTTCCCCTATGACAACTCGGAAATGTACCCGTTTGAGGACGAGGCCGCAGGCGACACTTTATGGGAGCTTGGTCTTGAGTTCACCGTCTCTAAAGGCAAAACCGGGTTCCGCGGAGCCGAGGAACATTATCGTTTGCAAGGCAAAGAGCGGTTCAAAATCTACGGGGTGAAACTTGAGGGCACCACGCCAGCCGCCGAAGGTGCGCCGCTTTTGCAAGATGGCAAGCCCGTCGGCGTTGTCACCATCGGCATGTATTCTCCGCTCAACGAACACAACGTCGGTATCGCACGGATGCCCGTTGAGTGCGCTGTCGATGGCACCAAGCTGACAGTTCAGAATCCGGACGGCGAAATCGCGGCCATCGCTCATTCGATGCCTTTCTATGACGTCGATAAAAAGCGGCGCACCGCCAAGGGGTAATCGCCTGTCACACACCCGGGGCAGGGCGCGGTAAAGCGCCCGCACCGATCCGACAACAGGACCAAAACAATGCCGAACACTTCTTTTTCACCCTCAATCGAAAGCCGCCCCACCTATGCGGGACTCGTGCCACAAGGCTCTGCTCCGTCGATCATGATCGCGGATGCCGAGGGCGCCGAAGCGATCATGGATCTCGCGGAACGGGACGCTGCTGTGCTCGATCAAGCGCATCTGATTTACATCCCAAAAGGGGCTAAATTCGGCTCTAAACTGGCCGAACTCGGTGCTAAGGGTTATCATGAAGAGGCGTCTTTGGACGCGGCGATGGCCCTGATCAACCGGCTCTTAGGGTCCGCCCATATGGGGACTCAGCTTTACCTCGCGGGATCAGAGGGGATGATGGGGCGCGTTTCGGCGCTGGCTTTGTCGCTTGGTCTGCCGCTGGACGCGATCCAGATGGAACATCGCGGCTCCATTGGGCGACCAATGCAATGCGTCCATTGCAAAGGTGTGACCCAAGACGTCACCACCGATCCGTTTACCTGCTCTCATTGCGGGCTGACCCTGTTTGTGCGGGACCATTTTTCCCGCCGGCTTGGTGTGTTTCAGGCCGTTTGCGTCGACGCGGAAACCCCCGGCGTTGTTCCTGAAATACAGGAGATCACAGCATGAGCAAACAGATGATGCTTGAGGTCACCGAGGTCGAGCCTCTCACCCCGCTTGTGACCCGATTCCGCTTTGAACACCCTGAAAAAGCCCCCTTGCCGATCTTTTCCGGCGGCGCGCATGTGGTCGTCGAAATGCCCGATGGCGAAATGCTTAGGCGCAATGCCTATTCTCTGATTTCTGATCCCAACGATGCGTCCGGCTATGAGATCGCCGTGCGTCGCGAAGAGACAGGTCGTGGTGGCTCGCGCTACATGCACAGCGAGGTCACGCCGGGCACCAGGATGCGTATTTCCGTGCCGACCAACCTGTTTGCACTCGATCCTCGTGCCCGCAAACATGTGTTGATCGCGGGCGGTATCGGCATCACGCCGTTCCTGTCGCATTTGCGTCAACTCGATTTGCTGCAACAGCCCTTTGAGCTGCACTATGCCGCGCGGTCGCGTGACGAGGCCGCTGGGCTGAAACTTCTGCCAAAATCCGCGCGCATTCATGTGCAGATTTCGGACGAGGGCAATCGCATGGATTTGGGTGAAATCCTGACGGATCAACCGATTGGCACCCATGTTTATGTCTGTGGCCCCGAGGGGCTGATTTCTGCGGTGTTGGACGCTGCAGCGCGCCATGGGTGGCCCAAAGGCGCGCTGCATTCAGAAGCCTTTGCCTCGCCGCCGCCAGGTAAGCCTTTTACCGTTACCCTCGCGAAATCTGGCCGCACGATTGAGGTCAGCGCCAGCCAAAGCCTGCTCGAAGCCCTTGAGGCCGCCAAGGTCGAGATTGATTGGAGTTGCCGGGGTGGGGCCTGTGGCCGTTGTGAGACCAAGGTGGCCGCCTGTGATGGCCAGATTGAACATAATGACCATTGGCTGTCGCGCGATGAGCGCGCCGAACAGAAAAAAATTATGCCCTGCATGTCGCGCTTTACCGGCGCTGCGCTGGTCCTCGACCTGTAACGGAGAGAGAGTATGACCCTTCAATTCAATGACGAAACCTTCCGTGGTGATTACAGCTATTTCAACACGGAACACGCGATCAAACGTTTGCCCTTTCCGTTTGATCGCGATGAATACGTGTACTCGGTCAACATCGAGGCTCATCCGGGCGGCCCCAAAGGTTCGCCGTTTGAGTTCCGCTTTGATGTCGACGAGCACTATGTCTCTGAGATGAAAGACCGGGCGATCACCCTGGATGACGATCCTTTGCGCTGTCAGTCCTTGCCGCATATGGAGCTGGCCGGATGGGACCTTTTGGAGATCATCATGGTGTCCAAGGCCGAAGATTATACCGACCTCTTTACGCTGCACCGCGATGGCAACCGCTGGCATTGGATCAACCGTCCTTTGGGGATCGAACAACGGTTTACATTTCTTGACCCAACGACTTTGCCTTGCGGTCCGATGGAATATATCACCCGCCAGACCCAGGGCGACTTCGCGCTCTTGCACGAGCGCGATGGCAACCTGTGGATGGACGCCGGAATGGTCACGTCTCAGGCGGATTGGTCTCTTGATTTCGACATTGGCATGAATTTTTTCGAATGGCACGCGCCTGTGCCAAAAGCCAAGCAAATGGGCGTGTTTGATAAGGCGCTGAAATTCCTTTTGGCGATGCAACAGGGGCAAAGTTATCGTCGTCTGAATTGGACGATGACGGTCAATCCCCGCCTCGACACCAGCCCCGAGAATTACCACAAATGGGGCCCGGAAAAGCGCACCATCACGCCGGAGAATGTGGGTCGAAAGCAGCATCTTCGGATCGAATTGCAGAGCTTTTGGCGCTTGCCACGCTCTAATGCGATCGCCTTTCCGATCCGTTGTTACCTCGCCTGTCTCGAAGATATTTGTACGCAACCGAAATGGGGGCGGCGTCTGCACCGGGTTTTGCGCGATATTGATCCGACCTTGGCCGAGTACAAAGGTTTTGCAGTCAATCAGGATATGATCGTCAATTACCTCTCGCAATTTGATGATGGCGCACCAACCTCTCCGGGGATTTTCCCGGACGCGTGAAGATATGACCCTTTCTGCCAATGATGTAAGAGTCGCGCCGATGAGAGGTACGGCTCTTACGGTTCTGCTCTTCAAAATTCATACAATTTTAGGAGTTAAGCTGCTTTTCATTCCTCTTTGCTAGACCTGTTCTCGGGTGAAGAATGAGGTGGTGTGATGAGCGCTAAAGGCAATGCGCCAATTATCATCAAGAGAAAAAAGGTTATCGCCGGTGGCGGTCATCATGGCGGTGCCTGGAAGGTGGCCTATGCTGACTTCGTGACCGCGATGATGGCATTTTTTCTTTTGATGTGGCTGTTGAATGCGACAACGGAAAAGCAACGCAAAGGGCTTGCGGATTATTTCAATCCGACCATTCCCGTAAACCGGATTTCCGGCGGTGGGGACGGGGCTTTTGGTGGAGACTCGGTGTTTACCGAAGAAACCCTGTCGCAAAACGGGACGGGTGCTTCAAGCTCGCATACCGCAAGTAAAGATGGCTCCTCCAAATCGTCCACCTCAACCGAGGATGCAAATGCCGAAGCCATAGAGGCCAAAGCTTTTGCCGAAGTGCAGGAACTGCTCACGGCATTCAGTGGCGAAAGCATGGCCGCCGATGAGGCGATGCGCCATATCGTGACGCGCGTGACGGATGAGGGTTTGATCATTGAGCTGCATGATCTGGATGACGAACCACTGTTCAAAACGCGCTCGGCTGAGCCGGAGGAGATCATGACGCTTCTGGTCGACATGCTGACCGATGTGTTCAAGATTGTCCGCAATGACATCGCGGTCACAGGATATGTTCAATCGCAGCCACTGGTTGTCGCTGACAATCCGGTCTGGGATCTTTCGACCAAACGTGCAGATCAGGTGCGCCTGCTGCTTGAGGGTAATGGCACGCCGACCAATCGCATTCAGCGCGTGACGGGCTATGCGGACCGCAAACCTGCCGTGGGAAACCCCATGTCGGCGCGCAACAACCGTGTGGAGATCATCCTTTTGCGCAACAATGCGAAAAAGAAATAGATTGGATTTTACGCGTTAGGGGGCCGTTAAGCCTAGGTGTGCATTCTGTGACTCGATCTTCGGATCTTAGCAGCAGAAAGGCGCTACCTATATGTCTATTTCCTCCTCGCTCAACGCTGGCGTGGCGGGCCTTGCGGCCAATGCCACCCGCCTTGCGACCATTTCAGATAACATCGCGAACTCTGGCACCTATGGCTACAAGCGAGCCGAGGCTGATTTTCAGTCTTTCGTGATCACCAATAGCAACAATTCCGGCACCTATTCTGCCGGGGGTGTGCGAGCCTCCACAAACCGTCTGATCGGCGAACAAGGCTCGCTTGTCTCAACCTCAAATGCCACCGATATCGCGATTTCTGGAAATGGGTTTATCCCCGTGACCACCGAAGTTTCGATTGATGGGTCGATGGGGGATCAGCCCCTGATGATGACAACCACCGGGTCATTTTATACCGATGCCGACGGGATTTTGAAAACCGACTCCGGCCTTGTTTTGCTGGGTTGGCCCGCCGACGCTGACGGAACAATCGCCACATATGCTCGGGATACAATGACCGGGCTCGAACCTGTTGTGATCAATTCAAACCAAACCGCCGGTGACCCGACAACGAAAATCAATTTGGGTGTGAACCTCCCGGCCGAGGATGCCACGGAGGTTCTTCCGCTTTCTGTTGAGTATTTTGGCAACCTTGGGACGTCTGAGTCACTCAACGTGACCTTCACGCCGGATGCAGTCGCCCCCAACACGTGGGTGATGTCGATCACAGATTCGGCCTCCGCCGGAGCGATCATTGGCGAATACACCATCGTTTTTGATGACTCTCGCGGTTCTGGCGGCACGCTTTCGACGGTCACGCCAACCGTCAATAACCCGGCAACAGCGACCTATAACGCAACGGATGGAACCTTGGCGCTGACCGTTGATGGTGGCCCGCTTGAAATGACGATCGGCAAGCCTGGCGATACAAATGGGTTAACCCAACTGTCTGACACGTTCGCTCCAACGTCGATCACCAAAGACGGTTCACCCGTTGGTAACCTCACCTCGGTAGAAATTGCGGACAACGGATATGTCACCGCCACCTATGACACCGGCTTCACGCGGACGATCTACCAAATTCCCTTGGTGGATGTGCCAAATGCCAACGGTCTGACATCGCTGGGCAATCAGACCTATCAGGTCTCACCAGACTCGGGCTCCTTCTTCCTTTGGGATGCGGGAGATGGTCCGACGGGTACGATCGAAGGCTTTGCGCGTGAAGGCTCCACCACGGATGTCGCGGCGGAATTGACCGATCTGATTCAGACGCAAAGGGCCTATTCGTCGAATGCGAAGGTCATCCAAACGGTCGATGAAATGCTTCAGGAGACCACGAACATCAAACGGTAACAGTGAACAGGCCCGGGGCAAAGGAGGATAAGAGATGAGTATCTCTAACGCTATGGCGAATGCCTTGACGGGTCTGAACGCTGTCTCACGCGCGGCCGATGTTGTGTCGTCCAACGTCGCAAATGCCATGACCGAAGGCTATGGCCGACGCGATATTGAACTGTCATCGCACCAAGTTGGCAGAACCGGCTCCGGCGTCGCCGTGGACGGCGTGTCGCGATATTATGACCCTGTCACCACAGGCGAGCGGCGCATCGCAGATGGCGATGTCGCCCTCGAAGATGTGCGTGCAGAGTTCTATGACACATTCACCAAGGCCATGGGACAGCCGGACGAAGCAGACTCGGTGGCTGGCCGCATCACCGGATTGGAGACCGCGCTAATTGAGGCGGCGAGCCGTCCCGATTCAGAGGCGCGATTGACCACGGTCTTGGATGCGGCGACGGAATTGACGAGCCAAATCAAGACTGCGGCCGATAGCCTCAAAGACATCCGTATGGATGCGGATAAGCAAATCGGCAAAGCCGTCGATTTTCTGCAATCTTCTCTTCAGCAAGTGGTTGATCTGAATGTTGCGATCCAAAAACAGGTTTCCCAAGGCTATGATCCCAACGCATTGATGGATCAAAGACAAACCCTTGTAGATCAAATTTCTGAGATCATTCCGGTCAAGGAAATCCAAAAAAACAATGGCATGATCTCGCTTTATACCTCGGGCGGCGCTGTTTTGGTCGACTCCAAAGCTGCAACGATCGAGTTCACAGCCACCCCGACCATTTCGCCCGACATGACCGTCGAAAACGGTGCCTTGTCGGGCCTGACCATCAACGGTCAATTGGTTTCGACCGACACGGAAAAAGGGGCGATTGCTGGCGGAAAGTTGGCGGGCCTCTTTGAGGTGCGCGACAAACTCGTGCCTGACGCGCAGGTCCAATTGGATGCCCTTGCCCGTGATCTGATTGAGCGTTTTGAAACCACAGATGCGGACCCGACGCTTGGCATAGGGGCCGCCGGCCTTTTCACCGATGGCGGAAGTGCCCTTGACCCTCTTGTCGAAGAGGGGCTGTCCAGTCGGATTTCGGTCAATGCCCTCGTAAATCCCGATCAAGGCGGCGATCTATGGAAAATCAGAGATGGTCTTGGGGCCATTTCTGAAGGGGATCAAGGCGATGCGACCATCCTGAATTCTTTGGCCGATGCTCTTCAAAAGACCCGCATTGCATCTTCGGGTAGCCTGACCTCAATCGAACGCTCTGCTCTGGGCTTTGCATCTGACATTTACTCACTCGGGAAAACCAATCAACTCAAAGCCGAGGCGGACCTGACGTTCGCAACCGCACGGCAAGAGTCCCTTCATTCGATCGAATTGGAGAATGGTGTGGATACAGACAATGAGATGCAAAAACTGCTCGTGATTGAACAAGCTTACGGGGCAAACGCAAAAGTTATTCAAACGATCCAAGCCCTTATGGATCAGTTGATGGGGATTTAAGATGACAGCAATTTCCTACGGCGATATGGGCGCATCCTTGCGCAACATGCGCTTGATCACCCAAGTGAAACAGGATCTCGACAAATATAGCTACGAGGTCTCGAGCGGCCAGAAACAGGACCTTGGCGCGGCGGTGTCGGGGGATTTTACGCCGCTTGCCTCGATCGAACGGTCTTTGCGCACACTCGAATCCTATGATGTCGCAATCCAGGAGGCGAACCTCTTTGCCACGAGTATGCAAACGACGTTTGGCGCGATTTCATCCCATGTTGCGGACTTGTCCTCCACGCTTTTGACCTCTTCAACCAACGGCGACGCGACCAGCATTTCGGTTGCAGCGCAGGATGCCCGGACGCGGTTTGACGCGGTGGTCTCGGGGCTCAACACGCGCATTGGGGATAGGTCTTTGTTCTCGGGCACAGCCACCAGCAAGACGGCGTTGATCCCAGCCGAGGACATGTTGACGGACCTCCAAACCGCGGTGGCTGGCGCGACAACGGCGGCGGATGTTGAGGCCATCGTGGATGACTGGTTCATGTCGGCGGGCGGCGGCTATGAAACCCTTGCCTATCAAGGGTCCGACAACGCTCTGTCTCCATTCTCACTTGGGGAGAATGAATCCGTTCGACTGGGGATCACCGCGAAAGATGATGCAATTCGCCAAACCCTTAAGGGGCTTGCTTTGGCGTCTTTGGTGGAAGAGGGCGTGTTCGCCTCAGATTTGAGCGAACAGGCCAGTTTGATGCGCTCTGCTGGCGAAACCCTCATGGGATCTCAGGCCGGTATGGCCGACCTTCAGGCCCGCGTGGGGACTGTCGAGGCCCGTATAGAGGACGCAAACCTGTCCAATTCCAGCATGACCTATGCGTTTGAGACTGCAAAATCCGAGATCATTTCATCGGACCCTTACAAAGCCGCATCGCTTTTGACGCAAACCGAGACACAACTCGAATTGGTCTACACCCTCACTGCGCATATGTCGCGCCTCAGTCTGTCGGACTATATCTAATGCTCAAAGCTATACTCGCGGCCGTTTTTTCCGTCCTTCTTGTCGCAACGGCGCAAGCGAATCCGATCCGAATAAAAGATCTCGTCGAATTCGATGGCGTGCGTGGCAACGATCTTGTCGGCTACGGTCTTGTTGTTGGTCTCAATGGCACAGGTGACGGTATTCGAAATGCGCCATTCACCGAAGAGATCATGTCGAACATTCTGGAGCGCTTGGGTGTCAACGTTACAGGCGAACAGTTCAGACCGAAAAACGTCGCAGCCGTCTTTGTGACCGCGACACTTCCGCCCTTTTCGCGGGCGGGTGGACAGATTGATGTGACCGTGTCAGCGATTGGCGATGCCAAAAGCCTTTTGGGCGGCACGTTGATCATGACGCCGCTCAATGCTCCCGATGGACAGATTTACGCAGTCGCACAGGGCACAGTGATCGCGGGCGGTGCATCGGCGCAGGGCGACGGCGCCTCTGTAACTCAGGGCGTTCCGACATCTGGGAGCATCCCCGCCGGCGCGCGGGTTGAGCGCGAAATTGATTTTGATTTTACCCAAATGAAGTCCGTCCGGCTGGCCCTGCGCGATCCCGATTTCACCACCGCAGAACGCATTGAAAATGCGATCAACAAAGATTTTGGTCGTGTGGTGTCGCGTATGCTGGATGCGGGCACTGTCCTTTTGGACATCAAAGCGACCCGTGAACTTTCGCCGGCGCATGCGTTGGGGCGGGTGGAAAATATCTCGGTTCAGCCCGAGCGCAAGGCACGTGTGGTTGTGGATCAGCGCTCTGGGACCATTGTGATGGGCGAGGATGTGCGCATCTCCCGCGTGGCTGTGAGTCAGGGAAATCTGACGCTTCGGATCGAAGAGGAACCCCTTGTCATCCAGCCCAATCCCTTTTCCGAGGGGGGCACTGTCATCGTGCCACGCACACGTGCAACCCTTGAAGAAGAGCCAGGCATCGGGCTTGCGGAAATCGACGAAGGCACGTCTTTGTCAGAAGTTATTGCGGGCCTCAATGCGCTGGGGGTCTCTCCGAGGGATATGATCGACATTCTTAAAAGCATCAAAGCGGCAGGGGCGCTTCATGCCGAATTCCTCGTGCGGTGATCTTTAAACGAATGCTTAAAAGGGGGCCTATGCGCGCTTAAACAGGCAAAGAAAAACGCGCCCAAAAGCGCGTTTTTTTAATCAATGTCGAACGACTTAGCTGATGGCTTTGACGCGTGCCGCAAGGCGGGACATTTTGCGGGCTGCAGTGTTCTTGTGAATAACGCCTTTGGAGACGCCACGCATCATTTCCGGCTGCGCGGCGCGCAGAGCAGCCAAAGCGACGGCTTGATCACCGGTCAGGATGGCTTCTTCGACTTTACGGATAAAGGTACGGATGCGCGAACGACGTGCTTTGTTGACGTCTGTACGGGCGACGGCCTGACGGGCGCGTTTTTTGGACTGGGGCGAATTTGCCATGATCGTTTCCCTCTTTCGGGGTTGGTTGCATATATGTTGCACACGGTCCCCAACACCCCGTTAAGGGCAGGACAATCATAGCCTAAGCGGGCTCCACGCGCATGTGAGGCCTCCCATAGAGCAGAATCGCCCATAAGGGAAGCCAGAAATAGCTTTATTTGTCGCGGAACTGTGGCGCGCGTTTTTCCAAAAAGGCGGCCATACCTTCCTTTTGGTCCTCTGTCGCAAAGAGCGCATAGAAAGCCCGGCGCTCAAACAACACACCCTCAGTCAAGGTGGTTTCATAAGACCGATTGACCGCCTCTTTCGCCGAGGCGACAGAAATCGCGCTTTTCTCCGCAATTTTGGCGGCAGTTGCCATCACATCCTCAAGCAGGTTTTTGGCCGGAACCACGCGCGACACAAGACCCGAGCGCTCCGCCTCGGTGGCATCCATGAAACGGCCCGTCAGATGCATTTCCATCGCTTTGGATTTTCCCACAAAGCGCGTCAATCGCTGTGTGCCGCCAAGGCCTGCGATGATGCCAAGATTGATTTCGGGCTGGCCAAATTTCGCTGTGTCAGAGGCAATGATGAAATCGCACATCATTGCCAATTCACACCCGCCGCCCAGTGCATAGCCAGACACCGCGGCGATGATCGGCTTGCGCGCGGCCAAAATGGCATTGGAATCGTTGGTAAAAAAATTCTCCGTCGCCATATCGGCGTAGGTTTTTTCCGACATTTCCTTAATGTCAGCGCCCGCTGCAAAGGCCTTTTCGGATCCGGTGATGACAATCACCCGCACCTTCGGATCGCGGTCGGCTTTGGTGACGGCATCGGCCAATTCGCACAAAAGCTGTGAATTCAAAGCGTTTAGAGCATCAGGGCGGTTCAGCCGGATCAGTTCCACGTCATCTCTGATTTCTGTAATAAGCGTTTTGTAGGCCATATCACCCTCCATGAGTGGATCGCAGTTTGGGGAGTCCTAACACTTGGCCCAGAGGGATCAAGTCATCTCTGACAGATTGGACAAAAGAAGGTCGAGCGCCCGGACTGAACGATCCTTTTAATCTCGGATGTGCACTCGGGTGAGACACAAGGCGCGCCTTCGCGACCATAGACGCGAAAGTTGTGTTGGAAATAGCCAAGCTCACCATCCGCCTGACGGAAATCTTTCAATGACGATCCACCCGCTTCGATCGCCTCCGACAACACGTCGCGTATGATTGGCACAAGTGAAGCGACACGCGCTTTGGCAATCTGACCCGCCTTGCGCGTCGGATGGATGCCCGCGCGAAACAACACCTCGCACACATAGATATTGCCAAGCCCAGCGACAATATGCTGATCCAAAAGCGCGGTTTTAATCGGGCTGTTTTTGCCTGTAAACGCAGCGATCAAATGCGCCTCATCAAACTGATTGCCCAAAGGTTCGGGGCCAAGTTTGGCCAAAAGCGGATGCGCCGCCTCGGCGTCCGTCGCCATCAAATCCATAGCCCCAAACCGGCGCGGGTCGTTAAACGTCACGCGCGCGCCGTTTCCCATGTGGAAAACCACATGATCGTGCTTTTCCAACTGCGGATGCTCATGGGCGAATTGGCCCAAGGGGTCGCCTGACACAGTCATGCGTCCCGACATCCCCAGATGGATCAAAAGCGTCTCAGCAGTATCGAGATCGGCGAGGATGTATTTTGACCGCCGTCTGAGTCGCTCGACACGCGCGCCTGTCAGCCGCGCGGCCATGTGTTCGGGAAAGGGCCAGCGCAGATCGGGACGATTGACCTCGGCCCGCGCGATCACTGCCCCCGCCATAGAGGGTTCCAACCCGCGACGAACCGTCTCGACCTCTGGTAATTCCGGCATTTTGATCTCTCCGTTTTCCACATGCGATTGTCACGCCCGGTATGAGGCCTATAAGAAGGGTAAGTTTCGAGAAAGGTGCAAGCACGATGACCAATACCGGCGAGAAGACGACACATTTTGGTTTTAAAGATGTGGCCGAAGATCAAAAGGCCGGGATGGTCCATGGTGTCTTTACCTCCGTGGCCTCGAAATACGACATTATGAACGATGTGATGTCGATGGGCATTCACCGGATTTGGAAAGACGCGCTGATGGACTGGCTCGCTCCGCGCCCCGGTCAGCGGCTTTTAGATGTGGCGGGTGGCACGGGTGACGTGTCGTTTCGGTTCCTCAAACGCGCGCCGGGGGCAAGCGCCGTTGTGCTCGACATGACAGAGCCGATGTTGGTTGCGGGCCGCAAACGCGCTGAGGCCGAACAGATGGCCGAGAGCCTGAATTGGGTCACTGGCGATGCAATGGCCTTGCCATTTGAGGATAACCAATTCGACGTTTACACAATCTCTTTTGGCATTCGAAATGTGACCCGGATCGAAGATGCCCTGTCTGAGGCCTACCGGGTGTTGAAGCCTGGCGGACGTTTGATGGTGTTGGAGTTCTCGCAACTGCCCAACCCTGCGATGCAAAAGGCCTATGATCTTTACTCGTTCAACGTCATCCCGCGCATGGGTCAGATGATTGCCGGCGACCGCGACAGCTATCAGTATTTGGTGGAGAGCATCCGCAAGTTTCCCGACCAAGAAACATTTGCGAATATGATAAAGGCCGCAGGATTTCATAATGTGAAGTATCGTAATTTGAGCCTTGGCATTGCGGCGCTTCATTCGGGATGGAAAATCTAATGCGCGGTCCCCACAATATTTGGCGGCTGATCCGTACCGGGGCTACGATGGAGCGCACCGGCGCGATGAAACAGGCCATGGATGCGATGGAGGCCCCGCGTGCCTTTCGCATCTTTGCCAGAACCGTGGTTTGGCCGTTTCGTTGGCTCGGCTATCGCGGTGACGAGACCTTGCCGCCACTGACCCGTGCGATCACGGCGCTCGGACCTGCCTATATAAAATTCGGCCAAATTCTATCGACCCGACCTGATGTGGTGGGGGTCGATCTGGCCAAGCAATTGCAAGTTCTCCAAGACGACCTGCCGCCCTTCCCGCGCGATGTGGCGATCAAAATGGTCGAGGCTGAACTCCAGCAGCCCATCTCAGAACTGTTTTCGGAGTTTTCCGAACCTGTGGCGGCGGCCTCTATCGCCCAAGTCCACAAGGCCGTACGCGCCGATACCGGACAGTCGGTTGCGGTGAAGGTGCTACGTCCCGGTATTGAAAAAGCGTTTCGCAAAGACGTGGATGCGTTTTATTTCGCCGCATCCCTGATCGAAAAGTTTTCCCCCGCCTCTCGCCGCCTGCGCCCCACCGAAGTGATTGCGCATTTTGAAGGCGTGGTGAAAGGTGAGTTGGATCTGCGCCTTGAAAGCTCTTCGGCGTCTGAGTTTGCCGCCAATACCGCACATGATGAGGGCTTCTCTGTGCCTGCCGTGGATTGGGCCCTGTCGGCGCGCCGGGTGATGACGCTTGAATGGGTCGATGGGATCACGGCCTCCGACATCGACCAAATCATTGCCGCCGGGCATGATCGCGCCGCTCTTGGCAGCAAGGTGTTGCAGATGTTCCTGAGTCATGCACTACGCGATGGTTTTTTTCACGCGGACATGCACCAGGGCAATCTCAAGATCGCCGCAAATGGCGATGTCATTGCGCTCGATTTTGGCATCATGGGCGTGCTGGATGAGTATACCCGACGCGTTTACGCCGAGATTATCTACGGATTTATCAAAAAAGACTATAAACGCGTGGCGGAAGTTCATTTCGAAGCGGGCTATGTTCCCGCTGACCGGGATGTTGATGAATTTGCCCGTGCGCTTCGTGCCGTGGGCGACCCGATTTTTGGTATGGATGCGAGCCGGATTTCGATGGCGCGACTCTTGTCCTATCTGTTTGAGGTGACGGAACGGTTCGGCATGGAAACGCGTACCGAGCTGATTTTGTTGCAACGCACGATGGTGGTTGTCGAAGGCGTATCGCGTTCGCTTGATCCGCATATCAACATTTGGGAAGTCTCCCGTCCCGTGGTCGAGAGCTATATCAAATCCAACATCGGCCCACGCGCGCTGACACGGGATTTGTGGCGCACGGCAACTGTTTTGGCGCGATTTGGCCCGAAATTACCGCAGTTGGCCGAGGCATTGTTGATCGCACAAACGCAAAAGGCCCCAGCCGTAGAGCCGCGTTCGAACAGAAAGCAGGCGCTTTGGCTGGTGGCGGGCGGTGCGGTTGCGGCCGGGATCGGTGCGGTTATAGCGCTTGCTCTAAGCTGAGCTCTGCCTCGGCGGCTTGCGCGTAAATCTCTTCGCCCATGGTCGCTTTCCAAGCGCAATAGGCCGCCATACGCCACCTGAAAAAGGGGCGCAGCTGTCGGTAGCGATCCACAATCTCCGGGTTGGGATAGCTCTCAAGGGCGGACATTTCATCCGCGAGGCTCAGTTCGGCCTGACCGTAAACGTGATGCATGGCTGGCGAAAGCGCGATGGCCAAATCCGCTGTCGGGTCTCCGAGTGCCGGGCATTGCCAGTCGACAAACCGGATCATGCCGCCCCGTGACAGCGCATTCGCGGGCGTTGGATCGCCGTGAAGAAACGCGGGCGGCATGGGCGGCACATCGCGCAGAGCGGGTCTGTGGCTGCGCAGTCGCTTGGCGAAGACCGTCGTTTGCCCATTCAGAAACCGATTTCCGTCTGCCAATAGCGTTGATGGGCTGACATCAACCTGCCGAATCCCAAGGGGGGCGGGCAGGGCATGTAATTGCCCTAGCGCCCTGAGAACCGAGCCATCGGTTTTGGCCACCGATGCGCCGGGTAGGTAGGTGTAGATCAGACAAGGCCCCTTTGATGTTGCAAACTGGGCGACGAACTCAGGCGCAAGGTCATTCCCTTTAAGGCCACAAAGCGCGGCAATTTCGGCCTTGGGGTCGTTCGGGAACAGAGGGTTCGCGCGCGATTCGTCAAAGAGCTTAAACACCCAATCACCGCTTGGGCTGACGCCGCGCCAAATGGCGTTGGTCCGGCCACCAGACAAACGCGACCAGTCCATCTGCCCTATCATCATGCGGTCCGCCTGACCCAAAATCTCTTTTGGCGGCATCACATCTGCGTCATGGGCTGGGGATGTCATCAATGCGGTCTCCGAACGCGGGATCGTCGGAGTTTAGGGAGGTCGGGCAGACGTCGCAACCCGCGAATACATCAACTTGGATCGCGTAGCGCCGTGACGGAATCGGAATCAATTTCATTGCCGCCTTCCAGCACCAAAATGGTCGATCCTCCGTCAAATCGTGCTTCAACAATGCGGGAATAGGTTTCGACAGATGTGGTGGAGAGATAGGTTTCGCCGCTGTAATTTTCGAGTTCGAAACGATAAAGCCCGGTCTTGAATGGGTCGCCATCGTCACCGACGCCCGCCCATTCCACAACATCCGAGGTTGGGTCCATGGTGACCTGTTGGACAACATTTCCTTTCGAATCGCGCACGACCAAAACAGTTTTGTCTGCGGCAGTGGCAGGATCGGATTTGATCGAGATCGGTGAACCATCGAAATACGCGGCCTCTTCGCTGCGCGCCTCCATACCGACCCAGCCTGACAATTGCGAAAACCCCATAAGCCCAAGCTGAGCCGAGAGGTTTTCTAGAAGATCATTGGTTAAAACCGCTTGTTCGACCGATGAGAATGTCGCGAGCTGCGTTGCGTAATCGGTCGAATCAATCGGGTTAAGCGGATCTTGGTTTTGCATTTGCACGGTCAGCATTTTGAGAAACGTATCAAAATCGGACCCAACGGCGCTTGACGTGTCGTTGGCGTTCGAGAATTTCGAGCTTGTCGAACTGGAGGACGTGGTCGTCGCGGGTGTAATTGTGTTGGTCATCTGACACTCCTTTAGAGTCTAAGATCCATGCCGGACGTCGCATCAAGCGCAAGGCGCACGGGCTGAATGTGTGGGTTGGAGGCGGGAGGCGTGGCGCTCAAACTCTCCGCAGATGTTCCTTCAGAACTGTCGAATTTTTGTTGATCACCCCCTTGAGATCCTTGATCAAAGCTCTGAAAGGAGAACCCGCTGTTCTCATATCCAAGATCTTGGAATTCGGTCATCAGGCTGTCGATGTTGCGCCGCAAAAGATCAAGCGTTTCACCCCGTTCAGCCGCAATCACCACATGTATCGCTCCGTTTTCTGACAGCTGAAAAGAGAGTCGGACTTTGCCCAATTCTTCTGGGGAGAGAGTGATTTCAACAGGGCGATCAGGAAGTTGCCGTGCCGCATCGGCAAGCTGCATCGCGACCCGAGTTGGCAGGTCCGCTTTTGTTGCCATACTGACCGGGGAATTGGGTTCATTCGCACGATCGGCGGATGACAGAACATGCGCCTGTTCGCCAAGCCTCTCGGAGATGCCCTCTACGCCCGCCTTGAGCTCTTCTGCTTCCGCATGCGTCAACGGCGTGATTTGAGACACGACGAGAGCCGAAGGGGCCACGGTCGATGTGCTGAGTATCGCCGTTGCGCGGGTTGCAATGTCGGTCCCGTCGCCGTCCTGCCGCGCTTTCTCAGCCGCGGCCCCATCCGAATGACGCCCGATGTGCGCATCGCCGTCATTTTGCTGAGTGGCGACGTGAGCGGTAGCGGATTGTTCTGTGCCACCCTTCGCTTGCAGCGTGTTTTGTTGGGTGAACGTCTGCGTTTCCGTCGCGGCCTTTGGCGCCTCAATGCTGCTCGCAGTCTCTGACACCCCCTCTGACATGAGTGGCGTGAGCGTCGTTTTTTCTAGACCGGAGGGGTTTGGAAGTGTTCCGATTTGACCCGCTGTGGCTTTGAGAGGCTCGGTGCCAACTTTCGGTCCGATCAGATCAGAATCCAATCGGACCTTGTCATCTTTCACCGTAAGGATGTCGTCCGACTGAGATTCTGATGTCTGCTCTGTTGTGGTGTCTGCCTGCAAAAGAACGGAGGAGATCGCAGGTTTGGCATTTGCATGTCCTGCCGCCTCAGAGCGCGCGCTTGGCTTTTCAACCGCTTTTGAAATCGTGGATTGATCCACATCCGGCACCGCATCATCTGACGCAAAATTCATGCCCAAAAGCACTGTTTCATTACGGCTTATTTTGAGTTCACCGTCTTTGGAAGGCTCCAAGTGTATGGTTTTTGAACGCGCGACTGTGGATTTGAGGGACTCATTTTTGTACGCAGCAGCATCAAAAGAGCGTCCCTGTCCAGTCATCTCTCCTGTGGAGACTTCGCTGGTGTGGCTTGGTGTCGCCGTGGCTTGAGGCGTGTTACCCTGGTTTTCAGGGTGATTGAGGAAATCTAAACTCCCTGACCCATTTTGGCCGTTCTGGGCCGAATGCACCTCATTCCCGGTTTGTTCTACGGGGAAATCAGCCTCTGCCTTACCCAAAAAGAGATCGGCGATTTCGTCAGCCGGATTTTGCGTGGCGTCTTCTTTGGATTCCAACTCAATGTTTTTGGTGAAAGACGGGGTGTTGTCGACCTCGGATGACGTCACGGAAAGCGGAGTATTGGGCCGATCATCTCCTTGCGGTGCAAAGCGTACCTCAACAGAGGTTGTTGTAAAAGGTTGAACTAACAGAGCTTTGTCGACCTGTCGTCCATCAAATGGAATGGTCTCAGGCGCAAAACCGTCGTCTGGCGTGTCACTCAGTTCATAGCTTTCGTCGTTCGTCGTGGTGCGCTCACCCGCAACAACCGTCAGCCCATCAAAGACATCCTTGGCGGAGGTTTGCATCATTTGACCATGCCCCGCAACCATAGCCACGCCGGGCATAGCCGCGTCACCGCCACCCTGCTTCACCTCCGGTTTTGCTGTGTCGCCTTGTCCCCCGAAAACGGAGGCAAAGGGATGTTCGGGCAAAATATCCCCTGGCACAGGTGTGTTTTGGGAACGGTTTTGACCGTCAGTGCGCGCAATCGCTGCGAAGTCTAAAGTCTGTAATTGCATTTCTTGCATCCGGGATTTCTTTCGCCGTGATGTCACTATCCTCCGCGAGTGGTTACCGCTTCTTTACCGAATGGGGGGTATGAGTCGAAAAATACTTCGAATTGGAGCGACCCGCCCATGACCCCGAACGCAATCAATGCGATCCAACACAGTCAGACTTTAAAGAGGTCCCAAGAGGAAAAATTGCAGGATGCTGCGAATAAGCTCGAGGCAACATTTCTTGCCGAAATGTTGAAAACTGCTGGATTCGGTGAAACGCCAGATACATTCGGAGGCGGAACGGGCGAAGATCAATTTTCCTCCTTTTTGGTTCAGGCTCAGGCAGAAAAGATTGTTGAAGCTGGCGGAATCGGTCTCGCGGAACACATATTTGACGCTTTAAAGGAGAGTATAAATGGCACTTCTTGATGCCTTTCGGCCGGCTGCAGCGCTGTTAGATCTTTTGGATAAAGAAAAGGCCGCGATTCTCAAAAGCGACTTTTCGACTCTCGAAAAACTCTCGAAGACCAAAGAATCGCTTCTTGTCATGGTGGCCAAAGCGCAGATCTCTCCATCTGATTTAAAGGCGTTGAAGCAGCGCTCAGAGCACAACAGTCGTCTTCTTATGGCGTCTGCAAAGGGGATCAGATCTGCGCGGGAAAAATTGCTTTCGTTGCGCAATACATCACGCAGCTTCACGGCCTATGGGCCCGCAGGGAAAACCATCCCGATTGGCAATAAGTCGTTAACCATGAAGAGAAAAGCATAAGTGTTTGCCCGATTTTTGCCTCAAATTAGAAGCATCAATTCGGAACAGCTTAGGGAACTCTTAGCCTTTAAGCTTCATAGATCAGAGTGCATCCCGAGGGGGTGGCACGGTAGACCGGAAGCGGTCATCCGTAATCAGTCAGAATGACGATCCTGAACCTGCCCGTGGGGGTGGATCTCGAAACTCATGCGGCGCAAAACGCGTCCCTAGATCAAAGGAAATTATGCTATGTCCAGCATTCTGACCAACAATGGCGCAATGGTTGCGCTGCAAACCTTGAACTCCATCAACTCTAATCTTTCCAAGACTCAGAGCATGATCTCGACCGGTAAAGATGTTGCATCCGCCAAGGACAACTCTTCGGTCTGGGCCATTTCGAAAGTCATGGAATCGGATGTTGCCGGTTTCAACGCAATCTCTGACAGTCTTGCCCTCGGTGAATCAACGCTTTCTGTTGCCGCTCAAGCCTCCGAGACGGTCACCGACCTTTTGACCAACATCAAAGAAAAAGTTGTGGCGTCTCAGGAAGAAAACGTCGATCGCGCAAAAATCCAAACCGATATTGACGCTTTGGTCGGTCAGGTGAAATCGGTCATCGGCGCAGCCCAGTTCAATGGTCTGAGCCTTGTTGAAGGCACCGACGACGTTAAAATCTTGTCCTCTTTGGACCGTGCTTCTGACGGGACTGTGACGGCCTCGGACATCACAGTAAATCGCATGGATCTTTCCACCAGTGCAGGGACCTATGGTTCGGGTACATCTCTCGCATCCAACGCAACCGCGTCTGCCGCAGCTGTGTCCAATACCGCAAATACTGCAATTGTGACGGTCGGCAACACCTGGGCTGCGAATGACGTGGCAACCTTGAGCGTCGCCGGCATTGAGGTCAGCTTTACTGCCACCGGCACAGCCGTTGCTGACGTTGGAGATGGTCTTGCTGGTCTCATCAATGGTCTCGGCATCGAAGGCGTGACAGCGACTGGCAATGGTGACGGTACGCTGACAGTCAGTTCCACCAAGGCCTTCGAAGGTGTTTCTGTGAGCGTGGGCGAGACGACAGCAGGTGACGGTGATGTCTTGATCACAACCCTAAATGGCACCGGCTCTCTGACGGCAACATCTGGTGACATCGACGAACGTGCAGAAAACATTGCTCTTTCGACTTCAGCCGCTGTGAAGGACGGTGATGGCTACAAAGTCACTGTCGGCGGAAGTTCCTACAACTATGTCGCCGGTAAAGGCGAATCAATGGAGGACGTCGCCAAGGGGTTGAAAACGGCAATTGACTCGGCTGGCCTTGCAGACATCAGCACAACCGTAGCCAAGGACGCAACCACTGGACAGTGGTCTTTGAAAGTCGATAATGCCGGGTCTTCTCTTGCTTTCTCCGTTACTGGTAACGAAGGCGGTAAAGCCTCTGGTGGTCTTTTCGGGCTCGACAGCATTGATGTAACCAGCAATTCAGGCGCTGATGCGGCTCTTGGGAACATCGAGACTCTTATCAACAACTCGATCGACGCAGCCGCGTCGTTTGGTTCGGCCCAAGGTCGCATTGAAACCCAATCGACCTTTATCTCCAACCTGACCGATGCATTGACGTCCGGCATTGGCTCTATGGTTGACGCGGATATGGAAGAGGCTTCTGCCAAACTTCAGGCGCTTCAGGTTCAGCAACAGCTGGGCGTGCAGTCTCTTTCGATCGCAAACCAGGCACCGCAGTCGATCCTGTCGCTCTTCGGCTAAGAGCAACCTTCCGGGCGCCAGATCGGCGCCCGGTTTTCACCGCGGTAAAACCCGCGCTGTAGAATTCATTGTCACCGGAAGGATACGACGTGAACGCTCTCCAAATGGCCCGAACGGCCTATTCCAATACCACCGCCCCAATTCGTACACCTCGCGGCACCGAGTACGAGGCTTTCGCGCGCATTACGCACCGTCTGCGCCAAGCCTCAGAAGATAAGAAAACGTCTTACCCTGATTATGTAAAAGCTCTTTACGACAATCGTCGCCTCTGGACGCTCCTCGCCTCCAGTGTTGCTGATAAAGACAATCAACTCCCAAAAGAGCTCAGAGCAAAAATCTTTTATCTTGCTCAATTCACAGCTCAACACACATCAGCGATTCTTTCTAAAAAAGCCAATGAGACAGCTCTCATTGACATTAACACAGCCATTATGCGCGGCTTGCATCGGGAGGGTCAGTAAATGAGTGGCCTCGTACTAAAACTCGGCCCAAAAGAACGGGTTCTGATCAACGGTGCCGTGATTGAAAATGGAGATCGACGGTCCCGGCTTTCAATCGTGACGCCAAATGCAAACATCCTCAGGCTACGCGATGCGATACACCCTGAAGAAGTAAACACTCCAGTTCGCAGAGTGTGCTATATAGCGCAACTCGTCCTCTCGGGCGACGCTGAGCCAAAAGATGCGCGCATTCAGCTTATGCGTGGCATTGAGCAGCTTAGTCAGGTTCTAACAGACCCCGACAGCCGCAAAATTTTGAACACTGCGACGGCTGAAATCCAAAACGATCAGTATTACCAAGCACTCAAGTTGCTTCGCGCGCTCATTCCAAGAGAAGAACGGCTCTTGTCGGCCGCTAAATATCAATGAGCTATCAGCCTGTTGTTCCATTTGGTGGCTACGCTGGATGGGTTGTCCTTCAACGCACAAAGGACAACCAGCAAGAGGCGTTCAACGCCTCCTCTGAAATCAAGCGCGACATCGATTACTTCCGCGAGAATATCGCGGAGGTAAAGTCAGCCGAGGAACTGGTGTCCAATTTCCGCCTTCTCAAAGTTGCTCTGGGAGCATTCGGGTTGGATGATGACATCAACAACAAGTACTTCATCGAACGTGTTTTAGACGAGGGAACACTAGATTCAGATTCACTTTCCAATAAGCTGTCCGACAAACGCTACTTTAAATTTTCAGAAGCATTCGGGTTTGGAAATTTCGACATCCCGAACACTGTACTGAGTGATTTTCCGGACGAGATCATTTCTTCTTACCAAAATAAGCAATTTGAAATTGCCGTTGGAGAGCAAAATGATGACATGCGGCTTGCTCTAAATATTGAGACAGAGCTGACAGAAATTGCAAATAAAGATACGACGGAAAACGGTCGTTGGTACTCAGTTATGGGAAATGAAGCTGTGAGGTCTGTACTGCAAACTGCGCTTGGACTTCCGAGTTCTGTCAGCACATTGGATTTGGACCAACAGCTGACGATTTTTAAAGACAAAGCCAAACAATATTTTGGAAACGCTGAGGTCGCGCAATTTTCAGACCCTGAAAAAAGAGAGGACCTCGTGAAGCTTTTTCTCATACGGTCCGAACTCAATGCAGGGTCTACAGGTACGTCCGCAGCCTCTAATGCGCTTGCGCTCTTGACTGGATCTTTTTGAGTCAAAAAGTCTTATTGAGCTGACGAGAATGGAGAAATTCACTGTAAGTGGCGTATTCCCACTGAAGCGCCCCTAGATTTACAGACGCTTTGCTTGGCAATGGTAAACGTCTTCGACAATGTGGCGGCAAAGTCGACCGCGCGGTGTCCCGTATCCGAGCCGCCCGTGGCTACAACGATGTTTCTGCCATTGCTCCTTGCTCCCTCTTTGAAGCGAAATTTCGTTCAAACATCGCATGTTGGCGGGGTTATGGCATTGCGTGGCGTCAATGTGGTACCGACCGGTCGTGGGTGACACTGGCACTGCCAACGGGGGGCGATGGAACAGGCCGAAACGATCCAATCCCTTTCCTCGGACCATGCGTTCGCCACTGATGATCCCGTCGAGGTCATCGAGACGCAGGGCGCTATGTGTTTCTTTGAGGCGACACTGGCGAAAGCTGAAACGTGCCGTCAAATACGACGACATGGGCCTGAGCACGGTTGCGCTCCGCAGGGGCCTGACGGCCCGCGAACTGGAACTGAACCAACCAGCGGCACCTGAAATTTACCGCGACATGTTGCCGGTAACCCAAAGCGACGCGAGCCTTGCCCTGAACGGTGATGGTCCGGTCGTCGATTGGGTTCTGCGGATGTGGCGTTTCCCGGCGGAATACGAACTGGAGCGCGTTGCGGAACGTGGCGCCCTCGATGATCGCCTCGCCACCGCATTCGGGGAGGCGAGTGCGGACTATCACGCAGCGGCACCCGTGTGTAGCGCTCAGGCCACAGTCTCATTGCGGATATTCTGGCGGAGTTGGGCCGTGTCTTTGCGAAGTTCCTCGGTGCAGCGGGAACCGCCCGGGTCGCGGAATGGACCTGTGCCACCGATTTTCGCAGGCAGGGATGCGGGGTGCCTGACCCACAAGCGTTAGCGCTTCGCCGATCACCTCCTGCCGAGATGAGACAGGATTGGACGGCTCTTTGGATGGCGTCGTCTTCCGCCCGCGGTCAGGGAACGACGAGGACAAGCCGACATGGATGGTCCGTGCGATCCGGGTGGCGGCGCGATGATCTCACTGGCGGGTGGACTGCGCGTATATGCGGCCACACGCCCGACGGATTTCCGGAAGGATATCGACAGGCTGGCGCTGCTGGTGCAGGAGACGATGGGCGTCGATCCGTTCAGCGGCGCGGCTTTCGTGTTCTGAGCCAAGCGGGCAGACAGGGTCAAGGTTCTGGTCTGGGACCAGACCGGCATCCCGCTGGCGCTGGACACCAACCCGGTCGAGAACCAGATTAGAAAAATCGCTCTTACGCGAAAGAATGCCCGCTTTGCCGGGCACGACGCCGGAGCCGAGAACTGGGCGCTGTTCGACGGACATCCAAAAAGCCGCATCGACGACCTCATGCCCAGCCTCTGCGCACCCGTGGTGTCAAACCTCGCCACCTAGGGCACCGGCTGAGCGTATACTCACAAGCAGGGCAGGGTGCTTTGTATGTCGCCGGGATGCGATATGCTATTGAGCTACAAATCCACCATCGACGGGTACATTGGCACCGCTCATGAAACCGGCACGGTCCGAACACAGCCAGACGATCAGTTCCGCAACTTCCTCGGGCGTGCCGATCCGCCCGATCGGATGCAGGGGGTCCATCATCTCCCGCGTGGACTGTGCGCCGCCTGTGCTCTGCTCAGCAAGCGAGTCGAGCATGCGGGTGTCAATTCCTCCGGGGCAAACCGAGTTCACCCGTATCCCCAGTTTCCCATATTCAAGTGCTGCGTTCTTTGTCAGGCCGTTCACCGCATGTTTCGATGCGGTATAGGGTGAAAGCCCGGGGAAACCGACGAGACCGGCGACCGAGGCCAAGTTGACGATGGCGCCGCCTCTGTTCCTTAGCATCTGCCGGATCTCGGCTCGAAGACAGAGAAACGTGCCGCGCAGGTTGACACCCAATATCGCGTCGAAGTTCTCAGTTGTCTGATCCGCCAGCGGAGCGATCTTCCCTTCGATACCGGCATTGTTGCATGCGCAGTCGAGGCGTCCGTAGGACCTGACCGTTTCATCAATCAGTCTTTCGACGTCTTCGGGTCTGGAAACGTCCGCCCTGACGAACACGGCATCGCGGCCATGATTCTTGATCAGCGATACGGTTTCTTCGCCTCCCGGCTGATCTATGTCGGACACCACGACCTTGGCACCCTCCTCGGCAAATTTCTGTGCCGTTGCACGACCGATCCCAGCTGCCGCGCCGGTGACTAATGCAACTTTTCCTAAAACCATGGCCATCGGACCCTCCACTCTTGCTTTGGTGACATATTGCGCCGAGGTCGTCGCCTCGCATTGACTTCCGTCAACGACCTATTGACCGAAAGGCATGCCGTCTCCGAATTGGAATGGAGTATGACAGCCGGGGCCGCTGCGCGACTTGGAGCGGGTTTTCCATCCAGTCCCTGAAATGGAGGCGGCCTTCAGAGTACTATCAAGCCTGACCCTCGCTGAGGTCATCCTTCTCGGCCTGTGCCACATTGCGTTTGACGTTCAAAAAGCTGTCCGGCGTCACGGAGATCGTGTCGATCCCGGCGCTTACCAGCAGGCGTGCGAAATCCGGATCATTGCTGGGCGCCTGACCACAGAGCCCGATCTTCCGTCCGGCCTCGTGTGCGCGCAGAATGGCGGTCTCGATCATCCAGAGCACCGCCGGGTCGCGCTCGCGGAACACATCGGCCAGCGCTTCGCTATCGCGATCGACGCCCAGCGTGAGTTGGGTCAGATCATTTGATCCGATGGAAAAGCCGTCAAACCGCTCGGAGAATTCCTTGGCCCTGATCACGTTCGATGGAATCTCGGTCATCACATAGACTTCGAGACCATTCTCTCCGCGTCGGAGGCCATTCGCGTCCATTACCTCCAGCACCTTGTCCGCCTCTTCGGGGGAGCGACAGAAGGGCACCATAGCGATGACATTGGTAAAGCCCATCTCGTCCCTCAGCCGCTTCAGTGCGGCGCATTCCAGCGCGAAGGCATCGCGGTAGAAAGCCGAATAGTAGCGCGCTGCGCCTCTGAGGCCGATCATCGGGTTTTCTTCCGATGGTTCAAAGTGACGGCCGCCGAGAAGGTCGGCGTACTCATTCGACTTGAAATCACTCAGTCGGACAATCACCGGTTTCGGATACCAGACGGAGGCAATCCGCGCCAGACCCATAGCCAGCCGCTGTGTGAAATAGGTGGGTCCGTCCTGGTATCCCTTTATCAGTTCGGTAATGGCGCGAAGCTCCGTCGCGTCCTTCACCTGGTCAGGGTTTAGCAGGGCCAGCGGATGTACCTTGATTTCGTTGCTGATCAGGAATTCCATCCGTGCCAATCCGACGCCGTCCACCGGGAGCCGCCACCAACGGACTGCGGCCGAAGGGTTGGCGATATTCAGCATCACGCCGGTTCGTGTCTGAGGCACGTCGTCAAGTGAGATGTCGCTGACCTCGATGTGTCCCAGCCCATCATAGACCGCTCCGGTTTCACCTTCGGCGCAGGAGACGGTAACGTCCTGACCTTCGTGCAAGATATGGGTTGCGCTACCAGTGCCGATGACTGCCGGAAGTCCCAGTTCTCGGCTGACGATGGCAGCGTGCGATGTTCGTCCGCCGTGGTCGGTGACGACGGCGGCGGCACGTTTCATGATCGGCACCCAGTCGGGGTCGGTGGTCGAGGTGACGAGCACCGAGCCATCGACGAAGCGGTCGATCTCATGCGCTGAGCGGATCAGGCAAACCCGGCCCGCAGCCGCTGCATTCCCGACACTCAGGCCCTGTACCATCAGCTTGCCTGACGGTGTGACGTTGAATGACTGGAACACTGCCCCAGACTTGCGTGACTGTACAGTTTCAGGGCGCGCCTGAACGATGAACAACTCACCGGTCTTGCCGTCTTTTGCCCATTCCATGTCCATGGCGACGCCGTAATGCGCCTCGATGGTCTTCGCATATCGGGCCAGTTCCACGGCCTCTTCATCGCTCAATGTGAAGCGCTCGCGTTCAGCCACCGAGGTCGGCACGTTGCGCGTCGCCGCTTCACCAGCCTGGCCATAGATCATCTTGATCTCTTTCGTGCCCAGTGTCTTGGAAACGATTGGCAGCCGGCCGGTATCGTCCAGGAAGGGTTTGAAGACCTGAAATTCGTCTGGGTTCACCGCGCCTTGCACAACGTTCTCCCCCAACCCCCACGCACCGTTTATCAGCACGAAACGGTCACACCCGCTCTCTGTGTCTATCGAAAACATGACGCCTGAGCTGCCGATGTCAGAGCGGACCATGAGCTGAATGCCAACCGATAAGGCGACGTCCGTCCGACCGAATCCCAGAATTTGACGGTAGCTAATTGCCCGGTCGGTATAGAGCGACGCATAGCATCGGCGGCATGCATCGAGCAGCGCCGCCTCTCCGGTGATGTTGAGAAAGGTCTCTTGCTGCCCAGCGAAACTCGCATCTGGCAAGTCCTCGGCCGTGGCGGAAGATCGGACGGCAATCGATGGCTCTTTTTGGCCACTGCGTTTCGCGAGGTCTCGATAGGCGGCGCATATCGCTTCCGCTGTTTCCCTAGGCCATTCGCCGGCGGTTATTGCGGTCCGAATGGCCGCACCGGCCTCGTGCAGCGTCGTGCGTCCGGCATCAAGCGCATCAATCCGCTCGGTGATGAGTTGTTTCAGACCGTTGGCCGCGATGAAGCCGCGATAAGCTTCGGCTGTCGTGGCAAAGCCGTCTGGCACGCGAATGTTCTTGGCGGTGAGGGTTGAAATCATCTCGCCCAACGAGGCATTCTTGCCGCCCACGACTGCGACATCGCCACGCCGCAGGTCTTCGTACCAGATCAGATATTTGTCCAAATCCCGTTCTCCTCAGTCAGTCTTGCAACAAACTGTGACACGCGGGCCGCGCCGTCATTGATGGCGGTCAATGCGCACGAGATCAGGAGCATGGCATCTTCTCGCACGGCGATGCGAAACTGTGGAAAGGGCCCCCTGCAAACAGAAAATTGCGGGCTGTGGCGGTGTGGATTGAGGCGATGAAGGATGCAGAGGTATGCCCGGTCGAGAAACGGCTACACTTCGTAGACTGCATGGTGCCGGGCGGGAGCATGTGTCGCGGGACAGCGACGACTGTATCGGGGTAGGCAAGGTGGCTTGCCTTTCATCCGCTCTTCTGGTGGCGACCCAGCGCGTTGTCGATTATCAGGCGCACCAATGACACAGTCTATTCTCACTGGCCAGTTTATCATGAGATTTAGCGGATCAGGATGCTCAAATGAGCCGCATCGGATATTGGGTTCCGATCCGATAGCTTGAGCAATCAAGAGATTTGTTGATCGTCACACAACACCAGTGATCCTAACAATTCTCCAATCGGCATTGGGGCAACAAGGCTTTGGTTTCGCAGGGGCCGCAAAACGTGGCCGCTTCGGGGCCAACTGTAGCGGCAGCACCTGCAATGCCCCATTTGAGGTCCTGTTCAGCCCATCGCCACGAGAAAGCGAGAGACAGGGTAAAGGCACCTGCTAAAGCATCGCCTGCACCGATTTTGCGGTGCAGGGGGACTTTTGGGGCGTGGCAGAAAAATCCCTGATGTCCGGCAACCATCAGTGACTCCTCTGCGCCGTGACCTGTCACAAAAATCCTCGCAGCCCCGGCCGCGCGAGCTGTTCGGTATACGCCAGATTGTCGGAAATCGGCCGCATCAGGGAACCAGAACGGCGGCCCCGGTGAAGCGCCCGGAGCGAAGGTCATCCAGCGCAAGATTGGCCTGTTCAAGGCGATAGATCGTGGTTTCGGTCTCTATGCCGGCCTCAATGGCCAGCGGCAGGAACTCCTCGCCATCGCTGCGCGTCAGGTTTGCAACCGAACGGATGACCCGTTCATGCCAAAGATCGGCGTAGGGAAAGGTAGGAATGTCGCTCATGTGGATGCCGCCCGACACGACACAGCCGCCCTTGCGCACCGCCTTCAGCGCCTTCGGAACAAGCGCGCCGACTGGCGCAAAAATCAATGCGGCGTCCAGTGGTTCGGGCGGGCTGTCGTCGGACGACCCTGCCCAGACCGCGCCCAGACGACGGGCGAAGGCCTGCGCCGACTGGTCGCCGGGCCGGGTGAAGGCATAAACCATTTTGCCCTGCCAGACGCAGAGCTGGCACAGGATATGCGCCGCCGCCCCGAACCCATAAAACCCGATACGCTCGGCGGAACCGGCGAGTTTCAACGTGCGGTACCCGATCAGCCCCGCGCAAAGCAGCGGTGCCAGTCGCACCGGGTCCGCATCGTCGGGCAGAGGAAAGACATATCCGGCGTCGACCACACAGAGTTCGGCATATCCACCGTTTCGGTCGTAGCCAGTGAATTCAGGTGCGTCGCAGAGGTTCTCGCGATGTGCGCGGCAATGCGGACATGTCCCGCATGTGCGGCCAAGCCAAGGCACCCCGGCCCGCTGGCCCAGTGTCAGACCGTCGACACCCGCGCCAAGCGCGTCGACGCGCCCGACGATCTCGTGTCCCAGTATCAGTGGGAGGTTGGGATGGGAGAGCTCGCCATCGAGAATATGCAAATCGGTGCGGCAGACGCCGCAGGCTTCCACCTTGAGCCGCACTTCGCCCGGTCCCGGGGCGGGGTCCGGCAGATCGCGGAAGACCAGCGGGGCGTTCTGTTTTTCCAAGACCATCGCGCGCATGGGTGTCTTTCCCTAGGTTGGCGGCTCACATGGCCGCATCAGTCATGGGTCCCTCTCAAGAGGGCTGAGGTGATGAGAGATCACGCGGAGAATGTGTTAGCGTAAGTGGTCGGGTCGTTCCTTTGGGGTCTTGAAGCCGCCATTCGACTGTCCCGGTGAAAGATCCGCCCCGCATTGACGACGATCAAATTGCGACACAATCCGGGTAAGCCTTTGGCGTCGATCACGTCACACGGGCGGTCAGATAAGACACCGCAAGCGCCAATGTGGCGATCTGCGGATAATCCGTTTCCGGGATGTCGACATTCAGCCTCCGATGCAGCGCGGTCACCAGGTTCAGGACATCCATAGAGTCGAGTTCAAGATCGTCCTGCAGGTGATCGTCCTCGCCCAAGGTGTCCGGGTCGATGTCGGGGGCGATGTCGAGCAGCTCTTCGATGAAAGCGGTGCGAATGTCTTCCTTGGTCATAGTGTCTCCGGCGAAGCGATATGAGATTGGAACTCCGCGATGAAACGCGCGGCCTGTCGGCCGTCGCTCACGCGGTGATCGACGGACAGGGTCAGGGTGACAACTGTTCGTGGCTCGACCGCGCCCTCCACGATCCAGGGGCGCAGCTTGGGCGCCCCCAGACCGACCAGCGCGACCTGCGGCGGAAAAATCACGCCGGCCATCGCCTCTGCTCCGACTGCACCGAGGCTGGAGATCGTGATCGTACCTTCGGTCACTTCCGAGGATCGGAGCCTCCCGGCCCGCGCGCGGAAGACCAGGTCACGCATGCCTGACATCGTCTCGTCGACGGACATCGCGCCCGCATCGATCAGCGCCGGCGCGACCAGGCCGCCCCCCCGCAAGGCCACAGCGACCCCGATATTCACCCGGTCGGTCGGGCGCAGGGCGCCATCGACAAACTGGCCGTTCACCGATGGCACCTTGGCGGCAGCCAGCGCCGTGGCCCGCACGAACAGCGCGCCCAGAAGCAGCCGGTCCGAGGGCGGCCGATCGGCGTTTCGGGCTTCCACCCACTCGAGCGCGGGTTGTACGTCGATGGTCTCTGACAGGTAGAAATGCGGGATCGTCTGCTTGGATCGCGCCATCGCAGCAGCGATGGCCTTGCGCATTTCCAGCATCGGAGAGGCGGTCTGTACTATCGCCGCGGACGGCTTTCGTACCTCCAGATCCTTCAGCAGGACAGCACCCGCCGGTCCACTTCCTGTGACCGTCGCCAGGTCGATGCCAAGTTCACTGGCCCGGGCACGCGCGGCGGGCGAGGCAGCGGTGGCACCGTGGGGCAGTGGGGTCGCAACCGCTGGATCGGGTGCGACTTCGGGGGTGTCGGCAAGGGCTTGGGCGGGCACAGCTTCGGGCTTGGTGTCAGCAGCCGGCGCTTCGGGTTCCTTTGGTTCTGGCGCAACCTCGCCGGGACCAAGGATCAGCGCCAGAGGCGCGCCCACGGGCAGGGTCGCACCCAGGTCGGCCTGCAATTCCAGCACTCTGCCGTCTCCGAAACATTCGATTTCGATGGCGCCCTTCTGGGTCTCGACCACTGCGAGCACATCGCCTCGATGCACCTCGTCACCCGGTTTCACCAGCCACTCGACAAGTGTGCCCGCCTCCATGTCGGCCCCGAGCGATGGCATGGTGAAGATACCCATCAGGCCCGCCCCATCATGGCCTTTGCGGCCGCGACGATACCGGGCACTTGCGGGATCGCGGCGTCTTCCAGGTGTTTGGGATAGGGGATCGGGACTTCTGCCGAACAGACGCGTTCCACCGGCCCATCGAGCGACCAGAAGGCTTGTTCCATGATCCGGGCCGAGACCTCGGCGGCCAATGATCCGCTGCGCCAACCCTCGTCCACGATCAGCGCGCGGTGCGTCCTGGCAACGGAGGTCATAATCGTCGCGTCATCCAGCGGGCGAAGGCTGCGCAGGTCGATCACATCGGCCTCGATGCCGTCACCCGCCAGATCCTCCGCCGCCTGCAACGTCTTGAACAGCGACCCGCCATAGGTGATGAGGGTCAGATCGCGCCCCTTACGCCGCAACGCGGCTTTCGAGATGTCGACCGCACCGGCGTTGCTGTCGATCTTGCCCGTCATGTTGTAGAGCATGACGTTCTCGAAGATCAGCACAGGGTCAGGGTCCTGAAGTGCTGTCCAGAGCATGCCGCGCGCGTCCTCCAGCGTGGCGGGGGCCAGAACCTTCAGCCCCGGAATATGGGCATACCATCCCTCCAGGCTGTGCGAATGCTGCGCCGCGAGCTGTTTGCCCGCCCCGGTTGCCATACGGATCACCAGCGGGACGCCGAATTGCCCGCCCGACATGTGCCGGATCGTCGCCGCAGTGTTCATGATCTGGTCGAGGGCCAACAGCGAGAAATTGACGGTCATCAGTTCGACGATCGGCCTCATCCCGGCTGCCGCCGCGCCGATGCCCGCGCCCGTGAACCCGCTTTCCGATAGCGGCGTGTCGCGGATGCGCTCCTCTCCGAATTCCGCCATCAAGCCTTTCGAGACCGCATAGCAGCCGCCATAGGCCCCCACATCCTCGCCCATCAGGAAGACCCTGTCGTCACGGATCATCGCGTCGCGAATCGCCTGCTTCACCGCCTCGCGGTAGGTGATTTCCACAAGCTCGCCCGAGGGCTTCGTTGGCTCCGGGGGGGCGGGCGCGGGGCCAAGCACATGCTGCGACAGCCGTTCGACCGGCTCCCATGTTCCGTCCTCGGCAAAAGCCACGGCGCTGGCGATCTCGGCATCGACGTCCGTTTCGATCTGGGTCACGTCTTTCTCGTGGATCAGGTGGTTCTCCAGCAGCCAGCCCTGAAAGCGGACGATCGGGCCGTGCTTGCGCCACTCCTCGATCTCGGCTTTATCACGGTAGAGCTGCGCGTCGAACATGGAATGCGCACGGAACCGGTAGGTCTTGCACTCGAGGAAAATCGGTTTGCCGGTCTCGCGGATCTTGCCGATCGCCTTGCGCGCGGCCGCCTCCACCGCGACGACATCCATGCCATCGATCTGGCGCGCCTCCAGCCCGTAGGAGGCTGCCTTCTCATGGATATCGGTTTCTGCCTCGGTCCGGGCCAGCGCCGAACCCATCGCATAGCCGTTGTTCTCGCAGACGAAAAGAACCGGCAGGGACCAGAGTGCAGCCAGGTTCATCGCCTCGTGAAATTCGCCTTCCGCAACGGCGCCCTCGCCAAAGAAACAGGTCGTCACCTTGTCCGCACCCTGCATCCTGTCCGCCAGCGCGAGGCCCGTCGCCAGCGGCAGGCCGCCGCCCACAATCGCGTTGCCGCCGTAGAAATTGGTGTCGGTATCGAAAACATGCATCGAACCACCGCGCCCGCCCGAGCAGCCTTCGGCCTTGCCATACATCTCGGCCATGATTTTTGTCATGGGCACACCGCGTACCAGCGCGTGCCCGTGCTCGCGATAGGTGGCGACAACCCGGTCCCGCGGTCCGAGAACCGGGATGACCCCGGCGGAAATTGCCTCTTCCCCGTCATAGAGATGCAGGAAGCCGCGGATTTTCTCTTGGGTGTAGAGTTCGGCACACTTGTCCTCGAAACGGCGGACACGGATCATGTCGCGGAGCAGCGCAAGAACATGGTTTCGGTCAAGTTTGGGTTTGTCGGGCGCTCTCATTTCTCATCGGTCTCCAGAGTGGAAATGTCACCTTCCGGCAGGCCCAGTTCCCGCGCCTTGAGCAGCCGCCGCATGATCTTGCCAGAACGGGTCTTGGGCAGGTTTTCGCGGAACACCACCACGCGCGGAGAAACGGCCGGGCCAAGCCTTTTGCGAGCATGGCCGCGCAATGCGCGCTCCAGCGCCACGTCGGCCGTGAAACCTGGGTTCAGCGTGACATAGGCCTTCACGATCTCGCCTGCGGTTTCGTCCGGCAGGCCGATAACACCTGCTTCGGCCACCGCCGGGTGCTCGATCAACACGCTTTCCACCTCGAAGGGCCCAACCAGGTGACCGGAGGTCTTGATCAGGTCGTCGGCCCGTCCGACGAACCAGAAATACCCGTCCTCGTCCCGCGTGGCAAGGTCGCCCGACAGATACCAGCCGTCCACGAAGCACTTGTCGTAGCGCGCCTGTTCGTTCAGGTAGGCCCGCATCATCGACGGCCAGCCGGGCCGGAGCGCCAGTTCGCCGATTTCGCCGGTGCCGAGTTCCTTTAGCGTATTACCCTCGCGTTCGACGATGCCGGCCTCGATCCCCGGCATCGGCTTGCCCATCGAGCCGGGCTTGACCGTCATACCGGGCAGGTTGGCGATCATGATCCCGCCGGTCTCGGTCTGCCACCAATTGTCGTGAAACGACTGGCCGAACACGTTTTCCGACCAGACGACCGCCTCGGGGTTCAACGGCTCTCCCACGCTGGCGAGGAACCTCAGCGAGGAAAAGTCATACGGCTTTGCCACATCAGCGCCAGAGCGCATCATCATCCGGATCGCAGTTGGTGCGGAATACCAGACTTCGATCTTTTCCCGCTCGATCGTGCTATACCAGCGCTCCAGGTCGAATTCCGCCTCGTCCACGATCATCTTCACCCTCTGAACCAGCGGCGCGATGATCCCGTAGGACGTGCCGGTGACCCAGCCGGGATCGGCGGTGCACCAATAGGTCGTCTCAGGCGTCAGATCCAGTGCGCACTGCCCTGAGAAGGCGTGGTAGAGTACCGCCTCGTGGACATGGACCGCGCCTTTCGGCCGCCCCGTCGTGCCGGACGTGAAATGGATCAGCGCCGGATCCTCGGGCCGGGTCGGGGCGGTATCGAAATCGGGCGATGCAGTGGCCATCACAGGACCGAGAGCGACGCAGCCCTCATCGGCATCCTCATCAATGACACCGATGACAAGGACCAGCTTTAGCGTCCCGATCTCGTCGCGCCAGGCCGCGATCTTGCGCTTGTAGAGGTCCGGCGTTGTGACCAGCACCTTCGCGGCGCCGATCTCCATCCGGGTGCGGATGGGGTCCGGCCCGAAGGCGGAGAAGAGCGGTGTGAAAACCATGCCCGCCTTCAGCGTACCGAGCGCGGCTATGTAGAGCTCGGGAACACGACCCAGCAGCGCGAAGACGCTGTCGCCAGACGCAAGCCCATGGGCGGCAAGGACGTTGGCGAAACGCGAGGATTGTCGGGCCATGTCGGCATAGCTCAGTTCTTGCCGATCTCCGCCTTTGCCGAGCCAGAGCATTGCAGTCTCATCCCCGTGCCCGTGCATCACATGCCGGTCCACCGCCTCATAGGCGATGTTCAGCATCCCGCCGGGCATGTCGAGCATCGCACGGGCTTCGGCCCAAGGGTCCGCATCATAGTCGATTGCGCGGTTGGTCATCAACGAAAGCTCCTCCTCATTGACCAGACTTGGGTGGGGGCGGGCGAGGCCGCATTGACGGCGATCAATGCTTCGCGGTGTCAATCCCCGTCGTCGGTCGCGAAGGACGCAGGCCAATCGGCCAGAACCGCTTTGAGCGCTGCCCAGTCGGTATATTCGATATCAGCGGAAAGATCCGCCGACGGATCCTTGATCGCAAGGATGCGGCGCATCACGAAACGGCGGAAAACATCGTATTCAGAGGGCTTGTAGGCCCCCGCCAACTGTTCGACCCGATCGGGGGTCCAGCCTGTGGCCGAGGTGAAATCGGCAAGAATCTTCTCCAGGCCCTGCCAGTCTTCGGCTTCGTGGCCTGCGGCGGCAAGCGAGACAGAGAGGAACAGGCTGGGCAAGGCAGACAGAGCGGCGGCACGATTGGCGCAGAACTCCGTCAGTGCTTTCTGATAGCGACCACCATGAACCGATGCAGCCAGTAACACCGCATCGAAGCGTGTCAGGTCGATGTCATCGGCATCGGCGAGCGGCAGGAGTTCGGCCATATGGCCTGCATCGACGAGCCAATCTGCTGCGACGCGGCAGATTTTGCGGGTTTGACCATCGGTCGAGGCATAGGCGACAAGAAGTTTCATAGTCCGACGCTAGACCGTTCCCGTTGCGTCGGCATTGACGGCTGTCAATCGGGTCGGAGACCGGTGTTGCGAGCGATCAATGCGTTATGTGGCCGCCACATTAGCATCCAAAGAGCAAATCCTTGCACGCCACCTGATACGTCTCGATCTGCCGGTTTCCGTCAATCGGTACTTGCGGTTTGTCGAAGTCACGGCACCATTCATTGATGGCTGTCAACGCCGGGCTGGTCGTAATTCAGAAAATGATCAGTAGGAGAAGCTGCTGGGAAATGCGGGAGAACCCACTTTGTCGAGAAAGGACCAGAGATTTGGGCTGCGAACGATCAAGACTCCGGGGTTGGACCAGATGGGACAGCCGGTGAACCCGACGCTCTCCGATCCGCCGCATGCGCTCTCGTCACGCAAGGTTGCTCAATTGCTGGCTGTGTCGCCAGAAACAGGGCTGTCTCATGGCGAGGCTATGCAACGGCTCAGGTCTCACGGTCCGAATCGCCTGCACCGCCAGAAGCCAAGAAGTGCGATGGTGATCCTTTTTCACCAGTTTCGGAGCGTGATCGTCTGGTTGCTTGCAGCGGCCGCAGTTATCTCGCTGATCATTGGTGACATTGCAGAGGGCGGTGCCATAGTCATTGTGCTCTTGCTCAACGGCGCGATCGGTTTTGTCACCGAGCTGCGGGCTGCCCGTTCGATGGAAGCATTGTTCCGCATCGCCGAGGTCCGTACCCGTGTTCGCCGGGGCGGTCGCGTCCAGATGATCGACGCACGCGAGATGGTCCCCGGCGATGTTGTGGTTCTCGAAGGCGGCGACGTGGTGACAGCGGACCTGCGTCTGAACGAGGCGTCTTCCCTTCAGGCCGACGAATCCATTCTGACCGGCGAGGCGGCTCCGGTGGCCAAATCCCCGGAACCTGTTGCCGAGGATGCGATCCTGGCCGAACGAACATCTATGGTTTTCAAGGGCACCGCGATAACGAGAGGGGCCGGTGAGGCTATCGTCACCGCAACGGGCATGGCCACCGAACTGGGGCGAATCAGCCAACTGGCCGAAGCGGCGAAAGCAGACTCCTCGCCGTTGGAGGTTCGGCTGGAACGGCTGGGTCGTACCCTGATCTGGTTGACCTTGATCCTTGCTTCGGGCACTGCCCTGACGGGTATCCTGCGCGGACAGGAATTGGCCATCATGATACAGACCGCGGTCGCCTTGGCCGTGGCGGCGATCCCGGAAGGATTGCCGGTGGTTGCGACCATGTCACTGGCGCGCGGCATGTGGCGAATGGCCCGTCGCAATGCACTCATTCGCCGCCTGTCGGCTGTCGAAACGCTGGGGGCGACGACCTTAATTCTGACGGACAAGACCGGCACACTCACGGAAAATCGAATGTCCGTCGTCCGTTTTGTGCTGGAGCATGGCGAATTCGAACCCGATTCAAGCGATCCGTCTGTGGAACTCGCGTTGCGAGCCGGCGCGGCCTGCACAACTGCGGAGTTGGGGCAGGGGAATCAGAAGGGGACGGGTGATCCAATGGAACTCGCGCTGCTTGAAGCCGCTGACCGTGTTGGTGTGGCGCTTCCGGAAAGGCGGCTCGAACAGCACGCTTTTGATCCGGAGCAGCGCATGATGGCGACCGTCCATGCCGACTTCGATGGGGCCTTCTATGCGGTCAAGGGTGCCCCCGAGGCGGTTATCAACGCCTGTAGTCAAGTCCTCGACCGCGACGGGCCGCATGCACTTTCCGACGCGGCGAAGTTGGATTGGATTCGCCGCAACGCACGGGTGGCAGGCGAAGGATTGCGCACGCTTGGACTGGCGATGAAGAGCGAGGGCACCGCAGGAGCAGAGCCTTATGAGGGGCTGACACTGATCGGGCTGGTCTGTTTGGCTGATCCGCTTCGCGACGATATTCCGCCAGCCATCGCCGCGTGCCGCGCGGCCGGGGTCCGGGTCGTCATGATCACCGGCGACCATGCCGCCACAGCAGCGCGGATCGCATCCGATGCCGGGATTGGAAATGACGGTACGACAGTGATCGAGGGGCGCGAACTGGCGGGCCTCGATCTGGACCACACGGGGGAGGAGACACAAGGGAGATTGCGCGCGGCAGACGTTTTCGCCCGCGTCGCGCCCGAAACGAAACTGACGCTCGTCTCTTTCCATCAGCAGGACGGGCAGATCGTCGCGATGACAGGCGATGGCGTCAACGACGCCCCGGCGCTGAAACAGGCGGACATCGGGGTGGCAATGGGGCTGCGCGGCACGCAGGTGGCCCGAGAGGCCGCAGACATGGTGTTGAAAGACGACGATTTTGCCACGATTGTCGAGGCAGTTCGCCAAGGCAGGGTTATTTTCGGGAATATTCGCAAGTTCATCGTCTACTTGATGTCGTGCAACCTTTGCGAGGTGCTGGTCGTGACGCTGGCGGTGGGCGCCGACCTGCCCGCGCCGCTCCTGCCGCTGCAGATTCTCTATCTTAACCTTATCACGGATGTTTTCCCCGCCTTCGCATTGGGGTTGGGGCAAGGCGATGGGCGCGAGATGCACCGCCCGCCGAGGCACCCGTCCGAACCCATCATTGGCCGAACCGAGTGGCTGCGGATATCAGGTCTGGGCGCGGCGCAAACCATCGCGACGCTGGCGGCTTTCGTGCTGGCGCTGTTTCAGATGAATCTTTCGGTAGACCAGGCGGTGACTGTAGCTTTCCTTACACTGGCACTCGGGCAACTCTGGAACGTCTTTAACACCCGTGCCTCCGGCACACAGTTGATTGCCAACGACGTGACACGGAACCCATTCGTCTGGGGTGCGCTGGCGCTCTGTCTGGTCCTGATCGGCGCCGCGCTTTGGGTGCCGGGACTATCGGCAGTGCTGAACCTGGTCGCGCCCGGCAAGGACGGCTTGGTATTGGCGGCGAGCGCAAGCCTGATCCCGCTCTTTCTGGGACAGGCAGCATTGGCGATTACCGTTGTCTTCCGTCAATGGTTTGCTGATCAGGCAGTGGCACGATAGCTTTACATCCGGCGCAACCAAATCGGAGGCAAACCCTAGTTTGGGTAAGATTCTGACTGATTGCGCCCTGCTGGCGCAATGGAAACGGTGCGTGCTTTGGGGTCATTGCTGGTCCGGCAGAAGAAGACCCCAAGAGGCTGCAATATACATCTCCATCACAGCGGATGCGGCCAACTCTCAACCGTCTTTCAGCAACGGCCAACTCAAAACCACAAGCGCTTGCAGCCGCCGAAATCCTTGGTGGATTACCCCGGCAGGTTAATCCAACGCTTCGTAGTTCTGGCACTTTGAGGAACTGTTTCAACGCGCAACCGTATTTCAGCAACGAGGAATACCGCGTGAGGAGAGGAATGTCATTTTGCTCGGCACCCTTGGCAGTCTTGCTGCCGGCCCTGATGACTGTTGGCAGGATCATTCTTGGTGCCATGGCCATCTGGCTTCTGGACGAGCGGGTCCCTCACCAGCACTTCATCAAGCGCCTTGAGGGCCCAGCATGGGACACGCTTCGGAAGATCTGGTTGTTTGAAATTGCGATCACCTTGCACAACATTCCTGAGGGACTGGCGGTCGCGCCGGCGCTTCGTTCTGAATGCCCTGCTTTCGCGGTCGGTGCGATGATCTATGTGAACAGCGATGAAATCATACCGGGACCGCGCCGTCACGGACATCAAGATCGCCGGTTGGCGGGTATGTGCCTGTTGGAATCATTGCGCGGCACATGGTCATTGGCCGCCGTCAATGACCGATCGTCTTCATGTTTGGTATGTTGCTTTCATCAGCAGAAGACGGGGCACACGGGGCACCATGACAGACACACCGGATCAGATTGCCCGGACACTCGCGCAGACAACAGGGACGTGGCGCCCTTTGCTTCGGGTAGCCCTCGTCGTTGCCGGGATAGCTTTTGCAGTTCTGGGCTGGATGGTATTTCAGGGCATTGGAACGGGGCGGGGCGACAGCTACGTCACGACACCCGTCGTGCGTGCCGACTTTAAAGTGACCGTCACGGCAACGGGAACCGTCGAACCGACCAACCTCGTGGACGTCTCCAGTGAGCTTTCCGGTACGATTGAATCAGTTTACGTCGATTTCAACGACACCGTCGAGGTCGGCACCGTGCTTGCGGCATTGGACACGCGCAAGCTGAAGGCACAACTGGCGATTGCCCAGGCGGCATCGGATGCTGCCAGCGCCAGGGTTGTCGTCGCTCAGGCGGCATTGGACAAGGCGCGAGGCGACTACGATATCGCAAGGACACTGGAAAATCGCGGAGTGACCTCGCATCAGGCGTTCTCCGCCCAGAATGCCATGTTGCGTCAGGCAGAGGCAGAGTTGCAATCGGCTGAGGCCGATCAGGCACTTGCACTGGCGACGCTGGATCTTCACCGCGCGGATCTCGAAAATGCATGCATCTGTTCGCCGATCCAGGGCGTCGTTCTGCAACGTGCCATCGATCCAGGTCAGATCGTTGCCGCTTCGCTTACGGCTCCCGTTCTGTTTTCCATCGCCGAAGATCTGCGAGAGATGGAACTGCAGGTCGACATCGACGAGGCAGATATAGGTCGTGTTGCCGTGGGGAATGCGGCGACGTTCACCGTGGATGCCTATGAGGACAAGACGTTTCCGGCCACGATCTCGCAAATCCGCTTTGCGGCGGAAGTCGTCAGCAGCGTTGTCACCTACAAGGCCGTGCTCGACGTCGCCAATTCGGACATGCTGCTACGGCCCGGCATGACGGCGACTGCAGAAATCATAGTGGCAGAAGTTGCGAATGCGCTTGTCGTGCCGAACGGTGCGCTGCGCTATGCTCCCAGACAGACCGCAAATGCCCCGAGAGATGACGGTGGCAGCGGCCTGCTTGGCATGCTGATCCCCAGAACGCCCGAAACGCCGGCGGCAAGCTCCGGCAGGGCTGTCTGGATGCTTCGGGACAACCAACCGGTGCAGGTTGCGGTCCGGCCGGGGGATACGGACGGAGAGATAACCGAAATCCTTGAAGGGGTCCTGATCGAGGGCGACCTTGTTATCACGGGTGATACGAATGGATGACATCCCAGTCATAGAACTCAAGAAGATTTCGCGGATTTACGGCAAGGGCGATATCGCCGTCCGTGCACTCGACGGGGTAGACCTGCGGGTCGATGCTGGAGAGTTCATCGCGATCATGGGGCCAAGCGGGTCAGGCAAGTCGACGGCCATGAACGTGATAGGGTGCCTCGATTCCCCAACGTCGGGGCGTTACCGCTTTATGGGATACGAAGTTGCGGGTCTCTCCCGGGATCAGCGTGCCCTGCTCCGGCGTCACTATCTGGGTTTCATCTTTCAGGGGTACAACCTCCTCCCGCGGGCGTCGGCCCTGCACAACGTTGAATTGCCGCTGATCTATATGGGTCAGGCGCGCGCCGTCCGTCGGAAGGCAGCTCTGGACGCCCTACGAAAAGTCGGGCTGGAAGCGCGGGCGCATCACCAGCCGAATGAGCTGTCAGGCGGGCAACAGCAACGTGTTGCCATCGCAAGGGCCCTTGTGGGGAACCCGAAAGTCATTTTGGCAGACGAGCCGACGGGGAACCTCGACACAAAAAGCTCGGTCGAGATCATGGACATGTTGCGCGGGCTCAATCGCGACTCTGGCTTGACAATCGTCATGGTCACGCACGAACAAGACATGGCCAACTACGCGGACCGCTTGATCTGGATGGTGGATGGCCGCATCGACCGTGACGAACGCAAAGTGCGGGCGGCTTGAGATGCTTGGGGAAACCATCCGGCTTGCCATACAGGCGATCTTCAGAAACGCGCTGCGCTCCTTCCTGACAGTGCTCGGCATCGTCATCGGCGTCGGAAGCGTGATTGCCATGGTAACGGTCGGCCAGGGGTCGACGCAGCAGGTCGCCGCTGATGTTCAGAAACTGGGCACGAATATTGTGATCGTCGTTCCCGGTCAGGACGCGTTGCGCAGCGGTCCTAACAGCACGACCGCGTCGATGTTCACGCTTCGGATCAATGACATTCTGCAACAGCGAATTCCGGATGTCGTGCTCTCTGCGCCGATCAGCCAGACCCGAGAGCGGGTCATCTTCGGTACGGAAAACCGATTGACGGACATTGTCGGAACGGACAACCGCTACTTCCAGGCCGCGCGTTGGGATCTGGCAGCAGGGCGGCTCTTCGAACCCGGAGAGATCGCCTCGGGGCGCGCGGTCTGCGTGATCGGCAAAACCGTACACGAAAAGCTTTTCGGCAGCGGTGACCCTGTCGGCGCAAAAATACGGATCGGCGCACTGTCCTGCCGGATCATCGGACTTTTGCAATCCAAGGGCGCGTCCACATTCGGAAGCGACCAGGATGATTTCGTGATCATGCCGCTTGCCACATTTCAGCGCCGGATCGCGGGAAACACAGATGTACAAAGCTTGTATGTGTCGATCCGCGACGGTGCTTCGGTCGAGGGTGCGATGGTTGAAATCACCGACGTAATGCGCGAGTTGCGCCGTATCCGAACCGGCGAGGATGACGATTTCGAAGTGCTCGACATGAAACAATTCGCAACGATGTTGACTGGGATTACGGATATCCTGACCGGGTTACTTTCGGCTGTCGCGGCCGTCAGCCTTCTTGTCGGCGGAATAGGGATAATGAACATCATGCTGGTTTCCGTGACCGAACGCACCCGAGAGATCGGCATACGTCTCGCCATAGGAGCGCGCTCCCATGATGTGCTGATGCAGTTTCTTGTCGAGGCCATCCTGTTGTCACTCATGGGTGGCGTGATTGGAATCGTCGGCGGCCTGCTTCTTGCAGCCGCAGGCACGACCTGGTTGTCAGTGCCGTTTTCGCCAAGCTTAGGAATTGTTCTTGCGTCCTTTGCGTTCGCCGCCTTGATCGGGATCGTGTTCGGCTATTTCCCGGCGCGCCGTGCCGCACGCATGGACCCGATAGAAGCACTACGGCATGAGTGAAGCTCTGGCGGATACAGAGGCAAATCTGCAATTCTCTTCAACCCTTCGCGCCGCCTCCGAAGAGTTGCAACGCGTGCATTAATGTCGAGCGTCCCAACCTTGCCATGCCGGATCATTTCTCGCATCAAGCCGCCCGGGTTGCGGACAGGATATGTGGGATGATCTCGCCCAGCATCGACCAGAAGAAAGCAGAGCGCCGATCCGTGATCGCCAAGGGTGCCCTGTCCCTCAAACCAGACTGACGAATGGATATCGAGCATCGGCAATAACCGTCAGGCGGCCTCGACGATGTCGCGGTCTCTGAGGGGCCGGTTATGTTGTCGGCAGGTGTCAAGCATCATGCGCAGTCCGTCACCTGCAATGTCGTAAAGGTTCTCAGACATCAAAGTGGGTGACGCGAGGCCGGGAGGTAACGGCAGCGGCTCACTCTCTGCAAACGATATGCCGCGTGCTGAATTCACGTCAGCGGCATTTACGCATGGCTTAGAGAACCGTTAGGCCAGCGTGCGCTGAACGATGCGCGGCAGACAGAGTTGATCCGGCAGGCCTGAACCGACAGTGGTACAGTCTATGGCTATCGCAAGCTGACCGATATTATCTAAGTCAAGACCCACGAGGGCTGGCCGTATCTATCGGTCGCGATCGATCTGTTCTACAAACCGAAACGCAAGCACACCAACACGGTAGGCTCTCACCCGTTGACGATGAAATCAAACAACAGAGAATGGACGAGGCAGGCGTCTGGGATACTAGGGGCACCACATACCACCCTTATTTGATGAATTTGCTCCATAATGCCGTTTCGCCCGCCAAGCATGGCCTCTGTGATGTTCTCATCCCCGCTATGAGAGCTCCAAAATTTGCCTAGTTAACTTTTCTGCCGTTTCGGCGTGGCAAACCCGCCACCCTGCACAGCTTTCCCCTTGCCCGGTTTCGCGCCAGCCGTTTTGGGTTTACCTCCCGGCTTGCCAGTCTTAGCGGCATATTTGGCTGCGGGTTTGCCACCATAGGTTTTTCCAGATGTATCCCCCGCGCCCTTAGCCCGCTTGGGGGCTGCGCTCGGTTTTCCGGTCGGTTTCGGAGCGCGCTCCGTGCGGGGTTTGGCCGCCTGATGCGCTTCGTCCAATTCGCGGCGTGTCTTCGGAATGCCCGCATTCTTATGACGCGGCTTTTTGAACTCCCGAGGCGCATCGGAACCATAGGCGCCCTCTTTGCGTGGAGCGTCAAAATCCTTGCGGGGGGGGGTGTCGTAGTCACGACGCGGAGCAGTGTCCACATCCCGACGAGGCGGCTTCGCATCCGAACGCGGGCCGGAGTTGCTGCGCGGCGCGGTGGCGGAAAATGTCGGCGGGCCCGCGAGTTGACGGGCAACGACGCCTTCTTCAAGTTCACCACTGCCACCGAGAGTTGATAAAAATCCTGCGAGGCTGCTCTCTTTGATCTCGACAAAGCTTTCAGATTGCTGAATGCGGATCGCGCCAATGTCGTCTTTCGTCAGGTTGCCAGAGCGACACAACAGCGGCAAAAGCCAGCGCGGCTCGGCGCGATCATCGCGGCCAACCGAAACGGAAAACCAGACACTCGGACCAAACGGTTTGCGCTCGCGCGGATCAGGGCGCGCATCTGGCGGTGTCAGGTCCTCAGGCGCGGATTGACGCGCGCGGAACAGGCGCAAATAAGCGGCTGCAATCTGCTCTGGCGAATGCAACTCCAAGAGCTTGGCGGCAAAGGCGCTATGCTCCTCGGTCATCTCCTCAGACCAAACCGGATCCGCCAAAAGCCGCTCTTCGTCGCGCTGGTTGATGTCATCGGCGGACGGCGGCGTGGTCCAGTCGGCCTGAATTTTCGCAAATTTCAAAAGCTGTTCGGCTTTGCGGATCGAGCGTGGCGGAATGATCAGCGCAGAAATGCCCTTGCGACCGGCGCGACCTGTCCGGCCAGAACGGTGCAATAGCCCCTCGGCGTTGGTCGGCAAATCGGCATGAATCACCAAATCCAGACCCGGCAAGTCAATGCCGCGGGCCGCAACATCGGTGGCAACACAGACTTTCGCCCGCCCGTCCCGCATCGCCTGCAACGCATGGGTGCGCTCATTCTGGCTCAATTCGCCAGACAAGGTCACAACCGAAAAGCCACGGTTGGCAAGCCGCGCAGTCAGGTGATTGACGGCAACGCGGGTGTTGGCGAACACAATCGCGTTTTGCGCATCGTGAAAGCGCAGAAGGTTAAAAATCGCGTTTTCCGAGTCGCTTTGCGCCACACGCAGGGCTTGATAGCTGATGTCGGCGTGTTGGGTCGTGTTCGATTGGGTGCTGACGCGCACGGCATCGCGTTGAAATTGTTTCGCCAATTTGGCGATCATCGGCGGAACGGTGGCCGAGAACAACAGAGTGCGGCGGTCTGCAGGCGCTTCGCCCAACATGAATTCAAGATCTTCGCGGAAACCAAGATCAAGCATTTCATCGGCTTCGTCCAAAACGATGGCGCGCAGGCCCGTCATGTCCAAAGAGCCGCGTTGAATGTGATCGCGCAGACGGCCCGGCGTGCCGACGACGATATGGGCGCCACGTTCCAATTTGCGACGCTCATCGCGCATGTCCATGCCGCCCACACAAGACGCCATCCGCGCCCCGGCTTTGGCATAGAGCCATTCAAGTTCGCGCATGACCTGAAAGGCCAATTCGCGGGTCGGAGCCACAACCAATGCAAGCGGGGATGAGGCGGGTTCAAGGCGGTCACTGTCGCCCATCAGAGTGTGCGCAATCGCTAGGCCAAAGCCAACGGTTTTGCCCGAACCGGTCTGTGCAGACACCAAAAGGTCGGCGTCTTGAAGTTCGGGGGCGTTCACAGCCTCCTGGACCGCAGTCAGCGTGTCATAGCCGCGTTCCGCGAGTGCATCGGAAAGTGTTTTGATCATGTAATAAGGTCTATCCGTGAGGGGGTCATCGCGGCACATGCCGCTATCCTGCGTCTTTGACTACAGAAGTCGGCACCATTACCGACAGTTTGCCCGGATGTATACAGCCATTCCGGCGAAAAATCTCTAAAATAAGGGGAGCGGATGTGTTCAAGGCCTGTGCGGACCTCACATCTCGGCGTAAAAACGCCGCCCCAAAGGACGGCGTTTTCACATCTGATCGTTCGGCTTGGCTTACTCGGGCAAAATCCGAACGCCACCTTTGTCAGCCGCAGAGGCAAACAGGGCATAGGCTTTGAGCGCGGTGGAGACAGCACGCGGGCGCACCTCGGCAGGGCCCCAAGGCAGCGGGCCTTTGGCAACGCGACGCTTTTCGATCTCATCAGCGTCGACTTTCAACTCAATCGTGCGGTTCGGGATGTCGATCTCGATCACATCACCGGTTTCGACCAGACCGATCAAGCCGCCCTCTTCGGCTTCCGGGCTGACGTGGCCGATGGACAGGCCAGAGGTGCCGCCCGAGAAACGACCATCGGTCAACAAAGCGCATTTTTTGCCCAGACCTTTGGATTTCAAATAGGACGTCGGGTAGAGCATTTCCTGCATCCCCGGACCACCGCGCGGGCCTTCGTAGCGGATCACAACGATGTCACCAGCCTCAACCTGGCGGGTCAGAATGGCGTTGACCGAGTCGTCCTGGGAATCAAACACGCGGGCTTTGCCGGTGAATTTGAGGATGGAGTCATCGACCCCTGCCGTTTTCACGATACAGCCCCGTTCGGCGATATTGCCGAACAAAACGGCCAAGCCACCGTCTTTGGAAAACGCATGTTCGACGGAGCGGATCACGCCGTTTTCGCGGTCGGTGTCGAGTTCTTTGTAGCGGTTCTCAGTAGAAAACGCCTGTGTCGTGCGCACACCACCCGGCGCCGCCTTGAACAGGCTTTCGGCTTCGGGATTGTTGGCAACAGAAATGTCCCATTTGGCAATGGCCGCGGCCATCGTGTCGGAATGCACGGTGCGCGCATCGCCATGCAGCAAGCCGCCACGGTACATCTGACCGAGGATGGAGAAGATGCCGCCAGCGCGATGGACGTCTTCCATATGCACGTTCGGCACGGAGGGCGCGACTTTGCACAGCACCGGCACCTTGCGGGACAAGCGGTCAATGTCGTCCATCGTGAAGTTCACGCCGCCCTCATAGGCGATGGCCAACAGGTGTAGAACGGTGTTGGTCGATCCGCCCATGGCGATGTCGAGGGACATGGCGTTTTCAAAGGCTTCAAAGGTCGCGATGTCACGCGGTAGCAGGCCCGGAACCTCGTCCTCGTAATGCTTTTTGGTGATCTCAACGATCTTGCGACCGGCTTCCAAAAAGAGGTGTTTGCGATCCGCATGTGTCGCCAAAGTCGACCCGTTGCCCGGCAGTGCCAAACCCAGAGCCTCGGCCAGACAGTTCATCGAGTTGGCGGTGAACATGCCAGAACACGACCCGCAGGTCGGACAGGCGGCGCGTTCAATCGCATCAACCTGTTCGTCGGTGTATTTGTCATCGGCCGCCGACACCATCGCATCCACGAGGTCGAGCTTTTGCACGATGTCACCATCTTGCACTTTGCCCGCTTCCATCGGGCCACCGGAAACGAAAATCACCGGGATGTTAAGGCGCATTGCGGCCATCATCATACCGGGGGTGATTTTATCGCAGTTGGAGATACAGACCATCGCATCGGCACAATGGGCGTTGACCATATATTCGACCGAATCCGCGATCAGTTCACGCGAAGGCAGGGAATAAAGCATCCCGTCATGGCCCATGGCGATGCCGTCGTCGACCGCAATGGTGTTGAATTCTTTCGCCACGCCGCCCGCATTTTCAATCTCGCGCGCCACCATTTGACCAAGGTCTTTGAGGTGAACGTGACCCGGTACGAACTGGGTAAACGAGTTCACCACGGCGATGATCGGCTTGCCGAAATCGCTATCGGTCATGCCAGTTGCGCGCCAGAGGCCGCGGGCGCCGGCCATGTTCCGGCCATGTGTGGAGCGGCGGGATTTATAATGGGGCATAGTGTTGGTTCTCAATCTGTGACGTCGGTTTAGTCCGCAAAAAGCGGCGGGTCTGATGCTCCATACGGCTTTCGGAGCCTCATTTCCAGTCTGGATGATGTGGCGCTTACGGGTTTAAAGCGGCTTTTTCTTGCGTTTCAACGTGTCGCCAAACTCAAGAGAGGGCTCAAGCGTGATGATTTCGCCGCCCGGTGCATCGGGATTTTCGACACGTTTGGCGATAATTTCCGCCGCCGCACGCCCGACCTCAACACGGCACGCATCCATCGTCGCCAGTTTGCGCGGCAAACCATCGAGGAACTCAATGCCATTAAAGCCCGCCAGCCCAATCTCGCCCGGCACATCAATGCCGTTGTCGAGGCAATACAAAAGCCCGCCTGCGCCAATCATGTCATTGGAATAATAGAGGAAATCCAAAGGCTCTTCTTGGTTGCGCTGCAACATCGCCTCGGTCATTTCGCGGCCTTTGGCCAAGGCCGAGCCGCCAGAATAAAACTCGCTATCGGCAATTTCCAACCCGGCTTTCGCCAAGATTTCGGTGAACCCTTCAAACCGTTTGCGCGCCCGGTGATCGAGCGGCATTTTGGTCCCCAGAAAGCCGATCCGTTTGTACCCGGCATCAATGATCGCCTGCGCCATTTTGCGGCCCGCGCGGCGGTGCGAAATGCCCACGGCGGAATCAATCGGTTCGCCATCCGTGTCCATGATCTCGACAATCGGGATGCCAGCGGCCCCCATCATTGCTTTCGCCGCTTCGGTGTGTTCAAGCCCTGCGATGATCACGCCCGAAGGCCGCCAAGACAGCATCTGATACAGCACCGTCTCTTCGCGTTCGGGTTTGTAATTCGTCACGCCCACAACCGGCTGCAATTCGGTGTCATCCAAGATCTGTGAAATGCCGGTCATCACCTCGGGAAACACCATGTTTGACATCGACGGGATGATCACAGCCACGAGGTTCACGCGGGAAGACGCCAAAGCGCCGGCGATTTTATTGGGCACATAGCCAAGCGCGCGTGCAGCCTCCAATACTTTGCTGCGTGTGGCTTCCGACACATCGCCGCGGTTGCGCAAAACCCGGCTGACGGTCATCTCGGAAACCCCGGAAGCTTCTGACACGTCGCGCAACGTCAGCGGTCTCTTGGAAGGTGTTTTCCCTGAACCCTGCGACATAATCTTAGCCTCCTGTAAAATTTTAAATTTCCACCACTCTACAATATAAATCGCCCTTGTCCACGCGTTGCAACATGTATATGTTAACGCTAACAGATTTGCCCAACACAGTGATACTTCTGCTGAAGTGTCACGAAAATTTGGCAAAACACATCCGAATTGCCCTGCATGCTCTCTAACTGTCAGTGCTGTTTCGGATTTCAAAGGGGGGAGTGGTGGGCCAAATTCGCTTCCCCCTTTTTTCATGTTCCCAGCAAGACATTCGCACCACTACAGGCCATAACTCCAGCCGATCATCCTCGACAAAACCCGAGCTTCGCTCTTGTGCCACAGACCCCTCACCCGCTACACACCTAGTCGTGTGGTCCCGTGGCTCAACTGGATAGAGCAGCCCCCTCCTAAGGGGCAGGTTGCAGGTTCGAATCCTGCCGGGGTCGCCATTTTTCCACGTTCATTGATTTTTTCATTTTTATTCAGTTGGTTGCGAATTTGGGTCCCATTTTTTGGGTTCGTGTGTCCCAGATTACGCGCCCTGTATGATGAGTCTGACAATCTGCTCTCGGTCGGCAGCGCGAGTATAGCGCTCTACCTCAGTCAATGTCACATGACCCGCCATAGCTGCGATTTGGTGCACAGTCTTACCTTGCTCGGCCCAGTAAACACAGAACGCTTTGCGCAACGGAAATATCGAGGTCAAGCTGACGGACCACGACGACCTGCCATATGTCGTGGGATTGGTGCGGCAAGCACTGGACCGTCAACTCGGAGCGGATGAGCCAGCATGACGCAATTCGTTTTCTTGACCGAAACGCTCACTCCAGAGCCGCGTCCGTACCCATACGAAATCCTCGGCCTGCAACCGGGCGATCCTCTGGACGATGTTCTGGCCGTCTACGCAGAACGCAGCGACGCTGCCCCAACAAGCGAGAGCGAAGTTCTACGGGTGCAATCGCCGGATGGGGCTGTGTTCGAGTTCACCTATCAGCTTTTCACCCGGATCGGGGATGTCGGCATCAATGGGCGGCTCCCAGACACGCTTGATCTCGGGGCGCAGCTCCGTATCCCGTTGATGCCGGGCCGAAGCTTTGGCAGGATCGGCTTGGCACGCCGATCGGTGATAATATATCGACGGCGCGATCGGCAGACCCCTGCAGATCGACTCGACGCGCCGATGTATCCGTCGAAACTGAGCCGCGCCGAACTGGCGCGCGCTGCAGAGGCTGGGTACCAGGCAATCGCTGGTGGGCCGGATGCTCTTACGGCGTCGTTTGGGAGAATCAAGGCTGCGTCCAGCAGTCCGACACCCGGTTTCCAAGCCGATTTTGGCGCTTTGGCAAGGCGGATAGAACGGATGGATCATGGTTCCCCACGGTTCGCCAGTTTCATCGACCAACTCAGGGAATTTGCGTTCCAAAATTACCCATACGGCAAGGGGGACGTTCTCTTCGGTCGAACATGTCCCGAGCGACGCGTACACAATCTCGCGTCTGCTGCATCGGCGCATGGCTGAATTATTCAAGGATGTGCCGCATTGCCGTAGGTTTGGGACTGGGCACAACGGATCAGGCAGAATGCATAGAGTTTTCGGCTGAGGTGCATGATGCCCAGATCGCGAACTATGCCTCCTGTTTGTCGCCGAAACGATCTGCGGGCTACCTAGGGATCCGGGGAGAAATGCTGAACCGCTTGGTCAGCGTGGGTTTGATTGGTCTTCGGTTTGATCTTCCCAGGCTCAATCCGATCTACCATCCGGATGACCTGAAACTGCTGGTCGAGCCGCTGGTTGGTCAAGCCGCGTTTATGGATCATCTGCCTTCGGGATACGCCAGCCTAATCAGCATCGGAGGCCATGCGAAATGTCGTTTCGAAACGGTGATGCGCTTGGCTTGTGATGGCAAGCTTGCCACGCTGAGCAGGCTGGACGCAATTCCAAAGCTGGATGGCCTGTTCGTGAGTCTGGATGATCTGCGGGATCAGCTTGAAGTTCCGGCTCCATCAGGGATTACACGTGTCGAAGCCAAGCGCTTGCTACGCATCAACTCCTCGACGGTCGCGTGGCTCATTCGTCAAGGTTGGCTGCCAGCGAAAACGGTGAAGCATCACCGATATCGGCGTCCAGTCACCCTAATCAGCCGCGAGGCGCTAGAGGAATTTCTCAACAGTTATGCCACGCTTGGCATGATGGCAGCGGACGGACATACGCAAGCGATGCATGTTGCCCGCAAGTTGGAAAAAGTAGGCATATTTCCATTGGATTTGGATTGCCGCCTCAGCAAACTTTACCCGCGGACACCGCAGCCGGAGAGGTTGTTCGATCCAGGCCGGATGCCCGAGCCCACCCCCTCATAACTCTCTGAATTTACGTCGCCGTTTGCGCCGTCGCCTTGTGGGCGACGGTTTTTTCATGTTCGGCGGAGATCACTGAACACTCATAAAAATCCTGCTTCAGTCCTTCCGACAGACGCCAAACTAAGTGTCGAAAATCGCCGATTTATTGTCGTCCCCGGAACTATGAATTGCAATAAACAATGGCTTGCATAGCATCCAAGTGCCAAACCATGTGTTGTTCGACATCAATTGAAAAACGACAGTAGGTTTGGCGTTTTTGACAATGCCTCTTCGCATCCTCGCAGTCTTGCAAACCCAGAGGGTCAGATGCGCGGCTCAGGACGTTTTCGTTGATCTGGATTGACGGCACACATTCTATCAGGTCTTCCACCATCCAGTTGAGTGCGACATCGCTCAGGCGGGACTCGGCTTCGGGATACCCGATGATCACTTGGAACCACGCACCCCCCCAATCCCTACAATTCTTCGGCCACGTTCATAACAATTGGCGCGGCTCACGAAACAGCGTGAATGTCGGGTTGATGTTCGGCCCGTCGACATCACAGAGCTTTGTGCGGTTTCACAGGCCGATGCTTCAAATACGGTCGGTCACATGAGCAACACAGCACACGGTCTTTACCTGCTGGAGGTGCGAGATTGACATGAATCATGATTCATGTTTCATATTAGTTAGAGGAGAAATCAGGGAGGAGACCCTAATGCTGCGCTTGTTTGCGTTGACGGCTACTGGTGTGTTGATGTCATCGACAGCCTTTGCCGAAATCCGGATTGCCCATGTCTATGGCAAAACCGGTTCGCTGGAGGCCTATGCCGCCCAGTCGCACAATGGTCTGATGTTGGGGCTGGAATATGCCACCAACGGCACCATGGAGATCAACGGCGAGAAGATCGTCTTGATCGAGAAGGACACCCAGCTGAAGCCGGATATCGGGCGCGCGCTGCTCGAAGAGGCCTATGGCGACGACGATGCACATATCGCCGTGGGTCCGGTCAGCTCGGGCGTGGCGTTGGCCATGCTGCCGGTGGCCGAAGAATACGAGCGTGTGCTGATCGTCGAGCCCGCGGTGGCGGATTCGATCACCGGCGAGAACTGGAATCCCTATATCTTCCGTACCGGTCGCAACTCCTCGCAGGACGCGATTTCCAACGCGGTCGCTCTAGGTGGCGAGGGGGTGGTCGTGGCGACGCTGGCGCAGGATTATGCCTTCGGTCGTGACGGGGTCGCGGCCTTCCGCGAGGCGCTGGAAGAGACCGGCGCCACCATCGCCCACGAGGAATACGTGCCCACCGATACCACGGATTTCACTGCGGCGGCGGAGCGTATCTTCACCAACATGGCCGACTTGGAAGGGGAGAAGAAGCTCTTCATCATCTGGGCCGGGGGCGGCAATCCCATGGGCAAGATCAATGCCATGGAGCCTGAGCGATTTGGCATTGAGATCGCCAGCGGCGGTAACATCCTTGCGGCGCTGAAAGCCCACAAGGAAATCCCAGGCATGGAGGGCGCAACCTACTACTACTACGAGATTCCGCAGAACCCGATCAACGAATGGCTGGTGAAGACCCATTTCGAGCGCTTCGACAGCCCGCCGGACTTCTTCACCGCCGGTGGTATGGCGGCGGGGTTGGCGATCGTTGAAGCGATCAAGCGGGCCGGTGGTGCCGAGGATACCGATGCGCTGATCGAGGCCATGGAGGGGATGACCTGGGAGACGCCGAAGGGCCCGATGCAGTTCCGCGTCGAGGACCACCAGGCGATGCAGTCCATGTATCACTTCCGGACCGAGATCCAGGACGGCAAGGACTATGGTGTGCCGGTTCTCGTGCGTGAGATCGGTATGGATGAAATGAATATCCCGGTCCGCAACCAGTAACACGCGACGCGTGCCCTTCACTTGTGCCACCCCGGGCGGCCGATGCGGCGGCTCGGGGTACAAGGAAAAGAGACCCATGACCCAGACACTTCTTGAGACCGATGCACTGACCGTGCGTTTCGGTGGCCATGTGGCTGTCGACGCGGTGTCGTCCAGCTTCCGCGCGGGCGAGTTGACCGCCATCGTTGGCCCGAACGGCGCGGGCAAGACCACCTATTTCAACCTGATCTCGGGGCAGATCCCCGCCAGTTCGGGGCGCGTGAAACTGCTGGGCGAGGACATCACCCGGCTTGGCGTGGCGGACCGTTGTCGCCGCGGGCTTGGCCGTGCCTTCCAATTGACCAACCTGTTTCCCAGTCTGAGCGTGCTGGAGAACGTGCGCCTGGTCATCCAGTCCAAGCAGCACAAGGGGTTCGGCCTGTTCTCTATGGCCGATAGCCACCAGGAGCTGACCGTTGCCGCTATGGCGATCCTGGAGCGGGTACGGCTGGACATCCAAAAGGGCCAGCTTGTCTCGGAGCTGTCACACGGGGACCAGCGTAAGCTGGAGGTTGCCCTGCTGATCGGCCTCGACCCGATGGTCTACATGTTCGACGAACCGACCGCCGGGATGAGCGTGGACGAGGCGCCGGTGATCCTTGACCTCATCGCGGAAATCAAGGCGGACCGCGCGCGCACGGTATTGCTGGTCGAGCACAAGCTCGACGTGATCCGCAGCCTCGCCGACCGCATCATCGTCCTGCACAACGGGGCGCTGGCCGCCGATGGACCGCCTGCCGAGGTCATGGCCTCCGCCGTGGTGCAGGAGGCCTATCTGGGCAAGGAGCTGGACCATGTCTGAGCCGATCCTTTCACTGCGCGGGTTGCACACCGACATCGCGCAATATCACATCCTCCAGGGCGTTGACCTCGAGGTGCCGCGCGGCCAGGTGACCATGCTGCTGGGGCGCAACGGCGTGGGCAAGACCACGACGCTGAAATCGATTATGGGGCAGTGGAGCGCCAAGTCCGGCCAGATCCTCTATGATGGTCAGGACATAACCCGGCTGCCCGTCTCGGCGCGCGCCCGCGCTGGAATCGGTTTCGTGCCGGAGGACATGGGCATTTTCCGCGACCTGACGGTTGAGGAGAACATGGTGCTGGGCTGCACCACAGGGCCGCTCGACCCCGCGCGCAAGGACTGGCTGTTGAGCGCCTTTCCGGCCCTAGGCACCTTCTGGCACAGCGAGGCGGGCAACCTCTCCGGCGGCCAGAAGCAGATGCTGTCCATCGCGCGTGCCATGGTAGAAGAGCGCAAGCTCTACCTGATCGACGAGCCGACCAAGGGACTTGCTCCCGCCATCGTCTCGACCATGGCCCAGGCGCTGCGGGAGCTGAAGGCGCAGGGTGCCTCCATCCTGTTGGTGGAACAGAATTTCTCGGTCGCCCGTGCCTTGGGCGACAGTGCCGCGGTCATGGACGACGGTCGGGTGATCTGGACCGGCGAAATGGCAGAACTTGCCGCAAACAAGGACCTGCAGGAGCGCCTGATGGGTTTGAGCATGGAGACGCACTGACATGACCCTTGCCCCTGACCACAAGCCGACCTTCGCCAATCTCAGCCTCACCGACCGGCTGGGCAAGGCCATGCCGGTCATACTTGTTCCGATCCTGATCGTGCTCGGCTTCGTTGCCATCGGTGCGCCCTCGTCCTGGCTGACGTTGACGGTGTCCGGCCTGGCAATGGGCATGATGATCTTCATCATGGCCTCCGGCCTGACGCTGGTCTTCGGCCTCATGGACGTGATCAACTTTGGCCATGGCGCCTTCATCTCTGTCGGTGCTTTCGTCGGCGTGTCTGTGCTGATCGCCTTGGGCGACTGGACCGGTGCCGCCTCTCTCCTGCTGAACATGGCGGCGATCCTGCTGGCCGTGGTGGCGGCCATGGCCGTGACTGGTGCTCTCGGCTGGGGCTTCGAGAGGGTCATCGTGAAGCCGGTCTACGGTGCCCATCTCAAGCAGATTCTGGTGACGGTCGGCGGGCTGATCGTCATTGAGCAGCTGATCTATGTGATCTGGGGGCCGGATGAGATCTTCATCAACCGTCCGGAAATGCTGAAAGGAGCGGTGACTTTCGCCGGGGCGGCGATGGAGAAATACCGCCTGCTGGCGGTGGGGATCGGCCTTGTGCTCTTCATCGCGATGCGCATGGTTCTCCGCCGCACCAAGATCGGCCTGATTGTCCGCGCCGGGGTCGAGAACGGCCCCATGGTTGAGGCGCTGGGGTACCGCCTGCGCATTGTCTTCGTCGGCGTGTTCATCGCAGGCTCGGCCCTGGCGGGTCTGGGTGGCGTGATGTGGGGGCTCTACCAGGAGGTGATCACCGCCGGGATGGGCGAGGAGATGATGGTTCTGGTCTTCATCGTGGCAATCATCGGTGGGCTGGGCTCTGTCGAGGGGGCCTTCATCGGCGCGCTGCTGGTGGGGCTGCTCCAGAACTACGTTGCCTTTCTGGAACCGAAACTGGCGCTGGTGTCGAACATCGCGCTGATGACCACAATCCTGATGTGGCGGCCGCAAGGCATGCTGCCTGTCGTGAAGGCAAAATGAGATGATCGTTAAACTTCTTTCCGGGGATCAGCCGCGCTCTGTCCTCCTGACCCTGCTGCTTCTGGTGACCCTGGTCTGTCTGGCTGGCGCGCCCTTCCTTTTTGACGGCGTGCGCGCGCTGGACACGGCGGCGCGGATCTGCATCTTCATCGTTCTGGCGGCGAGCTACGATCTGTTGTTGGGCTATGGCGGCATCGTCAGCTTTGCCCATACCATGTTCTTCGGTCTCGGCGCCTACGGGGTGGCACTGGCGTCGTCGCATATGGGGCGCGGCTTTGATGCGCTGCTGGTTGGCTCCGTGTCCGGCACCGTGGCTGCGATCATCCTGGCGCTGCTGATCGGGCTCTTCAGCCTGCGGGTGCGGGCGATCTTTTTCGCGATGATCACCTTGGCTGTGGCCTCGGCTCTGGCGGTGCTGGTCTCGCAGTTCTCCGGTCTGACCGGTGGCGAGGACGGGCTGACCTACAAGATTCCGCGCGCCCTGACCTCGGCCAACCGGATGGGCGAATTCATGGGCACGCAGATCAGCGGCAAAATTCTGAACTACTATCTGGTGTTCACCGCTGCGCTGATCCTGTTCCTACTGCTGCTGCGCATCGTGAACTCACCTTTCGGGCGGGTGCTGCAGGCGATCCGCGAGAACGACTTCCGCGCCGAGGCCATCGGGTACCGGGTGATCTGGTATCGCACCATGGCCACCTGCCTCTCGGCAGCGGTTGCTGCCCTGGCCGGGAGCCTCTTTGCGATCTGGCTGCGCTATGTCGGGCCGGACACCACGCTGAGCTTCGAGATCATGCTGGACATCCTGTTGATGGTGGTGATCGGCGGGATGGGCACCATGTACGGTGCGGTGATCGGGGCGACGCTGTTCATCCTAGCGCAGACCTATCTGCAGAATCTGATGGGAAGTGCCTCTGAGGCCACCTCGGCCCTGCCACTGGTGCCTGATTTGCTGAACCCGGACCGCTGGTTGATGTGGCTGGGAGTGCTGTTCATTCTCAGCGTCTATTTCTTCCCTACGGGCATCGTGGGCCGGCTGCGCGAGCGCCGTGCATCGTGACGGTTCCGGTTCTCTTCCTGCATGGCTGGGCCATGAATGGCGCGCTCTTTGACGATATTGCCGGGCGGCTGGGCACGGACTTCGATTGCCATGCGCCCGACCTGCCGGGCCATGGCAGCCGGGCCGCGGCAGAGCCCAGCCTCGACAATTGTGCGGCGGTAGCCCGGCAGTGGATCGAGCGGCTCGATCGGCCGCTCCTGGTCGGCTGGTCCATGGGGGCAGCGGTCGCCTGGCGCCACCTGTCCCGGTACGGCACCGGTGGGGTGCGCGGGCTGGTCACCATCGACATGAGCCCACGCATGCTGCCGGACGCGAACTGGGATCTGGGGCTGATCGGCCAGAGCTCCGCGGCGATCCTGACGACCTCCGAGAAGATCGTGCCGCGCTGGTCCGTCATGGCCGAGCGCATTGCCTGCAACATGTACGCGCGCGACAGCGAGCCGACGGTCAGCCGCGAGACGATCCGGGACCTGCTTCTGGCGCAGGACCCCGAACGCCTGCGCGCGCTCTGGGACGATTTGACCGCCATGGACGAGCGCCGAACGATGGCCGGGATCAACATCCCTTATCTCGTTTGCACTGGCGCCCGGAGCCGCCTTTACAGCCAGAAGGTGGCGCATTGGATCGCGGCACAGGCGGGGCGGGCGCGGGTCGCACGCTTTGACCACTCCGGCCATTCGCCGCACCTAGAAGAGCCCGAGGCCTTCAGCGATGCCCTCCGGTGCTTCGTGGCACGGGAGGGGCTGGCACAAATGGTCCAAGAGCAGGAGGGCAACACCCCATGACCAGACAGACAGGGGCCAGACCCAAGACAAAACGCGGCATCGAGCGGCGCGCCAAGATTCTCGCCGCCGCCGAGCAAGTGATCGGGGAAAAAGGGTTCAACGCCGCCTCCATCGCCGACATCACCCGTGCGGCGGGGACCGCGTTGGGGACCTTCTACATCTATTTCTCCGGTAAGGACGTGCTGTTCCGCGAGCTGGTGCAGGACATGGGGCGCGCCACCCGGTCGCAGGCAGCGGAACGCATTGCGGGTGCGGCCAACCGGCTGGAAGCGGAGCGCGCCGGTCTGGAGGCCTATCTGACCGTCGTGCGCGACCGTCCAATGCAATACCGCATCGTCGAGGAGGCCCGTTTCGTCGATCCCGACGCTTACCGCGACTACTACATGGCCTTCGGTAAGGTCTACGCCGAGCAACTGGAGAAGGCCGAGCGCCGGGGCGAGATCTCGGCCGGTGACGCCGAGGTGCGCGCCTGGGCGCTGATGGGCATTGCCAAGGCCCTGGGCGAGCGTTTCGTGCTCTGGGAAGAGGAGGTCGATATCGAACGCGTGGTGACGGAGACGCATGCCTTCATCTGCAAGGGGCTGGCACCATGACCGATCTGATTTCCTGCGAAATCCTTGACCTTCCCGGTGGGGAGGCCTGCTTTCGGATCACCATGACGGCCCCGCGCGCCAATGCACTGGAACCGGGCTTGCTGGCGGCGCTGCATGCTGCGTTCGATGCACTGGAACGCTCCGGCGCGCAGAAGGCGCTGATCTGCGGCGGACGAAATTTTTCCACCGGCGGCGACGTGGGCAGGTTCTTAGAGGCGGTACAAGAGGGCCGCGCAGAGGACTACGCCCGGGCGGTGGTGCCGGTCCTGCAGGACCTGATTGCCCGCATGATCGCCATGCCCGTGGTCATCGCGACCGCCCTGTGCGGCGCTGCGACCGGCGGCTCGGCGGGCCTGCTCTTTGGCTCCGATCTCACCGTGGCGGCACCCGGCGCCTTTGTGCAACCCTATTACGGCACCATGGGTTTCGCGCCTGATGGTGGCTGGACTGTTGTCCTGCCGGAGCTGATTGGCACCGCACAGGCGCGGGGCTGGCTGATGGCCAACCACCGGCACGAGGTAGAGGAACTGCTGCGCCTGGGGTTGGTGCAGGCCGTGGATGAGGCGCCCGAGACCCGGGCGCTGGCCCTGCTGGGCGCGATCGAGACGGGCTCTGCGCTGGCGACCAAGGCGATCCTCTGGAACGCCCCTCGACGGGCAGCCCTGCGCGCCGGGCTGGATGCGGAAACCTCGGCCTTTCTCGACCTGATCGGGCGACAGGCGACTCTGTCGCGCATGAAACAGTTTCTTCAACCGAGTGGATGATTGCGATGTTTGATCTGATTCCGGATATGGCTGCGAAACGGGCGGAGTTGACACCCGAAGCCCTTGCCTTTCACGACACCACGACGGGCCGCGACTGGAGCTTTGCCCGGATCAACGAAGCAGCCAATGCGGTTGCCGACGGGTTCTTGGCACGCGGCTTGGCCGAGGGCGATCGCGTTGCCATCCTTTGCCAAAACCGGGCGGAGTTCTTTATCACGCTCTTCGCCTGTCAGAAGACCGGTATCATTCTCTGCCCGCTGAACTGGCGCCAGCCGGTGAGAGAGCTGGCGCAGACCCTCGCGCCGGTGGGCGTGTCGCTGATGCTGACTGATGCGGCCTTCGTCGCCACGGCTCGCGACACAGCCGAGGCGCTCGGCGTATCGGTTCTGACACTGGAAGAGGACCTCGCCAGATGGATCGAGGTGGGCGGCCCAGCGCTGACGGCACCTGTCCCGTCAGAGCGGCCCTGGTATCTGCTCTTCACCTCCGGCACCACAGGGCTGCCGAAATCTGTGATCCAGACCGCGCGCATGGCTTGGGTCAATACGGTCAATATCGGGCAGGCCATCAACATCGCCTCCACCGACCGGGCGGTCTGCTACCTGCCGCTCTTCCACACCGCCGGCATCAATCTTTATACGCTGCCGATCTTCCTGAGCGGCGGCAGCTCCACCATCCTGCCGAAGTTCGAGGTCGGTGTGGTGCGGCACCTGCTGGCATCGGGGCAGATCAACCAGTTTTTTGGCGTGCCCGCGATCTATCAGGAGCTCTCGCTGATGGCGGATATCGGTGCGATGGACTGGGCGTCGATCCGTTGCGGCTGTGGCGGGGCACCACTGTCGGAGCCGCTGATCCGCTTTTTCGCGGAGAAGGGTGCCAAGGTCCTGAACGGCATGGGCATGACGGAGACCGGTCCGACCGTCTTCCTGATGGACCCGGTCCAAGCCGATCGGAAAATCGGCTCTGTCGGGAAGCCGCAAAGCCTGGTGGAGGTGCGCTTGGCCGGTGTCCCCGACGGGGCCGAGGGTGTGGGCGAGTTGCAGCTGCGCGGGCCGGGCATCACGCCGGGCTACTTCGGCAACCCCGAGGCCACGCGCAAGACCTTCACCTCGGACGGCTGGCTGGCGACGGGGGACGTCGCGCGACGGGATGCGGATGGCTACTACTTCATCGTTGATCGCATCAAGGACATGTTCATCTCTGGCGGCGAAAATATTTACCCCGCCGAGGTCGAGCGCGTGCTGAACCAACACCCTGCCATCCTTGAAGTGGCGATCGTGGGCGTGGCGGACCAGAAATGGGGGGAGGTCGGCGCGGCCTTCGTCATGCTGAGGCCCGGCCAGAGCCTCGATCCGACCACGCTGCGGCCCTGGTGCCGGGAACGGCTGGCCGGATACAAGGTGCCCGCGCATGTGCGGATCGTCGCGGATTTTCCGCGCACGGCGGCGGGCAAGATATGCAAACCCAAGCTGCATGAGGGTCTCGAGAATGATTGATTTGCAAGAGCGGTGGTCGCCGACGCAGGCGGATTTCGACGCCTTCGCCGCCGTGTCGGGGGATGACAACGCGATCCATGTCGACCCGGCTTTCTGCGCCGAAACCACCTTCGGACGCACGGTCAGCCACGGCATGCTTCTTTACGCAAAGCTCAGTGGGATGTTGAAACGGCATGACGCGGGACTGGCTCAGGTCAGCCAGACGCTGATGTTCCCGAACCCGGCCTTCACGGGTGAGGAGTTGATCCTGAACATCAAGGAGGATGCCCCAGGGCACCTGCGGATGCAGGTCACCCGCGCGCAGGACGGTGCCGAATGCCTTACGGGGGAGGCGGTGGTGACATGTTGATGGTTGGACAGACGGCGCAGATCACACGCAGCTACAGCAAGGACGACCTGGCGGCCTATGCCGCGCTGAGCGGCGCTGGTAGCTCCGATCATGTGCCCGAGCCGCTGATCGCGGCGCTCTTTTCCTACCTGCTGGGTGTGGAGTTGCCGGGTGCAGGCACCAACTACCTCAAGCAAGAGCTGAGTTTCAAAACTGACGCACCGCTTGCCGGGCCGCTTGTGGCTAAGGTCGAAATCATACGCCTACGGCCTGAAAAACACCTCGTAGACCTTTGGGCCAGCTGCAGTGGCCCCGATGGCACTGTCATCTGTGAAGGCCGCAGTTTGGTAAAGGCAAAGGATGTGGCTGGCGCATTCTAGCTGTAGCCTTCCGCCTCAATTCTCTGACAGCCGCCAAACCAAGCGTCGAAAAACGCTGGATTGATATCGAACGCCATCCTGTGAGTCGCGAAAAACAATGGCTTGCGTCACCTTGAGGTGCCAAACTAGGTGTCGTCTGACATCCATTTCGGACGCGGAAATGGCTTCGTGATCTTTGATCCTCGGGGCTGCTGCGCGTGGATGATTTTCCTCAACATGCGGCGCGTTTGGCCCCAATGTAGTACCGGGCTGCCGCGTACAAATGATTTCTGGCACGGTCTCCAAAGTCGCTCATCCCAGATAGACCGTACCAGACGGATAGGAAATCCGCTTTGGTTTACGCGTCGCAAGCAGGAAACCCAGCGTCAGAGGCCCCACGCGTCCAACAAACATGATGAACATGATGACAATGCGGCCGGTTGTGTCGAGGTCACCGGTCACCCCACGCGACAGCCCGACGGTCCCAAATGCCGAGACGGTCTCAAAGGCAACATCGAGAAATTCGCCCTCATGAAAGACGAGCATGACGAAAAGGGCAAAAAGGATCAGCAGGACACTCACCATTGCGAGGGCAAGGACCTTCATCACCTGATCGGCGCCCAGTCTGCGCCGGAAAACGTCAAGATGCTGGTGTCGTTTGAAAAAAGCATAGGTTGCAAGAAGCAGTACGATAAATGTCGTGACCTTTATGCCGCCCCCCGTCGAGGTGCTGCCTGCGCCGATGACCATCAGCGTCATGAACATGAGGGTCGTGCCATCGGTCAGACTGCCGATATCAACCGTATTGAAACCTGCTGTGCGTGTCGAGGCGGCTTGAAACCAACTGGCCCAAAGACGGGGCGCCCAATCGAGTTGCCCCAATGTGGCAGGATTATTCCATTCCATCACCGCAAAGGCCGTTGTGGACCAGATGAGGAGTGATGCGGTTCCCACAAGCATCAGCTTGGTATGCAGTGCGAAACGATGCCATTTCCGGGTTCGCCAGATATCAGTGGCAACCGTGAAGCCGAGACCTCCGAAGATAAAGAGCACGGGGACCACGATATTGATCACTGGATTGCCCACCCATTGGCTCAAACTGTCGGGAAAGAGAGCAAAGCCGGCATTGTTGAAGGCAGAGATCGAGTGAAAGAGTGAGTGCCAAATCCCCATACGCCAGCCGAACTCAGGAATGAAGACCAACGCGAGCAGAGCCGCGCCGATCAATTCACAGAGCAGGACGACACGGAGGATCATTTTGGTCAATTCGAGAAGGTCGGTCGCAGAAGTCTGGTTCAGATCTTCACGCAGATACAGATGATGGGTAAACCCCACCGGCATCCCGAGCATGGACAGGATCAGCACGGCGAACGTCATCAAGCCAAGTCCACCAAGCTGGATTAGAAAAGCGATCACGGCTTGACCGAAGATGGTGAAATTGCTTCCGGTGTCGAGCACAGCAAGACCCGTGACAGTCACAGCCGAAGTTGCCGTGAACACCGCATCGGACCAGGTGATCGGAGCGGCGGTAGAAAACGGTAGCATCAGCGCCACCGCGCCGAGTGCGATGAAGGCTGCGTAGATCAGCACAAGAACGAGTGGCGGAGGAAGGTGCGAGACCTTCCGTTTTGCGACAGGGCGCGACATTGATCAGCTCCCGTAGCGGAGATCATCCCCGAAGTGACGGAGGTCAACGCGCTTGCCGAGCAACAGGAGTTTGTCGCCTTCCTTGAGTTTCAGATCACCGCTTTCGCAAGAGAGGAACTGGTTCTCGCGCATGGCGCCAAGCGGTCGCAGATCGTATTTTGAGAAGATGGCGGGATCGTTCACGGGCTTGCCGTCAAGCCGCGCAGGAACTTTGAAGTCGACAACATGGTATCCGTTGCCAAGGCTGACATAATCCCGCACCAGAGGGTTGTGCAGCATCTGGGCGATATGCTGACCAACCTCTTGTTCGGGCAGGATCACCCGATCCGCGCCGAGTTTGGTCAAGATGCGGTGATGTGTCCGGTTCAGGGCTTTGACCCAGATCGTCTCAAGGCCGAGCAGTTTGACATTCATGGTGCACAGGATGTTCGCCTCGAGGTCTTCACCGATTGCCACAATGGCAACATCGTAATTCCCCACACCAGCTTCCTTGAGGGCCGCTTCGTCCTTGCCATCCGCAATGATCGCTTCGGTCAGTGTATTGGCCAACCGCGTGACATGCCGTTCATCGGTATCAATCCCGAGCACAGGGTTGCCAAAGCGGGCAAGTTCACTGGCAACTGTGCTACCAAAGGTTCCAAGGCCGATCACGGCAAAGCTTCTGGTTTTCAAAGGTCGGGCCTTCCGGCTGTTAATGCTGTCCGCATGTAACGCGTTTTTTAAAGGAAATGGCAAGGTGATGGCCCAAATAAGCAACCAACGGTCCATGACATTCTGCGTGGCGGCTCGAAATTTGATACGGCGCGCTGTTGCCCTCGCTTTTTACGGCGCTGCTATCGTCATATTTTCGCTCCGCGGCCCGACCTCAAACTGTGCAAGTCTTGCATTAAATGCATCCGTTGCTGAGATTTGCCTTGTTGATTGTCATAGAGGCGTTGGACATTTGCGTGAACTCTGATACTCGGCTTCCAACGAACATGGAGCCGGGTGAAATTCCCGGCTGGCTCCTCCGGCCGCCTATCCGCCGGATAACCCATCAACAGATGACATTAACAAAGACCGCTGGAATTGGCTGGCGGCCTATGGATACAGAACTGTTCATGATCTCTCTTTCTCAATACAAGCGTCAGTGGACGCATAACATTCGCGGTGATCTTCTCTCTGGACTCGTGGTGGCTCTTGCCCTCATCCCCGAAGCGATCGCCTTTTCCATCATCGCGGGCGTGGACCCCAAAATTGGCTTATACGCCTCATTCTCCATCGCGGTGATCGTTGCGATCACTGGCGGGCGGCCGGGTATGATTTCGGCCGCGACCGCTGCGACGGCCGTTCTCATGGTGACGCTTGTGCGTGATTATGGGCTGGAATACCTGCTCGCGGCCACTGTGCTGGCGGGGCTTTTGCAAATCGGCGCGGGGGTGTTGAAGCTGGGCTATGTCATGCGTTTCGTGTCGAAATCCGTCATGACGGGTTTTGTGAATGCCTTGGCCATCCTGATTTTCATGGCGCAATTGCCGGAACTTGACCCGGCGAAAGTGCCGATGCTGACCTATGCGTTGGTGGCTGGCGGCCTTGCCATTATCTATCTGTTCCCGCGGATCACCAAGGCCATTCCCTCGCCGTTGGTCACCATCGTGGTGCTGACGATTTTGACCCTTGTGATGGGCTGGGATGTGCGCACTGTCGGTGACATGGGTGCGCTGCCCGACACGCTGCCGGTGTTCCTGATCCCGGATATTCCGCTCACTTTCGAGACGCTGTCGATCATCTTTCCCTACTCCGTCGCGGTCGCTATTGTCGGGCTTCTGGAAAGTCTGATGACACAGCAGATCGTCGATGATTTGACCGACACACCCTCGGATCGCAATCAGGAGTGCATCGGGCAGGGCATCGCCAACACCGCCACCGGCTTTATCGGCGGCATGGCGGGCTGTGCCATGATCGGCCAGTCGGTCATCAACGTGAAATCCGGCGGTCGCGGGCGGCTTTCGGCCTTTGCCGCGGGTGTCTTCCTTTTGATCATGGTTGTGGCGCTTGGCGATATCGTGGCGATGATCCCGATGGCAGCCCTTGTTGCCATCATGATCATGGTCTCAATCGGGACGTTCTCATGGTCGTCTATCAAGAACCTGAGCGAGCATCCGAAATCCTCGTCCATCGTGATGCTGGCAACGGTGTTTTTCGTGGTTTACACTCATAACCTCGCCATCGGTGTTCTTGTGGGCGTTCTGCTTTCGGGCATCTTCTTTGCCTGGAAAATTGCGCAACTGTTCCGCGTCCGCAGCGAGGTCACACCGGACGGCAGCCACCGCACCTATACCATCGAGGGCCAACTGTTCTTTGCGTCCTCTGAGGATTTCATGAAGGCCTTCGATTTCAAGGAAGCGCCGGAGAAGGTGACGATCGACGTGAGCCGTGCCCATATCTGGGATATTTCCTCGGTGGCGGCCCTGGACATGGCCGTGCTCAAATTCCGCCGGGAGGGTGCAGAGGTCGAAATCATTGGCCTCAATGAGGCATCCGAGACCATCGTCGACAAGCTTGCCGTCCATGACAAGCCGGGCGCGATGGATCAATTGATGGGCCATTGAGGGAGAACCAGACCATGACAACGAAAACACTGATCGCCCTTGTCGACGGCTCTGCCTATTCAGAGAGCGTTTGTCGTCACGCGGCATGGATTGCGGACAAGACCAAGTGGAAGGTCAAACTCTATCACGTGATGAATCGGCGCGATGACGTCGAAAAGCAGGACCTGTCCGGGGCAATCCGGCTGGGCGCACGCAGCGAACTTCTTGCGCAACTCTCCGAACTCGATGCGGCGCGGGCAAAGCTCTCTCATGCGCATGGCCGTGCCATTCTCGAAGATGCCAAGGCGCTCATTGCGGGCGATGGTGTTATCGAGGTGGAAACCCGTCTGCGCCAGGGTGATCTGGTTGAGACGGTGACAGCCAAGGACGAAACCGGCGACATGATCGTGGTGGGCAAACGCGGCGAGACCGCAGGCCTTGCTCTGGAGCATATCGGTTCCAATCTCGAACGCATCGTGCGCGCAAGCCACAAGCCGGTGTTCATCGCCAATCGGGCCTTCAAACAGATCGAAAAGGTGCTGGTGGCCTTTGATGGCGCAAGTTCCTCGCTCAAGGCGGTGGATTTTATCGCGCGAAGCCCGCTCTTTGTGGGGCTGAAGGTTGCGCTTGTGTTCGCGGGAAAGGACACGCCGGAGATGACGAAAGCGCTGGACAGCGCTGTCTCAACGCTCAAGGCGGGAGGCATTGAAGCCGAAACGATCATTCAAAGCGGCGAACCCGAAAAAGTTCTGTCGCAACTGACGGCGCATGAGGGGTATGATCTTCTGGTCATGGGGGCTTATGGCCACAGCCGCATTCGGTCTCTCCTTATTGGGTCGACCACGACGGAAATGATCCGCTTGTGCCATGTGCCTGTGTTGATCATGCGATGACCTGATCGCCATTGACCGAGACCGCGGGGCGCTCGATCCGAACGCCCCGCCGCAGTTCAGATCTACGCCGAAACGGTAAATTCTGTCATCATACCCGTCGCCAGATGCGGCATATGATGGCAATGCAGCATCCAGCGCGCGGCCTCGCCTGCATCGAGTGCGACATCAATCATCGACATCGGTGGTACGTAGACAGTATCCCGTAACGCACCCGTATGTGCGCGTCCATTCAAGCCGATGACTTGAAACACGTGGCCATGCAAATGCATCGGGTGGCCCATCATCGACATATTATGGAACGACAGCATGACACGGTCCCCGGTGCGCGCAGTGACCGGCCTGTGTTGGCCCCAGACGGTGCCGTTGATCGTCCAGACATAGGGCTGCATCGCACCGCCGAGCATCAGCATATGAGTGCGATCCACGGCCCGGTCCGGCAGGGCGTCCAGCGCGATCAGGTGCGATTCCTGTACCAGATCGGTGTCGAAGGCGGGCGCATCGGACTCTGCGACAGAGTCAAGTTGCCGGATTTCCGCCCCCTGCGTGGCGAGGATCAGGCCGGTGCGTTCTCGGGCACCTTCGCGTTGGGCAAGGATCGGCCACATGCCGCCGCCAGCGGGCAGGTCAATCTCAACGTCCAGCCGCTGACCCATGGCCAGCCCGAACCGTGTACCCGAGACCGGCTGGATAGCGTGCCCGTCCACCGCGACAAGTCGCGCCTGCTCAGCACCCGTTTCGATCCAGAACACCGTGGCCGCAGAAGCGTTGATGACCCGGAGGCGGATGCGACCGTTCCGCTCGACCTGCACCACGTCCGGGTCCGACAGCGTCCGGTCGTTGGCAAGATAAGCGTCCCAGTTATAATCGTTCAGGTCCATGGCCATATCGCCCATGCCCATCATCCCGCCCATGCCCGGCATGTTGACGATTGCGTGATGATCCATGCCCTGCATCGGCATACCTTGCGTGGGGGACGGGTTGGCATCGACACCATGTCCTGTGTCGTGTCCACCCGCATGGCCGCGGCTGATTTCCGCGAGAACCTCTTCAGGTGTCTTAAACGAGAAGTCATGGAGGAACATCACAACCTCTTGCCGGTCGATGGTCAGGTCCTCGGGCGAGCGGACAATCAGTGGTGCGGCGAGCAGTTGCATTTCTTGTGTGGGCACATGGCTGTGCATCCAGTGTGTGCCCGGTCGTGCGTCGAAGTCATAGGACCGGGTCTCGCCCGGTGCGAGCAGGGGCATGGGCATGTGTGGCACACCGTCCTGTACGTTGGGCGGGATCTGGCCGTGCCAGTGAATGATCGTGCCAACGCCAAGAGTGTTGGTCAGATCGACCCGGAACCTTTGTCCGGGGTTGAGCGTCAGCCCTTGACCTCCGGGACCGGCAAGACCCAAGACGGTCGCCGCTTGCCCGTCAATGTCAAGTGTGCGGGTGGTGGCGGACAATTTGAAAGGCACCAGAGACTGCGCGATGGCAGAATGGGGCATCTGTACAGCGGCAATTGCCGAAGCACTTGCGGCAAGAAAACCGCGTCGTGAAAAGGTGTTCATGGTCGTCTCCTTGGGACATGCCGTCCCGTTCTGAATGCCGATAGGACGCCGCAGGCTTCGGCCTGGACGCACTTAGACGTTAGAAGAGACGGAGCTGAGGAGGACGTTCGTTCAATCCTGGTACATTCACGATGTGGTTCGCATCAGAGGGGACGGCATGGGTGGCAGCGCTGTAAGGGTGTGTGGCCACCGTTCCATTCGGAATCAGAAAGGCCGACAGGCCCGTGCAAACCATATTGCACATTGCCTTGTCCGCAGATCCGCAGTTGTGCTTTTCGCCACAGGCAGGCTGCCCAATGTCAGTCGAATGGATCATCTCACTCAGATGCGATGCGTGATCCGGACCAGTGGTCAGATTCATGCGCGCCGCATGTGCCGAGGCCACCATCGTGACCACGGCGATCAAAACTATGGAAAAAAGGGTCACAAGACGGGCTGACATGCGAGAAAGATAGGCATTGCTCAGGCGAATGTCCATGGCCGCGCCGCTTGTCGGCGTTAGTCCCCGATGACAAGTTTAGTCTCCGTTGACACGCACCTTTCGCCCATCTTCGCGCCATTCCGGTAGCCCGCCTTCAAGGCGCCGGGCATTGAAGCCATGCTTGCGCAGGGCGGTGACCGCCTGATGGGCATAGACACAATAGGGTCCGCGGCAATAGGCCACGATTTCGGTGCTTGGGTCGAGCATCGATAGGTGTCGCTCCAATTCTGCAAGCATCATGTTGCGTGCCCCCGGAATATGGCCCGCAGCGAATTCGTCGGCGGGCCGGACGTCCAGTACAGTCACAGACCCCTCGGCAAGCCGTCTGGCCAGATCCTCTCTGGTGATCGGTTCGGGTGCGTCCTGCCCATCCGACAGTCCCCGCAAAATCTGATCGACCTGTGTGAGGTTGCGCTCGGCGACGACGCGCAGAAGGTCCATCAGGTCCAGTGTCTTCGTATCTGTCAGCCGATAGATCACGGCCTTGCCCTCGCGGCGGCTCGTCACCAGCGCCGCCCGCCGGAGCTGCTGCAGATGCTGTGAACAGTTAGCGAGTGTGAGGCCAGTCTTTTCTGCAAGCGCCTCTACCCCACGCTCTCCCTGCGCCAGTTGTTCGAGCAGCATCAGCCGCGCCGGGGCGGAGAGGGTGCGCGCAACGAGAGCGTATTCTTCGAGAAGGGCAATTTTCGGGCTGGTTGACACAAGTCGCATCCTGACGTTAGATCAATCAATCAATCAATCAATCAATTGAATAATAGTGAATCCATCGCCCTGTGCAACCCTGGAGGCCCGTGCTGATGCCCCAGTCTATCCTCAGTGCCGAACCAACCATTCGTCTTGCGGTCTTTCTGGGCGTTTTGGTGGCGATGGTGCTATGGGAAGTCGCCGCACCGCGCAGGCGGCGGGACATCCCGCGCGTCATCCGCTGGACCAACAACCTTGCGCTGGTGGTGGTCGACACGATCCTTCTGCGGCTCAGTTTCCCGATCCTCGCGGTTGGCCTTGCCGCGATGGCGCAGGATCGCGGTTGGGGGCTCTTGAACAACGTCGATGTGCCTGTCTGGGTCTCGGTTGGTGTCTCGATGCTTCTGCTCGACTTGGCGATCTACCTCCAACATGTCATGTTCCATGCCGTCCTTGGACTTTGGCGGCTGCACCGGATGCACCATGCCGACCTGGATTTCGACGCGACGACGGGTCTGCGCTTTCACCCGGTGGAAATCCTGATTTCCATGGGGATCAAGCTGGCGGTGGTCGCCGCCCTTGGCCCGCCTGCCGTGGCGGTGCTGTTGTTCGAAGTGATCCTGAACGCAACGGCTCTGTTCAATCATGCCAATATCGACTTGCCGTGTCCGGTGGACAGGGTGCTGCGTCTTATCGTGGTGACGCCTGACATGCACCGCGTCCACCATTCCGTTGATCCGCGCGAGACCAACTCGAACTATGGCTTCAGCCTGCCATGGTGGGACCGCCTGCTGGGCACCTATGTCGCGCAGCCCGCGAAAGGGCATGAAGAGATGAAGATCGGCATCGAGCAGTTCCGCACGCGTCGCGACCTCTGGCTCGACCGGATGCTGATCCAGCCCGTCCGCGGCCCGGCTTCGGGCCCTGCGCTCGATCCACTCATCTCCGTGAAGGACGCTGAATGACATATACCCATGGTATCTGCGAGAACCTGCGCCCGTCTCTGGAAAAGCTTTTGCAGGTGTTTTTCGTCGGCCTGACCATCGGCGTCCAACGCACTGTCATCCCGGCACTTGCCGAAACCGAATTCGGCGTTGTTCAGGGGTCAATCACCACGATCTTTGCCCTCGTCACATGGCGTAACCACACCCGTCCTGACGCGGCTCGGCGCTTGGCGTCTATCGTTTCTGGCGGGATTCTGGCTATGCCATCGGGGCGCTCGCCATGGGGCTGATTGTGGATGCGTCGGGGATGCTCGAAGCCGGGTTCTGGCTGATCATCGGGATGGAGGAAACCCATCCGCGCAAACGTCCCTGATCGGTATCGCTACCGGAACCAGACCAAAGAACCCGCTCCCTATTTTTAATCGGTTAAGAGGAGAAACCGGATGAAGTTGCAGCACCTACTCTTGGCGACGACTGTCGCATTTGGCCTTAACGCGGCACCTGCCCTAGCACAGGATACGGCCATAGACGCTATGGAGGAATACTTGATGTTCTCGGATTACGAAGCCGGCATTATCCTGCCCCAGCAGCTCGATCAAACCGTCTTTGAGACTGCGCTCTTCGTTGACACCCGCGATGCGGGCCAGTTCGAGGAAGACACGATCCCCGGTGCCGTCAACATTGAGTGGCGAGAAGTGCTTGACCGGATCGAGGAAATCCCCGAGGACCGCATGACCATCCTCTTCTGCAATACCGGTAGCCTGTCGGCGCAGGCCGCCTTTGCGCTGCGGGTGGCGGGGCGGTCGAACGTCGTGGTGATGCAGACCGGCTTTACTGGCTGGCAGCAGGACGCGGCTTATAAACCCTAACCGCTTACCCGCGGTGAGGCAGCAGGATCAGCGCGCTCCCGACCAGACAGAAAGCCAATCCAGCCAGATCCCAGCGGTCTGGCCGGTTCCCTTCTACCAGCCACATCCAGATCATAGATGCAGCGATATAGATCCCACCATAAGCCGCATAGGTGCGCCCAGCGATGTCACTCTCGGTGCGGGTCAGTGCCCAGGCAAAGAAAGCCAGACTTGCGAGACCTGGCATCAGCCAGAGCGCGGATTTGTCGAGTCGCACCCAAGCCCAGACAGCGAAACACCCCGCGATCTCAGCTATGGCTGCCACTATGAACCAGACATAGGTCATTCTTTCGCCCCTTTCCGGCGTCGGGCCAGTTCCCGGTAGAGTGCTTCGCGGGTCACGCTCAATTCATGCGCCACATCCTGCCATCGGCCTTTTGGGGGCAGATGGTTTCCGGCACCAAGCCAGGCGTCCAGCCGGTCGGCCACTTTCGGCAACGATCGGATTTCTGACCTGAACCGTGCAGCCTGAACCCCTCGGGCCAGCGTGGCGGCCCAGGTCGCGGCAAGGTCGGAGTCCGCTGCCAAAGCAGACAGAAAAACAGACTTGGGCAATGTCTGAACGATGCTGTCTGCCGCCGCAATCGCATCACAATGGTAGCTGTCTGAATAGGCCGACGCCTCAGCCAAGACCATTCCCGGCATGGCTCTTTGCAGAACCATTTTCGTACCATGCACCGTATGGCGGCACAGATGAATGTGCCCCGCATTCACCATAAACATCTCGGATACTGGTGCGCCGCTGCGAAATAGAACCTGTCCAACGGCGAGGTAAACGGATCGTGATCCGGTGAACAAGGGTTCCAAGTTCTTCAACATGACTATGATCATATGAAGGATATGACAGGCCTGCAATAAAGGAGGCAACTGGAAAGGCGGAACATCCCATGAAATTGATCCCACTGGCCCTTATAGCTTTAACCTTGCCCGGCTTTGCTCTTGCGCAGGACGAAATGGACACCAACCATGCGCGCCATTTCATCCATCAGGACACCCCACAGTTGAATGAAGGCGGACAATCTGCCTTTGCCGCTATTCAAGAAATCACGGCCGCGCTAATGGCCAATCCCGCGACAAACTGGAGTACGGTGGATGTCGAGGCTCTGCGCCGTCACCTGATCGACATGGACAACGTCACGTTGCGTGCTGATGTTGCGACAGAAGAGATCGACCGTGGGGCGCGGTTTGTCGTGACCTCCACCGATCTGGGCACCGTGGCCTCGATCCGCGCGATGGTGCCCGCGCATGTGGCCACAATGAACGGTGTGGAAGGATGGGCCATGCAGGCGGAAGAGGTCGAAGGTGGCGCGATTATGACCGTCACCGGATCGGACACAGCCCGCATTCGGGGCCTTGGCTTTATCGGATTGATGACCGTGGGTATGCACCATCAAGCCCATCACATGGCACTGGCATCGGGCCAGAACCCCCACGATCACTGACGTTTCCCATTAAGGTTATTGTCCATCTGGCCGGTGCGTTGTTCCGTCTCGTCTACTCTCAGAACTGTGACCCCCACCGGGGATGTGCGTCGTCGATGACAAGGGGGTGGGCGTGATGCCGATGCCCCTGAAGATGCGGGTGATCGAGTGGCAGGTTGTCGTGGGTGTGTGCAATAATCTCCGGGTCCTCGACTTGCCAAAGTCGAAGTGCTGTCACCATTCCAACTGACGCCACCGCTGCCAGCGCCACGAGTGCAGGCACCGTCCCGAAAGCCGTCATCAGCCAGCCGGACAGTGGGTAGGTCACCAGCCAGCAGGCATGTGACAGGGCGAATTGCGCGGCGAAGACCGCTGGTCGGTCCTCTGCATGGGCTGAGCGGCGCAGCAATCGGCCCGAGGGGGTCTGGACGGTGGAATAGCCAAGGCCGATGACCAGCCAGATACCCAACAAAAGTGGCAAGCTAAGGCCAACTGACATGATCGCTAGTGCGAGGAAAACAAGCGCTCCAACCATGGCCCAGGCTCCGGCAACCATCACGGGCCTGTCCGCCAAGCGATCCAGCGCACGCGGCAACAGCAGTGCGGCGATCATGCTGCCGGCACCGAAGGCAAACATCGTCCAGGCCAGCGCGCTTTCACTTCGCCCCAACTGCCCCCGGACAAGAATCACCGAGTTCACCAACACCATTGCCCCGGCACTGGACACCGCGAGGTTCAGCCCCAAAAGCCCGCGCAGGCGCGGCGTGGCCAGGTAGATGCGGATGCCCCGCGTCGTGCGGTCGTAGATGCCGCGTGGCTCGGACGCTTTGGGACTGGGCAGAAGGACGGAAACGACCAGCAGGGCAGAGGCCGTAAACCCGACCACGGTGCCAAAGAAGAGGCTGTTGTAGCTCATCACTGCCAGAAGAAGCGCGGCAAGCGTCGGGCTGACGATGTTTTCCAGATCATAGGCCAGCCGAGACAGAGACAGCGCGCGGGTATAGCGCGCGTCCTCGGGCAAGACATCGGGGATCGTGGCCTGAAACGTCGGCGTAAAGGCGGCCGAGGCCGATTGCAGCAGGAAGATGAGGACATAGACCTGCCAGATCTCGGTCACGAAGGGCAGGCAAAGCGCTGTCGCTCCACGCACCAGATCAAGTGCGACCAGAAGGGCACGGCGGTTCACACGGTCCGCGAAGGCCCCGGCAATAGGCGCGATGCCGACATAGGCCACCATCTTGATGGTGAACACTGTGCCCAGCACCATCGCCGCCCCGTCGCCCGCCAGATCATAGGCCAAAAGCCCAAGCGCGACCGTGGCCAGTCCCGTGCCCAAAAGCGCCACCACCTGTGCAAGGAACAGGTGGCGATAGGTGCGGTCGGACAGGATGTCGAACATCTGAAACCTCTAGAGATAACGGGAAATAGCTTTGAGTTCCGTCCGGTCCTGGCTGTCATCCGCGTCCAGACAGTGATCCATGTGATCATGGATCAACGCTTGCTTGGCGTTTCGGATCGCGCTTTCCACGGCCTGCAACTGTTGCGCCACATCCAGACAGGGCCGCCCGTCTTCGATCATTGAAATGACCGAACGCAAATGCCCTTCGGCACGTTTCAGCCGGGATACGACCTTAGGGTGGCTTGTATGGGTGTGAGAGTTTGTCATGTGCAAGGAATAACCTCCCCGGGGGGATGGCGCAAGACGCCGAACACCCGACATGAACAGCAAGGGACAGGCAGACCCATGTGAACTGGCGAAGCGAGATCGCGCTTGATACGCCGGAGCTTGTTGCCCTGCCGATACAGTGGCCTATTGTCGGAAGGATTGCCGTATCAAATCGGGCAATCGTCAAAAGGTCATGGGGCTGGCCGCGCCCAATTTCATCAAACGTATTGCTTAGGCTTTGCCAATGCCGAGCACACTTAAACCATTTGCCGAAGAAAGCGGCTACTTTGGGACTATGTGGCAAATCGCGGATGACGGCAGGCGTTTCCGAAACGGTGGTCGAGTTCCGCCTGAGCGTGCAGTCGAGGTGGCGCATTCCATCTGCTAGAAATAGCTGCGCACCAATGCGCTTGAAATCAGGGCCCATCCGTCTGAGACGACGAAAAACGCCAGTTTAAAGGGCAAGGAGACGATGGCAGGCGGCACCATCATCATCCCCATCGACATCAAAATTGCCGAGACAACGAGGTCGATGATCAGGAAGGGTAGAAAGATTAAAAACCCGATTTGAAAGGCGCGTTCTATTTCTGACAAAAGGAAAGACGGGACCAAGAGCGACAAGGGGGCGTCGCGGGAGACGCCGTCGATTTCCCCCAAATCCATGCGCAACTCTTGAAGTTGCGAGAAAGTATCTGGGTCGATCCGGTTTGACATAAAGCCGCGAAACGGATCGACGGAAAGGGCGAAGGCCTGTTCCAGTTCGACTTGGCCATTCACAAAAGGTTCGACCCCGTTGGTCCAGCTTTCCATGAACACCGGCTCCATCACGAAATAGGTCAAAAACATCGCGAGGCTGACCATCAACATGTTTGGGGGTGATTGCTGTAGGCCAATCGCCTGACGCAGGATGGACAAAACGGTGACGATGAACGGGAAACAGGTCAACGTCACGGCAATGCCGGGCACAATGCTCAGCACTGTGACCAAGAGCATGATTTGGATGGACCGCGTGGCAAGGGATCCATCCTCGCCAAGGTTGAGGGTGATGTCCTGTGCAACCGCCGTATCTGCATAAAGCGCCAAGCCAAGAATGAGCGCGGGCAGTAGAAAACGCCGCATGAGCCTCACAGCCCGTTCTTGAGATCGGCCACTTCGGTCAAGCGGACCGCAAGTTGGCCTGCTTGATCACCATCGAGTTCTTGCAACTCACCACGGGCGATCAACTTGTCGCCGACATAAAGTTCGACGGGGTCGTCCACAGTGCGGTCCAGCGCCAGAATACTGTCGCTTTGAAGTTTGAGCAAATCCTTGACCAAAGGCCGCGCCTTTCCGACGGAGATCATGATTTCAATCGGCACCTGTGAAAACGGGTGCGCATTGGTGTCGTCGCTGTCGTCAACCATGTTTCATGGCCTCCTCGTTCAATGCATAGACCGCGTTGATGGCTTGGCCGATCTTGTCGACCGCCGCATCCATATCGATCCTTTTTTCCAGCTCTCCCATGCGCAGATAGACCTGCCCGTCTGCGAGGCTGGGTTCTTCAATGATTTCCAATGGAATGGTTAACGACTCGTCAATGAGGCGCTGAATTGCCGGACGTGATGCGGGAGAGATCACAATTTGAATCGGTGCATCCGAGGCCTCTTCGGCCATTGGGAGGAGATGTTCCAAAATTGTTTGACCTAAAGTTTCCGTCACCAATTGCGGCAAAACCTTCGCCACCATTTCGGACAAAAGCGGTTCCAAAGCCTTCATGATGTGCGATCGCGCCTCGTGAAATGTGAAGCCTAAGTCCTGAAGATTACGGGCAAATTCCGCACCGATGCGACCCTGATCTTCGGCTTCTGCCGTTGCGGCGTCATCCCATCCTGCCTTATAGCCTTGCTCGTAGGCGGCCATCCGGTTGGTTTCGATTTCCTCGGGAGTGGGTCCGACAGGGGGAGCCGCAGGTGCAGGCGTTTGCGCGGTCTGCCGGGTCGGGGCTTTTTTAGGCGTAGCACCGAAATCTTCCAGCGGGAAAAGAGATTTCATCAGGCGTTCTCCTCCGTGTCTTCCATCCAGCCACGCAGGATTTCAACCGTTTCGTCCTGACGGTCTTCGATCAGTCTTTTCAGGCGCTTCACCGGATCATTGGAAATGCCAAATTCTTCGTCGCCAAAGTCGAAATCTGAAACCACACCAAGGGTTGGTAATTCAAAGCCGCCATCAATTTCCCCATTGAGCGCGGGCACATTGGAGCGCGGCATCTCCGGCATGGGAATCGTTGCCAGCATATTGTCCATTCCGCTTCGCTCAGCGGAGTCCGTTGGGGCCGGAAGGGCAGAAGCAGTGGGTTTGGACAGGATCGGACGCAGCACAAATAGACCCAAAACCAGCGAAACAACCGCCAAAACCGCAAGTTGGATGATCGACATCAGATCAACGTTGATCCCGGAAATCAGTGAACTCTGCGCCTCTGTTCCTGCAATGAGGAGGGGTTCGAACTCCATCGTTTTGATCGTGATCTGATCGCCACGAGCCTCATCCAATCCGATGGCGGAGGTCACAAGGGCGCTCAACGCGGCCAATTCCTCCTCGCTGCGCGGGGTCCATATGGTTTCCTCCGTATTTGGATCAACTGTTCGGATTCCATCAACCAAGACAGCAACCGTCAGTCTTTTGATCGCGCCTGGACCACGTTGAACTTCACGGCGGGTTTCCGAGACCTCATAGTTCACGCGCTCACGCGTTTCGCTGTTGTTTGAACTCGAATCACCGCCTGCGGCACTGGTCCCATTGGGCAGGTTGGAGGCGACTGTCACAGATCCATTGCCAGAATCCTGCGAAGAATTGGAACGCTCTTCGGTTTCCGAGCTGATGGCCACGCGGCCTTCCGGGTCGAATCGATGTTCGAAAATGGATTCTTGATCGGTCACCGTTTCGAGCGACACTTCAACCACGGCTTTGCCCACGCCCACGCGCGCCTCTAGCAAGCGCTGAACATTCTGGCGCAGTTCATCGGCGCGGTCTGTGCTGGACGATGCCCCTGCTGTGGCGTCATCGCTTGATACGACCACGCCGGAGCGACCATCAATCACCGACACGTCCTCAGGGGCCAGGCCGGAGACCGCAGAGGCGACGAGATAACGAAACGCCTTGGCTTGATCCGTGGAGAGGGCGCCGCTGGTGGTGATGATTGTGACGGAGGCCGAGGCCGCGATTTGGCGTTTGAAGGGCTGCGAGGAGGGATTGGCGATCAGCACTCTTGCAGAGCGAATTTGTGGCGATGAGACAATCGTGCGCGCGATTTCGCCCTCTTTTGCACGCCAATATGCCGCGTCGAACATCTGTGACGTGGTGCCAAAGCCCGACAGGGAATCAAGCAATTCATATCCGCTGGTTGAATTCGCAGGCAGCCCTTCGGAGGCAAGCGTCATGCGCAACTCATCTCGGGCATTCGTGGGGACAAAGATTGCGCCGCCGCGAATCTCATAGGCCACGCCTTGCGCCTCAAGCGATTGCACAACCTCGCCGGCCGCACTCGATTCGAGCCCGGAATACAAAAGCGCCATGGAAGGTTTGGTCACCATCCGAGACAGCCCGAGAATCGCGGCGAACATTAGCACAGTTGCGCCAATGACAACCACCCGGCGTTTCGGGTCGAGGTTGGACCAAACAGAGAGGATCTGTTGCAAGACGTCACTCCTTAGATGTGCGGGCTTCTGCCCCCGTCTGTTTTAAGGAATGTCTGATGAGCCTTAACAATCGGTTAGCTAACTTCAGGATAAAACGGATTCGAGAAAGAAATTTTTGGATGGACCCATGGCTGACGCTGAACAGCTCGACGAAGAACCAAAGAAAAAATCGAAACTCCCCCTGATCCTGGGGGTTGTCCTGATGTTGGTTTTGGGCGGCGGGGGATTTTTCGCCGTCTATTCAGGCATGTTGTTCGGCGCTGCAGGGGGGCATGAAGAAGAGCAATTGAGCGCATTGGAGGGGGAACCACTTGCGCTTTTGCCAAGCGTCGCCTTCGTGTCTGTTGAGCCTTTGATCGTCAATCTCATTGATACCTCCGGGCGCGGTCGCCACCTGCGGTTTCAGGCGCAATTGGAAGTGCCTTTGCAGTACGAGCAAGAGGTGATCACCCTTCTCCCCCGCGTTGTCGATATTTTGAACGGCTATCTTCGTGCGGTTGAAGTGTCAGAACTTGAAAATCCCTCTGCCTTGGTGCGGTTGCGGTCGCAGATCTTGCGGCGGGTGCAGATTGTTGCGGGTGAAGGACGGATCAAGGACGTTCTCATCATGGAATTCGTGGTAAATTGAGGAGCCCGATATGGAACTGATTGCTGATATCTTGATGATCGCCGGGACCTTCGCCGTGGGTGTGTATTGCGCGGTTCTTGCTCGCCGGCTCAGTCGGTTTACCGATCTTGAAAAAGGTGTTGGTGGCGCGATTGCCGTCTTGTCCGCTCAGGTGGATGATATGACCAAAACATTGATTAAAGCACAAAAAACAGCGGCGGGGTCTGCGGTGAAACTCGAAGACCTCACATCGCGCGCTGAGGATGTGTCGCGTCGTCTCGAACTGTTGATCGCCTCCATGCATGATTTGCCCGAAGCCCCGAAAGCTGGTCCAACCGTGGTTTCGTCCGTTGCTCCGCGGCCTGGTTCGGCAGATGGCAACATTGAAGGCGAAACCTTGTTTTTGAGTCAAAGAACACGCGTGGAGGCCGCAGAATGAAAGCGCCCAAAACAAAGGCGAAAGGCAAGACGCCCAAACGCAAAATTCGCTCAGGGCGTGGGGCTCTTTGGATCATCGCGTTGGTTTTTTTGACCTCCGCTGTGGTGCGTTTGGCGTCGGGCACCGGGGCTGCAATTGCACGGGAGGTTTCGGATCTAGCGCATGATGTGGGAACAGAATCGCATGGGGCGGCTGCTCCGGTTGCTTGTCAAACCGATGAGGAAACTCAGGCGCTGATTGCGGTACTTCTAAAGCGTGAAAAGAGTGTTAAGGAAAAAGAGCTATTGGTCGCTCAAAAAATGAAAGAAATCGATGTCGCGAAAGCTGAAGTTCTGGAAAGCATGGGCGTTTTAGAACAAGCGGAAGCGCGTCTTGAAGCGACCATGGTCCGATCACAATCTGCGGCTGAGGATGACTTGGCAAAGCTCACAACCGTCTACGAATCGATGAAACCCAAAGAAGCGGCAGCGTTGTTTGAGGCGATGTCGCCCGATTTTGCTGCGGGTTTCTTGGGGCGTATGCGTCCAGACGCGGCCGGTGCCGTGATGGCGGGGCTTAAGCCGGAAACAGCCTACACAATTTCTGTCATTTTGGCGGGCAGAAATGCCAATGCCCCAAGTGAATAAGATGCATTTGACAGACTTTTTTAAGAGGTTTGTGACAGGGTTATCTCACCTGGATTCTAGACTAAGGACATAAAATATGATCGGTATTGTTGGAATTTTGCTGATCTTTATCATGGTGTTCGGCGGCTATATTGCCGCGGGCGGCAAGCTTGGCATTATTCTCAAATCGTTGCCCTTTGAGTTCATGATGATCGGTGGTGCCGCTGCGGGGGCTTTTGTGATTTCCAATGACATATCCGGCATCAAACATACGCTGAAGGATATGGGGAAAGTTTTCAAAGGTCCAAAGTGGAAGCATGAAGATTACAAAGACCTGCTGTGTCTCTTGTTCGAATTGATCCGGCTGGCAAGACAGAACCCGGTCGGGCTTGAGGAACATATCGAAGCGCCTGAAAACTCTTCGATATTTACGAAATACCCCAAAATTTTGAGTGACAAAGAAGCGGTCGCTCTGATCTGCGACACTTTGCGCTCGGCCTCCATGAACTATGATGATCCGCATCAAGTTGAGGAGGTACTTGAAAAGCGTCTTGAGGCGAATTTGCATCACGCCCTTCATTCGTCCCACGCGATGGCGGCGATCGGTGACGGGCTTCCCGCGCTTGGGATCGTCGCCGCCGTGCTTGGCGTTATCAAAACGATGGCGTCCATTGACCAGCCGCCAGAAATCTTGGGCAAAATGATTGGCGGGGCCCTCGTTGGAACATTCCTGGGGGTGTTTCTGGCCTATGGTCTGGTTGGGCCCTTCTCGGCAAAAATGAAGGATGTCATCGAGGAAGACGGACATTTTTACCAACTCATCAGAGAAGTGCTTGTTGCGAACCTTCACAACCATGCCACGAATATCTGTATCGAGGTTGGACGCCAAAATACACCTGGCCATTGCCGACCAAGTTTTGCCGAGTTGGAAGAAGCCCTAAAAGAGGTCAAATCGGACGCCGCATGATCCGCGTTTTTACCGTCATTCTTGCGATTTTCTTTTTCCCGCTGACATTGCGGGCGGAGTCGGTTGTTCTCCTGTCTGGAGAGCACGCCGATTTTTCGCGCATTGTTCTGCAGTTTCCGACTGTTGCGGATTGGGAATTTGGACGAAAGGGCGACGATTATGAGTTTCGCGTCTCTGCGCAAGGCATCGAATTCGATGCGAAAGCTGTTTTCGACAAGATTCCCAGAACCAGAATAACAGCCATTTCAACTGAGCCATCCAGCTTTGTCATTCGGGTTTCGGGTGCTGTACATGCCGATGCTTTTGAACTTCGGGAAGGGCGTATTGTCATCGACATTAAAGATGGTGCGCCGAGTTCCGAGTCAAAATTTGAGCGACCTATTCCAGCCGTTGAGACAAATCAAGTCATGGAGAATGACAGTGCTTTTCCTTCTCCTCCTGGGGCCGAAACCGATGAAACATTGCAAACACTTATGCCCAGTGTGGCGGAGGTTAATGTCGCTGAGTCTATGCTGATTTCTGGCGATGGCCGCGATGATCTTGGGGGTGTGCAAGAGGATACGGTGGGTCAGGAAATTGGCCAAGACGGTTTGGAGTTCCCGATTGTGTTTGGCAACGATCAAGCCGGTGACAATCATTTTGAGCCACCACCATTATCAACCATGGGAGATTACGAAAGGGACGCGGAAAAGCGCAATCAACGCGTGGACGAACTTCAGTTGCAGTTGCTTGAACAGGTCGGGCGGGCCGTGTCTCAAGGATTGCTGGATGCGGATGTTACCCCGACTGAAACCATTGTCGAAGAGGCCCAATCCCATACACTGAATGAAGAGGACAAGACTCAGAAAACGACCCCGGAGGCCGAAGTCGAGTTCCCAAAAGCTGATCGTAGCCACGTTCGCATTCAGTCTTCAATTGATCGTGAGCAATTGCGGTCTGCCGAGTCTGAGCGTCGCGATGAATACGACAACATCTGTCTTGAGAATACTCTGGTGGCCATTGAGGATTGGGGCGATCCATTGGATCAAGGGCTACAACTTTCAATGTTTCGTGCGGGCGCGATTGGAGAATTCGACAATCCTGATCCCGAAGGGGTCAAACGTCTGGCGAGATATTATCTTTTCCTCACATTTGGTGTTGAGGCGAAGTCGGTTTTAACCAATTTTGGAGTGACGGTTGAAGGGCACGATGTGCTTTGGGCTATCGCTGACATTATGGATCATGGATACGCATCCAACGCAGGGCGTCTGGACCAACAATTTCGATGTGATGGGGAAGTAGCCTTTTGGGCTGTTATGTCCAAAGAGCACCTGAATGCTTGGGACGATTACAACAAAGACAGTATTTTGGCGACGTTTTCCGCCCTGCCACTGCATATTCGTCGCCACCTCGGACCTGTTCTCTCAGAGCGATTTCTTGAGATCAACGATGAGACGAGCGCGAAATACATTCAAAATGCGATTGCTCGCGCCGAAGGTGAACATGGCGATGCATTCGACCTGCTCGACGCTGAATTACAACTCGCAAATGGCGGGACCGCAAAGGCCATTTCAACATTTGAAGATATTGTCGGTCAAGACGGCCCCATGGCGGCTGACGCTTTGGTGCGCTTGATTGAAACTAAGGCGATATCTGGTGAAACCATTGACCGAAAGTTTGCGGAGAATGCCGAAGCCATGGCCGTAGAGTATCGTGGCAGCGCGGAAGGCCTTGCACTCCAAAACGCGGCAATCCTGGCGCGCATTCATTCTGGTGACGCGGACATTGCGCTTCGGCGCGCCCTTGATAGAGACAGGGAGACCGACACTGACAAGGAGGCTATTGACAGCTTGATGTCCGCGGCTTTGGAACAAGTGACCTCAAGCAAAAATGACATGGTTTTTTCCAAGGTCGTGATCGGAAATCTCCCAAAAATTTCCAGTGCGGCTCTCACAGATTCGGCACGTCTCAAAACAGCACAACGTCTCGTAGGTATGGGCTTTTTCGATTCTACGTTGGAGATGATGACTCTCTACTCGGGTGAGAGTGAAGACGAGGCAAAGCTGATATTGGCCAAGGCTTTTTTAGGTGTTGGAGAGTTCGACGCGGCTCTTCGATATGCCACCCAACTTTCGGGGGAAGAGGCGCGGCATGTCGCGGCAAAGGCATATTTTTATATGAATGCGCCCGAAAAGGCGCTTCAAACACTTGAAGGATTTGGCGATAGTTCTGATAAGGACACATTTGCAATTGTGGCAGAAGACTGGAATAGCCTCGAAGGTTCTCAAAAACCTGCAATGGCTCAGTTCGCAGCATCCGTGCTGGCAACGCCGCAAATTTCTGAGAGCAACGCTACAGGAGCGCCGAGCCTTTCGTCTGTCCAAGACATCCTTTCTTTAAGTCGCAACAAGCGCAGTGTTCTTGAGGCTGTTCTTGACTGAAAACATGAAACGTTTGGCTCGCGTACACTCTTTGTAAACCACGTTCACCATAGTCTCGTCGAAACAGTAGCAAGAATTGCAGCAGACAATGAGAGTATGGTTTATTTCCAAAGCGCCTGATTTTCTTTCAGACCAGAGTGTCGCAGACAGCGCTCAATCACGACGCTTCAAACCACACCTCCCAAATCGTGCAACCCAATTTCTTCGACTGGATTTTACTTTTTTGAGGCAGCGCGATGACCTTTAACCTCAAAGAAATATTTAAACCCACAATTTTATTGGCGCTGGCGCTCATGGTGGTCATCGTCATGATGGTCTTGCCAGTGCCGTCATGGATTCTCGACCTTGGGCTCGCCACAAGCTTCGCGCTGGCCATCCTGATTTTTACCGTCACGCTTTTTATTGAACGACCGCTGGATTTTTCGGCTTTTCCCACTGTTCTTTTGGCGAGTCTGATGTTGCGCTTGTCACTCAATGTGTCCTCCACAAAGCTCATCATTGGCCAGGGCCATACCGGTACAAATGCTGCCGGAAATGTCATCGAAGGGTTTGCAAGCTTTGTGATGAGCGGTTCGGTCTTGCTTGGCTTGGTTGTCTTTACGGTCTTGTTGATTGTGAACTTTATGGTGATCACCAAAGGTGCTGGCCGGATGGCGGAGGTGGGCGCTCGGTTTGCACTGGACGGCATGCCCGGACGTCAACTTGCCATTGATGCCGATCTTTCCGCCGGCGCGATCACCCATGAACAAGCCAAACTCCGCCGCGAGTTGGAACTGGCTGAAACCACCTTTTTTGGTTCATTGGATGGGGCTTCGAAATTTGTGAAGGGCGATGCGGTTGCGGGCCTTTTGATCACCCTTATGAATATCATTATGGGATTGGTCATTGGCGTGGTCGTGCATGGTATGCCGATTGGGAAAGCCTTTGAAACCTATGCGATTTTGACAATTGGAGATGGGTTGGTCAGTCAGATCCCTTCGGTTATCATTTCTATTGCCGCCGCACTTCTTCTCGCAAAGGGAGGGACAAGCGGCGCTGCCGATCTTGCGCTCTTCCGTCAACTGGGTAAATATCCGCCCGCGCTCTATACCGTTGCAGTGTTGATGACTCTCTTTGCGTTTGTTCCTGGCCTGCCTTTTGTGCCTTTCATCGGCGGGGCTGCGATCTTGGCTGGAAGCGCTTATTATATGGCGCGCAAGAATGACAAAGAGGCAAAAGAGCAGACGAAACAGGAGGTCAAGGCAAGCGCAGAGGCAGAAAAGCCAGAGTCCATGGGCGATATTCTGGATCTTGATGACATCCATGTTGAGTTTGCCCCAGATCTTGTCGCGATGGTTCTTGATCAACAGACAGGACTTGATGCCCGTATCGTGAACATGCGCAATCATGTTGCTACCGTGTTTGGTCTCATTCTGCCTGAAATTCGTTTGACCGATGATCCGACCCTGCCAGCGGGCACATATGTTGTTCGAATCCAGGGGGTGGAACAGGCCCGTGACCGCTTGCGCAAAGATCAGGCTTTGGCCCTTGTCTACGGTGACGCAAATGGATTGCCTCTTGGTGAAGACGTGTCTGAGCCGGTATATGGTGCGCCTGCGCGTTGGATTGATCCGTCCAAAAAAGAAGACGCCGCATTGATGGGATGCACGGTTGTGAGTGCGACCGAAGTCTTGGCCACGCATCTCCTCGAAGTGATCAAGCGCAATTTCCCACGTCTCTTGACGATGAAATCTCTGCGCAGATTGCTGGATGAAATGAGTAACCTGTCAGACACAAGGCGGGCTGAGGCCAACCAAAAGCTGCTCAATGACATGATCCCAGAGCGGGTTCCGATGGATTTGTTGCTCTCCGTGCTTCGGCTGTTGCTTGAGGAGCGGGTGTCCATTCGAAACATGGCGCTGATTCTCGAGTCGGTTTCCGAAGCTCGCGGTGCCCATTCCACTGCGGAATCTATCTGTGAGCACGTTCGTCAACGCCTTGGATTTCAACTGATTTCTGAGATCAAGCGCGAAGATGGGACCCTGCCACTTTTGCAGCTCGCGCCAGAATGGGAAGATCGGTTCACGACCTACCAAATCGAGGGAGAGCGCGGGAGTACCGATGTTGCATTGCCACCAGCAGAGTTTAACAAACTTGCCAAAACCATGGCGGATAAAATCGCCAAAGCTGGTGAAACGGGAATTTATCCGGGTATCGTGACTTCGACGCGCCGTCGGCGGTTCCTGCGCACAGTTTTGTCTGCGCAAGGCATCCACAACCCGGTTTATTCGTTTGAGGAAATCGGAACGGATGCCAAGCCCTCCCTCGTCGGATTGGTGCCCGCATGACGGTAGAGCTTGGCGATCTGATTGGATTGAGCCAGGCAGGGTTCGCCGTTGCATTTCTGGTGTTTCTACGCGTTGGTGCGGTCATGGCCGTTCTTCCCGCCTTTGGCGAACGCTCCATCCCGGAGCGTGTGCGTCTGGTTCTGGCCATTTGTTTTACGGTGATCGTTTTCCCGGCCGTTGCGCCACAACTTCAAACCTTGGCGTTGATGCCATCGGGCCTGGCAAAAGGTGTCATGACCGAAGTGATTTCAGGGCTTTTGCTTGGTTTGGCGCTCAGGATATTTGTGATGGCGCTTCAGATCGCAGGAACGATGGTGGCGCAATCTACATCCTTGTCGCAGATTTTCGGAGGCGGTTCCGTGGAGGCCCAGCCCGCCATCGGGCATCTGCTGTCAGTGTCTGGACTGGCGCTGGCGGTGATGCTTGGCCTGCATGTGCGCGTGGCCGAAGTGTTGATCCTGTCCTACGACTATTTCCCCCCCGGCCTTTTCGTCGCGCCTCAGGATGTGATGGTCTGGGGGGTGGGGCATGTCTCGAAAGCCTTCTCGATCTCTTTCACGCTCGCCGCCCCGTTTGTCGTTGGATCGCTGATCTATAACGTCGCGCTGGGCGTGATTAACCGCGCGATGCCGCAATTGATGGTCGCTTTTGTCGGTGCGCCAGCGATCACACTTGGCGGTCTTTTGTTGCTGTTCGCCACGGCACCGATCCTACTTGAAACGTGGCGCTCAGGTTTTGCGCAACTGCTCATTGATCCGTTCGGAGGGCCATGATGGCAGAGGGCGATGATGACAGCGATAAACAATATGAACCGTCACAAAAGCGGCTCAATGATGCGCGCAAAAAGGGTGAGGTTCCCCGCTCAAACGACCTGACCACGGCCGCCGCCTATTTCGGATTTATTATTGCCGCGATGGGGCTTGGCGCGGGCAGTCTTCAAGGCATGGGCACCACGTTACAATCGCTACTGGCAAATGCCGATCTGAATGCACAGGCGTGGTTTGACGGGTCGGGGCGCCCCTGGACGCTGGGCCTGATGACCTCTATCGGAGGAAACATGCTACCATGGTTTGCCATTCCGGCGGTTTTGGCTCTGACAACAGTTTTTGCCACCAGGGCGATGATTTTTGCACCCAGCAAGCTTGAGCCGAAGCTCTCAAAAATCTCACCCATTTCGAATGCCAAAAACAAATTTGGACGCTCTGGTCTGTTTGAGTTTGCCAAAAGCTTTTTCAAATTGCTGATCTACTCGATCGTGCTTGGGTTTTATCTCTATTCAAAACTTCCAGAAATCTTGGCGACGGTTTCACTGAGCCCCGGCATGGTGACGACCACATTGGTCAAGCTGGTGATTGGGTTCATGACCATTGTTTTGGTGATTTCTGCTTTGATCGGCGGCGTGGATTTTCTGTTTCAATACACCGAACATATTCGCAAACACCGCATGTCGCGCAAAGAAATGACGGATGAATCAAAGGATCAAGAGGGCGATCCGCATTTCAAACAGAAGCGGCGCCAAAAAGGCTATGACATCGTGATGAACCAAATGCTCGCGGATGTGCCCAAAGCGGATGTGATCGTTGTGAACCCGACTCACTATGCGGTGGCATTGAAATGGGATCGTCTGGCAGGTGGTGCGCCTGTTTGCGTGGCTAAGGGTGTGGATGACATTGCTGCGCGCATTCGCGAAGTGGCCAACGAGAACGCGATTCCGATTCACAGCGATCCGCCAACGGCGCGCGCCTTGTATGCGACGGTGGAAATTGGCGACCAGATTCTGCCCGAACATTATCGTGCGGTTGCGGCCTCAATCCGCTTTGCCGAGGCGATGCGCAAAAAGATGAAAACCCAATTTGGCGGTAAATGATGTCCAAAGACCTTAAAAAACTAAAAAGCCTCAAAGATATTGCAGAGTTGTCCTTGACTGCAGAGCTGGCCAAACTTGCCGCGATCAAGCGCGAAGAAGAGGGGCCGAAGGCGAAGTTGCGAGAGATCGCAGCGGCCCGTGCGCAGCGCGTTCACCATGTTGGAACGTCTGAGGGGTTTGACATGGCGAGCCTGATGGGGGCCGATTCTGCCTGGTATCGGTGGGCTGAAAAGGAAAAGCGCCAAGCCTTGAGGGACTTGGCGCAAATTGCCGAACGGCGTGAGACTCAGCTTGGAAAAACGCGGACAGCTTTCGGTAAAAAGGATGCCCTGGATCGGCTCACCGAGCGTCACGCCGGAAAGACGTGACGCCAACCTGCGTGTTTAGCCAATGTCTTGGCGTACAATATCGATCACCAAAACATCGTTGATCTGCGGCCCAATGGTTTTTTGAGCCACTTCAACCAAAGCGCGCCGCAGGGCGTTCATCGTGCTGCTGTCGGTAAACGCGCCTTTAAATCCACCCGTATTGGCATGATCAAACAGCACTTGAAGGAACGCATCACGCAATTTGGGTTCGCGGGCATAGATCGCTTCGCGACTGCCCGTTGTGGCCTCAAGGCTTAGCGAGAGCACAACCATCGCAGTCACACGCCCTCCGTCAAGATCGGGGATCACGAATTGGTTGTTCAGTTTCACATACTCAAATGCAGTGTTTTCAGGGGGCACCTCTTCGTCACCACCATGCTCTGCGTCATGGAGTGCGGCGGCCTCAGTGTCGCCACAAGGATCAATGGCAACAATTTCCGGGTCCGGGCGTAGCATCAGCCCGCCGCCAACACCCGCGCCAAGCCCAACGAGAGCCAGCAGAATGGGGAGTAGTTTTTTGATCACGGGGCTCTCCTTTAGAACGGCAAAACGATGTCCGCAATTTGTTGCCCATAGCGGGGTTGTTGCACCTGAGAGATTTGGCCCCGACCGCCATAAGAAATGCGGGCAGAGGCGATTTTGTCATAGGTGATTTCGTTTTGGCGCGTGATGTCTTCGGGACGCACATAGCCTTCGACCAAAAGCTCACGAATTTCAAAATTCACACGCACTTCTTGCGAACCTTTGATGTGCAAAACGCCATTGGGCAACACATCGACAATCGTCGCTGCAACAAGAAGTTTGAGCTTCTCATTGCGCTTGACGCTGCCATTGCCCGAAGAGGCGGAGGTGGAATTGGTTGAGACGGCGGACCCCATTGTCGCGCCATCGGGCAATTGTGAATTGATGCGTTCGGGGATGCCAAAAAGAGAAGGAACCCCCATGGATTCAGAGCCGGAACGCCCCCGATTGCTGGTGTTTGACATCTCGGCACTGTCGTCGATCTCAACCACCACGGTCATAATGTCGCCGCGTTCAATTGCGCGGCGATCTCCCAAAAGTGAGCCACGGGAGGCATTCCAAAGCGATGCGGCATCCGACGGGCTGCGGATCTCGACTTTTTCCGGTAGGGGCGGATTGAGCATCGCGGACGTTTCGGCGGAGGTTTCAACGGGGGAAAACGAGGGAAGCCGGCCGACCTCTCCGAGATTGCTGCAGGCGGTGAGGGTCAAAACTGTGGGAAGGATACGGGACATACGCATGTGAAAATCCTGATTATTGAGAGATGGACCCGCCGACGCGGACGGTGCCATCCGGCGCAACAACGCCTGAGACGGTGGTTTTGGAGGAAAGGTTCATGACGCGGAGCATGTCGCCGGGGCCAGCACGACCAAGGGCACGGGCATCCGCATAGATGGAGAGACCGCCACGGCTATAGACGAGCGAGACAATTTGATTGCGCTCGATGATGGCCGCCGGCCCGATGTCAGAAGCAGCAATCGGGCGCCCAGTGTAAAGCATCACATGCGCTTCCAGACCTACGGCGTCTTCGATCGCAGTAATGGCGCCCGGGACATCGCCTTCGATCACGGTCAGATCGTCCGGCAATAGCAACGTTTGCGCCCGGATGGTGCGGGTGGCAACCACGGTGTCGGCGGCGCTCGGCGTTGTCAAGATTGACAAGGTGAGGGGTATGAGGAGGCGTTTGATCATCGGATTTGCGTCGTCGCAGAGAGCATCTGGTCGGCGGCGGTGATGACCTTGGCGTTCAATTCATAGCCGCGCTGGGCTTCGATCAGCTCGGTGACTTCACGGACGGCATCGACGGAACTGTCCTCAAGATAACCTTGGCGCAAAGTGCCTAGCCCGTTCACACCCGGCGATGCGACAAGTGCCGGGCCTGAGGCGGTTGTTTCGAGAAAGAGGTTGGACCCAATGGCCTCAAGCCCTTTGGCATTGGTAAAGCCCGCAAGGGAGAATTGCCCCAGAAGTTGCGGATCAATCACGTCGTTGAAATAGGCGTAGACCTCGCCCTCGGCGTTGATCGAAATGGAGCGCGCATCGTCAGGGATGGTGATGCCTGGCACCACCTCATAGCCGTCTGAATTCACGATCAACCCATCGGCAGAGCGTTTGAGCGCGCCGTCACGGGTATAGGCGGATTGGCCAGAGGGCAGGGTGACTTCGATATAGCCTTGCCCTTCGATGGCCAGATCAAGATCGCCGCCGGTCTGCGACAACGACCCCTGGGCCAATTGCACCGTCACCGAAGAAGGCCGCACACCAAGGCCAAGTTGGACCCCGGTGGGCAGGATTGTGCCATCGGCGGAGTTGATTGTGCCGGGGCGGGCCATTTGTTGGTAATGTAGATCGGCGAATTCGGCACGCCGGGCGTTGTAACCCGTGGTGTTCATGTTCGCGAGGTTCTGCGAAATGGTTTCCACCCGCATCTGCTGGGCGCTCATCCCCGTGGCTGCAATTTTGAGAGCACGCATGTCTGGCTCCTTCCTTAACGACCGAGCGTCGAGATGACGGATTGGATCCGTTCATGCTCTTGCTCCATAAATTTTTGACCCATGGTGTAGGCGTGTTGGACCTCAATCATCCGCGCGACCTCTGTGATCGCATTGACGTTCGAGTTTTCGACGTAACCCTGTAGAATGACCGCATTTTCTTGCGGAATGATCGGGCCGGTGGTCATGAACCGAACGCCGTTTGTGCGCGTCAGCGTGTTGGGGTCTTCTGGCATGTAGAGGCCGATTTGCGACAGCGGCAGACCATCAGCGGAGAGCGTACCGTCCGAGGACACCGCAACCGTACCGGCATCCGGCGGAATGAAAATTGCCGCGCCGCCATTGTCGAGCAAGCGATAGCCATCATGGGTGGTCAATTCGCCCTGATCATTGGTGGTAAACGCCCCAGCGCGCGTGAGGGCCTGACCATCGGGGGTGTCGATCATGAAAAAACCATCACCTTCGATGGCAAAATCATAGGCCCCGCCGGTGGGGGTCAAGGGCCCCTGACTGTCATTGGTCAGACGCACATTGCCCTCTGCCATCGACAGGCTGTCTTCTCCCTGTTCCAGATCGGAAATATATTCGGAAAAGATAAGCCCCTCTTTGCGAAACCCGGTGGTGGACACGTTGGCGATGTTATTCGCAATCGCCTGCATTTCGCGGTTCAAACCAACCATGCGAGTCAGGGATGTATATCCTGCGCTATCCATTACAGGCCTCCGATCAACGGGATGATGCGGTCGTGGAAAAAACTGGTGAGGGCTTCGGTCATGAAGCCCATCGACATCCAAAAGACGACGAGAATGGCGACCAGTTTTGGCACAAAGGTGAGGGTCATTTCCTGAATGCTGGTCAGGGCCTGAAACAGACCAACGACCAGACCCGCCACCAAGGCGACGACAAGAATTGGCGTTGAAATGATCACCGCAATCCAAAGCGCCTGTCGCAGCGTGTCATAAAAGACCATCTCATCCATGACTTACACCGGCATCCGCAGGATTTCTTGATAGGCCTCAACGACCTTATCGCGCACGGTCACGGCGGCCTCGACCGCCAGTTCTGTCTGAGCCAGCGCCTGAACCAAAGATTGACTGTCGGCTTTGCCAGACATCGCCGCCTGAGCCACCTCGTCGCCTTGGCGTAAGGTGTCGGCAAAACTGGCGGCCGCCTGACCAAAGGCGTTTTGGGTGGATTGCCCTTCGACCCCCGGTTTTGGTGCGGTGGCTGGGCGTGTCGAGGCGTAGCCTTGGGCGGCAAATGCTGAGCGGATGTCCATTCTGGTCTCCTAAGGTTGTGCGCGGCGTTCTACCGGCGCAGCAGTTCAAGTAGTGACGACGACATTTGTCGGGCCTGATCGAACATCTTAAGGTTCGCCTCATAGCTGCGTTGTGCCTCACGGGCGTCCGCAATTTCGATCATCAGCTCGACATTGGAGCCGTCATAAAATCCATCTTCACCAGCCATCGGATGGCCGGGGTCGTAGACGCGGGTCAGCTCGGTTTGATCAAGCTGAACATCCCCGGTGTTCACCGCGCCGGTCTTAGCCCCTTGCTCGACAACTTCTTCGAAAGAAACGGTTTTTCTATGGTATCCGGGGGTGTCCGCGTTGGCGATGTTCTCCGACACATGGCGGAGGCGATTGGCCTGTGCCTTCATCCCGGAGGCGGAAAGATTAAGAATATTTTGTAGATCTGACATGTTCGGCCTCCGTTACCTGCGCCCGATTGAGGTGCGCAGAATGTTCATTGAGGTTTTGTAGACAGAGAGCGCCAGATCATGTTCGTGCCGCACCTGAGAGGACTTCATCATTTCGGTTTCGAGCGAAACGGTGTTGCCATTGGGCGAACTTGGGCCGGGCGCATCAAAAAGCCGAAACCCATTTGTTTCCTGAGAAGACGCAGACACCATATGGCCCTCACGCGTCGTACGCATGGCCGTCCCGGCTTGGTTGCCCTCATAGGCCTCTTCAAAAGACGCAACATCTTGGGCCCGATACCCGGGGGTATCGGCGTTCGCGATGTTTTTCGCGACGGCTTCTTGACGTGTGACGGCGTGACGGGCCAACCCGCTTGCCATCTTGAAAATATCCAAATTCTCGAACATCGGGGCTTCTCCTCCGAGTTATCTCAACCAAGGCTTAACCTTGATTCCTTTAGAAAGGGTTTCAGAACACGGAGGGCGCCATGAACAGTATTGGGTTTGAAATGCTTCTCTCGGAGATTGCATCGGTGAAACCGGTTCACTCCGTTGGGAGGGTTATCGAAGTGTCGCGCGGGGTTTTGACCGTATCGGGCCTCAGTGACATTGCGGCGCTGGGCGATCTGGTCGAGATTGGACACGGGACACAGATTCGTCGCGGCGAAGTCCTTCAGCTCGACAAAACGAGCGTGACGGTCCTGCCGGATGGCGGACCAGATGGTTTGTCGATTGGTGATCCCGTGGCCCATATCGGTAAAAACCATATTTCCCCGGATGATATGTGGATTGGCCGGGTGATAGATCCCTTTGGCCAACCTCTTGATGGCAAACCTATTTTACAGGGCAACAAACCGCGCGCCCTGCGTGGGAAACCGATGAATCCAACGGAAAGGCGTGCCTTGGGCAAACGTTTGGAAACGGGTTTGGCCGTGTTCAACACGCTCTTGCCGATTGTGCGCGGGCAACGCATCGGTCTTTTTGCCGGCTCGGGTGTGGGGAAATCCACGCTTTTGGCTAAACTTGCCACCGGACTTGAGGCCGATGTGGTCGTCATCGCCATGGTCGGCGAGCGCGGGCGCGAGGTGCGCGAATTTATTGACCGGGTTCTCGGACCTGCGGGGATGAAACGCTCGGTGATTGTCGCCGCGACGTCGGACCAATCGCCGATGGTGCGGCGGCGGTGTGCCTGGACCGCCATGTCGGTGGCGGAACATTTTCGCGACAAAGGCAAACAGGTTCTGTTTCTGGCCGATTCTGTCACCCGATTTGCGGAATCGCATCGCGAAGTGGCACTGGCCACGGGAGAATCCAGCTCGCTCAGGGGGTTTCCCCCCTCCACGTCGCATCTGATTACTTCGCTGTGTGAGCGCGCAGGGCCGGGGATCGGCGACGCGGGCGATATTACGGCGGTGTTTTCCGTGCTTGTGGCCGGATCCGATATGGAGGAACCGATTGCCGACATTTTGCGTGGGGTTTTGGACGGTCACATTGTTCTGGATCGCCAAATTGCTGAACGCGGGCGATTCCCGGCGATTGATCTTTTGCGCTCCGTGTCGCGCGCGCTGCCTCATGCCGCCTCAGACAAGGAGAATGAGTTGATTGCGCGGGCGCGGCGTCTTTTGGGGGTGTTTGATCGATCTGAAATGATGATTCAGGCGGGGCTATACACCTCAGGCACCGATCCGATGATTGATGAATCAATTGAGACCTGGCCGCATTTGGATCACTTTTTGGCGCAGTCAGAACCCAATGGCGTTCAGGCCAGTTTTGAGGGTTTGGAGGCCTGTTTCACCCCGGTCAAAGCCGCGCGCTAAACCATCTTGATCACATCGGGCGGACAGCTCAGCATGTAGCCTTTGCGCGCGATATTTTTGACCAAAAGTTCGCTGACCATTTGGTTGCCCAACGTGTCTCGCAGCCGTTTGATCCGCGTTGCCCCCGCCGCCTCGTCGCAATCGACAGAGGGACGGCCCGAGATCACGCCTTCGATTTCCGCCCCTGACATCACCTCATCATCAAGGCGCGCTTCGGCCAAAACCGAGAGGGTTTCAATCGCCGCAGGTGTCAATTTGAATTCCATATTGTTGAGATAGACCGTGTGCTCAGCTCGCGAAATCATCAGGGACGACACTTCAATCCCGCGTTTTTCAATCTCAGACATGCGGCGGTTCAGCGCGATGATCGTGACCAAAAACACCAAAGCCGCGATGAGCAAGGCGGTGGCAAAGATCAACAGCACAAAGATCACCATCCGGTAGGAGGTCAACGTGTCGGAAAAGGATGTGCCCGACTGGGCGAGGATTTCCAACAGTTTGATCTCGGCCACTGAGGTCAGATCGTTTTCAACGAAAATCTGTTCGACCCGCGCATTGAACGCATTGGCGTCCGGCAGGTTCAGGAACAAAAACACAGCGGCAATTAACAGGATGGCGACAATCGCCCCCATGCCAAAGATGACAACGCGCGAGACCTTGCGACTGTCAGTATCGGAGGAAATAGTTGCCAGCACTGTCTTTCACCTCGCCAAGTTTATCCTCCGGGATCATCGCGACGATCGTCAGAAGAATCCAGCCGTCTTTTGCCAAACGGGGTTGGAGCGCCTTGGCGGCGGCGTCTTTGGAACATTGCGCATCGCTGAGTTCGGCCACGCCGAAATGCAGCTTAAGCGGATTGTCCTGTTTGGCTTTATAGCTGGCGTAACAGGCGGCCTGTGCCAGCCCCGGCAAGAGGGCAAGCGCGAGGGCAAGGGCTGGGAGGAGATATGGTTTCATGGCTCTCACTTTCATGCCTGCGACCTTGGGTGAAAGGGCGGTGTTATTCAATATCAAAGCCCGAAGACGCCTGCGCTATCCAATGACATTTGACTGATATTGAGCGATGTTCGCCATTCCCGGCATCTCTGTCCCATCACCTCTCCCGCCCCGGCCACATTGGCCATGAACGGGCAACAGGATTTGAAAGGACGACCGATGAAACTCACGAAATTCACCGCCGGGCTGTTGGCACTCTCAATCGGCACTGCCGGAATCGCCGCCGTTCCCGCACGGGCCTCTGATCAAGATGTTGCCATGGCTCTGGGGGGGCTTTTGACGTTGTTTGTGATCGGCAAAGCCATCGACAACAAAGGTGACAACAAAGTGGCCGTCGAAACCTCGCGCGGTAATCCGGACATCTGGCGTGATGGAAATCGGGGCGATGCTTTCCTCATTCCAAACAAGTGTGTTCTCAGCGTTGCCTCCTCGCGTGATGGTCACCAGTACAAATATGGTCGCGAAAACCGGACACGTCTTGTCGCCCTTGAGCGCTGTGTGGATCAAAACCGCAAGGCCCGAGCGCCGCTGCCGCGTGCCTGTGAAACGCGGGTTTCGACCAAACGCGGCCGGGTTGATGCCTATGATGTCGGGTGTCTGAGCAACTTCGGGTTCCGGGTGGCGGGTTCTCGCGGGGACCACGGCCATGGCAAAGGCAACGACCACTGGTAAGTCGATCCAATCAGAATACGCGGTTTTTCGTCCCGATGGGCCGCGTCACTTGGCGGGTGGTTCATGCGTTCCACCCGTCTTTTTACCTTGCGTGCCGGGCGGGCATCGGCTTCACAAGAGTATGACAAAAACTGTTCCTGATTACACGTTTGAAGAGGCCGCCGGCTTGCGTGGATATACGCGCATTGTCGGTGTGGATGAGGTGGGGCGTGGCCCTTTGGCCGGACCTGTCGTGGCCGCTGCGGTCTGGCTTGATCCCGCGCGCATTCCCACGGGTCTCAATGATTCCAAAGTCCTAAGCGCCAAACGCCGCGAGGCACTTTATGACGAAATCCTCTCCGTGGCCGATGTGTCCATTGCCTCCTGTTCGGTGGAGGAGATTGACGAGATCAACATTCTCCAAGCCTCATTGCGGGCGATGGAACGGGCCGTGGCTGGGCTCAAAATCCCTGCTGATTATGTGCTGGTCGATGGCAATAAAATTCCCGCGGCTTTCGGTCTTGATGCTGAGGCGATTATCAAAGGCGATGCGCGTTCGGTGTCGATTTCTGCGGCTTCAATTGTGGCGAAAACCTGGCGCGACAAATTGATGGTGGATTTAGCGCAACAGCATCCCGGTTATGCATGGGAGAAAAACGCCGGATATGGCACCAAAGCGCATTTGGAGGGGCTCCAAAATCTTGGTGTGACCCCTCACCATAGACGTTCGTTCAAACCTATACACAACATCTTGTATCAAGGAAAAACCTAAGTATCTGATTCGAAAAAGAAATTGACTGCGAATCAGCAATGACTCATCTTTGTCCTCATAAAACGACGCCAAAAATGGTGCGTAATTGACGTCCCTCAGGGGCGCATATGAGGCAGAAAATGAAAACCAAAACCCGCTCGAGTGCGGCATCGCTCCCGCTTAACCAAATTTTGGCTGGCGACAGTATTGATGTCATGAACAGTCTTCCCGAAGGCTCCGTCGATCTTATTTTTGCCGATCCGCCGTACAATCTACAGCTTCGCGGCGACCTTCACCGTCCGGACAATTCCAAAGTGGATGCGGTGGATGATGCTTGGGATCAATTCGACAGTTTCAAAGTCTATGACGATTTTACCCGCGAATGGCTCAAAGCCGCGCGTCGGTTGTTGAAACCGAACGGTGCGATCTGGGCGATTGGCTCGTATCACAATGTGTACCGTATGGGCGCTGAGTTGCAGAACCTTGGGTTTTGGATTCTCAACGATGTGGTATGGCGCAAGTCGAACCCGATGCCGAATTTCCGGGGCAAACGCTTTACCAACGCCCATGAGACGCTGATCTGGGCGTCGAAAAATGAGGCCGCCAAATACACGTTCAATTACGAGGCGCTGAAATCCCTGAATGAGGGGATTCAAATGCGCTCCGATTGGGTGCTGCCAATTTGCAACGGCGGCGAGCGCTTGAAAAACGAGGATGGCGACAAAGCCCATCCGACGCAAAAACCCGAAAGCCTGTTGCATCGCATTTTGGTCGGCACGACCAATCCAGGCGATGTGGTGCTTGATCCGTTCTTTGGCACCGGGACGACCGGGGCCGTGGCCAAAATGCTGGGCCGGGAATTCATCGGTATTGAGCGCGAAGAAAAATACCGCAAAGTTGCTGAAAAACGCATCGCCGCCGTGCGTAAATTTGACAAAGACGCGTTGCATGTCTCCACCTCAAAACGCGCCGAGCCGCGTGTGCCGTTTGGCCAGTTGGTCGAACGTGGCATGTTGCGTCCGGGGGAGGAATTGTATTCCATGAACGGTCGCAAAAAGGCGAAAGTGCGTGCCGATGGCACCTTGGTGTCCAATGACGTCAAAGGCTCGATCCACCAAGTGGGGGCGCATCTTGAAGGCGCGCCAAGCTGCAATGGTTGGACCTACTGGACCTTTAAGCGCGATGGCAAAAACGTCCCTATCGACGTATTGCGCCAACAAATCCGCGCGGAGATGCAGTAAGTCTCTCATCCCAAAATTCAAAAGTTACCGCCTGGTGCCTGCGGCCTGACATCGCGGCACCACCTTGGCCCCGTCTGCGTGACGGGGCCCTTTTTATGTTTTAGAGACGTGGAAGCGGGTTGGTGCCGTCTTTATAAGGTTCCCAATCCTCAAAGGTCGTAAGGTCGGGATAATAGCGTTTGCGCCAGGCTTTGACCTTTGGGTTCATCATGCGTCGCCACACGGGCGGGATCACCGCGGCAACCCCCATCAGCGTATAGCCATAGGGCAATTGCGGCGCCTCATCCTCGTCGTAGTTCTGCAAAAGCGGAAATCGGCGATCCGGTTTGTAATGGTGATCCGAATGGCGTTGCAGATTGATCAACAGCCAATTCGTCGCCATATGTGCGGCGTTCCAACTGTGATGCGGCATGACATGTTCGTATTTACCATCCCCAAGATGCCGACGGGTCAGCCCGTAATGTTCAACATAATTGGTCAATTCCAACTGCCAAATCGCCACAAGCGCCTGCCACATGAACAGGAAAAGTCCGGGCACGCCGCCAATCAAAACCGCGAGGATCAGCATGATGATCTGAAGTGTCCAATAGCGGAAATGCGGGTTGCGCGGATGCCATGGTGACAGTCCTTTGCGCGCCAACAATGCCTTTTCCGCCGCCCACGCCGACCGTGGGCATTCATGAATCACCCGTGCGAAATAGTGATGGAACCCTTCATTATACAGCGCCGTGACCGCATCGCGGCGAGTGCCGACATGTTTGTGATGCACCAAAAGATGCTCGGTGCGGAAATGCGAATAGAGCACACTCGACAGCAGCAAATCCCCCAGCCAGCGCTCCAGCGTGTTCCTTTGGTGAAACAACTCATGTGCATAGACAATGCCGATGGAGCCAGAAGAGACGCCAAGGCCAAAGAACAACACGATGGTTTCAAAGGTTGAAAGATGAGCGGTGTGGGTGACAAACCAGATCAGCCCAAAGATGTTCGCGAACTGAATCGGAAACCAGATCATCGTGATCAACCGATACCAAAACAGTTCACTTTCGGCTGTGTTCGGGTCTGGATTGGCGGTGTTGAGCCCCAGAACCGCATCCAATGCGCCGATCAAATACCATGCGCAAAGCGGCACCAGAACCAAGGTCCAGCCACCGACAAAAGCGCTCAGCCAAAGCAGGGGCACAACCCCAAGTGAAAGCCAAAAGGGCAGGGCGTTGCGGGTGCTGATTTCACTTAAATTCATCTTTTAGGCTTCCTGATTTGCATCAGACGCTACAGGGTCAGTGGTAAATGTAGAATGAGCGAGGTCAAATGCCTTTCGCATCACGGTCGGTAAATCCGAGGCGCGAAAGGCGTTTTGGCCTCTGAGCGCATAGACCTCCAGCGCGCCCTCGACCTGATCCGCGCGATGAACGGTGAGAATCAGGTGGAAATGGGTAAAGGTGTGACGCACCTCACCCACCTCTATCCAGGCGCCCTCAAATGGCGCGGCCTTTGGATGCGCCTCGCGCCAATCAGTGCCCGGCCAGCCCAACATGCCGCCCAACAGCCCCTTTTCAGGCCGTGTTTCCAACACCCATTCGCCACGCGTCGTGCGCGCGACATAGGCATGTCCATGGCGCGTGGGTTTGGGCTTTTTCGGAGTTTTCAGAGGGAATCGAGCCTGATCTCCGACTTTGCACGCCGCACAAAACGCCATCCAAGGGCAAATCCCACAGGCCGGAGATTTCGGTGAACAGATCGTCGCGCCAAGGTCCATGATTGCCTGAGCATAATCGCCCGGACGCTCATTTGGGGTCAGCGTTTGTGCCAAAGCGGTCAGTTCCGGTTTCGCGGCGGGCAGGGGTGTTTCGAGGCGAAACAGCCGCGATGTGACCCGCTCCACATTGCCGTCCACCACTGTTTCCGGCAGGTCAAAAGCGATCGACGCAATCGCAGCCGCCGTGTAGGGTCCAACGCCCGGCAGAGATAAAAGGCCCTCTCGGGTTTTGGGAAACACCCCGCCATGCTCATCGCGAATGACCCGCGCACATTTCAAAAGGTTGCGCGCACGGGCATAATATCCAAGCCCGGCCCATTCGCCCAAGACCCGTTCATCTTCGGCATTGGCAAGCGCTGTGACCGTCGGCCAAAGCGCAGTAAACCGTTCAAAATAGGATTTCACCGCCGCAACCGTCGTTTGTTGCAACATGATTTCAGACATCCAGATCTGGTACGGATCGGGGCTGATGCCAGCTTTACGATCCTGCGGGGAGACGCGCCACGGCAAGTCGCGTGCATGGCGATCATACCAATCCAAAAGCGTGTCGGCCATTTCCAGTTGTTTCATTCCGTCACGCAATCTTTAGCTCGTGTCATCGGGTTTGTTGTGGCGCGTTTCGCCTGTGGCTCTACAATAGGGCAGACAATCAGATAGACCAGTCGGGAAACCATGGCAGACGTTCAGACACGTGCAAAACGACGCAAACGGGGGTTCGAGAGAACCTCTGGTCTGTTGCAATCGAGGATTCGCGAGGCAACGGAAGCGCGTGGGTTTTCTGAGACCCGGCTTTTGACCCATTGGGAAGACATCGTGGGGGCACAAACCGCCGGTATGTCTCGCCCGATCAAAGTGTCTTACGCCAAAGGCGGATTTGGCGCGACGCTTACGCTTTTGACCACAGGGGCCTTTGCGCCGATGGTTCAGTCCGAAGTGCCGAAAATTCGCGAACGGGTGAATGCGGTCTATGGCTACAACGCGATCAGCCGCATTCATGTGACGCAAACCGCGCCTACGGGATTTTCGGAAGGGCGTGTGGCCTTTTCGATGCCGAAACAGGATCATCGACTGGTGATCACAGAGGATGCGGCGGAAGAGGCCAAATCCATGTCAGAGGGTGCGCAAGACGCCGGTCTGCGTCGCGCCTTGGAGAAATTCGCGAGCACATTCTTGAGCCGCCAAAGCACGCAAACGAAGGAAGACAAATGAACCGACGCATTTTTATGATCACGACCGCCATGGCGGCCCTCGGTGTTGGAGGGGCTTTCTTGTTGAAACCATCCTCTTCGGTGACGAATTTCGTTGTGACGCCGGCCAACGCTCAGGACGTGGCAGAGGTCGATACCTCGGCCATCTCTGATTTGGTGATTGGCAGTTCTGATGCGCCGATTGAGATGATCGAATACGCGTCCTACACTTGCCCGCATTGCGCCAATTTTCATAAGGCTGTGTTTGAGCCTTTGAAAAAAGACTACATCGACACCGGCAAGGTGCGTTTCACCTACCGCGAAGTCTATTTCGACAAATTCGGCCTGTGGGCGTCCATGGTGGCGCGGTGTGGCGGGGAAATGCGATATTTTGGCGTTCAGAAAATCCTTTACGATGAGCAAAAGGATTGGATTGCGGGCGGCAAAGACACGATGGAAATCGTTGAGAACCTGCGCAAAATCGGCAAGCGCGCGGGGCTAACCGACGAGGACCTTGATGCCTGTCTCAATGACGGCGAAATGGCCGAAAAGCTTTTTGCCAAATTCACCAAAGAAATGGCCGAATACGATATCGACGCAACGCCGAGCTTGGTGATTGATGGGGTGAAGCACAGCAACATGAGCTATGCCGATCTCAAGGAGATTCTGGACGCAAAGCTGGCCGAATAATCGTCTAATCCAGCCCCAGACGGGACAAATGCCCGTCAATCTCTGCCCAGTCCGCAAGCTCCAATCGCACAGGCAAAGTGACCACTTTCAACCGAAAGGCGCGGGGCAAACGCACCGCGTCTTTTTCTGTGGTCACAAGTTGCGCATTCAAGGCCAGCGCCTCAACCTCAAGCCGTTTCATCAGTGCCAGTGACAGCGGTTGATGGTCTTTCAGCGCCTCAGCCCGCAACAGATCCACGCCCAACTCCCGCAGGGTTTGAAAGAACTTTTCGGGATGGCCAATGCCCGCAAAGGCCAAGGCGCGCAGGCCCTGCCAGTCCATGCCGGTCGGCAGGGGGACGAGTTGCGCCAAAGCGCGTGGAATCGACACTGATCCAGCCCAATCGCTTGAAAACCGGTCCTGTGCGCGGGTGTCGCCGATGGAAATCAAAACATCCCCTCGCGCCATCCCGGCAGCAACGGGTTCTCGCAACGGACCACCTGGAATCACGCGACCATTGCCAAATCCACGCCAGGCATCGACCACGATCAAGGTCATGTCTTTTTTCACCGACGGGTTTTGCATCCCGTCGTCCAAAATTACCACATTCGCCCCCGCAGCCTCAGCGGCTTGGACGCCTGCGGCGCGATCTTTCGCAACCCAAGTTGAGGTGAAAGCGGCACTCAAAAGCGGCTCATCACCTACATCATCGGCACGGTGTTTACGTTCGTCCACGCGCACCGGCCCCTCCAGTTTGCCACCATATCCACGTGACACCACATGAGGTGCATACCCGCGCGCGATCAGCCGTTGCACGAGCGCGATAGTGGTTGGGGTTTTGCCCGTGCCGCCTGCGTTGATATTGCCAACGCAGATCACAGGAATGCGCGCACGATAGCCGGATTGTGCCACCCGCCGCGCCGTCGCACGGGCGTAAAGCGCGGAAAGGGGGGCCAAAAGCAGCGCTTGCCATCCGGGAGTATTTTGCGGGTTGGACCAAAACAATGGCGGCTTCATGCGCTGATCCTTTCGCGCAGATCGAGAAAATCCTGAACCAAATCCGCCACGCGATCCGTAACTTCGGCGCCAGAGGACGCCACATCCCATGCCGCTTGCGCCATTAACGCGGCCTGATCAGGCGACAAAAGCCGCTCGACCTCTTCGCCCAAAGCGTAGCCGTCGCGAACTTTACGGGCGGCTTTGCCGGTAGATAGGGTGTCATAGGCAGCTTTGAAGTGACTTACATAGGGTCCATGGAGAATGGCAGATCCCATAGCGGCCGCGCCATAGGGGTCAATCCCGCCCAGTTGTGTGAGAGACTGTCCAAGAAAACTGACCGGGGCGGTGCGATACCAAATTCCGCCACTGGAGTGGGGCACGATGATGACTTGCGCGATTTCGGAGATCGCTTTCTCTGGGGTGAGGAGACATACGGTGAGGCCGGCCTTTTCCAACTGCGCAATGACCTGTGTTTCGCTGGCGGAATCGGACAAAGACAGGATGAGTAAAAGTCTGTGCGCGCGTCGCAACGCCCGCTTGTGTGCCCGGATCACTTCGCCCATTTCTGCGGCGTCTACATGTGCGGCAAACCACACAGAGCGGGTGCCGATTTCGGCCACACGCCGGGTCAATTCGGCCTCATCATAAGAGGGTGCAATTCCGCCTTCTTCAAGCAGACCCAGCGCTTCGATTTGATCGGGGTCAACCCCGGCTCGTCGCCAAGCAAGCGTGGCCGCAGCGTTGGCTGTGATGACATGGTCAAAACAGGACAGCACAGCCCCGCGTAAACCGGGGACGTGTCGGTGAATTTCTAGAGTGGGTGTGCTTTTGACGGCGTCGATGGACAGGCACTCGACGCCTCTTTCTTGTGCCGCTTGGATCAAAGCGGGCCTGAACTTGCCCCCGATCCAAATCAAACAATCCGGGTCCCAATGGGCCATGAAGCGGCGAATGATGCCTGCGCCTTCTTCGGGCGTCGCGGTGATCGTACATCCGTCTGGGAGCGGTCCGGTCGGTGGCATCACGTCAGCTCCCAAAGTGATCAAGCTGGCGGTGTCCGGGCGGTCTTCGGCCAGGCGGGCATAGAGTTCCATGGCCGGACGCAGAGCCGCTTGGGTGCCGGCGTGGAACCAAACCAGTTCCCCCTTGGCGCGCGGCGGTAGATTGTGTGCAAGTCTTTGATTAAAATCAGTTTCTGACAGAACATTTGTTGCTTGAAGTCGCGACAAACGTTCGGTGATCCGGCGTTCGGATCGCCCCATCAGGGTCCTGTAAAGGAGAAAGGAAAGGGCTTTGGCCATGCGGCCTGAACCTCACTCTCCGAGTTCTTCCGTGGCCGAAGCCACGACGTCTTCGTCACGCAGACGATGTAGATGGGCAATGAAATACCGCATATGCGCGTTGTCTACGGTGCGCTGCGCTTCGGATTTCCAGGCGTTATGCGCGGTTTCGTAATTTGGAAAAATTCCGACGATGTGAATATCATCGACATTGCGGAAGACCGTTTTTGACGGATCGACAAGCTCGCCGCCGAACACAAGATGAAGTCTTTGAACCATGGTCTCTCTCCGTTTTGCTTGGCCGCACCCTAGCCCAATGGCGGGGAGGGTCAAGCGGCGCAGAAGTATTGCCCAAATCTTAGGCGCGGGATCGCCAATTTGGATATTGTAGCGGGGCTTCTGTTCCCCTTCTGCGGGCTGGGTGCCATGATGGACGTATGTTGAAAGACCCAAAGATTGCCCCGCGTCTGATCGTGTTTTCCGATCTTGATGGCACTTTGCTGGATCATGAGAGCTATTCATGGGATCTGGCCCGTCCTGCCTTGGATCAGATGCGCGCTCTGGGGATTCCGCTTGTTTTGGCCAGTTCCAAAACCGCCGCTGAAATAGCTGACTTGCGTTCTAATCTGGGGTTCGAAGACGCGCCAGCCATTGTCGAAAACGGCGCGGGCGTGTTGGAACCGGGCGGTGACGCGACAGCGGATCGAAGCGCACATAGTGCGATTTGCGCGGCACTTTCCGATCTCGACCCCGATTTGCGTCGGTGTTTCACGGGCTTTTCCGACTGGACAATACACGAACTTGCACAGCAGACGGGCCTGGCTTTGGATCAGGCCAAATCCGCCGCGCGACGACATTTTTCTGAACCGGGGCTCTGGCGGGGAACGCCGGAGCAGCGCGCCATATTCGAGACAAATCTGGCGCAAAACGGCATCTTTGCCCGGCAAGGTGGGCGGTATCTTACCCTCTCAATGGGGGCGATCAAAGCCGACCGCATGGCCGAGATTGTGGCGCGGTTTGACCCGAAACCCGTCACCATGGCGTTGGGGGATGCGCCCAATGACGTTGAAATGATCCGTGCCGCGGATCACGGCGTTGTCGTGATGAATTCACACGGGCCGGGTCTACCAGCGCTTGAGGGCGAGGCCACGGGTCGGATTACACGGACGGTAGAACCGGGTCCAAAAGGCTGGAACACTGCGGTGCTGGATCGCATCGCACAGCTCTACACAGAGAGAGGATGACAGATGGCTGATTTTCATCAGGGCGGGCGTGTCGCAACGCTTCACAATCTCCGGCTGAACACCGCAGAAGACCTCAACCGCGAACTCAATGCGTTTGCCACCTCACGCAAGATCACCCTCATCCTACCGTCCCTGTTTTCTGAACTCGAAGGCGACGCGCTTCCCAACATCATCGACGAGCTCAACAAGGTCGATTTCATCCACCGCATCGTGATCGGGTTGGATCGCGCCACCGAAGAGCAATACCGCTACGCCCGCCAGTTCTTTGCCAAACTCAAAGCCGATCATGTGGTGCTGTGGAATGATGGCCCGCGTTTGTCTGCCGTCGATGCGCGGCTTCAGGCGCTTGATCTCTCCCCGTCCGAACCTGGCAAAGGGCGCAATGTGTGGTTTTGCCTTGGCTACACCATCGCGCGGGCCGACAGTGCCGTGATCGCGGTACATGATTGCGATGTTGTGACCTATACGGCGGAAATGTTGGCGCGGCTGGTCTATCCGGTGGTCAATCCGACCTTCCCCTATCAAATGTCCAAGGGTTTCTACCCGCGTGTTGCCGATGGCAAACTCAATGGTCGCGTCACTCGCCTTTTGGTCACGCCGATGATCCATGCTTTGGCCAAGGTGCTCGGCCCCCGCGAGTATCTCGATTTCCTCGCCGATTTCCGCTACCCACTGGCGGGCGAATTTGCCATGCGCACGTCTATTTTGCCGGATATGCGTATCCCGTCGGATTGGGGGCTTGAGATCGGGCTGTTGTCCGAAGCCTGGCGCAATCTCAGCCCGCGTGCCGTCTGTCAGGTCGAAATCTCCGATCGCTATGATCACAAACATCAGGATCTGAGTGAAGAGGATGCTCAAAACGGATTGTCGCGGATGTCCGTCGATATTTGCAAGGCGCTTTACCGCAAACTCGCCGCCGATGGCACGGTGTTCTCAGAGGAAATCTTTCGCTCGATCAAGGCCACCTATTATCGCGGCGCGCTTGATCTGATCGAGACCTATTTCAACGATGCGCGGATGAACGGGCTGCATGTGGATCGCCATATCGAAGAGAAAGCGGTCGAGCTTTTCGCCAACAACATCATTCATGCAGGCAACGTGTTTCTCGATAATCCAATGGAAACGCCGTTCATCCCGAATTGGTCGCGTGTCCATGCCGCCGATCCCGACATCATCGCGTCGATGACCCGCGCCGTAGCGGAGGATATGGAAGAGTATAAATAAGGCGTTTCGGGACAAACACGCGAGCCATGTTTGTCGTGAACCGCTTTAAGCCAAGTTTGGGTCTATTTCAGGCGGGAAAGAATGCCATTGGCCAAGGCCGGACAGCCCGCCACAATCCCATCGAGTTTCGGCGTAGGTTGATTGAACAGGGGAGTTTTGCCGCGCTGGTCGGTGACTTGCCCGCCAGCCTCGGACACGATCAAACTGCCCGCCGCCACGTCCCATTCCCATGTGCCTCTGAGTGAAAACATCGCATCATATCGACCCTGTGCCACCAGGGAGAGGCGATAGGCCAAGGAGGGGCGGAATTTGTGAACAAACTTTGGTGCGCCGCCGATCCAGTGTTCGTCCCTGAGGTGTTGCCCCGTGGCCAAAACCCGCGCACCGTCCAGATCACAACGCTGGCCCGTGCGCAGAGGTTCGTCATTGAGCCAAGCACCATCGCCCTTGATCGCGGTGAAAAGACGGTCGCGCAGCGGCAAATAGACCGCCGCGGCAATGACCTCCCCCTCTTCGGCAATCGCCAAAGAATGCGCCCAATTGTCATCGCCATGAATGAAACTGCGGGTGCCATCAATCGGATCGACAATGAACACCCGTTCCTTGCCAAGACGTTCCGAGGTGGTGTCCACCGTTTCCTCGGACAACCAGCCATAGTCGGGGCGCTCAGACAACAGATACTCATGCAACATCCGGTCCACGGCCAAATCGGCCTCGGTCACCGGACCTTGCCCGTCGCCCTTGTCCCAAACCTCGGGGTTGGCCTTCCAATAGGGCCGGGCGATCTCTCCCGCATTGCGCGCCGCCTCGATCAAAAGTTCAAGGTCGTCAATCGCCAGCAAGTGTCATCCCTTCCACCAAAAGCGACGGCACGACGCGGCTCAGATGCAGGCGCGCGTCATTGGCCGGGATCAATGTGCCCAACATCTCGCGCAGGTTGCCCGCGATGGTGCATTCGTTGACCGGATAGGCAATCTCGCCGTTCTCAACCCAAAACCCACTGGCCCCGCGCGAATAATCGCCCGTGGTCGGGTTGATCGAAGAACCGATCATATTGGTGACCAAAAGCCCGGTGCCCATGTCGCGGATCAAATCGGCGCGGCTTTGGCTGCCTTGGGTCAGGGCGATGTTGGAGGGCGATGGCGACGGGACTGAGGACACGCCACGCGCCGCGTTGCCGGTGCTTTCCAAGCCCAGTTTGCGTGCTGTTGCCAAGTCCAAAATCCAGGACGCCAAGCGCCCGTTTTCCACCAAGGCGCGCTTTTGTGTGGCCAAGCCTTCAGCGTCAAACAGGCGGGAGGCCGAGGTGCGCGCCCGATGTGGGTCTTCGATCACCGAGAGCGTGGGCGGCAAAACATATTCGCCCATCGCATCGCGTAGCCAGCTTGAGCCGCGTGCCACCGAACTGCCATTGATTGCGGATAAAAGGTGCCCGATCAGCGAAGCGGCGACGCGTTCGTCATAGAGCACGGGGTAGGCACCGGTTTTCGGTTTGCGCGGTCCCATTCGGTCCAAAGTACGCTCTGCCGCAATCCGCCCGATCTCTTCGGGGCTGGGCAGGTCCGCGCCAAAAATCCGACCCTCGCCGCAATAATCGCGTTCCATCCCGGTGCCTGTTCCGGCAATGGCGACACAGGAAATCATCCGATCCGTGCGGCTATAGCCGCCGCTAAACCCGTTGGTTGCGGCCATATGGATGCGGCGCTTGCCGTAGGCTGCGGCGGCGGCGTCAATTTGGGTAATGCCCTCGACGGCCAGCGCCGCGGCCTCGGCGCGCAGGGCATCGTCTTTCAATTGTTCGGGATTTGGGTCGTCAGATGGATCATAAAGCTCCAATGCGGAGGCATCGGTAAGGTCGGTGATTTGCGACGGATCGGCTAGGCCTGCGGTGGGGTCTTCGGGGGCGAGGCGGGCCATTTTGACCGCCCGTTCTGCCATGGTCACAAGCGTCTCCGGGCGCGTATCAGAGGCTGACACACTGGCCTGACGTCGCCCGATCAACACCCTGAGGCCAATGTCCACACCCTCAGATCGTTCCGCATGTTCAAGTGCACCTTGCCGGACATTGATCGACACCGACGTGCCATCAATCGCCATCGCATCGGCGGCGTCCGCGCCTGCGGCTTTGGCCGCCTGTAAAAGCGCCTGCGTCAGATCGGAAAGGTCTTGGGCCATGGGAGTTCCTTTGCTGTCCCTGCGTTTGTTTTGGCGCGCGGGTCTGTCGTCTTTATCATGAGTTAGGCCGCCCGCACTCAAAGCGCAAGCGGCCCATAGATTACGTCGCCTAAAGATAACTCAGAACGGCAGGGGTTGACCGTTGGCCAAGATCGCACCGTCTTCCGTCATCTCAAGATCAGAGACCAATTCACCCTCTTTCTCGCCCGGAAGGGTGAACATGCCAAGCATCATCTGCGCCATCGTGGATTCTTCTTGCGGCAAAATCCCCGAGGCTGTGAGCTTATTGATCAGGTCTGTCACCCCTTTGAGGTTCAGCGACATCGTACCCGCAAATGGTGGCATGCCACCGGGCATGGCGGGTTCCTTATCAAGAAATTTGCCAGCCCCAGTGCCCGCAATCGTGGCCCCTGCGAGCGAGAGGAAAATCTCGGGAATTTCGACGGTGTTGACCGCCATACGCGGGGGGCTGTCCGGCTCCATATTTTCGAGGGCGTTGAAGTCAAACAAATCCATTTTGTTGGTCAAAGTGCCGGCAAAATGTAGTTTCAGCGTCGCCGGATCATGCGGCAACTGGCCAGTCGGGTCTGCGATCATCCATGCAAGCTCTGGCAGCGCAAGTTCCTCAAGTCCAATTTCAAGTTCATAGGCCTGCGGCGCGTCCCCGGCTTTGAGCGGAAACAAAACCCCGGCTGTCATGGAGCCAAGGCCAAATTGAATCTGTTGTCCGGGGATCTGTGCGCCGGCCACGGACACCAACATGTCTTTTGCGTGTGCCGTGTAGCCAACAGCGCCATCGTTCAAAGCGAAGTTCAACGTGCTTGACCCGCTGGTCGATGTCAGTTCCATGTCATCGCCCGCCTCCTCGTCCAACACCCGGATCATTGCCGTGCTCGCACCGGACGACAGATCAATGTCCATGGTCGATCCGCCGATTATAGTTGCAAACGCATCGGCACCTTTTGCGCCGGACAAGGACATTGTGCCAGAACCGCGCAAATCGGTTGCGCTGGTGGCCATTTCGACCGTCGTGCCCTCGGTTTCAAACGGCTCAAACCCATAGGTCATCCGGGCCGCGGTAAAATCCATATCCGATGACAAAGCATCGCCATTGCGCAGCATGGTGTAGCTCCCAACGATCCCTTCGATCGACATGTCAACGCTGGGTTGGAGTGTCACGCCTTCCACCACCGCAGGCGCGCTTTTCATCGTCATGGAGCCGCCATCCATGGTATAGCGCATGTCGTTTTTCACGCCCGACACTTCGGTGACGCCGCCAAAGGTCATGTCGACGCGGGTTTCATAGCCGGGCATGTCCAACATCGGGTTGGCGGGGACGCGGCTGATCGAGGTGATTGGCGCGGTGTATTCGATACCGACCTTGCCACCAGACAGCGCCTGAAAGCGGATTTCACGCGCCGTTGAGATCGTTGAGACTGCCCCGGCCGGGTTGGGGATGTCCATCCCATACACCATGTTGCGCACCACCAAAGTGTCGCCCTCGCGGCTTTCTTCGGCGGTGATGTCCATGCCCATTGCGGCCATCATGGATTGGTAATTCTCCCACACCTCTTCGGGCGTGACATCGGCAAATGCTGGGACCCCAATCAAACAGGTCGAGCTGAGAAAAGTTGCAAAAAGTGTGGAACGCATCAGAAGACTCCTAACAGATGCGCGCACAGTTTCGTGATTTGTCGGCAGGGTCAAGACTGGAACCTTGCGCATCAGCGCCCTAAAGTCGCCCGCGAACATAGGAGAGCAGGTCATGTTGGATTTAACCGGAAAAATCGCGCTTGTGACAGGCGCGAGCCGCGGCATCGGCGAAGCCACCGCGCGGCTTTTTGCCGATGCAGGCGCTAAAGTTGCCCTGCTGGCACGCTCAGAGACCGACATTTGTCGCATCGCGGATGAGATCGGAGAGGCGGCCCTCGCCGTGCCTTGCGATGTCGCGTCTTATAAGGATGTTGACGCTGCGTTGAACAAGGTCGAGGGCACCCTCGGTCCCGTCGACATTCTGATCAACAACGCGGGGGTGATTGACCCGATCGCGCATCTGAGTGAGGCCGATCCAATCGCCTGGGGACAGGTGATCGACATCAATGTCAAAGGCGTGTTTCACATGATGCGCCGCGTTGTCCCGTCGATGGTGGCGCGTGGTGGCGGGACGGTTCTGACCATCTCGTCGGGTGCGGCCCATAATCCGGTCGAGGCCTGGAGCGCCTATTGCACCTCCAAAGCCGGTGCGGCCATGCTCACATCCATGCTCGATCACGAAGAACGCGTTCATGGTATTCGGGCCATGGGCCTGTCGCCCGGCACCGTTGCGACCCAAATGCAGCGGGACATTAAAGCCTCGGGTGTGAACCCGGTCAGTCAACTCGACTGGTCGGTCCATATCCCGGCTGATTGGCCCGCGCGTGCTTTGCTTTGGATGTGTGGACCAGAGGCGGATCTTCACTTGGGACAGGAACTGAGCCTGCGCGATGACGCGTTTCGGCGCATATTAGGATTGATCACATGATAGACCTGAAGCAAGACGGCGCGTTTTGGGTTGTGACCCTAAACCGGCCTGAAAAGGCCAATTCTCTCACTTCTGAGATGTTGTCACGTCTGATTAACATTGCCGATGAGGCACAGGGAGCTGCCAAGGTTTTGGTCCTCACCGGTGCGGGCAAAGTGTTTTCTGCCGGGGCCGATTTGGATGAGGCGCGTGCGGGTCTTGCGACCTCGCCGTTGTGGGAAGAGTTGTCTGGCCGCATCGCCGCGTTGCCCTGTCTCACCATTGCCGCGTTGAACGGCACACTGGCGGGTGGGGCCTTTGGCATGGCTCTGGCCTGTGACATGCGAATTGCGGACCCGGCGGCGAAATTCTTTTACCCGGTGATGAAACTGGGCTTTTTGCCACAACCGTCTGATCCAAAACGCTTGGCCAATTTGATTGGGCCTGCTCGGTCGAAAATGATCCTGATGGCCGGGCAAAAAATCACCTCTGAGGCGGCGCTGTCTTGGGGGCTTGTGGATCGTCTGATCCCCGCCGCCGATCAAGCTGAGGCCATCGTCGCCCTTTCAGAGGCGGCGCTGGCCGCCACATCTGATCATATCGCAGGTATCAAAGGTTTGATCCCGGCGTGACGACGCACACCCAAATCGACGCGCTGGTTGTGGGCGCCGGCCCGGCGGGGCTGATGGCCGCAGAGGTGATCTCTGCGGCGGGATTTTCCGTGTGTGTGGCGGAGGCCAAGCCGTCTCCGGCGCGCAAATTTCTCATGGCAGGGAAATCGGGTCTGAACCTGACCAAAAACGAACCGCTGGCGCCCTTCCTTGCCGCCTATGATCCCATCCCCGACAGGCTGCGCGATGCGTTAACTGCGTTCGGACCTGACCAGGTGATCACATGGGCCGAGGGGCTTGGCCAAGAGATGTTCACCGGCTCCTCGGGTCGGGTGTTCCCGAAGGTGATGAAGGCTTCGCCCCTTTTGCGTGCATGGCTGTCGCGGCTGGATGCTCAGGGCGTCGAGCTGCGTCGAAACTGGCGCATGACCGCCCTCGGTGATGAGGTGTGCTTTGACACGCCGCAAGGCGCGGAACAGGTCAATGCGAAAGCTGTCGTTTTGGCGCTTGGTGGGGCGAGTTGGGCCAGATTAGGGTCGAATGGCGCTTGGACGGATTTCGTGTCTCCCTATGTTGCACTGGCTCCTTTCATGGCCTCCAATGTCGGGATTTTGCGCGGTTGGAGCCTGCATATGACCCGCTATTTTGGCGCACCACTCAAAGGTGTAAGCCTGACCTCTGGGGAGTATTCGACACGCGGCGAATGCGTAATTTCGGCGCAAGGGCTTGAGGGCGGCGGCATTTATGCGATCACGCGCGGGTTGCGCGCAGGCGCGCCTTTGCGGATTGATCTCTTGCCGGACTGGTCGGAAGATCGGGTAAAACAGACCCTAATCCAGCGCAAAACAAAGGAAACCCTCACCACATTCCTCAAACGCGCCTTCCGCCTTCCGCCAGAAAAGGTTGCTTTGATGATGGAATGCGCCGGGCCAAAACCCAGCGATCTTTACGCGGCTCTCAAACATTTTGAGATCACCGACATTCGCCTGCGGTTGATGGACGAGGCGATTTCCACCGCAGGCGGCGTGCGGTTTGACAGTCTCACCGATGACCTCGCGGCCAAGTCCCGCCCGGACTTGTTTTTCGCGGGCGAGATGTTGGATTGGGATGCGCCAACGGGCGGCTATCTTTTGACCGCATGTTTGGCGACGGGCCGCCGCGCGGGGCTTGGTGTGCTCAGAGCTCTTTCATAACCTCGGCGGCGATCTCAAAGGACTTGAGCCGTGCTGTGTGATCGTGAATATTGCCGGCGATGATGATTTCATCCGGTTTATAGCGCGCGATCATCGCCGCCAATTGATCCCGTACCATCGGCTTTGTTCCCGTGGCGGAGACGGCAAAAATTGCCTCAAGCTGTGGCAAAAACTGACGCGGTACGACGCTTGCCACATCTTTGACCGGGCGGGGCAATTTGCCCGGTTTGCCCATGCGCAGATTGGCGAACGTCTGCATCATCGACGAGCGGATAAACAGTGCCTCCTCCGCCGTTTCAGCGGCAAACACATTGGTCGCCAACATGAAATGTGGCTTTTCGAGATGTTCGGAAGGCTGGAACATCCCGCGATAAATCTCAATCGCCTGTTCCAGCGCGGCCGGAGCAAAATGCGAGGCAAAAGCATAGGGTAGGCCCAAAATGGCGGCCAATTCTGCGCCATAGGTCGACGAGCCCAGCATCCAAACCGGCACATGGGTGCCCGTGCCCGGAAAGGCGCGCACCGCCGCCGTCTCCGGCATATCTCCGAGATAGGCGATCACCTCCTGAACATCCTGCGGGAAGGTTTCGCCATTAGCATGTCCAGGCGTCAGGTTGCGCCGAAGTGCCCGTGCGGTGGGCATATCCGTGCCGGGCGCACGCCCCAGGCCCAGATCAATCCGATCGCCATAGAGGGCTTGTAACGTGCCAAAGGCCTCCGCCACTTGCAAGGGCGCGTGGTTCGGCAACATGATCCCACCGGAGCCGATCCGCATGGTTTTGGTGGCGTTTGCGATATGGCCGATCACCACCGCCGTCGCGGCAGAGGCAATCCCCGGCATGTTGTGATGTTCAGCCAACCAATAGCGGTTGTAGCCCCAGCCTTCGGCGTGTTGCGCCAGATCGACACTGTTCTTCAATGCGTCAGAGGTGGGTGTGCCATCGGGCACGGGGGCGAGGTCGAGAAGGGAATAGGGGATCATGTGCGGCTCCTTTGCTCACCATGTGGGGCGTTTCGAGCCGGTTCCAAGCGTCTCAGCCTGACCGATTTCGCTCACCGCCGTTGCGCCAGCATGGCAAGACGGATCAAGGCCCGTTCCATCACCGCCATGGTCGGGGCGCGTGAAGACGAGCGCAGGGTCAGATCGGTATCGGTCAAAATACCCAAGGCAGTCTCAAGTTTATACACACCCCAGCCCTGTGCCTGCCGGGTCATACGCTCGCGGCGTGGGCCAAAAATCGGCGGACGGGCGCGGGCAATGCCGGAGGCCGCACCGCCGGGATCAGACGCCGCCGCATGAAGCGCGCGAAAATGGCGCATGGTGAAAATCGAGAGGGCGACCGGATCAATGCCCTGTCCCTCGATCTTGATCATCAACGGGCCAAGCTCGGGCGTGCGCCCCTCAGCGACGATATTCAAAACATCATCCACCTCCGCCTCAGAGGTCGCGGGGGCGCAATTTTGCACATCCTCGCTGGACACGGGGGACGGGTCACTGAGCTTATAAAGTGACAGTTTCTCAAGCGTTTGACGGAAATCTCCGGGGTCGATGCTGCGCGACAAGGCCTCGATGTCGACCATCGCCTCGCGGGAAATGTCCTGTACACCTGCCTTTTTCAACGTCGCTTCGATCTCTGCGCGCGACGGAGGGTCGGCATAAATCGCAACGCAATAGGCGCTTGGATGGCCTTCAAACAATTTGCGCAGTTTCGACGTGGCTTTCAGGCTCCCGGCTGTGACAATCACCTGTGCATCGCCTTCGCGCCAATCAAACAGCGCCTCTTTCATCGCATCGGCCACTTGGTCGGTTGCGTCTTCGACAAAGGCGACACGGGGGCCGGGGAAAAACCCTTGGGCCTTCATCGCATCCATCAACATGGCTTTGTCTTTACGCATCTCCGCACCCGACATCCGGGTCAGGCGCATTTCCTCTTCGCCTTGTGGGCCGATGAGGGCTTCAATCACTTCTTGCCGACGCAGCGCGATCCGCATCGCATCCGGCCCATAGAGCAAAAGCCCGGCCTTTTTCGGGTCGGGCTTGGCAAAATATCCAATCGCATCGCGGGGCGAGAGTTTCATTTCTGCATCTCGACGGTGGTGATGAGTTTGCTGACCATTTGATCCGCCAAGATCACCATCAGCCGCTCATAAGCATCGCGGGGGGCGGTGATCGCATCGACGGTCGAGCCGGTGGCGGAATAGGCGGTGAAGCTGGACACGTCGCTTTTGGTCAAGACGCGTTCGGTTTGAATTTCGGTCAGGGTAAAGCTGACTTTGCCTTCAATGTGATAGCGGGTGATTTCCTGATCGCGGGTCAGGCCAATGGCATGTTCCGTGGTCGAGATGTCATAGCTCAATCGATACAGCGGCGCGGTTGTCGGGCCAAATACGGTGCTAAGACGATTGACCAGAGCATAGCTTTCACGATCCGATGGCGCGTCCACATCGACCTGACCACGCAGCGCAGCCGCAGTGCCGCCGGGCGCATAGGCGGGGGAAAATCCGCATCCGGCCACCGCCCCCAAAGAGGCGATGGCGGAGATCAGGAAAGTGCGGCGATCAAACAACGACATTGACGATGCGGCCCGGGACAACAATGAGTTTTTTCGGAGACCCTCCATTGAGCGCCTTTTTCACAGCATCGTTTTCCAAGACCAGCTTTTCAACCTCTTCTTTCGGCATATCCTTCGGAACGGTGATTTCGTCACGCCGTTTGCCGTTGATTTGAATCGGCAGGGTCACGTTGTCCTCGACCAACATCGCCTCATCGGGGATCGGCCAAGGGGCCTTGGTCACCAAACCTTCGCCGCCCAAAAGCGCCCACATTTCCTCGGCCACATGCGGTGTCATTGGCGACATCAGTTGGGCCAGGGTTTTGAGGGCAAAGCGTTTCGCTTCGCGCCCGGCTTTGGATTTGGCAATGGTGTTGGTGAAACCATAGAGTTTGGCGATGGAGGCGTTAAAGCCAAAGGACTCGATGCCTTGGGTGACCTCCAACATGGCTTTATGTGCGCTCCGGATCAGATCCTCGTTGCCTTGGCCCTGTTCCGGGGTTTCACCCAATTCCGCCGCCAAGCGATAGACCCGCGCGAGGTGTTTGGACGACGCCTCCGCTCCTGATGCGGTCCATTCCACGTCCCGTTCGGGAGGTGAGTCGGACAACACAAACCAACGCGCCGTGTCGGCCCCGTATTGTTTGATGATCTCGACCGGATCGACCACGTTGTTTTTCGATTTCGACATTTTGGCGGAAGGGATCACATTGACCCGCTCGCCTGTCTCTTTGACAAACACGCCGCCGTCGCGCTCTTCGACCTCTTCGGGGTAGTGATAGATCGTACGATCATGCGGGCCTTTGCGTTCGGCATTCTCGTAGATCGCGTGGGTCACCATGCCTTGGGTGAACAGCGCGTTGAACGGTTCGCGCGACTTGTCCGGCAAATGTCCGGTCTCGTTCATCGCGCGGGCGAAAAACCGCGAATACAACAGGTGCAAAATCGCGTGTTCAATCCCGCCGATATACTGATCGACATTCATCCAATACTCCGCATCCTCGGCCACGGTTGGCGTGGTGGCGCGCGGCGCGGTGAAGCGGGCGTAATACCAGGAACTGTCGACAAACGTGTCCATCGTGTCGGTCTCGCGCAACGCATCTGCACCGCATTTCGGACAGGCGCAGTTGCGCCATGTCGGGTGGCGATCCAGCGGATTGCCCGGTTTGTCAAAACTGACATCGTCGGGCAGCTCAATCGGCAGGTTCTCTTTTTTCTCCGGCACAACACCGCAGGCCTCGCAATGCACGACGGGGATCGGACAGCCCCAATAGCGTTGCCGCGACAGGCCCCAATCGCGCAGGCGGTACTTGGTCACGCCATGACCGACGCCATTGGCTTCACAGAACGCGATGGCCGTGTTCACGCCCTCGTCGCCGGTTTGAACCGCGTCCCCTGCAAAGCCGCGCAGATAGCGCACAGTGTCGGATTTCAGCGGCGTGTAGGCCTCCGAGGTGTTCAACTCGTCTTTAACCGGTTCAAACACATAATGGATCGGTAGGTCGTATTTGGTGGCAAATTCAAAGTCGCGTTGATCATGCGCCGGACAGCCAAAAATTGCGCCTGTGCCGTAATCCATCAAGATGAAGTTGGCGATATAGACCGGCAATTCCACCGCGGTATCAAACGGATGGCGCACGGTCAGTCCGGTGTTAAAACCAAGTTTCTCAGCCGTTTCAATCGCCTCTTCGGTGGTGCCGCCTTTGCGGCATTCTTCGCAAAACGCGGCGATCTCTGGATTGGTGTCAGAGAGGTGTTTCGCCAGCGGATGATCGGCGGAGATGCCCACGAAGGACGCGCCCAGCAACGTGTCGGGGCGGGTGGTGTAGACTTCGATGCGATCATGAGTGTCCGGGCCATCCACCAGAGAGAAGGCAAATTGCAGTCCGCGCGATTTGCCGATCCAGTTTTTCTGCATGGTTTTGACCTTGTCCGGCCACTGATCCAGATGGTCAATCGCCTGCAACAGGTCTTCGGAATAATCGGAGATTTTAAAGAACCACTGGGTCAATTCGCGCCGCTCGACCAACGCACCAGACCGCCAACCGCGCCCGTCCTCGACCTGCTCGTTCGCCAAAACCGTCATATCCACCGGGTCCCAGTTGACCACCGCGTTTTTGCGGTAAACCAGACCCTTGGCCAGCATGTCGATGAACATCGCCTGCTGTTGGCCGTAATATTCCGGGTCACAGGTGGCAAACATCCGGGTCCAGTCGATTGACAGGCCCAGCGGTTTCATCTGATCGACCATCGTGTCGATATTGGCGTAGGTCCATGTTTTCGGATGCCCGCCCGACGCCATCGCGGCATTTTCCGCCGGCATGCCAAAAGCGTCAAACCCCATCGGGTGCAACACATTGTGCCCGGTCGAGGATTTGTAACGCGCCACAACATCACCCATCGTGTAATTGCGCACGTGACCGATATGAATGCGCCCCGATGGGTAGGGGAACATCTCAAGCACATAGTATTTCGGCCGGGTCTCATCGCGCGTGGCGAGAAACACCTCGGCCTCATCCCAGGCCTGTTGCCATTTCGGTTCGATCTCACTTGGCGCGTAGCGGCTCATGCGGGTGTCCTTTGGATGGTCAGTCAAACGCCGAGCCATTCAGGCCCGGCGTGGTCGCAAATGTCATAAAACGTTGGTGGCTTGGGGTCCAGAGGCGATCAAATCACATGGACCTGCAACATGGATCTGTTGGTCATTTGCCAGAGCGCAACTGACGCGCGCGGGTCAGAATGGCGTCTTCGACGGCGTGAATGGTTTCTTGGCTGACCGCGCCGCCCTTGGTGTAAAGCGATATGTTCAGCGTGCGCGCGTCAAGCGCCGGATCGGTGACATGGATCACCGCACGGTAAGCGCGTCCGCCACCCGGAGGGGTGCCATAGCCGGTGATGATCACACCGGTGAACGGATCGGCCTCTTGCACGGGCAAAAAGGACAAAACATCCAAAGCGGCGTTCCAGATGTATTTGTTGACCTGAACTTTGTCTTCAACCGACCCACGCCCGCCGCCAAAAATGGTGCGGCGTTTGGATTGTTCGATGACAATGGTCTCGCCGTTGAGGATTTCGACAGCCTGACCTGTGGATTTGGTGTCGATGACCTCACCCTCATCCGAGGTGGTCACTTTCGGCCCGCCCGAAAACGGACCGGACCCAATGGAGCCCGCGCTGCCACCAAAAGAGCCAAAGCTGTCAAACCCGCCACAGCCCGCAAGCGTCAGAGTTGCGGCACAGGCGGTGATCAAAACAAAGGTACGGCGAAACATCAAAGGCTCCTCTTAAGGTATCGCGGCAACCGTATCGCTCGCCGGGAAAAGGAACAAGGCCTTCAATGTGTAAAAGCGATGAGACAAAAGGAAAGGGCCGCCCCGAAGGGCGGCCCTTAAGAATTTCAATTCCGTCAGAAATTAGAACTTGAAGGACAGAGCCAGAGTGGCGCCGGAGTTCAGCTCGTAGCCGCCAACACCAGTGTCGATGTCATCGGTGGATTCTGCAGCAACCGAGTTCGCATCAGCATAAGAGGCGAGGAAAGATGCGCCGCCGCCGAGGTCGTATTCAGCCACGACGTAGGCTGCGAAGTCGTTGTCGTTACCGAAGGCGCCAGTGGAACCATCGTCGTCGCCGTCAATGTAACCAGCGGTCACAACCAGACCGGAACCGAAGTCGTATGCGCCTTCGATGGCGTACTCAGCTTCGCCGAGAACTTCTTCGTAGTAAGCGGCAACGGTGATCGGGCCGTCGGAGTAGTCCACGGACACGCCGTAAGCATCGTCTTCGGTCACGGTCGAGTCGTCAAAGTCGTAGGAGACGTAGTAAGCGCCGAGGGTTACCGGGCCAACCGGATAGGACACGTCGATACCAAAGCCGGTGGCAACGTCAGAGTAATCCATGTAGGTCAGGTTGAAGTCAGCGCCTGCAAAGATCGCGCCGAGGTTCAGCGCAATCATGTCTTCTTCGGTGGCGGTTACAGCAGCTGCGGATGCGATGCCACTAGCGTCAAAAGCAACGTCTTCTGCGTAAAGCAAGCCAGCGTTGAACATGCCGAAGTCGTAGCCCAAAGCGACTTGGCTGTAGTGGAACTCGCCGTTGGTTTTGTCGGTGGCGGGGGTAACAGTGCCATCAAACACGTCTTGATCGACGAGAATGGAAGACGCAGCGATGGACAGGCCAGCATATTCTGCGGTTACCAAGAGGCCACCAGTAGCGTCTGCGCCACCGGAGAAGTAACCTTCGTAATCGTCAGCGGCGTCGGCCGGAGCGAAAAGGTCGTTGTCATACAGAGTCGACACACCTTTGAAGGAGGCATATGCGGTGTCAACGTCGCCGAAGGACAGGGTGAACATGTCATTGGACAGCGACAGAACCCAGTCAGAGGAGTCAACAGTGCCCATGCTGAAAGTGTCGTCATCACCGCTTTCCAGGTCGATGTCGAGTTTAGCAGAAGCGGTCCAGCCGTTGTTCAGCTCTTGAGAGAGGTTCACATAGAGGCCGGCATCGTAGTAGAAGCCGTCTTCAAAATCGTCGTTGTAGCCGATTTCTGCGTCACCAGACCAGGTGACTTCAGCGGAAGCGGCGCCTGCGAGCAGAGCGATCGCTGCGGAGGAGAGAAGAATCTTTTTCATTTTTTGCCCTCGTGGAATTTTTGAGTATCAGGCATGCCGGCTAACCCGACACATGGGCATTGAAATGCGCCGAGATGGGTTTTGGGTCAAGCAAACGCACTCTTGGTTGGTCAGCTCTGCCAAAAATGATGCAACTTCGCCACACACCTGTTGCATGGGGGGTGAGACCCGCCTTATGAAACCCAATGAGAGTGGGTGGTTACGCCGAAGGGGACAGATATGGGATTGGCCGAAATCAAACAGCGGATTGTCGACGAAGCCACGCGCTGTGGCCGCAATCCGCAGGATGTGTGTCTGATTGCTGTGTCGAAAGTCCAGCCGGATGACCGAGTCGTCGCGGTGTTGGAACAGGGGCATCGGGTTTTTGGTGAAAACAAGGTGCAGGAGGCGGCGGGCAAATGGCCGGGTTTTAAGGAACGTTTTGCCGGAGTGGAGTTGCATCTGATCGGTCCGTTGCAAACCAACAAGGCGCGGCAAGCGATGGAGCTTTTTGATGTGATCCAGACGTTGGATCGCCTGAAATTGGCCAAAACCATTGCGCGTCTGGCGGAGGAGACCGGTGCCTGTCCGCGACTTTATATACAGGTGAACACCGGGGCCGAGCCGCAAAAGGCGGGTGTGTTGCCCGAAGAGGCTGATGCGTTTATCAAAGAGTGTCGCGATTTGGGCCTGTCAATTGAGGGGCTGATGTGCATCCCGCCCGCCGATGAAGAACCGTCTTTGAACTTTGCTTTGCTGGCCAAAATCGCCAAGCGCAACGGGATCAAAGGTCTGTCGATGGGCATGTCCGGGGATTTCGAAACCGCGATTGCCCAAGGGGCGACGCATGTGCGGGTTGGCTCCGCGATCTTTGGCGAGCGGGCCTATGAGGTCTGACTGTTGTGTATTTAGGCTGCAATGAAGGCAGGCTTAGCGGACAATCAACCGGGTCGCGGGACTGATCCGCTCTGCGATCCATCGCAGATGATCGGCGCGAAAGGCAACGCAGCCCTCGGTTGGATGGCGCGGTTTGCGCCAACGGTGGATGAAAATCGCCGAGCCTTTGCCGGGGGTTGCCTCTGGCCAATTCCAATTTGTGGTGAGCACCAGATCATACAAACGGTCGCCCCGGCGCATTTTTTCATGGCTGGCTTTGAACGGCGCGCGCACCAAATGATTGTAGCGGGGGTGATCCGTGGCATCGCACCACAGGTCGCCGATGCGGATTTCGGTGCCATTCAGCGCGGGCACCCGGTCCGCTCTATAATAGAGTTCCGCGATCTCATGGGGGCCAATCGGCGTGCCGCCGTCGCCTTCGCGCTTGTTGGCAACAATGCCTCCCTTGCCGATGGAACAGGGGAACCGGCGTCCCATGAACCGCGCACCCCACCGGGTGATGACCAGATCGCGTGGGGTTGGCTTCATAGTAAATGCCCGGATTTTTTCGCCTTGGTGGCCAGATAGGCGGTGTTGAACCGGTTTTCACCCACCATAAGCGGCACGCGTTCGGCCACGGTGATCCCCTGTTCCTCCATGCGCGCGACCTTGGCGGGGTTGTTGGTCAAAAGGCGAACGGTGGAAAATCCCATCTCTTTGAGGATCGCGGCGCCAATACGGAAATCGCGTTCGTCATCCTCGAAGCCAAGCCGGTGGTTGGCCTGTACCGTATCAAATCCTTGGTCCTGCAATGAGTAGGCACGCATTTTGTTGGCGTGACCAATGCCGCGGCCCTCTTGGTTGAGGTAGAGCAACACACCCGCGCCGACCTCGCCCATTTGTGCCAGAGCCGTGTTCAATTGCGGTCCGCAATCGCATTTGAGCGACCCAAACAGGTCGCCGGTGAAACAGGCCGAATGCAGTCTCGCCAAAACGGGTTGGCCGCGATCCGGGCGGCCAATTTCGACGGCAAAATGTTCCTCGCCGCCGTCATCTGGGCGAAACACATGCACACGTCCGGCCTCCGAGGCGACCAGTGGCACGCGGGCATGAACCACGTCATGCAGGGGCGCAAGATCGGCCATGAACGGCATGGCTTGGCCCACCGGGATCACAGTCAGGCCGTTCTGGGCCGCGAGGTCCAAGGCGTTTTCGACCTCGACCAAGATCGCGGCGGGCAAGAGGCGTGCCGATTTGGCCAAAGCAATCGCGGCCCGCGCCGCCGTTGCATCGCCGCCGCGCGCTGATTGAAACGGGCCTTTCATCGGATGGGTCAGATCGTCGGCAGGGTCTGCGACTGCCTCAATCCAAGTCACATCTACGTCTTTCGGTAGGATCAGCCGTGCCAGATCGCCATCGTAAGCGCGCGCATTTAATGTTTCGGCCCGTCGTGCCGTGATCGCCAAATGCGCCGTGCCAAGCGAGGCGAGATCCGCAAGCCGCGCAGCCGAGACCCCTTCGGCGGCCACGGCAAGTGCTGCACCAGAGGTGGTTTGCAAGACCACAGGTACGCCCATCCGCAAATCCGCGCGGGCGCGGGCGACACGTTCGGCAAGGGAGGGGGCTAGGCTCATCGGGGCAATCCAGAGTGATTTCAGACCCTTCATGTAGCGATCTTTGACATAAAGTGAAACATTTCCGGTGAATTTGACACGCTTGCGTGAGCACAGTGTTGCAAATCTTGTCGAAGCGGACAGGCGAGCGCACATCACAGTCAAGACACAAACAAAGGAGGTCACTGTGATGGCCACTCTCAAAAAGATTCTGCTTGTTGATGATGATGACGATCTGCGCGAAGCGCTGAGCGAACAGCTTGTCATGACTGAAGATTTCGATGTGTTCGAAGCCGACAGTGGTGCTTCCGCCATGGAGCGCGCCAAGGAGGGGCATTATGACCTCATCATGTTGGATGTTGGCCTGCCGGACACGGATGGGCGCGAGCTGTGCAAACGCCTGCGCAAATCCGGGGTGAAAGCGCCGATCCTGATGCTCACCGGCCATGACACCGACGCCGACACCATTCTGGGCCTTGATTCCGGCGCCAATGATTATGTGACCAAACCGTTCAAATTTCCGGTGCTTTTGGCTCGTATCCGCGCCCAATTGCGCACCCATGAACAATCTGAGGCGGCTGTGTTCCAGCTTGGGCCATATACGTTCAAACCAGCGCAAAAGATGCTTGTCACCGAAGATGACAAGAAAATCCGTCTGACGGAAAAAGAGACCAACATCCTCAAATTCCTCTATCGGGCCACCGAAGGCGTCGTTGCCCGCGATGTGTTGTTGCATGAGGTTTGGGGCTACAACGCCGGGGTGACCACGCACACGCTGGAAACCCATATTTACCGGCTGCGGCAGAAAATCGAACCCGATCCCTCGAATGCGCGGTTGTTGGTGACCGAATCCGGTGGCTACCGCTTGGCGTCCTAACCCGACGAAGCGAAAGCCCCACATCAAGCCCCTGCGCATCGGGGATCGGATGCGCGTTCCCTCTCCCTCGTTCCTCTGGCCCGGCTGATCTCAGTCGGGCCTTTTTGCACGTCTTTCGGGTGGCGTCCGGCGGTTCTGCGCTTTAGCTTTGGGCAAACCCAACGAGGACCCCGATATGCCGTTCACCCTTGCCACCTGGAACATCAACTCCGTCCGCCTGCGCGAATCCATCGTCTGTAAGCTTCTCGAAGAGGAAGCGCCCGATGTGCTTTGTTTGCAAGAATGCAAATCCCCGGTCGATAAAATCCCGATGGATCAGTTTCGCGCCCTTGGATACACCCACATGGTTGCGCGCGGACAAAAGGGCTATAACGGTGTTGCGATCCTCTCGAAGCTGCCGCTGGTGGATGCGGGGGGCGAAGACTACGCCAGCTTAGGCCACGCTCGCCATGTTGCCGCCACGTTGGAAAACGGTGTGACGATCCACAATTTCTATGTGCCTGCAGGGGGCGATGTGCCGGATCGCGAGGTCAACGAAAAATTCGGGCAAAAGCTCGATTACCTCACCGAGGTGCGCGATGCGTTTCACGCCAATCGGCCGGAAAAATCCATTCTCGTTGGCGATTTGAACATCGCGCCGCGTGAGGATGATGTGTGGAACCACAAGAACCTGTTGAAAATCGTGTCGCACACGCCGATCGAGGTCAAACATTTGGCGGAAACACAGGAGTCTGGCAAGTGGGTCGACATCACCCGCCAAGATATTCCCGAAGGCCTTTTGTATAGCTGGTGGTCCTATCGCGCCAAGGATTGGGATGAGGCCGATAAAGGCCGTCGTCTGGATCACGTCTGGGCCACGTCGGATATTGCCAATGCCGGGCATGGGTCGCGTGTGCTGCGCGCCGCGCGGGGATGGGAGAAACCATCGGATCATGCGCCCGTATTCGCCACCTTCGACCTTTAATTTTCAGCACATAAAGCGCATATAGGGTCAAGCAAGCAGATAAGGGAGACCACATGATGGATCTGGGTCTAACAAACACCACCGCGACCACCCCGGATGCGGGCAGCTATGTCAAAGACGTCACAGAGGCCGATTTCATGGCCGAGGTGATCGACGCCTCGCAAGAGGTCCCTGTGATCGTGGATTTTTGGGCACCTTGGTGCGGTCCGTGCAAAACGCTTGGTCCGGCTTTGGAGGCGGCTGTGAACGCCGCCGGTGGCAAGGTCAAAATGGCCAAGGTCAACGTCGATGAAAACCAAATGATCGCGGGTCAGATGCGTGTGCAATCCATTCCCACCGTCTATGCCTTTTTCAAAGGTCAGCCGGTTGATGGCTTTCAAGGCGCGTTGCCTCCGTCGCAAATCGCTGAGTTTGTAAAGAAAACCGCCGATCTTGCGGGAGATGGCGGGCTGGCCGATGCCGTGGCTGCCGCTGACGAGATGTTTGATCTCGGCGAGATTGACGATGCGGCGCAAACCTACGCGGCCATCCTTGAAGAAGACCCAAACCTCGCCGCCGCCTTCGCCGGTCTCGCCAAATGTCATATCGCCAAAGGCGAGATTGATGAGGCCGAGGCGGTGCTTAACGGGATGCCCGCAGAGCTTGCCCACACGGCCGTGATTGAGGGCGTTCATGCCCAGATCGCACTGGCGCGTGAGGCCGAAAATGCCGGTCCTGTCGCCGAATTGACCGCAAAAGTCGAAGCCGATCCCACGGATATGCAGGCGCGTTTGGACCTTGCTGTTGCTTTGCACGCCAATGGCCAAATTGAAGAATCTGTCGATACGTTGTTGGCCGCGTTCAAATTGGATCGCGACTGGAACGAGGGCGCGGTCAAAGAACAATTGTTCAAGATTTTCGACAGTCTCAAACCAAACGATCCCATTGTTTTGGCCGGGCGTCGTAAATTGTCCTCGATCATATTTGCCTGATCGGTTTGGTGCTCTAGGTTAGAGCCATGATAACAGCCGCCGATCTTCCCAAAACCATTGCGATTTTCCCGCTGACCGGGGCGCTTTTGCTGCCCCGGTCTCGGCTGCCGCTACATATCTTTGAGCCGCGGTATTTGCAGATGATCGAAGATTGCATGAAAACTCCGACCCGTTTGATCGGCATGGTCCAGCCCCGCAGCGGGGCAGGGGAGGGCAAGCTCAATTCCATCGGTTGCGCTGGCCGGCTCACCGGGTTTTCCGAAACCGAAGATGGTCGCTACATGATCACCCTGTCCGGTATCTCGCGCTTTCGTTTGGGCCAAGAGAGCACCGGGTTTTCGCCCTACCGGAAGTTCGATGTCCATTGGGCGGATTTTGCCGCCGATCTTGGCCCTGCCGAACATGATCCCTGTCTGGATCGTCGGCATTTTATTTCCCTGCTGCGTCGGTATTTTGACGAAGAGGATTTGCGCACCGATTGGGAAAATCTGGGCCGCGCCGAAGATGAGTTGTTGATCAATTCCCTGTCCATGCTCTGTCCCTTTGGCTGTGAGGACAAACAGGCGCTTTTAGAGGCACCGTCTCTTTCCACCCGGCGTGAAACTCTGATAACCTTGATTGAATTCGCTCTCAGAGGCGGCAACAACGAGGATATGATGTAATGGACGCCCCATCCGAACCGCAAACGCCGCTGTTTGATCGCCGCATGTTGGAGGCGCTTGTCTGTCCACAGACCCATGCGACGCTGATCTATGATGCGGAGGCGCAGGAATTGATTTCCAAAACTGCAGGTCTTGCCTATCCGATCCGCAACGGCATCCCGATCATGCTGGTCTCGGAAGCGCGCAAAATCGACGCCTGAGCGGAGTGTTTAAAGCGCGCGCCCCTGCAACAATTTCGGCAAATCACCATTCACCCCGGCGGCCTCGCGGATCGCGGCGCGGCGCAGGCCGGTGATCGAATTGACCACACCCATCCCCATATCGCGCGCGATGCGTAGGATTGGATTGTCGTTTGAGAACAGCTTGTTAAAGCTATCCGTCATCAAAGCCATGGTGGCAACGTCAAAGTGACGCCATTGGCTGTAGCGGGCCAAAACATCTTCGCGGCCAATGTCTTCGCCGCGCCGATGCGCGTCCACAATCACTTCGGTCAAGGCACCAACGTCTTTCAGACCCGCGTTCAAACCCTGGCCTGAAATCGGATGCATCCCATGCGCCGCATCGCCGACCAAGGCCACGCGCGGGGCGTAAAATTTGTTCGCCAAGGTGATGTTGAGCGGATAGGCGAAGCGATGGCCAACCAAAGAAATGTCACCGAGGAAATCGCCAAATCGCGGTCGTAAAACAGCCATGTAATCGGCGTCTGAGAGGGCCTGAATATCCCCGGCCATCTTATCCTTTTCGGTCCAGACAATCGAACTTTGATTGCCCGGCAAAGGCAGGATCGCCAAAGGCCCGGACGGCAAGAAAAACTGATGCGCACAGCCGTGATGCGGTAGCTCATGGGCAATCGCACAGACCAGCGCCGTTTGGCCATAGCCCCATCCGGTGCGGCCAATCCCGGCCCGCTCCGCCGTACCGGATTTGCGCCCATCACAGCCAACAATCAGCCGCCCAGACAGCTCCGTCCCATCGCTCAGCGTTACCTTTGCGCTATGGGCATCGACCTCTTGCGCCATGATCGTGCCTTCAATCTGGGTGATCTTGGCCTGACCGTTCAAGGCGCTCAAAAACGCTTGTCGGAGATACCGATCCTCGACCATGTAGCCCATCGGGCTTTCGTCAATTTCGCCGTCGCGAAATTCCAACATAAACGGCGCGGGACCTTCGCCCGGCTTGCCGTCCGTGACCTTCACGTCCAAAATCTCTTGCGCATGGGCGGCCACTTTGGGCCAAATTCCGATGGCCTTCAAAAGCCTTTGAGAGGACAAGGATAGAGCATAGCCGCGTCCGTCAAAGGCATCATTGGCGCGGGCCGCCTGCGGCAATGAGTCGATCAAAGTCACGCCCAACCCCGCATTCGCACAGGCCAGCGCCAAGGCCGGGCCATTGAGGCCGCCGCCGACGATGATCACATCGCTTGAAGGGGTGGAATTCTGGGTCATGACGATCTCCCGGGGGCCATTGCGGACTGGGCTAAATATGATGCACAAGACCGGATTGTCCATGCGCTCATCCGTCGCTAGGTTGGCCGAGAGTGCGAAAGGAAAACCAAATGGCCGATTTCAAAGACATGAGCATGTGTGATCTTGGGCGTGGCATTGGCGCGGGCGACATTGATCCGCGTGATCTGGCGGCTGATTTTTTGGATCGTGCGGCCTCCCACCCGCTCAGCTCCCGGATCTATGCCCGCATGATGGTGGATCGCGCGCTGGCCGAGGCTGAGGCCGCCGCCCTGCGCGCTCAAAACGGTGTGCGGCGTGGTCTTTTGGACGGTGTGCCGGTGTCGTGGAAAGACCATTTCGACACCGCTGGCGTGGCAACCGAAGCGGGCACCGCGCTGTTGAAAGATCGCATTCCCAGCCGTGACGCCGAAATGGTCCGCCGGGGCGCGCAGGCCGGGCTGGTCGCCTTGGGCAAAACCCATATGTCTGAATTGGCGTTCTCCGGTCTTGGCCTCAATCCAATCACCGCCACCCCGCCTTGCGTCAACGATATGGAGGCGGTTTCGGGCGGGTCGTCCTCTGGGGCTGCCGCCTCGGTGGCCTTTGGTCTCGCTCCTGGTGCGATTGGATCGGATACCGGCGGGTCTGTGCGTATTCCGTCTGCGTGGAACGATCTTGTGGGTCTGAAAACCACCGCCGGACGGCTGTCTTTGGAGGGGGTGGTGCCCCTTGCCGCCGCGTTTGACACAGTCGGGCCGCTGGTCAAAACCGTCGAAGATGCCGCTGCGCTGTTCGCCATTCTGGACGGCACATCTGCCCCCGATCTCAAAGGTGCGACGCTCAAAGGCAAACGGCTTTTGATCCTCGACTCCGTGGTGTTTGACGACATCCGCGATGCACCCCTTGCCGGGTTTGACGCCGCCGTGGCGAAATTCAAAGACGCCGGAGCCGAGATTCATCGCGCCCGCGTCTCCGCTGTTGAGGCGGCCATGGACCTGTCCGGCATTCTGTTCACCGTCGAAGCCTATGCGGAATGGCGCGAGTATATCGAAGCCAATCCCGGCGCGATGTTCCCGCGTATCTTGGAGAGATTTCGAGCGGGCCAGACCTTCAGTGGCGTGGATTTCGTGGCTGGTTGGAAAAGGCTTGCCCATCTGCGTGCGGAGTACCTCAAAGCCACGGTGGGCTATGATGCTGTCATCCTACCCACCGCGCCGATCCTGCCGCCCCATGCGGATCGGTTGATGACGGATGCGGAGTACTATGTGACTGAAAACCTTTTGGCTTTGCGCAACACGCGGGTCGGCAACCTGATGGGATTGGCAGCGCTGACTCTGCCCACGGGGGTGCCGTCTTGTGGGGTCATTCTGCAAACACCGCCTAATACCGAGGCGCAGTTGTTGCGGCTTGGAGCCGCGGCGGAGGCGGCGCTGGCCTAAAAGCCACAACTGCGACACGGCCCCTTCGGTGTCTGGCGTCTTTTGCTGGACCCGGAGGCCCACGCCCGCTATCCTGATCGCAATTACCCGGGCAAAAGATCCGGAAACACGAGGCAGTAGCAGTTTCATGACGTTTCCTGAGCGGTTTTCAAACCTGCCAGACTATGCGTTTCCGCGTTTGCGGAACCTTCTCGACGCTCATGCGCCGGGTGGTGAGGTGATGCATATGACCATTGGCGAGCCGCGCCATGCCATGCCCGATTTTATCGGCGAGGTTTTGGCCGAAAACATCGCGGGCTTTGCCAAATACCCGAACAACAACGGCTCGGATGCGTTGTTGAGCGCGATCTCAAACTGGATTGCGCGCCGCTTTGGCGTGACGGTTGATCCCGAGACCGAACTCATGGCGTTGAACGGCACCCGCGAAGGCCTGATGAACGCCTGTCTTGCGCTCTGCCCTGAGAAAAAACGTGGCAAACAGCCGGTCGTTTTGATCCCGAACCCGTTTTACCAAGTTTACGCCGTCGCCGCCGTGACCATTGGCGCCGAACCCGTATTTGTGCCCGCCACGCGGGACACCGGGTTCTTGCCCGATTACGCCAGTTTACCAACTGAGGTGCTCGACCGCACCGCCATCGCGTATATCTGTAGCCCGTCCAACCCGCAGGGGGCCGTGGCTTCGCGCGACTATCTGCGCGCTTTGATCACCTTGGCGGAAAAGCACGATTTCAAAGTGTTTGCCGATGAATGCTATTCCGAGATCTACCGGGGCGCGCCGCCCACAGGTGCGCTTGATGTCGCGCGCGAATTGGGGGCTGATCCCGAACGCGTGGTGATTTTTCATTCCCTGTCGAAACGCTCCAACCTTCCGGGGCTGCGGTCCGGGTTTGTCGCCTCTGGTCCGCAAAACATCCACCATATCCGCCGTTTGCGCGCCTATGCCGGCGCGCCGCTTCCCGGTCCGATCCAATCGGTGTCCGCGCGGGTTTGGGCCGATGAGGATCACGTCATCTCTTCGCGCGCGCTTTATGCCGAGAAATTCGACATGGCCGATGAGGTGTTTGCGGGCATCGACGGTGCCGCCGCCCCTGAGGCCGGGTTTTTCCTCTGGCTGCCCGTCAAGGATGGCGAAGAGGCGGCGATGAGGCTTTGGACGGAAACCGGCGTTCGGGTTTTGCCCGGCGCATATCTTTCGAGGGACGTGGATGGGGAAAACCCCGGCGCGTCATATATCAGGGTCGCGCTTGTGGCCCCAATCAACGAGACACGGCGCGGGCTGATCATGCTTCGCGACTGTTTGTACACATAAAGAGGCAGGCATGGCATCCTATCAGGCACGTGGTCGCGATCCGCTTTTCGACAGAAACACCCAAGCCGTTTTGGAACGGCGGGGGAAGGAACTTATTGGGCTTGGCCTGATCATCGCGGGAGTTTTGTTTGCCCTGATGCTCGGCTCCTATGTGCCCGAAGATCCAAGTTGGCTGTCCGCCACCGACGCGCCTGTGCGCAATGTTTTGGGTCGGTTCGGCGCCTCGATTGCCTCGCCTTTGATGATCATTGTGGGTGCCGCCTCCTGGGGATTCCCTCTGGCGTTTCTGGCGTGGGGGCTACGGTTTGTCCTGCATCGTGGGGCGGAGCGCGCGCTGACGCGGGCCGTGTTTGTGCCCATCGCCATTGCCGTGGCGGCGGTCTATGCCTCGACCCATGCCTCCACCGCGCCACAAAGTTTTGGCGGCCTGTTCGGGGATACGGTATTGGCCGCATTGATCCAAATTCTGCCCTTAGGACAGGGGTTTAGCCTTAAGGCTCTTTCTGTCCTGTCGTTTTTTGGCACGCTTGCCCTGATGCTGTTCGCCTTTGGGTTTGTTGTCCGCGAATTGCTGGCGGGTGGGCGGTTTTTGCTGATCGGTGTTGTGTCGCTCTATGCACTGGTGTTGCACCTCTTGGGGCGTAGCGCACGCGGGTCGGTGACGGTCGGGCAACGTTTGGCCCAAAATGCTGCGCAACGTCGCGATGAGCGCCGCCAAGCTGCCGCCGAACTTGCCGAATTTGACGCGGCTCAGGCCGTGCAGGCTCAGCCGCGACCGGGCCGCGTGTTGCGTGCGCCGATGCCGGAAACCGCACCACAGGCCGCTGCTCATCCCGCGGAATATGACGCCAAGCCCTCGCTGTTCGCCAAGATGCCGGGGCTGTTGAAACGCACCGCACCTGACGATTTGGAACCGGAATTGATCGAACGCGACGAGGCCCCGGATGTTTATGTTGCGCCGGGTCAGGACGATCGCATTCGCTCCAAAATCGCCAATGTGATCAGCGCCCGGTCGCGTGTTGGGTCGCGTGAGGCTCCGGCTGTGGCGGAGCGCATTGAGCCGCCGCTCACCGCCGCACAAAAGGCCGCTGCGAAATACAAAAAGGGTCCGAAGCCGATGATCTTGGCGCAAGCCGAGCGGCCGCAGCCGGTGGTTACCCCCTATGTGGAAACCTATGCGGAGGGCAGTTTTGAGAATGACGCTTATGCTGATCCCTTTGCCTCTGATGAGTATAACTATGAGGCCGCCGACAGCTTTGCTGGGGAGGCCTATCCCGAGGTCGAAGAGATTGAAACTCCGGAGTATCTGAGCGCGCAGCCGCAACGCTATGAACCGCCAAAACCCGCAGCCCCCGAGGCCAAGCGCGTGGTGCAACATCCGGTACGCAAACCTGTTGCCCAGTCGAAACAAGCGCAAGCCGAGGCCCAACCTGCGTTGAAATTCGACCCGAAAGAGGCGCAATACGAAGTGCCGCCGCTGTCCTTGTTGGACAACCCGGTCAATATCGTGCGTCACACGCTTTCGGATGAAGCGTTGGAAGAAAACGCGCGGATGTTGGAAAGCGTGTTGGACGATTACGGCGTCAAAGGGGAGATCGTTTCGGTGCGCCCCGGCCCGGTTGTCACCATGTATGAACTTGAACCCGCGCCGGGTCTCAAAGCCTCGCGGGTGATCGGCCTCTCCGACGACATCGCGCGCTCCATGTCGGCGCTCTCCGCGCGTGTGTCCACGGTGCCGGGGCGGTCGGTGATCGGGATCGAATTGCCCAATGATCACCGCGAAATGGTCAGCTTTCGCGAAATCCTGTCGACCCGCGATTATGGTGATGGCAAATTGTCCCTGCCTTTGGCATTGGGCAAAGACATCGGCGGCGATCCGGTTGTCACCAACCTTGCCAAAATGCCTCACCTTTTGATCGCTGGGACCACCGGCTCCGGGAAATCCGTGGCGATCAACACGATGATCCTCTCATTGCTCTATCGGCTCACGCCGGAGGAATGCCGCTTGATCATGATCGACCCGAAGATGTTGGAACTTTCCGTTTATGATGGCATTCCACACCTTCTGTCGCCGGTTGTGACCGATCCGAAAAAGGCCGTGGTCGCGCTCAAATGGGCCGTGGCGGAGATGGAAGATCGCTACCGCAAAATGTCCAAAATGGGCGTGCGTAACATCGACGGCTATAACGGTCGGGTCAAAGAAGCGCTGGCCAAAGGCGAGCTGTTTTCGCGCACCGTTCAAACCGGGTTTGACGATGAAACGGGCGACCCGATCTTTGAAACCGACGAGTTTCAGCCCGAAACCCTGCCCTATATCGTCGTCATCGTCGACGAGATGGCCGACCTGATGATGGTTGCGGGCAAAGAGATCGAAGCCTGTATTCAACGCCTTGCCCAGATGGCGCGGGCCTCTGGCATCCACTTGATCATGGCAACGCAGCGCCCGTCAGTCGACGTCATCACCGGCACGATCAAAGCCAACTTTCCGACCCGTATTTCGTTCCAGGTGACATCGAAAATCGACAGTCGCACGATTTTGGGGGAACAGGGGGCCGAGCAACTCCTTGGCATGGGCGACATGTTGTATATGGCGGGCGGCGGTAAAATCCAACGCTGCCACGCGCCGTTTGTCTCCGACGAAGAGGTCGAAAAAATCGTCTCTTATCTCAAAGCCTACGGCCCGCCTGATTACGTTGGCGGCGTGGTTGAGGGGCCGGATGCGGATAAGGAAAGCGACATTGACGCGGTGTTGGGCCTGTCCGGCGGTAATACCGACTCGGAAGATGCGCTGTATGACACGGCCGTGGCCATCGTCATCAAGGACCGCAAATGTTCGACCTCCTACATCCAGCGCAAACTGGCCATTGGCTATAACAAAGCGGCGCGTTTGGTGGAGCAAATGGAAGACGAAGGCGTGGTTTCCTCGGCCAACCATGTCGGGAAACGCGAAATTCTTGTTCCTGAACAATGACATATCACATCACGTCAAAATCCGCGTGATGTGATCTAAAGAGAGGTGAAAGGGCGTGCGCAAAGGCGTATATGTGAGGGCATGAAACGCTTTATCACCGCTCTTGCGCCCGCCGCCCTGATTGCTTTTTCCGTTGCTGCCCCGGCAATGGCGGAGAAATTGTCGCTTGGAACCCTGACGAACTACCTCAATGGCCTGTCCACGGTTCAGGCGGATTTTACCCAGACCAACGATGACGGATCACGCTCTTCCGGCAGTTTGACGCTCAAACGTCCGGGGCGGATGCGCCTGTCCTATGGCGGGGAAAATGATCCGCTTGTTTTGGGGGCGGGCGGCCAGGTTGCCATTTTTGATCCGGGTTCAAACGAACCGCCACAGCGCTTTCCCATGGCGCAGACGCCACTTTCGTTGATCCTGGCGCGCAATGTTGACCTGTCAAAGGCGCGGATGGTGGTGTCGCACACCGAGGTCAATGGTGACACGGTGGTGCGCGCCCAGGACCCGGATCACCCGGAATATGGCTCGATTGATTTGATTTTCAGTGCCACGCCCATCTTGAAAGCCTGGGTCATTCATGATCAGAACGGTGGCGAGACAACCGTTCAACTCACCAAGATGACGCTTGGTGGATCGGTGTCAGACAGCGCGTTCAACATCCGGTCCGAAGCCAAACGGCGCGGTACGCCGATCGACTAAAAGTTTAGAGCTTACGACAGGACATCAACTGTTGGCGATAGGTGGTGGATCGTGCGCCGACCTCGGTGGACACCCGCATCAACCATGGTTTCGCGCGGTAACTGCCACGGGCATAGCCGGTTCGGCCCTCGTGATACGCGAGGTATTGCGATGTGGCATCCTGCTTTGAAATGCCCAAAACCGATGTGGATTTATCCATGTACCAGCCCATGAAATCGGTCGCATCCTGGATGCGATCCCGTTTGGCCCCCCAGCGATTTTGTTCACGGCGGTACTCATCCCAAGTGGCATCCAGTGCCTGTGCATATCCGTAGGCTGAACTTTGACGCCCCATCGGGATCACGCCAAGCACGAACCGATAGGGGGTGCGGGCGTTGCCGATAAATTTGCTTTCTTGGTAGAACGTCGCCATTTGCACGTTCACCGGAATGCCCCATTTGCGTTCGGTGGCCTTCATCGCCCGAAGATAGGTGGGGCGTTGGGATACGATGGCGCAGGCGTTTTCGAGTTCCCGGGGGGCGGAGAAGTTGCCGCTGCCGCAAGCCGAGACCAATAAAAGTAATGCCACTGCGCGAAGACGTCTGCTCATGTCTGCCTCTCGCTTTTTTGTTTTGTGAGACAATAGCGGATTTGGGCGTGGTGTGAAATGTCTTTCCCGTGATCTTTGCGCCGAAAGGCGGGCATGGTGTCGCGAGTTAAATGACGATGGCCAACAGAATGGGCAAATACAGGACCGAGAGAAGCGTTGAGGCGACAACAAGCGCGGCCACCGCGTCAGAATCGGCACCGTATTTTTCCGCCAACATATAGGAGGTCACTGCGACGGGCGTGGCGATTTGGACCACGAGCACGGCAAATGCAATGGGGTCGAGGTGGAAATAGCGACCCGCCAGTGCCGCGATTCCGGCGCAGAGGATGACCTTGGCCACGGCGATGATGCCCGCTCGACCAAGCCCGTGTGGGTGCAATCGCGCCACGGCAACCCCAAGCGTGATCAACATGATCGGAATGGCGACTTGGCCCAAGAGTTCGAGTGTGTTCATCGCGAATTTGGGCAGGGTCCAGCCTTGCCACAAAAACAGCGCGCCAAGGGCGGTGGCCCAGACCAAAGGTTCCTTGAACGCTTTCGCAGGAGAGCCGCCACCCGCCGTCACATAGACGCCAAAGGTAAAGGACCACAACGCCATCACAGCGAACACCACCACAGCATAACTCAACCCCGTTTCACCAAAGGCGAAGAGGGCAAGCGGCAGGCCAAGGTTGCCGGTGTTGCCGAAAATCAGCGGGGCCAAGAATGTACGACTGTCGAGTTTGAACAGTTTTACCGCCAGATAGGCGGCCAACGTCACCCCCGCATAAGCGGCGACCGCAGCGAAAGACAGAGCGGTCAAAGCGGCGGGTTCAATATCGGCTTTGACCAAAGCGGTAAAGATCAGTGCCGGGACCGAGAGTGTCATTGTCAGCTTGGTCACGAATTCCAAACGGTATTCATGACCGGTCTTCACCCAGGTGAACCCGACCAGTGCCAAAAGGAAAACCGGCGACACGATTTCAAGCACTGTTAGAACGAGGTTCACAGACTGTTTCCCATTTCTTTGCCCGTCCCCCGTGGACAGTCGCCATTTTTACGGTCTACTAACCGTTTATGGGGGTTGCAACGTCATGATGACATCACGTGCCAAATATCATCTTGGGCAAGTTGTCTGCCACAAGCAACATCGCTTTCGGGGCGTGATCTTTGACGTGGATGCGATGTTCTCGAACACCCAAGAATGGTATGATGCCATTCCCGAAGACAGCAGGCCCCATAAAGACCAACCCTTTTATCATCTGCTCGCTGAAAATGACCAAAGCTATTATGTAGCCTATGTGTCTGAGCAGAATCTTGTTGCAGATTATTCCGGTGTTCCGGTTGAGCATCCCGATCTGTCAGATCTGTTCGGTCCGTTTGAGGACGGGTCCTACCCGCTGCATTTTCAGCTTAACTGAAGCATGTGGGTCAGGTGACAAGGCTTAGTTGAGGCGACCGATGGACATGCGAAAAGAGAGGCGATTTTGGCCTTCTTCATGTGTGTACTCCAAATCATGCGCCAATTCCCGGATCAAAAACCAACCAAACCCACCCTCAGGAAGATCGGCAACGTCGCAATTGAGGTCGCATTGCATCCCCAGTGGCGGTTCGCCATTTGGCATCATTGCCCCGGTGTCGATGACGGTACACCATAGCCCGGCTGTGGTTTGCGACAGTTGAATTTCAATGATGCCCGCCTCATTCCCACGATAGGCATGTTCGACGATATTATTGAGGATTTCTGCCAAAACGAGTTCAAGACTGGCAAGTTCGTCGGAGGAAAATCCGATCGGTCCAAGGCCATTTTTGATGCTTTTCAATCCGCGCCGAACGGCGTTTTCTCGTGCGGGAAGAATGATCCTCAACTCATTTTCTTTCGATTGCGGGGCGACACGCCGGACCACTTTGCTTTGTAGATTGCCCTCAGGACGCATTCGCGACGCCCTCCACCGCCGTGGAGACGCTGTCGTGAATGGTGAATACGGTGTCCATGCGAGTCAGGTGGAATACCCGTTGCACGGTTGGATGAAGAGCCGCGAGTTCCAGACGTTGCCCGTGGCGCACGGCTTTCAATGCAGCAACCACAGCACCAAGACCGGAACTGTCGAGGAATTCAACATTGCCGAGGTCCAAAATGATGCGAGAGGGACCAGCCTCACTCAATCCACGCATCTCATCCTTAAACTGGATCGCGCAGGCGGCATCAATCCGGTTTTCATCAACGCATACGACACGCACATCCTCAAAATCCTGATGGTTCAGTTTCATCTGCGATACCTTTGCTCTTCCGATGAGATGAAACTACGATCCAAATATTACCAATGAGTTTGCACAGACGCGAAAAATGGAGAAAATCACATGGATTATGCCGCTTTGTCGGATCGGATCAAAAGTCTCTGCGAAGGCGAAGAGGATATGGTCGCTTTGATGGCAACGTTTGCGTGCGAAGTGCACCTATCAGATGATCGATTCGATTGGACTGGATTTTACCGCGTTGTTTCCAAAGACCTTTTAAAGATCGGGCCTTATCAAGGCGGACATGGATGTCTTGTGATTCCGTTTTCTCGAGGCGTCTGTGGCGCCTGTGCGCGCACTGGCGAGGCCCAGTTGGTTGAAGACGTCGAGGCCTTTGAGGGCCATATCGCCTGTTCGTCCACAACGCGTTCTGAAATTGTCCTGCCTGTGCGAAATGCAAAAGGCACGCTTCTTGGCGTCTTTGATATCGACAGCAATCTGCCTGCCGCGTTCACGCAAGAGGATGTGATGGCACTGAGCGAAATCCTCGACGACACCTTTGCCTCTTGCGCATAGCCATGCTATCGCCGCGCCATGGATACCATCTACGCCCCGCCGCAAGATCCGCTTAAAATCATCCACATGGATCATGAAATCCTTGTGGTCGATAAGCCTGCGGGGCTCTTGTCGGTGCCAGGCAAGGGAGAACACCTTGCCGATTGCCTGATCGCGCGGATCAAGGCGGTGTTTCCGGAGGTTTTGCTGATCCATCGTTTGGACCGCGACACCTCTGGCGTGATGATCTTTGCGCTCACGCCTCATGCGCAACGTCACATTGGTTTGCAATTTGAGAAACGTCAGACCAAAAAGACCTATGTCGCCTGGGTTCAGGGCCATATTGCGGAGAAAACCGGCACGGTTGATCTGCCGCTGATCGTCGATTGGCCCAATCGTCCGCGTCAGATGGTGGATCATGAAAACGGTAAGCAGGCCATCACCGATTGGCGTGTGGTCCGCTATACTGAAGATCAAACACGCGTTCGCCTTATGCCCAAAACCGGACGTTCGCATCAGTTGCGTGTGCATATGTTGGCGTTGGGGCACCCAATCATGGGTGATCCGTTTTACGCCACCGGAGTCGCACGCGTGGCTCCGCGTTTGATGCTGCATGCCGAGCAATTACGCTTGCGTCACCCTGACGGCGGGGCGGGGCTGTCCTTTACCGCTAAATGCCCGTTTTGACAAAGCCCGAGTAATTTTGTCGCGGGGCGGATCAGAAGGGTGTAAAACCCATTTTTAGAACCTATCTAAACTTACGAACCACGCATTTACTCAAAGGAGAAAACCATGGGCCTTCGCATCAATGACATTGTTCCCAATCTGACCGTGACCACCGACCAAGGTGAGATCACTTTGCACGACTGGATCGGCGACAGCTGGGCGGTGATTTTCTCCCACCCGAAAGATTTTACCCCCGTCTGCACCACCGAATTTGGCGCTGTGGCACAGCTTGCCGACGAATGGGCGGCGCGCAACACCAAGGTGCTTGGCGTGTCTGTGGATGGCGTTGAAGAGCACAAGGGCTGGAAAGCCGACATCGAATCCTTTGCGAGCGCCAAAGCGGGTTTCCCGATTGTGGCGGACACCGACCTGGCCCTGTCCAAAGCCTTCGACATGCTCCCGGCTGAGGCCTATCTTCCGGATGGCCGTACCCCCGCAGACACCGCCACTGTGCGTTCCGTCTTTATCATTTCGCCGGATAAGAAAGTTCAGTTGATGATGACCTATCCGATGTCCGTGGGCCGGAACTTTGCCGAAATCCTGCGCGCTTTGGACGGTCTTCAAAAGACGTTTGGCGTGCCTTTGGCGACCCCTGCGAACTGGACCATCGGCCAAGACGTGATTGTCGCGACCTCTTTGGATGACGCGGCTGCGACCGAAAAATACGGCACGCTGGACAAAAAACTGCCCTACTTGCGGTTTGCCAAAGACCCAAAGTAAGGGTCTAACACAGCTTAAATTCGCCCCTGTTCGCCTGTGCCATTCTTTCTTATGGTGCTCGCGAATAGGGGTTTTTTATGCTGTCATTTCTGCGCCGGACCAAATCCATCTCCCGCATCGCGCTTGATCCGCCGGTGCCTTTGCCGGATCGCTCAGGTCTCGCCCTTGTCGTGATCGTCAAAAACGAAGCGGCCCATATCGGCGAATGGGCGCGGTTTCACCTGCGCGCCGGGGTGTCGCATGTCTATGTCTATGACAATGGCTCGACGGACACGACATTGGTCGAAATGGTCGCTGCCATCGGGGTGCAGCATGTCACCGTGATCCCATGGGATCAAAAGCTGCGTGATGGCATCACAGGTGCGGAAATCCACAACCAAGTGCTGGCCTACGCCCATGCGGTGCGCAATTTTGGTGCGGCCTATCGGTGGATGTCCTTCATCGACGTGGATGAATTCCTCGTTCCAAAATCCGGCGATACTTTGCCCGATTGCCTTGCGCATCTGGAGGGAGAAACCAACATCTCGCTGCCATGGCATATGTTCGGTCGCAACGGCTTTGAGGCCGCGCCTAAGGGCGGGATAATCGCCAATTACACCCGCCGTCACCCGGACCCGATGAGCCCGTTGAAAGGCATGTGCAATTTCAAAATGATCGTCGATCCTTGCCATGTGACTGCGATCAAAGTGCATTCGGTCGAGACGGACGGATCAACCGCAAGCGTCAACGACACAGGCATGCGCGCCGCCGCCGGGGATCGTAAAAAACCGAGTTTCTATTCCGCCGATCACATCCAACTGAACCACTATTACACCCGCTCCAATGCCGAACTTCAGGCTAAAATCAATCGCGGCTCCAACATGACCCAAGACGAGGCCGACCATAAACGCCGCGTCATGCGCAAGGTCGATCAGATCGAGGCGGAGAGTGTCGAGGATCTGGCGGCGAAGCGGTGGTTTGGCGCGCGCCCCTAGCTTTATTGCAGCGTAAATACTCAAACAAAAAGCCCCGCCAAAAGCGGGGCTTCTCTTATGTCTAACCAAAGAGCTGATTACTCAGCGACTTCCTCGGTCACGCCTTCTTCGCCAGTCGTTTGATCGACCATTTTCATGCCGAGGCGCACTTTGCCGCGGTCATCAAAGCCCAGAAGTTTCACGTAAACGTCCTGACCTTCTTTGAGAACGTCGGACGGGTGATTCAGGCGGCGGTTTTCGATCTGGGAGACGTGCACAAGGCCGTCACGCTTGCCAAAGAAGTTCACGAACGCGCCGAAATCGACGAGTTTCACAACCTTGCCTTTGTAGACCTTGCCTTCTTCCGGCTCTGCGACGATCGAATAGATCATGTCGTAGGCTTTCTGGATGGCTTCACCGTTGGCGGAGGCGATTTTGATGATGCCGTCGTCGTTGATGTCGACTTTTGCGCCGGACATTTCAACGATTTCGCGGATCACTTTACCGCCGGAGCCGATCACTTCGCGGATTTTATCAACCGGGATCTGCATGGTTTCGATGCGCGGAGCGTGGGCGGAGAATGCGCCAGCGCCGGACAGCGATTTGTTCATCTCGCCGAGGATGTGCAAACGACCTGCTTTCGCCTGAGCGAGCGCTTGTTTCATGATCTCAGGCGTGATGCCCGCGACCTTGATGTCCATTTGCAAGGAGGTGATGCCGGCTTCGGTGCCAGCGACTTTAAAGTCCATGTCACCCAAGTGATCTTCGTCACCCAAGATGTCGGTCAGGATGGCGAATTCGCCATCGTCTTCCAACACCAGACCCATGGCCACACCAGCCACAGCGGCTTTGAGCGGCACACCAGCGTCCATCATCGACAAGGAGCCACCGCACACAGACGCCATGGAGGACGAGCCGTTGGATTCGGTGATCTCAGACACGATGCGGATCGTGTAGGGGAAATCGGTGGCAGCGGGCAGAACGGCCTGAAGGGCGCGCCATGCGAGTTTGCCGTGGCCGATTTCGCGACGACCCGGAGAGCCAACACGACCCACTTCGCCCACAGAGTACGGAGGGAAGTTGTAGTGCAGCAGGAAGTTGGATTTGAAGTTGCCATGCAGCGCGTCGATGAACTGTTCGTCATCGCCGGTGCCCAGCGTGGTCACAACCAAGCCCTGCGTTTCACCACGGGTGAACAAGGCAGAGCCGTGGGTGCGCGGCAAAAGACCGGTTTCGCAAACGATCGGGCGGACCTGATCCAATGCACGACCGTCGATGCGCTTGCCCTCTTTCACCACAGTGCCGCGAAGCACGGAGGATTCGAGCTTTTTCAATGCAGAGCCGAGGTTTTCATCGGCCAGCTGGTCCTCAGTGAGGGTGGCTTTGATGTCGTCCTTGGCGGCAGACACCGCAGCAACGCGTTCTTGCTTGTCGGTGATCGCATAAGCGGCGCGCATTTTGTCTTCGCCTGCCGCTTTCACGGCGGCGAACAGCTCGGCATAATTCGGCACAGCGAATTCAAACGGCTCTTTCGCGCAATCTTCGGCCAGATCAATGATCAGGTCGATGACCGGCTGGATTTGCTCATGGGCAAAGGTCACAGCGCCGAGCATTTCATCCTCGGACAGCTCATAGGCTTCCGATTCCACCATCATCACGGCGTCTTTGGTGCCCGCAACAACAAGGTCCAAACGCTGCTCAGGGTTCGAGCGCAGGTTCTGCATGTCGTCGACTTCGGGGTTGAGGATGTATTCGCCATCCACAAAACCAACGCGACACCCGGCAATCGGGCCACGGAACGGCGCGCCGGAAATGGTCAGAGCGGCGGAGGCGGCGATCATTGCAACGACGTCCGGGTCATTGACCAGATCGTGCGACAGAACCGTACACATCACGAGGACTTCGTTTTTGAAGCCTGGCACAAACAGCGGGCGGATCGGACGGTCGATCAGACGCGCCGTCAGCGTCTCTTTTTCCGTCGGACGTGCTTCGCGTTTGAAAAAGCCACCCGGAACTTTACCGGCGGCATAGTATTTCTCTTGGTAGTGAACCGTCAGCGGAAAGAAATCCTGCCCCGGTTTTTGTGCCTTTGCAAAGGTCACGTTGGCCATGACCGAGGTTTCGCCAAGGGTGGCGATCACGGTGCCATCGGCCTGACGGGCAATCTTGCCCGTTTCCAGTGTCAGCGTCTCTTCGCCCCACTGGATCGATTTTTTCACTTCGTTGAACATCAAGTGTATCCTACTTGGGAGCTCTCCCGCCCCTGCGGGTCTCCCGATTGATTGGCGGCCCCATTGCCGCCGACCCCTCTATCCTAATCTCACAACGCCGGGGTCATTGCGTCACGTCTCAGATGAATCCGCCCATACAGCAATTCCTTGGTTTTGTAAAAGACTTCGTTCTGGCTGACGCATCCCAAAATTGACATAAACGCGTGCAAAACATAGTTAGAATCCCCCACGAGGTTTTAAGTGCAATTGAAATCCGGTTTTTATGGCCTGCTGGCCGCCCTTTTGTGTGCGCTATCTCTAGTCGGCGCGCCTCGCGATGCATGGGCCCAATCCACGCAAGAGACCGCGGCAGAGGATGAGGCCGCGCGCATTCTCGCCATAGGCGACTCCATGATGGCGTGGCATATGATTTCCGGCAATTCGATCGCGGATGCTCTGTCTGACGCGTTGGGTGAGCCCGTGGTCAACCGCTCTGTTGCGGGGGCGCGGATCATTTATGGCCTGCCGATCACTGGTGCGCTTGGGCTTAAAATCGCCAAACAATACCATGGCAAACCGTGGGATTGGGTGGTGATCAACGGTGGTGGAAATGATCTTTGGCTGGGCTGTGGCTGTGGCAAATGTGAGCGTAAGATCAACCGTATGGTGACGAAAAGTGGCACCAGTGGCGACATCCCGCAGTTGATCTCCCGCATCCGCAAAACCGGCGCGCGTGTGGTCTTTGTCGGCTATCTGCGCAGTCCCGGTGTTGATTCCGTCATTGACGCTTGCCGTCCAGCCGGTGATGCGCTTGAGGCGCGCCTGATACAGATGGCGGAGCAGATGGACGGGGTCTATTTTCTCTCCATCGCCGATCTCGTGCCTGATGGGGACCGCTCCTTTCACGGGGCAGACATGATCCACCCATCGAAGAAAGGGTCAAAAGCCATCGGGCGTATGGTGGCCGATCTCATTCGACAGGTCGATGAAAGTCGCTAGAGGCCGCTGAACCCCATAAAAAATCCCCCGGTTTCCCGGAGGATTTGTAAAATGCAAAGCGAAACCGCCCACACAACGCCTGAACGGTATCCCATAGGGAGGCGTAAGGCGCGGGGGCGATCTGCTTTTGGCTTAGCGACGCAGGCCCAGACGTTCGATGAGGGACTGGTAACGGGACTCGTCTTTGCCTTTGACGTAGTCGAGCAACTTGCGGCGCTGTGCGACCATCATCAAAAGACCACGACGGCCGTGGTTGTCTTTTTTGTGGATTTTGAAGTGCTCGGTGAGCGTGGCAATGCGCGAGGACAGAATGGCAACCTGAACTTCAGGCGAACCGGTGTCGCCCTCTTTGGTTGCGAATTCTTTCATCAGCCGCGCTTTTTCTTCAGCAGTAATCGACATCGGGGTCTCCTTTAAGATCAAAGGGTTATGGCACAGGCCGGGATGTCGTCCAGCAAGGCCCTTGGAGGGTGTTCTCAATCCGATCAACTGAGAATAGGCGCACTTAGTCGGATTCTGTCAAAAAGGAAAGGGGTTTGTGAGTCAGTTCTATTATTGGCCTGCACCCGCCTTTGCTGTTTCGTTCATGATCTCTGTTGCCATTTGCTTGGCCCATTCCCCGACAATCGGCACGACTTCCATTTGATTGAGAACATATCCCACAATCGACACAAGAATGGTGGCCCCTGCCACAGAGCCAAAGCCAAAGGCCAAGCCGCGCAGAAACTGAAACCACATCAATTTCCAATAAGAATCATGAATACGCACAAATTTATGCCGGTTAAAACGCGCCACCTCTTCGCGCAGCCCCTTGATATTGCTCGATAAGGTTTCGGTGTCGTCCGTCATGCTCTCCGCCTCACTTAGGGTATATTCGCACGCCCTTATTAGCGCCTTTTTTGCAAAATGAAAATTAACCTGCATTAACAGACATTTAGATTAACTTGTTCGGAGTTTCTCCCTTTCATTTTTAGGCGAATGGCGTAAGTTGGAACAGGGTGAATATGTGTGAGGAATGGGTGGATGCTTTGGGCATTGGCGTTGTTAGGGCTGCTTCCTGCGGCATTCGCGGTCAGCGACATGGCGATGGCGTCTGATGAGGCTGATCCATCAGACGATGCCACTGACGAGACTGTCGAGGATAGTACAGAGACCACCACGGACACGGTTGATCTTGTCGATCCCGTGGATGAGGCCGATCTTTCGGAAGGGGTTGATCCAGCATCCGTGGACACCACCGCCGATGACCCTGGCGAAGATTACATCGTGTCTCTCGGTTCCGGCGAAACCCAATTTGAAAATTTTATCAGCGGCGAAGACCAGGTGACCCTTGATCTCAGCGATGGCGGAACGGGTGAATTTGTCATTGAGCCAATGCTCGATGACAACGGTGCAGAAATAGGCACAAGCCTGTCCTATCTTGAGGGCCAAGGCGAAACCACTTTGTCCTTCCTCGGTCTCAAGGAGCTGCCGGTCGATGATATTTCCGTGCTGATCACTGACCCGGACACATTGGACACACACCTCTTTTCGCTCAGCGAGCTTGGTGATTTTGGGGCGATTGATCCAAATGATCCCGATGCCCCTGATGTGGCTGGCCCGTCGGGGAGCGCCGAGGACAACGTGCTGACAACCAATGATCCCGATGTGCCCGATGTCGCAGGGCCTGTGGGAACCGCCGATGATGACGTGCTCAGCCCAAACACGGATGGCACCCCTGTCGGTGGTGCGCCAACGGGCTCACTGACTGGCGAGACGGTCGAGTATACCTTGGGCGATAATGGCGAAACTTTCATTCTGGCTGATGATGCGATGCAGGGTGGCACGGATGCCACGCTCGCATTGGATGACAATGACATGCCGACCATCGACACCGAAGGGACGCTCAATATCGTCACGGGTGGGGCGGGTGATGACACGATCGCAGCGGGTGATGATGCGGCCATCATTGATGGCGGCGCGGGCAATGACACGATCTATGGCGGGGATGGCACGGCCATCCTGTCGGGTGGCGCGGGCGATGACGCGATCTATGCGGGCAATGATACGGGTTCCGCTTATGTGCTGTCCGGGGATGACGGTGCAGACCATCTCTATGGCGGCGATGGTGACGACACGATTTTGATGGATGCCAATGATGTGGCTGAGGGGGGTGCGGGGGCGGATAGTTTCTGGCTCTACTATGACGCCAGCGCCGGGGTCGGCCATGCAGAAATCACCGATTTTGATCAGGGCGAAGACATGTTGCGCGTGACCCTCAACCCCGATGACACCTATTCCGGCACGCTCGATGTCGAGGTCAGTCAGACCGAAGACGGCCTGTCGAGCCAAGTGATTGTGAATGGCGATGTGGTCGCGGTGCTGTACGGCTCCCCCAATGTCACGGCGGCTGATGTCGTGGTCGAACTCAGCCCCTCGGCCCTGTCCTAAACGCGCCTTGCCTTATGTCTGCGGCCAAAGCTCCGGCTTTTGGGTGTAGGCAATATAGAGCGGGTGTTTGGGATGCCCGGCCTTGGACAGGCCAAGATGAAACAAATCCCGCCCCGTGTTTCGCAAAAGCCGCTCCATATCGGCACCGCGATTCAAATGCGCGCCATGGGTGCCCCAGGCACAGACAATCTGATCGGCCCAAAGCGCAAATTCCGCAATCGTCGCGTCATTTTCCGGGCCAACAGGATCCGCCGCCTGCCGCATCTTTTTCGGATCTGTGTCGCGCCACGCGAAAATATTGGTGACGCAAAACGATCCAAACCCCAAAGTCCGCGCCCGCCGTTCACAGCGTTCCACAGTCGGATCGTTCTGAACTTCTGTGGCAGTCGATGGGTTCAGCATGACAAAAAGCGCCTTGCGCCCCTCTGGTTCCCATGTGCGGACCAACGAGTAACGATAGCGTTCGCAATCGGAATAGACGGCGGTCGAGGGCGCATCGCCTTTGATATGGGTGCGGGTGATCATCGGCGTTGAATGGCGTGTTCTGCGGATCAGATCAAGCCTTCAGAGGTTGAAAACCCGCGAGGGGTGCAATTCACCGCCCATATAGCGGCCAACGGCCAAGGGTTTGCCTTCAAATGACGCCCAAACCTCGTCGCCATATTCCACCCCATCTGCGGGATAGACCATGCCGGGATTGCCGTTCTTAAGCCGCACCGCGCCTTCGGGGGTGCAGCGCACCTCTTCGAGATCAGACAGCCCCTCTTCGACGGGCCGGATGTAGGCGTCGAGCGCTTCGGTCTTGGCCAATTTATCAATGGTGTCCACGGTGATGCCGTCTTCGGCGTCCCATGGCCCGGACCAGTTTCGGCGCAGCCATTGCACATGACCGAAACAGCCCAAAACCTCACCCAAATCGCGGGCAATCGCGCGGACATAGCCGCCCTTGCCGCAGACCATTTCAAGGATCACATGATCTGCGTCCACACGCTCGATCAGGGTCAGTTCATCGACAAATAGAGGTCGGGAGGCGATCTCGAACGCTTCGTCGGCGCGGGCCAGTTTATAGGCGCGCTCTCCGTCAATTTTCACCGCCGAAAACTTTGGCGGCACCTGCATGATGTCGCCGACAAACTGCGGCAAAGCGGCTTCGATTTCTGCGTCTGTTGGGCGGCTGTCGCTTTCAGACAGCACCTCGCCTTCGGCGTCATCGGTGTTGGTCGATTGGCCCAAACGCACGGAAAAACGGTATGATTTCAATGCATCCGTGATGTAAGGCACGGTTTTTGTCGCCTCGCCTAGGGCCACGGCTAAAACACCGGTTGCCTCTGGATCAAGCGTGCCGGCGTGTCCGGCCTTTTGCGCGTTCAACGCCCAGCGCACTTTGTTGACAACCGAGGTCGAGGTGATGCCAGCAGGTTTGTCCACGACCAACCAGCCGTGAACCTCGCGGCCCTTTTTACGACGCGCCATTACTCTTCTTCATCCCCATCAGGGGTGTCATCGGGCGTGTCGCCTTTTTGAATGTCGCGCTGAACCCGTTCGTCGGAAAAAATCCGGCGGGTCTCGTCCATCCGGTCAAACGTATCGTCCAAGGCAAAGCGCATTTCGGGCGTGTGTTTGATGCCCAAAGCCTTGCCGACCTGATGGCGAATTTCGCCTTTGTTGCGGCGCAAGGCCTCAAGGGCGGCGTCGGCATCTTTGCCACCCAGTGGCAGGATATAGGCGGTTGCGACCCGAAGGTCCGATCCCACACGCACCTCGCCCACCGTGATCGACATCATGGTGAGATCTGGATCGTGAATTTCACCGCGCGCAAGCATTTCAGAGAGACGACGCCGAATGGCCTCGCCAATGCGCAGGGTACGATGCGAACCGCTGGGTCCGCCGGAATGAGAACGTTTTGCCATGGCCGCGAGATAATCCCGATTGACCTTTCATGCAAGCGGGCTTTGCCAAACTCTTCGCCGCACGCTAAACCACGCCAACACATTCGTCAGGAGACCAAAGACATGAGTGACATCCCCGGCACCCTCCCCGGTATCGTGATCACCGGCGCATCCGGCCGTATGGGCCAGATGTTGATCAAGACCATTGTGGCCTCTGATAAATGTAAACTCGCGGGCGCGATTGAGCGCACGGGGCATGATTGGGTTGGCCGCGATGTCGGCGAGGCCATGGGGGGCACGGCGCTGGGCGTGACGGTCACCGATGATGCGTTGGAGGCGTTTTCTCAGGCGCAAGCGGTGATTGATTTCACCGCCCCCGCCGCCACGGTGGAATTCGCAGCCCTTGCGGCGCAGGCGCGGTGCGTGCTTGTGATCGGGACCACAGGGCTGAGTGAGGATGACTTGAATAAACTGTCGCTTGCGGCGCATCACGCCACGATCATTCGGGCGGGCAATATGTCGCTTGGGGTGAACCTTTTGACCAAGCTAACAAAAATGGTCTCTGCCGCCTTGGATGCCGATTACGACATCGAAATCATCGAGGCCCATCACAACAAAAAAGTCGATGCACCATCTGGCACGGCTTTGATGCTGGGCGAGGCCGCCGCCGAAGGGCGTGGGGTGTCGTTGAACGATGTGCGCGAGTCTGGACGGGACGGCATTACGGGCGCGCGCAAACGTGGGGATATTGGGTTTTCGGCCATCCGTGGCGGCGACATTATTGGCGAACATGACGTGATGTTCGCGGGCGAGGGGGAGCGGATCATCCTGCGCCATGTGGCGTCTGATCGGTCGCTTTTTGCCAAAGGCGCGCTGAAGGCCGCGATTTGGGGACAGGGGCAAAAGCCCGGCGAATATGATATGCTCGACGTGCTTGGGCTTTGATCCCGTCTTTACCGTGATCTCAATACTCAAAAGAAAGCCCGCAGATTTCTGCGGGTTTTCTTTTAGCGCTGAGGATCAAAAGTCAATCGCGAGGCCCTTTTTTTCCCAATCGCCATAGCGCACGGGTTCTGGGCCCTCACGACCGCCCAACTCAATTGGCATCTGTGCCAACGCCGCTTCGCGGGCTTTGCGACGCTCTTCGGCTTCGGCCAAAGCGCGCTGAGCGGCGGCGGGCAAATCCGTCTTTGTATCTAGGGCGGGCTTTTGTGTATCGTCGCTCATCGAGAAATCCTTGTCCGGCTTGCCCTTCTGATATACTCGCCAATGCCATGAAAACAAGATCAACCAACACCCCATCCGCAGTTGCGGGGCTTGAAGCCCGGCGTGCCGCTCTGGCGCTGCTTGACGCCATTTTGGTGGAAAAGCGGCTTTTGTCCGAAGTGCTGTTGCTGCGCACCAAAGATTTGACGCCCGAAGACCGGGCCCGCGCGCAGCGATTGGTGAGCGAATGTTTGCGGGTGATGGACCGTTGTGATCGGATGCTTGGCCCGCATTTGACCAAACGCCCCGCGCCGCATGTGATGAATGCGCTGCGCCTTGGGGTGTATGAAATCTGTGCCGTGGGGGAGGCGGCGCATGGGGTTGTAAATGCCTATGTCGCTTTGATGCAAGAACGCGCCAAGGCCAGCCATTTCAAAGGCTTGGTCAACGCGGTTTTGCGCAAAATCGACGCCAGCAAAGACAAATGGGACGTGCTGCCCGCACCGATGATGCCGAAATGGCTGCGCAAACCGTTGATCGCGGATTTCGGCAAAGAGACTGTGGCTCTGATGGAGGCGGCCCACGCGAAGGGTGCGCCGCTGGATTTGAGCATAAAGGGCGACATGGCCGGATGGGCCAAGACGCTGGGCGGCACGGTGCTCCCCACGGGCTCTCTGCGACTTGATCCGTCGGTTCAGGTCACCAAACTTGAGGGATTCGCCGAAGGCGCATGGTGGGTGCAAGACGCCGCCGCCGCTTTGCCTGCGCGCATCCTCGCGCCGCGCTCAGGTGAGCGTGTGTTGGATATGTGTGCCGCACCGGGCGGCAAAACCATGCAGCTTTCTGCGGCTGGGGCCATTGTGACGGCGCTCGATATTTCCGAATCCCGGATGAAGCGCGTGCAAGAAAACCTGACGCGCTGTGGCTTGAGTGCCGAGATCGTCGTCAGTGATGCACTTGAATATGAGGGTGGGCCGTTCGATGCGATCCTGCTCGACGCGCCCTGTACGGCGACGGGCACCATCCGGCGTCACCCGGACCTGCCGCAGGTCAAGGATGGCTCCGATTTTCCCGGCCTGTTCGAGTTGCAAGAGCATCTGATTGACCGGGCTTTGGGCCTACTCAAACCCGGTGGACGGCTGATTTATTGCACCTGTAGCTTGCTCATTGATGAGGGCGAAGAACAGGTGCGCGATGCCAAGTTGCGCCACCCTGATTTGGTTGTTGATCTTGATGCGCTCAAGATCGAGGGCGTTGATCCCGACTGGATCGGTGACGAAGGGCTACGAACACGGCCTGACTATTGGGCGGATTTTGGCGGATTGGACGGATTCTTTATCACGGTTCTGCGCCGGGGCTAAAATCGCAGCCATTTCCCAATGACATCCCGGCCCCCGCCCGCTATCTTTGTAGCTAAACGAAAATGGCCCGAAAACAGGGTGAGGCAGGCCCGAATGTCAGACAGCGAGGATTGGCGCGCAAAGACCGTTCGCCGCATGAATCAGTTTCATGCGTGGCGTGCCGCGCGTTCAAAGCCCGCGACCGGATTTGTTTCACAGCCTGAACCCAAATCCATCGGCTCTTTTGCGCGGGGACGGCAACTCATCGCCGGAAATTTTCTGTTTTCAGGTTTTTTGATTGAGGCGCCGAACACGTCGATTTGGGATTTGGACGCGCCGAGTTCCGCCTTTGTCGAAGAGTTGCATGGCTTTGCCTGGATGGATGATCTGGCTGCCGTTGGCGACATCAATGCGCGCACACGGGTTCAGGACTGGATCGAGGTCTGGATGGACCGCTATGCGCGCGGATCGGGGCCGGGATGGACGCCGGATCTGACCGGGCGTCGCCTGATCCGTTGGATCAATCACGCGCTGTTTTTTCTGTCGGGTCGGGAGGCGGAGGTCTCCAATGCCTTTTATCAAACCCTTGCCCAGCAAACGATTTTTCTGTCACGCCGTTGGCAAACGGCCAGTCCGGGCCTGCCACGGTTTGAGGCGTTGACCGGGTTGATTTACGCCGGGTTGTCGCTTGAGGGCATGGAGGAACATGTGTCCCCCGCCGTCACTGCGCTGGCGCATGAATGCGAGACTCAGATTGATGCAGAAGGCGGTCTGCCGACCCGTAACCCCGAAGAGTTGTTGGAAGTGTTCACACTTTTGACCTGGGCCGCGAGCGCTTTGTCCGAGGCCGGGAAAATCGCCGAAGAGGCGCATTTGGCCGCGATAGACCGCATTGCCCCGACTCTGCGTGCGTTGCGCCATTCCGATGGCGGATTGGCGCGGTTTCATGGCGGGGGACGTGGCACTGAGGGCCGGTTGGATCACGCTTTGGCCTCGTCGGGCAACAAGGTCGCGCCGGGCGAAGAGCTGCATATGGGCTATCTCAGGCTCTCGGCTGGACGCACGTCGATCATCGTCGATGTGGCCCCGCCTCCGGCGCTTGAAAGCTCGTTCAATGCCCATGCCTCGACCCTTGCTTTTGAGCTGACATCTGGGCGGCGTCCGTTGATTGTCAATTGCGGGGCAGGGGCAAGTTTTGGCCCGGAATGGCGGCGCGCCGGGCGGGCGACGCCGTCGCATTCGACGCTTGGCATCGAGGGGTTTTCCTCGTCGAGGCTTGGTCCGAAAAAGATCATCGGCGGGCATTTGCGCGAATATCTGGTCGATGTGCCGACCGATGTGCGCCTTGAACGCCGGGTCTCGGAGGATGGCGGCGGGTTCGTCGCCGGACACAATGGCTATATGCGCACCCATGGCTTGACCCATGTGCGTCAGATCGAATTGTCACGCGATGGCCGCGGGATTGCGGGCGAAGACACCTTGGCCACGATCACCGCCGCCGATGAGGCGCAATTTGACCGGATGATGGACCGGTTGAAGCTTCAGGGCATCCCGTTTCAGGTCCGGTTTCACCTTCATCCCGACGTGGATGCGGAACTGGATATGGGGGGCGCGGCGGTGTCGATGGCGCTCAAATCCGGAGAGGTTTGGGTGTTTCGCCACGATGGGCGGGCGAAATTAAGCCTGGAGCGGTCGGTTTATCTCGAAAAAACGCGATTAAAGCCGCGTGCGGCGAAACAAGTGGTTCTATCTGCGACCGCAATGGATTATGCGACGCGCGTCCGTTGGACTCTCGCGAAAGCGCAGGAAACGCCCACGACGCTCCGCGATCTTGAGATGGACGACGAGACTTTGAGTTGATCAGCGCTCTGATCTGACCTGCATTCGAGCTACCTTGGGGACTGCCACATGACCGACCTTTACCCTGTGCGTCGCGCACTTCTTTCCGTTTCTGACAAAACCGGCCTTATCGAGCTGGGCCGCGCCTTGGCCGGAAAGGGTGTCGAGCTTTTGTCCACGGGCGGCTCCGCCAAAACGCTGCGCGATGCGGGTTTGGAGGTGAAAGACGTCTCTGAGGTGACGGGGTTCCCGGAAATGATGGACGGCCGGGTCAAAACGCTGCACCCGAAAGTGCATGGCGGTCTTTTGGCGCTGCGTGACAATGCCGAACATGTCAAAGCGATGGACGAGCACGGGATTGGCGGTATCGACCTTTTGGTGGTGAACCTCTACCCGTTTGAGGCCGCTTTGGCGCGGGGTGCCGACTATGATGAGATGATCGAGAACATCGACATTGGCGGGCCCGCGATGATCCGTGCCTCGGCCAAGAACCACGGGTTTGTCGCCACTGTGGTCGATGTCGAAGATTACGATGCGCTGATTGCCGAGCTTGAGGCAAATGACGGTCAGACCACCTATGCGTTCCGTCAAAAGCTGGCGCAAATCGCCTATGCCCGCACCGGTGCTTATGACGCCGCAGTGTCCAATTGGATGGCGGATGCGATTGGCGAGACCGCGCCGCGCCGCCGCGTGGTGGCTGGTCAGATCAAACAGACCCTACGCTATGGTGAAAACCCGCACCAATCTGCGGCGTTTTACACCGATGGGTCGGATCGTCCCGGCGTGGCGACGTTCACCCAGCATCAGGGCAAAGAATTGTCCTACAACAACATCAACGACACTGATGCGGCGTTTGAATTGGTGGCCGAATTCGACCCGGAGGAAAGCCCCGCTGTGGCGGTGATCAAACACGCCAACCCATGCGGCGTGGCCAAGGGCGCGACGCTTTTGGAAGCCTATCAAAATGCATTCGATTGTGACCGGACCTCGGCGTTCGGCGGCATTGTTGCGCTGAACCAAGCCTTGGACGCAGAAACCGCCAAAGCCATCACCGAGATTTTCACCGAAGTGGTGATTGCCCCCGGCGCGTCAGATGAGGCGAAAGCGATTTTTGCCACCAAAAAGAACCTGCGCTTGTTGACCACCGAAGGCCTGCCGCAGGTGTTGGCCAAGCTGAACACCATTCGTCAGGTCGCGGGCGGCTACCTGTTCCAAGACAAGGATGCGGGTTTTGTCGGCATGGATGATTTGAAAGTCGTCACCGAGAAAGCGCCGACACCCGAGCAGATGAAAGACCTGTTGTTCGCGTGGAAAGTGGCCAAACACGTTAAATCCAACGCCATCGTTTACGTCAAAAACCAAGCCACCGTGGGCGTCGGTGCGGGGCAAATGTCGCGTCTCGACTCCGCATTGATCGCGGCGAAAAAGGCCGAACGTATGGCCGAGGCCATGGGCCTGCCGCAGCCGTTGACCATTGGCTCCGCTGTGGCGTCTGATGCGTTCTTCCCCTTCCCTGACGGGTTGTTGGAAGCGGCGGCCGCGGGCGCGACCTGCGTCATCCAACCGGGTGGCTCGATGCGCGACAACGACGTGATTGATGCCGCAAACGAGGCCGGGCTTGCCATGGTCTTTACCGGCATGCGTCACTTCCGTCACTGAGGGCACAGAATGCGGCTCACAACTTATGCAGCGCTGATCACCTTTGTGATCGACCAGCTCAGCAAATGGGTCGTGGTTCATGCGCTCAATCTGAGATCGGTGGGGGAGATCGAGGTCTTCCCCCCCTATATTGTGTTTCGGATGGCATGGAATCGCGGGGCGAATTTCGGGCTTTTCGCGGAACATGGCGCGCTTTTGCGCTGGGGTTGGGTGATCCTGGCGGTGGTGATTTCGGCTTGGGTTCTGAGCTGGGTCAAACGCGAAAACTTCACGCGCCTTGGTCAAATCAGTGCCGGGCTTTTGATTGGTGGTGCGTTGGGCAATGCCTTGGATCGCATCCTTTATGGCGCTGTGGCGGATTTTCTCAACACCTCCTGTTGCGGTTTCAGAAACCCCTATGCGTTCAATGTCGCCGATATTGCCATTTTTGCCGGCGCCTTTGGTCTCATCCTTTTCACCGGCGAGCGCAAAAACCGCGCGTGACCTTGGTCGCGCCTTGGTCTAAACATAGCTCTGACGCGATGGTGCGGAGGAAAGTCATATGGTTTCAAAATCGGTTCGTATGGGCATGTGCCTTTTGGCTTTGACAGTGCTTGTGGCCTGTGGTCAGAGCCGCGCATTGACCCCGAATGCGGTTAAAACCGGACCGGATGAGTTTGGCCTCGTTCCGAACAAAACGCTTCAGCAGCCCGCAAGTTTTTCCTCTCTGCCGGTGCCAACGCCGGGAGGGACCAATCTGACGGATGCGACGCCGAAAGCGGATGCGATTTTGGCGCTTGGGGGGCGTGTGCCGCCCGCAACCGGGATTGATGGCGGCATCGTCAGCTACGCCTCTCGCTACGGCGTGGACCCTTTGATTCGCACGGACTTGGCGACATCGGACGCCCGCCGCAGTAAAGCCCGCTCTGGCTTCCTTGGACTTGGTGGCAAATCCTATGAACGGGCCTACCGCGGTCTTGCTCTGGATGCTGTCGCCGAATGGGAACGCTTGCGTGCTTTGGGCATTGTGGTGCCCTCCGCGCCACAGGATTAAAGCGTTCCGCCATAAACCTGAATCACGGGTTTACGGCGGAACGTCCACTCCATTGATATGTCTGGCAGCGTCACGCCTTTCCCCTATCTCAGATGAAAGGCGTGACGCTTTAAACCCGCCTCCCGATTGATCAAATCCCCGTCACCCCACCTTGCCCTTCACGCGCTTTGCGCGCAACTATGGGCCTGTCGTCCGCGAATGGACCCGACAAAGAAGGTGACCGGATGAAACATGGCCTGATCGCAGCCTTGATTGCGTTTTCTACCCCCGTTTTTGCGGCAGATGTCAGCACATATACGCTCGACAACGGTATGCAGGTTGTGGTGCTCGAAGATCACCGCGCCCCCGTTGTGGCCCACACTGTGTGGTACAAAGTGGGAGCCGCCGATGAACCCATGGGCAAAAGCGGCATCGCGCATTTTCTTGAGCATTTGATGTTCAAAGGCACCGATAAAATGGCCGCAGGCGAGTTGTCCGAGACAGTGACGCGCAATGGCGGATCGGACAATGCCTTCACCTCATGGGATTACACCGCCTATTATCAACGCATTGCCGCGGATCGGCTGGGCCTGATGATGGAGATGGAAGCGGACCGGATGCGTCATCTTCAAATGACCGAAGAGGATGTCGCGACCGAGCGTCAGGTGGTTTTGGAAGAGCGCAACCAGCGCACGGACAATGACCCCGGCGCCCTGTTTCGCGAACAAACCCGTGCCGCGCAATATATGAACCATCCTTATGGCGTCCCGGTGATCGGTTGGCGGCATGAGATGGAACAGCTCAATCGTGAGGACGCCTTCGCCTTTTATCATCGTTATTATGCCCCCAATAATGCGATCTTGGTTGTGGCCGGGGATGTCGATCCCGATGCGGTTTATGAGCTGGCCAAAACCTATTACGGCCCGATTGAGCCAACGCCAAATTTAGGTCCGCGTGTGCGCCCCTCTGAGCCGCCGCAATTGGCCGAACGACGTTTGACGATGTCGGACGCGCGCGTGGCCCAGCCCTCTGTGGCGCGGACCTATCTGGCCCCGGAACGCAATCCCGGCGATCAAAAAACAGCCGCCGCCCTGAGCATTCTGGCGGAGCTTTTGGGAGGCAATTCAACGACCTCCTTTCTGGCGCGCACGCTCACGTTTGAAAATCCCAAGGCGATTTATGCGGGCGCCTATTATGATGGCTCTTCCATTGATGAGGGTACTTTCAGTCTGGTGATGGTGCCAAAGCCGGGGGTGTCTCTGCAGGAAGGCGAGGAGGCGCTGGATGCAGCGCTTGCCAAATTTATGGCAGAGGGGATTGATCTGGACGAATTGACACGGCTTAAAACCCAACTGCGCGCCGGACGTATTTATGCCGAAGACAATATCGAAGGGCTCGCGCGCCAATATGGCGAAGAACTCGCGGTTGGCTTGTCGATTGAGGATATAGAGGCTTGGCCGGATCGTCTTCAGGCGGTGACGCCGGAAGATGTGATGGCGGCCGCCGCAGAGGTGTTTGACCGTCGTCATGCGGTGACGGGGTGGTTGATGCCGGAGCAACAACCCGAGACACAACAAGGGGCAGACGGATGAAACATTTCGCAGTCGCGCTGATGGCGCTGGTTTGGTTCGTATTCCCCGTGCAAGCCGCCGTTGAGATCCAAGACATCACCACGCCGGGCGGGATCAATGCCTGGCTCGTCGAGGAACATTCGATCCCCTTCACCGCCCTTGAAATCAGCTTTCGCGGTGGCACGGTCTTGGACCGTCCCGGCAAACGCGGGGAGGTCAATTTGATGATGGCGACCTTGGAAGAGGGGGCGGGTGACATGGATGCACAGGGCTTTGCCAAAGCCCGCGACGCCTTGGCCGCAAGTTTTGATTTCGGCGCTTATAGCGATTCGGTTACCATTTCCGCCCGATTTTTGACGGAGAACCGCGATGAAGCGATGCAGCTTTTGCGTCAGGCCCTGATGGAGCCGCGCTTTGACCAAGATGCGGTGGATCGGGTACGCGGGCAGGTGATGTCGATCTTGCGAAATGCTGAAACCGATCCCGGCGACATGGCCTCTAAGGCGTTCAATGCGATGGGTTTTGGCGACCACCCCTATGGCAGCGACGACAATGGCACATTTGACAGCGTCGCAGGTCTGACCCGCGACGATATGTTTGCTGCAAAGTCCCGTGTGATGACCCGCGATCGGATTTATGTTGGAGCGGTGGGGGATATTTCGGCTCAGGAACTGTCCACACTTTTGGATGATCTGCTTGGCGATCTTCCCGCCACTGGGCCAAAGTTGCCGAACCGCGTTGACCCTGCTCTGGCGGGTGGCATCACGGTTGTGCCGTTTGAAACACCGCAATCCGTTGTGATTTTTGGTCAAAAGGGCATTCGGCGCGATGATCCCGATTTCATCCCGGCCTATATCGCCAATGAGATCCTGGGTGGCGGGGCGGATTCCCGGCTGATGCGTGAGGTGCGTGAAAAGCGCGGGCTGACCTATGGGATTGGGGCTTATCTTGTCGCTTTTGACCATTCCGAGCTGATCATGGGGCAGTTTTCATCGGGCAATGGTTCGGTCTCCGAGGCGGTGGATGTGGTCAAACAGGAATGGGCCAAAATCGCCGCCGATGGCATCACTGAGGAAGAGCTCGACATAGCTAAAACCTATCTGACCGGCGCCTACGCACTGCGGTTTGATGGCAATGGCCCGATTGCGCGCATTCTTGTCGGCATGCAAATGGATGGGCTGTCCAAGGACTATATTGCCACGCGCAATGATTTGGTGAATGCGGTCACGCTTGATCAAATCAACCAGGTGATCAAACGGATTTATGATCCTGAAACGCTGACATTTGTCGTCGTTGGTCAGCCGGATGGACTTCAAACCAACTGAGCTGGCGGATGAAACGGCACGTCGAAATGTCGTGGTCGAATCGGAGAGGATTATGCTACCTCTAGTGGCATGAATTTACCTCACCGCAACATAAGCCAAGATGAACCGCGCTCCCAATCGCGTCCTGTGATCCGTCAACTCGACGAGGGCGCGATCAACCGCATTGCAGCGGGCGAGGTGGTCGAACGGCCTGCCTCCGCTGTCAAAGAGCTGGTGGAAAACGCCATTGATGCGGGGGCGCGCCGGGTTGAGATCGACTATGCCGATGGCGGGAAAACCCTCATTCGGGTGAGTGATGACGGCTGTGGCATGACGGGTGACGACTTGCCCTTGGCCCTGTCGCGTCATGCCACGTCAAAAATCGACGGTTCCGACCTGTTGGACATTCACACCTTTGGCTTTCGCGGTGAGGCTTTGCCCTCTTTGGGTGCTGTCGGACGGCTCAAAATCACCTCTCGGGTCGAGGGTGGCGAGGGCGTCACCCTGTCCGTCTCTGGCGGGCATATGGACCCGGTGAAGCCCGCCGCCTTGACGCGCGGCACCGTGGTTGAGCTGAGTGATTTGTTTTACGCCACGCCGGCGCGGTTGAAATTCCTGCGCACGGACCGGGCTGAGGCACAGGCGATTTCGGACGTGATCAAACGTCTGGCGATGGCCGAACCCTATGTCGGCTTTACCCTACGCGATGTATCGGGTGGCGGCGAGGGTCGGGTGGTGTTCCGGGTTGATCCTGAAAACGGCGATATGTTCGACGCGCTGCACGGGCGTCTGGCCAAGGTTTTGGGCAAAGAGTTTGCCGAAAATGCTTTGGCGATTGATGCCGAGCGCGAGGGTTTGACGCTGACCGGCTATGCTGCGCTGCCGACCTATTCACGCGGCTCCGCGGTCTCGCAGTTTCTCTTCGTCAATGGCCGTCCGGTGCGCGACAAACTTTTGGTCGGGGCACTGCGCGGGGCCTATTTTGATTTTCTCTCGCGCGATCGCCATCCGGCGGCCTGTTTGTTCCTTGAATGCGATCCGCATTTGGTCGATGTGAACGTGCATCCGGCAAAATCCGAGGTGCGGTTTCGTGATCCTGGGATCGCGCGCGGCTTGATCGTTTCTGCCTTGCGTCATGCTTTGGCTGGGGCGGGACATCGGGCATCGACCACGGTGGCGCATGCCACATTGGGGGCGATGCGGCCGGAGGTGACGGACCCGCGAGTCTATCAAATGGACCGGCCTTCGATGGGCGGATACGCTGCGCCTTATCGCCCGTCATCCGAGGCGACGGCGCAAAGCTATGCCTGGCAAGCGCCCGAGCACCCCGTGCGCAATGAGACGCCGGGGTTTGCCGAAATGTCTGTGCCCTCTGCGCGGATGGAACGGGTTGCGCAGCAGCCCGAAACCGAGGCCTTGCCTTTGGGGGCGGCGCGCGCGCAGGTACATGAAAACTACATTATCGCCCAGACGGAACGGGGCATCGTGATCGTCGACCAACATGCGGCACATGAGCGGCTGGTCTATGAGAAACTGAAACACCAGATGGCGGAACATGGTGTCAGATCACAGGCGCTTTTGATCCCCGAAGTGGTGGATCTTTCTGCCAATGATGCGCAGATGCTTTTGGATCTGGCCGAGGATCTGGCCCGGCTTGGGCTGGTGATCGAACCCTTTGGCGGTGGCGCGATTGCGGTGCGTGAAACGCCTGCGGTGCTGGGCCGCGTCGATGCCAAGGCGATGATCAACGACATTTTGGATGAGCTGGCGGATCTGGGTGACAGCTTTACGATTCAGGCGCGGATCGAGGCGGTGTTGTCGCGCGTGGCGTGCCATGGGTCGATCCGCTCTGGTCGTCGGATGCATGCCGAGGAAATGAACGCCTTGCTGCGCGAGATGGAGGCCACGCCGCATTCCGGTCAGTGCAACCATGGCCGACCGACCTATGTCGAACTGAAGCTGTCCGACATTGAACGCCTGTTTGGACGGACCTGATGGATAAGATAACGGAGGCCGGGTTGGCGTTGGATCAGATGATGATCTTGATTTTTGGCGGCATCGCGGCGCTGGTTTTGATCATGGTGATTTTGCTGTTTGTGTCGGTGCGCCGCTCTGGCGCTGCGATGCGGATGAGCGGACCAATGATGCATCAAATGGGACAATTGGGCCAAACGGTGCAACACCTCTCTGATGGCCAACACCAACTCGCCGGCGGGCTTCAACACGTCTCTGAGGCGCAAGCCGCCGCGCAAAGCCATATGATCCAGATGATGGAAAAGCGGTTGTCGGATGTGTCTTTGGCGATGTCTGAGAACCTTCAGGGGTCGGCGCGGCGCACGGCGCACTCATTAGGCGAGCTTCAGCAACGGCTGGAGACGATTGATAAGGCGCAGGCGAATATCGAAAAGCTGTCGGGCAATGTCTTGTCGCTGCAAGACATCTTGTCGAACAAGCAAACCCGTGGTGCCTTTGGGGAAATTCAGCTCAATGACATCGTCAGCAAGGCGCTGCCGAAAGACAGCTATACGTTGCAGGCGACGCTGTCGAATGGGCGGCGCGCCGATTGTTTGATCCACCTGCCAAACCCGCCGGGCCCGATTGTGGTCGATAGCAAATTCCCGCTTGAGGCCTATGAGGCGCTGCGGCGCGCGGACACGCAATGGGAGCTGAACGAGGCGGCGAAAATGATGCGGACCTCGGTGAAAAAGCACATTTCAGACATTTCCGACAAATACATCCTTGAAGGCGAAACTGCCGATGGGGCGTTGATGTTTTTGCCCTCTGAGGCGGTCTATGCCGAGCTTCACGCCAATTTCCCGGAGCTGGTGCGCGAAGGGTTTGATAAAAAGGTCTGGATCGTGTCGCCCACCACCTGCATGGCGACGCTTCACACGATGCGGGCGATTCTCAAAGACGCCCGGATGCGCGAACAGGCGGGGGCCATTCGCAAGGAATTGTCGCTTTTGTCCGGGGATGTGGAACGGTTGGGGCAGCGGGTTGGCAATCTGGACCGGCATTTTGGCCAGGCCTCGAAAGACCTTGAAGAGATCAAAATCTCAGCAGAAAAAGCCGGAAAGCGGGCCAATCGACTTGATAATTTCGACTTTGAGGAGCTTGCACCTGATGCGGAAGTGGTGCGTGTGCCGAGCGTCGGAGCGATTGCGCCAAAGCTCTGAGCAGGGTAGGCTTTTCGTGTGTTGACCTGTGTCATGTCAGTCTGATGCCGGATGTTGCACAGTGATTTACCACAGACGGACCAGATATTTACGCACAGTCGGAGGACGCGAAAGATGGATATCAGCCCAAACAAAGTTGCCTTTGTGATCGTCCGCGCCCGCGAACTTGGCGCGAAGGTGGGGCGCTGGGATACGCCGTCCGATGATGCCGATGCGGATACGATCCTTGAATCCCGGTCCTCCGATGGCACAGAGCGCGAATTGGCCAGCTTTATCCGGGGCCTGAACGATGATGAGAAATCCGCTTTGGTGGCGATCATGTGGATCGGGCGCGAGACCTTTGATGATTATGACGAGGCGTTTGAAACCGCGAAGACGGAGGCCACAGCCCCGACGGATCGCTACCTTTTGGGCATCCCGCTTTTGTCGGATTATCTTGAAAGCGGGCTTGAAACGCTTGGAATTGATCCTTCTGAGTTTGAGGATGAAATTTATCGCAAGCTGTGAGGCGTGCCACGTCGATGGTCCCTTGGGACCTGTGCAACGCCTGACACATCCGGGCTAGGCTAAACGCCGCAAGAGCGTGGCGTAATAGTCGGCTTCGACGCCCGTGCCGAACTGCGCAAACAGATGTTCAAGACGTTCCGCTGCACGGATGTTGAGCCCGGCACGGATCAAAATGCGGATTTGGGTCAAAAGCCCCGCCTCGCTGTTGGGAACAAGGGCAAGTTTCCCAATATCCAAGAGACCGTCATCGACAAATTTTGACACTTGGGCCACAAGACCTCGGTTGTAAAACTGTCCCGAAAGCAAGAGCCGCAGGGCAGTCTTTTGCATTGGCTCCCCAAGGAAGGGCGCAAGAAGCGCCACGCGTTCGGCAAGATCGGGCATCTCTTGCTCAAGCTGGCGCATGAATTGAAGGGCAGGGTGACCCATCGCGCGGGCATTCACACCGGCAAAAAACGCACCAAGCTCAGCCACATGATTGGGCACCGAGGTTTGTGCCGTAATTTGGGCGGTGGATTTGTCTTTATGATCATGCAGACCCAAAATCAGGCTGATCAATGTGCTGCCTTCGACGGAATAGCTGGGGAAATGTAAAAACCGTTCGGGCAGTTCGCTGATCACGCAATCGGGTTTGACAAGCCGCACCATCGCCGGATCGACAGTGGTGCCATAGCAAAACACCACTTCTTCGAAATCAGAGGCATAGGCCGGAACGAGGCGCGTTGAAAACGAGGTGCCAAAGGCCAGACAGCGCCCTTTTCCTTTGGGATTATAAAGCACCAGGACGTTACCGTGGTTCAAAATCAGGCTGGCAAAAACGTTGAAATACGAGGTTTCCTGTCCAAACATGCGCCGCCGTTCGGCGTTGACCACATCGTGGTATGAGCCAATCGACAGATCGCCGGTTTCACTGTCGAGTGACGGTTGATAGGCCAGATCCAAATCGCGGGTTCGACCGATCCGACCACGCAGCGTCTTGTAACATTCAAGCGCAGCGGGTTGGGTCCAATGTGAATCGCGCCCAGTGTAAACCGTGCCCCCCTGAGCCTTATAATCGCGCAATTCCTCAAGCGGGTAGTGATAGCCGGGGGCCATTTGGCCCAACACCTCACGCACCGGGCGGGCTGCGCTGATCTCAATCCCGTCGGGTAGGTTTTCGGGATAAACACAATGCGCTTCGGGGACAATGATGCCGAGGAACGGCACGCTCAAACGTTCAATCACCGTACGATTGTGACGGTGGACCGAGAGGGCTGAGCTGAGCAAAGGGACTTCGCCCGCCAAATGGCCGAGCAAGTTGTTTGAGTCTTTGCCGTTCAAAAAAAGAAAGCCATTGCGACCCATCATAGCTTTTTCGGAAATCGTCATATTGTCGTCCTGTGCGAATTAATGCCATTGTCGCCAGAGACCCGTGGCGCCTATCGTTGACGGGTTTGATAATGGAGAAAGCGTTGATCCGCACCAAGAAACTAATCCTGCATATCGGCTCGTGGAAGACTGGCACGACATCCATTCAAAGCTATCTCAGCGGCAAATATCAGCAGTTGAAAGCGGATAAAGTTCTCTACCCCATGACCAGTCGGCGCCGCGCCGATGGCGGTGTCGATACGGCGCATCACCGGCTTCGCATGCTGTTGGATGGCGCAGATGGGGCGATGACGCTACAGGTGGCGGGTGTGTTGGACCGTATGGCTGTGGAGCTGAAGCAAGCCCAATGCGAGACGCTGTTGTTGTCGTCTGAAACCTTTATGGATTTTCGTCGTCCCGAAACGCTACGTCGCTACATTGAGGCCGATGAGGTTCAGATTGTGGCCGTGTTTCGAAATCAGGCCGAGTTCATCTCTTCCATGTATTATACAGAGGTGTGCCATCGGAAGGTGATCGACCTGCCAATGGACTATCTGGATGGGTTTAACGGCAATCTTCTGGATTATGCGAGTTGTCTGGTGCCTTGGCGCAGGGCTTGGCCAGAGGCACAGTCCTCCGTGTCCTTGTTTGAGCGCGGGACGCCCGCCCGCGATTTTCCTGCGGCTCATATGATGGCGCAGATCGGGTTGAACTGGCCTGTGGTTGCCGAAGACAATCATGTCGAACACAAGTCTTTGCCCGCGCAGGCCACGCTGTTTTTGCGGCAACTGGCGGCGTCGGGGTGGGATGACATGTCGTTTTTCGATGTTTTCAAGATGTGCCATCGCAACGCAGACTGGTTCGCCCCGGTGAAAGAGCATTATTCGCCTGATGTCTTACAGCAAATCTTTGCGGATTATGCCCCGCAAAATAAGGCTTTGGCAGAGGAGTTCGTCTCCAACGGTCCGCGCGAATTTGCTCCACTGGTATTGACGGAGCGCGACACATGGGAGCGCGCAATGGGCGATACATCCGCCGTCTTTCCCACGATTTTAAAACGGATTTCGCGCAGCGCCGCGAATGCTTGCACATGATTATTTCGATTGCCCAAAAGACACGAGGCGCGCATGACACCGATCCAGTTTGACCGCCTGATCCTGCATCCGGGATCGCCCAAAACTGGCACTTCTGGCTTACAGAACTTTCTGTTTCGCAAGCGAGATACGTTGCGCGACCTGGGGTATCTTTACCCGATGAGTGGGATAGATGTGGAGAGTGGCACGGCAAAGGGGCATCATGCCATAGCGCTTGCGATTGACCCCAACGCAAGCGAGCCATCTGAGCATTTGCGTGCCATGCTTGAGGCGCTGCGTGCCGAAATAGCGGCGGCCCCCGACAAGACCGTCATCCTGTCCTCAGAAGAGTTTTTTCATGCCCAGCGCATGGAGATCTTCAAGCATTATCTTCAACCAGCCTCTTGTCAGATTTACGTCAGTTTGCGCCCACAATATGAGGTGATGAACGCCAATTATTATACGCAGGTCACCCATAATCGCATCAAAAACCCACCTGAAGCCTATTTCGATTCAATGAAGCTGGGGCTTAAATTCCCAGAGATCATGACCGTCTTTGCGCAGTTCACCCACAACACGGACGTCAAATTGCGGGTGTTTGAGCGCGGGTCTCCCGTGCGCAAAAGTCCGATCGAGGATTTTCTGACGGTGATGGGGATTGATCTGAACTATGATCCCGAGGACAATATCGTTGAGCATCCAACCTTGCCTGCGGTTGCGACGCTGTTTTTGCGCTGGCTGAATGATGTGGGGCTGTCGCAGACCGATTTCTTTGAGGTGTTTCAAGACCTGCACAAGATGCGCCCGAGTTTATCGAAACAGACCTACACCATGTCGCCTGACTATATGCGCACGGTCGTCGAGCGGTTTGAAAGCGACAATATATGGTTGCGACAGAATTTTGGCGACGGCGCATCTAAGCCGCTGTTTCAAGCACCTGAGTATCCCGATGCAGAGCTTTGGGAGCAGGAGGTGGGTCACGATCTTGCCGCTGTGCAACACAAGTTTCTAAAGCAGCTTTGCACCATGGCCGAAAGCGGCAAAAGTCGCTGAACCGGCGGGATCGGACCGGGCTTGCCCGGCCAGACCCTGATCATTTCGTCACAATAGCTGCCAGATCAGCCAAAGCGTCGCGCAGACAGCTTTCCTCATCCATGACGGGCGAGGCGATGGCATTGTCATACCGGGTGTTGAGATCTTTCGCGCGTTTCACCGCAACGCGGAACCCCTCGACAAGCGTTTCGGGCGACATTTCAACGGGGATGAGGTTGCGGTTTTGTTTGGCCAGCCAAGCGTCATTGCGCAGATCGGTCTTATTGGTCACGGTCGGCAGACCATAGGCTGCCATCTGAAAATGCACGATCCCTGGGTGTGGGGTGGTAATCACCGACAGGCCGATGTCGCCGGTCAGCAAAAACTCCTCGTAGTCCTCTTTCGGCATTTTCGGCACCATCCGTAGCTTTTCAGAGCCGCCCAGATCAATATCGTCGATTTTACCCAAGGTGCCGAGGGCATAAAACTCCCAATCCTCCCCGGCAAAAACACCCTGTCTGATCGCCTCGCGCAGCGCATAGACCAACATGCCGAAATGGTTGCGCGCAGCATGACCTTCGGGGCGGCCATACATGATGAAACGGCGCGTTTCGCGACCGCTGTTCATTTCGACAAAGCGATCCTTGCCGACATTCAGCCGGACAAGCTGATTTTCGATAGCGGTATACCGATAGTCTTTTCCGGCGCGCTCAAACACCGGGGTCTTTTTCTGAAAGAACTCGATCAGCTTGTGTGAATTATAGACTGCGTCATGCGGTAGGAAAAATGCAGATTCATTGAAACTGCGCATGTCGGTATTGGCGTGAAAGTCTGGTTCGTATTCCTGAATGAAAAAGATCGGTTTTTGGTTGGCCGATGCGGCAATCTTTTGGGCAATCCGGTGTAATTCCGCACAGTAGGAAATGACATGATAATTGGCCGGAATTTCAACAGCGCGAGTCTGGGCGTCGAACTTCTGAAACCCATGAAACATATTGTAGATTTTGGGCATCTTGATGCGCATACGCAAAAGATTGCCTTCGTGCTTTTCCATGCTGGAGTGGTTGATGACCATCAGGCGCAGGCCAATCCCGGTCTGTTCGGACAGCTTGCGCAGGAAGCCATAAAACGCCAAATAGCCGCCAAACAAGATTTCGGGCAGGAAATCGGGCACCAGCACCAAAAGCCCTCCCGGTCCCTGCGCCTCAGTGCGGCGAACCTTCACCTTCCCACCATAAAATTCCATGGCATTGAGCATGTCGAGGGCTGCGAGGGCGGTCACGCCGGGCAGGTTATCTTCCAAGGCTAGGCGGGTTTCGGCCTCTTGTTCGGCACTCTTTTTCTCTGCCAATGACTTTAGATATTGGTCATGCGAGATGACATGCCGAACCTCTTTGGTCTGAACCAGCAAGAAATGTTGAAAACCTGAGGCGATCAGGTTTTCCCCGATGGCTATTGTGACATCCTCGTATAGATCGCGGTATCCCGACTCCGAAAACTCTGCGGATGGGGAAAGCTCTTCTTGTGTGACCTGGCTGAAATAGTAATCCACCACGGTCGGGTAGCCAGCCATTCGTGCGCCGTAGGTCTTTTCAAGAAAGCGGCGATCCAGAGCGAGATAGGTCTGGCGGGCCAAGTTGATCTGGGACTTGGTAAAGGGGTGCCGACCGGTTTCGTTCACCCCAAATTCCAGCCAGTGACGAAAGCCCGTCTCACCGGAGGCCTGTGTCAGGTTCTTACGGACATCCGTGTTTTTCTTGCGATAGAGAATTTCGGAGAACCCATCATGGGGATCATGGCCCAGAAACCCACCGAGACGCCGATAAAAGTCGAGAGGGCTTTCGCCTTCCAGGCCATGTCGCGCAATTTCGTCACGATAGGTTGTCTCATACCAAGCAGCGTCAAATCCCTCTGCCACGAGGAGATCAATGACATTTTGGGTGTCTGCGATGGTATCTTGGGTGTCCATGGACCGATCTCACTTTGCTTTAAAACGAATGCCTCTGGTTCCCCCAGATGCGTTTGGTTGTGTTTGGTGAAAGTCTTGCCAATTTGAAATGCAACAATGGTTGGGCTTTGACTGGGCTGTGGTTTAAATAATCGGAGGACAACGTGACCCGTGTTGTACCGCCTGTTCGGCATCCCCGCGCGGGCGAATTTTCTTAAGAAAATACATACTTGAAATCTTCACCCCTTAAATCCTACCCACGCTTTGGTCCCGCGCAGGGCGTCTTTTTACCATGTTCCATGTGGATACCACGCCGCGACAGATGGGCGCAAGAATGCCGTATCCTTCGCCGGAGCGTCTGAAAAGGCGCGTAGATGTGATGCGTTTGGGGGGGCAGTTCAGAGAGAACACAAAAAAACCGCCCGTGAAACACGAGCGGCTTTTTTTGATCGCTGCTGATCTCAGCCCTGACGGGCTTTGAAACGGCGCTGCGTCTTGTTGATCACGTACACGCGGCCTTTACGGCGCACGACGCGGCAGTCGCGGTGCCGGTTTTTCAGCGAGCGGAGCGAGTTACGAACTTTCATAGTCTTTCTCCTTTTCGCGGCGCCTGCGTGCGCCTGTTAAAACCAATATAACGGCGGAGGATGGTGGGCGTAACAAGGTTCGAACTTGTGACCCCTTCGATGTCAACGAAGTGCTCTACCACTGAGCTATACACCCATTCCTCCATGGGAAACTCGCGCCTTGATCTCGTTTCGCCTCGCAGCGCAAAGAACAAGACGCGGGGCATTCCCGCGTCAGTGCGGGTGCGTATAAAAGGAGTCGAATGATTGTTCAAGGCCTTTTGGCATTGAATTTCAATGTCCAAAGTCTTTTGTAATTTATCCGGGTTACGGATTGGATGCAAAACACCCACAGGAGTGACCCGGCGGACGCCTTTTGCACTTTCGTGATTCAGAAAAAACACAAAAGCCTTTATAGTTTGCGGTGAAAGGGAGTGTCGATGAGCAAAGTGCCATATCTGTTAAGAAGACCGGAGAGCAGAACCTCTTGCGTGGTCTTTGCTTCGCCGCACAGTGGGCGCGATTATCCCGCAGAGATGGTACAACAGTCGGTTTTAAGCCCTCTTCAACTCCGCTCTTCTGAAGATGCGCATGTAGACCGGCTTTACGCCGATGTGCCACGATTCGGTGCGGTGATGATCTCGGCCACCTATCCGCGCGCTTGGGTGGATCTCAACCGACATGCCGATGAAATGGACCCGGCCTTGGTGGCGGGGGTGTCTCGCGTCGGATTGAACCCGCGCATCGCCTCCGGGCTTGGGGTGATTCCGCGTGTGGTGGCCGGTGGCCGGTCGATTTATCGTGGGAAAATAAGCCGAGAAGAGGCGCAAGAGCGGATCAGGACCGTGTGGCAACCTTATCATCGCTTGCTTCAGGCGGTGATCGACGAATCTCTGGCTTTATTTGGCCAATCCATTTTGATTGATTGCCATTCGATGCCGCGCGAGGCTCTGTCCGCAGTGCGCAGTGGCAAAGGGCGGCGGCCCGAAGTGGTGATCGGCGATCGCTACGGCGCATCGGCCAATCCGAGCATTGTGATCGAGGTGGAGCGCGCGTTTCGGCAGCAGGGCTTTGAAGTGGCGCGCAATGTGCCCTTTGCGGGGGCCTTTGTGACACAGCATTACGGCCATCCGGCGCGGCGCTGCCATGCGATTCAAGTCGAGATTGATCGCTCTGTTTATATGAATGAACTGACGCTTGTGCCGCATTCCGATTTCAACGAGATTTGTGCGCGTGTTGGGGCTGCGGCGGAAGTGATTGCCAAAATCGGGGCGGAGCGGGTGCCAATGGCCGCAGAATAGTCTCTGGCTACCGAAGTGCGCGACCTTTGCGAATCGCGTCTTTGCCAAATTTGCGGCGGATCTCATCGCTGGCGCGCTCGGCACGGGCACGTTTGATCGCATCCGGGTCCAGTAAATCCGCCGAGATATCGGCCTGGTCGGCGGGTACCAAATCCGAGAGACCGACACCGATCAATCGAAACGGACCTTTGTCGATCGCCCCATCCAAAAGCCCGCGCGCGGTGCGATACATTTTATCGGCCATATTGCTGGGTTCGTGTAGGGTCACACGTCGCGTCAGCGTGCTGTGATTGGTGCATTTGAGTTTGAGTGTGACCACGCGCCCCGCAATGTCTTTCGCCTTGGCGCGGTCGGAGACCTGTTCGGCCAGCCGCCAGATATGCCCGTCCAAAATGTCGAGCGAGGCGGTGTCTTCGGGGAAGGTGGTTTCTTTGGAGATGGATTTGACCGGACGTTTGGCGGAAATGCTACGGCTGTCTTGGCCGCGCGCCAGATGCCAAAGCCGGTCCCCCATCGACCCAAACCGCAGGTGCAAATCGGCTTTCTCCCAGCGCCTCAAATCGGAAAACGTCCGTATCCCGGCCTTTTCCAAAGAGGTGCGGGTGGCTTGGCCGACGCCCCAAATCAGGCTCACAGGTTTTGGCGCGAGAAACGCCATCGTCTCTGCCGCGCCAATCACCGAAAACCCGCGCGGCTTGTCCAAATCGGAGGCGACTTTGGCGAGGAATTTGTTGTGGCTGAGCCCGATGGACCCGGTCAGCCCCAATTCCGTGTGCATCCGTTTGACCAGCCGCGCCAACATTGCCGCAGGCGGGCGACCATGCAGTCGCGCCGTGCCGCGCAGGTCCATAAACGCCTCATCCAAAGAGAGCGGTTCCACATCCGGGGTGAGTTCGTTCATCATGTCACGGATGGCGCGAGAGGCCTCGGCATAGGCCGCCATGCGAGGTTTGACCACCACCGCTTCGGGGCACAGGGCGAGGGCTTTGAACATCGGCATGGCCGAGCGCACACCTTTGATCCGGGCGATGTAACAGGCGGTGGAAACAACGCCGCGTGTGCCGCCGCCGATGATCACCGGTTTGTCGCGCAGATCGGGATTGTCGCGTTTCTCCACAGAGGCATAGAACGCATCGCAATCCATATGTGCGATGGCCAGATCATACAGCTCAGGATGCGCAATCACCTTCGGCCGCCCACAGGAGGGGCAGCGGGCACCAGTTTCAAACATTGTAAGGCAATCACGGCAAAGCGCGGGCATATGGGTGTTCCTTGACCTCCCTCCAGTCTATACCCAACTCAAGGGAGGGGCTATCCTTCGCCTCGTATATCCGTGTTCATCGGGGGAGTTTTCATGAACCAGTTCGATCCGTACCAGTTTCTCAGCGGCGGCAATATTGTCACCTTGGCCTTGGCGCTTTTCATTGTTTTACTTGTTCTCAAAGGCGTGCGGATTGTCCCGCAGTCTGAGAAGTTTGTGGTCGAACGATTCGGTCGTTTGCGCACCGTGCTTGGCCCGGGGATCAACTTTGTCATCCCGTTGATTGACATTGTGGCCCATAAAATTTCCATTCTTGAACGCCAACTTCCCAATGCGATGCAGGACGCGATCACCTCGGACAACGTGTTGGTCAAGGTCGAAACCTCGGTGTTTTACCGCATCACCGAACCTGAGCGGACCGTGTACCGGATTCGCGATGTCGACGCCGCTATTGCCACGACCGTGGCCGGGATCGTGCGCTCAGAGATCGGGAAAATGGAATTGGATGAGGTTCAATCAAACCGATCCTCATTGATCACCACGATCAAAGCTTCGGTAGAAGAGGCGGTGAATGATTGGGGCATCGAGGTGACGCGGGCCGAAATCCTTGACGTGAACTTGGATGAGGCCACCCGCGCCGCGATGATGCAACAGCTCAACGCCGAGCGCGCCCGCCGTGCGACGGTGATGGAAGCCGAAGGTCAAAAACGCTCTGTCGAACTGGCCGCCGATGCGGCGCTCTATTCCGCCGAGCAAACTGCCAAAGCCCGCCGGGTTCAGGCCGATGCCGAAGCCTATGCCACGGGTGTTGTCGCCGAAGCGATTGCCAAGAACGGTCTGGAGGCCGCGCAATATCAAGTGGCTTTGAAACAGGTCGAAGCGCTGGTTTCCTTGGGCGAAGGCTCGGGCAAACAAACCATCGTGGTTCCGGCGGCGGCTTTGGAGGCCTTTGGCGACGCGTTCAAACTGTTCAAAGGCAAAGCGTGATGGAACAGGTCATTCTGTTTTTGGAATGGTGGGCCTGGGGCTTGGCTGCGATCATCCTGTTTGCGCTTGAGGTCATGGTTGCGGGCTTTGTGTTTTTAGGCTTTGCCGTGGGCGCGGCGATTGTGGCGCTGTTGCTGTTTCTGGGCTGGTTCGGATCGAACCTTGCCGTCTTGGTGCTGATCTTTGCAGTGGTGTCGCTTTTGGCCTGGTTTGCCATGCGTCAAGTATTTGGCATTCGCAAAGGTCAGGTCAAAGTCTGGGACAAAGACATCAATGACGACGTCTGACGTCGTGCGGCCCTTTGACGGTGCGAAAATCGCGATTCTGCGTGGGGATGATGTCCTGACGCTGTTGCGCGATGATCGTCCCGACATTGCCTATCCCAATCAATGGGACCTTCCGGGCGGCGGACGCGAAGGGGCGGAGTCGCCTTTTGCGACAGCCGCCCGAGAGCTGTTTGAGGAACTTTCGATCAAAATCGATCCGTCCTGCGTGATCTATCATGTCGAAGAGAACGGTCACGCCAACCCGGCGACAAAGGTGCATTTTTTTGTCGCCCGGTGGGAGGCGCTTTTGGACACAGATGTGCGTTTGGGGGATGAAGGCCAGTGTTGGACGTGGATGCCCGCACGCGATTTCACCACCCGCTCTGACGCTGTGATCTCTTTGCGTCACAGATTGACCCGGGCGCTTGATGCGCTCGGGCTTTGATCTTTACAGTGCGCTCACTGGTTCCAAGTGGGGGCGTTGGCAATTTCGTGTTGAATGCGCAGCGCCGCTTCGCGCGGATCGGCATCTTGCCAAACCGGACGCCCGACCACGATATGATCGACGCCATCGCGAATGGCCTGCGCCGGGGTGGCCACACGTTTTTGATCACCAAGCGCGGCCCCCATCGGGCGCACGCCGGGGGTGACGATCAGCTTGCCTTCTGCTTCGGGCAGGGCGCGGATCAGAGCGGCCTCTTGCGGTGAGGCAATCACGCCATCGGCGCCGGCAAGAAAAGCGTTGCCCGCACGCTCTTGGACAAGATCGCGGATATCACCGGGCTTGATCAACGCCCCGTCCAAGTCTTCCCGATCCAATGAGGTCAGCACAGTGACGGCGAGGATTTTCATGTCCGAGCCGGACGCGCCCTCTTTGGCGGCTTTGACCACATAAGGGTCGCCGTGGACGGTGAGAAAATCCATGTCGTGCTGCGCCACGCCGCGCACCGCGTTTTCAACAGTCGCGCCGATGTCGAAGAATTTCATGTCCAAAAAGATGCGTTTGCCACGCTCTTGTTTGAGCTCATTGGCCAGGGCAAAGCCGCCACTCGTCAACATGCCAAGACCGATTTTGTAAAACGATACGGCATCGCCGATCTTGTCGGCCAAGGCGAGGCCTTGCACGACATTTGGGACATCAAGGGCAACGATCAGGCGGTCATCAGCGGTCATGGAAGCATCCTCTTTCACAGGTTTCCCCTTCCTGCGCAGAACGCCCGTGTGGGTCAAGAGCCGGATGTGCCGAATGCGGTTTAGGGGCGGCGAGGTGGGGTGTGAAAATGTTTCAATTTGGCAACAGTCCCTCTTGCGGAGCCTGCAATCTGACCCCATCTAAAGGTCAAGGTCCCACCCAAAGATGTGCCGTATTCGGGCATCGCGATTGAGGGGCGCTTACTGAAGGAGAGACAGTATGAACATGGAGAAATTCACCGAACGTGCCCGCGGGTTTATTCAGGCGGCACAGACCATTGCGATGCGCGAAAACCACCAACGTCTGGTGCCGGAGCATCTTTTGAAAGCCCTCATGGATGACGAAGAGGGCTTTGCCACCAACCTGATTTCAAATGCTGGCGGTGACCCGAAATTGGTCCTGTCTGCTGTCGACGCAGCCGTGGCTAAAAACGCCAAGGTCACCGGCGACGCGGGTCAGATTTATTTGGACCGCAGTATTGCCGAAGTTCTTGATGAGGCCGAGAAGCTTGCGAAAAAGGCAGGCGATAGTTTTGTGCCCGTCGAGCGGCTTTTGACTGCGCTCGCGATTGTCAAATCCAAAGCCAAGGATGCTTTGGAAGCTGGCGGCATTGACGCCAAGAAACTGAACGCCGCGATCAATGACATCCGCAAAGGCCGCACTGCTGACAGTGCCTCGGCCGAAGAGGGCTATGACGCTCTGAACAAATATGCCCGTGATCTCACCGAAGCGGCGCGTGAAGGCAAGATTGATCCAATCATTGGTCGCGACGAAGAAATTCGCCGCTCGATGCAGGTGTTGTCTCGCCGGACCAAAAACAACCCGGTTTTGATCGGGGAGCCGGGCGTGGGTAAAACCGCGATTGCCGAAGGGCTTGCGCTGCGGATCGTCAACGGCGACGTGCCGGAGAGCCTGAAAAACAAACGGCTTTTGGCGCTGGATATGGGGTCGCTCATTGCCGGGGCAAAATATCGCGGAGAATTTGAGGAGCGGTTGAAATCCATTCTCAAAGAGATTGAGGCCGCTGCGGGCGAGGTCATCCTCTTTATTGATGAGATGCACACGCTTGTGGGCGCGGGCAAATCGGATGGGGCGATGGATGCCGCGAACCTGATCAAACCGGCGCTGGCGCGGGGGGAATTGCATTGTATCGGTGCGACGACCTTGGACGAGTACCGCAAATATGTGGAAAAAGACGCGGCCTTGGCGCGGCGGTTCCAACCCGTTGTGGTTGAAGAACCGACAGTCGAGGACACGATCTCCATCCTGCGTGGGATCAAAGAGAAATACGAACTTCACCATGGGGTGCGGATTTCAGACTCCGCGCTGGTTGCTGCGGCGACGCTCAGCCACCGTTATATCACGGATCGGTTCTTGCCGGACAAAGCCATCGACTTGGTCGATGAGGCTGCGTCGCGTCTGCGGATGGAAGTGGACAGCAAGCCCGAAGAATTGGACGCGCTGGATCGCTCTATCCTTCAGCTTCAGATCGAAGCTGAGGCTTTGAAAAAAGAAGACGATGCGGCCTCCAAACGGCGGCTTGAGAAGCTCGAAGAAGAGCTGTCGGACTTGTTGGAGAAATCTGACTCGATGACGGCGAAATGGGAAGCCGAGCGGCAGAAACTCGAAGGCGCGCGCGATCTGAAAGAGAAACTCGACCGGGCACGGGCCGATTTGGAGATTGCCAAACGCGAAGGCAATCTGGCCAAGGCCGGTGAGCTGTCCTACGGCGTGATCCCGCAGCTTGAGAAAAAGCTGGTGGAGGCCGAAGCCGCAGAAGATCAGGATCTCATGGTCGAAGAGGCCGTGGGACCAGAGCAGATCGCAGGCGTGGTGGAGCGCTGGACCGGGATTCCGACGTCCAAGATGTTGGAAGGCGAACGCGATAAGTTGTTGCGGATGGAAGATGGCCTGCACAAACGGGTCATCGGTCAGGAAACAGCCGTTCACGCCGTTGCCAATGCGGTGCGGCGCGCGCGGGCGGGTCTCAATGATGAAAACCGTCCGTTGGGATCGTTCCTCTTCCTCGGGCCAACGGGGGTCGGGAAAACCGAACTGACGAAAGCGGTGGCTGAGTTCCTGTTTGACGATGACAATGCGATGGTGCGCATCGACATGTCGGAGTTCATGGAGAAACACAGCGTCTCTCGCCTGATCGGTGCGCCTCCGGGTTATGTCGGTTACGACGAGGGTGGTGTTTTGACCGAGGCCGTGCGGCGCAGACCCTATCAGGTTGTGTTGTTCGATGAGGTCGAAAAGGCCCACCCGGATGTGTTCAACGTGCTGTTGCAGGTCTTGGATGATGGCATTCTGACCGATGGTCAGGGCCGGACTGTGGACTTTAAACAGACGCTGATCATTCTGACCTCGAACCTTGGGGCGCAGGCGCTGAGCCAGTTGCCCGATGGGGCAGACAATGCGCAGGCCAAGCGCGATGTGATGGACGCGGTGCGGGCGCATTTCCGGCCAGAGTTCCTCAACCGGCTGGACGAGACGATCATCTTTGATCGGCTTGGGCGCGAGGACATGGGCGGGATCGTCGAGATTCAGCTTGCTCTGCTCGAAAAGCGTCTGGCGAAACGCAACATTGGTCTGGCGGTGGATGCCGATGCCAAAGCATGGTTGGCCAACGAAGGCTATGACCCGGTATTTGGTGCGCGGCCTTTGAAACGGGTGATCCAACGCGCGTTGCAGGACCCGCTGGCGGAACTGTTGCTGTCGGGCGATGTTGTGGATGGTGATACGCTTCCGGTCTCTGCCGGCTCTGGTGGGCTTTTGATTGGGGAAAAAACCGGGGCGACCCATCAGTCCAAACCGGATGATGCCGTGGTCCACTGATCCGGTGTTTCAGTGAAATCAAGAAAGGCGGCCTCTGCGGGCCGCCTTTTTTATGGCATCTGCTATGGTTTGATGTAGCTGTAGCCCGCTTCTTGCAACTCGACCAAACGTGCGACTCCGGAGGGCACGACGACCGCCTCGTCCAGTACCTCAAGCGGCTTATCCATTTTCTGGCGCATCACGCGCAGGGTGTTTTCGCAGGCCGAAAACTGTACGTCGTGAAACTCAAGCGCCATGGTTTCGATCCGGTCCGCCACCGGGCTTTGATCCTTGAGAAACATCTGTAACCCCGGACCATAGGCGACGATTTCAAGAATGACGGTATCGCCGATGGAGTTGAAATAAGCACGCGCATTGCTGGCGTTGTTCAGCGCCATGTTCATCACGCGCATATCACTGTCGTCGACATGGATTGCGATTTTATGGGTGATCCCTTCGGCCATGGCGCCCCCAGCGCAAAACGTGATGGTCAGACAGATGATGAGTGCTTTCCACATATAGGTCTCCCTTTTATCTGTCGATCCTAGTCACATCCGATGTCCCCTGTCACGCTGCAGTGCAGGATGTTTGGTCCGTGTGCTGACGCGGGAAAGTTTACGCTAACATCCGCGGAAAGGCGGTTGCGTTTCCGTGTCACTGTGGCAGGGTCCGGCCTACGCACAGCATCAGCTCACGAGGTTTTCTATGACGGTTTGGCATTGGACAATGGGGGCCCTTCAGGTGCTCGCGCTTATCTTTGTTCTGGCAATTGGGTTTATGGCGCTGGCGGCGCTGGCGCTTTATGTCCTCGACAAGCGCCAGACACGGGACGCGATCCTGCGCAACTATCCGGTCATCGGCCACTTCCGGCATTTGTTTTCCTCTTTGGGCGAGTTCTTTCGGCAATATTTCTTTGCCATGGACCGTGAAGAGATGCCGTTCAACCGCGCCCAGCGGGATTGGATTTACCGCGCCTCCGATGGCAAGGGCAACACCGTGGCCTTTGGCTCAACCCGCAGCCTGTCGATCCCGGGCACACCGATTTTCATGAACGCGCCGTTTCCACCGCTTGATGATCAATTCACCTCCACCGACCCGATGGTGATCGGCCCGCATTGCCGCGTGCCTTACACTGCCAAATCTATCTTTAACATTTCCGGCATGTCCTATGGCGCGATTTCCAAACCGGCTGTCCTGGCTCTTTCAAAAGGCGCAAAGGAAGCGGGCATTTGGTTGAACACCGGTGAGGGCGGTTTGTCGCCGTTTCACCTCGAAGGCGGGGCGGATCTTGTCTATCAAATCGGTACGGCGAAATACGGCATCCGTGATGATGCGGGCAATCTGGATGATGACAAGCTGCGCGCGATGGCGGCGCATGAAACCGTGCGGATGTTTGAGATCAAGCTGTCGCAGGGGGCAAAGCCGGGCAAGGGTGGAATTTTGCCCGCCGCCAAGATCACGCCCGAGATTGCGCAAATCCGCGGGTTGAAACCGGGCGAAGACGGCATTTCCCCGAACCGCCACCGTGAAGTGGATGATTTTGGCGATTTGCTTGATTTCATCGACCACATCCGTGAGGTCACCGGCAAGCCGGTTGGGTTTAAATTCGTCGTCGGCTCCTCGCGGCCTTGGGCGGAGTTCTTTGAGATGATCGTCGAGCGCGGGCCAGAGAGCGCACCGGATTTCATTACCATTGACGGTGGCGAAGGCGGTACAGGCGCGGCGCCGATGCCGCTGATCGACCTTGTGGGGATGCCAATCAAAGAAGCGCTGATCCGCATTGTCGATTTGCGCGACAAATACGGGCTGCATGATCGCATTCGGATTGTGGCGGCGGGCAAGCTTGTGAATCCGGCGGATATTGCATGGGCGATTTGTGCGGGCGCGGATTTTGTCGCCTCTGCACGCGGCTTTATGTTCTCACTGGGCTGTATTCAGGCGCTCAAATGCAACAAGAATACCTGTCCCACCGGTATCACCACCCATGATCCGCATCTTCAGGGCGGGCTTGTGGTCAATGACAAGTATAAGAAAGTCGCAGCCTACGCCAAGGCCTCGACCTATGAGCTTGAGATGATCGCGCATTCGGTCGGGGTGTTGGAGCCACGTCAAATGCGGCGGCGTCATGTGCGGATTGTTCAGGCCGATGGGACGTCCATTCCGCTGGACCGTATCGTGCCAAGTTTTGATGCGGAACGTTACAATACCCCAACGCAGTTGTGACATGAGTTTGTTTGGCGGTTGATGCGGTCCGGGCTACTCTTTCCTTGAGCCTATGGGAGAGACACATGTCCAAGATGCACAGCCTGCCTTATTCAACTGTTACACCGGAACAGACCTACCTCAACCGTCGCGCCCTTTTGGGCGGGATCGCCGGGGCGGGTCTGTTGGCCGCCACGGGCGCGCGGGCACAGGAGGTGCCGGAGTTTCAGATCAAAGGCTTCGACACCACAGAAACACCGAACAGCTTTAAAGAGATCACCACTTACAACAATTTCTATGAGTTCGGCACGGGTAAAGAAGACCCCGCGCGTTATGCCGGATCTCTGACCACCGATCCCTGGTCTGTCGAGATCGACGGGCTGGTGTCGCGTCCGGGCTCTTATGGTCTCGGGGATATCCTCGCCAAGATGGATATCGACGAGCGCATTTATCGGTTCCGCTGTGTCGAGGCCTGGTCGATGGTGATCCCGTGGAACGGGTTTGAGCTGCGCCAGCTTCTTGAACTCGCGGGTGTCGAGCCCTCCGCCAAATATGTCCGCTTTGAAACGCTCTATCGCCCGGAAGAAATGCCGGGGCAAAAACGCGCCATTTTGGATTGGCCTTATGTCGAGGGTCTGCGGCTTGATGAGGCGATGCATCCGCTGACCATTATGGCCACCGGGCTTTATGGTAAAACCCTGCCCAATCAGAATGGCGCACCGCTGCGTTTGGTGGTGCCGTGGAAATACGGGTTCAAGTCGATCAAGTCGGTGGTGAAGATCACCTTGATGGAGACCCAGCCGGTCAACACATGGAAAGCGATCAATCATCGCGAATATGGATTCTATTCCAACGTCAACCCAGAGGTGGATCACCCGCGTTGGACCCAAGCCAGCGAGCGCCGCATTGGTGGTGGCGTGTTTGCCCCCAGGATCGCGACGATCAAATTCAACGGTTATGAAGACCAAGTTGCCAGCCTGTATAAAGGCATGAACCTGAGCAAAGAGTATTAAGCGTGAGAGACCAGATCAATCGCCTTGCCCGTAAGATCCCGACCTGGCCTCTTTATATAGGGTCGTTGATCCCACCGGCGTGGTATTTCTATGCCGGGGTCACGGGTCGGATGGGCGTTGAACCGATCAAAGCGATGGAACATGCGATTGGCATTTTGGGCCTTCAGGTTCTGATCGCCTCTCTTTGTGTGACGCCCCTGCGCACATATGCGCGCATCAACCTGTTCAAATTCCGTCGTGCGCTCGGCCTGATCGCCTTCTTTTATATCGTACTGCATCTCTTGGTGTGGCTGCTTTTGGATGTGCGCATCCCGAGCCAGATCATCGCTGACCTCTATAAGCGCCCCTATATCACCATCGGCATGGCCGGTTTGCTGTTGCTGATCCCGCTGGCGATCACGTCCAACCGCTATTCCATCCGCAAGCTCGGCGCGAACTGGCGACGGCTGCATTGGCTGGTTTATCCGGCGGTGGCTTTGGGTGGCATCCATTTTGTCATTCTGCGTAAGGGATGGCAGCTTGAGCCGCTGCTGTATTTGACCGTGATCGGAGTTTTGCTTTTGATCCGGGTTCCGATGGCGCGGGTGATCCCATCGCGCGCGCGACACACCTGATTCTAGGATTTGAGGGGGCGAGTCGTGAGACTCGCCCTTTTCTGGTGTGATTCACCTCCGATTCCAGAGGTGATTTGTGCTGATTTGCGCCTCGAATACCAAATGTTGCGCGAGGCTCTGTGGATAACCCTATTCTGTTACGTTGTCGCCGGATGCGAACCGCCTCGGATGCCAGGCCCAAGTGGGAAACGACAGGAAATGATATAAAAAATACCATTATTAACAATAGCTTATAACGTTTTTTGGGAAATCTGTCATAAAACTGAAAAAAGGGGTTGC
>NZ_AMRK01000002.1 GCF_000299875.1 Celeribacter baekdonensis B30
AATTGATCAGCAATTCGTTGTATCAAAAAGCCTAAGACAACGGTTTATGGCACAAACAAGGTCGCCCTTCCGGGCGGCCTTTTTCATGCGCTTAGCACCGGCTTGCGCCCCACCCGACGCTTGGCTTTGGGACATCTTACTCCATTTGTCTTGATCGGCTCAGACAGCAGAATTTGAGTATTTTCGCTGCCATGAAAAGGCTTTGTTAACGATGTTTGCCACATATTCCGCGCATGGATGTGCGACAGATCAGCGAGTGCGCCACATGGGAGGCGCTGGCGGACAGGGTGATGGCACCCTTGCCGCAGCGCTGGATTTATGGCGAAACTGCAAAACGATTGGGGCGCGAGGTTCGCAGGCTTTGCATTTTTGATGACACGGGACCGATTGCCACACCGATTGCCATCGCGCAGATCGTTATGCGCACAAAATTTGGCATGCGAACATCTTTACTCACCCGTGGCCCGCTGTTTCTACCAGAGTGTCCCCAGCATATCCAACGCGCCGCGCTCACATCTGTGCGCCGCGCCCTGCCCTTTGGCGTTCACCTGATGACCTGCGAGACGCGGCTCAGGCGGATCGGCCTGACTGCTGCCCCTGAGGTGGTGGAACTGGACCTCTCGCAAGAGCTTGCGAGTCTGCGCGCCGGGATGCATGGCAAATGGCGCAATGCCTTGAAAAATGCCGAGAGTACGCGGCTGAAAGTGGCGCAGTTGCAGCCGTCGCCCGGCGTGCTAATGCCGCTGTTGCGCACTGAAAAAAGCCGGCAGGCGAAGGGGCGGTATCGCGGATTGCCGCCCGAATTCATGCTGGCTGTGCAAGACGTTGCGCCCAAATCTCTGCGGCTGTTCAGCGCCTCGGATGCGCAGATGTTGTTTGTCATTCATGGCACCAGCGCGAGCTATCAAATCGGCCACACCGGCTCTGAGGGACGCGCGCTGAATGCGCATAACCTGATCCTTTGGGAGGCGATCCAACGTTTGAAATCCGAGGGCGTCCTGCGACTTGATCTTGGCACATTGGACCGGGACAAAGCGTCCGATTTGGCCCGGTTTAAGTTGCGCAGCGGTGCCCAGGCGCGTCACCTCGCCCCGGCAGCACTGATGTAAAAGGCCGCGCAAAGATTCCCCTGCGCGGCCTTTATGATCATGACGTCGGACTTATTTCATCGCAGCATCGGTGATCTCAAGTGTATAAGCCCCCATCGGTTCTTTGGTGATGACCGGATCGGAGCCGCCCGACAGCAACGAGGCCACCGTGCGCTCATAATCGGCCACATCCAAAGACCCGTCCGAGCCTTCAAGCAATTTTGCCACTTCGGTCATCATGCGGACCTGATGGGTCATGGTCTGCGCGCCGGTTTCATCATAGTCCAACACGATTTCCGCGGCCTCTTCCGGGTTGGCGGCGGCATAGGTCCAGCCCTCCATCGAGGCTTTCACAAAGCGTGCCATTTTGTCTTTAAACGCCTCATCCGTCAGGCTGTCTTCGAGCACATAAAGACCGTCTTCGAGTGTGGCGACACCTTGGTCTTCGTATTTAAAGGTGATCAGATCGTCGGCGGAAATGCCCGCGTCAATCACCTGCCAATACTCGTTATAGGTCATGGTGGAGATACAGGCGGCCTGTTTTTGCAACAGCGGATCGACGTTGAACCCCTGTTTCAAAACGGTCACGCCGCCCTCGGAGCCATCGGTCGCGAGGCCCAATTTGCCCATCCACGACAGAAACGGATATTCGTTGCCGTAGAACCAAACACCAAGCGTTTTGCCGGGGAAATCTTCGGGGCCGGTGATGCCGCTTTCTTTGAGACAGGTCAGCATCATGCCAGAAGATTTATAGGGCTGGGCGATGTTCACAACCGGCGCGCCGTTTTCACGCGCGGCCAAGGCCGAAGGCATCCAATCGACCATCACATCGGCCCCGCCGCCGAGCAAAACCTGCACAGGGGCCACATCCGGGCCACCCGGTTTGATCGTCACGTTCAGGTCTTCGGCCTCATAAAACCCTTTTTCCAGAGCCACATAGTAGCCGGCGAATTGCGCCTGCGTGACCCATTTGAGTTGCAGCGTCACATCATCGGCGGCAAAGGCGCCAGAGCTCATAGCGGCCAGAGCGGCAGCGCTCGTCAGTAGCTTTTTCATCGAAATACAACCTCCAAGTTGTCGGTAATGCCGGGAGTTTGTCCCCCGGTTCATCGTCTTTGCGGGATCACCCGCGTTGTGATGGGTGCCAGAAGGTCACCCGTTTCTCGATGGCCGACACGATCCCGTAAAGGGCCGTTCCGGTCACCGCGGACACGACAATTTCAGCCCAAACCATATCGGTTGCCAAGCGTCCCATCTCTGTCGAGATGCGAAAGCCCATGCCCCGGATGGGAGAGCCGAAATATTCAGCAACAATCGCCCCGATCAGCGCCAAAGAAGTGGCGATTTTGAGGCCATTGAACAAAAACGGCAGCGCCGCAGGGCCGCGTAATTTCAACAGTGTTTGTGTATGCGAGGCGGCGTAAGTGCGCATCAAATCCCGCTGCATCGTGTCCACTGCGGCCAAACCACCCAGCATGTTCACCAGCATCGGGAAAAATACCATCACCGCAACCACCGCCGCCTTTGAGTGCCAATCAAAGCCGAACCACATCACCATGATCGGCGCGAGGCCGACGATGGGCAATGCGGCAAAGAAATTGGCGACAGGCAACAGCCCGCGTTTCAAAAACACAAATCGGTCGATGATCACGGCCAAGATCAGCGCCGCCAATGTGCCCATCCAAAGCCCATTGAGCGCACCTTTGACGACGGTTTGCACCCAGTCTTCCCAAAGCGTCGGCCCAGAGGACAGGATCGCGGCCAAAATGGCCGAGGGCGGTGGCAAGATTGCGGGAGAGACACCGAACAGGCGCACGCCAAACTCCCACAAAGCAAGGACCAAAACCCCGAAGCCCAGCGGCCAAAGCACCTGTTCGGCGCGTGTGTCCAAGCGGCTCATAGCGCGCGCCCTCCCATGAGATGCCGAGCGGCTTTTTCAAAGCTGCCGACGAGGAAAATCAAAAGACCGGCCAAGATCGCCGCAGCAAACAGCGCCGCCCACATGATCATTGGCTCGCCAAACTGCGACCCAATCAACATCCGCGCGCCAAGCCCCGAGATCGCACTGGTCGACAATTCCGCCACCACCGCGCCAACAAAAGACGCCGCCACCGCCACTTTGAGCGAGGCAAAGAAATAGGGCATCGAAGAGGGCAAGCGCAGTTTCCAAAACACGTCGCTTTGACGCGCGCCATAGGTGCGCAACAGGTCAAGCTGCATCTGATCCGGGCTGGTTAAGCCTTTGACCATGCTCACCAAAACCGGATAAAAACTAAGATAGGCGGCGATGATGGCCTTGGGCACCATCAAAGTCCCGGTCCCCACCGCATTCGAGAGCACGACAATAATCGGCGCAAGCGCGACAATCGGAATGGTCTGAGAAATGATCGCCCAAGGCATCAAAGTCAGTCGCCCGACCCGACTCAATACGATCACCGTGGCCAGAGCCACACCGATGACAATGCCAAAGACAAACCCCAAAAGCGTGGTTTTGAGCGTGATCATGCCCTGATAGACCATCGAGCGTTTCGAGGTGATTTTCTTCTCGACCGTGGTGTTCCACAGCTCGCTGGCGATCTGATGCGGTGCGGGCAAAAGCGGGCGCGATTGCTGCATCGTATCACTGAGCAGATCGGAAAACGTCACCTCCGTGCCCGCCCGTGCGGCTTGGTCATAGGTCCAGGTACTGTTCATTTTAAACGCGGCACCGTACCAGATCACGATCAGTGCAAGCACGATGGTAACGATGGGGAGGATGTTTTTCATGCGCGCCACTCCATCCGATATTGCGCCGGTTCGCCTTCGGCTTCTGGTGCAATTTCTCCAGCAATATCAAAACCTTCACGCAGGTAAAACCGATGCGCCGCGATGTTCGGTTGATGGGTTTGCAACCATAAAAAATCACGCCCGGCTTTGGCGGTACCAACCAACGCTTTGCCAATCCCCTGTCCCTGACGATCGCAATAAAGCGCGCCAATCTTTTGGGTTGCGACATCAATGGACATATAGGCCACGACCGGATCACTCGCGACATAGATCTGACGGTGATCAAACACCTCGTCGATCATCCCGATGACATCACTCTCAATCGTGCCGTCCGGCATCCACTCTGTTGCGGCTTCCCAAGCCACGACAATGCGCGCCATGGCCGGAATATCTGCGCGGGTGGCGCGTCTGATCTCAATTGTCATGCGTCATGCCCCGCGCGCAGGCCCTCACGCACCCGATGGGCGATTTTGATAAACTCTTCGCTGTCGCGAATGTCCAAAGGCCGATCTGGTGGCAGGGTCGATTCAATCACATCGGTGATCCGCCCCGGACGCGGGCTCATCACCACGATCTTGGTCGACAGATACACCGCCTCCGGGATCGAATGGGTGACGAAACCGATGGTTTTTTGCGTCGCGGCCCAGAGTTTCAACAACTCTTCATTGAGCTTGTCGCGCACGATCTCATCCAGCGCGCCAAACGGTTCGTCCATCAACAAAATATCGGCGTCAAAGGCCAGCGCGCGGGCAATGGACGCCCGTTGTTGCATCCCGCCGGAGAGCTGCCATGGGAATTTTTTGCCAAATCCGCGCAGATCGACCAGATCCAGAACCCGATCAATATGGCCTTTCCACTCCGATTTCGGAAAGCCCATGATCTCCAGCGGCAATTGGATATTGCCGCGAATGGTGCGCCATGGATAAAGCCCCGCCGCTTGAAAGACATAGCCATAAGCCCTTGATTTACGGGCTTCTTCCGGGGTCATCCCATTGACAGTCAAACGCCCGCCCGTTGGCGTTTCGAGCCCGGCGATACAGCGCAAAAACGTCGTCTTGCCGCAGCCCGATGGCCCGATAAAAGAGACGAAATCGCCCTTGTTGATCTCAAGATTCACATTCTTGAGCGCATGAACCGGCCCATCATTGGTCTGAAAGGTAAGATCGACGTTCTGCGCGTCGATGACTGGCTTTTTCATTAGCTTATGTCTTCTCTTTTCTTATGCAGCGGCCCGCGAGCCCCCGCCTTTTCCCTGTAGATGTCAGAGCTTTTGGTATTTTGCCCCGTTGATAGCGCCGACCAAAACTGAAATCGCAAGCAAAACAAACATCGTCACTTCTCCACTTGCGAGAACGTCGAGATCCATACCGAAGGCAGCCACAAACGCCCCCCAAGCCACAAGACCGAGCGCCGCACCAGAGATGGCCGTTGCGCCGGACGCGAATCGTGAGGTGTTGAGTGTTCGGCGTACCAGATGGAACACAGGTGCCCCTATAATCCACGTCGCAAATCCGAAGCCCCCCGCAAGACCTAGGCCAACGAAAAAGACTATGAACCAGACGAAAAAAGCTTCGAGACTTAGTCCATGATCCCAAGCAGCAACACCCAAGGTGATGAGAGAAAATATCGTCAGGGTGTGTGCAAAGGACTTGACCACGAAACGCGTGAAGCGCGCGGACCATATCTCGAAAATCACCATGACGTTCCTCCCCGATCTAACGTGTCTTAGTGGCGCGTCATCACACCCCCGTCACCGGAATGCCCCTGCGCGCCACAGGACGCGGGGCGGACAGTTCTTTCCATTTTGAGAGCGCCCTGTTCACCGTCGCATTGGCGTCGCGGGCAACGAATTCACCATGGCCCTCTTTCGCCTTCAACTCGCCCCTATCGACCGCAACATAGCCGCGGGTCAAAACGTACCGCGGCAAGGCCGTGACCTCGATCCCCTCGAACACGTTGTAATCAATCGCGGAGGCTTGCGTATCCGCCGAAATCACTTTGGACATCGACGGGTCCATAACCACAATATCCGCATCCGCCCCGACCAGGATCGCGCCCTTTTTCGGGTAACAATTCAAAATCTTAGCGATGTTGGTTGAGGTCACGGCAACGAATTCATTCATCGTGATCCGCCCGGTCTCGACGCCCATGGTCCACAGCACCGGAAGCCGATCCTCAAGCCCGCCCGTGCCGTTCGGGATCTTGGAAAAATCACCGAGGCCATAACGTTTTTGATCGGTGGTAAAGGCGCAGTGATCGGTGGCGACACAGGACAGAGTGCCCGACGCAAGACCGGCCCAAAGGCTATCCTGATGTTTTTTGTTGCGGAACGGCGGCGACATCACCCGGCGTGCGGCGTGGTCCCAATCTTCGTTGAAATATTCCGTCTCGTCCAAGACCAAATGCTGGATCAAAGGCTCACCCCAGACCCGTTTGCCGTTCATTTTCGCCCGGCGGATCGCCTCATGCGCCTCTTCGCACGAGGTGTGCACAACGTAAAGCGGCGCGCCCGCCATATCGGCCAACATGATCGCGCGGTTGGTGGCTTCGCCCTCCACCTGCGGCGGACGCGAATAGGCGTGGGCCTCGGGGCCGGTGTTGCCTTCGGCCAAAAGCTGTGCCGTGAGTTCCGCGACCACATCGCCATTCTCAGCATGGACAAGCGGCGTCGCGCCCAATTCGGCGCAGCGCTTGAACGAGGCGTAAAGCTCATCGTCATTCACCATCAACGCGCCCTTATAGGCGAGGAAGTGTTTGAATGTATTGATACCTTTTTCCTCGGTGATGAGTTTCATCTCATCAAACACCTGCTCGCCCCACCATGTGATCGCCATATGATAGGAATAATCACAAGCCGCCTGCCCGGATTTGTTGTCCCAGACCTTGAGACTGTCGAGCAGGCTTTCCCCCGGACTCGGCAGGCAGAAATCCACCACCATCGTCGTCCCCCCCGCCAAAGCGGCGCGGGTGCCAGAGGCGAAATCATCGGCGGAATAGGTGCCCATAAACGGCATTTCGAGATGCGTGTGCGGGTCAATCCCGCCCGGCATCACAAAACACCCGGTCGCGTCCAAAATCTCATCGCCTGTCAGGTCTGGCCCGATCTCAACAATCACGCCATCTTCGATTTTCACATCGGCCTTATAGGTCAAATCGGCGGTGACAACCGTGCCGCCTTTGATCACCTTGCTCATGACTTCACTCCTTGTTGCTCGGACGAGGCCGCGCGCGCCTCAGTCTTCTTTGTCTTTAAATATCCTCGGGAGCACGAGGGGCGAGCCCCTCGTCCCTGCCCGCCCTCAGTCCACAATCTGAGCCGTTTCCAAAACCGCATGCAACAACACATCGGTGCCCGCCGCCGCCCATGCCGGGCTGATCTCTTCGGCCTCATTGTGCGACAGACCGTCCACACAGGGGCACATGATCATCGCGGTCGGGGCAACATCGTTGATCCAACAGGCATCGTGCCCCGCGCCGGAGACGATATCCATATGGCTATAGCCCAACCGTTCGGCGGCATTGCGGACCGCACCGACCAAGGTCTCATCAAAGGCAGGTGGTTCGAATTGGCCGGAAATTTCTGAGCTGAACGTGACCCCGATCTCCTCACAGAGTTGTGGCGCGCGCTCATAATACTCCGCCTCCATCGCATGCAAGACCTCCGGTAAATGCGAGCGGAAATCGACGGTGAACACCACCTTTCCGGGTATCACATTGCGCGAATTGGGATAGACGTCGATATGGCCGATGGCACCCACCGCGCCCGGCTGATGTTTCATCGCGATCTCATGGACCAATTCGGTCAACAGGGCCAAACCGCGCCCGGCGTTTTTGCGCATATGCATCGGCGTCGAGCCGGTGTGGCTGTCCTTGCCCTCGACCGTACATTCAATCCAACGCAGGCCCTGCCCATGGGTGACGACGCCAATATCCTTGCCCTCGGCCTCCAAAACCGGCCCCTGTTCGATGTGCAATTCGAACATCGCATGCATCTTGCGCGCACCAACGGGTTCGTCCCCGACCCAGCCGATCCGCTTTAATTCATCGCCAAATTTCAATCCCTTGGCATCCACACGATCATAGGCCCAATCCTGTTCATGCTTGCCCGCAAACACGCCGGAGGCCAGCATCGCGGGGGCAAAACGGGTGCCTTCTTCGTTGGTCCAGTTGGTCAACACGATCGGGTGTTTGGTCTTGATGCCCAGATCGTTCATCGTGCGCACGGCCTCTAATCCGCCCAGCACGCCCAAAATGCCATCGTATTTGCCGCCTGTCGGCTGCGTGTCCAGATGCGAGCCCATGTAAACCGGCAGCGCGTCCGGGTCCGTGCCCGCGCGCGTCATGAACATATTGCCCATGCTGTCGACGCCCATGGTCATCCCGGCCGCTTCGCACCAAGTCTGAAACAAGGCGCGGCCTTGGGCATCCTCATCGGTCAGAGTCTGGCGATTGTTGCCACCCGCGACCCCAGGGCCGATCTTGGCCATCTCCATGAGGCTCTCCCAAAGGCGTTCGGAATTGATTTTGAGGTTCTCGCCGGGTGCCGACATGGATCTTTCCTTTCGTTCATCAAATCGTTTGGGCGATGGACCCGCCCGCCTGTGCGCTGCATGTTCCTGATCACCGCCCTGGTCACCATCTTGATTGCAGTCTGCTCAGGCGGTGCGCGCGTTGCATCCCCTGTGACCTACCCTCAGCAGATTTGACCATTCGGTCAAGAGAAACACTAACAGCACTGTTCAGCCACAAAACCGTACATGTGCCAAAAAACCATGCAAACGGATCACAAGTCCGGTTTTAAGGCGATTCCCCCTTCGGTTTGGCGTTTTTTTTAGCAATTATAGACAGACTAACGCGAGAGGATCGGGGGCGGATGAGAATCGAACCAAAAATGCCGGGACGGCAACCACGCACAAGAATACAAAAAAAGAACACGGAGACCATATTAGAAGCCGCTTTAGAGGTGTTTTCTCAACATGGGTTTCGCGGGGCAACGCTGGATCAAATCGCCAAGGCCGCAGGTTTGTCCAAACCCAATCTGCTCTACTATTTCCCCTCGAAAGTCGCCATTCACCGCGCCTTGATCGACGGGTTGATGAAAACCTGGCTCGATCCTTTGCGTGAAATGAAGGCAGATGGCGATCCTGTCGAGGAAGTCATTGCCTATGTTTTGCGCAAATTGGAGATGGCGCGGGAGTTCCCGCGTGAAAGCCGCCTATTTGCCAATGAGATCGTGCAAGGCGCGCCAAACATCATGGACAAGATCGAAGGTGAGCTGAAAAATCTGGTCGAAGAAAAGGCGGCGGTGATCGAAGGCTGGATTGAACAGGGTAAAATCGCGCCGTGCAATCCCTATCACCTGATCTTTTCGATCTGGTCCACGACGCAACATTACGCCGATTTCGACGCCCAAATCCGGGGCATTCTGCACCCGGAGGGGGACGCGCATTTTGAACAGGCGCGACATCATTTGGAAACCCTGTTCCGCCGGATGTTGACGCCATAAAGGATTTGGAAACCAAGTCGCGCCACCTTGAGGCGCGACAGGATGAATCGTGTTAACCAAAAGCAAATATTTCTGTGGGTCTTAACCCTTGGAAAACCATAATCCGTTATAAAGGGCAATGTGGGGGCTCCTGAAAAGAAGGAGCACGAGCATGACCAATGTAGCGGGAGTGCCAGCCTTTGGGGGAGGTGGTTTTGCCTTTAGACAGCCACCCGATCCGCCAAGGCCCGCTGTGCCTCAGGTCGCTCAAACGGCGACAGATGGCTCAGCAACATTTACAAAAGGGAACGAACTTCCCGGCCAGAACGGCAGCAAATACACCAAAAGTGACCCTGTGAGCGACACCGCGAATGATGCGGCGGCGCCCAAATCAACGGATGCCAAATCTGAGGCGCAGAATCGGATCAAAGAAGATCTGCCAAAAGACATTCTGACCGGGCCTACGCCCGCGTTTCAGGCCTCAGTTCTTGAGGTCGAAAGCGATCTGCGCAATGTCATTGCCCAGTTCGAAGCCCGGCGCAATCAGGTCAGCGATGGGGCCGCCATTTCGGCCACGCCGCGTGGGTCTGAAGCCCGTTCGCAGGCCGCGCAGCCTTTGACATCAGAACGCACGGGGGCTGAAACCCACCACGCCGCCGTCGCAGACGCGACACAGGCCGAGGCGCAAAAAGACGCAACAGAGGCCACGCAGGCCTTGGTGCAGACCTCATCGGAGGCGATGGACCCCGAGACCCGCTATGCCGGTCCGGCGGCCAACCCGCGTAGCCCGTACGATCCGGTCTAATCTACAGCCCGCGTCAGGATGGTGCGGCCTAAGCATATGATATTTTGATGTTTTCTTGACTAGGGCTTCAACCCGGCAGGATATTCACACCGCGCGTGGCCGGTCAGGACACGCGCAGGGTGGCGCTTTGCCCACTCGGTGCGTGAAATCCGCGCGAGATCACATCATCCAAAGTTCTGGACAGGTAAGGTCTGTCCAGGCCGAATGAACTGTGCGCATCGGGACCCGCCCGATGCGCACTTTATTCTTCATTATGTTTCATTCCGCCGAAATGGCAGCCACATTGTTGGGATGCGTGGTCCAGTTGGCATAGTCGCCAACGGGTTTGCCCGTGCGTTCATCCACCTCACCTTTGTCCAATGTTTTCATGGTGATACAGCCCTCAACCGGGCAGACATTGACACAAAGGTTACAGGCCACGCATTCGTCATCCATGACGGTGAACACCCGGTCCGGCGACATCGAAATCGCTTGGTGCGAGGTGTCTTCGCAGGCGGCATAACAGCGCCCGCAATTGATGCAATCGTCCTGATTGATCACCGCTTTGGTCACATGGTTGAGATTGAGATACTGCCAATCGGTGACATTTGGCACCGCGCGGCCGGAAATCTCCGCGACGGAGGTGAATCCCTTTTCATCCATGTATTGCGACAGGCCGGAGATCATTTCTTCAACGATTTTAAACCCATAGGTCATCGCGGCGGTACAGACCTGAACGTTCGATGCGCCCAGGGCCAGGAATTCCGCCGCATCGCGCCATGTGGTCACGCCGCCGATCCCCGAGATCGGCAGGTTTGCCGTGGCCGGATTGCGGGCAATCTCCGCGACCATATTCAACGCAATCGGTTTCACCGCCGGGCCGCAATAGCCGCCATGGGTGCCTTTGCCGTCGATCATCGGTTCGGGCGCAAAGCTATCGAGGTTGACCGAGGTGATCGAATTGATCGTGTTGATCAGCGACACAGCATCCGCGCCGCCACGCAGCGCCGCCTCGGCGGGCAAAATGATATTGGTGATGTTCGGCGTCAGCTTGACGATCACCGGCAAACCCGTCGCCTCTTTGCACCAGCGCGTCACCATTTCGATATACTCGGGCACCTGGCCCACCGCCGCGCCCATGCCGCGTTCGGCCATGCCATGCGGACAGCCAAAGTTCAGCTCGAACCCGTCACAGCCGGTTTCGGCGATGCGCGGGATGATGCTTTTCCAGCTTTCGGCGTCACACGGCACCATGACCGAGGCGATCAGCGCCCGATCCGGGAAATCCTTTTTGACGCGGGTCATTTCCTCAAGGTTGACCTCAAGCGGACGGTCGGTGATCAGCTCGATATTGTTGAGACCCAAAAGACGGCGATCCGCGCCATGAATGGCCCCGTAACGCGGACCGTTGACGTTGACCACCGGCGGGCCTTCTTCGCCCAAGGTTTTCCAAACCACCCCGCCCCATCCGGCCTCAAAGGCGCGGCGGACGTTATATTCTTTGTCGGTGGGCGGCGCAGAGGCCAACCAAAACGGGTTCGGAGAGGTGATACCGCAGAATGTGCTTGTGAGATCGGCCATGTCTTAGCCCTCCATCAGGCTGGCGTGAATGTCTTCGGCCGCATCGCGACCCTCGGCAACGGCGGTGACGGTCAGGTCTTCGCCGCCAGAGGCACAGTCGCCCCCGGCCCAAACCCCCGCCATCGACGTGCGTCCAGTGGCGGATACGGCGATTTTGCCGCCCTCGATTTTGATCCCCTCAGGCGCCCCCACAAGGGTCTGCCCGATGGCTTTGAACACCTGATCCGCGGCCAGACGGAAGGTCTCGCCCGTCCCCGTCAGCTTGCCATCGACCTCGTGAGTGAATTCAAATTCCATCTCGGCACAGGACCCATTGCCATGCACGGCCACAGGCGAGGCGTTATAGATGATCTGCACGCCTTTCGAGGTCGCAAGCTCCTGTTCATACTCAGAAGCCGACATCCGGTCTTTGCCGCGGCGATAGACGATGGTGACGTTTTGTGCGCCCAAAAGTTTGGATTGCACCGCGGCGTCCACGGCGGTCATGCCGCCGCCGATCACCACCACGTTACGGCCCACGGGCAGGGTTGAGAGGTCGGTGGATTGGCGAAGATCGGCGATGAAATCCACCGCGTCCAACACGCCCTCCTTGTCCACACCTTCGGCCCGCAACGCATTCACGCCCGCAAGACCGATGGCCAAAAACACCGCATCATAATCGTCTTGCAGCGCCGCAAGTGTCAGCCCCTCGCCCAGCTTTTTACCATGCTCAACGGTGATCCCGCCGATCTGCAACAGCCAATCGACCTCGCTTTGGGCAAACCCGCCCGGCGCTTTGTAGGACGCGATGCCATACTCATTCAGCCCGCCAGATTTCGGCCGCGCATCAAACATCACCACATCATGGCCTTTCATCGCCAGACGATGTGCGGCGGACAGGCCCGCAGGCCCGGCACCGACCACGGCAACGGTCTTGCCAGTGGCCTCTGCGCGGGCAAAGGGATGGGCGTTTTTCGCCATCAGCGTGTCGGTGGCATAGCGCTGCAAACGACCGATTTCGACCGGCTTGCCTTCCGCCTTTTCACGCACACAGGCCTCTTCGCACAAGGTTTCCGTCGGACAGACCCGCGCGCACATGCCGCCCAGAATATTCTGTTCGAAAATCGTTCTGGCCGCCGCCTCCGGCGTTCCCGTGGCGATTTGGCGGATAAACAATGGCACGTCGATCGAGGTCGGACATGCGGTCATGCACGGCGCATCATGGCAAAAATAACACCGGTCCGAGGCCACAAGCGCCTCGTGATGGTCTAAAACCGGATGCAAATCGGAAAACTGTGCGGTATAGCTTTCCGCCGGCAGGCGCCCTGCGGCGATTGCGGGCGTCATCGGACTGTTGGACATCGGGCTCGCTCCCTGTTAGCTGGCTTTTGTTGGTGTCAGGGTGGCAGGGTTGATTTTTTTATCAAGTGGTAAAATTTACCAACCCGTTATTTTCGAACCTTTCAGGCCTCTCACGCCAAAGAATGATGCGCGAACGCCCAAATCATAGGCAAAGTTTGCGGCACTCCCCCTTGATCGGAGGCCGATATCGGGTTTTCACGCAGCGTAACAACGCCTATATACGAACGATATGAACAACAGCCCGCTTTTAATGACGGGCGGCAGAAACCGAGTTGAACACATGACCAAGCAAAACGACGCCGACGTGGCTTTCATTCAGGCTCTCGCCGAACTGCTGACCGCAAATGACCTCTCCGAAGTGGAAGTCATGCGCGAATATGGCGACAACGACAGCCTCAATGTCCGCGTCAGCCGTGCCCTACCGCAGATGATTCAGACGGTCGCCGCACCAGCCCCCGTGGCCGCACCCGCAGCTCCTGCCGCTGCCATGGCCGCCCCGGTTGTGGCCGCCGCTGCCGATCCGGCCAATGATCCAAACGCTCTGGCCTCACCGATGGTGGGCACTGCCTATCTGGCGGCCGAACCGGGCGCTGCCCCTTTCGCCAAGATCGGCGATCAGGTGTCCGAAGGTCAAACCGTTTTGATCATCGAAGCGATGAAAACCATGAACCACATCCCGGCGCCGAAATCCGGCACCGTCAAACGCATCCTCGTTGAAGATGGCACTCCGGTCGAATTCGGCGCTCCGCTGATGATCATCGAATAAGGGATCTGATCCATGTTCGATAAAATCCTCATCGCCAACCGTGGCGAGATTGCCCTTCGGGTGATCCGCGCCTGCCGCGAGATGGGCATCCAATCCGTTGCGGTGCATTCCACCGCCGACGCGGATGCGATGCATGTGCGCATGGCCGACGAAGCCGTTTGTATCGGCCCTAATTCGTCGACCCTCTCCTATCTCTCTTTCCCCGCGATCATCGCCGCCTGTGAAATCACCGGCGCGCAGGCTATCCATCCGGGCTATGGGTTTCTCTCTGAAAACGCCGCCTTTGTGCAGATCGTCGAAGATCACGGGCTGAGTTTCATTGGACCGTCGGCGGAACACATTCGTCAGATGGGCGACAAAATCACCGCCAAGGAAACCGCCGAACGTTTGGGCATTCCGATTGTTCCGGGTTCCAAAGGCGGCGTGCCGGACGTGGAGAGCGCCAAAAAAGCCGCCGCCGAGATGGGTTATCCGGTCATCATCAAAGCCACCGCCGGTGGTGGCGGGCGCGGCATGAAAGTGGCGCTGAGTGAGGCCGAGCTTGAGGTCGCCTTCCGTACCGCGCGCTCCGAATCCAAAGCCGCTTTTGGCAATGACGAGGTCTATATGGAGAAATATCTCCAAAAGCCGCGTCACATCGAAGTGCAGGTCTTTGGCGACGGCCAGGGTGGCGGCGTCCATTTAGGCGAACGCGATTGCTCGCTGCAACGGCGCCACCAGAAAGTATTTGAGGAAGCCCCCGGCCCCTCGATTTCCCCCGAAGAACGTGCCCGCATTGGCGGTATCTGCGCCAAGGCCATCGCTGAGATGGGCTACAAAGGCGCGGGCACCATCGAGTTCCTCTATGAAGATGGCGAGTTCTATTTCATCGAAATGAACACCCGCCTTCAGGTTGAGCACCCGGTGACCGAAGCAATTTTCCGTCAAGACCTCGTGCGCGAACAAATTCGTGTGGCTGCGGGCGAAAAACTGTCCTTCAGCCAGGAGGATTTGCTGCTCGATGGTCATGCCATCGAAGTGCGGATCAACGCCGAAAAACTGCCGAATTTCACCCCCTGCCCCGGCAAAATCACCCAGTATCACGCTCCCGGCGGTCTGGGTGTCCGGATGGATTCGGCGCTGTATGATGGCTACTCCATTCCGCCCTATTACGACAGTTTGATCGGCAAACTGATCGTACATGGCCGCGACCGCCCCGAAGCTTTGGCACGTCTCAAACGCGCCTTGGGTGAATTGATCGTCGATGGTGTCGATACCACGATCCCGCTGTTTCACGCCCTGCTCGAAGAGAAAGACGTGCAAACTGGCGACTACAACATCCATTGGCTCGAAAAATGGCTTGAGACCAACCTCGGCTAAGGTCTTTGGATCATGTCAAAAAAGGCCGCGCCCCATAGGAGTGCGGCCTTTTCTTTTGCCCAAACTCGCGCCAAAGTCGCCCCCATGGATCACCTTGCCCTCACGCCAGAACTCATCTTGCAGGCCTATGCCAATGGCGTGTTTCCCATGGCCGAGGGGCGCGATGATGATGAGATTTTTTGGGTCGATCCCCGAGCGCGCGGGATCATTCCGCTGGATGGGTTTCACATCTCCCGCTCCTTGGCCAAAGTGATCCGCTCAGGCCACTTTCGAGTCACCTTCAACCATGATTTCGAAGGCGTCATGGAGGGCTGTGCCGATCGCGATGAGACCTGGATCAACGACACGATTTTCGAACTTTACGGCGCGCTGCATGACATGGGCTTTGGGCATTCTTTGGAAATTTGGCAGGGCGAGCGGCTTGTCGGCGGCACCTATGGCCTCACACTCGGCACCGCGTTTTTTGGCGAAAGCATGTTCTCGCGCGCGCCGAATGCCTCAAAGGTCGCGCTGGCCTATATGGTCGCCCGGCTCAAACGCACCGGGTTTACCCTGTTTGACACGCAATTCCTGACGCCGCATCTGGCCTCGCTTGGCGGGATCGAGATCCCACGTGCCGAGTATCGAGACATGCTGCGAAACGCGTTACTGTCGCGCGCCGACATCACTGCGCTGGCGCAAGACCTGACGCCTCAGGACGTGGTGCAGGACAGCGGCCAGATATCGTAACGCTGATGGTCCATTGCATTCAACGCCGGGCTTGAGGCGACCATCCAACCGGAAAAGGCCGGGGCCTCCATGCCCTCGACACGCACCACAAGATAGGCATAGGCATCGCCCGACGGGTTGCCTTTGGGCGAGCGACAATCGCCCAAAAACACCTGAATGCGGCCAAAACTGGCGGTTCCGCCGACATCAAGCGACAGATCTTCAACCGCGCCCGTGAGCTTATCCAGCGCGCGCACCGTGGCACCTGAGGCAGACACCACCTCTTCTTGCAATTCGGTGGTGATGTCTTGCAATTCCTGTTGATAGCCATCGTTGGGCAGGCTTTGCAGATCTTCAAGCGACAAGCCCCCCGTGCCAAACCCGGCCACGTCGCCGTCATCCAAAGGTGTGATCACAATGGAATCCAGATCGGTTTCCAGATCATCGCCAAATCCGGCCTCTTGCGCCGAGATCGGCGTCGAGAGTGACAGCATCAGGATCAAGGCCGGAAGGTGACGCCTCATTCTGTGCTGCTCCCAGAGTCACTTCCTGTGTCGCTTCCGGTGACGAATTTCAACATCAGGTTGATCAGGCTGATCGAGCCTTGGGTGTCAGCGATCACTTGACCATCTTCGAAATTAAACATCGACCCGCCGGGCACAAGCTCGACAAAATTGCCGCCTAATAGCCCCTCAGAGGAAATCAAAGCGGCGGTATCGTCGGGCAAGACCACCGATTTATCAAGCGTGAGCTGCGCCTCAGCGCGGTAAGTCTCGGGGTTGAGATCCAGCGCGGTCACCGTGCCGATTTTCACCCCGGCCAAACGCACATCCGTACCCGCGGAAATACCTTCGGCAGAGCGAAAGGAGGCCGTAAGGTGGTAATCGTCCGTTGCTCCGGAGGCAAAGCCCGTAACCTGTCCGGCATAGATGAGAAAGCCCAGTGCGAGGGCGACAACGCCCGCACCAACGGCAACTTCTGTCATGTTTTCAGACATAAATGGTCCGCCCTTGTTCAGGTTGCTGCGGGTCGGGCGGCCTTATTCAGGCTGCCAAGCCTCATAATCCTGACGCAGAACCGGGTTGGCCTTGCGGATCGAACCCGCAGGCGCGTAAGCGGCGATGGTGCCCGTGAGGTTTTCGACATGAGGTTTCTCCCAAGTCTTGTGCTCAAGCGCCTCATGGCCCGGATGGTTGGCAAACGTGTGGTGCAGCCAGCCATGCCAATCAGGATTCACGCGGGAGGCCTCGACCTCACCGTTGAAAATCACCCAGCGACGGCTGTCATCTTCGTTGCGGAAATAGAAATTGCCTTGGGCGTCTTCGCCGACCTTGATGCCATGGCGCCAGGTGAACAATTGAGTGCCAATGGTTTGGCCCTTCCACCAGACAAGTGCGCGCAGGACAGTGTTCACGATACCCATGGATCCGGTCACCTTTCGTAATTCGCTTGTCGCAATCTATGACCCATCCGCACGCCAAGGTCCAGAGGGCAGCCGCCTGTGCCGGGCGAGTTTTCGCCGCAGAAGGCCAAAAAAAGCCCCCCGCCTCACGCGAAGGCAGGGGGCAAATGTCAGCACACAAGGATCAGCGGATCAGGCTGTCGCTTCCTTGGTCTTTTCGTCCGAGTAGATCATCAACGGCTTGGCCGACGACATCACAGCATCCTCGTTCACAACGACTTCGGTGACATTGTCCATGCCCGGAAGTTCGAACATGGTGTCGAGCAGGATGTCTTCGAGGATTGAGCGCAGACCGCGCGCACCGGTTTTACGTTCAATCGCCCGTTTCGCGATGGAGGTAAGCGCATCCTCGGTGAAGGTCAGCTTGGCGTTTTCCAACTCGAACAGGCGCTGGTATTGCTTCACCAGTGCGTTTTTCGGTTGGGTCAAAATCGTGACCAAGGCGTCCTCATCCAAATCTTCGAGCGTCGCCAGAACGGGCAAACGGCCAACAAATTCCGGGATCAAGCCGAATTTCAACAGGTCTTCCGGTTCGAGCTGCTTGAACATCTCGCCGACGCCTTTGTCTTCGTCGTTTTTCACATCCGCACCAAACCCCATCGCAGTCCCTTTGTTGCGCTGCGCGATGATCCGGTCGAGACCGGCAAAGGCCCCGCCACAGATGAACAGGATGTTGGTGGTGTCCACTTGCAGGAATTCCTGCTGCGGATGCTTGCGCCCGCCTTGCGGCGGCACGGAAGCCACGGTGCCTTCCATGATTTTCAGCAAAGCCTGTTGCACACCCTCGCCCGACACATCGCGAGTGATCGAAGGATTGTCGGATTTGCGGGTGATTTTGTCGACTTCGTCGATGTAAACGATGCCGCGCTGCGCCCGCTCGACGTTATATTCAGACGCCTGAAGCAGTTTCAGGATAATGTTTTCGACATCTTCCCCGACATAGCCCGCCTCGGTCAAAGTCGTCGCATCGGCCATGGTGAAAGGCACGTCGAGAATGCGCGCCAGCGTTTGCGCCAAAAGGGTTTTCCCGCAACCGGTCGGACCGATCAAAAGGATGTTCGACTTCGACAATTCGATGTCGCCATTGCCTTTGGCCGCATGATTAAGGCGCTTGTAATGGTTGTGAACCGCCACAGACAACACGCGTTTCGCGGTCGCCTGACCGATCACATAATCATCGAGAACCTGACAAATGTCGCGCGGGGCAGGCACGCCCTCGGAGGATTTCAGACCAGAGGATTTGGTTTCCTCGCGAATGATATCCATGCACAGTTCGACACATTCGTCACAGATGAAAACGGTCGGGCCCGCAATCAATTTGCGCACCTCGTGCTGGCTCTTACCGCAGAACGAGCAGTAAAGCGTGTTTTTGCTGTCACTACTGGACGAATTGCTCATCACATTCCCCTAAGGACCCGGAACTGGGCCGTCTTTATAAATCTGGCTGAGCCCCAAACGGCGCTCAACTTTGCCCTGAAATAGCAGCCCCCAAAGGGGCCGCCCATTGCCCTTGTTCCCCTGAGTGTAAGACAGCGATTTTTCGGGCACAATGGCAAAATCCCGATCGCACTTAACAGCATTGCGAGGCCAATGGCCCCGCCCCTGACCGGCCCGGATGCATCCAGACCGATCAGAGCCTTTGATCTTACTCTTCCGGCACCGCGCGGCTTTCGACGATTTCGTCGATCAAACCAAAGGCTTTGGCATCTTCCGGCGACATGAAATTGTCGCGTTCAAGCGCATCCACCACGGTACCCATGGTTTGCCCGGTATGTTTGACGTAGATCTCATTGAGCCGATCTTTGAGTTTCTGCGTCTCTTTGGCGTGGATCATGATATCCGTCGCCTGACCTTGGTAGCCACCGGAGGGTTGGTGCACCATGACGCGCGAATTGGGCAGCGAGAAGCGCATGCCTTTTTCGCCCGCAGTCAGCAAAAGAGAGCCCATCGACGCCGCCTGCCCCATCACAAGGGTCGACACTTTCGGGCGGATATATTGCATCGTGTCATAGATCGACAGACCGGAGGTGACGACACCACCCGGGCTGTTGATATACATTGCGATCTCTTTTTTCGGATTCTCGGCCTCAAGGAACAAAAGCTGGGCACAGATCAGCGACGACATGCCGTCATGCACTGGACCGTTGAGGAAAATGATCCGCTCTTTGAGCAGGCGCGAGAAAATATCATAGGCCCGCTCGCCACGGCTGGTCTGTTCAACGACCATGGGAACGAGGGTATTCATGTAGGTATCAATCGGGTCTTTCATATACGCCTGCCTATTGCTTCTATGTGAGGTGTTAGCGCGGAAGTGTTACTTGAGTCTTAGTGTCGGACCGGTGGGGCTGCAAGGGCACCCGGTTCTCAGATCGGCACTGCGCCCTGCCACGATGGCGCCCCCAGCCCCAAAGCCCTCCATGGATTTATCATTTTTTCCTTTTGCGTCAAATGGATGAGAAAATATCCACAGGTGCTTTTGCAGAGGCGCACAGATGTGTGATTTTGCTGTGTTGCCAGTTTGCCGCAAATTTCGATAAAATTTTAGGCAAAGTCTTCCGATCATCCGCCGCAGCTAGCGCCCTGCAATCTGCCAAACCTGCGCCCCGCACCCGCCCAAAGATGTCAGGCCACATGCGCGGGCAAAGCCACCAAATGATTGTCCCAGGCCAGCCCCGGAACCGCCGTCAAAGGCCGCATATCGTCTTTGAGCGCCAAAAGCGCGCCAAAGCCATCAGAGCCAAGATAGCCCGCACCAAAGGGTGCAAGACCACAGAGATCCGCTCGCAACACCGCGCCCAAAAACGTGCCGTCGGCGGCGAAACGTTGTAACCGACCGCCGCGTGGCGACGTGATTGCTACCTCAGAGCCATCGCCCGAAAAGGCAATCGACCCGGCATAGCCCTGCATCATCACATGCTCGGCCAAATCCGCCTCGGCCAAAACCACATCTTCACCACGTCGATGCAGCCCCAAAAGCGGCACGGCCTCGGCGGCATCGCCTTCCCATTGCATCGCAAAACCGACCTGATCGTCGGGGCCCACGGCCAGATGCCGGATCGAATTCTGGTGTAACTCGGGCGCAAGAACATGCTGCTCTGCGAGGCCGAAATCCGCGTTCAGATAGGTCAGAGACGGAGTCATATCTGCGATGTTCAGTTTTTCGCGCCCCTCGCCAATCTCAGGATGGGTGAAAATCCCGCCATTGGCGATCACAAGGCTGCCATCGGACAGCTCGCGAATGTCGTGGGGACCAATGCCATGGCTCGGCACTTCGCCCACACGTTTATAGCCTTTCGCACGATCCCAGATGCCCAAAACACCTTTTTTCTCAGTATAGTGGTTCTCTGGTGTCAGCATCAGATTGCCCTCGCCGACAAACACCCCATGGCCCATGAAATGATGGCCTTGAGGCGCATCCAAACGATGGGTGACGGAGCCGGTGGCGCAATTTACCACCACGGCAAAGGTGCCCGGACGACGAGCAAAGGCCACCGCTTCGGGTTTGCTCGGATGGGCGGCGGCGGCATGGCCGCGGGCGGGCAAAGGCACACGAAACAGAATCTGCGCCGCCTCATCCATGCCATAGAGCGCGTAATCGCCCGAGGCATCGCGCGCCGCCCCCAAATAGGCCGGAGACCCGGCATCGGCCCAACTCAGACGCGGGACAACTGTGGCAGCGATGGCGGCTTTGATGAATGTGCGGCGGGAGGTCATGGGTAGTCCTTTGAGAGGGGGAGAGAGGCGGCGGCAACGATCAATCGCCATCGGAGGCGTTGAACCCGGCGGAGACGCCCAAAGGCAGACCAACGTCATTGGCCAAAGCGCCCAAAAGCGCCTCGATCCGCTGGCCAACAATCTCGGTTTTGAGCCGCTGCATCGGCTCAATGACGCCAGAGAAATCCGGGTCATTCAAGGCCTCGGCCAAGCCGATCACCTCGGCAAACATCTCTTCGCTGGCGCTCATGTCGCCCGGTGCCATGGTGCGGGCCAAATCGCGCGCGGCACTCAGGGACAAGACCACATTGCGCTCGGAGCGGCCCGACCGATAGGCCTCGGCGCGGGTTGGGCGCGGCTTGTCAAACGTTCCCAACGGGCGGGCAATGCGTTTGCCTTTGGTGTCCTCAAGGCCGGACATCAACATGGTATAAAGCGCCTGAACGCTTTCCTGCGGCGTCAGATAGTGAGGTTTTGCCGCCGCTCCCGCCTCGCGCAACGTGTCGGCAAACCCGTCTGGCGCGGTCCATTCCGCGTCAATCACCTGCGCCATCCGGCCCAGATCATGGGTGATCGCCTGAACCAGCTCGCAGGAATAGCTGCCCGCCGCATAGTCATCAAAGGCGTCATCATAGAGCATGTATTCGAGCGCAAAGAACCCGCGTGCGGCAATGGAAACTTGCGAAAACGCCTGTGGGTCCTGCACAACCGGGTCTTTGGCCGCAATCATATCGGCCAGAGCGCGCGGGATCAGGCCCTTTTTATCGGGCCAAAAGGCGATGGTCAGAATACGGCCATTGGTCTCAAGCGGTCCCATATGCAGGTGTTGCAGCCCCATCCACGCGTCAAACGCGGCGTTATAGGCGGGTTTGACAGCCTCGGGCGTGCAATCTGCGGCGGCGGCATCCGACAGGGCCGTGGCGGCGTGATCAAACCGCGCAACCGCCGGAGTCGCATGCTGATCCACCGCCCGCGTAAGCGCGTCTTGCAACGGGTCGGCCAGAACCGGCGCCGCGACACTCAAGGACAGGCCCAGCCCAAGGGAGGTGACAAGCGAAGTGGCCAGAAATCTCATACGCATATGTCCTCACAGACTTTCTAGGAACCGGATCAAAGCGGCACGATCCGATTTTGACATCACCGTCACAGCATCGCGCGCCGCTTGCGCCTCACCGCCATGCCAGAGCACCGCTTCCAAAAGCGAGCGCGCCCGGCCATCGTGGAGGTAGGTCGTAGCCCCGGAAACCTGCGCCGTCAAACCGATCCCCCACAACGGCGGCGTGCGCCACTCGCGCCCGGTGGCGCGGCCCTCGGGGCGATTGTCCGCCAAATCCGGCCCCATGTCATGCAAAAGCAGATCACTATAGGGCCAGATCAGTTGAAACGACTGCGGGGTCGAGGTCGCGCCCTCAAGCCGGTGGGTGACAAATTTCGGCACATGGCACGACGCGCAGCCCGAGGTGTAAAACATCTCCTTGCCGCGCAGGACCTCTGGATCATCCACATCCCGGCGCGCGGGCACGGCCAGATTGCGGGCATAAAACGTCACAAGATCGAGACCGGATTGATCAATCTCATCGCCGCGCACGTCCCCCGCACCATCGGGAGCTGTGCGACAGGCGACCTGTTCCACCGTGCAATCACCAAACGTGGTGGGAAACAGCGGTGTGGAAATGCCAATGTCACCATGAAAGGCGGCGGCGGATTGGTGTTCCACGCGCGGCTCCCCGGCTTTCCAGCCAAACCGACCCAGCATCGGTGCCCCCTCCCGCTCTGACCATACCAGATTAGGCCTGCCCGAAATCCCATCGCCATTCTCATCCTCAGGGTCAGCATGGGCCAAAAGATCAGCTGCCGGAATCGCCTCCAACAGGCCCAGACCGATCATCGGAGTGGCCACACGCGGCGAGATTTGCAGATCCTTGGGCAAAGCACCGTAGCCCGGATTTGAAATGGTGTAATTCGGCCTGCGCAACATCACAACCTCACCGTCAGCTAAGGTCACGGGGATCTCGGTATAGGCGATTTCCATCCGCCCCTCGGCGGCATGGCCCGTGATGGCAAAATCCTGCAACTGGCCGCCATATCCGGGCGCGGGACGTGTGCGCGGCGTGGCGTTTGGCCCGTCAAGATCGGCCAGATAGGCCTCAATCTCGGTCAACGCCGCAGTTTGGGGTGCGGGCACCGAGAGGCGCAAAAACATCGACACGCGGCTGTCGTCTGGGTGTTCTGGCGGATGCCCGCGCCCATCCTTGACATGGCACCTCATGCAGGAACGCGCATTGAACAGCGGCCCCAAACCGTCCGACGCCTTGGTCGAAGACGGCGACGAGACCCAGAGCTTGGCGAACAGCGCATGGCCCAATTCGAAATCGAGCCGATCGTTCAAGGGCAACGTGGTGGGCGGCAGAGAAAACACCGTGTCATCGCCCGTATCCGCCACGGTCCCCGCCCCGCCTTGGTTGGCCTCAAACGGCTCTGGCGTGGTGAAATCAACCGTTGGGGCCGTCACCGCGTTGATCCGCGCCTGCTCCTGCGCCGTGCGGGGGTAGATCGGCAAAGCGGGATCATCTTTGGTTCCATCGGCCCCGCCCGCCTGCCCGGCCAACACCGATAAAACGCACAAAGCCCCGATCAAACGCGGGGCCTGTTTCACATGTGGGGACAGGATAAGCATAGATGTCCTTGCCAAATGGCGGGGGTCAACGCGCGGCGCTTCAGGGGGGCCATAGTGGGGGCCCGAATGCCCCCCACGCATTTGTTTTGCCTCGGGTTTATTCAAACACGGCGGAGGGGTTGTCCAAGCTGTCAGAGCCCTCAACCGAAACCTCGCCCGCTTGCAAAACCGTCACGGCCCGCTCAATCGAGCGTGTTTGCAGCACAAGGGCATCAACCGCCGACATGATCAACTCTTCGCCCGCCGCATTGCCGCGCGCAAGCATTTGGTCATAGGAAAATCCGGCTTCGGCGGCGGCTTTGATCTGACCCAATTCGGCCACGGAATGATCCACCGCCGCGCTCAATTCTGCACCCGCCTCCGGGTCTGCCGCAGTCAACAGATCGGCCAGGCTTTCGCCGCGGATCAACGTGCCATCGCTTCGTACATATTGGCCGGTAAAGACATTGCGCATCCCCAAACCGTCATAGAAATGTGAATTGTGGGTGTTGTCGGAGAAACAATCATGCTCCTCTTCCGGGTCATTGAGCATCAGGCCGAGCTTCATCCGTTCGCCGCCCAATTCGCCGTAGGACAAGGACCCCATGCCCGTGAGCATCGCCACAATACCGGCTGCCGGATCGGCCAGAACTGTCTCACGCGCTTCGCCGCCCTCGGCCCATTTCCCGACCATATATTCGAGGTCCGAGATCAACAGATCGGTGGCCGCAGTCAAATAGTGCCCACGCCGATCACAGTTGCCGTTGGTGCAGCCCTCGCCCACCACATAATCGGTGTAGGGGCGGTTGCCCGCGCCATGCTCAGTGCCGTTCAAATCCTGACCCCAGAGCAGGAATTCGATGGCATGATAGCCGGAGGCGACATTGGCCTCGACCTCATCCGCCTCATGCAATGTCTCGCCGATCAGCTCGGGCGTGATCTCGGTGGCGTCAATCTCGGTACCCGACAGGGTAAATTTCGGCGTGGCGATGACATTGAGCGCGGCATACTCGTTCTCGTCTGTCGGTCCGCCATAGGAGGCGTCGACATAGTCGATCAGCCCTTCGTCAAGCGGCCAGGCGTTCACCTTGCCCTCCCAGTCATCGACGATGGGGTTGCCGAAACGGAAGACTTCAGTTTGCTGATAGGGCACACGAGCGGCGATCCATGCTGTGCGCGCCGCTGTCAGGCCTGCCTCGGACGGCTCGGTCAACAGCGTGTCAATGGCTGTGCGCAACTCCTGCGCCTTGATCAACGCGTCCTCAAACGTGGCGTGGCCGATCTCGACATAGGTGTCCACCACCTCTTTTTCGCCCGCAAAGGCCGGTGCCAGCGGCAGGGTGGCGGCGAACAGTGCCGTCGTCGTCATGCGTTTCATCAGTCTTATCCCTTTCCTGTGCCCCACCGCCTCTTTGGGCGGTCAAGATCACGTTCCATTTGCCCCGCGTTCGGGCGGTGGCTCATGGGGTCAATAACTGACTTTTTTAGTATGTTATGTCAATCCCGATTGTTTTAATTGGAATTGAACACCGCATAGCCCCTGTCAGAAAACGTCGTAAACTACTGTTTTCGCGCCTCAATCCAAGGTCTGCCGATACCGCCGCAAGGCCACAATCACCACCACGACCAAGATCACAGCAATCGCCAACATATCCGGTGCCACCTCGCGCAGACCGCCATCTTTGAGCATCACCTTGCGGACAACCCGCAAAAAATGCGTCGCGGGAATCGCTGTGCCAAGCGCCTGCGCCCAGCCCGGCATCGCCGCAAACGGGAACATGAACCCGGACAAAAGAATGGTCGGCAGGATGGTGAAAAACGACAATTGCATCGCCTGCATTTGCGACCGCGCCATGGTCGAGACCAGAAATCCAATCGCCAGATTGACCACGATATAAAGGTTGAAACCAAGGAAAAACGCCAGAAATGCCCCCTCGAACGGCACATCGAACAACACCCGTGCTGCGATCAAAAACACCAGCGTTTGCACATAGCCGACAAAGACATAGGGGATGATTTTGCCCAACATCACCTCGGCGGGCGTCACTGGCGTGGCAATCAGGCTTTCCATCGTGCCACGTTCGCTTTCGCGCACAATCGCCACCGCCGTGATCATCACCATGGTCATCGACAGGATCACCGCCAAGAGCCCCGGTACGATGTTGGTCGAGGTCTTGCCCTCGGGATTGAACGCCCGGTGGATGACCATATCAAACGGCGCAGGCGCCCCCGCCGCAAAGGCCAGAGGCCCGGTCAGGCTTTGCGCAATCGCGGTGTTGACCACACCATTGATCGCCCCAATCGCGCCCCCCGCCGCCACCGGATCGGAGGCATCCACCGTCAACAAAATCTCGGGGCGCAGCCCCCGGATCATATCGCGATCAAACCCCGGCGGCACGGTCAGGATCACCGTGGCACGGCCATCTCGCAGCGCCAGATCACTTTCCGCCTCAGAGGTCGAAACCCCAATGAAATCAAAATATTCGGAGGTGTCCATCGCCGTCGTCAACGCATGCAAAATCGGGCTTTCCTCGGTCATTTCCACCAAGGTCGGCAGGTGACGCGGATCGGTGTCGATGGCATAGCCAAACAGCAAAAGTTGCACCACCGGAATGCCGATCATCATCGCAAAGGTCACGCGATCACGACGCATTTGGATGAATTCCTTGATCAGAACCCCGGCAAAGCTCGCCCATGAAAAGAACCGCCCCCGCCCGCTCATGATACGACCTCCAACTCAGCGCCAAAGTTGTCGCGCGCCCCCGCCATGAGGTAGATAAATGCCTCCTCAAGCCCGGCTTTTTTGGCGCGCCACTCATGGCTGCCGTGTGCGGTTTCGCGTTTGGCCAGCGCCTCAAGCGCCGCTTTGTCCGTGCCCGACACATGCAATTCCGCGCCAAAGCGGATCACCTGCCCGGCTGCGGCGTCTTGTTTCAAACGCTCTTCCAAAGGTGTCAAATCCGGCCCTGTCACCACGAATGTGTGCAATCCGATCTGGCCGGGGATCTCGGACGCCGCCCCGTCGATCAACTTTTTGCCATAGGCGATATAGGCGATGTGGTCGCATTGCACCGCCTCGTCCATGTAATGGGTCGACACCAAAACCGTCACGCCTTTGGCGCTCAACCGTCTGATTTCATCCCAAAAATCGCGCCGCGCCTTGGGGTCCACCCCCGCTGTCGGTTCGTCCAGAAGCAACAGGTCCGGCGCATGGATCATACAGGCCGCGAGCGCCAAGCGCTGCTTCCAGCCCCCCGACAACGTGCCCGCCAATTGATGCGCCCGGCCCTCAAGCCCGAGATCGCGCACCGCGTCTAAAACCTGTTGCTTGCGGTTCGGCATATCAAACATCCGCGCCACGAAATCGAGGTTCTCCGCGATGGTCAGGTCTTCGTAAAGCGAAAACTTTTGCGTCATGTAGCCGACGCGCTTTTTGATTTCGCGCGACTGTTTGACGATGTCGAGGCCAAGGCAATGTCCCTCGCCCGCATCCGGCGTCAACAACCCGCACATCATTCGAATGGTGGTGGTTTTGCCCGACCCGTTCGGCCCCAGAAAGCCATAAATCGCGCCCTTTTTGACCTCCATATCAAAACCATCGACGACCTTGCGGGTGCCAAAAATCTTGGTCAATCCGCGCACGGAAATGGCAATGTCATCGGCGTGACCAAACCCCGTTTCCATGGCCTATTTCCCCACCGCTGAGGCGGCATCGACCGTGATCGGTTGCCCCGGCAAAACGCCCTTTGGTTCGATCACATCGGCCTCGACCCGGTAAACCAAGCGGCCGCGTTGTTCGCGGGTGTAAAGGATCGGCGGAGTGTATTGCGGGTCCGAGGCCATGCGGGTGATTTTTGCTGTTAAATCAATTGGACAGCCGTCACACCTCAGCTGAACCACATCACCAGACTGCAAATCCGCGCGCTCGGATTCCGGCACGAAAAACAGCGCCGTCAAATCGCCCGGCGGCAACAGCGCCACCACAGGCACGCCTGTGGCGGCCACTTCACCGGCGTCGAAATAGACCTTATCGACCCGCCCCGCCTGAGGCGCGCGCACCTGTCGGTCCTCAAGGTTAGACTGTGCCAAATCGACCTGCGCGCGGGCCGCCTCAACCCCCGCCTCGGCGGCCACACGTTGGGCCGCGCGGGCGGGCAATTCCGCCACTTTCAACTGCGCTTCGAAATTGGCGACCGAGGCGGCGGCCTCGTCCACCGCCGCTTGCCCGTCATCGACCGCCGCCTGCGTGGTTGCCCCTTTGGCCAACAATGCCTTGGCCCGGTCGAGCCGGGTTTGGGCAATGTCATAGGCCACGCGAGCTTGGCGCAACGAGGCGCGGATGACCTCCGTTTCTGCCTCGCGCGATCCGGTGGACAGGTTTTCCAATTCGGCCTGAGCCTGTGCCAATTGCGCCTCGGCACTGCGCAAACTGGCTTTGGCTTGGCCATCCTCAAGGGCAAAAAGCAACGCCCCCGCCGCCACCTCCTGACCTTCCGTCACCGTGATTTGATCAATCCGGCCACTGGCAGCAGCGGCGGCATAGACGTAATCGCCTTCGATATAGCCGTCATAAACATAGGGCGGCGCGGGGGTGAATCCCGGATAAATCGCAGCAATGACAGCGACAATCCAGCTTGGGAGATCAGCCATGGGACATGTCCTTTTGGGGGGAGGGATCGGGCGATGGGTCAGGGTCCAGCCCGGCAAAGAAGATCGACAAATGGGTGTCGAGCAATGTGGCGAGTTTCAGTTCTCCGGGGGCGGCGCCAGAGGGGCGGATGCCAAACACATCCTCCAACATCACATGCATCAAAAATGGTCCGATCAGACAGCGCACTGCCATTTCCGGGTCGATTTTGCGGATATATCCGCCCTCCACCGCCTGCGAAAACAGCGCGGTGAGCGCGGGAAAGGCCGTGCCAATCACCTGTTCGCGGTACATTTCGGCCAGTTTCGGATGGCTCGGCGCCTCTCTGATGATCAGCTTTGGCACCGCCAAAACCCGCGGATCAGAGACGCGTTCCACAAAGATTGGCACGAGCCGGATCAACAGCGGGCGCGGGTCACCGCGCCACGCGGTGATGTGATCCGCCATTTTGCCGACGAAACTGCCGACCGCGCGATGCACCAGCGCTTCGATCACTGCGTCTTTGGACGGGAAATAAAGGTAAACCGCACCTTTCGAGACCCCCGCGCGGCGGGCGATGTCTTCGACCCGGGTGCGGTCAAACCCCTTTTCCGCAAACAGATCGAGCGCCGCGTCCAAAATCTCGTCTGGGCGCGCGTCTTTGCGGCGGCGGAATTTTGGTTCTGGCTCGGTCTGATCTGTCTCGGGCCGATCCTCAGGCTGCGCTGTCACGGGAGGCTCCTGTTGAGTCGCAAATATAAATAACTGACCAGTCATTTATTTATATTAAGCCACCAAGTAAAGATAAATCGTGTCGGGCCGGGTTTGCGCAACACCCCTGCGCCGCCAATAAGGCCTCTCTCGATCACCCTTCGGACCTCAATCGGGAGCGACACAAAACAGCAAATAAGGCCATTGTAAAATCATAAAGTTACAAGCCAAATCAAACCCATGCGAGCCTTGATTTATGTCAACGCCACGTCCGACGAACCCCGCGATGCTGTGTCAGGCCAGACCTCATAAGGCATCTGACATGTCCCATTCTGTAGACCCAAAAGCCGACTCAGCCCCCGGCAGCAAACGCAAAGATTTCACCCCTCTCATTGATCACACCAAGATCGGTGGCACGGGGCCTGTGCGCCGTCAAATCCCACAATATGTGACCTTGACCCCGCCCTGTGCAGCGGCCTGTCCGGCAGGCGAAAACATCCGCGAATGGTTGGCACGCGCAATGGCGGGCGACTACCGCGCCGCTTGGGACATCCTCACAGCCGACAACCCGATGCCCGCCGTGCATGGCCGGGTCTGTTACCACCCCTGCGAGGGCGGTTGTAACCGCGGTGAGGTCGACACCTCCGTGTCGATCCACGCGATTGAGCGGTTTTTGGGCGATATGGCCAATGCAAAAGGCTGGGCCTTCAAAGCGGTGGCCCCGCCCTCCGGCAAAAAAATCCTGATCGTCGGCGCGGGCCCATCCGGCCTGTCCTGCGCCTATCACCTTGCCCGTCTCGGCCATCACGTCGAAATGCGCGAGGCCGGTCCCGTGGCGGGCGGCATGATGCATTTCGGCATTCCCGCCTACCGGATGCCGCGCGCTGAATTGGCCCGCGATATCGCCCGGATCGAAGCGCTTGGGGTGAAAATCGCCCTCAATCATAAGGTCACCGACCTGATGGCGGAAAAGACCGAGGGCGGCTTTGACGCGGTCTATTTGGCGATTGGTGCCGGGGCGGGCAAACATGTCGATATCCCTTTGAGAGAAGCGCCGAAAATCCTTGATGCTGTGCGCCTGTTGTCCGATGCCTCCAAAGGCGACGCGCCGCTTTTGGGCCGTCGGGTCATCGTCTATGGCGGCGGCAACACCGCGATGGATGCGGCACGCACGGCCAAACGGCTGGGTGCAACAGAAACGCTGATCGTCTACCGTCGCGACCGCGCCCATATGCCCGCGCATCAATTTGAGGCCGACGAGGCCATGGCGGAAGGCATTAAAATCAAATGGTTGACGACGATCAAAGAGATCGACGGGGAAGATTTGAAAGTCGAGCGGATGGAAATCGGCGCAGAGGGGCGCGCTCTGCCCACGGGCGAATTTGAAACATTATCCGCCGATGCCGTGGTCTTGGCCTTGGGTCAGGAAACCGACAGCAGCTTTCTCAAGAACGTCCCCGGATTGACCTTCAGTTGGAATGGCACGGTCAAGGTCGATGCCACCCGGATGACCGGCGCGGCGGGCATTTTTGCCGGCGGCGATATGGTCCCCGACCAGCAAAGCGTCACCATCGCCACAGGCCACGGCAAACTGGCCGCCCGCCACATCAACGCTTGGCTTGCGGGCACGGCCTATGTGGCCGACGAGGCCCCCGCCTTGGTCACCGGCGACATGTTGCACCTGCCGGTTTACTCCGATGTTGATCCGAAAGAACAAGCCGCGCTCGCCACCAGCCAACGCCAAAGTTTTGACGAAGTCCTCAGCGGATTGTCCGAGCGCGAGGCCCGCTATGAGGCGTCGCGCTGTTACTCCTGCGGGTCGTGTTACGAATGCGACAATTGCTTTGCCGCCTGCCCCGAAGACGCGATTGTCAAACTGGGAACGGGCTTGGGCTATGAGATCGACCCGGAGAAATGCACCGGCTGCCAAAGCTGTTTCGATCAATGTCCCTGCCATGCGCTTGAGATGATCCCGGAGGATCTTCACCATGCTTGATCACCCCCATACGACGCCCGAACACGCCATCATGGACGGCAACGCCGCCGTGGCGCATGTGGCCTACCGCGTCAACGAGGTCTGTTCGATCTACCCGATCACGCCATCCTCGCCGATGGCCGAATTGGCCGATGATTGGACTGCTTTGGGGGTCAAAAACATCTGGGGCGACATTCCGGTGATTCAGGAAATGCAATCCGAAGGCGGCGCGGCCGGCACAGTCCACGGCGCATTGCAAGCGGGCGCTTTGACCACCACCTTCACCGCCTCGCAGGGCCTGATGTTGATGCTGCCCAATATGTTCAAAATCGCTGGCGAACTGACGCCGACGGTGTTTCACATCGCGGCGCGCTCACTGGCCACCCACGCCCTGTCGATCTTTGGCGACCACTCGGATGTTATGGCCGCGCGCTCCACCGGCTTTGCCATGTTGGCGTCAGCCTCCGTGCAAGAAGCGCATGACATGGCGCTGATTGCGCAGGCCGCCACGTTGAAATCCCGCGTCCCTTTCATGCATTTCTTTGACGGGTTTCGCACAAGCCACGAGGTCAATACGCTCAACCTGATCCCCGACGGGCAAATCCGCATGATGATTGGCGACGATCTCGTGCGGGCGCATCGCAAACGGGCTTTGTCGCCGGAAACCCCGTTTATCCGTGGCACTGCGCAAAACCCCGACGTGTTTTTCCAAGGCCGCGAAGCCTCGAACCTGTTTTACGCCGCCACGCCCGACATTGTTGCGCAGGAAATGACGAAACTTGGCGCGATGACCGGGCGGCACTACAAACCGTTCGATTATATCGGTGCGCCGGACGCCACCCGCGTGGTGATTGCCATGGGCTCGGGCGTCGATGTGATTTCGGCCACGGTGGCGGATCTGGTCGCGAAAGGCGAGAAAATCGGCCTCATCGTGGTACGGCTGTATCGCCCGTTTTCGGCCGCGCATTTCCTTTCCGCACTGCCCGATACTGTAACAAAAATCGCCGTTCTGGACCGCTCGAAAGAAAGCGGGGCCAGTGGCGAGCCGCTCTATCTCGACGTGGTCTCAACCCTGATGGAAGCGGTCGCCACAGGCATCCGCGCCACCCTGCCGCGTGTCATCGGCGGGCGCTACGGCCTCAGCTCCAAAGACTTCACCCCAGCCCAAGCCAAAGCGGTGTTTGACAATCTGTCCGAAGACCCGCCAAAGACGAATTTCACCGTCGGTATCCATGACGATGTGACCTTTACCTCTCTGCCCATTGATCCCAGCTATGACATCGAAAAAGACACCATCGTGCGCGCAGTGTTTTACGGCTTGGGCGCGGATGGCACGGTGGGGGCCAACAAGAACTCGGTCAAAATCATCGCCCATGAGCCGGGCCATTTTGCCCAAGGCTATTTCGTCTATGACAGCCACAAATCCGGCGCGATCACCGAAAGCCACCTGCGCTTTGGTCCCGAGCCCATCGCCGCACCTTATCTGATCGCTTCGGCCAATTTCGTCGCCTGTCATCAGTTCCATTTCCTGATGAAAATGGATGTGCTCAAACTCGCCGCCCCCGGCGCAACCTTCCTGTTGAATTCGCCTTATGGGCCGGAGACCACATGGGACCGCCTGCCGCGCTCCGCACAGCAAACGATCATCGACAAGCGGTTGAAATTCTTCGTCATCGATGCCTCGGCTGCCGCCCGCGATGTGGGCCTAGGCGCCCGCACCAACACCATCCTTCAGACCTGTTTCTTTGCCCTCTCAAACGTCTTGCCGCGTGAGGAAGCGATTGTCAAAATCAAAGCGGCGATTGAGAAAACCTACACCAAAAAGGGCCAACATATCGTTGATATGAACTTTGCCGCCGTCGATGGTGCACTGGCCGGATTGCATGAAATTGCGGTGCCGAGGGCGGCCACAAGCACACTCGAACGCCCCGCCTTGGTGCCTCATGACGCCCCTGATTTCGTCCGCGAAGTCACAGCGAAAATGATGGAGGGCCTCGGCGACGACATTCCAGTCTCCGCCCTGCCCGTCGATGGCACTTTTCCGTCCGGCACCGCCGCGTGGGAAAAACGCAATGTGGCTGAGGATGTGCCGGTCTGGATCGCGGACGAGTGCATTCAATGTGGCCAATGTTCCTTCGTCTGCCCGCATTCGGTCATTCGCGCGAAATATTTTGACGAAGAGCTGCTTTCAAACGCCCCCAAAAGCTTTAAATCCGCACCGATCAACACCCGCGGTTACCCCGGCGCGCAATTCGCGCTTGAGTTCTATTTGGAGGATTGCACCGGCTGCTCGCTATGTGTCGAGGCCTGCCCGGCGGTGTCGCCCGATGACCCGTCTCACAAAGCCATCAACATGGTGATCAAAGGCGATTTGCCCGAAAAGGAACGCGAAAATATTGCGTTTTTTGAAAGCCTTCCGGTCAATGACCGATCCCGCGTCGATTTCGCCAATGTGCGCGGCGTGCAGTTTTTGGAACCGCTGTTCGAATTCCCCGGCGCCTGCGCGGGCTGTGGCGAAACGCCTTACGTCAAACTGCTGTCGCAGCTCTTTGGCGACCGTCTCATGGTGGCCAATGCCACCGGATGTTCGTCTATTTACGGCGGCAATCTGCCCGTCACGCCTTGGACCAAAAACGTCGAGGGGCGCGGTCCAGCCTGGGCCAACTCACTCTTTGAAGACAACGCCGAATTTGGCCTTGGCTTCCGTTTGGCCGTCGACAAACAAACCGATGTGGCGCGCGCGCTATTGACCGGCATGGCAAGTGACGTAGGAGAGAATTTGGTCGACGCCATCCTCACCGCGCCGCAAATCCGCGAAAGTGAAATCCGCACCCAACGCGAACGGGTGGCGGAGCTGCGGGTCAAGCTATTAAGCCTGCCGCAAACCTCTGAGGTCGAGCACCTGTTGTCGCTGTCCGATCACCTCGTCAAACGCGCCATCTGGCTCGTTGGCGGCGATGGTTGGGCCTATGACATCGGCTACGGAGGCCTTGATCACGTCTTGGCCTCGGGCCGCAACGTCAACATTCTGGTGATGGACACCGAGGTCTATTCCAACACCGGAGGGCAGGCCTCAAAGGCCACGCCACTGGGCGCAATCGCCAAATTCGCCGCCGCCGGAAAACGCACCAACCGCAAAGACATGGCGCTGCAAGCCATCGCCTATGGCAATGTCTATGTGGCGCAGGTTGCCTTGGGCGCGAACCCGCAACACACCCTGCGCGCCTTCCGCGAGGCCGAGGCGTGGGACGGGCCGTCGATCATCCTCGCCTACTCTCATTGCATCGCGCATGGGATCGACATGTCGAAAGGCATGGATCAACAAGCCAAGGCAGTGAAATCCGGCTATTGGCCGCTGTTGCGCTATGATCCGGCGCTGCATGGCTCGGGCGAGCCGCCCTTCCGCCTCGACAGCCCGCGCCCGAGCCTGGCCTTCAAAGACTATGCCTACGGCGAGTTGCGGTATCGCGCCCTGACAAAATCGCGCCCCGAAGAGGCGGCGGACCTTTTGGCCTTGGCGCAAAAAGGCATCATCGACAAATACCGCACCTATGAGGAATTCGCCGAGATGGAAAAAGGCCCGGACCCAAGCCGGGTGATGGGCACGGGGTCGTTTTAACCAAACCCTCTGCGGTCAACACAGACAGTCACCTCATCCGACCCCGCGAGGATTTGGGTGAGGCCCTTCTTTATGGAAAAGTTAAAGAGATCGTGAACACGCCCGCAAAAACTTGCGTTTTTATGGGGTTAGCTTAAGTATGACAAAGTTGGGTTGCTGCCGCACCCTGCTGCCCCAAGGAGTCACGCATATGTTCACCCGTCGCCATTTCATTCAAACCTCCACCGCGCTGTTTTCCGCAACTGCCCTCGGCGCGGTGGCGACACCGGCCATGGCCGCGACAAAAAGCGATTGGGAGGCCTGGGATGCGCAGGTGACGCCCGCGAATTTCGATCTTGAAACCACCAACCCTTGGGATCTGCACGATCGGTTTTTGCCGCGCCGGGTTGAAGCCAATGCCGGTCTCGTCCCCGGTGACATCCATGTCGATGCGGTTGCGCGCTATCTCTATCTGATCGAAGAGGGCGGCACCGCGATGCGCTATGGCGTGGCGATTGGGCGGGACGGTCTCTATGAACCCGGCACCTATGCGATCAAACGCAAGGTGAAATGGCCCACTTGGACCCCGACCCCCAACATGATCAAACGCGAGCCGGAAACCTATGCGCAATACGCCGATGGGATGGCGCCGGGCCCGCGCAACGCACTTGGCTCGCGCGCGCTCTATCTCTACGTGGGCAACCGCGACACCTATCTGCGCATCCATGGCACGCCCTACCCGCGTTCTATCGGGTCGCGCGCCAGTTCGGGCTGTGTGCGGATGGTCATGGCCCATGTGATCGACCTCTATGATCGGGTCGACACCGGCGCCACCGCCCATCTTTATCCGGCGGAACGGGTCGTCACAGCGCAAAGCTGATACGACCCGACCCGCCCTCAGATCACATCGCCGTCAGTTGCGGTTCTTGTTGCTGTGCGCAAATCACATTGCCGCGCGGGGTGCGCAACGGCAACATTGTCGTCTCGACCGGGCCAACATGCTGATACCAGAAACAGCCGTCTTTGGGGTTGAGCTGAACGGCATTGAGGTTTTGATCCGGGGCCGCGAGGGCAAGGACGCTCTCGGGCACCTCTTTGAGAAACCCCTCCGGCGTCACCTGTGTCATCGGGTCCGCGCAGCCCGCCAAAGCCACCAATCCCGCCAGTACAAAACCATATTTCATCGACTTTTTCCTTTTGCGTCACTCATCGCCAAAGCGTTTCGAAACCAAGCTGAGACACAACTTATTTACGAAACACATGCAATACCTATAGGGTTTGTGCGTTTCACGCCAAAGCTTTAAGCCAAGTTTGTCGCGAAACGCTTTCACCTCCCCTTTAGGCGTTTCCCGCCCGCCTGTCCCGCAGAAAGACGCCACACCTCTTTCGAGAAAGACAGAGGGCCAGATGTCACCCGTGTCAATTCACGGGCGTGATCAACGCCTCACCGGCAAAAAACGCCGCCAAATTGGCGCATTGCGCCATGGACATATCGCGGCGGGTTTCGACAGTCGAAGACGCCTGATGCGGCTGTAACAACACATTGTCCATCGCGATCAACCGCGCATCGACATGCGGCTCATTGTAAAACACATCCAACCCGGCGCCAGCGATTTTGCCCTGTTGCAACGCCTCGATCAGCGCCTCTTCGTCAATGCATGTGCCGCGCGCGATGTTGATCACCACGCCCTGCGGCCCCAGTGCTTCGATGGCCGCGCGCGAGACATAGCCGCGCGTGCTGTCCCCGCCGACCACGGCGACCACAAGCCAATCGACCGCCGCCGCCAAAGCCACCACATCGGTGTGATAGGTCCAGCCGGGCGTGTCCTTTTCCCCCCGTGAGCAATAGTGGACCTCCATGTTGAATGCCGCCAAACGATCGGCAATGGCACGGCCGATCCGGCCCATCCCAGCAATGCCCACCTTGGCCCCGGACATTTTGCGATTGAGCGGCAATTCGCGCCCCGATGCCCATGTGCCATTGCGCACCCACGCGTCGCCTTGCGGGATTTGGCGCGCCCAGCCCAGCATCATCGCCACCGCCAAATCCGCCACATCTTCGTTCAACACATCCGGTGTATTGGTCACTTTGATCCCACGCGCCGTCGCCGCCGCGACGTCGATCGCATCATAGCCGACGCCAAATTGCGCGATGAGTTTGAGATTGGGAAACAGGTCCATTTGTGCGCCATCAATCGCCCGATGGCCCTTGTTCGCAATGGCTTTGATTGAGGCACGCTGATCCGCAGGCAAGGCTGCGCGGGCTTCTTTGGTTCCGGCACGCAGCGCCGGGGCGACGACCTCGATCCGCGCAATTTCATCCGGGGTGAAGCTGTCAGAAGAAATAAGGGTCACAGGATCAGACAGACGCAGGTCAGACATGTGGCGGGTCCTTTTCAAAACAAGAGAGCATGTATGGCGCGCGGCCTTGCGGACTGTGTCATTTGATCACGGCGAGGAAAAGCGCAAATTGCCCGATGTCCCCTCGGGCTTCCCCTGCGCTGAGCCGCCTTATTCGAAGAACTGGTCGGGATCGACCCGCCCAAATGGCGCTCTGGAGTCGCCATTGATTTGGGAAATGGGCCGGTTCGACAGGTGCATGATGGCCATGGGCGACATTTCCGGCGCTTTGGGGCTGGGCGTGGTCGGCCAGTGGATGACCGACTGCCGGGTCTGATGCTGGATCGGTTCGAAGACCTCACCGGCACGCCGATTTACTCTGTGGCTTTTCTAAAGGTTTTTCGGGAAAGGCGGTTGACGACCGCCTTAAAACGTATATACAAAGATCAACCCGAACCGAGACATCACATGCCCCCCAAAAGCAAAAAAGACAGCAGTTTGATCATTCGCCTGCCCAAGGCAGACCGGGATGACTTTGTCGCGCTTTGCGAGAAAACCGGCACCTCGGCTTCACGCGAATTGCGCGAGCATATTCAGAAATTCATCAAGAAAAACAGTAAGAAAGGATCGTCCTCGTGAAAACGCTACTGGTCGCCAACAGCAAAGGTGGATCCGGCAAAACCATGACGGCGATCACATTGGCCGCGGCGTTGAAAGCGGCGGGGTTCAAGGTCGCTTTGGCTGATGCCGACCCGCAACAATCGGCGCGCCAATGGGGCAAACGCCGCTCCGCCTATGCGCCACATATCCCCTTGCTCGATTGGTCCGGCACGGCGCGGCCTTCGGTGCCCAAAAAGACCGAATGGCTGGTGATCGACAGCGGCGCGGGGCTTGGCGCGGAAGAGGCAAAACCGTTTTTGAAAGACGCCGATGTCATGGTCACCCCGGTGATGGCCTCGATGTTTGACGAATTGGCGGCCAAAGGGTTTTTGAAATCCCTGCGCGAGATCAAACAGATCAAAAAAGGCAAAATCGACATCCTGCCCATTGGGTCACGGATTGATCCAAGGCGCAAAGATGCACGGTTGTTAAAGGAATTCCTGGCGGCCAATGGTCAAGAGCTTGTGACCATGATCTCGGAACGCGCCGCCTATGTCGATTTGGCCCGCGAAGGCCTGTCGATTTTCGACCAAAAACAGGCACGATTCACGCCGATCAAACAGCAATGGCAGCCGGTGCTCAAACGCATGGGTGTCAAACTCTAAATTCAGGCGCTCTGGCCCACAGATTTTGCCCTCTGGCCGCATGACGAAGCAGTAAGAATCGGCCAATCTGCCCCGGCAAAGACGGGTCAGTCGCGCGACTGTCATATTCGCGACACAGCTCGGCGCTACCTCCATGCAACACCGCTTAGAGGACACTACGCGCATGATCCCATCCGCCTTCACCGCCCCCGGCCGTTTTTATCGCGGCAATCTTCACACCCATTCCACGCTCTCCGACGGGATATTGGACCCTGCCGAGGTCTGCCGTCGCTATAAAGCCGAGGGCTATGATTTCATTGCCCTGACGGATCATTTCGTCGGCGTTTACAACTATCCACTGGCCGACACTGTGCCATTCCGCGATGACGCGTTTACCACGATCTTGGGTGCTGAATTGCATTCGGGCGCGATGGAAAATGGCGAGCTTTGGCATATTCTCGCGGTCGGCCTGCCCGCCGATTTCGCGCCCTCCAACAGCCCGGCCTTTGTGCCCGTGGAAGGCCAAGAAACCGGCCCCGAACTTGCCCAACGCGCCCGTGACGCAGGCGCTTTTGTCGCCGTGGCACATCCGCAATGGTCGGGCATGTCGCTCGCAGATGCGCGCTCCATCGAGGCCGCCCATGCGGTCGAGATTTACAACCACGGCTGTGCCATGGGCTGTGATCGCGCAGATGGGGCGTTTTATGCCGATTTGTTGCTCTCGGAAGGTCGCGACCTGACCCTGATCGCCACCGATGACGCACATTTTTCCGAGCCCGACCATTTCGGCGGCTGGGTCATGGTCAAATCCGAAGAGAACACCCCGGAAGCACTTTTGGAGGCGCTCAAACGCGGCGATTTCTATAGCTCGCAAGGCCCGGAATTGCGCCACGTCGAGGTAAGCGACAAAGCGATGACGGTGCAGTGCAGCGCCGTCTCCTCCGTGATCGTGCAGGGCCATGGCAGCGCCGCCACCGCCGTCCACGGCGCAAGCCTGACCCAAGCAGAGGTGCCGTTGGGGCGGTTTTTCAACAGCCCTTGGCTGCGTGTGACGGTGTTGGATCGGGCCGGAAAACGGGCATGGTCCAACCCAATGCCCAACCCGGCCTATAAAATGCCGAAAAAATAGTCATATCCGGTCGCGCCTCAAACGGGCGCGACCGCTGTCACTTCGACCTCGACCAAAAACTCTGCACGGGTGAAGCCCGTGACGATGATCAGGGTGGAGGCGGGTTTGACCGCGACCTGCGCCAACCACGCATCGCGCACCGCCATATAGGTCGCAAAATCTTCGCGCCGGGTGACAAACGCGGAGATGCGGATCACATCGGATCGTCCCGCACCCGCCTCTGTCAAAATCGCGTCAATATTGGCGAAACACTGTTCTGACTGGGCTTTGACGCCCTCGGGACAGGTGCCATCGGGGGCAAGGCCAAGTTGACCCGACGTCACGATGATCCGCCCACCCGGACCCGCATCAATCCCATGCGAATAGGCGCCAAAAGGCGCGGCAATACTCGGGGGCGTCAGGGCTTTTTTCATCGTCGGCACATCCATTTGAGATTCGGTCGCATGCCCTCTGCATGGCAGGTTGCACCGAAAAAGACCCGAATTGTGTACAATGGCGCATCCGAAATCCCCGTCTATCGCATGATATTTGACCATCCGGCCAGAAAATCGCCGCAGAATTGTGCAATTCACGTTTGCCCAATCAAAAGCGCCGCCCCGCCCTACCCTTCCCCCCGGAACCGCTCGCTAGGATGGTCTTCGGAATTTCACCCACGGAGAATTGACATGACACTCAAACGCGTCCTCGCGGGGCTGACACTTGCCGCGACCACGTCCACCGCCGCCCTCACGGGAGCGATGGCCGCCGATCTGACCCCGGTCACCTTTGGCACCAACTGGCTGGCTCAGGCCGAGCACGGTGGCTATTACCAAGCGGTCGCAGATGGCACCTATGCCGAATGCGGTCTGGATGTGACCATCCAATCTGGCGGCCCACAGGTGAACAACCGCGCCTTGTTGCTGGCCAATAAAATTCAGTTTCACATGGGTGGCGATCTTTTGCAGGCTTTCAATGCCGCCAAAGAGGGCATCCCGGTTGTGGCCGTGGCCGCCACGTTTCAAAAACACCCGCAGGTGATCATCGCCCACCCCGGCCAGGCGGACACATTCGCCGACCTGACAAAGCTGACGCTGTTGATCGGCGACAACGGCTTTGCCTCCTATTACCAATGGATGATGGCCGCCTATGGCTTTACCGCTGAACAGCGCGAACCCTACACGTTCAACCCCGCCCCGTTCCTGGCCGATGAAGGCAAGGCGATGCAGGGCTACCTGTCCTCCGAACCCTATGTGATTGAAAAAGAGGGTGGTTTTACCCCTGACGTGTTCCTGATCGCGGATGCGGGCTATTCGACCTATGCCACCACCATCGAAACCATGCAGAACACCATTGAGGAAAGCCCCGAATCTGTGGCCTGTTTCGTCGATGGCTCGGCCAAGGGCTGGTACAATTACATCTATGGCGATCACTCGGCCGCCGATGCGATGATCATGGCCGCCAACCCGGACATGACCCAGGACAAGATCGACTTTGCCATCGAGAAAATGAAATCAGAAGGCATCGTCGACAGTGGCGACGCGCTTGAGCTGGGCATCGGGGCGATGACCGATGAAAAGATCAAAGATTTCTACGACAAAATGGTCGATGCGGGCGTGATCGAGGCGGGGCTGGATTATTCTGCCGCGTACACCTTGGCCTTCACCAACAAAAAGGTCGGGATGGATCTCAAATAAGACCTTTGGCCTGAGACCCTCCCTGACATCTCACACGGGGGCGCGATCCGTTTGTCCCGCCCCCGTGATCTCTAAAACCAGCAGGTAAACATGACCTCCCCCAACATAATTCCGCCCATGGGCCAGCGCGAAAAGCTCTTGGATATGGTGAATGTCGATAAGGTGTTCAACGGCAATGTCGTGGCCCTCAAAGACATGAACCTGACCGTCAATCAGGGCGATTTCATTTCGCTTTTGGGGCCCTCTGGCTGTGGCAAATCCACCGCTTTGCGGCTGATTTCCGGGCTGATGCGGCCCACCTCGGGTCAGATTTCGTGGGAGGGCGGTCAAAACTCTGGCGATCTGGGCGTGGTGTTCCAAGAGCCCACTTTGATGCCCTGGGCCACGGTCGAGCAAAACGTCTGGCTGCCATTTCGCCTGCGCGGCAAATCGCTTTCGGATGTGCAGGACGAGATCATGTGGGCGCTCAACATGGTTGGCCTTGAGAAATTCCAACGCTCTTATCCGCGCGAACTCTCGGGGGGGATGAAAATGCGCGTTTCCATCGCCCGTGCTTTGGTCACAGAGCCGCGGCTGATCCTGATGGATGAACCTTTCGCCGCCTTGGATGAAATCACCCGGCACAAATTGAACAACGATCTGTTGGACCTCAGAGACAAATTGAAATGCACGGTGATTTTCGTCACCCATTCGGTGTTTGAATCGGTGTTTCTTTCGGATCGCATCGTTGTCATGGCGGCGCGTCCGGGGCGGGTGTCCTCGGAGGTCACGGTCGATGCGCCCTACCCGCGCACCGAAGACTTCCGCACCTCCGCCGCCTATGCCGACCTGTGCCGCAAGGCCTCGGACGCATTGCACGGCGCAATGAATCAACATGGCGCGAGGGCTTCCGCATGAGTTTGACCGATATGAACCCACCGCTGGTGGTCGACGAAGAAGAACTGCGCCACGCCCGCGCCCAAAAACGCGAGCGCATCGCCAAATGGGTCCTGCCCGTTGTGGTGATCGCTCTTGCGATTTTCATGTGGGATCGGATCGTGGTCTGGAATGACATCCCGCATTACATTTTGCCCGGTCCCGGCCTTGTGATCACAACCCTGATTGCCGATTGGGGCATGTTGTCCTCTGCCCTTGTTGTGACGTTGAAAATCACTTTGGCCGCTCTGTCGGTGGCGGTGATCGGCGGCGTGGGGCTGGCGATCCTGTTCACCCAATCGCGCTATTTCGAGATGTCGTTTTACCCGTTCGCGGTGATCCTTCAGGTCACGCCCGTGGTCTCGATCGCGCCGTTGATTTTCATCTATGTCGAAAACCGTCTGGCGGGCCTGTTGCTTTGTGCGTGGATCGTGGCGTTTTTCCCGATCCTGTCCAACACCACGCTGGGCCTCAATTCCACCGACCATAACCTGCGCGATCTCTATAAAATCTACGGCGCGACCCGGTGGCAACGCCTGCGCTATCTGCAACTGCCGACCGCGCTGCCGTATTTCTTGGGCGGGCTTCGCATTGCCGGGGGTCTGTCCTTGATCGGGGCAGTGGTGGCCGAATATGTCGCGGGCACGGGTGGCATCGGATCGGGTTTGGCGTTTCGCATCCTTGAGGCGGGGTATCGCCTCAACATTCCGCGCATGTTCGCGGCGCTTCTTTTGATCGCGGCCACAGGCGTCGTGATCTTTACCGCAGCCTCGCTTTTAAGCCACGCGCTGCTTCACAAATGGCACGAAAGTGCGATCAAACGGGAGTCATAAGGAACCTGAATGAGCTTTTGCGTTCTGCCCAGCGGCGCGAAGATACTTGAAAACGTCACCCTCCCGGCCTGCCTTATGGGCCTTGAGGGGGATCTTATCCAAACCAACCTGACCATTGCAGATGGCAAGATCACATCAACGGACGCTGGAGCCTCAGCCGAAACTGTGATCCCCAGATTTGATATGAAAGGCGCAATGGTCTTTCCCTGTTTTGTCGATATGCACACGCATTTGGACAAGGGGCACATTTGGCCACGGGCCTCAAACCCGGACGGCTCTTTCATGGGCGCGCTCAACACAGTGCGTGCAGATCACGGCAATTGGACGGCCGAGGATGTCGCCGCGCGGATGGATTTCGCCCTGCGCTGCGCCTATGCCCATGGCACCAAGGCGATCCGCACCCATATCGACAGCCTGGACAATCTCGCCGCCTCCTCCTTTGGCGTGATTGCCGAGATGCAGGACAGATGGCGTGGCAAGATTGAGCTTCAGGCCTCCTGTCTGGTGGCCGTTGACCGGATTTTCCGTGACGAGGGCGATTTCCCCGCGATTGCGAAAATTGTCGCGGAGGGCGGTCACACGCTTGGGTCGGTCACCTATCCGGTGCCAGACCTGAAAGAGCGGCTGTTGGATTTCTTTCACTTCGCGATACTCTATGATTTGGACGTCGATTTTCACGTCGATGAAACCGACGATCCCACCTCGGACACGCTGCGCACCATCGCCGAAACCGTTTTGGAACTGGGCTTTAAAAACGCCGTCACCGTGGGGCATTGTTGCTCAATCTCGGTGATGCCGGAGGAAACCGCGAACGAAATCATCGCGCTGGTGGCCGAGGCCGGGCTCAACGTCGTCTCCCTACCGATGTGCAACATGTATCTGCAAGACCGCACTCCGGGCCGCACACCGCGGTGGCGCGGTGTGACCATGGCGCATGAGTTGAAAGCCGCCGGGGTCAACGTCTCCTTTGCCTCGGACAACACCCGCGATCCGTTCTACGCCTATGGCGATCTCGACATGATCGAGGTCATGCGCGAAGCCACGCGGATTTGTCATTTGGATCATGGCCGCACCGATTGGGCCGAGGCGTTTTTGACCAATCCGGCCCGCGCCTGTGGCTTTGACGCCCCCTCATTGACCGTCGGCGCCCCTGCCGATCTGGTCCTGTGCAACGCACGAAACTGGACCGAGCTTTTCGCCCGTCCACAGGCCGACCGGGTGGTTTTACGGGACGGAGATCCCATCGACCGCAGCCTGCCGTCCTACAGTGAACTCGATCAAATTGTGAGCAAATCCCATGTCTGACATGAAACCCAATATCGCCGCCGCCAAGGCCGCGCTGTCCCATATTGAAATGGACGAAAGCCCCGTCACCATCCGCAACAAATCCCGCGATTTCTTTTGGTATTCGCCGGTTCTTAAGGCGGAAATGGACCATTTGGAGGCCGATTTCGTCGTCAATCCAAAATCCGAAGCCGAGGTGATCGAGGTCCTCAAGGTCTGCTATGCCCATGACGTCCCCGTCACCATGCGCGGCGGCGGCACCGGCAATTACGGCCAAGCCATGCCCTTGGCGGGCGGCTGTGTCATGCACATCACCGGCATGAATAGGATCAAAGAGATCGGCCAAGGTTATGTCATCGCCGAACCCGGCATCATCATCAAAGAGCTCGACGCCGAACTGAAAGAAAAATCCGGTCAGGAATTGCGCATGTTCCCCTCGACCTATTCCCAAGCCTCGCTTGGCGGCTTTGTCGCCGGTGGCTCCGGCGGGGTTGGATCGGCCAATTGGGGTGCGCTGCGCGATCTGGGCAACATCAACCGGTTGCGCATTGTGACCATGGAGGCCGAGCCGCGCGTGTTGGAGTTCACCGGCGAAGAATTGCACCGGGTCAGCCACGCTTACGGCACCAACGGCATCATCACCGAACTCGAAATGCCGCTCGCCCCCGCCTATGATTGGGTCGAGATGTTCGTGCGCTTTGACACCTTCCGCGCGGCCACAGAATTCGCCGGGACGCTGACCAAGGAGCCGGGCATCCTGATCAAACTCGCCTCGGTCTATGGCGCACCGATTGCGCATAAATATTTCCAGCGCGTCAAAGCCCATGTCACCGAGGACGATCACCTCTGCGGGTTGATGGTCGCGCCACAGTCGATGGACGGGTTCCTGACCCTGTTGGCGCGGTTTGACGAGGGCGAGGTGATTTACCGCTCCGACGATGTGGTTTGGGACCGCCACCCCGGTCCGATCTATGAATATGGCTGGAACCACACCACCCTGCGGGCGCTGAAATTTGAGAAAGACCTGACCTATCTTCAGGTCCGTTACGGTGGCGATGTGGACAAGGTCATGGCCGCCTCAGAGGCCTTTGCGGACAAGCTTTACATGCACCTCGAAGTCATGCGCGAAGGCGGTGGGATTTCCTTTGCTGGCTTGCCCATCGTGCAACCGATGAGCAAGGCGGAGCTGGATCAACTGGTCGCCGATCACGAGGCGATGGGCTGTATGATTTTCAACCCGCATCGCTACACCTTGGAAGAGGGCGGACGGCAATCCGCCGACCAGCGCCAGCTTGATTTCAAACGCGAAGCTGATCCCAAAGGCCTTTTGAATCCTGGCAAAATGATCACCTGGGATGAACCGGATTTCGACTATTCGGATATGTATTCCTACAAAGGCATCCTCCCAAAACCTGAGGCCGCCGAATGACCCAGCCCCGCACAGCCACCAAAGGCCGTGTGCTCGTGCTCTACGCCCACCCCTGCCCCGAAAGCTTTAACGCGGCGGTGCATGAGGTGGTCGTCGGCACGCTGACCGCATCCGGCTGGGAGGTCGATGATTGCGACCTCAATGCCGAAGGCTTTTTCCCGGTGCTCACAGAGATCGAGCGCCGGGGCTATCATGACGAACCCGCAAACATCGAACCGGTCAAAGACTATGTCGCTCGCGTCAAAGCTGCCGATGCGTTGGTCATGGTGTTTCCGGTGTGGAATTTCGGCTATCCCGCAATCCTCAAAGGCTTTTTAGACCGGGTGTTCTTGCCGGGGATCAGTTTCAAACTGGTCGATGGCAAGGTCCGCCCCGGCCTGACCAACATCAAAAAGCTCTACGCCTGCACCACCTATGGCGGCACCCGTTGGCGCGCGATCCAAAACGCCGATCCACCCCGTAAAACCGTCACCCGTGCGGTGTGGTATGCCTGTGGCATGCCAAAAAAGAAATACATCGGCCTCTACGACATGAACCGCAACACCAAGCCAAAGCTCAAAGCGCATCTCGAACGGGTGCGGCGCGAGATGGAGGCGTTTTGAATGCGCGCGCTTGTCATCTACTGCCACCCGCGCGAGACCTCGTTCAACCGCGGCATTCGCGATTTGGTCCTCACGCGGCTCAGCGCCGCCGGGGCCGAGGTGCGCCTACGCGATCTTTATGCCGAAGGGTTCAATCCGGTCATGTCGGCCTATGATCACGAGACCTACGAAACCGTGCCGGAGAACCGCAAGCGGGTCGAGCGCGATTGTACCGACCTTGAATGGTGCGACACGCTGATCTTTATCTACCCGACGTGGTGGTACGGCTTGCCCGCCATGCTCAAGGGCTGGTTGGACCGGGCTTTGGTGCCCGACGTGGCGTTTATCATGCCGAAATCCGAGGGCGAGGACATCAAACCCGGCCTCACCCATATCACCAAACTGGGCGTGTTCACCACCTGCGGCGCCTCCCGTTGGCTGACCTTTCTGGTCGGCGCGCCGGGCAAGCGCACGTTGACGCGCGGGCTGCGGATCATCTTGGCGAAACGCTGTAAAACCGCCTTTGCCGCGCATTTCCTGATGGACAGTTCCACGCCTGAAAGCCGCGCCAAACACCTGACGCGGGTGCAAAAGCGGCTCGACCGGCTCATTGCTGCCCCAACCCCAAAGGAGGGATGAATGGATATTCCTGTTCTCGATTGGCAACGCTTTGCCTCCGGCTCCGATGTCGACGGCTTTGTACGCGACCTGGGCCGGGCGTGCCGCGAAACCGGGTTCTTTTTGATCACCGGCCACGGCATTCCCGACGACTTGATCAAGGATGTCTTTGCCAAGGGTGACACGTTTTTCGCGCGTCCCATGGCCGAAAAATCAAAAGTCGACATTCGCAACAACCCGCACAATCGCGGCTGGGCCTGTGAAGGCTCTGAGGCGCTGGACGAAACCTCCGGCCAAATGGACCGCAAAGAGGCGTTCAATGTCGGGCTTGATCTGGCCGCCAACGATCCGCGTGTTCTCAATGGCGAGCCTTTCCGGGGCGTCAATATCTGGCCCGAAATCGACGGCTTTCGCGACACCATGCTGGCCTATTACGATCAGATCTGGGCCCTGTCGCGCGCGTTGCACCGGGCGTTTGAACTGGACCTGAACCTGCCGCAGGACTATTTTGCGCCCCATTTCACCGCCCCCTTGGCGACCCTGCGCGTGCTCTCTTATCCGGCCGCGACAGACGGGACGGGCATCGGCGCGGGCGCGCATACGGATTATGGCTCTGTCACCCTGCTGATGACCGATGGCGTCGGCGGGTTGCAGGTCAAACCGCGCGGTCTGGATTGGATCGACGCGCCGCATGTGCCCGGCGCTTTCGTGGTCAATATCGGTGACTGTTTGATGCGGTGGAGCAATGACATCTATGTCTCCACCCCGCATCGGGTTTTGCCGCCCAAAACCGCCCGCCGCTCAATCGCCTTTTTCCTCGACCCGAACCCGGACAGCGTGATCACCGCCCTGCCCGGCACCGGCGAGGCCAAATATGCCGCCATAACCGGCGCCGACTATCTGCGCTCGCGCCTGGACGCGACCTATACCCCAAAGGACATCACATGAGCCGTCTTGCAGAAAAAAGATACGACTGGGCCGAGTTCCGCACCACGGAGTTCGCCGATATGGACCCGGAAAAAACCATCGTCATCCTGCCCACCGCCGCCGTTGAACAACACGGGCCACACCTGCCCGTCGGCGTCGATCAGTACATCAACGAAGGCATGTTGGCGCATCTGCGCGCCACCTGCCCCGAGGACATCAATATCCTGATCCTGCCGGTGCAGGCGGTCGGCAAATCCAACGAGCATATCCACGCCAAAGGCACGCTGACCTATACGGCCAAAACCGCGCTTGACGCCTGGACCGAGATCGGGCTGTCGGTGGCGCGGGCGGGGTTGAAAAAGATGGTGATCGTCAATTCCCACGGCGGCAATCTGGACCTGATCTCGATCTTGGGCCGCGAGTTGCGGGTGCAGGCCGGGATGATGGTGGTGAAATGCCAATGGGGCAATTTTGGCAAGCCCGAGGGCCTGTATTCAGCGCAGGAAAGCACCTACGGCATCCATGGCGGTGATCTTGAGACCTCCCTGATGCTGCATTTCAAACCGCATCTGGTGGACATGTCCAAAGCCGAAGATTTCCGCTCAACGGCAGAAACCGCGCCGATCTCACCAATCGGTCCGGTGAACCTCGCGTGGGTGTCCAAAGACCTGAACCCCAAAGGCACAGTCGGCGAAGCGCATCTGGCCACCGCCGAGAAAGGCGTCGCCACCTGCGCCCATCAAGTTTCGGGGTTTATCGACATGCTCAAGGAGTTCCGTGACCTGTCCTCTGAGGGCTACGCGCGCACGATACCGGATTGATCCTGCGGGTGAGAAGCGATGACAAAGGGGGCCGATTGGTCCCCTTTTTGTTGGAGTGTTGTTATGACGCGAAGGGCGGGTTGAAGCCCTTCATTGGCATACCCTGAAGGCCAAAATATGTTTTTTTCAGGCAAAGAGAACTGATGAATTTGTCTCGCTTGCATTCTGATAGAAAGAAATAAAAATGACCACCGAACAACCTGTTGCACACTGGCGCATTATATTGGCAGCAATCTTGGACTTTCTGACTGCATTCTTTGTCTTAGGGTTTGTTATTGCGTCACTATTTGGTGGAATGACTGAAAGTGGCTTTCAACTTAGCGGGTTGCCCGCACTCCTACTATTTGGCCTAATATTTGCTTATTTTTGGGCCGGTAAAAGATATTTTGGTGGAACGCTTTGGAAGCGCATTCTGAAGGTCCGGTAAAGCTGCATCACGACCATACCTTCAAGTTTGGAACGGTAGCTTTGTCCTAAAAGCTGGTCCCCATTCCAAAAGCCCCCCGAATTCCCCTTCATGCGCCTTGCCGCACCTGATCCCCCAAACCTCACTCGCTTGGCGCGGGCGGTGCGATACCCCCGAAGGCGCCGCCAAAGCCGCCCTCGGGTTTCGGAGCTGCGGGCGTGGGTGCCGCTCCGCCCAGTCCCCCAAAAGCGCCACCAAACCCGCCTTCGGGTTTCGGTACGGTGATACCCTGCTCCGTCTCTTGCGCCTCGATCTTGGCCTTTTGCGCGGCGCGCAACTCGGCTTGGCGGTCGAGTTTGTCTTGCAAAATCGCGGCCTCACAGACCGAGCTGTCGTGTTTAGAGCCGATGTAGGACACCGTTGCCACAATCGCCACGAGGATCGCGAACACCACACCCGGATGGGTCAGCGCGCGCGTCACCGGATTGGCGTAGAGCGGCGAGCGGGACGCCTTGCCGCCCAGTTCCGCCTCTTTGCGCCGCTGCACTGCCTCGTTGGTCAAGGCCCCCACAAGCGTGATCGTGATGATGATTACGGCCAAAGCGGAGAGTGACGGGTCCGTGCCATGCCGCACCTTTGAGGCAAGCGCCGTGGTGAATGTGCTTTCCGAGAGGACGGTGAACACCGTGGTGTTGTAATTCTCGAACGACGCCAAAAGCGTGATGAAGGCCGCCGAGCCAATCGCCGGGGCCATAAAGGGCAGCAAAATTTTGCGAAACGCCTGACCCGGCGTAGCGCCAAGATCCAAAGCCGCCTCGGTCTGGGTGGCGTCGAACCGTTGCAACCGGGCGATGAACACCAACATCGCATAGGCGGAGACAAAGGTGATCTGGCCCACGATGGTCAGGAAATAACCGTTGTAGATCCCGGCCTGTACCGCCCCGCCCAGCCCGCGCGAAATCTGCCCCCACAGCACGATGGTCGAGATGCCCAAAACCACACCGGGGATCAGGATCGGCAGGATCAACACCGTGTAAAGCGTGGCGCGCAGTTTGGAGGGCAATTCGGACAAGGCCAAAGCGCCCGCAAGCCCGATCGGCACCGCCAGCGCGACCACGCCCACCCCGATGATCACGGAATTGAGCAAGCCGTCCATCAGCCGTTGGTTGCCAAAGAGTTCGGCAAACCAGCCCGTGGTGAAACATTCCCATGGCACCACGCGGGGGAATTTCGACGAGTTGAAGGCGGTGATCACCATGATGATCAGCGGGCCAAACAAAAAGGAGAAAAACGCGATGGCGTAAGCGCCACCAAAGACAACCGCCCGGCTCATTTTCCGATCTCCCCAACAGAGACCTTAAACACCCGCATCATCAACAAAACAAAAGAGATACAGGTCAAAAGCAACACCACGGCGTAGGCCGAACCACGTGGCCAGTTGGAGCTTTCATTGAACCATTGGTAGATGACTTGGGTGAACCACAGGTTTGACGGCCCGCCCAGAATTTGCGGCGCGGCCAGGGCCCCGGCTGTGAGCATAAACACCATGGTCGCGCCCGACACGATCCCCGGTTTGGCAATCGGCAACACCACCCGCCAATGCACCCGCCAGAGCGGCGCGCCCATGTCGCGGGCGGCTTCGACTTGGGTGTGATCGAGTGCCTCGATGGCGTTGTACATCGGGAAAATCATCAACAGGATATAGGCGTAGGACAGGCCAAAATAGAGCGCGACATCGGCGCGGATGAAATCCACCGGCACGTCCCAAAGCCCCATCTGCATCCCCACCGTGTTGACCACGCCCGTGGCCCCAAACAGCACCCGAAAGGCGAAAGCACGCAGGATCTCATTGATCCAATAGGGGAGGATCAAGCCGATCACCATCAACCGCGCGGCCACGCCTTTGGCCCCATGGGCAAGGATATAGGCGATGGGGTAACAGATCAGCACGTCAATCAGGGTGACGATGGCGGCGGCCAAGAGCGTACGCCCCAAAATGACCAAATCCAACGTGTTGAGCGACCCATCAGCGTTGAAGAAAAAGCTGTGAAAATTCGACAGCGTGTAGTGATCCGCATCCGTGCCGATCTGATCGGCGGGCAGGTTGAAGCGGAAGGAATAATCCAACATCGACAGTTGCGGCAGGGTGATAAACACCACCACCCAAAGCGTCACGGCAATGGCGACAAACAGCGCAGCACCCAAGCCATGCCGATTGGCCAGCGCGCGGTAGGCCTGTGTCAGATGTTTCATGCTTCGCTCGCGATCTGACCCACAGGCAGGATCGTGGCATTCATCGGCGCAAAGCCCAGCGAGAGCGTGTCGCCCTTGGAGCCAACGCTGCCCGCAAGGCCCGCGTTGACCATGGACACGCGCAATTCGGTGTCGCCTGCACGGGCGAACACATGATTGGTGGCACCTTCAAATTCTTGCCGCGACAGCGTGGCCTGAAACGCGTTTTCCGCCTGGCCGGGCACCAATTGTTCGGGCCGCACAAACAGCAACGCCTCATCGCCGGGCTTATATTTGCGCCCGCCACCGACGCGGGCCTCAAAGGTGCCCATCGGGGTTTCAAGCGCGGCCATATCTTCAGATTGCCTCTTAACAACACCCTTCAACGCATTGTTTTCCCCAACAAACGAGGCCACGAAAGACGAACGCGGGCGATTGTAAATCTGATCCGGTGCGCCGACCTGTTCGATCACGCCCTTGCTCATCACCGCCACCCGATCCGACATCGTCAAGGCCTCGCCCTGATCGTGGGTGATGTAGATAAAGGTCACGCCGACCTGTTGTTGAATGGCGCGCAGCTCGGTGCGCATATGTTGGCGCAGCTTGAGATCAAGCGCAGAGAGCGGTTCGTCCAAGAGCAAAATATCCGGCTGCACCGCCAAAGCGCGGGCAATCGCCACGCGCTGTTTTTGTCCGCCCGACAGTTCCGAGACCTTTTTGTCGCCAATCCCCGGCAGGGCAATCATATCAAGCAGCTCTTCGGCTTTCCTGCGGCGCTCTTTCTTGCTCACCCCACGTACTTCCAACGGAAACGCGATATTGTCAGCGACCGACATCAAGGGAAACAACGCCAGATGTTGAAAGATCAAGGCGGTCGGACGTTTGTTCGGCCCCACGCCCTTCATGTCTTTCGCGCCGATTAATACCCGACCTTCGGTGGGATCGGAAAACCCCGAAATACAGCGCAACAGCGTGGTTTTGCCACAGCCGGAAGGGCCGAGAAAGGAAAAGAATTCGCCGGAATTGATTTTGAGATTGGCGTTGTCGACGGCGGTGAAATTGCCAAATCGGATGGAAACATGATCGAGGAGAACGGAGCGGTCAGGGGAATTGACTGGGGAGGTCTCTGGCATGGTATCGCCTTATTATTGTGGGTCATCAAAATGAAAACCGCCCCACGCCAAAAGGCGCAGAGCGGTCGTGACCCAGATCAGGCCGAGAGGAATGTATTGGCATACTCGGTGCGCATTTCCGAATACCAAGGTGCCTCTGCTGGCCATGCATTCAAATTCGCCAAAGCCTCGCCCGGATAGGCATCGGCAAAGTTTTTGGCGTAAACCTCGCCCCCAAAAGCATCCGCGCCCAAAACCGGCGAGTTGTAGCCGTGGGTTTTGATCGCCTCGCCCGCCCATTCCGGGTTATAACAGGCATCGATAAAGGCATAGGCTTGGTCAATATTGGTCGCCCCCGTCGGCATCGCCATGCCATCCACCCACGCCATCGCGCCCTCAATCGGCGCACGGTACATCACCGGCTCGCCTTCGTTTTTCAACGCAATCGGCGGGCCATCCCAGGTCTGTCCCACAATGACACCTTCGTTCAAAAGACCGTTCTTCTGGGTGTCTGAATCGTTCCAAATCAGCTTGATATTGCCCTTCTTTTCAATCGCATGGGCCAAAACGACATCCCAAACTTCGGTCATCTTCTCAGGCGTGGTATAGGCGGCCCACATCGACCCCGGCTCCATCAGGCCAAGGCGCTCCATGCCCAGACCAAGCCCCAACATCATCGAATGCCCCCGGCCCATGGTTTTGCCCGCATTCGCATCATCCCAGATGTCGTAATAGGACGGAAATTCGCCCGCGGGCGTGAATTGATCGGTGCGCCACGCCACGCCTTCGGTGCCCCAGATATGCGGCACCCAGAACGTGCCTTTGCCTTCGAAATTCCAATGTTTCTCACCCAAAGCCATCGCCGGGTTGACTTTATCGATGGCGATTTTGGACATGTCAAACGGCTGCAACAGACCCAGTTCGGCCCACAACAGATTGCGGTTCACGGTCGGGGAGACGATGTCAAACCCCTCGCCGCCGGTGGCTTTGAGTTTGTTGATGATCTCATCGTTGGAACCGATGCCGGTAAAGTTGAGCTTGATGCCCGTAGAACTCTCAAAGGCGGTCACGAAGCTTTCCGGCAAATAATCGGACCACATCATCACGTTGAGTTCGCCCGAGGAAGCAAGCGCGGATCGGCTGACCAGCGCAGGTGCCGCCAGTCCGCCCAGCACTGCGGCGGAGCCTTTGAGGAAACCACGTCGTGCGACGCCTTCGGATTTGGTAAAATTGGGTGTCTTCATGTCACTCCCCGTGAACTTGGTTGGCTGGCTCGCCGCGCTTTTGCGTCATGTTTCTTTGGTCATTCGGTCGAACCACGGCGCAGGATCATCCCATCGCCGCTCATGAGAAAAGCCTAGGGGCGGCCTGTCTGGCGTATTTAGAGCCAGTTGTGCTAAATTATGGGTCCAGAGCGCGTTTCGCCCCTGTACCTTACCGTGATGCTCAATAGAGTGGCGCTATCGGGTCGCCCCTGCACAGCTTGCGGGCGGAGGTGTCATCGCCCTCGCGAAACACAGCGGCGGTGAAAGAGACGCGATGAATGAGACAATGAAAGAAACGGTGCGCCCTTATGTTGGAACGCTATTTTACCCCCGCCTTTGATCAAAGCGCGTCCTTGCAGCATCAGATCCAAGAGCGGCTCATTCAGGCGATCCTCGACGGCGCACTCTCCCCCGTCGATCCGCTGCCCTCCTCGCGCGCCTTCGCGGCCGCCATCGGTGTGTCACGCAACACCATTTCCATCGTCTACGAGCGGCTGAACCAAGACGGGTTCATCACCGCCAAAGCCCGGCGCGGCTATTTCATCGACGAAAACCTCGTGCGCGAAAAACTCAACGTCTCACCGCCACGCCGCTCGCAAGACCGCGCCGTTGCCCCCGATTTCACCCGCGCCTATGCCCGGCGCTACACCACCCAACCCAATATCGCCAAACGCAGCGATTGGCGCACATTCCCCTACCCGTTTGTCTATGGTCAGGTCGGGCGCGATGAGACCTCGGTGGCGCGCTGGCGCGATTGTTTGCGCCGGGCGGGCACCTCGCGCCATGTCGGCACATGGGCCGATGATTTGGTCGACAGCGACGATCCGCTTTTGTTGGAACAGATCGCGCGGCGCGTGCTACCGCAGCGCGGCTTTCGCGCCGATCCCGACGAGATGTTGATCACGGTGGGCGCGCAAAACGCGCTGTGGATGGTGGCGGAATTGTTTGCCGATGCCAGCAAAGAGATCCATATCGAAGACCCGGTCTACGTCGATGCCCGCAATATCTTTGCCGCTCATGGCGCGCAGATCGTCCCCACGCCAGTGGATCGCAAGGGGTTAAAACCCGGTCCAGAATTGGCGAACGCCGATATGGTCTACGTCACGCCGGGGCATCAATCGCCAACCAATGTGACCATGCCGATGGAGCGACGGTTGGCCTTGATCGAAGCGGCCTCACTCCATGATTTCCTGATCCTTGAAGACGATTACGAACATGAGTTGAACTTTTTGGGCGCTCAACATCCGACCTTGAAGGCGCTCGATCCCTGCGGGCGGGTGATCCATGTCGGCTCGCTCACCAAGCCGCTGTTTCCCGGCATCCGACTTGGCTTCATCGCCGCCGACCGCGCGGTGATCAAAGAGCTGCGCGCTCTGAGGCGGTTGATGTATCGCCACCCCTCGGCGCTGGCGCAACGCGCGATGGCGCTGTTCCTCGCGGAAGGCCATTATGACGCCCATATCCGCCGCCACCGCCGCGCCATGTCGGAAAAATGGCACATGATGCTGCGCGAGATAGACCGGCAATTGCCCGACTGTCAGGCGACGATGACCACCGGCGGGTCCGGCATCTGGATGGCCCTGCCCGAAGGCATGGATGCGGGCGACGTATTCACCGCCGCCGAGGCACGCGGCGTTTTGGTGGAAAACGGCACGCTACATTACCTGCGCCTCAACCCGCCGCGCAATCAATTGCGACTGGGGTTTGGGGCGATTGATCTGGCCAAGATCGCGCCGGGGATCGGCGAATTGAAACTGGCGATTGACAGCCTGCGTTAATCGAAATTCATCACGATGGTTTTCGAGCGGGTAAAATGCGCGAGCATCGCCTCCAAAGACGCCTCTTTGCCCAATCCCGATCGCCCAAACCCGCCGTAGGACACATTGGGTTGGATCGTCAGATTTTGGTTCACCTGCACATAGCCCGCGTTGAGCCGGGATGTCGCGTCCAAGGCCATCGACAGGCTTTGGGTCCACACCGTCGCGGCCAAGCCATAGCGGCTGTCATTGGCGCGCGCGATCACGTCCTCATAGTCGGACCACGGTTGGATCACCGCCACGGGGCCAAAGATTTCGTTTTGCACGCAGGGGTGGTCTTCGGGCAAGCCAAGCAGCAGCGTCGGCTGTGCAAAGAGATCAGGCGACAGGCCCGCGCCCTCTGGCATCTTGCCACAGCGGACGACCTTTGCCCCCGGCGCGGCCTCGGCCATGGCGACATAATCCGCCACCACCTTGGCCTGTTTGGCGTTGATGATCGTGCCAATATCTGTGGCCTCATCCAAGGGATCGCCAATCACCAGCCTATCCAATTTGGCGGTCAAGGCGGCGAGGAACCCGTCATACAGGCTGTCATGGACATACATCCGCGACGAAGCCGTACAGCTTTGGCCCTGACGGGTGAACCGCATCCCCGAAATGGCCCCCACCACGGCTTTGGTCAGATCGGCATCGGCACAGATGATCATCGGGCTTTTGCCGCCCAATTCCAAGGAGGCGGGCACGATCCGTTCGGCGGCGGCTTTATAGACGGTTTCACCCACCGCCTCAGACCCGGTAAAGGTGATTTTCGCCACATCTGGATGCGCGGTCAGCGCCGCGCCACAGTCCGGCCCCGTGCCGTTGATCACATTCAACACGCCCGCAGGCAGGTGGTCCATCACGATCTCTGCTGCCAAATAGGTGGCAAAGGGCGCCTCTTCGGAGGCTTTCACCACAACCGTGTTGCCCGCCACCAAAGCCGGTGCGATTTTCAGCATCATCAACACCAAAGGCACGTTCCACGGCACAATCGCCGCCACAACGCCCAAAGGTTCGCGCACCGTCATCGTCAACATACGCGGGTTGAACGGGATGGTTTCGCCTTTGAGTTCCGACCCCAGCCCGCTGTAAAATTCCATGATATCAGCGGACACGGCGACCTCGCCCCGGCATTCGGTGCGGATGGCCTTGCCGGTCTCGCGCGCCAAAACTTGCGCCACCAACTCGGCGTGTTCGGCCAAGGCGCGTCCGGCGCTTGCGACCCGTTTGCCGCGCTCGCGGGCAGGCATCGCAGCCCATGCTGCCCCGGCGGCTTTGGCGGCCTCAACGGCGGCGTTCGTCTCGGCGGCTTTTGACGCGGCAGCCTGTCCCAAAACTGCGCCCGTGGCCGGGTTCAACACGTCCAGTCCCGCCGCCACAGGCACGCGTTCGCCGCCCACAAGATTGAGGTTGCGATAGGCCACGATGACGGCGGCGGCGTCGGGGAATGGGGATGCGATGCTGTTCATCCCCCATCCATCGCCGGAAAGGTCAGACCCGGACAGAGCCAGCCAAATGATTCAATGGGTCCAGATTGGCTTCTTCCTTGAACTGGAGCGCCAAATCGTTTCCGCTGGCCGCATGCACCGCCTCAAGAGGCCGGCTTGAACACCCCATTTTGCCACGGAGTTCCCAAATGTATGACAATGATCTCTCTGCCGTCGTCAGCGCCGATCGCGCTCATGTGTGGCACCATATGTTCCAACACCAACTGCTCGAAAGCCGCGATCCGCGGATCATCGTCGAGGGCAAGGGCATGTTGGTCTGGGATCAAAATGGCCGCGAATTTCTGGACGCGGTGTCGGGCGGCGTGTGGACCGTCAACGTCGGCTACGGGCGCGAACGGATCGCCAATGCGGTACGCGATCAGTTGATCAAAATGAACTATTTCGCGGGCTCTGCCGGATCTATTCCGGCGGCGACCTTTGCCGAGAAACTGACCGAGAAAACCCCCGGCCTGAGCCGCGTTTATTACTGTAACTCCGGGTCGGAAGCCAATGAAAAGGCTTTCAAAATGGTGCGCCAGATTGCGCATCAACGCTATGGCGGCAAGAAATCCAAAATCCTCTATCGCGACCGCGATTATCACGGCACCACCATCGCTACGCTGTCGGCCTGTGGTCAACAACAACGCGCCACGCATTATGGCCCCTTCGTGCCTGATTTCGTCCAGGTGCCGCATTGCCTTGAGTACCGCAAACAATGGGATGTGGAGAATTACGGTCTCCGCGCCGCCGAGGCGATCGAAGAGGTGATCCTGCGCGAAGGCCCCGATACTGTGGGCGCGCTCTGTCTTGAACCCGTGACCGCCGGCGGCGGCGTGATCACTCCGCCAGAGGGCTATTGGGAAAAGGTTCAGGAGATCTGTCAGAAATACGATATTCTGTTGCACATCGACGAGGTGGTGTGTGGCATGGGCCGGACCGGAGAATGGTTTGGCTATCAGAACTACGGCATCAAACCGGACTTCATCACCGCCGCCAAAGGCGTGGCCTCGGGCTATGCCGCCATCGCGGTGTTGATCACCACGGATGAGGTGTTTTCGATGTTCAAGGACGCCCCCGAAGACCAACTCAACCACTTCCGCGACATCTCCACCTTTGGCGGCTGTACGGCGGGTCCGGCGGCGGCACTCGAGAACATGGCAATCATCGAGGAAGAGGGCTTGCTCGCCAACACCACAGCCATGGGCGCGCGCCTGATGGAGGGTTTGGCGATGCTCGAAGACAAACACCCGCTGATTGGCAATATTCGCGGCAAAGGCCTGTTCTGTGGCGCGGAATTGGTGGCGGATCGGGAGACCAAAGAGCCACTGGCCGAAAAGCTGGTGCAGGCGGTTGTGGCCGAATGCGACAAGCAGGGCGTGATCATCGGCGCGACCATGCGCTCGATCCCCGGCTTCAACAACACGCTGTGTTTCTCACCGGCGCTGATCTCTGGGCCGTCCGAGATCGACCGGATTTTGGATGCGGTGGATAACGGGTTGACCACGGTTGAGTCGGCACTTTAAGTTAAAACACTACTGCATTGATCTAAAACGAATTATGCCCCGCCTATGCGCGGGGCATTTTCCGTTTCAACCTGCGCGCTGTCTTCTTTCAATCCGGTGCCCGTGAGGCCCAATGTGAGCGCCGCGCGGGTCAGCCAGGCGATCTTGCGCGCCGCCTCATCCGGGCTCATCCCGCCCTTGCCATGGATGTTGGACAGGCAATTGCGGTCGCTGTCGCGTCGACCAATGCGCGGACCAAAGGTCAAATACGCGCCCAAACTATCGGCGACACTCAACCCCGGTCGTTCACCGACCAAGACCACCACCAACCGTGCCCCCAAGAGATCGCCAATCTCATCGCCAATCGCCACACGGGCCTGCGCAGAGATGACAACCGGGCCGATCCTCAGCCCTGACACTTTCGGCACACAGGCATGCACCACCGCCGCCGCATGGGTTTGCACTGCGGCAGAGGACAGCCCGTCGGCGATGACAAAGGCCACATCACAGGGTGCGCGGGCGTTGAGCTTTTCCGCCTCACCCGAAGCCAGCCTTCGCCCCAAATCCGGGCGGCGCAGATAGGTGCCGCGATCTGGCGCGGCGGAGGCGACGCGGATCACCTCTTGCGGTGCCAAATCCCGCGCCAAAGCCTCGACATCCAGCGCCGAATGCACCGCATCGCGGGCGCGGGCATGGGCGTATTGAAAGCCCAGGTTGGCCCCGGTCGGCAGACCCGCCCCCGTGCGGCCCAACCCGATCCGCGCCACCGTGGCGGCGCGCAGCTTGGCCCATGGATCATGGCTCGGGACATTGCTCATTGCGCCGCCTCCAAAAGCCGTAGCGCCCCTGCTCCGCTCTCCCCCAAATGTCCGGTCTCAGAGACGATCCCCATCGCCATGAGCCAGGCCTCAAACTCCGGCGCGGCCTTTAACCCAAGGCTGTTGCGCAGATAGGCAATGTCATGGAACGACAGGCTTTGGTAATTGAGCATGATGTCATCGGCCCCCGGCACACCGATCAGGAAATGTGCCCGCGCCTCTGCCAGAAGCGTCATCAACACATCCATATCGTTTTGATCTGCCTCGGAATGGTTGGTGTAACAGACATCACAGCCCATCGGCAGGCCTAAGAGTTTGCCGCAAAAATGATCCTCAAGCCCGGCGCGGATGATCTCTTTACCGTCATACAAATACTCAGGCCCGATAAAGCCGACGACCGTATTCACAATCAACGGATCATAGGTGCGGCAGACCGCATAGGCGCGGGTCTCAAGCGTTTGTTGGTCAATGCCATGATGGGCATTGGCGGAGAGCGCCGCCCCCTGCCCGGTTTCGAAATACATCACGTTTTGACCGACCGTGCCGCGCCTTAGTGAGAGCGCGGCCTCATGCGCCTCTTTCAGCATCGAGAGGGTCACACCAAAGCCCTCATTGGCGGCTTGGGTTCCAGCCACCGATTGAAACACCACATCGACCGGCGCACCGCGGTTGATGATCTCGATGGCGTTGGTCACATGGGTGAGAACACAGCTTTGGGTCGGAATGTGGTAGCTTTGCCGCAGATCATCCAACATTTGCAACAGCGCCATGGCGGTGGGAATATTGTCCGTCGCCGGGTTGATCCCGATCACCGCGTCGCCAACGCCAAAGGACAGCCCGTCGAGCGTAGAGGCAACGATGCCTTTGAGATCATCGGCGGGGTGGTTGGGTTGCAGGCGCGACCCCATGCGGCCCTCAAGACCCAAGGTGGTGCGAAACGCGGTGACCACGCGGATTTTGCGCGCCACAGCAATCAGATCGCGGTTGCGCATGAGTTTTGAAACGGCGGCGACCATTTCCGGCATCAACCCCGGCGCAAGCCCGCTCAGCGTCGGCGCGTCAGCCACGTCGGACAACAGCCAATCGCGAAATTGCCCGACGGTCATGTGAGACACCAGCGCAAAGGCCACCGCATCGTGACTGTCGACAATCAGCCGGGTGACATCGTCGATCTCATAGGGGATCAGCAGGTCGGTCAAAAACAGCTTGAGCGGCAAATCGGCCAGCACCATTTGGGCCGCGACCCGTTCGACATCGCTCTCGGCCATCACCCCTGCCAAAGCATCGCCAGAACGCGCGGGCGTGGCCTTGGCCATCACTTCCGCCAAAGAGCCAAAGCTGTGACGTTCACCTGCCAAAAGGGTTTGAAAACGGCTCATTCGGTCCTCTCACATGCGATCCAGTTAAGACCTAAAATGCGCCGTTGCGAAAGCCCCGTGAAAACCGCCCCTGACCCAATGACCGGAGCGCGCATTCTCGTCTGCGCCCTAAAATGAGGCACAGACGCATAATTTATCGCCGCGCCTATGGCCTATGTGTCAGGCAGCCGTTGAGAAAAATCTCAATCGCCGCCTCGCGGCGCAGGGCCATATCGCCCTCAACCGGATAGATATAGTCCGGGTCCAACAGGCTTGGCACCGGATCCCAAAACGCCATATCCATCAAAATCTCCGCTGCCAGCGCCAGCCGACCGGGAGCAATTTTCAACACCCCCTCGCGCACGGCCTCCTCCAACTCGGCACAGATGTACCCGCGCAAGATGCCGCGGCCATTCTGGCACATTTCACGCGCCAGATTGGGGTAGACATGCGCCTTGGCAATCAGGGTGCGCAGGAACTCCCGCTTGCGGTCTTCACTGACCGGCGGCTTGTTCAGCGTGAGCAAAAGCGACAAACGCTCCTTCAAAGGTTTGGTTTTCTCGACCTCATTCAAGGGCAGAAAAATCACCTTGCCAATCTCGGCCATGCTGCGGCGCAGGAGCGCTTCGAGACTGTCAAAATGAGCGTAGATCGTGCGCTTTGACATGCCGGTTTCGCGTGCAATCGCCGCCATCGTGACCTCATCCAAGGACGAACTCATCAACAGCGCTTTGGTGGCACGCACAATTTCCTCTTCGCGTGCAGCACTGTCCATTTGAACCGGGCGACCGCGACGGCGATGAGGCTCACACGCATTCATATCTGTCTCTTTCACCATATGCGCTTCTCCTGCTTGCCATGATCGCCACCATTTCGCCCACAACTGTCCTGCATTTGTGCACAGAGAGGGTGCCGATCACAAACTTTACAAAACCATCCCGTTTCTTTAATGAAAATTCAAGAGCGACATACACCTGTGTGATAAACAGAGCCATCGCAAACGCATCATTCCTGAGACTGGGCCGTTCCTACGCGTGCCCCAATCCCCTTGCCGGAGACCTCCATGCCCAACACCCTCCTCCCCCAAAGCCTGCCTGTGTCGCTGCGCCGGATGTCCACCGCCTTTGCGCTTGCCCTCTGCGCCGCGATGCCCGCCTTCGCGCAAGAATCACCCCCGCCAACGCCTGTGACCGTGGTCACGCTGGAGGCCAAAGACATCACCTTGACCGCCCCTCTGCCCGGTCGCGTTGCCGCCTCAAGTGCCGCCGAAGTGCGTCCCCAGGTCGATGGCATCATCCGCGCCCGTCTGTTTGAAGAGGGTCGCCCGGTTGAAAAAGGCGATGCGCTTTATGAAATCGACGCCGCCTCTTATGAGGCGCAAAAGGCAGTGGCCGAGGCCGGTTTGGCCCAGGCCAAGGCCGCGCTGAAATCGGCGATGATCGAATATGATCGCCAGCAGGAATTGAAATCGCGCAATGTCGTGGCGCAGCAAAACCTCGACAGTGCCATCGCCGCCCGCGATTCCGCAGAAGCCGCGATCAAACTGGCCGAAGCCAATCTTTTGTCCGCCGAGATTGATCTGGACCGCGCCACGATCCGCGCACCGATCGCCGGCGTGGTGGGTCTCAGCCAAATCACCCAAGGGGCGCTTGTCACCTCAGGGCAAGCCAGCCCGCTCACCGTGATCCGCGCGCTCGATCCGGTCTATGTCGATGTCACCCAGGCGGCGGCAGACATGCTGCGCTGGCAGCGCGCCGGAAGCGATGCGGTCTTTGCCGGCAACATCGGCCAAACGGTCGAGCTGCGGCTGACCGATGGCAGCACCTATGAGCAAAAAGGCGAATTGTCCGCCGCAGAGCCCCATGTCGATGAACAAACCGGCTCGATCCTGTTGCGCCTGTCCTTCCCGAACCCGGATCATTTCCTGCTGCCCGGCATGTATGTTCAGGTCGAGATGCCGCAAGGTCTGATCAAGGGCGCGATCCTGGTGCCGCAAGAGGCGGTGACACGGGATCGGCGCGGTCGCCCGATGGTCTTTGTCGTCACGCCCGAACATGTCGTCGAACAGCGCACGCTGACGGTGCAAAGCGATCAAGGCGCGAATTGGGTGGTGACCGAGGGTGTCGCCTCTGGTGAGATGGTGATCGTGGCCGGACTGCAAAAAGTCTCCCCCGGTATGACCGTCGCCCCGCAACCGCAAGAGGCCGTCCCCGCCTCCAGCGACAGCAACTGAGCAAAGCCCGGAAGGACCCCTCATGGCCCGTTTTTTCATTGACCGCCCGGTATTTGCCTGGGTTATTTCGATCCTGATCATGGGCATTGGTGCGCTGTCGATCGTCACCCTGCCCATTGCCCAATACCCGCAAATCGCACCGCCCTCGGTCTCGATCCACGCCACCTATCCGGGGGCATCGGCCGAAACCGTGGCCAACACCGTCACCCAAGTCATCGAACAACAGATGACCGGGTTGGACGGAATGCGATATATGTCATCAAGTTCGACCTCATCGGGGTCGGCCTCGATCACCATGACCTTTGAAACCGGGATTGACCCGGACATCGCGCAGGTTCAGGTGCAAAACAAATTGGCCCAGGCCACGGCGCTTTTGCCCGAAGCGGTGCAGCGCCAAGGCGTGACCGTTCAAAAATCCTCGGCGGGTTTCTTGATGGTGATCGGTCTGATTTCCGAAGATGGCCAGTTGGATCAGGCTGATCTTGCCGATTATCTCAACACCAATCTTGTCGACGCGTTCAGCCGCATCGAAGGTGTCGGCGGCACCCAGATTTTTGGGGCGCAATATGCCATGCGAATCTGGCTCGATCCGTCCAAACTGGCCGCTTTTGACATGACGCCCTCCGATGTCGTCAGCGCGATCTCTTCGCAAAACGCCCAGATTTCGGCGGGGGCCTTTGGCAGTCTGCCCTCCCCCGAGGGTCAGGCCCTGAACGCCACCATCACGGCGCAATCGCTTTTGAAAACGCCGGAAGATTTCCGCAATATCATCCTGCGCTCCGAAGGCGACGGTGGCATTGTGTTGTTGCAAGACGTGGCCCGTGTCGAAGTCGGTGCGGAAAACTACTCCACGATTGCCCAATACAATGGCAACCCCGCCTCCGGCATGGCGATCCAGCTTGCCCCCGGTGCCAATGCGCTCGACACGTCGAAATTGGTGCGTGAAAAAATTAGCGAATATGCACAGTATTTCCCCGAAGGCGTGAGCTACGTCATCCCCTATGACACGACGCCCTTTGTCGAAATCTCGATCCACGAAGTCCAGAAAACCCTGATGGAAGCCATCGTTTTGGTGTTCTTCGTCATGCTGTTGTTCTTGCAAAACCTGCGCGCCACGTTGATCCCGACCTTGGCTGTGCCTGTCGTTTTGCTCGGGACTTTCGCGATCTTGTCGATGTTTGGTTATTCGATCAACGTGCTGACCATGTTGGCGATGGTTCTGGCCATCGGTCTTTTGGTCGATGACGCCATCGTGGTGGTCGAAAACGTCGAACGGATCATGGAAGAAGAGGGCCTCAGCCCACGCGAGGCCACGCGCAAATCCATGGATCAGATCACCGGCGCGCTGATCGGCGTCGCCTTGGTGCTCTCTGCCGTGTTCATTCCGATGGCGTTTTTCGGTGGCTCCACCGGGGTGATTTACCGCCAGTTCTCGATCACCATCGTCTCGGCCATGTTGCTGTCTGTCGTTGTGGCTTTGACCCTGACGCCTGCGCTTTGCGCCACCTTGTTGCGTGGCAAAGACGCCCATCACACCAAACGCGGCCCCTTTGGCCTGTTCAACCGGATGTTTGATAAAATCACCGGCGGCTATGGTGCAACCGTAGGCTATACGGTGCGGCGTCCACTGCGGATGTTGATGATTTATGCCGTCATGGGCGGCGGCATTGTGTGGTTGTTCCTGCAAACCCCCACCGGCTTTTTGCCCGATGAGGATCAGGGCATCATGTTGGCGCTGGTGCAAGGTCCGGCGGGGTCCACCGCCGAAAACACCGCCAAAGCCAATATGCAAATTCAGGAGTATTTCCTCAACGCCGAAAAAGAGGCCGTGGATTCGATCTTTACCATTGTCGGCTTCTCCTTTGCCGGTGCCGGACAAAACAACGGCTTGGCCTTTGTGCGCCTGAAAGATTGGGAAGACCGTCCAAGCCCGGCGCAATCGGTTCAGGCCATCGCAGGCCGTGCCTATGGCGCCTTCATGGGCATCCAGGAAGCCATGGCTTTCCCGATTGTGCCACCTGCGGTCACCGAACTTGGCAACGTTTCGGGTTTTGACTTTTACCTGCAGGCCCCCGGCGGCCAGACCCATGAACAACTCCTGGAAGCCCGCAACATGTTGCTGGGCATGGCGGCGCAAAGCCCGCTGATCGCCTCGGCGCGCCCCTCGGGCCTTGAGGACGCGACCCAGTTCAAATTGGACATCGACTGGCGCGCTGCGGGCGCGATGGGCGTATCTCCCACCAATGTCGGCAACACGCTTTCGATTGCCATGGCCGGGACCTACGTCAACGATTTCGATGACAATGGCAAAACCAAACGCGTCTATGTCCAAGGCGAAGCCGATGCCCGCGCCACCCCGACCGATTTGCAAAAATGGCGGGTCCGCAACAGCACCGGCGATCTTGTGGCCTTTTCCAACTTCGCCTCTGAACGTTGGGTCTATGGTCCGCAGGGTCTGAACCGCTACAACGGCATCCCCGCGATGCAGATCCAGGGCTCCCCCGCCCCCGGTGTCTCCACCGGCGAAGCCATGGCGGAAATCGAGCGTCTGGTCGGCAACCTGCCGCCGGGATTTGCCGTGGCCTGGACCGGTCTGTCGCTGGAAGAACGCGACTCCGGCTCGCAAGCGCCGATGCTCTATGCGCTCTCTTTGGCCGCGATCTTCTTTTGTCTTGCGGCGCTTTATGAAAGCTGGGCGATCCCGTTCTCGGTCATGTTGGCCCTGCCTGTCGGTATCTTGGGCACGCTGTCCACGGCCTACCTGTTCAACTTCCAAAACGGCGTGTTCTTTCAGGTCGGCATGTTGACCGTGATCGGTCTGACCGGGAAAAACGCCATTTTGATCGTGGAATTCGCCCGCGAACAATATGACGCCGGGGCCAATGTGATCGACGCGGTGCTGACCGCCGCGCGCCAGCGTTTCCGCCCGATCATCATGACCTCGCTGGCCTTCTCCTTGGGGGTTGTGCCACTTGTCCTGTCCTCGGGCGCAGGCTCCGGTGGCCGCCGCGCGGTTGGCTCCGCGGTTCTGGGCGGGACGATCTCCGGCACAGTGTTTGGTATCATCTTCGTGCCGCTGTTCTTCGTGCTGGTGATGAAACTCTTTGGCCGTAAAAAACCCGCCGCCTAAGGCTCAGGCGACACACAGATATGAAAACGGCCGGGCTTAAACCCCGGCCGTTTTGGTTCTCTAGGTGGACTCACGCCCCCCTACATCCCCTTCACCACCATCTCCCTCACCTTCACCGCCTTCTCAAAATGATCCAACTGGTGGGTTTTAATCCACCATTCTGCCGCCTCCATCAGCGTCTCGGGGTCGTCGTTTCTATTGGCGAAAAACGCATAAAACGACAGGCCGACCCCCTCGCCTTTTTGGGTAATTTTGGCGTCACATGTGGCGATGATTTTGGCGCGAAGTGTTTGTCGCATTCTCTGCCCTTTCATATGAAAACGGCCGGGAACGCGCCCCGGCCGTGTATTGCGCAACTCTTGCGCGGTTTAGGTGATCACATCGGGCGCGTTGCGGCCCGTGCGGCTGCGGATCTCGGCCAAGCCGTCCGCCGCCGCGATCACCGCCGAGAGCGCATGTTGCGGATTGTCCTGAAGCACGGCCGCCGCCGTTTCCACCCGCTCAAGGTAGACCCGCAGCGTCGCGCCCTCGGTCCCTGTGCCAGACAGGCGGAACACGATGCGCCCGCCGCCGATGAACATAATCCGAATGCCCTGCCCCTCAGAGCGCGACCCATCGACCGGATCATCATAGGCGAACTCATCGGCGGCCTCGATGGTCATGCCCTCGATCACCTGCCCCGGCAAATGTTTCAGCTTGCCGCGCAGCGCCTCCATCACGCCATTGGCCGCCGCACTATCGACCGCCTCATAATCATGACGCGAATAGTAATTGCGGCCATAACGCGCCCAATGATCCGCCATGATCGCGGCCACGGATTGTTTCCGCTCGGCCAGGATATTGAGCCAAAACAACACCGCCCAAAGCCCGTCTTTTTCGCGCACATGGTCTGATCCGGTGCCCGCACTTTCCTCGCCGCACAGCGTCGCACGGCCCGCATCCAACAGGTTGCCAAAGAATTTCCAGCCCGTTGGTGTTTCATAACACGGGATGTCCAGCGCCTCGGCCACGCGGTCGAGCGCCCGCGAGGTTGGCATCGAACGCGCCACGCCTTTGAGCCCACCCGCATAGGCCGGGACCAAGGTGGCATTGGCCGCCAAAACCGCCAAACTGTCCGAGGGCGTCACATAGGCGTTGCGGCCCACGATCATATTGCGGTCGCCGTCACCGTCCGAGGCCGCACCGAAATCCGGGGCTTTACCGGAAAACATCAAATCCATCAAACTCTTGGCCCAAATCGGGTTTGGATCAGGATGCCCGCCGCCAAAATCCGGCAAGGGCACGGCATTGACCACAGAGCCTTTCGGCGCGCCCAGCGTGTCTTCCAAAATCGCCTTGGCATAGGGGCCGGTGATCGCATGCATCGCATCAAAGCGCAGGGTAAAGCCACCGGCAAACAGCGCGCGAATTTTGTCGAAATCGAAAATATCCGCCATCATCAGCGCGTAATCGGCGACCGGATCGACGACCTCGACCTCCATCTCGCCCAACATGGTGGTGCCGATGGTGGAGAGGTCCACATCCTGCGCGTCCACGATGGCATATTCAGTGATGGTTTTGGTGGCTTCAAAGATTTTCTCGGTCACGCCCTCGGCGGCGGGGCCACCATTGGGCGTATTGAATTTCACCCCGAAATCTTCTTTCGGCCCACCCGGATTGTGCGAGGCGGACATGATGATGCCGCCATCCGTGCCACGTTTGCGGATCAAATGCGAGGCCGCAGGCGTAGAGAGCAATGCGTTTTGCCCAACAATCACCTTTTTCGCGCCATTGGCGGCAGCCATGCGCAACATCACCTGCGCGGCGCGGTCATTGAAATACCGACCATCGCCGCCCAACACATAGGTTTTGCCCGCAGCGCCCCCGATCCCATTGAAAATCGCCTGAACGAAATTTTCCAGATACTGCGGCTGCATGAAGACCGGAGTTTTCTTGCGCAGCCCCGAGGTTCCGGGTTTTTGGCCGTCGATCGCATGGGTTTCAACCATGTGGCGGGTCATATGATGTCCTTCCTATCGGTCGTGTGTGCGCATGATCTCGGCCACGCGCACGATGTCACTGTTCATGGTGAGGGTATCAGAAGTTTCGGGCAAACGAATGCGCCAATTTGGATATTCGGTGGTGGTTCCGGGTAGATTTTGCTGGTCCACCATGTCGAGCATGATTTCGGCCTGAACCGCGACCAATCGCGAAGGGGTGCGCGCCAAAAAGTCGTGCAACGTGTCTTGTTCCGCATCCGGCAACAGCCGATCCATCGCCGCCACTTCGCGCGCCCGATGGTCCAATTCATGCGTGGTCTGCTCTGCGTCCAGCCCGCCTGCGGTTTGCCGCGCCGTCACATCTGCCCCCTGACGCCAGCCCTGCCATGTTGGCAAATCATGGGTCGAAAACGACGCAATTGCCGCCTCGTCATAGCGGTCTGCCGATTTGAATTCGGGGTCCTGCCAATTGTCACGCTCAAACACCATCACCCGACAGCCCAACACCCCAGACCCGGCCAAAGCCGCGTGCAGGCCGTCAGGGATCAGGCCCAAATCTTCGCCGACGATGATGCCGCCTGTGCGCGCAGCTTCAATGCGGGCCACGGCCAACATCGCATCGCGTGGCATTTGTACATAGGCACCGGGGGCTTGTTCCGGCACCCAAAACGTGCGCTCAAACCCAAGGATATGATCAATCCGCATCGCCCCCGCAAAACGCAGTTGCCGGGCAAAGGTGTCGCGCAGAGCGCCATAAGAATTTTTACGCAAATTCAGGGGATTAAACGGAGCAAGGCCCCAGTTTTGCCCCTCCGCCGAAAACGCATCGGGCGGGGCGCCCAGCGAGGCACCATAGGCGAAACTGTCGCGATCCTCCCATGTTTCCGCGCCATGCGGATGGGTGCCCACGGCCAAATCGAGGTACAGCCCATGCGCCATCCCGACGGCTTTGGCCTGTGCCTGCGCTTCGGACAAATCGGTATCCGCACGCCATTGCAGCCACGCGTGAAACAGAATTTCGTCGCGTAAATCGCGGCGTGCGGCCTGTGCGGCAGCGCTATTTGGACATTGCAAATCCGGAGGCCAATCGCACCAAAACGGGCCATGGATGGCGGAGAGCGCCTGATGCAAGGCAAAGGTTTCGAGCGACGTGCCCTCTTGCGCCAGATAGGCCAGAAATTCGGGCGATGTCGGGTGGGCTTCAAAGGCCTGACGCAACGCGGTCATCCGCGCGGGCGTGTCGGTTTGGTAGTCGATCAACGCCCCCGGCACGCCGGTCTCGGTCGCCAGATGCAAAACATTCAACCGGCGGCGATGCGACGGCGAATAGGGGCTGAACATATTTGGCACGGTCGGAAATCCGGCATGAACCGGATTGATGCCCAAAAACGCCGCCCCATGCGGCCCAAGCCCGCGCACCAGCGTGCTGAGGTCCTCATAGGTGCCGATGCCACGTTCGGACAGGCCATAAAGCGGCGCGATCAGCCCCCAACAGCGCTCCGGCAACGGAATGGTGGCAGGGGCGGCCAAAAGCGTGATGCGGATCGGCCCGGCAATCAGATGATGGATGCCCATCGGCAACTCCGGCAGGCTGTCCCCGCCCCGGCCCTCGCATGTCTGGCCATCTTCATAGGTCAACACCCACGCGCTGTCGCCAATATCGACCCAAGGCGCAGTGCCCGCCTCACAGACCACGTCCCACGGCAGGCCCGCATCCCAACCCGCCTCAAGATGCGCGCGCGCGGCCTCCTCAGTTTCGGCCTCAAACCCGAGCGCGCGCATCAGCGCCACGGCGGTCTCCACCGAGGTTTCGCGCAAAACCCCCAGTTGATCATAAAACTGGCGGTGAATGCCAATCTGTGCCGCGAGTTCAAGCCGCAGATCGCTCATCAAAAAGCCTCCAGTTCAAGCGCCAAAGTGGTTTCGCGCCCGGCAATAATGATGGATCCGTCGATCACTTCGCCATCAATGTCCGGGTGGCCCGTGTCGATCCAAAGCCGCCAGCGCCGCCCCGGCATACAGGCCGGAAGATGCACGCTCACCGCCTCGCCCCGGTTGAAAATCAGGAACAGAGCCTCTTCGCGTTGGGCATAAAGCGGTGTGCCGGAGGCAATGCGCATTTCGGCACAGAGCGTTTTCAACTCCGGTGCTGTCCAATCCTGGTCCCGCATCAAAACCCCGTCAGGTCGCCACCAAAACAGATCTTCGATCCCATCCATCAACCGTTCGCGCGAATGCAAAAACCGTTTCTGACGCAAAATCGGGTGGTCGCGGCGAAAGGCGATCAGGCGTTTGGTAAACTCCAAAAACTCCGGGTCCACCGCGTTCCAGTCAATCCAACCGATCTCATTGTCCTGACAATAGGCATTGTTGTTGCCCTGCTGGCTATTGCCCAGCTCATCCCCCGCCAAAAGCATTGGCGTGCCTTGGGAAAACAACAGCGTGGCCAAAAGGTTACGCCGCCGTTGCGCGCGAGCCGCGTTGATTTTGACATCCTCGGTCGGCCCGGCCACGCCCATATTGTCGGAGGCGTTGTCATTATGGCCATCGCGGTTGTCCTCGCCATTGGCCTCATTGTGTTTGCCGGTATAGCTGACCACATCCATCAAGGTGAACCCGTCGTGCGCCGTGACAAAATTGACCGACGAGGTGGCCGGACGGCCCGAATGATCGAATTGTAACGCCGATCCGGTCAAGCGATCGGCCAGGACCGGCACATGGCCCGCATCGCCGCGCCAAAACCGGCGAATACCATCGCGAAACTTGTCGTTCCATTCCAAAAACGGCGGAGGAAACCCACCCACGCGGTAACCGCCGGGGCCAATGTCCCATGGTTCCGCGATAAGTTTGACCTTGGTCAGAACCGGGTCCTGCCGGATCGCATCAAAAAAAGACGCACCGCGGTCAAACCCCGTGGGCGTGCGGCCCAACGTGGTGCACAGATCAAAGCGGAAACCATCGACATGCATCACCTCGACCCAATAGCGCAAGCTGTCCAAGACCATGCGCAGCACCATCGGGTGATCAATATTGAGCGTGTTTCCGGTGCCCGTGTCATTGATGTAATAACGCGGATTGTCGGTGAGGCGGTAATAGCTTTTGTTGTCGAGACCTCGAAACGACAGCGTCGGCCCCTGTTCATTGCCCTCGCCGGTGTGGTTGTACACCACATCCATGATCACCTCGATGCCCGCCGAATGCAGCCGCGCGACCATATGCTGGAACTCAGCGATCTGGTGATAGGCGAGGTAGCGCGGATCGGGGGCAAAGAAACTGAGCGTCTGATAGCCCCAGTAATTCACCAAGCCCCTTTCAATCAGAAACCGATCGTTGAGAAAGGCCTGAGCGGGCATAAGCTCGATCGCGGTGATGCCCAGATTCACGAGGTGATCCAAAATCGCATCGGACGCGAGCCCCAAGAATTTGCCCTTGTGCAACACATCCGGGTGCAGCTCGGTCAGGCCTTTGACATGGGCCTCATAGATCACCGTTTGCGAGGTGCGCCGATGCGGCGGTTGATCTTTGCCCCAGGCGAAAAGCACATCTTCGACGACGGAGCGCGGCATGTATTTGGCGCTGTCGCGGGTGTCAAAAGACAGATCGGCGGCCTCGTGCCCGACCTCATAGCCCATCAAGGCGTCATGCCAGTCAGGATGTTTGGTCACGCGTTTGGCGTAGGGGTCCATCAAGAGTTTGTTGTAATTGAACCGATGACCCTGGTCCGGCGCATAGGGTCCATCGGCGCGCAGGCCATACAGTTGCCCCGGACGCAACTCCGGCACAAACCCGTGCCAGACATCGCCGTCACGTTCCGGCAGATCAATCCTCTGGGTCTCGGTCTGACCGTCGTCCGAGAACAAACACAGGGTGATCCGGCGGGCGTGTTGGGAAAAAACCGCGAAATTGACACCTTCGCCATCCACTGTGGCCCCCAGCGGCGCGGCATGGCCGCCCAGGATCGAATATTGCCTCATTTAGGGTGCGCAGCTCCTGTCATCGTCTCAAAAAGATCGGCATAGGTTCCTGCAGAGCTGTCCCACCCCACAGGCTGCGCCATGGCATTGTCCATCATTTTGGTCCAGACATCGGGCTTGCGGTAGAGCGCACAGAGGCGGTTGAGCGCCTGCGTCAGCGCCAAGGCCGTCACCGGGTGAAATTGGATGCCCGTGGCCACGCCTTGCGCCAAGGCGGCGGCATTGGCGTTGATCACCGTATCGGCCAAACCGCCCGTCAGCGAGACCAACGGCAAGGTGCCAAAGCGCAGCCCGTACATTTGCGTCAAGCCGCAGGGCTCAAAGCGCGACGGCACCAAAATCGCGTCCCCGCCTTCGATCAGACGGCGGGCGAAAGCTTCGTCATAGCCGATCCGCACCGCAACGCCCGCATGGCGCAAGGCGGCATCACGAAACGCGGATTCAAACGCACTGTCGCCCGAACCCAAAAGCGCCAATTGCCCGCCCTGCTCCAACAGGGTCGGCAGCGCTTCGAGCAAAAGATCAAAGCCCTTTTGTCCGGTCAACCGTGAGATCACCACGCACAGCGGCCCCTCACTGGCCGGACCGGAATTCGGCAGGCCAAGCTCGTCGCGCAGCGCCGTTTTGAATTTGGCTTTGCCTTTCGGGGTTTTGTAACTTGGCGACCAGACCTCTTCGTCGATGCCATTGAGAATGCCGACAAAATCCGATCCGCGTGCGGCCAAAACGCCCTCCATCCCCATGCCGTATTCGCCCGTCATCAATTCGGCGGCGTAGGTGGGCGAGACGGTGGAGACCTTGGTCGCGCCGATGATCCCGGCTTTGAGCGCCGAAATCTGACCCCAATATTCATAGCCGCCTGGGCTAAATCCGGGGCGCGGCAGGCCCAGTGTGTCGATCAGATCGGCCGAACAACAGCCCTGAAAGGCAATGTTGTGGATGGTCATCAGGGTCTTGACCCGCTCCGCCGCCCCCAATTCGCGCAGGTACACCGGGGTCAATCCGGCCTGCCAATCATGCAGATGCAACACCTCTGGCGTCCAGCTTTCGATCCCATGGGCGGCAATCATCGCCGCCGCCAGCGAGAGCGCGGCAAAGCGTTGCGGGTTGTCGGCCCAATCATAGCCGCCGGGCCCGGTGTAAAGCGATCCGTCACGGTCATAGAGATGCGGCGCGTCCAGGATATAAAGCACGGTGTCGCCCAAGTGCCCGCGTCGAATTTGGGCCGAACCGCCGAAGAAATCATGGATGTCAAACACCGGCGCAGCGTCCGGTTGGGCCGCCAAAACCGCGCGGTAGCCCGGCAAAAGCGTGCGCATGTCTACGCCATGCGCCGCCAATGCACCAGGCAAAGCCCCGGCCACATCGGCCAATCCCCCGGTTTTCACCAAAGGCACACATTCGGACGTGACCGACAGAACCCGTGTCATAGGCCTTTGGCCCTCCGGTCCAACATGTCTTGGGTGATCAAGGTGATCCCGCCCGGCGACACCCGGAACCATTTGGCATCCACTTCGGGATCTTCGCCGACCACAAGCCCCTCTGGGATGTGCACGCCGCGATCAATCACCACATTTTTAAGCCGGGCATGACGCGCCACGTTGACATAGGGCAAGACCACTGCCCCCTCCAAAGAGGCATAGGAATTGGTGGTCACATGGGTGAACAACAGGCTTTCACGGATTTCCGTCCCCGAAATGATGCAGCCGCCCGAGACCATCGAACTCACCGCCGTACCGCGCCGATCCGGGCGGTCATGGATGAATTTTGCCGGTGGCGTGTTCTCGGAATAGCTCCAAATCGGCCAACTGCGGTCCCACAGATCCAGCTCGGGGGTGAAATCTGTCAGGTCAATGTTGGCCTTCCAATAGGCATCAATCGTGCCGACATCGCGCCAGTACGCAGGCGCATCGGGGTGCCGAATGCAACTGTCGGTGAAACGATGCGCCTGGGCTTTGCCCTTGGCGACGATGTCCGGGATCATGTCATTGCCGAAATCGTGGCTGGAGGTTTGATCCTCCATGTCTTCCAACAGCCGCTCACGCAGGAATTTCCAATTGAACACATAGATGCCCATCGAGGCGAGCGCGTTTTTCTCGTCGCCCGGTATGCCCGGCGGATCGGCGGGCTTTTCCAAAAACTCGGTGATCCGGTCCGTGCCGTCCACCGCCATCACGCCAAAGGCCGAGGCTTGTTTGCGGTCTACGGTCAGACAGCCGATGGTCACATCCGCGCCACTGTCGACGTGGTGTTGGATCATCAGCTCGTAATCCATCTTATAGATATGATCGCCCGCCAGGATCAGGATGTAATCGACATCATAACTGTCGATGATGTCGATGTTTTGTGCCACCGCGTCGGCGGTGCCACGATACCATGTGCTTTCTTCATAGCGTTGAGAGGCGGGCAAAATGTCCAAAAACTCATTACGTTCGGCGCGGAAAAATGTCCAACCGCGTTGGATGTGGCGGATCAGCGAGTGGGCCTTGTATTGCGTCGCAATCGCCATTTTACGGATGCCGGAGTTGAGCGCATTGGAGAGCGCAAAATCGACGATCCGGGTTTTACCGCCAAAATAGACCGCAGGCTTCACCCGCGAATTGGTCAGTTCCTGAAGCCGCGAGCCGCGCCCCCCCGCCAAGACGAACGCCATGGTCCGATTGGCCAACCTGTTGCGCGTCTGTGTTTGTGTCTGTGTCATTCCTCCACCTTTCCGCAGCCCGAGGCCTCGCCTTTCGGCTCTGCCCGTTATGCTTTGTCTTTGATAAAGACCATTGTTGAGAGCGGCGGCACGGTGATCTCTGCGCCCGCAGGCTGTCCGTGCCACTCACCCCGCATGGCGGTGATCCGCCCCAAATTGCCACGGCCTCCGCCACCGTAGCATTCTGCATCTGTGTTGATCGCCTCGCGCCAGACCCCCTCTTGCGGAAAACCGAGCTTGTAGGCGCTGCGTTCGAGCGGCGTGAAATTGCACACCACAACGACTTCTGCATCCTCTGGCCCGCCGCGCCTGATCCAGGCATAGACCGACTGCGCCGCATCATTGGCCTCGATCCATTGGAAACCGTCCGGGTCGCAATCCTTGGCGTAAAGCGCGGGCGTGGCGCGGTAGAGCGCGTTCAGATCGCGCACCACGTCCTGAACGCCTTGGTGCATATGATAGACCAGACAGGCCCAATCAATTTCGCCATCGTGGTTCCACTCTTGCCACTGGCCAAATTCCTGTCCCATGAACAAAAGTTTCTTGCCCGGATGCGCCCACATAAACCCATAATAGGCCCGCAGGTTGGCGAATTTTTCCCATTCCGAGCCGGGCATTTTGTGGATCATCGAGCCTTTGCCATGGACCACTTCGTCATGGCTGATCGGCAGGATGAAGTTTTCCGAGAACGCGTAATGCAGACCAAAGGTCATCTGGTGATGATGGTGTTTGCGATGCACCGGATCGAGCGCCATGTAAGACAGCGTGTCGTTCATCCAGCCCATGTTCCATTTGTAGCCAAAGCCAAGCCCGCCCGCGTCCACCGGCGCGGACACCCCCGGATAGGCGGTGCTTTCCTCCGCCACGGTCATGATGCCGGGCACTTCGCCATAGGACAGCGTGTTCATGCTCTGAAGCATATGGATCGCCTCAAGGTTCTCCCGCCCGCCGTGAATATTGGGAATCCATTCGCCCTCTTTGCGCGAATAATCGCGGTAGATCATCGAGGCCACGGCATCGACCCGCAGCCCGTCGATGTGGTATTCTTCAAACCAATAGAGCGCATTCGAGGTCAGGAAATTTTCAACCTCGTGACGTCCGTAATTGTAAATCAGCGTGTTCCAGTCTTGGTGGAACCCCTCGCGCGGATCGGCATGTTCGTACAAGGGCGTGCCGTCGAATTGCGCCAAGCCATGCACGTCGGTCGGGAAATGCCCCGGCACCCAATCGAGCAGAATGCCAAGCCCGGCCTCATGCGCCGCCTCAACCAGATCGCGGAACTCATGTGGCGGACCAAAGCGAATGGTGGGGGCAAAAAGCCCGACGGGTTGATACCCCCAAGAGCCATCAAACGGGTATTCGGAAATCGGCATCAATTCGATATGGGTGAACCCCATGTATTTGACATAGTCGATCAGCTCAACGGCGGCCTCCTTATAGGAGATCGGACGCCCGTCATCCTTGCGCCGCCAAGACCCGAGGTGGACCTCATAGATCGAGATGGGCTGATCGCGGTTTTGCGCCTCGGCGCGGCGCTCCATCCACGGCCCATCGGACCAGCCATAGCCCGAAATGTCACGCACGACAGAGGCGGTTTCCGGCGGGTGCTGAGCGCCAAAGCCGACCGGATCGGCCTTGAGGTGCAGCGCATCCTGCGCACCCAAAATCTCGTATTTATAGGCCGTGCCCTCGCCCACGCCCGGCATGAAGATTTCCCAAACACCGGTGCCGCCGCGTTTGCGCATGACGTGCCGCCGCCCATCCCAGGCGTTGAAATCACCCACCACCGAGACCCGTTTGGCATTTGGTGCCCAAACGGCGAAATGCGTGCCTTGGACGCCCTCATGGGTCATCACATGGGCGCCAAGCGCGGTCCAAAGCCGGTTGTGATTGCCCTCACCCAACAGATACTCGTCCAGCTCGCCCAGCACCGGCCCAAAGCGATAGGCGTCTTCAACCTGCCATTCGACCTTGCCTTTTTTACCGACCAAAACATAGGGCTTGGTGCCAGATACGGCCCCGTGGAACAGACCGCGATAGCCCGCGACCTGAGCCAGAGGCGACAGCGTGCCCGCACTGAGCGCCGACATCGCCTCCGCCCCCGGATCATAACAGGTCACCGTACGAATCCGGCCCTTTTTATGCGGCCCTAAAATGGCGAAAGGATCATCAAACCGCCCCGCACAAATCTGCGCCAGAACCGTGTCATCCGCGAAACTCATCCGATCTGTCTGGGCCATCTGATTTTCCTTTATTCAAAAGCATCTTAGGCGATTCCAGAATCCAATCAACCGTTTGATTTTTAGGGGATAAGGCTCTTGGCCTCCCAGATATCGCACATATAACCCCGAATGGTGCGATCGGAGGAAAACCACCCGGATCGCGCCACATTGAGGGCCGCCATTTTGGCCCATTTTTGCGGCTCTGTGTACACCTGATCGACCTCACGCTGGGCGCGCCAATAGTCGGTGAAATCGGAACAGACAAGGAAGTAGTCCGACCATGTCAGATTGTCAGCGATATGGGTGTAACGGCCTGGATCTTCGGGACTAAAGCGGCCTGAACGCAGCGCATCGAGCGCGCGCGCCAAACGCGGATCGGCGTTGATCGCCTGTTGCGCGTGATCATGCATCATCCGGCGCTGCATCACCTCATCGGCCAACATGCCAAAGAGAAAGAAATTGTCCGCGCCGACCTGTTCGCGGATTTCGACATTGGCCCCATCGAGCGTGCCGATCGTGAGCGCACCGTTGAGGGCAAATTTCATGTTGCCAGTGCCAGAGGCCTCTTTGCCCGCGGTTGAAATCTGTTCGGACAAGTCCGCCGCCGGGATCAGCCGCTCGGCCAATGTGACGTTGTAGTTCGGCAAAAACACCACTTGCAACACATCGCGCGTGTCCACATCGGCATTCGCCACTTTGGCGAAATCATTGATCAGGCGGATGATGTCCTTGGCGAAATAATAGCCCTGTGCTGCCTTCCCGGCAAAGAGTTTGACCCGCGGCACCCAATCAGCCGACGGGTTGTCTTTGATCTCCAACCAATGTGCGATGGTCTCGAGAATATTCAGGTGCTGACGCTTATACTCGTGCATCCGCTTGATCTGAATGTCGAACATCGCCTCCGGGTTCAGGTTGATCCCATGCGCCTTGGACACATAATCGCAAAGCGCCGCCTTGTTGTCGGTTTTCACCTGAGTGAACCGCTCCAACCAGCCCGCCTCTTCAATCGCCGGTTCCAGCTTTTTGAGTTGTTCCAGATCGGCCACCCATTCGTCACCGATGGTTTCAGTGATCAGGGAGGACAGTTTCGGATTGCAGGAATGCAGCCAGCGGCGCGGGGTCACGCCATTGGTTTCATTGACAATCCGCTCCGGGTGCAGCGCGTTGAGCTCTTTGAACACGGTCTTTTTCATCAGATCGGTGTGCAGTGCCGAGACACCGTTGACCCGGTTTGACACCATGAACGACAGCTCGCCCATTTTGACCTGACCATCCGAACGCGCCGAAAGTGTGCGATGCGGGTGGGCTTTGTAATGGGCGTCATCAATCCGGTCAATGATCTGCAAATGGCGCGGCAAAAGCCGACCAAACAGGCGCTCATCCCACCGCTCCAACGCCTCCGGCAGGAGCGTGTGGTTGGTGTAATTCATACAGTGATGGGTGATGTCGAACGCTTCCTCAAAGGACAAGCCGCGCTCATCATGCAAAATGCGCAAAAGCTCGGGCCCCGCGATGGCCGGGTGGGTGTCGTTCGACTGGATCGCCACCTTGGTCGGCAGCAGGCGGATGTCATCATGTTTGCTGTCAAAGCGGCGCAGGATGTCGCGGATCGAGGCGGCGGAGAAGAAATATTCCTGTTTCAGGCGCAGCTCCTTGCCCGCCTCATTGCTGTCCTCGGGGTAGAGCACGCGCGAAATCGACCGCGCCAAGGCTTCGTGTTCGGACGCCGCAGCAAAATCGCCGGAGTTGAACAGACCCAGATCAAACGGATCGACCGCGCGCCCGGCCCAAAGCCGCAGCGTGTTGGCCCACCGCCCCTGCCAGCCAACAATCGGCGTGTCAAAGGCTTCGGCTTGGATCAACTCGGAGGGTTTCCAGATGGTTTTGCCGTTCTCGGAAATCACATCGCCGCCAAAGCCAAGGGTGAAACGCACTTCGGGGCGCTCAAATTCCCAAGGGTGCGGCTCTTGCAACCATGTTTCCGCCGCTTCCACTTGTCGCCCGTCAACAAAGCTTTGTTTGAACAACCCGTTCTCATAGCGGATGCCATAGCCATAGGCCGGGCAGCCGATGGTCGAAAGACTGTCGAGGAAACAGGCGGCCAAACGACCCAAACCGCCGTTGCCAAGTGCCGCGTCCGGTTCATCCATCAAGATGGTGCGGTAGTCCTGACCAAAGCTGTCGAGCGCCTCTTTCGCCTCCTCGGCCAGCCCAAGATTGACGATCCCATCCTCAAGCAAACGCCCGATCAAAAACTCCATCGACAGGTAATAGACCCGCTTGCCATCTTGTTCATAGGTCTTGCGCGTCGAGGCGACCCAATGATCGACAATCCGGTCGCGCACCGCATGGGACAGTGCCATCCGCCAATCAAAAAACTGCGCATGTTCAGGGTCTTTGCCCATCGTATAGGTGAGGTGTTGCAGGAGGGCGTGGCGGAAATCTTGGGAGGACGTAGGGGCTTTGCCGGCCATGGGTCACCTTAAATTATGTTAAGACCCAAAACGGATCTTATGGGGGAGGGTCATTTTTTCCTAAGCCACATCAGCTTAGAAAAGCAAGCTATGGCAAATCCCAGACGATCGCTGGTGCTGCTGTTGCCCTGTTTATAGTCACTTTGTGATACATTCCTTAAAGCGTTCCGCCTTTCCCCTGCCTCAGGTGAAAGGATGACGCTTTAATCCGCCTCAAATGAGGGCCGTTTGAGGTGCTTTTATGCTTTATTTTCAGTATATCTTTTGTCCGTCCCAATAAAAGCCCGCGCCCCAAAAGTGTTTCGGGATTAACTTGAATAACGCGTTTGTCTCGAAACGCCCGCTTCCCAAGTTAGGTTCCGTGCGTTTCGGGTTTAAGTCGTGTCTCAACTTAAATCCGAAACGCTTTAAGGGCTGGGCCATCTATGCCGATGTGGGTCACAATTACATGACACGCACACCAAACTGTCGGGAAAATTCGCGTCTCGCATACGGCCTTTGGCGGCCTCGGCACGGCGCCTGCGCGCCCCGAAAGACGAGCGGATGCGGTTGAGCATTTTCATCGCACCACCGATTGCGGGCGACCGAACACAGTTGAACAGGCCGAAAACCACAGCACCGACGACAGGCCCATTGTGTAAAAAGGGAGGGGAGATTGCACAAACCTAATCGGAAAGTGTTGGTGCGGTCGAGAAGACTCGAACTTCCACGGGTGTTACCCCACAGCGACCTCAACGCTGCGCGTCTACCAATTCCGCCACGACCGCACAGTCTTGACTTGGTGAGGGGCTATGTAGCGAAGCGGTTCAGGGAAGTGAAGAGGAAAAATCGGACGACCCTCACTTTTTCTGATTTTTTTCAAACGGCGGGCTTTGGCGCACAAATCGCGTGAAAAACGCTGGTCTCAGGCGGCGCAACGACGCGTGTCGGCGGGACAGGCCCCGACAACACAGGCGACGGCGTTACAAAAAAGGCCGCCCGCCGGACGACCTTTCAAGACAGAGAGCCTGCCGTGATTGGGGGGCCTATTCTGTAATCGAAAACGCGGGCAAAGCGGGACCAGAGGCCGGAACCACCGGAGCCGGGGCCGCACTCGCACCACCGTTCAAAGACATCGACGCTTTGCGCAACAGACCCGCACGCTCCGCCTGCCCTGGCGCGAAGACCGCGGGCACGCCCGTTGCCAGGGCTGTGAGCGTATCCTCATACCACGCCTGCGCCAGATCGGGCCGCTGGGTGACACCGACGCCTTGGCTCAGGTGATGGCCCAAAAGTTCGCCATAGGCGCGTTCGCCCACAGCCACCAACATCAGAGACGAGGCCAAAGCCACATCCATATTATCGGTGCGGTAGCCCACGGAGAGACAGATTTTCGCCGTTCCCGCCAGTTGCGCCGGAGACATGCCGGAATTCAGCACGAAATTCGAGGTCTCCGCCAAGACCGCATCACGCGGCTTGATCGAGAGGGCCGCGACCTGCGCCGCCATCGGTGGGGCGAGACCTTCGCATTGGGCGGCGATTTGGTCCGGGGTAAAGCCCTGAACCTTGGAAATCATCTCCTCGCCCTGCGAAATCGCATAGGTGCGCGCCAAGCAAAACTGTTCGTTCAAGGCCTGATTGGCATCCACCATGGAGGCCTCGGTGACGAACCCGCCATTGGAATTGGTCAACAGGCTGACCTTGTTGCAATGCGACGCCAGCGACACCTGCGTGCCCGCACCAAGGAAGCTGGGCATGCTCGGCTCCGGCGTCGCCGCCGCGAAACTCGGCAGGGTGGCCGCAGCAGCAGCGGGCGCTTGCGGCGCAGGCATGACCGGGTTCACCACAGCGGCGGTGCCGGGCACAGTTGCCATCGTCGCGCCCCCTGCCCCGCCCGAAGCCATTTCAGAGCGGTACATTTTCAACAAACCGCGCGTGCCTTCAGGATTGGAGGCCACAAGTTGTGTGGTTTGATAGCCACCCGCTTGCGCGCGATTGTACGACGAGATCAAAAGCTCCTGCTCAAAAGGCGACAACTGGCCGGTGACCGGATAGCCAAGATAGACCTGATAGGCGGACACAGCATCGCGGGTCTTTTTACCAAGCTGGCCATCGACGGTGCCCGCATTAAAGCCGAAATAATTGAGCGACGCCTGAATTTCTTTGCCCTCTTGCGTCGAAGGCAAACGAGGGCGGGAATAGGTTGTGGTACTGGTTTTCTTTTTCGGTTGCTGACTGGCCGCGCCAAGCAGCCCTCCGATCACCGCACCGGCAATAAAATCGCCACCATCGGCCTGAACACGCGTCGTTGTGCCCAGCATCATCCCAGCCGCAAGCGCCGCCGATACAAAATGTTTGAAAGCTTTGTGTTTGGACATACTGGTCCCTCCCCGCCAAATGACTCACTAAACTCCTGTTAGGATAGCACACGCTTTCGTGATCCAAAGGATTTATTCGCCGCCGCATTCCCGCAGCGCCTTCATTGCATATTCCGGGTTAGCAAATCGTAAGCAAAACACGAGTTTCCCCCTGCCGCCCCTTTTCTGTCCCTGCCGCACAAGATAAACCCGGACGCAGACCCCCAGACACACAGTCAGGCGCGAAGGATAGAGACATGGTGGAATGGCGCATTTCAGACGGGTTGACCGATTACATGTTCGCAGCCACTGAAATGGAAGCGCGCGCCGATGCCATCGCGCGCGGAGAGGCGGACGAGTTGATTTGGCTGTTGGAACATCCGCCTTTGTACACCGCAGGCAGCTCCGCCAAGCGAGAGGATTTGGTCGATCCGGACCGTTTCCCGGTCTATGACACAAGGCGCGGCGGACAATACACCTATCACGGTCCGGGTCAGCGGGTGGCCTATGCGATGCTCGATCTTAACACACGCGGCAAAGATGTGCGTAAATTCGTCGCCAATATGGAGGCTTGGGTGATCGCCGCTTTGGCCGAATTCAACGTCACGGGCGAAATCCGCGAGGGCCGTGTCGGCGTTTGGGTGGTGCGCGAGGACAAGCCCCTGACCCTCACCGGCCAAAAACCCGAAGACAAGATCGCGGCCATCGGATTGCGGATTCGCAAATGGGTGTCCTTTCACGGGCTGTCGATCAATGTCGACCCGGATTTGAGCCATTTCGACGGCATCGTGCCCTGTGGCATCCGCGAACACGGCGTGACCTCTCTGGTCGATCTGGGCTTGCCGGTGACGATGGAAGACGTGGATGTCGCCCTGAAACGCGCCTTTTCTGAGGTTTTTGGCGACTAAGCCCATATGGCGCAGGATGCGACATTGGTCGAAGGTGCGACAATACTGGACTGGCACAGCGGCCCAGACGCGCTATTGTGACCACTGGACACATGAATCAGTCGGGAGACACAACCCTATGACCAAACTTTCCGGGACCAAACTTTTTGCCCTCACAGCCGCCGCCCTGATGGCAACCTCCGCCGCCGCTTTCGCCGGTGATGCGGAAGCCGGCGCGAAAGAGTTCAACAAATGCAAATCCTGCCACATGATTGCAAGCGCCGATGAAACCATCATCAAAGGCGGCAAAACCGGCCCGAACCTGTACGGCGTGGTTGGTCGTCCGGTTGCCTCCTACGAGGGCTTCAAATATGGCGACGGCATCTTGGCCGTGGGCGCGACAGGCAAGGTTTGGGACGAAGCGTCTTTGATCGAATACGTCGCCGATCCGACCGCCTATATCGACACCCATGGTGGCTCGGGTCGTTCGAAAATGACCTTTAAACTGAAAGATGGCACCAACGTGGTCGCTTTTCTGGCCACCTTCTCGACGATGTCCGATGAGGGTGCATCTGACGAAGGCTCTGAGGCCACTGAGACCATGGACGATGACATGGATGAGACCAAGGGTCAGGAGCACAACCAAGAGGGCGAGCAGAAACAAGAAGGTGAACACACTCAGTCTGGCGCGTCCAACTGATCGAGCCTTTGCTCGCGACAAGATCAAACGCCGCTCCTTTTTGGGGCGGCGTTTTTGGTTGGGGGATGGGCAACATGTGCCCGGATCGCAACCACAAACCAATCCGCAAGCACGCCCAAACCATGCCCCCGACCCCAACCGCAAAGCCAGATTATAGCCCATCTCCCTCACCTCACGCATTTTTCTGTCTTCAAAACGCGTTGACTGATTGCTCTCGGGTTCGTGACCCTCTAAAACATACGGTAATTCCGCCCCAAGACTCCCCGCTAAGGGAACCGGCGGATGTGACGCATACACGCATAGACCACGCACAAATCGGGAGGACCGCATGGCAGACGCAGCCATCCACGGCCACGAACATGGGGACAACCGGGGCTTTTTCACCCGCTGGTTCCTGTCTACAAACCACAAAGACATTGGGATTCTGTACCTCTTCACGGCTGCCGTGGTGGGGTTCATTTCCGTCTGTTTCACCGTTTACATGCGCCTTGAGCTCATGGATCCGGGGGTTCAGTTCATGTGCCTCAACGAATCCGGCGAAGCCGCCGCGCGACTGATTTCGGGCTTTGGTGCCGAAAACTGTGCGCCCAACGGCCACCTTTGGAACGTCATGATCACCTACCACGGTGTCTTGATGATGTTCTTCGTGGTGATTCCGGCGCTGTTTGGCGGTTTCGGCAACTATTTCATGCCGCTGCAAATCGGTGCCCCGGACATGGCCTTCCCGCGCCTGAACAACCTGTCCTACTGGCTCTATGTCTGTGGTGTGGCTTTGGGGATCGCGTCGCTTTTTGCACCGGGTGGCAATGGCCAGCTTGGCTCTGGCGTCGGTTGGGTGCTTTACCCGCCGCTCTCCACCAATGAGGGCGGCTATTCCATGGACCTCGCGATCTTCGCGGTTCACGTTTCTGGTGCCTCCTCGATCTTGGGCGCGATCAACATGATCACCACCATGCTCAACATGCGCGCACCGGGCATGACCATGTTCAAAGTGCCGCTGTTTGCCTGGTCGATCTTTGTCACCTCCTGGCTGATCCTGTTGTCCTTGCCGGTTTTGGCGGGCGCAATCACCATGTTGCTCACAGACCGTAACTTTGGCACCTCCTTCTTCCAACCGGGCGGTGGCGGCGATCCGATCCTGTACCAGCACATCCTGTGGTTCTTCGGTCACCCCGAAGTGTACATCGTGGTTCTGCCGGGCTTTGGTCTGGTCTCCCACATCATCGCAACCTTCTCGAAGAAAGCCGTGTTTGGCTACCTTCCGATGGTTTGGGCGCTGATCGCGATTGGGGTTTTGGGCTTTGTTGTTTGGGCACACCACATGTACACGGTTGGTCTGTCGCTGACGCAGCAGTCCTACTTCATGATGGCCACCATGGTCATCGCGGTGCCGACAGGGGTGAAAATCTTCTCTTGGATCGCAACCATGTGGGGCGGCTCGATTGAGTTCAAAACACCGATGCTCTTTGCCTTCGGGTTCTTGATCCTCTTCACCATCGGCGGCGTGACCGGCATCGTCCTGTCGCAGGCTGGCATCGACCGCGCCTACCATGACACCTACTACGTCGTGGCGCACTTCCACTACACCATGTCGATGGGAGCAGCATTCACCATCTTTGCCGGGATTTACTTCTACATCGGCAAAATGTCCGGGCGTCAGTACCCGGAATGGGCCGGCAAGCTGCACTTCTGGATGTTCTTCATTGGCGTCAACCTGACCTTCTTCCCACAGCACTTCTTGGGTCGTCAGGGCATGCCGCGTCGTTACATCGACTACCCGGAAGCCTTCGCTTACTGGAACAAAATCTCGTCCTACGGCGCGCTCTTGTCCTTCGCTTCCTTCCTGTTGTTCATCGGCATCGTATTCTACACCCTGCTGGCCGGTCGCCGCGTGACCCAGAACAACTACTGGAACGAATACGCAGACACGCTTGAGTGGACCCTGCCCTGCCCGCCGCCGGAGCATACGTTTGAAACGCTCCCGAAGCAGGAAGACTGGGATCACCAGCATTCGCACTAAGCGGATCTGACGGATCAAAATAACAAAGGCCCCACCTCCTCGGTGGGGCCTTTTTCTTTGAGGATTTGCATCGCGGGAAAGACCGTGGAAGCCACACATCAGGGGGCTTTGCAGGCCGCGCCTTGCCGCATAGACTGGCCAAAACACACATAAGAAATGCACATGCCCTATCAATGGACCCCGGACCATCACCGCCTGCCGCAGCAGGCCGCCGCCAATGATGCGCCTTTGGTGCGGCTTGATCTGTGGCCGCATCGTAGCCTCAAGGGCAAAGGCTTTTCCGCCACGATTTGGCTGATGTTTTTCGGCGGTTTGGTCCCGGTCGTACCCTTTATCGGGACAGTTGCATTTTGGATTTTGCTCATCTTTATGATGACCGCTCTGGCGGCCCTTTGGCTGGCGCTGAGGCGGTCAGATCGCGATCATCTGCGCGAAGAGCTTTTGATCTGGCCGGATCGCATCGCGCTGACCCATTGGCCCGCCAAGGGCAAAGCGATGACCTGGGAGGCGAACCCCTATTGGGTGAAACTGTCGTTGCACCCGACGGAGGGGAAGGTCGAACAATACCTGACGCTGAAGGGCGGTGGCCCGGCACAGACGCGCGAAGTGGAACTTGGCGCATTTTTGACGCCCGAAGAACGCGCGCGCCTGCGCGATGATCTTGCGCTGGTTTTAGGGCAACTCAAGGACGGATCACGCGACACATCATAAGCCAAACGAAAAAGGCCGCCCAAAAGAGCGGCCTTTTCAAAGACAGAGCCTCAGGGGTTACCCCAATTTGGCTTTGATCTGTGCACCCACCGCGCCAAAATCCATCTGGCCGGTGTATTTCGTTTTCAGAGCCCCCATCACCTTGCCCATGTCGCGGATACTCTCCGCGCTGGTCTCAGAAATGGCATCAGAGATGGCCTGAGCCACCTCACTCTCTGACAATTGACGCGGCAAAAACTCTTCGATCACAGTGATCTCGGAACGTTCTTTTTCCGCCAATTCAAGTCGCGCGCCTTCTTCAAACGCTTTCGCGCTCTCTTGGCGTTGCTTGACCATTTTGCCAAGAATACCAAGCACATCCGCGTCAGACACGCTTTCTTCTTTGCCCTCACCCCGAGCCGCAATTTCGCGATCCTTGATGGCCGCATTGATCAGACGCAAGGTGGACAAGCGTTCGCTGTCCTTGTCTTTCATCGCCGTTTTCAATGCCGCATTGAGCCGGTTTCGCATATCCATATGGGCCTCATCCCTCATGATGTCGCAAGTGGACAACATAGCGAAAGACGCATCCGTTCTCAACCGTTGATAATTTCCATAACCCATTGAAAACGCTACGTTACATAAAGTGACTGAAAATCCATCACCCGACCTTGACGCCGCCTGTCCCTTTCCTTAGGTTCCGGTGAATTTTGCCCACATCAGGAGAGTCGTGCCATGGCATCCGCTCAGTCGTCCGAGAAACCAACCGCGTGTCTGGCTTTGGCCGATGGCACACTCTTCTACGGTAAGGGGTTCGGGGCGACCGGAACCACCACCGCAGAGCTGTGTTTCAACACCGCCATGACGGGCTACCAAGAGATCATGACCGACCCGTCTTACGCCGGTCAGATCGTCACCTTCACCTTCCCGCATGTCGGCAACACCGGCGTCAACGCCGAGGATGACGAAACCGCCGACCCGGTTGCCGCGGGCATGATCGTCAAATGGGACCCGACCGAGCCATCGAACTGGCGCGCTCAAGAGGAACTTGGTCCTTGGCTTGAAAAACGCGGTCGCATCGGCATGGGCGGGATCGACACCCGCCGCCTGACCCGCGCCATCCGCCAACAAGGCGCGCCGCATGTTGCCTTTGCGCACGATCCCGCGGGCAATTTCGACATCGAAGCGCTGGTCAAACAGGCTCGCGCCTTTTCTGGCCTCGTCGGGCTTGATCTGGCCAAAGACGTCACCTGCGCGCAGTCCTATCAATGGGACGAAATGCGGTGGGCGTGGCCGGATGGCTTTCCGAAACGGGAAGGTAAAGGCTTTAAGGTCGTGGCGATTGATTTCGGCGCGAAACGCAACATCCTGCGGTGCTTGGCCTCGGCGGGCTGCGACGTCACCGTTCTGCCCGCTTCCGCCACTGCGGAAGAGGTCTTGGCCCATGCGCCCGACGGTGTGTTCCTGTCCAACGGCCCCGGCGATCCGGCGGCCACGGGCGCCTACGCCGTGCCGATGATCAAAGGCGTTTTGGACGCCGATCTGCCGGTGTTTGGCATCTGTTTGGGCCACCAAATGTTGGCTCTGGCTCTGGGCGCCAAGACGATCAAAATGAACCACGGCCACCATGGTGCCAACCATCCGGTGAAGGATCTCGACACCGGTAAGGTTGAAATCACCTCGATGAACCATGGCTTTACGGTGGATGCGCAAAGCCTGCCCAAAGGCGTGAAAGAGACCCATGTGTCGCTGTTTGATGGCTCGAATTGTGGCATCGCGGTCGAGGACAAGCCGATCTTTTCGGTGCAATATCACCCCGAAGCCAGCCCCGGCCCGATGGACAGCTACTATCTGTTTGAACGGTTTGCGGCAGCAATGGCGGCACGCGCTGGCGCCTGATCCAACCAGATTATGTCACGGAAAGGCGGGGTTCTCCCCGCCTTTTTGCGTTTATTTACCACATGTAAAGTCCTGGTTAACGCCTTATTAACCTTGCCTGATCAAACTTGTCCGCAAAGGTCTGGGGGTAAACCCGAGCCATTGGGACAGTTGCGTCAGGATGAATATTTAGATGTCCTTTGTCAGACATCCGCTTTTTTCAAACACAAAACTCCACACGGCGCCAGAGAATGCGACCGTGCCGGGATCTGACGCGCCCCGCCATGGTCCCCATAAACCCACACGCAGACCGATCGGACAAATCCTTGTCGATATGGGGGCGGTCGATCCCGGCGATCTGATCCGCGCCGCCGCCATGCGCCAACGCGAAGATGCGCGCATCGGCGATATTCTTTTGGCGCATGGCATGGTCGAAGAAGCCACGCTCTACCGCGCCCTGGCCCAGCAACACCACGCCATCGTCGCAGATTTTGATAAAACCGCACCAGACGTGCGCCTGATTGATATTCTTGGGGCGGATGAATGTCTGCGCCGCGGGCTTTTGCCATGGCGTCAGGTCGGCGGAACGGTGATCATCGCCTCGTGCCGCCCCGAACAATTCGAAGACCTGCGCCCGCGTCTGAGCGCGCTGTTTGGTCCGGTGCGGATGGCCGTGACCTCGGAAACCGCGATGCATGAGGCGCTGTTGCGTTCGCGCCAACGCAAACTTGCGCTCTGCGCCGAAACCCGCGTGGCGGCGCATGAAAGCTGTCGCGAAATGGACATCCGCAAACTGACGCGGATGGTGTCGTCTTTGGCGGTTTTGGGACTCATTCTGGCGCTTTTATCACCGATAAGCGCTGCGATCCTGTTGACCTCATGGGCGGTGTTGACCCTCGTCGTCTCCACCGGCCTCAAAATCGCTGCCGCTTTTGCTCAGGCCAGCACTGCGCGCACCCGGCAAAGCACGTTTAGCAGTCGCCGCACCAGAACCGCCCTGCCAACCGTGTCAATCATGTTGCCCCTGTTCAAAGAGCGCGAGGTCGCGACCCGGCTGATCAAACGGGTGTCGCGGCTGAGCTATCCACGCGAGCTTTTGGATATTTGCCTTGTGGTCGAAGAGGATGACACCGTCACCCAAGAGGCCATTGCCAGCACGGATTTGCCGCGTTGGATGCGGCAGATCATCGTGCCGCGCGGCGGGGTGAAAACCAAACCACGGGCGATGAATTTTGCCCTCGATTTCTGTCGTGGCTCGATCATTGGCATCTATGACGCCGAGGACGCGCCCGAGCCAGAACAGATTCATAAGGTCGTCGCCCATTTCGCCCAAACCGGACCAGAGGTCGCCTGTGTTCAGGGCATTCTGGACTTTTACAACGCCCGCACCAATTGGTTGTCGCGCTGTTTCACCGTCGAATATGCGACATGGTTTCGGGTGATTTTGCCGGGCTATGAGCGTATGGGGCTGGCCGTCCCATTGGGCGGCACCACCTTGTTTTTCCGCCGCGAGGCAATCGAGGAACTGGGCGGATGGGACGCGCACAACGTGACTGAGGATGCCGATTTGGGCATCCGCTTGGCGCGCCACGGCTACCGCACCGAATTGTTGCATACGGTGACAGAGGAAGAGGCCAATTGTCGCCTCTGGCCTTGGGTCAAACAGCGCTCCCGCTGGCTCAAAGGCTATGCGATGACCTATGCAATGCACATGCAAAATCCACGAAAACTCTGGCGTGACCTCGGTGCATGGCGGTTTTTCGGGGTTCAGGCGCTGTTTCTGGGCGCTTTGTCGCAATTTGTACTGGCACCGTTTCTGTGGTCGTTCTGGCTCTTCCCCTTGGGCCTGCCACATCCATTACGCGGGATTTTACCCCATGATGTCTTGGTCGGTTTGGGCGCAACTTTCCTCCTGTCCGAAGTGGTGACGGTCGCTGTGGGCATGGTGGCGACCTCGACCTCGAAACACAAATGGCTTTGGCCCTGGGTGCCGACGCTGCATTTCTATTATCCACTGGCCACTTTGGCTGCGCTCAAAGGGCTGTGGGAGATGGTGACCAAGCCCTATTATTGGGACAAAACCGCCCATGGCGTGCATGATCTGGGCTTTCACGAAGATGAGGCGGAGACCGCCGCAGCCCTCAGCCCGGTGTCCCCAATGCCCCATCCCGCGCCCTTGATGCTTGGCCCGGCGCACCGCATCGCTGCGAGCGCATCGGGTGCAGCCACCCCGCAAAAATCCGCCCACCCGCTGATCCTCTATCCCGCTGACAAACCCAGGCAAAACAGCCAGGAGATCGGTGCAGATCGCGTCCGGGCCTTTGGGGAGGCTCCTAGAGCCTTTGTGTTTGAGCGCCTTGAACAGGATGCGTCGGGGTCAGTGCCCCGGCCGGGGCGGCGTCTGACCTTTGGGCTTGATTTTGAGGGCACCTCCAACACCCCCGCGCTGCGGCGCGCGTTGGAGGCGGCGGCGGTGGCGTTTGACCCCGAACGTCTGCGCCCGGCACCGAAGCCAGACCCAAAGCCAGACTCCGAAACCGTGCGTCCAGATCACACCGAAACCGTCCTAGCCTTGCCGCATCAGATCAAAGACCCGACCCCCCGCATCCCGGTCAACTCAGCGGGCGCGCCCGAATGGGCGCATATGGCAGCCTTTGTTGAGGTGCCTGCGTTCCTTCCAACCACGCCCGCCATAGAGCCACGTCGTATGAGCGGAACCTCTGGGGATCCGGAGGAGGCGTGAGGGTTAACGCACCTTATCGGCGTCGATTTTCAAGCGGGTCACAAAGGCCTTTGAAATATGCTCAGACAGCGCCTTATGCGCAGCGTCACCATCATGCGCTTCAATCGCGGAAACGATCTGATCATGTTCCTTGATCGCCTCCTCGCCCCGGCCTTCGGCGGCCAAAGAGGTGGTGGCGAGCAGGGCCATGGAGCGGTGCACCAGATCAAGCTGTTGCACCAGATAACGGTTGTGCGAGGCAAGGTGGATTTGTTTGTGAAACCGGCGATTGGCCCGTGACATAGCGTCGGGTTTGCCGATCAAGCTGCGATCCTCTTCGACCATATCACGCAGCACCCGCACCTCTTCTGAGGTGGCATGGCGCGCCGCAAGGCGGGCCGCAAGGCCCTCAAGTTCGGTGCGCACCACATAAAGATCCGCCATCTGATTGTGATCCAATGAGGCCACAATCAGTGAGCGCCCATCCCGCGTCAGCATGGATTGGGTCTCCAACCGCTGCAACGCCTCACGAATCGGAGTACGCGAGACGCCAAAGCGGTCGGCCAACTCACTTTCAACAAGCCGGTCCCCCGGTCGATACACTCCGGTGTCGATGGCATCGAGGATCAGCCCATAAGCGTCCTTTTGCCCAGCGCGCGGATCTTTCATCATGTGCCTCTCAGGTCAACAGGGGGAGACCATAGACAGCCCTGCCCCCCACGATCAAGCGCTAACATCGTCGCATGGCACCCATTTTAGCCCCGTAAGCCGATATCACGCCCGACCTTTGCGGATGTCCCGTCTTGCGCCCCGCGCAGACTGAGCCTAACAGGATGCCATGGTAGCTGATCAATTTTCTCACGTGAACACATGGGTCTTTGACCTCGATAATACGCTTTATCCGCCAGAGGCCGCGCTTTTTGCCCAGATCGAGGTCAAAATGGCCGATTGGGTGGCGCGTGAATTGGGCGTGAGTTTAGAGGCGGCCAATGCCTTGCGCAGCGCGTATTGGCGTGACTATGGCACCACCCTCTCGGGGATGATGGCCAAACATGGCACCGACCCGCTGCCCTATCTCACCTATGTCCATGACATCGACTTTTCCGGCCTGCAGCTTGATGCCGAGCTCAAAGCGGCGATCACCGCCCTGCCCGGACGCAAAATCGTTTACACCAACGGCTCCGCCCCCTATGCCGAGCGGGTGTTGGAGGCGCGCGGGTTGACCGGGATTTTCAACGCCGTCTACGGCATTGAACACGCCAAATTTCATCCCAAACCTCTGGCCGAAGCCTTTGACACCGTGCTGACCCTCGATGGGGTCGCCCCCAACACGGCGGCGATGTTCGAAGACGATCCGCGCAACCTCAAAGTCCCGCATGATCTGGGGATGAAGACCGTCTATGTTGCCCCCACGCCGCTTGATCCGCCCGCACCCCATATTCACCACCACACCGACAATCTGTCGGCCTTTTTGCGTGCGCTCGTCGGCTGAATTCTCGCAAAGCGTCAAGAGATCCGTGTCAGGCATTGCCTGCGCCCATATGCCGCGCGGCATCCCGCCACCGTGACCTGATCTGCGCTGCGCCCTATCTGACAGCTTCATTCAAAACGCAGCTGAACACAGCGCGCACCCCGGAGATCGCACATGTCTGATACCATCCTTGATCAATCCTCCTCCCATCACGAGGACGGCGTGGCCTCTCCACGCGGCGTCCTGTTGTTTTTGCTCTTCGTGCTCGTCGTGATCGCGGCAATTGTCTATGGCATGTTCGCGATCGGCCCATGGGTGCTTGGCGTGAGCGCGCTGGCGACGGTTCCGGTGATCTATGTTGTGTTGATCTTGCTCACCACAGGCAAATAAGCGGCGAAATGAATCGTCCTCCTGCGCGGCGCATGAGTTTCCCCTGAGACAGCCTGTCCCTTGGACAATCCCCGCCTTTGCGCCTATCTCTTGGCTATGCCCATAGAGCGGGCGCAAAGGAGATGATCATGCCGACCCAATCCCCCTCGTTTCCACCCCGCGAAACCGTGGATGTTTTGGTCTCAGGCGGCGGCATCGCCGGGATGATCGCGGCGGCGGCCTTTGGCGCTTCCGGGTTCAAAACCCTGATGATCGACCCGACCCCGCCAATCACCAGCGGCACAGAGGACCGATCCGATCTGCGCTCCACCGCATTTTTACGCCCCGCGCGCGATCTCTTTGCCCGGATTGGCATTTGGGAGGCGCTTGCCCCTTACGCCACACCGCTTGAGGCGCTGCGCATCGTCGACACGTTAGGGCAACCGTCCGACATCCGCGCCGAGCGTCAGTTCGAAGGCCGCGAGACCGGCGATGAACCGTTTGGCTGGAATTTTCTCAACTGGGTGATCCGGCGTGAGCTTTTGAAAGCCGTGCCCAACATCCCCAATGTCGACATGCGCTATGGCACCGGGTTTAAATCCATGCTCACCCGCACCAATGAGGCGATCGTCACCCTCGCCGATGGCACACAGGTGCGCGCTAAATTGGTCGTTGCCGCCGATGGCCGCAATTCCCCGGTGCGTGAGGCGGCGGGGATTGGCGTCAAAACCACGCGCTATGGCCAAAAGTCGCTGGCCTTCACCGCCACGCATGATCTGCCGCATCACAATGTTTCGACCGAAATTTACCGCGAAGGCGGCCCTTTCACCATGGTGCCCTTGCCAGACATCGACGGCAAACCTGCCTCGGCGATTGTCTGGATGAACAAGGGCCCCTATGCCACCGAGCTTTTGGCCATGGAGCCTGAGGCGTTCAACGCGGTGATGACCACCCGCTCGGCCGGGCTGTTTGGTCAACTGACCCTGGCCTCCGGGCGCGCGATCTTTCCGATCATCACCCAAGTGGCCGAACGCCTGTCGGGCGAACGCGTCGCGGTGATCGCCGAGGCCGCACATGTGCTGCCACCGATTGGGGCGCAGGGGCTGAACACCTCGCTCAACGATCTGGGCGAACTTTTGGCACTGGCCGAGACCCATCGCACGGATTTGGGCGGACAGGTCATGTTGGACGCTTACGCCAAAACCCGCCACCGCGACATCACCGCGCGCGCCAAAGTGGTCGATCTGTTCAATCGCGTCACCCGTTCGGAAAGTGACATCTTACAAGCGCTGCGCCTGTTGGGCCTGAAAGCCGTGCATGACGTCAAACCGCTGCGTCACGGCGTGATGAAAGCGGGGCTTGGCCCGATTTAACCCGCGCGCGCCTTTACCGTGATCCAAATACTCAAACGGCGCGCCTTTCTCCAAGGGCGCGCCGTTTTTTATTTTATACCAAAGGCTTATTTCGCCAAAACCGCATCCAATGCCGCCTCAAGACGGGCCACAGACGCATCCACGTCATAGAGCTTATCCAGACCAAACAGCCCCAACCGGAAGGATTTATACTCCGGCCCCTCATCGCATTGCAGCGGCACGCCAGCGGCGATTTGCATCCCCAATGCCGCAAAGGCCCGGCCCGATTGAATCTCGGGATCATCGGTGTAACAGACCACCACGCCCGGCGCCTCAACGCCTTCTGCGGCGACCGATTTGAAGCCCCGCGCGCTCAACAGGGCGCGCACCCGGCGGCCCTGCTCCCATTGCGCCTCAGACAGTTTGGCAAAGCCGTAGGCTTTGGTCTCCAACATGGCATCGCGAAAGGCGCGCAGCGCGTCCGTGGGCATCGTCGCGTGATAGGCGTGACCGCCCGCCAAATAGGCCTCCATGATGGTCAACCATTTGCCCAGATCAATCGCAAAAGACGAGGATTGGCGCGATTTCACCACCTTGATGGCGCGCTCAGACAGCATGACCAACCCGGCAGAAGGCTGTGCCGACCAACCCTTTTGCGGCGCGGAGATCAACACATCCACCCCGGTCGCTTTCATGTCGACCCAGGCACAGCCCGAGGCGATACAGTCGAGCACCATCAGCCCGCCCTCTTCGTGCACCGCATCAGACAGCGCGCGGATATAGCCATCCGGCAAAATCATACCAGAGGCGGTTTCCACATGCGGGGCAAAGACCGCGGCGGGTTTGAGCGCGTGAATTTCGGCCACGGCCTCTTCCAATGGGGCGGGAGCGAAAGGTGCGGTGATCTCATTGCCGGTGCGACGGGCTTTGAGCACGGTCTGCGATTTCGGGATCGCGCCCGCGTCAAAAATCTGGCTCCAGCGAAAGGAGAAGAAGCCGTTGCGGATGACCATCACGTCCTCACCACCGGCGATCTGGCGCGCCACGGCCTCCATCGCATAGGTGCCGCCGCCGGGAACGACCACGGCGGTGTCGGCATGATAGACCTCGCACAGGGTGGCGTGGATGTCGGTCATCACGGTTTGAAAGGCTTTCGACATGTGGTTGAGCGAGCGATCAGTGAAGACCACGGAAAATTCCATCAACCCATCGGGGTCGATATCAGAGCGCAATGCGGGCATGATGCCTCCTTAAAGTCATATCAATCATATCAAACGGTGCCAAAGCGACACATTTGGCTGTCCGTTCGGGGACTGGGCGCACAAACGTCTGGACAAGTGCCCTAAGGTTAACAACACTTGCCCAAGCGTCACGCCACGGATCGGGCCAAAAAGAGCACCGGACGGGCGAAAACACAAGCGGTTCAAACCGCATCGGCGCATTGAGGCAGATCCGGGTTACAGACCCAAACCAGACAGGCAGAGCAGTCATGCCAACAGAGAATCTAATTGTGATGGGGTCCTCCCTCGTCAACAATCCGATTGGCTATTCCCAGGACCCTTGGGGAAACGCCAATGACGGGGCCTATATCACCGGCGGCGACAGCGTTTTTGACGACGATGACGTGATCGTTTTCACCGTGCAAAAGGTCAACCATGACGGAACGTTTGACAACCAGACCCAGATCATGGGGATCGAGGTCTATGACAATGCCGCCGACTATGTGAATGGCGTCCCCAAATACACCTATGAGCTGGAAAAAACCGGAGGATGGGGCTGGGGGAACAACACAGGCAGCGGCGATGTCTCCACAAGCGTGCACAATATGGGCGATGCCTATCTGCATTTCCCCGCCGATGGCTTTGTCAGCTCAGACCCCGGCGCGCCGGATCTGGACTATCTGTTTTTGGCGCCGGGCGTGGATTTATCCGAAGCCTACCCGGTTTGGCTCTCGCATGAGCAAGCCATCGACTATAATGAAGACGGCTCCATTGCAGGCAGCGAGGTCGGCGACGGGGTCTTTACCACCGGCAACAACCTGTTTGCCGAAAATGAAATTGCCGCCGCGATTTGTTTGACCCGCGGGACGTTGATTGACACGCCCGAGGGGCCAAAATTTATCGAGACCCTGAGCGAGGGCGATCTTGTGCATACCCTCGATGAGGGGCCGCAACCGATCCGCTGGATCGGATCGCGCCGCGTCGAGGCCACAGGCACACTCGTCCCGATCCGCATCAAAGCCGGAGCTTTGGGCAATTTCCGCGACCTCACGGTCTCGCCCAATCACCGGATGATGATCCGAGGACCCAAAGCCGAAATGCTGTTTGGCGAACGCGATGTCTTGGTGGCGGCGAAACATTTGGTCAATGATGACACGATCCGCTGCGTGCCCGGTGGCACCGTGGAGTATTTCCACATGCTGTTTGACAGCCATCAAATCATCTTTGCCGAGGGCTGCCCGACCGAAAGCCTCTATCCCGGCCAAGAGGCCTTGGGGGCCGTAGCGCCAGAGGCACGGGCCGAAATTTTGATGCTGTTTCCCGAATTCGAACACGGAGCGCAGCAGGCGGAGCTTTCGCGCTATGAATTAAAGGCATGGGAGGCGCAGGCGCTTCGACACGCGAGCTGACACTTGCCCCTGACTGCGGCTGCGTTTAGAACGCAGGGCAACAGGATACGCAGGGAGCCGCGACATGCTCGATCATCTCGAATTCACCACGCCAAAGCCGAAAGTCATTTCGGGGGCAAAAGACGACTGGGAACTGGTGATCGGGATGGAAATCCACGCTCAGGTCGCCTCCAAATCCAAGCTGTTCTCTGGCGCTTCGACGAAATTCGGCAATGAGCCGAACTCGAACGTCTCTTTCGTGGACGCGGCCATGCCCGGCATGTTGCCCGTGATCAACGAATTCTGCGTCGAACAAGCGGTGCGCACGGGGCTGGGCCTCAAAGCTGAGATCAACCTGTTCTCCGCCTTTGACCGGAAAAACTATTTCTACCCGGATCTGCCGCAAGGCTACCAGATTTCGCAGCTCTATCACCCGATCGTGGGCGAAGGCGAAGTGATCGTCGATATGGAACCTGGTGTGGCCCGTTTGGTGCGCATCGAGCGCATCCATTTGGAACAAGACGCTGGCAAATCCATCCATGACATGGACCCGACCATGTCCTTCGTCGACCTGAACCGCACCGGCGTGGCCTTGATGGAAATCGTGTCCCGCCCCGACATTCGTGGCCCCGAAGAAGCCGCCGCCTATGTGCTGAAACTGCGCCAAATCCTGCGCTATTTGGGCACCTGCGACGGCAACATGCAAAACGGCAACCTGCGCGCCGACGTGAACGTCTCTGTCTGTCGTCCGGGCCAGTATGAAAAATATCAAGCCACTCAAGATTTTGGTCATCTCGGCACCCGCTGCGAGATCAAAAACATGAACTCGACGCGGTTCATCCAGATGGCGATTGATTACGAGGCCCGGCGTCAAATCGCGATCCTGGAAGATGGCGGCACGGTCGATCAAGAGACCCGTCTCTATGACGCCGACAAGAACGAAACCCGCTCGATGCGCTCCAAAGAAGAGGCACATGACTACCGCTATTTCCCCTGCCCCGATCTGCTGCCGCTGGAGATCGAACAGGAATGGGTGGATGACATTGCGAAGACCTTGCCCGAATTGCCCGACGAGAAAAAGGCCCGCTTTGTCAAAGAGTTCGGTCTGTCCGAATATGACGCAAACGTGTTGACCGCCGACACCGCGAACGCCAGCTATTTCGAAGGCGTGGCCGCCGGCACCGACGGCAAACTGGCCGCGAACTGGGTGATCAACGAGCTGTTTGGCCGTCTGAAAAAAGATGACAAAGACATCGAAACCTCACCCGTCTCCCCCGAACAACTGGGCGGCATCGTCAAGCTGATCAAATCCGGCGACATCTCCGGCAAGATCGCCAAGGACCTGTTTGAGATCGTCTATACCGAGGGCGGCAACCCGGCCGAGATCGTTGACGCGCGCGGCATGAAACAGGTCACAGACACCGGCGCGATTGAAAAAGCGGTCGATGAGGTGATCGCCGCCAACCCCGGACAGGTCGAAAAAGCTCAACAGAACCCGAAACTTGCGGGTTGGTTTGTGGGCCAAGTGATGAAAGCCACAGGCGGCAAGGCCAATCCTGGCGCAGTCGATGCGCTGGTCAAAGCCAAACTCGGCCTCTAAATCACCCCTCCATCAAAGGCATAAAGGCGTCCCTCATGGGCGCCTTTTTTCATAAACTCGCCCTTAACTTTCGGGGGAGTAGCTTGGGACACATGGAAGGAGCCCATCATGTCCCATTACGAGTACAAAGCCATCCCTGCCCCGCATGAAAGCGAAGCCACCTCCGCCTCGCAAACGCCTGAGGCGCGATTGGCCGACGCGGTGACCGTGCGGCTCAATGCCATGGCAAAAGAGGGCTGGACCTATCTGCGCTCGGACGCATTCGCCCTCACCGGGGTATCGGGCAAACAGGCGGTTTTGGTGTTTCGACGCGAAAGCGATTTTGGCATGTTCGGACAGGATAAACCCAGCTTTGGGACCTTCGGGCCAGAAGCCGCCGAGTGAGGCCAGCGCCGCCCGTGACACACGGCCCATGCCTTGACCTCCGGTGCCCATCCGCTAAACCTGTGCCGCAACGACGCGCCGCCCAACGCGGTCACCACAGGAGACGCATATGCCCCTTTATGAGTACCTCACCGTGCCCGCCCCGCGCAAAGGCGAGAAAACCCGCGGCATCAAGACCCCTGAGGCGCGGATCGCACTGGCGATGCAAAGCGTGCTCAATGAAAAGGGCGCTGAGGGCTGGGAGTATATCCGTGCCGATCTCTTGCCGATGGAAGAGCGCTCCGGGCTGACCTCAAAAGCGATCACCTATCACACGGTTCTGGTGTTTCGCCGGGAACGCGATGCGAATGCCGTGGCGACGGTCTCGACGACGGAACAGGCCGCCGTGCAACCGCGCAAATCCCCGGTCGCGGACCGCACCACGCCGCCGCCCTCTGTGCCCTTTCCGGCCCATGCCGAAAAAGGCGCGGGCGCAAATGCCCGCCGCCTCTCGCCCGAGGTGGCCGACGAGATCGCCGAAGACCGTGAATCATAATCCCGCGCTCACACATCCAGATCCAGCGCCAGCGCATGAATGCGCGGCACCAAATCGCCGAGTGCTTTGTGCACCATCCGGTGGCGCGCCACCCGCGATTGTCCGGCGAAGGCCTCTGAGCGGATCATCACATTAAAATGCGTCTCCCCCGCCCCGCCGGGATTTCCGGCATGTCCGGCATGTGAGGCGCTATCATCTTCGATCTTTAAGGTTTTTGGCGCAAAGGCCGCCTGTAACCTGACGCGCATTTCATCGGAAATTGTCATCTCTCTCTCCCAGTTTTCGGCCCCAAGGCCTTTCCCATTTTGCATTCTTCATCTAAAGTCCTGCGTCCGAGTCGAAAAGGTTGAGGCACATGGATAAAAACGATCCCTTCGGTTTTGATATGTCAGTCACGTCATCAAAAAAGAACAAACGTGGTGGCAGACGCGGCATGTCCGGGGCATTTGAGACCTCTAAACGGGTCTGCGAACATGACGGATGTCAGGAAGCGGGCCAATATCGCGCGCCCCGTTCGCCTGATCATTTGGACGAGTATAAATGGTTTTGTAAGGACCACGTGCGCGAATACAATTTGAAATGGAATTTTTTCACCAACGCCACACCGGAAGAAATGGACGAGCAAATCAAAGCGTCCCAAACCGGCGAACGTCCGACCAAGCCGTTTGGCAAAAAATCGGTCGAACAGAGGGCGTGGGAGCGTCTTGGCATTGATGATGCTCATGAGGTGCTGGGCGAAAACGCGACGCAGAACCCGGGCAAATCGGACCCGGCGGCCTCGACGCGCAAACTGCCGCCGGTGGAGCGGCAGGCGATCGATATTTTGGAGGCCAAGGACCATTGGACCAAGGCCGAAATCAAGAAACAATATCGCGCTTTGATCAAAGTGCTGCACCCGGACGTGAACGGCGGCGATCGCTCGCAAGAGGAGCAGTTGCAACAGGTCGTCTGGGCCTGGGATCAGCTCAAAGAGAGCCGTTGGTTTAAGTAAACTATAGGGTCCAGACTGGGTCAAAACAGCCTCAAAATAGAAAAAGCCGCCTCACATGGGGCGGCTTTTTTGATGGCGTAAGGCGTGGTTTTAATGCGCCGCGCCCGCTTTTTTGCCCGTCACCAAACGGATCAAAGGGTTGATGATCCGGGCCACAATGGGGATCAGGATCAGGCCATAGATCAGCCCAAGGATGCCATCGAAAAACGCCGTCACGACCCAAGCGATAAAGCCGGATGCCCCGACAAAGGCATGCGCGGCCAGTTCGGCGATGTGGTGGATGTCCTCATAGGGATGCGGCTGGCCCAATTCGGACAGGCCATGGATCACGATGGACCCGCCGACCCAAATCATCGCGGCGGTGCCGATAATCATCAAAAGGGTCATCAAGATCGGCATGAATTTCACGATCCCGCGCCCCAAAGCCCGCGTCACGGACAGCCGCCCAACCCGTGCCAACCACAGGCCGACATCATCGGCTTTGACGATCAAAGCGACGCTGCCATAAACCACCACGGTGATGATCACCCCTGCAAGCCCCAAGGTGAAGGCGCGAAAGACGAGACTTGCAGAGGGATCAAGGGCCGCCAAAATGATGGTCATGATCTCGGCGGAAAGGATGAAATCGGTCTTGACCGCGCCCGCCACTTTGGTGGCTTCGAGATGAGCCGGATCGCCTTGCTCGGCAGGTTGGCCATCGGCATGAGGCGCATGGGGTTTGAACAGGTGATAGACCTTTTCCGCCCCCTCAAAACACAAATACGACCCGCCGAGCATCAACAAAGGCGTGACCATCCATGGCGCGAAGGCTGACAAGAGCAACGCCAGAGGCAAAAGGATCAGCAATTTGTTGCGGATCGAACCAAGGGCGATTTTGCCGACGATCGGCAATTCACGCGCGGCGGCGAAGCCATGGACGTATTTCGGCGTGACGGCGGCGTCATCAATCACCGCGCCCGCCGCCTTGGCCGAGGCTTTCGCCGCTTGGCCCGCCACATCATCGACCGAGGCCGCCGCCACTTTGGCGATGCCCGCCACGTCGTCCAATAATGCCAAAAGGCCGCTCATACCTGTGTCCCCGTTTTCATCTTACGTTGAGGCTATGTAGTCACGAATGCGCTCACTGGCAAACCCACCCGCAAACCCAAGTGCAAAAAAGCGGGGCGCCCCAAAGGACGCCCCACCCGCATGATCCCCGAAGGGAGACCTCATTCAAAGTGCCGCGCTTACATCGCCGGCAAAAGCACCTTGTCGATCACATGGATCACACCGTTCGATTGATCAACGTCAGCGATGGTCACAGTGGCCGCGTTGCCCTGTTCGTCTTCGATCATCACCATACCGTCTTTGACCATGGCTTTGAGCGTACAGCCGCCCACGGTCGGCACATCATGCACGCCGCCGTCATCTTCGATCATGCCCACAAGGGCTTCGGACATCACATCAGCGGCAACCACATGGCAGGTCAGAATTTTGGTCAACTGATCTTTGTTTTCCGGCATCAAAAGCGTTTCAACCGTGCCCTCGGGCAAAGCGGCAAACGCGTCATTGGTCGGGGCGAACACGGTGAACGGACCTTCGCCAGCGAGCACATCCACGAGACCCGCAGCCTGGACAGCGGCGACCAGAGTGGTGTGATCGGCGGAGTTCACAGCGTTTTCTACGATGTTTTTCTCGGGGAACATCTCAGCGCCGCCGACCATCGGGTTTTTCATGCCATGGTCGTCCGCAAAGGCGGTGGTGGCGAGAAGAGCGGCAGTGGCAGCGGCAAAAATTGTGCGTTTCATCATAAGTCTCCCTTAAGAACACGCCCCGACCCAGTGTCGAGGTTATAAGGGGTACGGGGCGGATCACCGCATGGATCACCACGCGCCCTTCACGTTCAGTCACACAGGCGTGAGGTGTTTTTTTGCGCCACCTGGCATTCTGAGCGCTGGCTCACGCCCCCGCGACGCCTCGCCCCTTGCACCTGACGCGCCGATAGGGCACGAAGTCACCTAAAGCGTTTTGCCAAAGCCCTGCGAGACCGGTGTGCGGCGGAACAGTTAAGTGAACACATAAGAAAACGGGCCGAACCATGGACGCGAACGCAAAACCGACCGAAACCATTTCTGTACGCGATGTCTTTGGCATTGATACTGACATGACCGTAAAAGGCTTTGCCGAGCGCCTCGACCGCGTGCCGGACGAAGACCCGACCTATAAATTTGACCCGGATACGACGCTGGCGATTCTTGCGGGCTTTGCCCACAACCGCCGCGTGATGATCCAGGGCTACCACGGCACCGGCAAATCGACCCATATCGAACAGGTCGCCGCCCGGCTCAACTGGCCGTCTGTGCGCGTCAACCTCGACAGCCACATCTCGCGCATTGACCTGATCGGCAAAGACGCGATCAAGCTGCGCGACGGCAAACAGGTGACCGAATTCCAAGAGGGCATTCTGCCCTGGGCCCTGCGAAACCCCTGCGCCATCGTGTTTGACGAATATGATGCGGGCCGCGCCGATGTGATGTTTGTGATCCAACGGGTGTTGGAAGCCGATGGGAAGTTGACGTTGATGGACCAAAACGAGGTGATCACCCCGCACCCGTCCTTCCGCCTCTTTGCCACCGCCAACACGGTTGGCCTTGGCGACACCACCGGGCTGTACCACGGCACGCAACAGATCAACCAAGCGCAGATGGACCGTTGGTCTTTGGTGGCGACGTTGAATTATCTCAGCCATGACGCCGAAGCGAATATCGTTTTGGCCAAATGCCCGCATTACAACACCGAAAAAGGCCGCCGCGACATTTCGCAGATGGTGACCGTGGCCGATCTGACCCGCACCGCGTTCATGAATGGCGACCTCTCGACCGTGATGTCGCCGCGCACCGTGATCACCTGGGCGCAGAACGCCGAGATTTTCCGCAACATCGGCTATGCGTTCCGCCTCACCTTCCTCAACAAATGCGATGAGTTGGAACGTCAGACCGTGGCGGAATTCTACCAGCGCTGTTTTGACGAAGAATTGCCGGAATCGGCGGCCTCTGTCGCAAGCTGATAGCGCGTCTTTTAAAACATGAGACTGAAACGGGCCCCTCCTGGGGTCCGTTTTCTTTTGTCCGTATGGAGGTCTTGTATGGGGGCTCTTGTCCTGTGCCGATATCTCGCTTACACAAGATCGTTACGTTATAACGTAACGATTCCAATTCGAGTTTAACGACACAAAGAAAGAGAGTCCCACGAATGCACCGCATGAGTTCGAATACGATCACCGCACTGGCCGCCTCCATTCTGTTGATCTTCGCCACACCAACTATGGCACATGATGCCAAATCCCACGATGCAAGCCCGGAACACGCCCACACCCATGACGTGGATCAAGACATCTACAACGGCTATTTTGAGGACTCTCAAATCAAAGATCGCCCGCTGTCCGATTGGGCCGGGGCATGGCAATCGGTCTACCCTTACTTGCAGGACGGAACGCTTGACCCTGTGATGCAACACAAGGCCGAACAGGGCGACAAAACCGCCGACGCCTATCGCAGCTATTATGACACAGGGTACAAAACCGATGTGGACCATATCGACATAGACGGCAACACGGTGCGCTTTGTCCGTGATGGGAAACCCCTTTCGGCCCAGTATGAAAGCGATGGCCACGAAGTCCTCACCTACGCCAAGGGAAACCGGGGCGTGCGCTACATCTTTGAGAAAACTGACGGGGATGCGGCAGCCCCAGCGTATATTCAGTTTAGCGATCACCGAATTTCTCCCGCAAGCGCCGATCACTACCACCTCTATTGGGGCAATGACCGTGCGGCCCTCCTCAAAGAAGTGACCAACTGGCCGACATATTACCCGGCCTCAATGGATGGCGACGCGATCGTCCATGAAATGCTCGCGCACTAATGGCAGCCCCATGACATAAAGCCCTCTGGCCCACATCGCGCGCATCGCGGTGTGGGCGTTCAGAGACCGGCCTTGACACAAACCAGATCACCTCATCAAACGTATATACGTCCGATAGACAAAAATGGCTTGTCACGACTCGCCTGTCGCGCTTACGTTATTGTAACGTTTTTGCGACAAATTGAGGCTATGACACAGAGAGTCCACAGAGTTATCCACAGGCAAGCCCGCACATCCCTTGCCACCATGAGCGCCCTTTTGAGCGCGCTCAGCCTCTGTGTTGCGGCCCCGGTTCAGGCCCTGCCTGCCACCTCCTCCCCCCTCGCCCGCGATTTCGCCTATTGTGCCGGACGGCTGTCCGCCGAGGCGCAACACCGCGAAGACCAAAGCCTCAATGAGCTTAAACACGCCATGCAGGAACTTTTGGCCGCCGTGATCGCCCCCGAAGAGGCCGAGGCCTACGAAGAATTGCGCTTGGCCGGTCATGTGGCGCAAAGCGAACTTTTGGCGCTGTCGCGGTTTTCCTTTGACCAAGGCGAGGCGGACCGCGCCAGACAACTTGCCCAAGACAGCATTCGCCACTGCCGCGCCATGCTTTTGGGCGCATGATCCAAGACTGAATCCGGGCATGAAAAAGGCCCGCAACACGCGAGCCTTTCCCAAACATTTCAAAACCTTGGATTAACGCGCCGCTTTGGTCGCCTTGGTCCACCAGGCCAAATCGCCCAGCATGGCGGTGACGGATGGCAGGATGTTGGCTTCGATCTCCGACATTTCGGCATTGGCGCCCAGAGGTGAGACTTTGAAAAAATCCGAACCGGAAATATAAACGGCGGCGCGCACCGGCACCATCGACAGGTTGATCGTCACGGCGCGCAAATGTTCGACCGCACGGGCCGCACCGACCGAGCCATAGCCAAAGACGGCGGCGGGTTTGCGCACCCATTCCTTGCCAGCTTGATCCAACGCGTTTTTCAACGAAGCCGGGATCGAGGAGTTGTATTCCGGGGTGACGAAAATATAGCCATCAAATTCGGCCATTTTTTCCTGCCATGTCACGGCTTTTGCGTCCGCGGACGGCATCCACAGGTTAGAGGCCATTTCGTTGAACATCGGCAACGCATAGTCTTTCAGATCGACCAGTTCGAAGTCGAGATCGGTGCTGATCTCTTTGGCTTTTTCCAAAAGCCAGTTTGCCGGTTTATCGGCAAAACGGGCATCGCGGGTGGAACCAATGATGATGGCGATTTTCGGATTAGACTGCGGGGTGGTCATGGGGAACTCCTGTTCTGAGCGCGGGGGATAAGGGGGAGGAAAGGTCCGCGGCTTTGAGGCCTACATAAATTCGCACCCACAACGACTTCAATCCAAATATATGTGCGCCATCGCGCAATTCCTGTGCAAACACATATGCCCCCTGTGTCGCATGTCTTTCTCTTGCCCGACCTGCGCGCGCATGATTTAACGAGCGCATGAACAAGCCCTCTGATAACCCTGCCGATCCGTTCAAAAAGGCGCTGGCCGAAGCCACAAAAGTGCTCGCCAACGATGCGGAGCTGACGATCACCTATTCGATGGACCCCTCTGGTCTGTCGGGCGATACCGTGCGCCTGCCGCAAGTGTCGCGGCGGATGACCAAAGACGAAGTGTTGATCGCGCGCGGCACCGCCGATGCGCTGGCTCTGCGTCACAAATTTCACGACCAACCGACGTTCCAACGCTACGCGCCACAGGGTCAGATGGCGTTTGAGATTTACGACGCCCTGGAAACCGCGCGCTGTGAGGCGGCGGGAGCGCGGCACATGCCCGGCACGGCCAAAAACATCAATGCCAAAATCGGCAATGAGGCAATGCGCCGTGGCTATGATGGCATCACCAAACGTGAAGACGCGCCTTTGGCACAGGCCATGGGCTATTACCTGCGCGAATTGTCCACCGGGCGTGAACTGCCAAAAGGCGCAGACACGGTTTTGAATCTGTGGCGCGATTTCATTGAGGGTCAGACTCAGGGCACATTCGAGGATATTGGCGATCTGTTGGAAGATCAGCGCGGCTTTGCCCGTCTGGCGCGGCGCGTGATCGAAGAGCTGGGATACGGCGACCAATTGGGCGACGACCCCGACGCGACCGATCCCGAAGACGATCAATCCGCCGAAACCGACGAGCAAGAAGAAGAGGCCGAGTCCACCGGCGAAGAGCAGGACAGCTCGGACGAGGAAGAGGCCAGCCCCGAGAGCGCGCAGGACGAACAGCAGGACATGCAAGAGGCCTCGATGTCCTCCGATGACATGGCCGAAGATGAGTTTTCGGATGAGGTCGAGCTGCCGCAAGATGAGGCCGAGGTCGAACCACCGCAACCCGCGCCCTATTCCGACGCCGATCCGAATTACCAAGTGTTTTCCACCGCCAACGATGAAGAGATCGCCGCCGAAGATTTGGCCGAACCGGCTGAATTGGAACGCCTGCGCGCCTATTTGGATCAACAGTTGGAACCGCTCAAAGGGGCTGTGTCGCGCCTGGCCAACAAACTGCAACGCCGCCTTCAGGCGCAACAAAACCGCTCATGGGAATTTGACCGCGAGGAGGGGATTTTGGACGCTGGCCGCTTGGCCCGTGTGATCGCCAACCCCACCACGCCATTGTCCTTCAAGGTCGAAAAAGACACCGAATTCCGCGACACGGTGGTGACGCTCCTGCTCGACAACTCCGGCTCTATGCGCGGTCGTCCGATCTCGATCGCGGCGATCTGTGCCGATGTCTTGGCGCGCACGCTGGAGCGTTGCAACGTCAAGGTTGAGGTGCTGGGCTTTACCACCCGCGCGTGGAAGGGCGGATTGGCGCGCGAAGCGTGGCTGGCCGCTGGGCGTCCGGCGCAACCCGGCCGTTTGAACGATCTGCGCCACATCATCTACAAATCTGCCGACGCGCCGATGCGCCGGACACGGGCCAATTTGGGCCTGATGATGAAAGAGGGCCTGTTGAAAGAAAACATCGACGGCGAGGCGCTTGAATGGGCGCATCGGCGGATGATGGGACGGCCTGAAGCGCGTAAAATCCTCATGGTGATCTCGGATGGGGCACCGGTGGATGACAGCACGCTGTCGGTCAACCCGGCCAATTACCTTGAAAAACACCTGCGCGATGTGATCGGCATGATCGAGAAACGCAAACAGGTTGAACTTTTGGCCATCGGCATCGGCCATGACGTCACGCGCTATTATGATCGCGCCGTGACTATTACCGATGTCGAACAATTGGCGGGCGCGATGACCGAACAACTGGCTTCTCTGTTTGACAGCGACCCGCGCGCCCGCGCACGGGTGATGGGCATCCGCCGCGCGTCCTAAGACCTGCGGCGCCGATCTGCGCGCACCAAATGATTATTTTAAATAGAAAAGGCACATGGCACCATGTTCCAGAGCTTTGACGTGACCTCTCGCCCTGACCAAGCCGCCCCGCGCGTCACCGCCCTGCGCGCCGCAATGGTGGACGCCGGATTGGACGCCTTTATCGTGCCGCGTGGCGACGCCCATCAGGGCGAATATGTTGCGCCCTGTGATGAACGTTTGGCGTGGTTGACCGGGTTCACCGGGTCGGCGGGCTTTGCCGTGATCCTGCGTGACCGCGCGGTGATGTTCACCGATGGCCGCTACACGGTTCAGGTGCGCGCTCAATGCGATCCGGCAGTGTTTGATTTCGTCGCCTGGCCGCAGACCAGCCTTGGCGCATGGTTGAAAGAGACGGATGCGGAAAAGATCGGTTTTGACCCTTGGCTGCACACGATCCGCGAGATCGACGGGCTGCGCCGCACGCTCTCCGACACGCCAAAAGAGATGGTGGCGACGGTCAATCTTGTCGACAAAATCTGGCCCGACCGGCCAGAACGTGGGATGTCACCCGTGAGTGTACACCCCTTTGAACTGGCCGGCAAAACCTCCGAGGAAAAGTTTACTGAGATTGGTGCGGCCGTGAAAAAGGCCGGGGCTGAGGTGGTGGTGCTCACCCTGCCTGACAGCCTGTGTTGGCTGTTGAACATCCGCGGCACGGATATTGCGCATAATCCGGTGGTGCAGGCCTTTGGAATTTTGACCACTACAGGCGACACGGGCGGTAAGCTGACCCTGTTTGACGCCGCGGAAAAATACGCCCATCTCGGCCCCGATCCACGCATCACGATCGAGCCACGCGAGGGTTTCGCCGCCGCGCTTGGGGCGCTGCAAGGTCCGGTGTTGGTCGATCCCGGCACAGCCCCCCATGCGGTCAAAACCATGATGTCGGAGGCGGAGATCATCGAGGGCGATGACCCCTGTATCCTGCCGAAAGCCTGCAAAACCGAGGCGGAAATCAAGGGGATGCGCGAGGCGCATCTGCGCGATGGCGCGGCGATGGTGGAGTTTCTGTGCTGGCTCTCCGAGCAAATGCCCGAAGACCTGACCGAGATCGAAGTGGTCAAACAGCTTGAGGCCTGTCGCGCCGCCACCAACCAACTCAAAGAGATTTCTTTTGATACGATTTGTGGTGCCGGGCCGAATGGCGCGATTGTCCATTACCGTGTGACCGAAGACACCAACCGCGCGCTCAAACGCGGTGAATTGTTGCTGGTGGACAGTGGCGGCCAGTACCAAGACGGCACCACCGACATCACCCGCACCGTCGCGCTTGGCGATGTGGCGGGCGAAGAGCGGGTGAGTTTTACTGCGGTGCTTCAGGGCATGATCGCGATCTCAACCGCGCGCTTTCCGCGCGATGTGTCGGGCGGGCATCTGGACGCTTTGGCGCGTGCGCCATTGTGGCGGATGGGGCGCGATTATGATCACGGCACCGGCCACGGCGTTGGCGCATTTCTGTCCGTCCACGAAGGCCCGCAACGCATTTCACGCAGCTCAACCTTGGCGCTGCGCGAGGGGATGATCCTCTCGAATGAACCCGGCTATTATCGCGAAGGCGCTTACGGCATCCGCATCGAAAACCTGATTGTGGTGCGCCCCGCCGCTGAAATTTCAGGCGCCGATGATCGCGACATGTTGGCGTTTGAGACCCTGACCTTTGTCCCGATTGATCGCTCGTTGATTCTGGTCGATGAATTGGCGCCATGGGAGCGCGATTGGCTCAATGACTATCACGCCGAGGTCTGGGACAAGATCGCGCCGCGTGTGTCAGAGACGGCCCGCGACTGGCTGCGACATGCGGTTGCACCCGTCTGACATATACCTGTCGCAAGAAGCCTGATAAGGTCTGCGAAAATCAACAGAGGGATACGAGACATGCCAGATCATATCAAGATCCGCACAGCCCCGGGGACCTATGTGGTTCGAGCGGGCGGTGCCGTTTTGGGCGAAACATCGCGGGCTTTGGAACTGAGCGAAGGGGACTATCCGCCGGTGATTTATTTCCCGCGTGAAGACCTTGCGATGGCGTTTTTGGACAAGACCGACACCGTCTCCGTCTGCCCGTTCAAAGGCGAGGCCACCTATTATGCGATCCACACGAAATCCGTGGTGATTGCCGATGCGGCATGGTCCTATGAGGACCCGAAACCGCTCGTCTCCGGCCTCAAAGACTATATCGCCTTTTATCCGCGAAAAGCCGCTGTCGAACAGCTTTAAGCCCCAATTTCATCACAAAAACCATTGTAGAAACGCAGGCTTTCGGGCCTGCGTTTTCGCTTTAACTGTGCTCTTCCGCCGCCGTGTCCGCGAGCTTTTTACTAAACACCCGAAGCGCATCGACCTGAAACAGCGCACCGTGAAGTTCGGGACCGCTTTCCTCATGCAGTGTGACGACCGGGACAAACACCAGATTATGCGCCTCAAACAAAGGCATCGCCTTTTCCAAAGTCATATTGGGAGACACATAAATCCCCTGCTGGATCAAATCCTTACAGGCCTCCTCCGAGGCCGCACGTGGCGCATCCGGGGCACGGTAACATTGGTGTACCCGCACCGTCGCCAAAAGATAGGCCTGTGGGCCCGCCGCCAAATGCACATCGCGCCGTTCCAACAGCGTGAGAAAAAACGAGCGATCCACCAACCGCGAAGCCAGGGCCGTGGACAGCGACACCGCCACCATCACTGCCAATCCGGTTTGCCAATCCCCGGTCAGTTCAAATACGATCAACGTGGTCGAAATCGGCGCGCCAAGCACTGCTGCCGCCACCGCCCCCATTCCCGCCAAAGCATAGAGCGTGGCGGTGCCCGACACATTCGGGAACACCGCCGTGGCGATCAGGCCAAAGGCCAGCCCGGTCAAAGCCCCGACCATCAAAGCGGGCGAAAACACGCCCCCGCCCATGCGTCCGGCCATGGTGATGGCGACAGCCACGACCTTGATCACCGCAAAGACGATGGCCTGCCAGATCAGTAATTGCCCGGTGAGCGCGTAAGATGTGGTCTCGTATCCGACCCCGATGATATGCGGAAAAAAGATCGCGATGGTGCCGAGCAATAACCCCGCCACCGCCGGGCGCAAAACCGGCGGCAGGTGCATCCGCTCTTGCGCCCATGAGCCAAAATCATCGGCCATGAAAATCGTCCGCATCATCACCACGGCGACCACACCACAAAGCAACCCAAGCAACAAAAACGCCGGGAGTTCGACGTAAAAGGTCAGCGCCCCTTCGGCAGCCAAGGTAAATTCGGTGACACCGCCAAACTCCAAACGGTTGATCACCGTGCCCGCAGCCGAGGCGATGACAATCGGCGCAAAGGCATGGACCGCGAAATGGCGCAAGACGACTTCAAGCGCAAACAAGGCCCCGGCAATCGGCGCGTTGAAAGACGCCGACACGGCGGCGGCGACAGCACAGCCCAACAGGTCGCGCCCGGTGATGCCGTCGGCATGCAATCGGTTGGACACCCAGCTTGAAATCACCCCCGCCAAGTGGACCACGGGGCCCTCGCGTCCCGACGATCCGCCCGTGGACAGCGTGATCAGCGAGGCGGCGGCCGAGGCCAGACCTGCGCGTTTTTCCACACGACCCTCATTCAAGGCCGCACCTTCGATCACATCCGCCACCGAGCGCACCCGCCCGTCCGGCGTGAACCAGTTGAGGATCACCCCAACCACCAGCCCGCCACAGACCGGCAGGGCCAAAACCCAATACCACGGCAGGCCTCCGGCAAAACTATGCAGGTGGCGCAGATCATCCGTGCCGTAGAAAAAGCCTTGTAACAGGTTGATCCCTTTGCGGAAAAGCAAAGCGGCAAAGCCGGAGGCCACACCGATGCACAGCGCGATGAACCAAAATTGGATTTGGCTGGGGCCGCGCCTGCGGATCAGGGCCACGGTCTCGGCAAGTCCCTCCCGGATCTCAGAGATAGCGCGTTTTGGGTATGAAATTTTATCGTCAGACATGCCCGGCGCTGTCCCCCTGCCCTCAATTATAGGCGTTTTTTGCGCCCAATCGCCCTTGATCGGCGGATTTTGTCCTCTGTCAGGCGGGTCCTGCGCTTTCACTGCCCCGCCGCATCCTCTAAGGTCGATCAGCCGCAACAGACAGCGATTCCGATATGATCTCAGATACTCTCTTCACCGAGCTTTCCTCCGTTCTAGAGGGTCGCCTCACCCGTTCCAAGTCCGATTTGGATCAACATGGCCAGTCCGAGACGTGGTTTCCGCTGACCCCGCCCGAGGCTGTGGCCTATCCCGAAACCACCGAAGAGGTCGCGGCCCTGATGAAACTGTGCCACGCCCATGACATCCCTGTCACGGGCTTTGGCGCGGGCACCTCGCTTGAGGGGCAAACTTTGGCGATCCACGGCGGGATTGTGGTGGATTTTTCCCGGATGAACCGGGTGTTGCGGATCAATGACGCCGATATGGATGTGGTGGTGCAACCGGGCGTGACACGCGAGGCGCTCAATGTCGAATTGCGCACCACCGGGTTGATGTTCCCGGTCGATCCGGGCGCGAATGCCTCGCTGGGCGGTATGGCGATGACGCGGGCGTCGGGCACCACGGCGGTGAAATACGGCACCATGCGCGACAATGTCATCGGGCTTGAGGTCGTTTTGGCCGATGGCACGATTGTGCGCACCGGATCGCGGGCGCGTAAATCGGCAGCGGGCTATGATTTGACCGCTTTGATGGTCGGGTCTGAGGGCACTTTGGGCCTGATCACCGAACTCACCCTGCGGCTGCATGGCCAACCCGAAGCGGTGTCGGCGGCGGTCTGTGCCTTTGACGAGATGGGGCCTGCGGTCGAGGCGGTGATTGCGACGATCCAGATCGGCCTGCCGATGGCCCGGATCGAATTTCTGGATGCGGATTCCGTGAATGCCGTAAACCTCTATTCCGGCTCAGATTTTCCGCTCAAACCACATTTGTTCGTCGAATTCAACGGCTCGGAACAGGCGGTGTCTGAGCAGGTCGATCTGTTTGGCGAGATCGTCCATGATTTCGGCGGCTCAGATTTCAACTGGGCCACCAAACCCGAAGACCGCACCGCCCTTTGGACCATGCGCCACCACGCCTATTGGGCCATTTTGGCGCTCAGAAAAGGTGCAAAAGCCGTGGTCACCGACATCTGTGTGCCGATCTCGAAACTGGCGCAGGCGGTGGAAGAAACGGCAGAAGACATCAAGGCCTCGCCCTTGGACGGTCCGATTTTGGGCCATGTCGGAGATGGCAATTTTCACGCCATTTTGCTGGTCGACCCTAATGACGAGGCCGAGATCAAAGAGGCCAAACGCTTGGCGCATCTGATGGCCGAACGGGCGCTGAAACTTGGCGGCACAATCACCGGCGAACATGGCATCGGCATGGGCAAAAAGAGCCTGATGATCGAGGAACACGGCGAAGCTTGGGCGATGATGGGCGCAATCAAAGCGGCGTTGGATCCCAAAAATATCCTCAATCCGGGCAAGATCGTCCCCTAAGAATGAGAGTATTTGCATCACGGTAAGGACAGGCGAGGCACGAGAGTCTCGTGCCTGTTGTCTTAGCCGATCAAAAGCGCGCGTGCGGCGTCACGCGCGGCTTCGGTGATGGTGTCGCCCGCCAACATCCGCGCCAATTCGTCAATCCGCTCCATGTCGTCCAAAGGCGTGACTTCGGAAAGCGTCATGCCACCTTCGACCCGTTTGGCCACGCGCCAATGATGCCCGCCCAAAGCGGCCACTTGTGGGCTGTGGGTGACGACCAGGACTTGCCCCTCTGAGGCCAGCGCTTTGAGCCGCCGTCCGACCGCATCCGCCGTCGCACCACCGACGCCACGGTCAATTTCATCAAAGATCATCGTAACACCGGATTGATCGCGGGTGAGGCAAACTTTGAGCGCCAAAAGAAAGCGCGACAATTCCCCGCCAGAGGCGATTTTACCGATCGGTCCGGCAGGCGCTCCGGGGTTGGTCGCGACCGTAAAGGCCACGGTATCACGGCCCTCCGCGCCGGGCTCGCCCGCTGTGATTTGAGTCCAAAACACCGCGCGTTCCATTTTCAGCGGGGCGAGTTCTTTGGCCATCATCGAGTCCAACTCGGCGGCGGCTTTGGTGCGAGCCTCTGTCAGGGTGTGCGCCGCCGCCTCATAGGTGGTTTCGGCCGTCTCTACCGCTTTGGCCAGTGCCACAAGATCGCCAGCGCCACGATCAAGAGCGGTCAGTTTAAGCCGCAACGCATCGGCAAAGCCGCCGAGATCATCGGCCAAAACTGAATGCTTGCGGGCCAACCCCCGAATGGCGAACAACCGCTCTTCGACCTCTTCCAACTCATGGGGATTAAACCGCAGCGCATCGATACAGGATTCGACGCCGGACTGGGCATCGGCCAATTCATTGAGCGCGCGGCCCAAGGATTCAATCGCGCCCTCAAGCCGCCCTTCGGCCTTTTCCGCCGCCCCCTCAAGCCAACGCAGAGCATCCGCCAACATCCCCTCACCGCCATCATAGGACAGGGCTTGATGCGCCTTGGCGACATCAGCCGCGATCTTTTCAGAGGACTGCATCAGGCGACGTTGGGCGTCGAGTTTGGCCTCTTCTCCGGGCTCTGGATTGAGTTTGTCAAATTCGGCCACGGCATGACGCAGGAACTCTTCTTCGTCCTTGAGCGCGGCTTGCTCTTTGGTCGCTTTGGCCAAGGCTTTGCGCGCCTCATAGAGCGTTTTCCAAGCCTGACGCGAGGCGGAAACCATGGACTCGAGCCCGCCGAAACTGTCCAAAAGCGCGCGATGGCCGCGCGGGTTCAACAACCCGCGATCATCATGTTGGCCATGCAATTCGACCAAGACATCCGACAGGCGGCGCAACACATCGCCCGACACCCGACGGTCATTGACCCATGCGGTTTTACGCCCGTCAGCGGCATTGACCCGGCGTAGGATCAGCTCGCCATCCTCGGCCTCAATGTCCAATTCTTTCAGCACATCCTCGGCGTCATGGCCGCGCGGCAAATCGAACACCGCCGTGACTTCGCCCTGCGCCGCCCCCGCGCGCACCAAATCGGCACGCCCGCGCCACCCCAGCACAAAGCCGAGACTGTCGAGCAGGATGGATTTGCCCGCGCCGGTTTCGCCGGTCAACACATTGAGACCCGGCTGAAACTCAAGTTCCAGCCGGTCAATGATCAACATGTCCCGGATGTCGAGACTTCTTAACATGAGATGGGCGCTCCGTCCCTCAGAGCCATTCGCCGCGGATCATCTGACGATACACCGCGCCGAGCCAGTTGTTCTCAAAGACTTTTGGTTCAAGCCCCTGCCCGGTCAGCAATTTGTAGCTGTCCTGATACCATTCGGTCGATTGATAATTGTGACCCAAAATCGCCGCCGCGGTTTGTGCCTCTTCGACAAAACCAAGCGACAGGTAGGATTCGACCAACCGGTGCAATGCCTCCGGCGTGTGGCGGGTGGTTTGGAATTGCTCAACCACCACACGGAAGCGGTTGGCCGCCGCAGTGTAGTGTTTGTGTTTGAGGTAATAGCGCCCGATCTCCATCTCTTTGCCCGCAAGGTGGTCAAAGGCGAGGTCGAATTTCAGAATCGCCGAGCGCGCATATTCGCTGTCGGGATAACGTTCGATCACCACACGCAGCGCCTGAAGCGCCTGAAAGGTCAGGCCCTGATCGCGACCGATATCGTCGATCTGGTCATAATAGGACAGCGCCAGCAGGTATTGCGCATAGGCGGCGTCCTCGTCGGCGGGATAGAAATCAAGGAAACGTTGGGCGGACACGCGAGCATTCTCATAGTCGCGATCCCGGTGATAGGAAAAGGCCTGCATGATCAAAGCGCGTTTGGCCCAATCGGAATAGGGATAAAGGCGCTCGACCTCGCCAAAATAGAAGGCAGCGTCACCGAAATCCTTTTGGGTGATCTCATATTCTGCGCGTTTGTAGATCTCTTCCGCCGGGTAGCCTTCGAGATCGGTCGTGGGCGGATTGTCCCCACAGGCCACGAGAAAAGCCATGGAAAGTCCAAGCGTTACACCCAATCCGCGTTTGATACGTGCCGTCATGAAAGGTCCTACCTACACCAGTCATCAGCCCCTTAAACCGGGCCGTGACCTCACTCCTAACACAGAAAAATCCGGTGCAAAACGTCTTTACACCGGAAATAACGTCACGGTGTAGAGGCTTTTGTGTTTTTCCTCTATCGGGGGATTTTGAAATGCTCCGAACCTGTCCCTGAAGCGTGTGGTGTAGGCGCAATCTCGCTCAGATCACAGACATGCCGTCCAACGTAGGAAGGGCCTAAAACGCTTCGGAAAGGGTCAGGCGCAGAACGCCAGATCAGAGCGCGACACGCCCGCCCCTGGAAGACGCGCTGCGGTCGGCGCATCAACGGTGACATAGGCCCACGCACCGCGAGTCGCAAAGAGTTCGCGCAGCAACGCGTTGGTCATCGCGTGACCGGATTTTTCACCGACATAGCGCCCCAAAATTGGCGCACCCGCGAGGTACAAATCGCCCAAAGCGTCCAGCATTTTATGACGCACAGGTTCATCCGCTCGGCGCAAACCGCCGGGGCTCAACACGTCCTGACCATCAACGACAACGGCGTTTTCAAAGGTGCCGCCAAGCGCCAGACCGTTTTGCTGCATATGATCCACATCCGCCTTGCGGCAAAAGGTGCGGCAATTCGACAGTTCACGCACAAAGGCGCCATTGGCCATGACCAACCGCTTGTCCTGCACGCCGATGGCTTCGTCCGCGAAATCAATGTGGAAATCAATTTCCAGGGTCTCTGCCGGCTCAAGACGCGCTTTGGCGGAGCCATTGGTGACCTCAACGGGTTTGAGAATTTTCAGCGCGCGGGTCGGACCCTCCTGGTTGACCAGACCCACAGCCAGCAAGCCATCCACAAAAGGAGCGGCAGAGCCATCAACGATCGGCACCTCAGGCCCATCGACAAAGACCGTGGCGTTGGAGATGCCACAACCCGCAAGCGCAGCCATGATATGTTCGATGGTCGAAACCTCTGCGCCATCTTCGTTGCGGATCAGGGTGCAGAGCTGCGAAGGGACAACATGGTCCCACCGCGCCGGAATGATCGCACCACGCGGATCAGAGGCGTCGGCGTGAATATCAGAGCGCACAAAGGTGATGCCGGTATTGGCCGGTGCAGGCACGACAACCATACACACAGGCGCACCGGAATGGAGACCCACCCCGTCGAACCGAACTTTTCTTGCTACCGTGGTCTGCACCAGAGGCCTCACATTCATTTTCCCACGCAGATGGCGTTTCTCGCAGGTTATAGTCTTGCCGATCTCGCACTGCGCTCGGCGGGAAGTCCCTCACTTGGCTGCAGATACCGGCGCCTCACACCACCCCGGTGCTTGGTTTACATCCTCCTAACCAACAATGGGCCATGGCCTCAACTCAATCTTTGTAACGGATTGAAACATGAGCACCCCCTGAAAGGCAGATTTTCGCGCATATTCACGCCGCATCGCAGCAATGCACTGTTATAAAAAGAAAAAGGCCGCCAAAAGGCGACCTCTTACTTTCATGATTTTCTAAAAATGTGACCTGAATGATGCGCTTATCAGACGCGCGATCACAGATTTATGTCAGTTGGCCTGACGACGCAGGAAAGCCGGAATCTCGATCTTTTCCGCTTCGGGATTCGGATCCTGATCTTCATCATAGGCCTGATGGACCTGCGGGCGGACCTGCGGCTGCGCGCCAAACCGGGCTTGCGGCTGAGCCTGAGGTTGGGGGACCGGACGCGCCTCGGCTTCTGAACCATGTCCGGTCATGCGACCAATCAGGGAGTTGATGCCAAAGCGGCCGGCTTTGCCCGCGTTCGGATCAGCCTGCGGATGCGGGTCAGCCCGCATATCAGCGCGCGGTTGTTTGGCCACAGCGGCTTGCAACCGGGCCAGAGCTTCGGGGGACGGCGTGCCCGCAGAGGGGGCGCGCGGCGCGACAAACGCATCGGCTTCGGGTTCATACATTGCCGGTTGCGGCGCGGGTTGCGGGCGCGGCTGATAGGCCGGAGCCGGAACATCGTCTTCCATGGCACGGAAATCGGCCTGACGCTGCTCATAGCGGGCGTCATGTTGCGGCTCAGCGCGCGCGTTCACTTGCGGGTCGAACACGTCGAGCGTCGGCTGGGCCGGTTCGTCCATGGGCGCAACCTGTGCGGCGACAGGTGCCGCAGGAGCCTGTTCGATTTTCTCTTCAACCTCTGCCGGGGCGGCCAGCGGTTCGGCCAGGCGACGACGTGCCACCGGCATTTCGCCATAAGATTGATTGGCGTCGATGCCCGTTGCCACAACGGACACGCGCATCATGCCTTCGAGAGTGGAATCCATGGTCGAACCAACGATAATATTGGCCTCCGGGTCCACCTCTTCGCGGATGCGGTTGGCGGCTTCGTCCAATTCGAACAGGGTCAAATCGTGACCGCCGGTGATGTTGATCAACACGCCTTTTGCACCGCGCAGGGAAATCTCGTCCAACAACGGGTTGGCAATGGCTTTTTCTGCGGCTTCGATGGCGCGGTTCTCGCCGGACGCTTCGCCCGTGCCCATCATCGCCTTGCCCATCTCGTCCATCACCGCGCGCACGTCGGCGAAGTCGAGGTTGATCAGGCCCGGACGGACCATCAGGTCAGTCACGCCTTTGACGCCCTGATACAGCACGTCATCTGCCATCGAGAAGGCTTCGGTAAAGGTGGTTTTTTCATTGGCCAGACGGAACAGGTTCTGGTTCGGGATGATGATCAACGTGTCGACCATCTTTTGCAGCGCTTCAACGCCCTCTTCGGCCTGACGCATGCGTTTTGCGCCTTCGAATTGGAACGGTTTGGTCACAACGCCCACGGTCAATACACCGAGTTCGCGCGCCGCTTGGGCGATGATCGGAGCGGCCCCTGTGCCCGTGCCCCCGCCCATGCCGGCGGTGATAAAGCACATATGCGCGCCTGCGAGGTGATCGACGATTTGCTCGATGCTTTCCTCGGCCGCGGCAGCCCCAACGGAGGGACGAGCACCTGCGCCCAAGCCCTCGGTGACCTTCACCCCCATCTGGATGCGGGCCGCGGCCTTGGCGTGTTGCAAAGCTTGCGCGTCGGTGTTCGCAACGACGAAATCGACCCCCTCAAGCTCTTTTTCGATCATGTTGTTGACCGCGTTGCCGCCGGCCCCGCCCACACCAAACACTGTGATTTTCGGTTTCAACTCGTCCCGATCGGGCATCGTCAGATTCAAAGCCATGATCTACCGCCTGCTTTCCTATGCGAGCGCGCGTGCTTCTGCCCGTGCTGCCCGTATAACTGTCCCCGCCCCTGAATCGGGGCAAAATTTACCTGTTCACGTTGAATCTTAGGGGGTTTATGACGGTTCGTCATCCCAAAAACATGATTTCGCCACAAAATATAGGGTTCACCCCGCCAAACTCGGCGGGATTTTGCGCAAAACCCCAGATTTAGGGGCAAATGGGACGATCATACCTATGGAACGGACCAAATCCGCTCCAGACCTCTCGAAAAGAGGCGATCTTGCGCGCGTCGCGCTATCGTGTCGGGGCACTGCTCGGTGCCACTTTTGCCGTGTCTTGCCTTATCCGCGCCGGTTTCATGGCGTCGTTGACGTCAAAGGGTCTCGTTTCTACCTCTCGGCGGACGTTGACTCGCCCGCTCTGCTTTTCAATTAGCATAGCCCCGTAGGGCGCTGCAATCCGTTTACCAATTGTCTTTGAACCACCGCATCGCCCGCTTGAGCGAGCGTGCCGGATAGCGTTCGGTCGGGATCTCGAAATCCCACCATTCGTCTTGCGGATTGGCCGCAAACAGACACAGACCAACAGCCGAGGCAAAGGCCGCCCCGGTCGCCGCCTGCGGCAGGCCTTGGACGCGCAAAGGCCGCCCGATGCGCACCTGTTGGCCCAAAATTTTCGGCGCCAACGTATCCAGCCCCGGAATTTGCGAGGCCCCGCCCGTCAACACGATCTGTTGGCTCGGCAGATGTTCAAAACCTGCGGCGTCCAGACACTCGCGCACACCTTCCAGAATTTCTTCGACACGCGGACGGATGATCCCGATCACTTCAGAGCGGCTCACGGTGCGACGATCGCGCTCCCAATCACCACTGTCGCCCCCGACTTCGATCATCTCGCGGTCGTCCATCCCGGTGGCCACGACGCCGCCGTAAAAGGTCTTGATCCGCTCCGCCGTTGCCGCCGGGATTTGCAATCCCATCGCGATGTCGGAGGTGACATGATCGCCGCCCATCCGCACGCTATCGGCGTAAATCATGTGTTTCTTCATGAAGATCGACACATCGGTTGAGCCGCCGCCCATATCGACACAGGCCGCACCCAGCTCTTGTTCGTCCTCAACCAGCGCCGAAATGCCCGACACATAAGCGCCAGAGGCCACACCCGCGACCTCAAGATCACAGCGCTTGATGCAATACAACAGGTTCTGGATCACCGCACCATCGACGGTGAGCATATGCATATCGACGGCAAGGTTTTGCCCGGCTTGACCGCGCGGATCAGACAGACCCGAGCGATGATCGAGCGCAAAGTTGACCGGCTGGGCATGCAGCACCTCACGATGAGGACCATAATCGGGCACCTCAGAGGCGGCCAAAACGCGCGCTACATCTTGTTCGGACACGATGTTTTGTTCGACTTCGACCTGACCGTCCAAGCCATAAGAGCGCGGCTGACCGCCGGAAAAACAGGCGATGACGTGATCGACGCGGGTCTGGGCCATCTTCTGCGCCGCCTGCACGGCGGTGCGAATGGCGCGCTCGGTCTCGGCCATGGCGTCAATCTCGCCAAAGCGTACCCCGCGCGAGCGCGTGGTCGCAGCCCCGATCACCCGAAACGACGATTGCCCGGCCAAAGCACCGACGCCCTCGCCGCCGACAAAACCGTCGCCATCAAAGCGCAACACGAGACAGGCGATTTTAGAGGTGCCAACATCCAAAATGGCAACGACCCCGCGTTGCAACGCGGCTTTGCGCATGTTCCGCATGGCCCGCTGGGCTGCATAAAGATCCGTCATCTGAACGACACTCCAAGTTCCACGCTCTGAAGCCTGCGCATCTCGTCTTGCGCCGCCTCAGTCAATTGTAACGTCGGCCGATTTGGCCGACGCATATCCACCGCTTTGACATCACGGCCCAAAAGGTCTTTGGCCTGATCCAATGCCATCACCTGCGCCATAGCGCCCAGGGGGTTCTCCTCCGGCAACATGATGACTTGATCGCGGTCCAACACCACATTCCAGCGCCGCTCGCCAACCCGCACCAGCCCGCGCAAACGTGGCATGATCGGCTTTGCCGCATTCAAAATCGCCAGCGCTTCGGCCACGTCACGTTCGGCACCAACGCCTGCAATCAACGGCAGATCAGGCCGATCCACCCGGTGCTCCAAAGCCGCAACCCGGTGGCCATCCACGTCGAGCATCTCAAGCCCATGCGGCCCGCGCCAGACCACGGCGGGGGTGCGTTCGGTGATGTCGATCTGTAAAATCCCGCCCGCACGCACCCGAAGACCCGCCTCGGCCACGGCATCCAGGCTTTCGATTTGCTCCAACATCCCCGGCAGGTCGAGATCAAAGGAAGAGAGCGGGAAATCCAGCGAGGTGATCTCACGAATATCCTCGGACAGCTCCCCCGATGCGCCATCAATAGCCATGAGTTTGACCATAAATTCCGGGCGGTTTTGGATGTCGCGCTTGACCTCGGCCACGGTGTCATTGAACGCCATGCGGTTGTCGGCATCGGCAAACCACAGCCCAACACAGCCTGCAATCGCCAAGACCGGGGCGATGCGGCGCATGAAAAACCGGAAAGACGGGGTCAGCCAAAGGCGGTTGAACCGATAAGCCGCGCGCGAAGGTGCGGGGTCGCGTGGACGGGCCGGAGCATGTGATGACGTGTCGCCCAGACGCGTGCGCAAAGCCCGCGCCACGGCTTCGGACACGCGCGCCGATCCGCCCATGGTCGGCGCTTTGGCAAACTCAACCGGGTCTATCGGTCGCATGAGGCGTCCTCCACCATCCAGGCCACAAACTGACCGAATGTCATACCGCATTTCTGCGCTTGCTCGGGCGACAGCGACGTCGGCGTCATCCCCGGCTGGGTGTTGGTTTCCAACAAGATCAGCCCGGCAAGGCCTCTGCTTTCGTCCCAGCGAAAATCGGTGCGCGACACACCACGGCAGCCCAAAGCGTTATGGGCGCGCAGCGCGTAGTCTTGACAGGCTTGGGTGATCTCGTCGGGGATTTCGGCCGGGCAGACATGGCGCGACCCACCCTCTTTGTATTTCGCGTCGTAATCGTACCAGCCATCGGTGAGAATATCGGTGACGCACAGCGCACGATCGCCCATCACCGAACAGGTCAACTCGCGTCCGGGCGCGAATTGTTCGACCATCACAACGGGCGGCATGTCGGCGGCGAGGCGTGGGGCATTTGCGCCCTCATGGACCAAGTAAACGCCCACGGAGGAGCCTTCGTTATAAGGCTTCACCACATAGGGTGGCGCCATCACATGACCGGCCTCAACCTCTTCGCAGCGCGCCAAAACGGATGCCACGATGGGGAGGCCCGCACGGGCGTAAATCTCTTTGGTTTTTTCTTTGTCCATGGCCAAAGCCGAGGCCAGAACGCCGGAGTGGGAATAGGGAATGCGCATCCATTCCAGAATGCCCTGGACACAGCCGTCTTCGCCATAGCGGCCATGCAGCGCGTTGAACACGACATCGGGCTGACAGGCTGTCAGTTGCGCGCAGAGGTCTTCGCCTGCGTCGATCTCGATAACGTCATATCCTTCACCCCGAAGTGCATTGGCGCATTCACGCCCGGAGACCAAAGACACCTCGCGCTCAGCCGAGGGTCCGCCTTTGAGTACCGCCACTTTCGGGGACTGCCTGCTCGACATGCCCACTTGTGCCTCAAATATCTGGAGCCTTATGGTGGCCCCTTTAGGTGTGAGATCTGTTGCGATCTCTTTTATAAACGAGCCCTATGTTTGGCCCTGTCTTTCAGAGGCATATGTGACCCCTGTCATGAAAGAGCCTGATTTTGCGGCTCTTTTCAACTCCCCGTTTGTGGGGAATGCTGTTTTACGCGTTTTGCTCTGTGGATGATTCGGATGCAAGCCCATCTTCGACAGGATCGCCTAAAAATTCACCAACGCGCTTGATTTCCCATTGTAACGCGAGACCGGCGTTTTGGAATACTTTTTTTCGCACCGTCTCTCCCAAAGTTTCAAGATCATGCGCGGTGGCCACACCGGTGTTGATCATGAAATTGGAATGTTTCTCGCTCATCTGCGCGCCGCCAATGGCAAATCCGCGCAGGCCTGCGTCATCAATCACTTTCCACGCCTTCAACTCATGGCTGTCATCCGCCTGCCCGGTCGAGGAAAATCCTGCCGGATTGCGAAAGGTTGAGCCGGCCGAGCGCTCTTTGACGGGCTGGCTCGCATCGCGCTTGGCCAATTGATCCGCCATGCGGGCCTCCAACATCTCTGGATCGGCAGCTTCGGCGTCAAACGTGGCCTCAACGATCACCCAGCCCTCGGGCAACTCGGTTTGACGGTACTGAAATTGCAAATCATTGGCCGTGAGTGTGACCAGTTCCCCTGCCCGCGTCACCGCCTTGGCAGAGACGAAATGATCCGCCACATAAGACCCGTAACAGCCTGCATTCATCCGCACGGCCCCGCCGATGGCCCCCGGAATGGTGCGCAGGAAGGTCAGGTCCAGCCCCGCCGCGGCGGCTTTACGTGCCACATGGGCATCAAGGGCGGCGACCCCGGCGGTGATGCGGGTGCCGTCGATGGCGATGTGATTAAAGCCACGTCCCATGCGGATCACCACAGCGCGGATGCCGCCATCGCGCACGATCAGGTTGGACCCCACCCCCATCGGAAACACCGCCACAGCGGGATCGAGAGCGGCCAAAAAACTTTGTAAATCCGCCAAATCCGCCGGTTGAAACAGCGCATCCGCTGGCCCGCCGACGCGCAACCATGTCAGATCGGCCAAAGCGCGCTGTTCGCTCAACGTGCCACGCACATCAGGATAGGTCATTCGGCAGGGCCTTTTGTCATCGCGCGTTTGATCCTCCGTTTCATTCCCCGGCCCAGATAAATCACCGGCCAGCGCAGGATCGACACCCCCGCCGCAAAGACGATGAGCCCGATCCACGGGCCGTTTTCATAGGTGACATAGCCCAAAAGGGGAACCCCAAGCACGATCAACCCACAGGCTGCGGGCCAATGGGCGCGTTTGGACGGAAACATGGCGATCACATTCGCCAAAATAGCCCAAACACAGGCCAATATGAGGGAAGTCGTCATCGTCATAGCCAAGCCACTTTCTGTCAGCTTTTCCGGAACCATCGCTGGGCGCGTTTCGCAAGAACGCTCAGCGGTTTTCGAAACAAAGACACGGCAGCAGCACATGCACACACAACAGGCCAAGGTCCGTAAACCCGACCTGTCCAAATCAACAGCACGGGGAGCACCAGCAGAAGCGCGAATCCCGGACCGATTTGGTGGCGCAAAGGTAACGGAGCAAGGGCCATGGTGGCAAGAGCCCAAAGGCACAGCGCCACGATCGGCGTCCATGGCACGACGCCAAACAGCACCAGCACCATCACACGGCCCCACCCAAAGCAAAGGCCACCAACGCCAAGAGCGCAAAGATCAACCCGACCCAAGGCACCCAAGGCGCGATGCAAAACGGCGCTTTGGGCGCGTGGCGTTTGAGCAAAATCAGGCTGGCATTGACCAAGGTGAAGACCAGCAACAGGATGGTCGAGGTCACCCCCGCCAAGTTTGATACCGGCAAAGCCAAAGCCGCGCCGATGACAAAACCGCCGATCAGCACCGTGGCCAAAACCGGGGTGCCAAAACGCGGATGGGCATGGTGAAAGATGGACAAAACACCGCCGCTTTTGCCAAGACCAAACATCACCCGCGCGGCCATCACGATCTGCGCCAAAACACCGTTGAGTGCTGCGATCACCGCAATGGCCGACAACAGCGCAATCGGCCCGCCCCCGGCCTCAAACACCAGCGCAAGCGGGCGTTCAGAGGCGGCAAGGTCTTCGATCGGAACTGCGCGCACAGCGATCACGGTGACCCCCGCGTAGAGCAATGTGGTGATGATCAGCGACGCGATGATGGCAATCGGCAAACTGCGCTCGGGGCGCTTGACCTCTTCGGCCATGTTGACGATGTCCTCAAAGCCGATAAAGGCAAAAAACGCCAGCGTCGCCGCCACGCTGATGCCCGGCACATAGGGCGCGGCGGGCATGGACCAGTCGGGTGACACCGGCGCGTGCCAGCCGGTCCAAACAACCAAGGCCAGCCCCGCCACTTCGATCACCGTAAAAACAGCCGCCAGAGCGAGGCTCTCCAACACGCCAATCACGGCAATGATCACAAGAAACGCCCCAAGACCGATGATCGCCCAGATCAACGGAATATCCACAAAGCTGGTCAGATAGCCCGCCCCACCGCGCAAGACGGCGGCGGCGGACACAGCGCCCCCCGCCACAATCGCCAACCCGACAATCCGCCCCAACCAGCGCGCGCGAAACCCGGCCTCAACATAGGCAGCTTCGCCCGCAGCCTCGGGGATGCGGGTGGACAATTCGGCATAAGAGAGAGCCGAGGGCGCCGCGATAAGCCCGGCCAGCAAAAACGCCAAGGGCGCGTAAAGTCCTGCCTCGGCGGCCACCGCGCCGACCAAAACATAGATGCCCGCCCCGACCATGACGCCCACGCCATAGGCCGTGAGCAATCCGGGTCCAATGCGCCGTTTGAGGGTCTCAGCCATTTTGGCCTCTTTCATGAAATGGGCATTGTTGCTGTCATAAGCCGCAAAATAGCGCTGACCGCGCCAGGGCACCGTGACATGGCCCCGTGACGCGGATCAAGACAGCGATCTTTGGCCTTTGATTTATGCTTTTTCGAGCCGCGCGGGCAAGCCATGTGCCCAGGTCGAAATCGTCCCTGCCCCAAGACAGACAACCATATCGCCGGGCCGCGCCTGTTCGCGCACCAGCCGTTCAAGATCCTCCTCGGAGGTCACAGCGCGGGCATGGCGGTGGCCGTGACGGATCAGGCCTGCGACCAAATCATCGCGGGACGCACCGGGGATCGGCTCCTCACCCGCGCCATACACTTCGGCGATACCGACCACATCGGCCTCGTTGAAACAGGTGCAGAAATCATCGAACAGCGAATGCAGACGCGAATAGCGGTGCGGCTGATGCACGGCGATGACGCGGCCCTCAGAAGCCTGGCGTGCGGCTTTGAGAACGGCGGCGATCTCGACCGGGTGATGGCCGTAATCGTCGATGATGGTCACGCCGTTGACTTCACCCACTTTGGTAAAGCGGCGATTGACCCCGGCAAAATGCGCCAGCGCCGCTTTGATCTCGGCGGCTTTCATGCCCAGATGCCGCGCCACGGCGACCGCAGACAGCGCGTTTGAGACGTTGTGATCGCCCGGCATTGGAAGAGTACAGCCCTCGATCACCATATCCTCAGCGGCCAGCACCACATCAAAATGCGCGACCCCTTTTTTATAGGTCAGATTGATCGCGCGCACGTCGGCTTGGGCGTTGAACCCGTAGGTCACAACCCGGCGGTCGGTGATTTTACCGACCAACGCCTGCACTTCCGGGTGATCGGTGCAACACACGGCAAGGCCATAAAACGGGATGCCGGAGACAAAATCATAGAACCCTTGGCGCAGATTTTCGATTGTGCCCCAATGTTCCATGTGCTCCGGGTCAATATTGGTGACAATGGCGATGGTCGCAGGCAGGCGATTGAACGTCCCGTCCGATTCATCCGCCTCCACCACCATCCATTCACCAAGCCCGACGCGCGCATTCGAGCCATAGGCGTGGATGATCCCACCGTTGATCACGGTTGGGTCCAAACCGCCCGCATCCAACAAGGTCGCAACCATCGTGGTGGTCGTGGTTTTGCCATGGGTTCCGGCGATGGCGACGTTGGATTTGAGGCGCATCAATTCGGCCAACATCTCGGCGCGGCGCACCACGGGCAGGCCTTTGAGACGGGCGGCGTCCAATTCCGGGTTGCCCGGTTTGATCGCGCTTGAAATCACCACGACCTCGGCATTGTCCAAATTCTCCGCCCGCTGGCCCTCGTAAATCACCGCGCCGAGTTCTTTCAAACGGTCGGTGATTTTGCTGGCTTTGAGATCGGAGCCTTGCACCTGATAGCCATGGTTGAGCAAGACTTCGGCGATGCCCGACATGCCGATGCCGCCAATGCCGACAAAATGGATGGCGCCCATTTCAATGGGAAGTTTGGTGGCACTCGCGTTCATCTCGTCCTCGTTTCGTCACTTGTCTTATTGTTATCGGATCAGGTCTTATTGCGGGTGGCTAGCGAGATGTTCGACCATATCGGCCAAATCATACGCCGCCTGTGGTTTGGCCACGGACAGCGCCGCCTGCGCCATCATCAAAGCGCCCTCAGGATGGCCCAGAACCATTTGGATCTGTTCGCTCAATGTCTCCGCCGTCAACTGGCTTTCGGGGATCATGATCGCGGCATCCGCCTCGACCAGACCGCGCGCATTGGCCGATTGGTGATCGCCTGCTGCGGCGGCATAGGGGATCAGAATCGAAGGCCGCCCGATGATGGAAATATCCGCCACGGTCGAGGCCCCGGCCCGCGAAATCACCAATTGCGCTTCGCTCATCCGTTTCGGGATGTCGTCAAAAAATGGCCGCACATCGGCTTGGATGCCTTGGGTCTGATAAAATTCCACAACCCGGTCGAAATCCTCGGGGCGGGCCTGTTGGCTGATCCGTAAATTGGCCAACATTGCTTCGGGCAAAGCGGCAATCGCAGCGGGCACCACGTCTGAGAGGATGCGCGCGCCCTGAGAGCCGCCGATCACCAAAATCTCCATCGGATAATCGCCCGGCGCAATATAGGGGGCGGCGTATTTGTCCAGCACGCTCGCGCGCACCGGATTGCCGACATGGACGCCCTGAACCCCTTCGGGCAGATGGGTTGGCCATGTGCCACAGGCGACGCGGTCGACCCGTTTGGCAAAGACCTCGTTGACCCGGCCCAAAATGCCGTTTTGTTCGTGGATCATCCGCGGCAGTTTCATCAACGTCGCCGCCGCCACCGCCGGGATCGCCGGATAGCCGCCAAACCCGACCACAACGGCGGGTTTATCGCGCAGGAATCTGGTCATGGCGGAGAACACCCCGCCGACAAGGCGCAGTGGCACCATCGCTTTGGCCAACAGGCCGCCGCGTGCAAAGGTGGCGGAGGGCACGGTGTCGATTTCGACGGCTTGCGGGAAGGCTCCGGTGTAGCGCGCGCCCCGCGCGTCGGTGGACAATTTGACCCGCCAGCCGCGCGCCAACATCACCTCAGAAAGGGCTTGGGCCGGGAACATATGGCCGCCAGTGCCACCGGCGGCAATGACGATAAGGGGAGCAGATTGGGTCATGGTCTCTCTCTTTTCAGCGACCGCGCCGGAGCAGGAGGTCCCCGATCTCGCCTTGCGGCCGGGTGCGGGTAAAAGCCAAAAGCGCGCCAAGTGCAATCCCAGAGGCGATCACAGATGAGCCACCATAGGACACAAACGGCAACGTCATGCCTTTGGCGGGCAAAAGCCGCACGGCCACGCCCATATTGATAAAGGCCTGAATGCCAAAAGCACAGGCCAGCCCGGTGCCCGCCAAGCGAATGAACGGATCGCGTTCGCGCAACAGCCGCCACAGCGAGCGCACGGTGATTGTGGCATAAAGCGCAATGATGATCAGCACGAGGATCAGACCGTATTCTTCGGCGGCCACGGCGATGATAAAATCGGTATGCGCATCGGGCAGCGACCATTTCACCGTCCCCTCGCCGACACCGACGCCAAAAAAACCGCCCTCGCGGATGGCGTTGGTGGCATAGCCGATCTGGGTGGTCGGGTCGATGGCAGGGTTCAGAAACCCGTCGATGCGCCGGGCAAAGTGTTCGGAATTGTTATAGGCAAACATGCCGCCTAACACGACGATCCCAGCAATGCCCGCAAGCAACAACATCGGCGCACCGGCGACGAAATACATCACGCCCCAAGCAAAGAGGATCAGCGCGGCCTGACCGAAATCGGGCTGCAACGCCAGTGCCACGACGATCACGGTCGCCAACATAAAGGAATAGAGCCGCCCCGGAGGACCACCGATGTCCTGAGCGGCAGCCATCAGCCATGCGGCGGTGATGACAAAGGCGGGTTTGAGAAACTCAGAGGGCTGCACCGACGCGAACCCAAAGGAAAACCACCGGGTCGCACCTTTGCCGAAATCCGTCCCAAAAATGGGCAACAACAACAGCGACACAAAGGCGGCGGCAAAACCCACCACGGCGAAACGACGCACGCGGGCCGGGTCCATCATGGTGATCAGGATCATCACGGCCAGGCCGATTGAGCCAAAGAACGCCTGACGTTGGACGTAATAGAACGAGGCAAAATTGTTTCTCTGCGCCAAGGGCGGCGAGGCCGCAAGCCCCAACAAAAGCCCGATGCCGAACAAGATGAAAACGCAAGACAGCGTCCATTTGTCGATTGTCCGCCACCAACGCGGAAGGACCGGCTCGCCAACCCGATCCGGGATGGAGCCATACACCATTTCTGTCATGGGACCGCCTACTGCCTCGTTTTTGCTCATCTGCCCGATTTTTCGGGTCTATCTGCCCAATCTAGCGTGTTTTGACGCCCCGCGCTACTACAGATTGCACGCTTTGGTGGTGCTGTGCGATCCTTCGCTGACGCCAGATGGCGCCTTGGCACATATCTCGGACTGCGAATTGATCCCGGTCATTGATCCGATGGCGGAAGCGCTCCATGGTGGCGCTAACAGATTTTGCAGCGATAGAAGCGGAGACAAAATATGAAAATCGGCATCGTTGGCGCGGGCATGGTCGGATCGGCGGCAGGCTACGCCATTGCGTTGAAAGGCACCGCCAGCAAAATCGTCTTTGTCGATTACAACGCCGCCTTGGCCAAAGCCCAGGCCGAAGACATCGCCCATGCGGTGCCCTTTGCCTCCTCTACCGTGGTCATGGCGGGCGACTATGCCGACCTCAAGGGCGCAAAAGCGGTGATCTTGGCGGCAGGGGTCGGGCAAAAACCGGGTGAAAGCCGATTGCAACTTTTGGCCCGCAACGCCGAGGTGTTTCGGCAAATCATCGGCAAAGTCCTGGATGCCGCGCCCGACGCGGTGTTGTTGATCGCCACCAACCCGGTCGACATCATGACCCAGATCGCCACAGAGCTCTCCGGTCTGCCGCCCACCCGGGTGATCGGCTCGGGCACGATCCTGGACACGGCGCGGTTTCGGCATTTGATCGGTGAACATCTGGGCGTCTCGCCGCGCTCGGTCCACGCCTATGTGCTGGGCGAACATGGCGACAGCGAAGTGTTGTGTTGGTCGTCTGCACGCGCGGGCGCTTTGTCGGTCAAAGAGTTTTCCGCCCAAATGCGCGTGCCTCTCACCGAAGGCATCAAGGCCAAAATCGACGATGGCGTGCGCAACGCCGCCTATACGATCATCAATGGCAAAGGCGCGACATGGTACGGCATCGGGGCCGGGCTTGAGCGGCTGTTCCGCGCCGTGGCGCGCGATGAACAGACGGTTTTATCCGTGTCCATCGTGACGCCAAAGGTCGAAGGCGTGTCCAACGTCGCCCTCTCCCTCCCCCGCATCGTCGGCGCACAGGGCGTGGTTGCAGACCTGTTCCCAGAATTGGATGACGCCGAACACGAAGCCCTTGGGGCGTCGGCGCGATTGCTCAAAACCACATTGGATGCCTTGGAGTATTGAGAGGAATGCGCCGAAGGGTGATTTGGCGCCTTTTTACAAACAGCCAGCGCATCGGCCTGCACCAGTCACCGCAAAAGCAGGGCGACAGGTGCAGGGCGGTTCAACGCGCTTGGGCCAAGGCAACCGCATCGGGACCAGCCGGGAAGTGCAGGCGCCCCGTCTCGTCAATGGCCGCCTGCCACACGGCCTCGGCTACGTCGCTTTCCTTAGTGGTCAGAGCGGGTTTGGCGTAGGCCGCGAAGATCGGCTTGGCAAAATCGGCATAGGCCTCAGGGATCAGGTCAGCGATGTCGAGTTCGGTGTTCTGGGCAAACCGCGTGCTGGGCGCATATCCGGGCTCAACCAGCTTGGCACGAAGACCAAAGGCGGCAAGCTCGTGCGACAGGGATCCGGTAAACCCCTCGATGGCCTGTTTGCTGGCGGTATAGGCCGCCGCCAGAGGCATTGCCGCCAGCGTTGTGCTGGAGGTGACGTTCACGATCACACCCGACCGGCGCGCGCGCATTTGTGGGATCACCGCTTGGACCATGGCCATAGCACCAAGCGTATTGGTCTCGAACACCTTGCGCACATGGGACATCGGCGTGGCCTCAAAGGCACCGACAACCCCGATGCCCGCATTGTTGACCAAAACGTCGATCGGCCCTGCTACGGCAATGGCGGTGCGGATGCTGTCGGGATCGGTCACATCCAGTGCCAGTATGCGGATCCGCTCAGAGGTGGGAAGCACCCCGTCTCGTGGGGTGCGCATCGTCGCAATGACGCTCCAACCCTGGGCGTGAAAGTACCGCGCGGTTTCAAGCCCATAGCCAGATGAGCAGCCCGTGATGAGGACAGTCTTCATGTCAGTCTCCTATGTTTGATGTTGACGAGACCGATATAACCCGCAACATTTGGACGATCATTGGCCTTAAGTCCAAAAATAGTTTGCAATAGTCCACAATGTCCGATCCTCTCGAACAAATCATCCGACTGCTGCGCCCGCGGGCCGTCTTCTCGAAAGGGATCAGCGGCGCGGGGAATTGGGCCGTGCGCTATGCCGCCTTTGGCCATCCCGGCTTTTGCGCGATGACCCTTGGCAGTTGTCTGCTCGCAGTTGACGGAGAAACGACGGTTCTGTTGCAGGAGGGGGATTTCGTCCTGCTACCGGCGACACCGGCCTTCACCATGTCAAGCCTTGAAGTCGCGCCAGGGCGAAAGGTGGAGCCAGCCCGCATGTACACGCCCGGCGTGGAGCTGAGGCATGGGCAGCAAGACGGCCCATCTGACATGCGGCAATTCGGCGGCTATTTTACGTTTGAGTCGCCAGATTCTTCGTTGCTCGTGTCGCTTCTGCCGCGCGTGATCCATATTCGGGGCGTCCCGCGATTGACCCAATTGGTGCGACTGGTCGGCGAGGAGGCAGAACGAGACGATGTCGGCCGCGACATGATCCTGGAGCGATTGGTCGAGATTCTGTTGATCGAAGCGCTCCGGTCGGTATCGGGCAGTACCGCACAACCGGGCCTGTTGCGCGGCTTGGCAGATGACCGGGTGGTGACCGCTCTGCGCCTGATGCATGGCAATGTCGAGCGGAGCTGGACTGCAACTGAGCTTGCCCGCGAAGTCGGCATGTCACGTTCCGCCTTTTTCGAACGGTTTTCCAGGACGGTTGGCGTCACGCCGATGGACTATCTCTTGAGCTGGCGCATGGCCGTTGCCAAGTCGCTGTTGCGAGCGGGTAAGCTGACACTTGACGAGGTGGCAGGCCGGATTGGCTATGGCTCCGCCAGTACTTTCAGCACTGCGTTCAGCCGCCATGTCGGCCAACCGCCGGGCCGCTTCATGCGCAGCGCGTCTCTTTCGAACGACATAAGAACGGCCTCTGCGGTGTAACGGCCGACCGGCATCCTGTCCGTACAGCGGTCCTGCCCCATCTCCACAAGATGGCCCTTCACGACCTGAAACCACTCCAAAAGCCGAAGGCGGGGCGACCCCGGCCCCGTCACATCAGCTTTTCTACCTCAGCGACAAAGGCGTCGCCACGTTTTTCAAAATTCGGGTATTGGTCAAATGAGGCCGCCGCAGGGGCCAGCAAAACCGTATCGCCCGGCTCCGCCTCGGCGCTCGCTTTGGCCACGGCCACCTCCATGGTTTCGCAAATTTCATAGGGCGTGTCGCCAATTTGCAGCGCGAAATCACGAGCCGAAAAGCCGATGAGATAGGCCTTGGCCACTGCGCCCAAATGCGGCTGCAGCGCCGATATGCCGCCGTCTTTGCCCATCCCGCCTGCGATCCAGCGGATGCGGGGAAAGGCTTGCAACGCTTTGGCGGCGGCGTCGACATTGGTCGCCTTGCTGTCGTTCACATAGCGCACATTGTTCAACTCACCCACAAGCTGCGACCGGTGCGGCAGCCCCTTAAAGGACGCCAGCGCCGTTTCGATCACCTTAGGCGGCAGATTCAGCGCCCGCGCGGCGGCATAGGCACAACAGGCGTTTTGATGGTTATGCGCGCCGGGCAGACCCGACATCTCGCGCAGATCAATCGAGGCCGCCTGCCGCCCCTTGCGCCATTCAGACAAAAACCCTTTGCGCGCGAAAATATTCCACCCCGGTCCACCGAGTTTTTGCCCCGAAGACACACGGATCAGGCGGCTGTCCTCAAACCCTTCGACCAATTGATTGGCCAAATAACGGCCCTCATTCTCATCGACGCCAATCACCGCGCGGTCCGGCCCGCCCTCGGCAAACAACCGGCGTTTGGCGGCGAAATACCCGCCCATCCCGCCGTGGCGGTCCAGATGATCCGGCGACAGATTGGTAAACACCGCCACATCGGGGGTGAGCGAGCGGGCAATATCGGTCTGATAGCTCGACAGCTCCAGCACGATCACCTCGCCCTCTTCCGGCGTCTCGATGTCCAAGACGCCACGCCCGATGTTCCCGGCCAATTGGGTGCGATGACCCGCACTCTCGAAAATATGGTGAATGAGCGCCGAGGTGGTGGATTTGCCGTTCGACCCGGTCACCGCAATAACGCGCGGCGGCGTGTCATTGTCCATCCAATCGCCCGCGCCGAGCGAGCGAAAAAACAGCCCGATGTCATTATCGACCGGCACGCCCGCATCCCAGGCCCGCGCGATGATCTTGTTCGGTTCTGGATAAAGATGCGGAATGCCGGGCGAAACGATGAGCGCGGACACGCCCTCGAACGCATCGGCCTTGGTCAGGTCATGGATGGTCAAACCTTCGGCCTCAGCCGTCTCGCGCGCCTCCACCGAGTCGTCCCAACACAGCGCTTCGGCCTCTCCCGCCTCAAGTGCGCGCGCCGTAGCAAGACCAGAGCGCCCCAACCCCAAAACCGCCACCTTGCGGCCCTCATATCCATACACAGGAATCATGTTTTCACCGTCTCTCTCTTTGCGCTGAACTATGTCGCGCGCCAGCTCAAATGACCAGTGGCACAAGAGATCAAAGCCACGCATCTCCATAAGAAAAGGGCAGAGTTGCCCCTGCCCTTCTTTTATCTGAAAATATCCTGGGGTGACTGCGCTTTGCATAGAGGGACCGTGCCCCTCCCCCTGAAATCAAAGCGGCCTACCGCAGTTTCAGCGTCGCCAGACCGATCAACGCAAGCACCAGAGAAATGATCCAGAACCGGATCACGATGGTCGGTTCGGACCAGCCTTTTTTCTCGTAATGGTGATGGATCGGCGCCATCAGGAACACGCGTTTGCCGGTGCGTTTGAAATAGAGCACCTGGATGATCACAGACAGCGCCTCGACCACAAAGAGGCCGCCGACGATCGCCAAAACGATCTCGTGTTTCGTGGCCACAGCAATCGCCCCCAAAGCGCCGCCAAGCGCCAGTGATCCAGTGTCCCCCATGAACACGGCCGCGGGCGGTGCGTTGAACCACAAAAAGCCCAAGCCCCCGCCGATCAAAGCCGCGGTGAACACAAGGATTTCCCCCGTGCCCGGCACATAATGCAGGCCGAGATAATCGGTAAAATCGACCCGGCCGACAACATAGGCAATCGCGCCCAGCGTCGCCGCCGCGATCATCACCGGCATGATCGCAAGACCATCGAGGCCATCGGTCAGGTTGACCGCATTGGCCGCGCCCACGATGACGATCATCGCGAAAGGGATGAAGGCGAAGGACATATTGACCAAGACATCTTTGAACACCGGAAGGGCCAATTGATAGGCCAATTCATCCGGGTGCACCATCGAGGCCCAGATTGCGGCAATCGCAGCAATCAGAAACCCAAGACCCAAACGGACCTTGCTTGAAACGCCTTTGGTGTTGGCTTTGGAGACTTTCGCATAGTCATCCGCGAACCCGATCAGGCCATAGCCATAGGTCACGAACAGCACGATCCAGACATAGGGATTGTCGAGCCGTGCCCACAAAAGCGTCGAAAGCAACAGCGCGGTCAGGATCAAAAGCCCGCCCATCGTCGGCGTGCCTGCCTTGGCGAAATGGGTTTCGGGACCGTCATCGCGGATCGGCTGACCCTTGCCCTGACGGCGGCGCAGCATGTTGATCAAGGGGCGACCAAAGAGCATCGCAAAGATCAAAGAGGTGAAAAACGCGCCGCCCGACCGCATGGTGATATAGCGAAAGAGGTTGAAAACATCGCCCCCGTCGGACAGTCCGGTTAACCAATACAGCATCTGTGTTTACCTCTTATGCGTCGTTGGGCAGGCCGTGCCCCAATTTGCGCAGCGCGTCAACCAGTAGGCTGACTTTTGCGCCTTTCGAGCCTTTGATCAGGACGACATCGCCCGGCCCAACCAAGGTGTTGAGCGCCTCACGCGCCTCTGTCGCGGTCTCAAACCACGCACCACGCCGCGCCTCTGGCAAGGCCTCATACAGTCCGCGCATCAGCGGCCCGACACAATGCACCACGTTGATCACTGCAAACCATGGCAGAGTGGCGAGGCCTTTGTGGATCGCCGTTTCTTGCGGACCCAATTCCAACATATCGCCCAAAATCGCCACCCGCCGCCCGCCTGTATTGGGCGTGGCTTTGGCCAAGACCTCAAGCGCTGCGCCCATCGAGGTTGGGTTGGCGTTGAACGCGTCGTCAATCAATTCAATCGGCGCGCCCATCGGCAAGCCTACCGTTTCGCGCGCGCCCCGGCCCGCAGGCGGGGCCCAAAGCGTCAAATCCCGTGCCGCCTGTGCCACATCTGCGCCAAGCGCATAGACCACGGCCAAACATCCCACCGCATTGGCGGCAAAATGACGACCGGCGGTGGAAAGGCGAAAGTCGAGGCTTTGGGTGTCGATCTCCGCATGGGCCAAGGTTGCCCCGTCCTCAAGATCGACAGAGATCAACCGCGCGGCACAGGCCTCGTCTTCGCCAAACCGGATCATGTCGCCGGACCAGGCCGCGGCCAAAATATCGGTGACAGCCAGATCACCATTGATCACCGCCACGCCATTGGGTTCCAGCCCCTCAAAGATCGCGGCCTTTTCATGGGCAATACCTTCGATATTCTCGAAGGCCGCCAAATGCGCCGGGGCCACCGTGGTGATCATCGCCACATCGGGGCACGCCATACGGGCCAAAGGAGCAATCTCGCCGGGATGGTTCATCCCGATCTCAAGCACGGCAAATTCTGTGTCGCGCGGCATCCGCGCCAAGGTCAAAGGCACGCCCCAATGATTGTTGTAACTGGCCTCGGCGGCGTGGGTTTTGCCCTGTTGGCTGAGGATCGCGCGCAGCATTTCTTTCGTCGAGGTTTTGCCCACCGAGCCGGTGACGCCAATCACCTTGCCCGCCACGCGGGCGCGGGCGGCAACGCCCAGACGTTCGAGCGCGGGCAAAACATCGTTGACAATCAACAGCGGCGCATTCTCCGTGACGCCTTTGGGCAAGCGCGACACCAAAGCCGCCGCAGCGCCTTTGGCCAAAGCCTGCGCCACAAAGTCATGACCGTCGCGGACATCGGCCAGAGCGACGAACAAATCCCCCGGCTGGATCGTGCGGGTGTCAATCGAAATGCCTGTGATCTCAAAACCTTGCGTGGCGTGGCCGCCCGTGGCCGCCACCGCCTCATCCGAGGTCCATAAAACCCCGTTCACAGCGCGCCATCCAATGCAGACACCGCCAGCGATGCCTGTTCAACATCATCAAACGGGAAAATATCGTCGCCAATCACCTGCCCGCTCTCATGGCCTTTGCCACAAATCAACAGGGCATCACCGGGCTGCAACGCATCGACACCGCGCAGGATCGCCTCGGCGCGATCCGCCACTTCCATCGCATCGGGCGCGCCCGCCATGACCTCGGCGCGGATCGCGGCGGGGTCTTCGGAGCGGGGATTGTCATCGGTGATGATCACCAGATCGGCGTGTTCTTGTGCCGCGCGGCCCATCAACGGGCGTTTCGTTTTATCCCGATCGCCACCCGCACCAACGATGGCAATGATCCGGCCCATGACATGCGGGCGCAGCGCCTGGATCGCGGTGGCAACCGCGTCGGGCGTATGGGCGTAATCGACAAACACCGCCGAGCCGTTGCCGCGCGTCGCCGCGTGTTGCATCCGTCCGCGCACGCCTGTGAGTTCGGGCAGACAGGAAAACACTTCCTCCGGGTCGGCGCCCGAGGCCATGACCAAACCCGCCGCAGCCAAGACGTTTTCGGCCTGAAATCCGCCAATCAGATCAAGCCGGATTTGATAGATATTGCCCACGAAATCGACGCGCAGGTCCTGCCCCGTCGGGTCAAAGCGTTGCCCCATGACGCGCAGATCGGCAGCATCCGAACGCCCAACCCGCATCACATCAATGCCGCGCTCAGCACAGAGGCCCTCGATCTCCATCCCGCGCGCATCGTCAATATTGACCACGGCCACGCCGTCTTCGGGCAAAATCCGCGTAAACAACCCGGCTTTGGCGGCAAAATAGGCTTCGAACGTGGCGTGATAATCCAGGTGGTCTTGGGTGAAATTGGTAAATGCCGCCGCCGTCAAGCCGACCCCATCCAAACGGCGCTGTGCCAGACCGTGGCTCGACGCCTCCATCGCGCCATGGGTGACGCCCGCGTTTGCGGCCTCCGACAACATCCGGTGCAAAGTGATCGGTTCGGGCGTGGTGTGCGGGCTTGGGGCCTGCCAATCGCCTTCGACACCGGTGGTGCCGATGTTGATCGCGCGCATGCCCAAAATCTGCCAAATCTGCCGGGTGAAGGTCGCCACCGAGGTTTTGCCATTGGTGCCGGTGACCGCCACCATGACCTCCGGTTGGCGGCCATAATAAAGCGCTGCGGCATAGGCCAGCGCCTGACGCGGGTCTTCCACAACGACCAAGGCGGGATCGTGATCTTTGATCGCATCCTGCGCGATGCGCGCACCTTCGGGATCGGTCAAAATCGCCCGCGCGCCCATACGCAACGCAATTTGCACAAACTCCGCCCCATGCGCGCGCGCGCCGGGCAAAGCGGCGAACAAATGCCCTTCCATGGTCTGCCGACTGTCAACAGAAAGGCCGGTGATCGTACACTCCCGCCCGCCCTGCGCGGTCAATCCAAGCTCGGATAGCGTTTTCATCATGGCAACACCCGCCCTTTTTTGCGACTTTGGTTTCGATTTGATCCGCATAAAGACCCGAACGGGATCAAAGCAAAACGCTTTAACGTGATGCGGTCAGTGTTAGCGCAGCTTGGGCACCGGTTTCAATCTCGGGTCGCAGCCCCATCAACGGCGCGGTGCGACGGATCACCTCAGCGGCAACCGGCACGGCGGTCCAACCGGCAGTGCGGCGCGGTTTGGGTCCTGAGGTGTCAGAGGCCTCATCCATGGTCACGATCAGCACATATTTCGGGTTTTCCGCCGGAAAGATCGACGCAAAGGTGTTGATGTTGCGGTCGTCATAATAGCCGCCCGTCGGTTTGGGCTTGTTCGCCGTGCCGGTTTTGCCAGCGACATGATAGCCCGGCACCTCGGCAAAACTGGCCGTACCAGCCGGGTTTGACACCACTTGGCGTAGCATGGACCGCGCCGCGATTGAGACCTCTTCGCGCACGACGCGCGGGCCTTTGGGGGTAAAACCCGTGCGCTTGATCAAGGTCGGCTCCACCCGTGTGCCGCCATTGAGCACAGAGGCATAGGCGGTGGCCAGATGCAACGGCGAGGCCGACAGACCGTGACCGAACCCGATGGTGAGTGTCGAAAGCTCTGACCAATGCGGCGGCAAAAGCGGCTTGCCCGAGGGGGCCTCGGACAGTTCCACCGGGGTGGCTTCGAAAAACCCCAGCGATTTGAGAAAGCTCTGTTGCCGCTCCACCCCGATTTGCTGTGCCACATGCGCGGTCGCCACGTTCGAGGATTTGACGATCATGTCATTGAGGCTCAACATCGGCCCGTAGTTGTGGCCCTCGAATTCGCCAATGGTATATTTACCCCAGCGAAACGGCGGCTTGGCCTCAATCAACGTATCCGGGGTGGCGATGCCGATTTCCATCGCCTGAGCGGCGGCAAAGATTTTAAAGGTCGAGCCAAGCTCATAGACCCCCTGCACCGCACGGTTGAACCGCGGGTTTTCGCCGTCTTTTTGCCCGGCAAAGGTCGGGCGTGAATTGGGGTCGAAATCCGGCAGCGACACCATGGCGATGATCTCGCCGGTCTGCGCGTCCATCATCACGGCGGCCGCACCCTTGGCATCCAACATCCGCATCCCGCCATAGAGCACTTCGCGCACGGTCGATTGCACCGTCAGATCAATCGACAATTGCAGCGGTTTGTCGCCATTCGACGGATCGCTCAGATAGCTGTCACGCGCCTTTTCAATGCCGGACTGGCCTACGATCTCGGCACTCATCACGCCCTCGCGGCCAAATTTAGTGCCGCCCAAAATATGCGCCGCCAATTTGCCATTGGGGTAAAGCCGCTCTTCGCGCGGGCCAAACAACAGTCCCGGCTCACCGATGTCATGCACGGCCTGTTGTTGTTCAGGGGCGATTTTTTTCTTGATCCACAGGAACTTACGCTTGCCGGTGAAATCTCGGATCAACCGATCTTGATCAAGATCTGGAAAGATACGCACCAATTCTTGTGCGGCATGCACCGGGTCGATCATCTCTTGCGGTTGGGCGTAAAGCGAATTGGTCACCCGGTTGGTGGCCAGAATGCGCCCGTTGCGGTCCACAATATCGGCACGCTGTGCCAAGATCGGTGTGCCCGAGGCTTCGGCGCGCGGTTCTTCGGGCACAGTGGCCGAGACCTGCCCCATTTTGAGACCGACGACAACAAAAGCCGAGACGAAACACAGACCCAACACCAAAAGCCGCCCTTCGGCACGCAACCGCGAACTGTCGCGCATCTCTTCGTGGCGCAAACGCAGGTTTTCGCGCTCGATCGCGTCGGGGTTTTCACCTTTGGAGCGGGCAGACAGAACACGGGCCAGAGGGCGTAAAGGGGTTCGTATGCTCATGGCTCAATCACCTCCAAAGAGCCCACCACATCGACGGGATTGCTCAGTTCCAACAAAAGGTCTTCTTTGACCGGAAAGCTGATCTGATCGACACGACCGAATTGTTCGGGCAAAAACGGCAAAAGACCCAGCCGGTCAAAGTTGATCTCCGCCAGATCACGCAGACGTTCGGGACGATTCAGATAGGCCCATTCGGCCTTGAGCACGGCCAATTCTTCGCGCTGATGACCAATCTCACGTTGGATTTGGCTGACATCACGCAGCACCTGTTGCGTCGCATAGTTTTCCTGGTAGGCCCAAAAGGCCAACCCCATAACCATCAGAGCAGAAACGATAAAATAAAAGCTACGCATCTCTCACCGGGCCTCACCTTGAACTGACTACGGATTTCGGTAGCCCCAAATCGGACCGATCCACATCGAGGGCCGGCGCATCCGTGCGCCGCGCAACCCGAAGCCGCGCCGAGCGGGCACGCGGGTTGTCTACCAACTCGTCTTCATCGGGACCGATTGCTTTGGACAACTGCTCAAATCCGGGCGTTTTCGCCTCTTGAACCGGGGCATAGCGCGAGCCGCCCCCACCCGTCGAGGCTCTCTGTTGCAAAAACCGTTTGACAACACGGTCTTCGAGCGAATGAAAACTGACAACCGCCAATTGCCCGCCCGGTTTGAGCGCGCGTTCGGCCGCCTCTAACCCTTCGATCAGCTCGCCGAACTCGTCGTTCACGGCAATGCGAATGGCCTGAAACGTGCGTGTCGCCGGGTGGCTTTGACCCGGTTTCTTGCGTGGCAAAAGCCGCTCGATCAGCCCCGCCAATTGCAACGTGGTTTCAAACGGCGCTTTTTCCGTGCGATCCTTCACAATGGCACGGGCGATTTTACGCGACTGCTTTTCTTCGCCGTAATGAAACAGCACCGCCGCGATTTCGCCCTCATCCGCCGTGTTGACAAACTCCGCCGCGGTCATGCCGTCTTGCGACATGCGCATGTCCAACGGCCCGTCGCGCATGAACGAAAAACCGCGTTCGGCAATGTCGAGCTGCATGGACGAGACGCCCAAATCCAACACCACCCCGTCGAGGTCCGAGGCATAGTCATCGAGTTTGGAAAACGTGCCGAGGACCAATTTGATCTTGCCCGCATAGGGCGGCTCATTGATCCAGCTTTGCGCCATCTCATGCGCCAAAGGATCGCGGTCGACACCGTAGACCATCTCCGCACCCTCGGCGATCAGGCCTTTGGTATAGCCGCCCGCGCCAAAGGTGCCATCCAACCAACGGCCATGGATCGGCGCGCATTCGCGCAGCAACGGGCGTAACAGAACGGGAATATGGGGCTTTTTGTCAGGTGCTGCGACGGGAGGGATGTCCGTGGTCATGTCAGACCCCCATATCGTCCAAAAGACTCAGAGGATCGAAATCATCCCCCTGCTCTTCCAGCCATTTTTCCGTCACAGCGGCATCAACCGCGGCATGGGTTTCGGGCTTCCAAATCTCAAAGGTCTCGCCCAGCCCAGCGAAATAGGCGGTACCATCGAGTTCGATCTTGTCGCGCAACGGCTGCGGCAACACCAAACGGCCATCGGCATCGACTTCGGTCGGACGGGCGCGGTTGAGGATCATGCGCTCCATGATCTTGCGCTTTTCCGATCCGCGTGGGAGCGCGGCAATATCGGCGGCAAGGCGGCGATAGCCGTCATAGGTGTGCACGATGAGTTGTTTTTGTTTGTCATGGCCATAGACGATGACCATGCGCGGGCGCCCGGATTGCGCGGCAAGGGGGTCGCCCTCTTCGAGTTCACGACGAAAATCGGCAGGGATCGACACGCGTCCCTTTCCGTCCACCTTAAAGGTGTGTTCGCCAATGAACATGCCGGCCACGCGGCGCTCCTTTACCTGTCCCACCCCAATGTCGGGGCCTTTGAATGCGAAACGGCGGACCGAGCTGCTGCCACTGCTCGATCCGCCGCCCTCGTCCCGGTATCCGGGCTGTCCGACTGCGCGCGCCATCTGGGGGGATGTCTGCTCGCATGCGCGTCGAATCTCTTTGTACGGATGAAAGCGGGGCCTGTATGAAACCTGACTTTGGGGTTTTGTTTGCGGTCTTGAATGCGCCGCTCATTCCCGTCTCATCTGATGCATTCAACTTGCCACGGGAATTCATGGTAATCAATGGATTTCTTACACACAGCCCCCAGATGTTGCCCACAGGGCTGGATGAAAACCAGATGTTGCACCCCGAGATCACAGGTACTTTACCGCATATTGGTTAAGAGCAGATCAATCTAACTACATATAGACAAAAAGGAAGCCGCCGCCGCACAGATCAGAGGAGCGAAAAAATCCACATACCCCCAGCGAAATCACAAAACTCCACCGAGTTATCCACAGGCAAGTGATTCGCCGTGAGGATGAATTGAGCTAAGGCACCCGTGAAATGCCCTGAATTCCCAAAAGTGCCATGAAATCCCACCGCCCCCATGAAATCCCAAAAGGCGGCTGCGCAGCCCAAACAAAAACGCGCGGAGCCCTCGCCCCGCGCGTGTCAAACCCCATGAAAGAGATGATCAGGCCATGCCACCCGCAACCAAGCGCTGCGCCAGTTGCATATAGGGTTCGGCCAGCGGACTGTCGGTCGCGGCAATCGGCACACCCTCATCCCCCGCAATCCGCGCCTCAAGCGCCAAAGGCAATTGCGCCAAGAACGGCACACCGATTTTTTCGGCCTCTTCCGCCACGCCGCCATGGCCAAAAATATGCGCCTCATGGCCGCAGTTCGGACAGATATACATCGACATGTTTTCGATCAGCCCCAGCACCGGCACGTTCAATTTGTTGAACATCGAAATCCCGCGCCGCGCATCCATCAAGGCCACATCCTGCGGTGTCGAGACCACAAGCGCGCCGGTCAGCTCGGTTTTTTGCCCCAGCGTGAGCTGTACATCGCCGGTGCCGGGCGGCATGTCGATCAGAAGCACATCCAGCTCGCCCCAAGCCACCTGACCCAACATCTGTTGCATCGCGCCCATCAACATCGGGCCACGCCAGACCACAGCCTCGCCATCCGGGATCATGAATCCGATCGACATCAAGGTGACGCCATGGGCATGCAGAGGCTCGATGGTTTCGCCATCAGGAGACGCGGGACGTTTGTTCACCCCCATCATCCGCGGCTGTGATGGGCCATAGATGTCCGCATCCAAAAGCCCGACCTTGCGGCCCATTTTGGCCAAAGCGACGGCGAGGTTGGCGGAAACGGTGGACTTACCCACGCCGCCCTTGCCCGAGGCAATGGCGATGACGTTTTTGACGCCAGCGGGTTTGGTCTTGCCTTGCTGCGGCGTTGGGTGGCGGCCAATTTTCAGGCTGGGCGGCTCCTTGCCAGTCGCGGCGGGCGGCGGTGTAGAGCCCGCCGGACCATGGGCAGTCATCACGATGGAGACCTTGCCAACCCCCTCCAAGGCCTCAAGCCGTGCTTTGGCCTCGGCCTCAACCCCGGACCAGGCGCGCGCCGCAGTCGCATCGGGGGCTTCAATAACGAAACGCACCACGTCCCCCTCAACATTCAGGGCGCGCACACGGTCGGACTCCACGAGATTCGTGCCATCAGGCAAAACAATGCCCCTCAAGACCGTCATGATACTGTCGTGTTCTACGGGCATAGATCTTATCCCTCTTTTGCTCTCCCTCCGAAATAGGCCCTTTGCTGACCCAATTCCACCACTCAATCTGCCGCTTTTCGCCCCACCCCACTGGCCGTGCAATCCTGACGTGTAAATAGGTCAGCATGGGTCATGCATTTTCTGCATGGCAGCATTGACGAGGCAAGGGATTGTGCATTCGCAGCAATTCCCCCAAATTGTACTCAAGCAACGAGCGACAGCGCCAAAGCCCAAACCGCTTTAAACCAGCCCCGCAGGGTGGTTCGCAAAGCGGGACCGGCCAAAGTCAGATCGCACTCACTCCGGGCAAATTGCCCGAACGCATACTAAGGTTAAAGTCACATGACTTACGCAAACGACATTCGCAGCGCCGCACCGGCCTCCTCCGCTTCTTTCGGCGGTCTGTTCAAATCTTTGGCAGAACGGTTCGCACGCTACAAAGTCTACCGCGAAACAGTGCTCGAGCTGTCCGGTCTGACCGACCGTGATCTGGCCGATCTGGGCATGTCCCGCGCATCGATTAACGCTGTGGCCTACGAGGCCGCTTACGGCAAATAAGTTTACGACATCACGGCCCTTCCTCCTCCCTGGGCCCTGATAAAAGCGGCGGCGTCTCTCCTCCTCCCTGACGTCGCCGCGCAGATACCGGAATTTGGGGTTCTTCCTCCTCCCTTGGACCCCAAAGACCAGAGCGGCGATGCTTCCTCCTCCCTGCATCGTCGCACCTATACCGGGCGAAAGCCCTCGATATGCGGTCTCTCTTCCTCCTCCCTGAGGGGCCGTTACTGAAGGCGGCGGTGTCTTCCTCCTCCCTGACACCGCCGCATTTCTTTCTGATACGGGTCCATCTCCTCCCTCGTGGCCCGCATACCGAGACACCCGCGCCCTCCTCCTCCCTGGCGCGGGTGTTTTCATGTCTGGCCTTTGGAATTTTGAAATGTCGGATGAGCGCCGTTTGCGCTTTTCCTGGCTCGGCAAAAAGGCTTTAGACGTGGAGCGCGTCCGACTCTGTCACACTCTCAAACGCGGGCAAACCTCCGCCCGCCCGTCCCGGCCCCTTCAACAGATCCAAATGATAAGGCCGGCTGTGCTTGCGCCCCGGCGACAAGAACAGTTTTGGTTTCTGTCTGATATGGCCCGAAATCTGCGCCAAAAGCGCGTGCCCCTCTCGCACAGACAAAAACCGTCGGGCCGGAGTTTGCGCGCCTGACAGGCCCAAAACCCCCATCAGAGTTTCAGCCGCACCACTTTCAGGCGCGCCTTTTGGCGTGACAGATGCTGTATCCATAACCTCGCAGGCCACTTGACCAAGATAAAGGCTTTCACACACCACGTCCTGACAGGAAATCAACTCATGACGCGTAAACAACAGATGTACATAGGTGATACTGTCCCGCGGTCGCAGCCGCACTTGGGTGCCGTCTACGAAGGAAACCGCTGGCAATAGCGCCTGAGAAACACCGTGTTTTTGCACCAGCTCGTCACCCTGCACCAGCACCCGGTGATGTTGACTGACACAAAGCGGGCCAGAATTCCCAATCGCACCGGGTTCAAACACCACGGGCGCATGGCGCCCCCATCCGCGCACGTCGCGGGCCGCGACCCAACGCACCTCTTGCGGGCCATGATCATGGGTCAAAACCCAATCACCGGGGCGAATGTGCGCCACAGGCATCGGCCCGGACGGGGTGTCGATCGGCATGGAGGCCTCGAAACACACAGCTTGATAGGTGGTGGCCGAATTTATATCGGTATTATAAAATTCAGGCGGTTGTCCGCCCACGAAATGGTTGAAATACCATGTTTCAAGATCAAATTCGGGGGTCCAGACCACTTGGGTCAGATCGCCGTTGCTGTCATAGCCTTCAAACACCACGGCAAATCCTTCGTCGCCGTCATAATTGATATAGTCGGATCGAACGACCGTCGCATTTTCGATGGTATCGCCACCCTGCCCTGAAAAGGTCAACGTATAAGTGTCGCCGGGGGAAAAGATGAACGGGCTGTCATCACCCGGTTGCGATTCGATGATCAGGCTATTGGTCGAGGTGGGCGGGTAGTCAAATTTCGAATGACCCGGCGACGAATTCACGTTCGACCCGGTTGACGCCGCAAATTGGCTGTCGATTGCAGTGATGGTTATCGTCATCGTCCTGTCACCCGCTGTGGATGACAGAACGCTAAGTCAGCACGGTTAAAATCCAGATAATTCTAACGCATATCGCGGCCAATGCGGTTCAAAATGGCGGTTCAAAATGGCACATCAGAGGCCTTTTCAGCGGGCAAGACAAAGCCCGCCACCAGCTTTTTCAAACCGGAATGATCGAACTCAATGGCAAGCTTGTCGCCCTCGATCTCCATCACCTCGCCATAGCCGAATTTTTTGTGGAACACCCGGTCGCCAATGGCAAAGGCAACAACGGCTTTTGCATCGATCACGGTGGGATGTTTGCCGATGGATTGCGCCACGCCGCGTTGTCCGGCTTTGGCCTGCTGGCCGCGGCTCTGCATCCGTCGCCAGCCGGGGGACTCATAGGCATCGGCATTGGACACGCGATCATGAAAGGAGGCACGCGGCAGGTCATCGTCCCGATGTCCGCCCATCGAGCCAAAGCCGCCCGGCGTGTTTGACAGCCCCGAAGGCGTCATGACGTCCACATGATCGACCGGCAATTCGTCGATAAACCGCGAGGCCAGTTGCGATTGCCATTGGCCATAAACGCGCCGGTTGGCGGCAAAGGTGATGGTGCAAAGTTCCTCGGCGCGGGTGATGCCGACATAGGCCAGACGGCGCTCTTCTTCGAGCCCCTTGAGGCCGCTTTCATCCATCGAACGCTGTGATGGGAAAAGCCCTTCTTCCCACCCTGGCAGGAACACGACAGGAAACTCAAGCCCCTTGGCCCCGTGCAGGGTCATGATGGTGACTTTCTCGCCATCCTTGCCGCTATCATTGTCCATGATCAGAGCGACGTGTTCCAAGAACCCGGCGAGATTATCAAATTGCTCCAAGGCCTTGACGAGTTCCTTGAGGTTCTCAAGCCGCCCCGGCGCCTCCGGCGTTTTGTCGTTTTGCCACATGGCGGTGTAGCCGGATTCATCCAAGATCATTTCGGCCAGTTCAATGTGGCTGATCTCGGCGGGTTCATAACTCACGTCCTCCACCACCGCGTCCTCATCGGCCACGCCGGGGTAACGGATTTGTTGCGCGCAAAGCCCGGACCAGCGGTCGAGATCGGCCAAAAGCCCCGCGACACCAGACTTGGCTTTGCCCTTGAGCAGCCCATCGGCGATGGCGATTCGCGCGCCTTCGACAAGGTTCACACCATTCGAGCGCGCCGCGATTTGGATGTCCTGCAAAGCCTTATCGCCCACCCCACGTTTGGGCGTGTTGATGATGCGCTCAAAGGCCAGATCGTCCTCGGGCGAAATCACCACGCGGAAATAGGCCATCGCATCGCGGATCTCCATCCGCTCATAGAATCGCGGCCCACCAATGACCCGGTACGGCAGACCGATGGACAAAAACCGATCCTCAAAGGCGCGCATTTGATGCGAGGCACGCACGAGGATGGCCATCTCGTCGAGGGAGAATTGCCGCAACCGGGAGCGCGAGCCGCCATGCATCGCCTCGATCTCTTCCCCGACCCAGCGCGCCTCTTCTTCGCCGTCCCAATGGCCGATAAGGCGCACCTTTTCGCCCTCGGTCTCGGCGGTCCAAAGCTCTTTGCCAAGGCGGTCCCGATTGCCCGCGATCACCGACGAGGCGGCGGCCAGAATATGCGGCGTGGAGCGGTAGTTTTGTTCCAGACGCACGACTTTGGCGCCGGGAAAATCCTTTTCAAACCGAAGGATATTGCCCACTTCGGCCCCGCGCCAGCCATAGATCGACTGATCGTCATCGCCAACGCAACAGATGTTTTTATGTCCGCCCGCCAAAAGCCGCAGCCACAGATATTGCGCGATGTTGGTATCTTGGTACTCGTCCACGAGGATGTATTTGAACCAACGCTGATATTGCTCCAACAGATCCGGGTGGCTTTGGAAAATCGTCACCATATGCAGGAGGAGATCGCCGAAATCCACCGCATTGAGGGTTTGAAGGCGCTCTTGGTATTGGGCGTATAATTTCGGACCGCGATCATTAAACGCCGCCGCTTCCGACCCCGGCAGGGTCTTCGGCGTCAGCGCGCGGTTTTTCCATCCGTCGATGATTCCGGCCAACTGCCGTGCGGGCCAGCGCTTTTCGTCCATGCCCGACGCAACGATCAGTTGCTTCATCAAACGGACCTGATCATCCGTGTCCAAAATCGTAAAATTCGATTTCAACCCAACCAGTTCGGCATGACGGCGCAGCAGTTTGACACAGACCGAGTGGAAGGTGCCAAGCCATGGCATCCCCTCAATCGTGTGGCCCATCAACCCGGCCACGCGCTCTTTCATCTCGCGCGCCGCCTTGTTGGTAAAGGTCACAGCCAAGATTTCGTTCGGACGGGCGCGGCCGGTGTTCAAAAGATGCGCGATGCGGGCGGTCAGCGCCTTGGTCTTGCCGGTGCCCGCGCCCGCGAGCATCAGGACGGGACCGTCCAAGGCCTCAACAGCGGCCCGTTGGGCGGGGTTGAGACCGTCCAGATAATCCATGGGACGCGCACCCATGGCCCCCTGCATCGCCAGTTGCGACAGGGATTGACCCGAGGACGGGCCAGCGGCGGGGCGGGTGACGGCCGCCTCGAAGGCGTCATCTTCATTGAAACTGCTCATGCGCATGAGGATACAGAAGAGCCGCGCCAAGGAAAAGCACGTTCTTTATATGTTCTCATCACAACGGACATCTTTCCAGCGCGCCCCACCGTAGTATCCCCATAACACCCACGCCCGCCCGCTCTGACCTAGGCTGATCGCACGACATTGACAGTCACGGGAGGAGAGACGATGGCCAAAATTCTCATGATCACAGGGGATTTCACCGAAGACTACGAAACCATGGTGCCGTTCCAGTGCCTTTTGGCCTGCGGACATACGGTGGACGCAGTATGCCCCGGCAAAGCCGCCGGAGAGACGGTGAAAACCGCAATCCACGACTTTGAGGGCGATCAGACCTATACGGAAAAGCCCGGTCACAACTTTGCGCTGACCGCAACCTATGCGGAGATTAACGCGTCCGATTACGATGCTTTGGTCATTCCGGGCGGACGGGCGCCGGAGTATTTGCGCCTTGATGCCTCGGTGCTGGACATGATCCGGCATTTCTTTGAGGCCAACAAACCCGTGGCCTCAATCTGTCATGGCGCACAGCTTTTGGCCGCGGCCGGTGTGTTGAAAGATCGGACCTGTTCCGCCTATCCCGCCTGTTCCTTTGAGGTCACAGCCGCCGGGGGCACCTATGCCGACATCGCGGTGAGCGCCGCCGTCACCGACGGCAATCTGGTCACCGCGCCCGCGTGGCCCGCCCATCCTGACTGGCTCGCGCAGTTTATGAAATTGCTGTAAGATCGAGGGATCGGCGGGGGCCTGTGTGTCGCCGCCGATCAGCACGCGAGCATCACCAAACAGGAGGGAGGACCTGAGATGTGTGAACTTTTCATTGGCGCGGACCCAATGCTTTGGCAAAGCCGGACCCGGAGCCTGCGCATTGATGGGGTGGCGACCTCCATTCGGATCGAGACGCATTTTTGGGAAACCCTCGAAGAGATCGGCGCACGCGATGGTCTCTCGCTGGCACAGTTGATCACCAAACTGTGGCATGAGGCGATGGATGCCGATCACGATTTGGGCAATTTCACCTCGTTTTTGCGCGTGTGTTGTTCCCGCTACCATGCGTTGATCGCACTGGGCGAAATTTCGTCTGATCTCAGCCGACCGATCGCCGCCAGCCCGGCGCGGGCGATCTTGGCCCGCGAAGCCGCGCGACGTGCGATGTCGGGCATCACGCCCGCCCCGCTGACCCGGCCCGAGAAAATCAACTAAACTTTGGGTTTAACCGCATCCTGCGTGGGCTCTTGTCCGCCGGACACAACCCCCACAAGGCCCGAGACATAGCGCGCAAACAGGCGCGAAAACGTGGCGATGTCTTCGCCCTCCCACCCCTCGAACACCTCGGAGAGAATGCGCCATTTCGACAGGGTGAATTCGCCCAAAAATGTGCGCGACTTCGGTGTGACCGCCAAAACCGAGCGCCGCGCGTCTTCTTGCGCCGCACGGCGTTCGACAAACCCGCGAGACACCAGTTCGGACACAATCCGAGAAGCGCGAGACGGGTCCACGGCCATCACTTCGGCGACCATGCCGATGGTCGGCTGAACCGGCTCGGTGCGACCGATGCCGGCGGACAATTGCGCAATGGACAACAGTCCCTGAAGCAGCGCCGGCTCCAATGTCTCGGTCACGCCCTCCAACACCTTGCCCTTGAATTCGCCCTTCTCGGCCATGCGTCGCCATTGAAACAACGCCATATCCAATTGCAAAAGCGCCTCAGAGGCATCGGGACTAAACCCTTTGTCTTCAAGGAATTGTGGGATGCCCGCATGGATGCGGGGATCAAAGGAGCGGGGTTTGGATGTATCTGTCATGGCATTCTCGGTCATGCGGCGTGGAATTGCACTTTTATGTGCGCATGTCAACTATGTGATAGTCGCATTTATGTGATGTTGACACATAAATGAATCCGCACTACCTCTCTGCCAAAAGCCCAGCCCCACCCGAGTCGCGGAGGGCGACGGGTCAAAAGGAGTTCCCATGTCGCAATCGCACATGTCGCAATCGCACACCCCGCCCCTCACAGAACCCGCCTCCAATACGGCGGATGAACACAGCTCTGTCCGCCTTGTCATTGCCTCCGTGGCGGTGCTGTTGTTGCTGGCAGCACTTGATCAAACCATCGTCTCAACCGCGCTTCCCACCATTGTTGCCGACCTTGGCGGCCTCGATCACCTCTCTTGGGTGGTCACTGCCTATATCCTCGCCTCCACCATCGTCGCGCCGCTTTATGGCAAACTTGGCGACCTTTATGGTCGGCGTAACATGGTCTTTGTCTCGGTGTCGCTCTTTCTCACCGGCTCGGTGCTCTGTGGCCTGTCCGGCTCCATGGGCTTTTTGATCGGTGCCCGCGCGATACAAGGCCTGGGGGGCGGCGGTCTTTTCGTGCTCGCCCTCTCGATCATTGGCGATGTGATCCCGCCAAAAGAACGCGGCAAAATCCAAGGCGTCTTTGCCGGCGTCTTCGGCATTTCCTCCGTCGCCGGTCCGCTGTTGGGCGGCTGGTTTGTCGATGCGCTCTCCTGGCACTGGATTTTCTTCATCAACCTGCCCTTCGGCCTTTTGGCGCTCGCAGGCTTTGTCTTTGGCTTCAAAGCCCACCCCGACCGCGTCAGCCATAAAATCGACTATGCGGGGGCTGCGGCTTTGACCTTGGCTCTGTCCTCCATCGTCTTGCTCACCGCACTGGGCGGCAAGGAATTTGATCTGACCGGCCCGTTTGGCCTGAGCTTGATGGCTCTGTTTGTCTTCTCCGTGCTCGGTTTTATTGCCATCGAACGGCAAGCCGAAGAACCGATTTTGCCATTGCAACTGTTCTCGATGAACACCTTTGCCGTGACCTCAGCGATCTCATTCGTCTCCGGCGCACTGATGTTTGGGGCTTTGACGTTCATCCCCGTCTTTTTGCAAATGGCACAAGGGGCGACCGCCACAAGCTCCGGTCTGCAACTGATCCCGATGACCTTTGGCATCCTTTCGGCCTCAACAATTGCGGGCCAGTATATGGGCCGCACCGGGCGCTACCGCATCCTGCCGCTGATCGGTCTGAGCCTCACCACCGTGGCGCTTTTGATCCTGACCCGGCTGTCTCCGACCCTGCCCGCCCCCGTGTTATGGGCGGCGCTGGTCGGGCTTGGCGCGGGCATGGGCTGCATCTTCCCGGTGGTCACCACCGCGGTGCAAAACGCCGTGCCGCGCCAACAAATCGGTACGGCCACCGCCGCCGGGTTGATGTTTCGCCAAGTCGGGGCCTCGATTGCTGTGGCCCTGTTTGGGGCGCTCTTTGCCACGCGGATGGCGCACCTGATGGGCGGGGCGCCTGTGGAAGGCCTAGCCAATGTCGCCGAGCTGGGGCCGCAGGTGCTCGCAGGCCTTTCCGTTGAGGCCCGGGAACTGGTGGCCGATACGGTTTCGGTGGCGCTGCACCCAGTCTATTGGATCGCCGCCGGGGTCTCCGCAGGTGGCTTGCTCATCGCCTTTTTGCTAAAAGAAATCCCCCTGACCTCGCGCCAAAGCTAGGCGCGAAGACGGGGTCGCAGACCGAACCTAAACCCTAGCCCCAAAGGGGGAATTTTTCATCTCTTTGGGGCAGCGATTCCCCCTTCTTTGCCCTGCAAAATCTGATCAAATGGCAGGTTTGCAAAATACGGCACCTTCGCAGACCTTATTTGCTAATGAGCTGAATATATTTTGCTAACCTGCAAATTATCATACCGGCACATCCAGTTACGGCACCTTTGTGCAGCTTTTGAACACCTGTTTCCAATGCCTCGGCGACCATCCGTTGTTTTGGGGATTTACTGCACTGCAGAAATCCCTAACCTGATGAAAATTTCAGCGTCACAGGGGAGACTGCGAGATGGCGAACTTCAAAAAAGTCCTGATAGCCAACCGGGGGGAGATCGCGATCCGCGTCATGCGCGCCGCCAATGAAATGGGCAAACGCACGGTCGCCATCTACGCCGAAGAGGACAAGTTGTCGCTGCACCGGTTCAAGGCCGACGAGGCCTATAAAATCGGTGAAGGCATGGGGCCTGTTGCCGCCTATCTCTCCATCGAGGAAATCATCCGCGTCGCCAAATTGTCTGGCGCGGATGCGATCCACCCCGGCTATGGCCTCTTGTCCGAAAACCCCGATTTCGTCGATGCCTGTACCGAAGCGGGGATCACCTTCATCGGCCCCAAAGCCAAAACCATGCGCCAATTGGGCGACAAGGCCAGCGCGCGCAAAGTCGCGATCAAGGCAGGCGTGCCGGTGATCCCGGCAACGGATGTGTTGGGCGACGATTGGGACGCGATCCGCAAAGAGGCGACCGAGATCGGCTTTCCCTTGATGCTCAAGGCCTCTTGGGGCGGCGGCGGGCGCGGCATGCGTCCGATCATGAACGCCGAAGAGCTTGAAGAAAAAGTAAAAGAGGGTCGCCGCGAGGCCGTATCGGCCTTTGGCAATGGCGAAGGTTATCTGGAAAAGATGATCATCCGGGCGCGCCACGTCGAGGTGCAAATACTGGGCGACAGCCAAGGCAACATTTATCACCTCTATGAGCGCGATTGTTCGGTCCAGCGCCGCAACCAAAAGGTCGTCGAACGCGCCCCCGCCCCCTACCTCTCTGAGACCCAGCGCGAAGAGATTTGTAACCTCGGCAAACGCATCTGTGAGCATGTGAATTACGAATGCGCCGGCACGGTCGAATTCCTGATGGATATGGACACGGGCAAATTCTATTTCATCGAGGTCAACCCGCGCGTGCAGGTCGAACACACGGTGACCGAAGAGGTCACGGGCATCGACATCGTGCGGGCACAGATTCTGATTGCCGAGGGCAAATCCTTGGTCGAGGCCACGGGTGTGGCGTCGCAATATGACGTGAAACTCGACGGTCACGCGCTGCAATGCCGGGTCACGACCGAAGACCCAACGAACAATTTCATCCCCGATTATGGCCGCATCACCACCTACCGCTCGGCCACCGGCATGGGCATCCGTCTGGATGGCGGCACGGCCTATTCCGGCGCGGTGATCACCCGCTATTACGACAGTTTGCTCACCAAAGTGACCGCTTGGGCGCCCACACCCGAAGCGGCGATTGCGCGGATGGACCGGGCGCTGCGCGAATTCCGTATTCGCGGCGTCTCCACCAACATCGCCTTTGTTGAAAACCTGCTGAAACACCCGATTTTTCTCGGCAATGAATATACCACCAAGTTTATTGACGAGACGCCCTCGCTGTTTGATTTCAAACCGCGCCGCGACCGGGCCACGAAAATCCTGACCTATCTTTCGGAGATCACGGTCAACGGCCACCCCGAAACCCTGGGCCGGGCCAAACCCGCAGCCGATGCGCGCCAGCCAGTGATCCCGGCCCTGCGGGTGGAAACGCCCGTGCCCGGCACGCGGCAGCTTTTGGACGAAAAAGGCCCGCAAGCGGTGGCCGATTGGATGTTGGCGCAACCGCAGCTTTTGATCACCGACACCACCATGCGCGATGGCCACCAATCGCTGCTGGCCACCCGGATGCGCTCGATCGACATGATCAACGCCGCCCCCGCCTATGCCGCCAATCTGCCGGGCCTGTTTTCGGTCGAATGTTGGGGCGGCGCGACCTTTGATGTGGCCTACCGGTTCTTGCAGGAATGCCCGTGGCAGCGCCTGCGCGACATTCGCGAAAAGATGCCGAACCTGATGACGCAAATGCTTTTGCGCGCCTCAAACGGCGTTGGCTACACCAACTATCCCGACAACGTGGTGCAGTCCTTCGTCAAACAAGCGGCCGAAACCGGCGTCGATGTGTTCCGTGTGTTCGACAGTCTCAACTGGGTCGAAAACATGCGCGTGGCGATGGATGCGGTGATCGAGTCTGGCAAGGTCTGCGAAGGCACGATCTGTTACACGGGTGATTTGTTCGATCCCGCGCGGGCCAAATACGACCTGAAATACTATGTCCAGATGGGCAAGGATTTGAAGGCCGCGGGGGCGCATGTGTTGGGTCTCAAAGACATGGCGGGCCTGTTGAAACCGGCACAGGCGCGGGTTCTGGTCAAGGCGCTGAAAGAAGAAGTCGGCCTGCCGATCCACTTCCATACCCACGACACCTCGGGGGCAGCCGCCGCGACCATTTTGGCCGCAGCCGACGCAGGCGTCGATGCGATTGACGCCGCAATGGACGCCTTCTCGGGCGGCACGTCGCAGGCGTGTTTGGGCTCCATCGTTGAGGCCACACGGTTCACCGAGCGTGACACCGGACTTGATATTTCCGCCATCCGCGAACTGTCCAACTATTGGGAAGCGGTGCGCGGCCAATATGCGGCGTTTGAAAGCGGCCTCAAAGCCCCCGCTTCCGAGGTCTATCTACACGAAATGCCCGGCGGTCAGTTCACCAACCTCAAAGCTCAGGCCCGCTCGCTGGGTTTGGAGGAAAAATGGCATGAGGTCGCCCAGGCCTACGCCGATGTGAACATGATGTTCGGAGACATCGTCAAGGTCACGCCCTCCTCGAAAGTGGTCGGTGACATGGCGTTGATGATGGTCTCCCAAGGCCTGACACGTGCCCAGGTCGAGGACCCGAAACACGACGTGGCCTTCCCGGAGTCGGTGATCGACATGATGCGGGGCAACCTCGGTCAGCCGCCGAAAGGCTTTCCCGACGCGATCCTCAAAAAGGTTCTGGGCAAAGAGAAACCCAACCTTGAACGCCCCGGCAAACACCTGCCGCCGGTGGATATCGAGGCGACGCGCGCAGAGCTGGCCGCTAAATTTGAGGACTGCGTGATTGATGACGAAGATCTCAACGGCTACCTGATGTATCCGAAAGTCTTCACCGATTACATGGACCGCCACGATCAATTCGGTCCGGTGCGCACTCTGCCAACGAAAAACTTTTTCTACGGCATGGAAATGGGCGAAGAGATTTCGGTGTCGATTGATCCCGGCGTGACCTTGGAAATCCGCTGTCAGGCGTTGGGCGAGCCGGATGAAAAGGGCGAGGTCAAACTGTTCTTTGAACTGAACGGCCAGCCGCGCACCGTGCGCGTCAAAGACCGCTCCGCCGCCTCCACCACCACCGCGCGACCCAAGGCCGAACTTGGCAACCCCAAACACATCGGCGCGCCGATGCCGGGAGTTGTGGCCACTGTGGCCGTGGTCGCGGGACAAAAGGTCAAAAAGGGCGATGTGCTCCTGACCATCGAGGCGATGAAAATGGAGACCTCGATCAATGCCGACCAAGACGGCGTGATCAAGGCGGTCAATGTCAGCCCGGCAAGCCAGATCGACGCCAAGGATTTACTGGTCGAATTCGAATAAGTCTCTGAAACCCCATTTAAAAGCCCCGCTCCGGCGGGGCTTTTTCATGCGCGGGTGCTGCGTCGGGTCAAAGCCAGAGAGGTCAAAGCCCCAAACAGCAACGCCCAAACCGGCGCCCCAATGCTCATGAAACTGATGCCTGAGACGGTGGTCATAAAGGTCACCAAAGCGGCGTCACGATGCGCGGGCGCGGCCAGAGCCGCACTCAGGCTTGCACTGATCGTGTTCAAAAGCGCGAGCCCGGCGATGGTGACAACAAGCGCTTTTGGCGCGATGACAAACAGGCTGATCACCGCCGCGCCCATCAGGCCGACCATGCAATAAAGCACGCCGGTGACCATCGCCGCTTTCCACCGGGTTGCGGGATTGTCGTCCGCCTCAGGCCCGGCACAAATTGCCGCCGTGATCGCCGCCAGGTTAAAGGCATAGCCGCCAAACGGCGCGAGGATGAGCGTGGTCAGCCCGGTCACTGTGATGGCGGAGGACACCGGCAACGCGTAGCCCGCCGCCTTCATCGTGACGACGCCGGGCATGTTTTGCGAGCTCATGGTGACGATATAAAGTGGCACGCCAATGCCAATCAGCGCCGAGGGCGAGAAGGACGGCAGGGTAAACACCGGCATGGCAAAGGAGAATTCAAACGCGGTGTCGGTGACAAACGCGCTGGTGAGGGCACAAAACACGATCCCCGCCAAAAGCACCGAGGGAATGGCAAACCGCGCAAACCAGCGCCGCCCGGCCAGATAGACCGCACACATCAGCACCACCAACGGCAGGTTCTCCTCCATCGACGAAAACACCCCAAGCCCAAAGCGAAACAGGATGCCCGCCAACATGGCGCTGCCGATGGCTTCGGGGATGAGATGCGCGACTTTTTCGAACCATCCGGTGAGACCCGTCAGGGTCAAAAGCGCGCCACAAAACAGAAAGGCGCCGATGGCCTCCTCGACGCGCACCCCTTGCAGGCTGAGCACCAAAAGTGCTGCGCCCGGAGTGGACCATGCGGTCAGGATCGGCATCCGGTAGCGCAGGGTGAGGATCAGGGTCGAGAGGCCCATGCCCAGCCCCAGCGCCAACATCCAACTGCTGGCCTGCGCATGGCTGAGGCCCAAAACATCAATGGCCTGAAAGATGATCGCGACGCTGCTGGTGTAGCCCAAAAGCACGGCAATGGCGCCGGAAACGAGGTGGGAGAGTTTCAATCCTGACATGGGTATCGTGCCTTTGACCGGGAGTTTTGCGGCGGGCTTGCGTCGGGGACTGCATCGCCGTATTGTGGACGCTATAGCGCACGAGCGTTATAGCGCACAAGCCCTTTGAAAGCCCTGCCACACAAAATGTCCAATGCCCCCTCCGCCCTGCCCATCCAACTCAACCTCAAATCTATCCGCACCGAGGCCGGCCTCAGCCTATCGCAGGCGGCGGAGCGGACCGGGGTGAGCAAGGCGATGTTGGGACAGATCGAGCGCGGCGAATCTTCACCAACGCTGGCGACATTGTGGAAACTGGCCAAGGGGTTTCACCTGCCGCTCACCGCCCTGATCGAGGACCGGGTGACGCCCACAACCGCCCGCACAGGACCGCGCCCCCGACCTGAGGTGCGGTTTGCCGAGAGCATCAGCTTTCACCCGATTTTTGCCTTTGACCCGATCTTTGGCTCAGAGACATTCTTGATCCGGTTGGAGCCGGGGCAAACCCATGTGTCTCAGCCGCATGACAGCGGTGTGGTCGAGGATATTTTCGTCACCAAAGGCGAGATCGAGCTTATGCTGACAGGGGAATGGACCCGCTATGGCGAGGGCGACGCGGTGCGATTTGCCGCCGATCAACCGCACAACTATCGCAACCCAACCAAACAGCCCGCGCAGTTTCACAACACGTTGCACTATGCGCGCACGCGTGCGTCCCTTTAGCGGCGATAAGCGCGCAAATAATGCCATTCGAAATAGCGTTTGGCCCAATGAAACACCCGACAGCTTGGCAGGGTGATCGCGCGTTTTTCATTGCGAAACACAAGGATGCCCTTGTTGACGGAATCGACAATACACACAAGTTCGGCCTTGAAATCATGGCTGGCTTCGCGCCCGGCCAACACATCACCGATATTGGCCACCGCGGCCTCGGCCTGCAAATCCGCCTGATGCGCCTGCTTGGCCAACCACGACGGCCCCGGATAAGAGCCCGTGTCGCCCACCACATAGGTGTCGGGCCACCCGACCACGCGGCATTTTTCATCGGCTTGAATAAACCCGCCCTCTGAGCGCGGCAGATCGGTGTTATCCAGCCATGTCGGCCCGGTCAGCCCGGACATGAACAGCACCAGATCGGCGAGGATCTCTTCGCGTTCGGTCACCACCTTATCCGCCTCAATGCGGATGGGTTTTGCGCCGATATGGATCGAAACATCGCGTTTGCGCATCTCGTTCAAAAGGCCTTCGACGGCGCGATCCCCCAGCCGTTGACCGGGGCGATCCGAGCCGTTGAAAAACACCAGTTTAAACCGGTCACGCCGCCCCTGTTGCCGCAGCATCGTATCGATACCAAAGAGGAATTCAAACATCGGCCCGCCGCGCACCGCCTGCGGCTCTTTCGGGTTGGTGCCAAAGCCCAGCGCGATGGTGCCGCCGGCCATATCGCGGATGCGGTCGTGGATGATCTGGCCGTTGATCGCCCCTTCGCAGGGGATGATCGCGTGTTCGGCCAGTCCGGGGAGCTTTTTGAGATACCGCCCACCGGTGGCGATGATCAGATGATCATTGGTCAAAGTGCCCGTATCGGTTTCAACCCTGCGGCCATTGTCAGACACGGAGACCACGCGGCCCTCATGCCAATCGACCCGCTCGCGGACAAAGAATCGCGACAGATCGACGTCGATGTCTTTGGCGGTGCGAATGCCGGAGGGCATCCAGATCAGACTGGGCAAATAGGTGAGGTGGGGGTTGGGCGAGACGACGGTGATACGCGCGTCTATCTTGGCCTTGCGAATCTCACGCACGGCGGTAAGCGCGCCAAAACCGCTGCCAAGGATCATGATATGGGTCATTTACGGCCTCCGGGGGCCATCCCCGCATAGCTCTTGGGCAAGCCGTGGCGAACATGGCGCATAGGTGTTCAGATTCATCACGGACATGCACGGGATCGGCCCGTGCTGTCTTTAATCCAAATCAAAGATATATTTTAAAAATACCAAATACACTGCGGCAGAATGCCCCCGCATCTGACGCCGCTGCCCTCTGTGCCCTTCCCCATTGGCCAAACAGCCGCAAATCGACGCAAATCGAAAAAATCCGACCAAAGGCCCATTTTCCTCTTGCAGCTTCGGGCGGGATTTCATATCTCACGCCTCACCCAAGGAAGCGGGCGTAGCTCAGGGGTAGAGCATAACCTTGCCAAGGTTAGGGTCGGGCGTTCGAATCGCCTCGCCCGCTCCAACTTCTCCTAGCGGAGAAGGGAATTTCCCTCCGGTCCCAGATCGGAACCCCAAGGGAAACGTCAGACCCACGTTACGGGACACGCCGAGCGGGCGTAGCTCAGGGGTAGAGCATAACCTTGCCAAGGTTAGGGTCGAGAGTTCGAATCTCTTCGCCCGCTCCAATTCTCTCACACCATCTCCTTGATGGAACAGGTGATGCCGGGTCCATCGGGGATCGACGAAAGTCTCGGCGCATGTCCGATGTTAAGGCATCGGTTCTGAAAGCACGCTTTGTGCCTGCTGCTGACGGCGGCGACGCAATGGAGCGATCATCGGAGCCGCTGGCGCGACCGTCTTTGAGGCGGAGGACTCAGACAGGGCCAGACAACTGTCGCTCAACTCACAAGACGCGCAAATCTGCGGAACGCTTTGGCGCAACAGGTCACATGTGTCCTGCGGTTTGCGCAGGATTTCTTCGGCGATGGTGACCAGATCACGAACCGGCGTCTCGACCCCAAGCACACAGCGCAAACTGGCCAGACGGGCAAAAAGGCCGCTTTCGATTTCGATGTCCTTATATGCGCCCTCCTGATGGCCCGCGATCAGGATCGAACAAATGTTGGGTTGGTGAAATTCCGCCATCAAAGCAACGGCAAGGCCGCTTTCGTGCCCAACCACCAAATCGAAAATAAGCATATCAAAGGATTCAGCGCGCAAATAGTCCATGGCCGCTTCGGAAGAACGAGCACGCCGAACAGTATGGTCATTTTGACCAAACGCGACCTGCCAGCGCGCTGTTGTTTCAATGTTACCATGCCAGACAAGCACACGCATGTGGGCCACCATTTGCTATCAACCCCTTCATGAAACGGGATTATGCTTAACAAAGTCCTAATAACGTCTCAACTTTTTGGAAACCTTTTGTGACCGGGCCACACAGGCAACACCTGTCCCAAACGTGCCAAGTTCCATATCTGCAGCACATTTTCGGACAGCGCCCCCCTGAACCGCGCCCATGTCGGCGAGAACGACAATTTACTTCCCGATTTCAAGCTCTTTGATCGTCAGTCCGGGACAGGCATGGCACAGGCCATCTTGGCAAAACGCCAAAGGCGGGCCTATAAGGGGCGCGAACAGAACATGAGGCCCCCATGCGCCAAGCGACCATCACCCGCAACACGGCGGAAACCAAGATCACGGTTGAGATCAACCTCGACGGGACCGGTGTCTATGACAACCAAACCGGCGTGGGCTTTTTTGACCATATGCTCGATCAACTGTCGCGGCATTCGCTGATCGACATGACGATCCGCGCCAAGGGTGACACTCATATTGACGATCACCACACAGTCGAGGACACGGGCATCGCCATCGGTCAGGCTTTGGTCAAAGCGGTTGGCGACAAAAAGGGCATTTGCCGCTATGGCCACTTTGCTCTGGCGATGGACGACACCCAGGTGTCCACCGCGCTGGACCTGTCGGCGCGGCCATTTTTGGTCTGGAACGTCGATTTCCCGACCGCCAAAATCGGCACGTTTGACACCGAGCTTGTGCGCGAATTCTTTCAGGCGCTCTCCACCCATGGCGGCATCACCTTGCACGTCGATCTGGTACACGGGATCAATTCGCACCACATCGCGGAAGCCGCGTTTAAATCCGTTGCCCGCGCTTTGCGCATGGCGGTCGAGATCGACCCGCGGATGGCGGATAGCCTGCCCTCCACAAAAGGTGCACTTTAACACGCGCGCCCTCCCCGTCCCTCTTTCAGGACAGCCAAAGATATGCTCACAGCCCTCGTTGACTACAACAGCGGAAATTTGCACTCCGCCCACAAAGCCTTTGAACGCATGGCGCGCGAACGTGGAGCGGGCACCATCGTTGTGACCTCTGAACCCGATGTGGTGGCCAAGGCCGACCGCATCGTGTTGCCCGGCGATGGCGCGTTTCCGGCCTGCAAAAACCACCTGTTCACCTATTCCGGTCTGTTTGAAGCGATTGAGGAGGCCGTGGTGCAAAAGGGCCGCCCCTTTATGGGGATTTGCATCGGGATGCAGATGATGGCGTCTTGGGGCCGCGAATATGAGGACACCACGGGCTTTGACTGGATTCCCGGCGAGGTGGTGAAAATCACCCCCTCCGATCCGGCCTTGAAGGTGCCGCATATGGGCTGGAACGATCTGGTGGTCGATCACCCTCACCCGGTGCTGGACGGCGTGGACAGTGGCGATCACGCCTATTTCGTCCACTCCTACCACTTCAAAGTCACGAATCCGGTACATCGCCTCGCCCATGTCGATTACGCTGGCGACATCACCGCCATTGTCGGACGCGACAATATGATCGGCTGTCAGTTCCACCCGGAAAAAAGCCAGCGTGCGGGGCTACGCATTGTGTCGAATTTCCTCGGCTGGGTGCCGTAAAGGTGAGTATTTAGATCACGATAAAGACAAAAGGGGCCGCTCCGAGATCATCGGGCGGCCCTTGTCCTTCAAGGCTGCGGCGCTTGCACGCGATCGTCTTTGCCATAGTCGCGCAGCACATGGGCCACGCGCAGCCGGTAGCCATCAAACACACCGTTGCGTCCTGCGCTCTGAGCCGCTTGGTGATCGGACACCGCTCGCCAGCGCGCCACCGCCGCCTCGTCGGTGAAAAACGACAGCGACAACAGCTTTAACGGATCGGTCAGGCTTTGAAACCGCTCAACGGAGATAAACCCCTCGATCTGTTCCAACTGAGGGCGCAGCGCGGCGGCGTGATCGAGGTAAAGTGCCTCTCGCCCCGCAGCAGGATAGACCTCAAAGATCACCGCGATCATCACAGCTCTCCTGATGTGGACAGGGCATGAGGCGCGGAGGCGAGGCGCAAAAATGTACGGTCCTCGGCGCGAATAAACCCTTCGCGCATGGCAAATTCGTAATTCTCCCGTCCCAAAGGGTCCGCCGCCAAACGAGCGCGATACGCCTCATAGGCGGCAAGGCTCTCAAGAGAGTAGATGCCATAGGCCAGCGTTGCGGAGCCTTCATGCGGGGCAAAATAACCGATCAAATCAGCACCACAGCGCGGAATGCATTGCCCCCATTTGCGAGCATAGAGGTCAAACTGCGCGTGTTTGGTTGGCTCGATCTCATAGCGGATCACACAGGTCAGCATTTTACGTCCTTTCAATTTTCAAACCATCGCCCCTTGATACCGTGGGTGGGATTGGCAATGCTTCGATACGGATCGAAGCATTTGGTGCCGAAAAGGGATAGGTTGACCCGATGAAAGAAGGCCCTGACATTTCCCATCTGGCGGCATTGATCGGAGATCCGGCGCGCGCCAATATGCTGACCGCCTTGATGTCGGGACAGGCGCTGACCGCGCGCGAATTGGCGATGGAAGCCGGGATCACCCCGCAAACCGCCTCGTCGCATCTGAAGAAATTGCAAGAGGGCCGATTGATCGCCCTGCGCCAACAGGGGCGGCACCGCTATTTCGCTTTGGCAGGGCCTGAGGTCAGTGCGGTGCTTGAAAGTTTGATGGGATTGGCCGGGGGCATGGGCCAAAGGCGCAGCCGGGTTGGCCCCAAAGACGCCTCACTTCGGCACGCGCGGGTCTGTTACAACCATCTGGCCGGGCAGCGCGGCGTACAAATGTATGACAGTCTTTTGCGCCAAGACATGCTTGTTCTTACGCCGAATGGGATCACTGTGAGCCCGGCGGGTGAGGCCTTTGTCAGTGCGCTGGGGGTCGATCTGGCGGGTTTGCGCACAGCCCGGCCGCTGTGTCGCGACTGCCTTGATTGGTCCGAACGCCGCTCACATTTGGGCGGGGCCTTGGGGCGGGCTTTGTTGGCGCAGATGGAAGCAAAAGGATGGGCGCGACGGTCCAAAGACAGCCGCGCCATTGTGTTTACCTCGGAAGGAAAGCGCCAGTTTGACCGCGCCTTCCCACCTCAGGGTCTTACTTGACACGTGTCCAGGTCTGTTTCTTACAAATCGGCCCGACACAGCCCGCCACTTTCAGCGTGTCTCCGTTCAACGCCATTTTGGAGCTGAACACTTTGCCCGTCGAAGGCTGCCAGATTTTACCCTTGCCATAGCCACCGCCACCTTGGGGCATCATGTCCCAAACGATGGGTTTGCCGATGTTTTCGGATTTGACCGGGCCGTTGGCATCAAACGCCTTGGCGATGGTGCCGCAAATCTGGGCCCCGCATGGCGCGATGTCGACATAGGCGTAGTGTCCATCATCAACTTGGGTTTTCCATGTCCCGACCACCGGATCGGCGGCAAAGGCCGGGGCGGCAAAAGCGACAGCGGCAAGTGCCGCAAGTGCGAATGTCTTCATTGATATATCCTCCCTATTCTGGTCCGCATCCTGCGAGCAGCCCCTATGATCTGGCAAGTCTGACGTTGGGGCAAATCCCATTGTGGCACGCGCGCAAGAGGTTTTGCATTCATCCTACATTCATGGCAAAGGAGCGGCGACAGTTTTATGAAAGGCCACGCCCGATGATCCTCTACCCCGCCATTGATTTGAAAGACGGCCATGCCGTGCGCCTTTATAAGGGCGAAATGGATCAAGCCACAGTGTTTAATGAAAACCCGGCCGCTCAGGCGCTGGAATTTGTAAACGCGGGCTGTGAGTGGTTGCATCTGGTCGATCTCAACGGTGCCTTTGCCGGTGAGCCGGTGAACGCCGCCCCGGTTGAGGAGATTCTCAAACAGTGCAAAACCCCCGCCCAGCTTGGCGGCGGCATCCGTGATATGGCCACGATCGAGCGGTGGCTGTCCAAGGGCCTTGAGCGGGTGATCTTGGGCACTGTCGCGGTGGAAAACCCCGATCTGGTGCGCGAAGCGGCGCGGGCCTTTCCGGGTCATGTTGCCGTCGGCATTGACGCGCGCAAAGGCATGGTCGCGACCAAAGGCTGGGCGACAGAAACCAACGTGACCGCCACCGATCTGGCCAAATCGTTCGAGGACGCGGGCGTGGCCGCGATCATCTACACCGACATCAACCGCGATGGCGCGATGAAAGGCCCGAATGTCGAAGAAACCGCAGCCCTCGCCCGCGCCGTCTCAATCCCGGTGATTGCCTCGGGCGGCGTGTCGTCCTTGGACGATCTGCGCAACCTCAAAAACTGCGGCGCGGCGCTCAATGGTGCGATCTCAGGCCGCGCCTTGTATGATGGCGCGATTGATCTGGCCGAGGCTTTGGCGGTGCTCAAGGGGTGATCCGCGACACTCTGCACCCTTTCCTCAGCGCGCATCGTGGCGTTTGATGCTCCAAAATCCCTACGCACAGGTCGTCACGATGGTACAGGTTCACAAACGCCCCCTCCCCGCCCAATCACGCCTATGGTCCCATGTCACCCAAGGCGATTTCATCGATGGTTATGCGGTCGAAAGTGCGCTGTCGCCGCGCGATGCGGCAAAGATCGGCCTCTCCATACCCGGCTGGGCCGATGCGCTTTTGGCCCTGCGCAACAGGATCGTCACACCTTTTGGCCTCAAAACCGAGGTGTCAGAGGCCGGAGAGCATGCGATTTTTCCGGTGGAATATGAGGGCGCAGACGAACTGATCATTGGAACCAATGACACCCATCTCAATTTCCGGATCTGCATCCGCCAAGAGGCGGGTCACATCCATATGGCGACATGGGTTCATCGCAACAACGCGCTGGGATACGCCTATCTTATGCTGGTGAAACCCTTTCATGTGCTGATCGTGCGCGATGCCATGCGCCGCATCGCGCAGGTGCGCTGACCAAGAAACCGCAGCATCACCAATCCAATGTTTGCATCACCGCGCGTGCATGGCTAAGAAACGTCAAAGACACCTTCATCTTCTTTTGTCCCCAAATATCCACATTGAAACCTTTGGGGGTGAATGGCGAAGCCAGAGGGGGCGCGAACGCCCCTTTCTCTCGGACGAATAGGCGCATCATGCTCAAAACCCGTATCATCCCCTGTCTCGATGTGGCCGATGGCCGTGTGGTCAAAGGCGTCAATTTCGTCGACCTGATCGACGCGGGCGATCCCGTTGAAAGTGCGCGGGCCTATGATTTGGCCGGTGCCGATGAGCTGTGTTTCCTCGACATTCACGCCACCCATGAGAACCGCGGCACCATGTATGATCTGGCCACCCGCACCGCCGAGCAATGTTTCATGCCGCTGACCATCGGTGGCGGCGTGCGCACGCCTGATGATGTGCGTGATCTGCTTTTGGCCGGCGCAGACAAGGTGTCGTTCAACTCCGCCGCCGTGGCTGACCCGGACGTGATCGCACGCTCTGCCGACCGCTTTGGCAGCCAGTGCATCGTCTGTGCGATTGACGCCAAAACCACCGAGTGGGACGAAGACGGCACGCCAGTGAAATGGACGATTTTCACCCACGGCGGGCGCAAAGCTGCACTGGATGCGGAGGGAAATCCGATTGATGCGGTGGAATTTGCCAAACTCATTGAGCGCAAAGGCGCGGGCGAGATCTTACTCACCTCCATGGACCGCGACGGCACGCGCGCGGGGTTCAACCTTGCGATGACGCGCACCATTGCCGATGCGGTCAACATTCCTGTGATTGCCTCAGGCGGTGTTGGCACGCTCGATCATCTCGTCGAAGGCGTCACCGAAGGCCACGCCAGCGCCGTTCTCGCCGCCTCGATCTTTCACTTCGGGGATTACACCATTCAGGAGGCCAAAGAATATATGGCCGCCAAAGGCATCCCGATGCGGCTGAATTAAGGAACATTCCATGTCCATCCTGCACGATCTCGAACAGGTCATCCTGTCGCGCAAATCCGCCGATCCAGACAGCTCCTGGACCGCAAAACTTTTGTCCAAAGGCCCGGAGAAATGCGCCGAGAAATTTGGCGAAGAGGCGATTGAGGCCATTATTGCTGCGGTCAAAAACGACCGCGAGAACCTCACCTATGAGGCCGCCGATGTGCTCTATCACCTGCTGGTCATGCTGGCGGCGCGTGATGTGGCGCTCGATGATGTCTTGACTGAGTTGGCGCGGCGTCAGGGCCTATCGGGAATTGCCGAAAAAGCGGCGCGCAAACCTTAAAAGGTTTGCTTGCCTCTCCTCCTCACATCCCCAATCGCGGAATCTCAATCGCCGGGCAGCGGTCCATCACCACTTCGGCCCCCTGTGCACGAGCCAAGGCGGCGGCTTTGTCATTGACGATGCCGAGCTGCATCCAAACGTATTTCAACCCTTTGAGCGCGTGCAGCGCCTCGTCGACCACCTGAGCCACCTCTTCAGAACGGCGAAAAATATCGACCATGTCGACGCGTTCATGGATGTCAGACAAAGAGGCCACACAGGTCTGACCAAACAACTCCCGCCCCGCCTGCCCGGGGTTTACCGGAATCACTTTATAACCCCGCGCCGCCAGAAATTTCCCGACCTGGTGCGACGGGCGTTCAGGGCGCGGGCTTGCCCCCACAAGGGCGATCACTTTCGTGTCCTGCAGGATGCGGATGATGTCAGCGTCGGTCAGTTGGTCTATTGTGCTCATGCAGAAATCATAGCCCAGATTGGCACAAGAAAAAAGCCCGGGCACGAGGCCCGGGCATAAGGTGTGGAACGAGGGACAGTTGAGAGCAACGCGCATGTTCCGATGCGCGTCTCACACTCAAAGATAGGGTCTGCGTCTCAGATGTTAAGAGCTTGTAAGAAAAACGTGAACACAATGTGAACTCGTCTCCCCCAAACGCCGCTGTCAGCGCTTTGACGCGGCATACAGCGCCACGGCGGCGGCATTCGAGACGTTGAGCGACCCAAAATCGCGCGCAAACGGGATTTTCACCAGTTGATCCACCGTCTCTTTGGTTTTTTGCCGCAAGCCCGGCCCCTCGGCCCCCATCACCAGCGCCACAGCCCGGCCTGCACAGCCGATCAGCGCCTCATCCAATGTCACCTCTGCCTCGCCATCAAGGCCGAGACAGACAAAGCCCATTTCCTGCAATTTCACGATCGTATCGGACAGGTTGCGCACCCGCAGATAGGGTTGGCGTTCCAGCGCGCCGGAGGCGGTTTTCGCCAAGGCCCCGGTTTCGGGTGCTGCATGGCGTGCGGTGGCGATCACCGCTTCGGCGCCAAACACCTCGGCCGAGCGCAATACTGCGCCGACGTTATGCGGGTCGGTGACCTGATCGAGCAACACCACCGTCGGGGCGCCGCTTTGGCCCGCCCCCGAGGCCAAACAAACCTCTTCGACTGACCCCCAATTGAGCGCTTTGACCTCTAACGCCGCACCTTGGTGCACCGAGCCTTGATCAATCGGCACGCTGAATTTGCGCGGATCGGTCAGCTCGGGCTCCATGCCAGAGGCCTGAATGTCCTCGGCCAATTTGTCATAGGCGTTTTTGGTCACCACGAGGCGCAATTTTTCACGCGCCGGATTGCGCAGCGCATCGCGCACCGCATGAAGCCCAAACAACCACACGGTCGCCGCCTCGGCTTTGCGCTTGGCTTGCTCTTTTTCAACGACCCACTGGGGCTTTTTCATGGCACTCTCTTTCCTCTGCAAAAGGCTTTCCCCTTCCTGCCGCGCGCAATCTCCAAGCACAAGCATCCTTTTGGCATTTTTCCTGTTGACGCCCCCCGATCCCGATTGTATCCAGCCCCCCACACGACGCGGTGCAACACGCACCTTGATGCCTCTGGCATCCTTCGTGGGCGACGGGCTGCAAGGTGCGGCAGCGGACTGTAACTCCGCCGGGGAGACCCACGCCTGGTTCGATTCCAGGGTCGCCCACCATTTCCCTCCCATTGTTCTTTACTAAAAGAAATAGATGCGGCATTGCCCTTTGCGACGTGGCCGCCCGCCGCTTCGATTGCCGTCGCTGGCCTGCGCGGTGGGCGCGTTGATGTCGGCCAAAGCCACACATGCGCGCAAACCGGGCTCTGCAAAGGCGACTGCGGAGCAGGTCCGAGGCGAATATCTGCCAGAGCCGTGGCGGGGCCCCGCCAGATTTTTGCAGAACCCGAATGAAAGTGGTTGATCGGCGGGGCAATTTGCGGCCCCCTGAGAGGGACCCGCGGGAGGCGGGGTAATTTCTGGGAGGATTAGAATGTTTAACAGGATCAAATTCGGCGCGTTGTTCGCCGGAGCACTTGCCGTTTCCACCGTCGCTTCGGCGCCTGCCGCGAAGGCCAGCGAATTCATCAATATTCTGACCGGGGGCACCTCGGGCGTGTATTATCCGCTCGGCGTGGCGCTTTCGACTCTCTACGGGAAGGGGATTGAGGGCGCACGCACGCAGGTGCAATCGACAAAGGCCTCTGTCGAGAACCTCAACCTGCTGCAACAGGGCAAAGGTGAATTGGCCTTTGCACTCGGGGATTCCGTCAAATATGCGTGGGAAGGCAATGCGGATGCAGGATTCAAAGCGCCGCTGACCAAGCTGCGCGCCATTGCGGCAATCTATCCGAACTACGTGCAAATCGCCGCTCTGGGCGAAACAGGTGCCACGACAGTTGCGGATCTCAATGGCAAAAGCCTGTCTGTTGGCGCGGCGAAATCGGGAACCGAGCTGAACGCGCGGGCGATTTTTGGTGCCATGGGAATGAGCTATGACAATCTGGGCAAGCTCGAATATCTGCCCTTCTCGGAATCGGTTGAACTGATGAAAAACCGCCAGTTGGATGCAACGTTGCAATCCTCCGGCCTTGGCAATGCGGCGTTGAAGGATCTCTCTTCCTCGCAAGAGATCACCTTCCTCTCGATCCCGAAAGAGACCGCGGAGGCCCTTGGCGCGCCTTATATTGCGGGCGTTATTCCGGCCGGAACCTATGCGGGCCAAGAGGCGGACGTGCCGACGGTGGCTGTGGTCAACTTCCTCGTGACGCATGAGGATGTGTCTGAAGAAACCGCCTATCAGATGACCAAACTGATGTTCGAGCATCTCGATACGCTGAAAGCGGCCCATTCGGCGGCGGGCGGCATCACTTTGGAAGACGCGGTCAAAGGCTCGCCGATCCCGCTGCATCCGGGGGCAGAACGCTATTACAAAGAGCAAGGCCTCCTGTAAGCGCTCCACATTCCCAATTGACGCTTTTGAGGCGGTCCGGCCGGGTCGGGCCGCCTTTGCAAAAGGATCATCCCCATGACAGAGACTTCCAACAGCCCCGATCAGACCGCTGATCTCGGGCTGCATGACCCCTTGGCCGAAAGCTTCCCCGCAACGCGGGAAGGCCGCGCGCTCTTCTGGCTCGCCGTGGCGTTTTCGGCCTTCCAGATCTCCATCGCCGCGCATTTGATTGACCTACCAAGCCAAGTGACGCGGGTCATTCACGTCGGTTTCCTGCTCGCGCTCGGGATGCCTTTGCTGGCTTTGGCCAAGCGCTACGGGCCTTTGGGCCGCGCGCTTGGCTATGCGATCGCCCTCGCCGGGGTTGCTATCGCGATCTACCAATGGGCTGAATATACCGAACTCCTGCTGCGTGCCGGTGATCCGCTGCCGATTGACATTGCCTTCGGCGCGGTGGCACTGGCCTCGATCTTTGCGGCGGCATGGATGCTGATGGGGCCTGCGCTTCCGATCATCTCCGGCCTGTTCCTGTCCTATGCGCTCTGGGGAGAATATCTGCCCGCGCCGCTCGATCATCGCGGCTATGATATGCGCCAAGTGATCGAGCATCTCTCATACGGAACCGAAGGGATTTACGGGATTCCGACCTATGTGTCCTCGACCTATATCTTCCTGTTCATCCTGTTCGGCGCGTTCCTGGAAAAGGCAGGGATGATCAAGCTGTTCACCGATGTCTCGCTGGGGCTTGTGGGCGACAAGATGGGCGGGGCTGCGAAGGTTTCGGTGCTGTCCTCGGGCCTGATGGGCACGATTTCCGGCTCTGGTGTGGCCAATGTGGTGACCACGGGGCAATTCACCATCCCGCTGATGAAACGCTTCGGCTACCGACCTGCCTTCGCGGGCGGCGTGGAGGCGACCGCCTCGATGGGCGGGCAGATCATGCCGCCCGTCATGGGGGCGGTGGCCTTTGTGATGGCTGAAACCTTGGGCGTGGAATATGTCGAGGTGGTCAAGGCCGCGCTGATCCCCGCGATCCTCTATTTCATGGGCGTGTTCTGGATGGTGCATCTGGAGGCAGGCAAACGCGATCTGCGGGGCCTCTCGAAAGCGGAAATGCCTTCTGCGATGCGCGCGCTCAAGGAGGGGTGGTTCCTGATCCTGCCGCTCGGGGTGCTCGTCTATCTGCTGTTCTCGGGCTATACGCCGCTCTTCGCTGGGACGGTTGGTCTGGCGCTGACGGGCGGGTTGATCCTTGGTGGGACAGTGGCTTTGGGCCTGCCTGCGGGGGTGATCCGCGTGGTCTTCTGGGTCGTGCTGGGCTTTGTTGCGGCGGCGTTCTTTAAATTCGGACTGGAGGTTGTGCTCCTCGCCCTGCTCATTCTGATCGCGATCAACGCGGCCTCCAAGGGGGGGCGCGAGACGCTGGCGCTCTGCCGTGACAGCTTGGCGGACGGCGCGAAAACCGCACTTCCGGTGGGGATCGCCTGCGCGCTTGTGGGGGTGATCATCGGCGTGATGACCCTGACCGGGGCGGCCAATACGTTCGGGCAATTTATCGTCGGCGTCGGCCAGAGCAGCCTGTTCCTCTCGCTGGTTCTGACAATGATCACCTGTATTGTGTTGGGGATGGGGATTCCGACAATCCCGAATTACATCATCACCTCGTCCATCGCCGGGCCTGCGCTATTGGAACTCGGTGTGCCGCTCCTCGTGAGCCATATGTTTGTGTTCTACTTCGGTATTCTGGCCGATCTGACGCCCCCCGTGGCGCTGGCCTGCTTTGCCGCTGCCCCGATTGCGAAGGAAAGCGGGCTGCGGATCAGTTTCGAGGCGGTCAAGGTCGCGGCGGCGGGTTTTGTGGTGCCGTTCATGGCGGTCTACACGCCTGCGTTAATGTTGCAGGATGGCGGACCTATGGCAGAGGCCATCGGCTATTGGCCTGCAGTAGCCTATGTCGTCACCAAAGCGGTGATTGCGCTGGCGCTTTGGGGCGCGGCGGTGATCGGTTGGCTGGGACGACCGCTCGCGATTTGGGAGCGCGCAATTGCAATGGCAAGCGGCTTCTGCCTCGTCGCGGCCTTCGCAATCACCGATGAGATCGGCTTTGCTCTCGCCCTCATCTTCGCCATCCTCTTGTGGCGCAAACGGACATGAGCGCTTGCCTGATGGCGGGCGCACTCTCCCTCGCGCTGGGTAGCGCGGGGGAGTTCCGCATGGAATGGACACATTCCGTCGAAAAAGAAACATGGCGCGAAACTTGGGCGGTCGAAGGCGGCAAGCTATGGCTGCGCCGCGCAGCGGTCAAAGGGTCCGGCGCGGGAATGGAACCGGGGCCGGAGGGATGGTTCGAGGACGGGTATTGGATTTGGGAACCCAAACCTTTGGGGGTAACGGAGCTTGTGCTTGCCTCCTCGGGGGAGACGGTCTCGGGTTGGACGATCTGCGGGACAGACTGCATGACCCTTGGCGCGACTGCGGACGCGCCTATAGTGGTGAGACCTTGTGAGGAGCCAGCGGGAGACGGCGAATGATCACGACACAGGTGCGGCGCGCGCGCGGCCCCGCTTTGGCGGGAATGGTGCTGTTGACCTGTGTCGCGATGCTGGCGGGCGGGCTTGCGTGGCGGACCGCGCTGCGCACGATTGACGCGCGCTTGGAACAAAGCCTGATCCTGACACTGCGCGCCTTGGAGACCGAAATCGACCGCTTCCGCTATCTGCCGCAGGTTGCAGGACAGGATGCGCGGATCGCCGCGACCATTCGCAGCCCGACTGATCCGCTCGGCATCGCCGCCACCAACCGCTATCTGGAAAAAATCACCGCACTTGCCGAGGCGAGCCATCTCTATCTGATGGATGATACGGGGATCACACTGGCCGCGTCGAACTGGGCGCTGGCGGAGAGCTTTGTCGGTCATGATTACAGTTTCCGGCCCTATTTTCAGCAGGCCGTCGCGCAGGGGGATGGCGCATTCTATGCGATTGGCGTCACGACGGGGACGCCGGGGTATTTCCTCGCCGCCAAGATCGTCGCAGGAGCCGATGTGGGCGTCGTTGTTGTAAAGATCGACCTCACCCCATTGGAACACGCATGGATCGCCGCGGATTTGGCCACAGCAGTCGTTGACCCTGACGGGGTGGTGTTCCTCTCCGGCAAGCCCGATTGGCTCTACCGCCCGCTTGCGCCGCTCACGCCGGATATTTTGGCCCGGATCGACGAAGATCGCGCCTATGTCGGGGCGGATCTGGCGGCGGCAAAGCCGCTGCAACGTGGATCACCGGATTGGATTTTCGACGATCATTCGGGGCGTCTGCGGGCGCGCTCGGCGGCCTTCAGCGGCGGCTGGCGGGTGGTCGCGGCAGAGCCCGTGACACCGGCGCTCTATGCGGCGCTTGGCTGGGGCACCGGCATGGCGCTTTTATGTGGTTTCGGGATCGGGCTGGCCAAAATCCAGCGCCAAAGGCGGCAACTGGTGACGCTAAGGCTGCGGCAGTCGGATATGTTGGAGCGAAAAGTGGCGGAGCGCACGGAACGTCTGGCGCTGGAAATCGAGGCGCGGCGACAAATTGAGGCCGAACTGCGCGCGGCCCAGGAAACCCTGATCCATTCGGAAAAAATGGCCGCCCTCGGGCGGATGTCCGCGGCGATTGTGCATGAGATCAGCCAACCCTTGGCGGCGATGGAGGCCAGTTTGGCGGCGGCCGAGCTGTCATTGCAAACGGCCTCTGCCAAGACCGCGCCCCGGATCGAAACGGCACGCAATCTGATCCGGCGGATGCAGCGTACGACCAAGCACCTCAAATCCTTTTCCCGCAAGGAGGAGGGACGTCTTGAAGTCATTGATGCGGTTTTGGTGGTGGAAAGTGCGCTTGATCTGGTGCAGCCGCGCGCGCGCGCCGTCGGGGTGGTGCCGCGACTGATCCGGCCCGCGGCGGCAATGCTGGTGCGCGCGGGCCGGGTGCGGCTGGAACAGGTCTTGGTGAATCTGCTCCTGAATGCGATGGATGCCGTGGAAGGCGAGGCAGGAGGCAAAATCGAAGTGACGCTGGAGGAGAGGGCGGGTGAACTGCGAATTTCGGTCAGCGACACGGGGTCCGGCATCGCGCCCGAAGATCTCGCGCGGGTGACGGAGCCATTCTTCTCGACCAAGACCAACAGCGAGGGGCTGGGCCTCGGGCTGGCCATCTCACAGGCGATCCTGGCCGAGTTCGGCGGGCGCTTCGAGATCCGATCCACACGAGAAACGGGTACGGTGATGACGGCGATTTTACCAAGGTATCAGGGGGGTGCAGAATGACAGCAATGATCCATGTGGTCGAGGATGACGCCGATCATTGCGCGGCTCTGTGCGATCTGATCGAGGCAAGCGGCTACCATGCCCAGGGGTTTTTGAACGGCTCAGAGGCGCTGGCGACGCAGCGCGTGCCCGATCTGGTCGTTACCGATTTGCGGATGCCGGGTATGGACGGGTTCGAGGTCCTGCGTCAGTGGAAGGACCGCGCGGCGGATCTACCACTGATCGTGATCACAGGGCATGGCGATGTGCCGCACGCGGTGCGCGCGATGCGTCAGGGGGCTGAGGATTTTCTGGAAAAACCCTATGATGCCTCGCATCTGATGGCGGTGATCGCGCGGGCTCTCAAAGCGGGACAGATGCGGGCCGAATTGGCGCAGCTTCGCTCCCAGATTGCCGCGCGTGACAGCACGGAGATTCTGGGGCAATCCGCCTCGATCATCGCGCTGAGAGATCGGATCGCGGCATTGGGGCCGCTCGACCTAGATCTGATCGTGACAGGGGAGACCGGCACGGGCAAGGAACTGGTGGCCCGCGCGCTTCATGCCGCCAGCCCGCGCGCGCAGGGGCCTTTCGTTGCGGTAAACTGCGCGGCGCTGCCGGAAAGCCTGTTCGAGATGGAGATGTTCGGCCATGTCGCAGGGGCCTTTCCGGGCGCGCACGATAAAATCGGCAAGCTGGAGGCGGCGGCGGGCGGCACGCTGGTTCTCGATGAAATCGAGGCGATGCCCGCAGCATTGCAGCCCAAGCTGTTGCGGGCCTTGCAAGAGCGGCAAGTGGAGCGACTTGGCGAGAATATACTGCGCCCGCTCGATCTGCGGATCATCGCGCTGTCCAAGAGCGACCTGAGCAAGCGAACGCTTGATGGCAGCTTTCGCGCCGATCTGTTTTACCGCCTGGCCGGTGCACAGATCACCCTCGACCCGCTGCGCGGCTTGGGCGACGACATCACGCTTTTGTTCAGCCATTTCGCGCAAGCGGCGGCCGCACGGTACGGGCGGGACACGCCTGCAATCTCCTACGGGTTTCGCCAGCACCTTGCAAAGCGCGGATGGGCGGGCAATGTGCGCGAGTTGAAGGCGGCGGCGGAGCGGTTTGCCTTGGGGTTGGATCTGCCCGACGGTACCCCCGCAACGCAAGAGGCGGGCAGTTTAGCGGACCGTGTTGCGGCCTATGAGGCACGTGAAATCGCCGCGACTTTGGAACGGTGCCGCGGCAATACCGAACGCACGGCGCAGGCCTTGGGCATCGCGCGACGCACCCTCAACGACAAGATCGCGCGCTATCAAATTCGCATTTGAAGGGTCATGTGATTGCCGCCCGAATGGGCCCTCGTTCACAATGCGAGACTGCGACGGTCTGCTGTGGTTACACCCATGCGGAGGATTGTTCCCTCTATGTCACACTGACGGGGCAAGAGCAGATGGAATGCGGCATGCTGAACACACACTTTTTGACACACTCCCGAGGGATTATAAATCTGGCAGGGTCTAATCCTTTGAAAAATGGTGCCCCCACACGGACTCGAACCGCGGACCTACTGATTACAAAAAAAGTTCAGGGGGTTTCTCCGCATTACGCCAGACTTCGCCACACTGACAAAAATGACTTAAAAACAATTACTTGCATTGACCGCCCCTACTCTCACCCCTCACAATTCACGCTAAGTTTCGGCTCCGCGTGCTTCCGTATTGCTTCCGTTTTTTTGCGGGCCGATTTTTAGGAGGGCAAAATGAGACTTACAAAGCGGTCCGTTGAAGGGCTTGAGACGAGAGAAAAAGACTACTTGATTTGGGATGGCGATGTGCGCGGTTTTGGCGTTCGCGTCTTTCCAACAGGCAAGCGTTCCTATCTGGTGCAATACCGAGCTGGCAGGCGCACACGTCGTCTCACGCTTGGCCAGCACGGCCCTCTTACGACCGATGAAGCCCGCTCTTTAGCCAAGCAACGTCTTGGCGATGTCGCGCGCGGAGATGATCCCTCTGAGACCCGCAAACAAAAGCGCATGGCCCCGACCGTGGCGGCGCTCTGTGATCGCTTCATGGCGGAGTATGTCGCGGAGCATTGCAAGCCCACGACATTCGCGAACTATAAGACCGCTATCACAACACACGTGAAGCCCAAACTTGGCATGTTGCAGATCGCAGATGTGACACGCGCGGACGTGGCCGAGCTTCATCACAACATGAAGGCCACGCCTTACCATGCAAACCGCGTGGTCATGGTCATGTCAAAGATGTTCAACGTGGCCGAAGATTGGGGCTTGCGCGCCGAAGGGACCAACCCGACGCGCCGGATCAAGAAGTATAAGGAAGTCGAGAAAAAGCGCTATCTCAGCGATGACGAACAATCGCGATTGGGCGAGGTGCTTTTCGCGGGTTTGGAACGCGGCGATTATTCCGAATATGTCGTCGCGGCTTTTATGCTCTTGCTGTTGACGGGTTGTCGCTTACGCGAAATTCAGACATTGAAATGGGATTACATCACGCGCACCCATTTGGAGTTGCCGGACAGCAAAACGGGGCGGCGTCGCATCCCCCTGCCCCGTGAGGCTTGGGACGTTCTCGACGCCCTGCCCCGACGCGATGGAAACCCCTACGTGATCTTAGGCGACAAAGCCGACGGCCATTACAACGACCTGCAAAAACCGTGGCGCAAAATTCGTGCGCGCGCGGGCCTAGACGATGTGCGCATTCACGACCTGCGGCATACCTACGCTTCCGTTGCCGTGACCAACGGCATTGATCCGTTCATGCTCAAAGAAATCATGGGCCACAAAAATCTAACGACCACGTTACGCTACGCGCATTTGGCAGACGACGCCGTGCAACGCGCAGCCGGATCGGTCGCGGCGCGTCTCGCGGGGGCGATACGTAAGGATAGGAGAGCGGAACCTACGTTACGAGTGGTACGTTAGGTTTCGTATCGCAAGAAAATCAAAATTGAGGTTCGCTATAGGCCGTACAGGCTCCGTGCCAAATTTCGGTATTACTCTCGAAGCTAGGCACACCGTCAAAATCATTGCGGTGATAGCGGCCTGTGTAGCGGTGTATCTCTACATAGACTGATCGAGCTGTTGTCTGGTCGGGATTTAGTGCGGTTGAGCAATGCCACGTAGCATGTGTTTCAGTGATTACGAATTGAGGCTCATCAACACAATGCGACCGCTTGCCAACCGCTACCAATTCTCCGTCTTCGTAATACAATGGGATAGATTGGCTTTTCTTTTTCGGATTATTCCCAAGACTTTCATATTCGCAAAATAGAAATGAAACGTCTTCCGCTAGAAGCGGTATAGCCGAAAGCGAAATCATCGCTGCCATCCCGAAAGTTCGTATCATCATTTTGTCCCTGAGTTGCCCTAGCTATTAGCATTGAGGATATGCATCGCCATGACAACCCAATGAATGCCAATCGCTATGTTTTGAGATTGGTGAGCAAACATTGCGCATCGTTAGATAGGTAGGTAATTACCTAGGAACGTTGCGGGCCTATTTACCTAGGTAGATATGTGCCGTTTCCCTACGTAGCGTATAGGTATGATACGGGCCGCTAGCTCTCATCGCACCCATTACATATGGATATGTTACGTATCGAATGAAGCGAGGAGTTACATGTCAGACGATTCCCAAGACGGCATGACTTTGCGCCAAGAGGTCGAAGCCGACCTGACTGAAGACTTATCTCAGCGCCTACATAAGTTAATAGACGCGCGAACGGACTTGGGGCTTTTTCGTGAGCGCTTAATCCATATACTAACGCGCTATGAAACGTACGAGATACGCAAACCGAAAGTGACCCGCAAAGCGCGGAAGAGCCAAATCGAAAACCTCAAAGACAAAGCCGAAAAGTTTCTCGCTGCCGCAAGCGCACTTCATCCACAGACTGAACAATCCATCGACCATTCAATTGGTAGCGAAAAGCTGAGAGCTCACTGGCACAAGTTCGGCGTCCTCAATTTAGATGCGCCTGACGTCTCAGAGAGTGATGGCATGTCAGATTGCACCAATGCAGTTTCCGAAGTCATCGCAGCATGTGACGACGAGCTGCGCCAACTTGACGAGACAAAAGGCGAAGGGCGAAAAAGTTCAAATCCCGAAGTTGATCAGCTCATATCAGACTTGGCAGACATTTACGCTACCGAGTCTCAATTAGGGAAATCTCCTATCTATCCCAGCGAAACGTCAGAAGACGGATATGAAGGTGGCCTGTACCTGCTGACAAAAGTTCTTCTCCAAGAGTATGCGCCAACCAATTACGCAAGTTGTGCAGATGGTTTGGGACAGCGCATTAGGCGCGTCCTCAGCACTCTTTGAATGAGGTGACAAATTGGGGTCCACTTTGACCCCTTTCTGTCATTATCTTTGCTCTGTTGCCCTCCTCATACTGGTCCCAATGAAACGCAAGCCATTGAGGACAACATGCAGACACAACGTGATCCAGACTACTACGACCGCCTGATTGGCGAAAAAGAAGCGGCTAGCTACCTTTGCTATTCCGTGCGCGCTTTGCAGAATTGGCGTGTGCGTGGCGGCGGGCCGATGTTCATCAAAGTATCGGGCCGCTCGGTGCGGTACACGCGCGGCGATCTGCAAGAGTGGATCAATGCCAAGCGCGTGGCGAACACCACCTGCCCACCCTCCTAACATATTCAGTTTTGCCCGTTCAGAGTTGGCAGCGCTGAGCGGGATTTTGGGGCCGGATGGCTTCCAATAGGGCGCGAGGTCTCGCGATCTCGCGCCCTTCCTATGTCTGCTGAACACTCAAACCTAACAGGCATTCGAAAAGGAAACCCAATGTCATCAACACCAGCACACAAATTCAAAATCGGCCTGATTACGGCCACCATTTGGAACAACGACGGCTTTTTCTCCGTCGACCTGACACGCTCTTACAAGACGCAGGACGGCGATTGGCGCAATACCAGCAGCTTTGGCCACAATGACCTGCTGAACCTCTCCAAATGCGCGGAACGGTCCGAGACTTGGATCGCAAAGCAACTTGCGGCCAATACCTAATTGGAGCGCCGGACCTCGTGTCCGGCCCCAAAACAATAGCTGCCCCGCCGGAGGCACCTTTGCAGGGCGCTTGCGCCCGTCTCTTTCATAACAACCGATCCAAAATAGCGCGGCAATCGCCGACAAAGGGGGGTGATTGTAGCACCCCCCTCTAGAAATACAGATCATCACACAGGACAAGAAAGCTATGCACATCGTACACCGTGGATTTGACCGTCTGGAATTGGCCATAGGCGTCAATATCCCACCCGAACTCTTTGAATTTCTAAACCCCTTGCGCGAGGAGGCCGAAGAGGCCCGCCAAAAACTGCCCGTGAGTTATGGCGGCGCAGATTTTGACCTCTTTCCCAACGGCGTGCAGGGCTACCGCTTTGTGTTGCAAGGTGGGCCGATGGAGGTGACTTGGTTTTTCAAGAAGCCCAACGCCCGCGACCCGTGGGGCATCCGCATTGTGGTCGGGTCGCTGTTTCTCGCCACCCAAGGGCTTGGAATGGTCCGCGCCTATATCGCCAAGACGTTGGAGCGGCTTGGCGTTCGCTACGGCCCGCATCAAGTCAGCATCGGGCGCACCGATTTTTGCATCGACATTCTGGCCCCATCATTCGAGCTAAACCCTGAGAATTTTGTCATGCATAGCCATGCCAACCGCGCCGACCATCTCACGCCCGAAGAGCATACGCGCAGCAACGGCAAGTCCGGTCGCTTCACCTCCGTGACCGTTGGCAAAACGCCGGGGCGACAAGTAATTATCTACGACAAGCGCCGTGAAGTGATCGACAAGCGCAAGCCGATCTGGTGGGACGTGTGGAACGCCAATCTTGAGGCGGAGGGTTTGCCCCCTCTGGACCCGCAAGAGCGCTCAGAGAGCCAAATCTGGCGCGTAGAGGTTCGTGCGGGCAAGCAGGTTATGAAAGACCGTTGGGGCATCAGCCAATGGGATCATTTTGACATCAAATTTGGTGATGTGATTGCCGAGGGCTTCGAGAAAATCCGCTATTGCGATCCCGCCCCCACCGACACCAACCGCGCCCGTTGGCCTAACCATCCCCTTTGGGACTTGGCAAAGGTAGACGCGGACACCGATCTAAGCGAAATGCGCAGCCACTTGGAAGTGGACAAGGTCAAAGCAGTCCACAAGGCGGACCACATCAAACTGATGATGACCCTCGCTGTCGGCAACTGCACCACCCTAGCAGCCCTTGAGGGCGTCGAGAGCGACGATCTACAAGACTACATGGAACGCATGGGGCAAAGGTTGCGCATGGAGATACAAGCCGACCCTGAGCGCGCCGCGAATAAGCTCAGCAAGGCGAAGGATCGGTATCGGTTTGTGGGGTGAAGAAGGGCGGAAAGCCGACATTCGCTGCAGGAGAAAACCCATCAGTTGTTCTCGTTTGGTTTGGACATTCAAGTAGTTGATGATTGAGTCGCCTTAATCCTAGGACTGATGGGCTAAAAGCCCTTAAAAGGCCGACAGAAATCATTTGGTAGCATGCGCAACTAATTGGATATATCATTGCAAGAAAAAGATATTGGGAATATAATGATTTTGCTCTTTACGCGGATGTGCGGCAACGCACGGTCTGGTGCACAGCCGGACCCTAATTTATTGATCGCATCTTGGCGCGATAAGAACATAAAGTCCTTATCGCTCTTGCAAGTATTCAGAACAATAAGGACTTTATGTTCTTATCGCTTCTTCAAAGGTACTGAGCATACTCAATGCGGGGGGCTTGATGTCTGTACAACTTGACCCCCGCGACAAGTTCTCAAAGCTGATTGATTTGACAGAATCTAGGGTACTTCTAGCGCCCCATATTACATTTATTTGTGGTGGTCCTGTCGATATACGAGTCATGACCAATCATTCTATACGAAATATGTTTATGAACCTGTCTGCTAAGATGCCTGCAAAATCCGAAGGCTTCACGTTGGCAGAAAATTTCAAAGACTGGCAAAACGGGTATAACAACCTCGCTGACTTTGAGAAAGACATAGCGGCGATCTCGTCAGTAATCGTCGTAATCTTGGAAAGCGCTGGTTCGCTTGCTGAGTTAGGTCTGTTCTTCGCCAACGACGCGCTACGCCAAAAGATGATCGTAGTTGTGCATAGTCAACACCACTTGAACGAGTCCTTCATCAAATTTGGTATATTGAAGCCACTGGAAGCTGACAAAGAAGAATCTGTTCTCGTTTATGAGATTGACAGCGACAACATTGATGATGTGGAGGAAAGTGAGGTTGAAGACATACTGGAAGAGGTTTGGGGAATATCCGAAAAAATCGATAAAACATCCTTATTTGACACATCTAACCACGGCCACAGTATTTTTCTCACCTTTCAGATCATTGATCTATTCACGATCCTCACAAAATCAGAAATTGAGAATTATCTTTCGAGCTTAGGAGTACACTTTACTAAAAGGCAACTTCAATCCGCGCTGTATATACTCACGAAGTTCAAATTGCTCAAACAGGAAAAAAGATCATCCCAAACATTCTATTTTGTGCCTCCAGAAATCTCTGATCGCGTGGACTTAGCATTCCGAAAGGATGGGAATAGACGATACGATTCACGTGCCATAAAACTTGAGGTTTTGGAGTATTATCGAGCCGAAGGAACCTCAAACCGTAGCTTCAAGAACCGGATGAACCTATGGGGTCGGCATGTAGAGGTGTCCCCATGAGCGATATCATTCAACGCATAAAGCGCCGCTTTGCATTCTCAGATAGCGAGTTTAATACGTACTTAAACACGGCGCCATTTAGATACAAAAATTACACAATTCCCAAACGGTCTGGCGGGGTCAGATTAATTTCCCAACCCTCTAAAGACCTTAAATCTATTCAACGCTTTATCCTGTCCGAGTTTCTCCTCCCGAAGCTTGAAATTCATGAGTGTGCGACAGCGTATCGCGAAGAACGTAATATAGCAGACAACGCTCGCCCTCATTTACAGAACCAGTTTCTCCTCAAAATGGATTTCAAAGATTTTTTTCCTTCGATAAGGGCGATAGACTTTTCACAATATGCCCTGAGACGCTCTATAGTTGAGTCTGAAGAAGAAGCTACCATGCTCGGAAAGATATTTTTTAAGAGCACGAACAACGGCCTGAGATTAAGCATTGGGTCGCCGGGGTCACCGCCAATATCAAACGCTGTTATGATCAACTTCGATAAACAGATTTCGTCTATGTGCCGAGATTCTGGCATTGCCTTCACCAGGTACTCAGATGACCTCACCTTTTCTAGCAACAGCAAGGGCATCCTATTTGGCATTCCAAATCAGGTTCAAGAGGTGCTTGAAGTTATTCAAAGACCAAAGCTGATGATCAATGCAGAAAAGACGAAGTTCTCATCAAAGAAGTTTAATCGACACGTTACTGGAATTACCATCACAAACGATGGTTTGATGTCTCTGGGACGGCAGACAAAAAGGAGGGTCCGTTCCGAAGTGTACAACGCGCCCAGCATGCAACCCAAAGAGCGGCAAAGGCTTAGAGGATATCTGTCTTACGCTAAACAGTTTGAACCAAGTTTCGTTATCAAGCTTTGGGAGAAATACCCAGCGCAGATGGCCCTGATCAAAAATTCTGCTTTCACAAAACGAAATGGCGATCCGCAGTAGTTACAGCGTTCACCGCCTTACGCCAGCCAAGTTTATGATGTCACGTACCCATTAAATGTCAGCTTAGGGGAAACTGCATCGCAGCGGATAGTGAAGTGACGAAGGTCCGCTCTGGGCCGATAGCGACTATTTAGGCGCTTTCGGATGCTGGCAGCAAAAGGCCCACAAATCTACGTTGCGCAGAAACCACACACAGATTCTCTCACCGCGTGCTTCCGCATTGCTTCCGCATTTCAAAATAGAACAAATGCGAACGAGGAAATTATGCGCAACGTATTGAATTAATTGTGAAAAATGGTGCCCCCACACGGACTCGAACCGCGGACCTACTGATTACAAATCAGTTGCTCTACCAGCTGAGCTATAGGGGCACACGGCGCTCATTTAAGCGTTGGGTTTCGCGGGTGCAAGCGATTTGTGACGGAAAATTCGCTGACACGCCCCGTCAGGTCAAATCGGCGGCATTTTCTGAGCGGGCCATGAGGATCACCGCCAGCAAACTCACGGAAATCACCAAAAGGGCTGCTGGCGAGGCTTCTTCGAGATGTTCGAGCGAAGCCTTTTCAAACACACGGGTGGCGAGCGTGTTGTAGTTGAACGGGCGCAGCAGCAGCGTGGCGGGGAGTTCCTTGACGCAATCGACAAAGACCAGCAAAAGGGCGGTGCCGACGGAGCTGCGGATCAGCGGCACATAGACCCGGCGCAACGTCCCGCCGAGGGTTTGGCCCAGCGAACGTGCCGCCATTGGCAGGGAGGGTGCGACCCGCCCCATCGCCGCGTCGGCGGCACCTTGGGCGATGGCGAAAAACCGCACCATATAGGCCAGCACGATGGCAAAGGCGGAGCCGGTGAGCAACAGGCCGACATCGCGCCCGGTCATCGCCTCGATCGCATCGGCGACGATATTGTCGAGGCCTGCAAGCGGGATCAGGATGCCGATGCCCAAAACAGCACCGGGGGCGGCATAACCCAGCGTGGTCAAAGGCAGGATCATCCGAGGCAATTTGCGCCCGGTCATGCGCACGCCGTAGACCATGAACAGCGCCGCAAGCACGGTCAAAACCGCCGCAGACCCGGCCACAACCAAGGTGTTTTTGAGCGCGATCAAAAGCCCCGGGGCCAGCCATTGATCCGGCTCGCCCAACGCGTGATAGCCCATGACGGACACAGGCAACACAAAACCGATCAGGAATGGCACAGCGCATAACAATGTCGCCAAAAGCCCCTGCCAACCGACCAGTTGAATCTGAGAAATCGGACGGGGATGGCGCGCACCGGAATGAAACCGCGCCCGCCCGCGCGAGGTTTTTTCAAGACCGACCAAAAGGAACACCACAACCAACACCACCGAAGCAATTTGCGCCGCACCGCCCGCGTTGCCGCCCTCAAGCCATGTGGAGAAAATACCGGTGGTCAGCGTCTGGACCGAGAAATAATTCACCGTGCCGTAGTCTGAGACCGTTTCCATCATCACAATCGCCGTGCCCGCCGCAATGGCCGGGCGTGCCAAGGGCAAGCCAACGCGGAAAAACCGCGCGAAAGGCCCCGCCCCCAGCGCGCGCGCGGTTTCATAAACCGAGCCGGATTGTTCGCGAAAAGCGGCACGCGCCATAAGAAAGACATAGGGGGACAAAGCGGCGGCCAGAACGATGATGGCGGAGCCCAAAGAGCGGATCTCCGGCACCCAATAGTCGCGCGCGCTCTGCCAACCAAAGATGCCACGCATCAGAGTTTGAACCGGCCCTGCATATTCAAAGAAATCGACCAACGCATAGGCACCGACATAGGCCGGGATCGCCAAGGGCAACAACAACAACCACTCAAGCGCGCGCGAGCCGGGGAAGCGATACATGGTGACCAGCCACGCCGCCCCCGTCCCCACAGCCCCCGCCAAAGCAGCCACACCAAAGGCCAACCATGCCGTCGTTGCCAGATAGCGTGGCAAGGTCGTGGCCAACAGATGCGGCCAGATATTGTCACTGGGATGAAAGGCGATCCAGATCACGGCCATAAGCGGCATCAACACCACGGCGGCAATCACAAAGGCCCCCACCGACCAGGGTGAAACCTTGGACACACGGGTGAGCGCGCCATGCCGAGGCTCAGGTCGAGGCTCGGAACAGGGGGGAGTTTGCGGCGGAAACTGAGTCATTTGGTCGGTCATTCCGGAGCCATAAGCGAAATCGGTTTCCCTGTCCAGAAAACTGCCTATATTGGGACACGTCTCAAACACCGCCACAGAGCGGTGACAGAGGGGCACTGTTGCACCATGGCCAAACCGGGGGCCAATCCGGGCGGCTGTGGAAAGGCACTCGATCAGAGCAGAACAGGAAAGCAGCCAAACCCATGATTATCTCCATCCATATCGGGGCACATAGCACCAATGGGGCGCAACTCATGCGCGGGCTGTTGAAAAACAAAGCCGTTTTGGCCGATCATGGCGTTGCCGTGCCGAACCCGTCGCTCTACCGCGACGTGCTCCCCGACGTAATGCGCAAGGTCAAAAGTGCCCGCGCCACGCCCGAGACTCAGGAGATGTTGCTCGACCAGATGCTTGAAAGCGATGACTGTACCCGGCTGGTGTTGAGCTATGAGGATGTGATTTGCCTGCCCGCCTTTATCTTTGACAAGGGCAGATTGTACACAAAGGCCAGTTTCAAATTGCCTTGGCTGTGCAATGTCTTTGCCGATCATGAGGTCGAATTCTTTATCGGCCTGCGCAATCCGGCGACGTTTATCCCCGCCGCATTCAGCCAATGCGGCCCCAATCTGACTTATGAAAGCTTTATCGACACCACCGATCTTGAGAGCCTGCGTTGGTCGGATGTATTGACCCTGATCCGCAAATCCTGCCCGAATGCCGCGGTCACCTGTTTCGCCTATGAGGACACACCGCTGACCTGGGCACAGATCATGCGGGACATCGCCGGGATCGGGCCGATGGTGCCGATCTCAGGCGGGCTTGATATTTTGGCGACGATCATGAAACGCGAGGGCATGAAACGCCTGCGCACCTATCTCAACACCCATCGACCGCAAAACGAAGTGCAACGGCGGCGGATTTTGACGGCTTTTCTCGACAAATACGTCGACGAAGACGCGCTTGAGGAAGAAATTGATCTACCGGGTTGGGATGAGGCTTTGATCGAACGTCTGACGGAGCTTTACGAGGACGATCTCGATCTGATCGAAACGATGGAAGGCGTGCATTTTATCGCCCCCTGACGCAACGCGTGACACACTATGACGCAACGCTGCCCAAGCGAGGTGTCAACCAGCCGCCAGATGCACCGCAATCAACCCCTCCAGACCGCTGACCGGGTGCGCCCTGACCCACCGCGCCGCACGGCACCCGGCCTGGCCATAAAACACCGCCTCGCGCGCGCCATCTGAGTGGCGCCACTCCGCCGCCGTTTGCGGCAAAGCCCCCGCCCCCGGATCACAGCTCAACGGGTTCAAATCAAAACGCGGATCGCGCGACACATAGGTGGCGATGCCCTCGTCCACCCAAGCCGGGAAATACCGCATAGCGCGCACGCCAATCTGGCGGTGCAGCGCCACATGGGCCAATTCATGGGCAATGATTTCCGTGTCATGCCCGCTCGGGCCCAGATAAAACAACTGCGCACCATAGGTCAGGGCACGGGTTTGGTGCCCGCCCATGACGGTGTTGCAGGTCTGGGTGTAACACAGGAAAATACGCGGGCGTTTTTCGACCGCCATCGGTCCAAACGCCGCACTCACCCGCGCTTCGGCCAAGCTCAAACGGCGCAGGATCTCCTGATCCGCCGCCGGGGTATTGGCCTCGCTGAACACATTTGGGCCAATGGTTTGAAAGCCAAAACATCCGGGGCAAAACGCGGCGAGAACCGGCGTAAAGCCAAGCGCCAAAAGCCCAATCCCAAAGCCCGCACTCAATGCGATCAGAGACAGGACAAGCCGTTGGCCCCAGCGCCGGGTCACAAAACCACGCCTCAGCTCATGCCCAGCGCTTCTTTATACATGTCGAGAATGGCCTCTTCTTCGGCGATTTCATCCGAGGATTTCTTGCGCAAAGCAATGATTTTACGCATCACTTTGGTGTCGTAACCACGGCCTTTGGCCTCGGCCATCACCTCTTTTTGTTGATCGGCAATGTCCTTTTTCTCCATTTCAAGACGCTCAAAGCGTTCGATGAACTGGCGCAGCTCCTCTGCCGTGACACGGTAAGAGCTGTCGGGGCCGGGGGTATATTCGTCGTCCATCATGTCGGGACCTTCCTGATGCGCAAATGTCGAAATGAGCCTGATCCCTACCCGCCCGGATGCCCCAAAGCAAGCCTTCGGATCATGCAAAGCGGCGCTCTTTTGCCACCTCAGACTTGCCTCATGTCACCGAAGCCGCTAGGCGAAAGCCACGAGAGTTTTGGACAGATAAAGGAGAGTCAGATGGAGTGGTTGATTTGGACCGGCGCAGCCCTTGCGCTTTCGGGCGTGGCGCTGTTGATCTATTGCATCATCGCGGCTTTGAAGGCCAAAAAACTCGGCGGCACTGACGAAGACATCCGCGCGCGCCTGCAAAAAGTCGTGGCGCTGAATCTTATCGCCTTGATGATTTCCGCCATTGGTCTGGGTGCGGTGACGATTGGCATCATTTTAGGCTGACCCGCGACACGAGCGCGGCCCTGCGACGCAGAGCATCGCACAGCCACAGCGAGTCGCAATCCCCACCCCATCCCCAACCAAAACGCTGCATCTGCGCGCATTCTTTTGCCATAATTCTTAGCGTGCCGTCACCAAAACGCTGACGGAACGCACATCGTTTCGCCATTGGCGACAGTCCGCGTATCTCCCAGAGAATTTCTTTTGATCGCCGCCAAAACACCCTATTTGGATAACAGATCGTTAACCAAATTCACGCCTTCTGATCTCACGCAGCCAATCGCACAATCGGGCGGGGTCGCGAGGCAGACAGGCGCGTTGTGGTGAGCGAAAAAGACCATGACGCAGAGGCAATGGACCGGCGAGACAACCGGCCAAACCAGCGACGCAAGGAGAGAACCGCACGATGGACGATCTGGAGACTGACCTGCAAAAGGCCGTGGCGGATTTAGAAGACATCTCCGATTTTTCGCGCGCAGAATGGTGCGACGCGATTGAAGATCTGTCCGAAGAGCTCGGCTATTATCAGCCGCTCGGCTCCGATTTCTCGGCTGCGTTCTTGGATGAAAAACCTCGACTCTTGGTGTGTTTTGACACCTATGAACGCGCAACAGAGCGCACCGATCTGGGCTACCCGCACGGGATGATGCTGGCCGCTCATCACGGTTGGTCCACCCTCACCCTGATCGCCCATGGCCCCGACCCCAAAAACGTCTGGTTCCGCGCGCCTGAAATCACCCGCTATTTCGACCGTCTCGTCGACGAAGGCTTTTTTGAGGATTTCGATCAGGTGGTGTTTTACGGTGCCGGGGCCTGTGGTTACGCCGCAGCCGCCTATTCCGTAGTTGCCCCCGGCGCGACCGTGATCGCCATTGCGCCCCAAGCCACACTGGATGGCCGTCTGGCGTCCTGGGATCATCGTTTCCCGGCCACTCGGCGGATGGATTTCACCTCCCGCTATGGCTTTGCCCCAAATATGGTTGATGGTGCAGATCGGGTGTTTATCCTGTATGATCCAAAGATCGAACTGGACGCAATACACGCCGCCCTGTTTCATCAACCGCATGTCAGCCGCGTCCCCTGCCGCTTGTTTGGCGCCGACCCGGAATTTGAAATGATGGAAATGGGGGCTTTGGCACCAATCTTAGTGGCCGCGATGCAGGGCACTCTCGATCAACGCCGGATGACACAGGCGTTGCGCATGCGGCGCGAGCATTTGGGCTATCTGCGTCGGCTTTTGGGGGAACTGGCCCCGGACAACCGTCCGATGCAAACCGCGCTTTTGTGCCGCCATGTGGTCAAAACCCGCCCCGGCGCGCGCCGGTTCCGCCGTGCGTTGCAAACTGCGACATCCGCTTTGGAAGAGAAAGGCGTGACATTGCCGTGGGAAAAAGAGGCTGAGGGGCTGGGCGCCTAGCCCCTCGCCTAGCCCAACCCGCCCTCGTCTTCGACAAACCGCACCGCCTCGGCCACGCCCAAACCGTTGCGCATCGAGGCCATGATATAAGGCCGCCCCCCACGCGCGCGTTTGGTGTCTGCCTCCAAAAGTGCCGGATCGACGCCGACATAGGGGGCAAGATCGACCTTGTTCACGACCAATAAATCAGACCGCGTCACCCCCGGCCCGCGTTTGCGCGGAATGTCCTGTCCAGCGGCGGTGTCGATCACATAGATCGTCAAATCCGCGAGTTCCGGCGAAAAGGTCGCGGCCAGATTGTCGCCGCCGCTTTCAATCAAAATCACATCGAGATCCGGAAACGCCGCATTCAAATCCGCTACAGCGGCCAGATTGATCGAGGCATCTTCGCGGATCGCCGTATGCGGGCAACCGCCGGTTTCCACGCCGCGAATGCGTTCCATCGGCAAGATTTGTTGCCGCATCAACGCCTCCGCATCCTCGCGGGTGTAGATGTCATTGGTGATCACCGCGACCGAGTAGGTCTCTGACAAAGCCTTGGCCAAAGCCCCGGTCAATGTGGTTTTGCCCGCGCCCACGGGGCCGCCGATTCCAACGCGCAAAGGTCCGTTTGGGGATGCCATCATCTGTCTCCTGTTGATCTTGAGTGGTGATCCTGATGGGCTCTCAGGTTTTAAAAATACGCACATCCATATCTTCGTGTCGCGCCGCCATCAGGTCGGCGGCAAAAGCCCCGGTCGTCAACCCCGCCTCTGTCGCGGCCAAAGCCTCTTCGGCCACTTGCGCGATCACGCTGTGCAGGTTTGACAAAACCGTCTGCCCCACCGCCTGCCCCAAAGGGACAAAGCGCACGGCGGCGGACACAAGATTGGAGGTAAAGCTATGAAGGTAAAGCGAAATCACCGTTTTGACGGGTAGATCAAGCGCGCGCGCCGCCACCCCCACCGCCACCGGCAAAGCCCGCGCCGGGGCCTGAGAGCCGCCCATCTGCGCCACGGTTCTGGCAAAGGCCGCGCCCTGTTCATAGGTTTCGTGCCAGCGCTCGCGCGTGCCAGCCAAAGCCTCTGCCAGTGCCGCCATCTCCTCCACATCCGCGCCCTGCACCACCATCGACAACAGCCAGGCGTCAACCCGGCCACCGCCCTTTTGCAGCGTCAGCGTTAACCATGTCTCAAGGCTTGCGCCATCGCTCACCACTCCCTCCGTGACCGCCAATTCCAGCGCATGGGAATAGGCGAAAGAGCCCAGCGGAAACGCCGGTGAGAGCCATTGGGTCAGGGTGAGCAGGCTTTGGTCAGTCATGGGGGTGATCGTGGGAATGGTCGTGGGCATGCTCGTGGTGGTGATCATGGTTATGCGTATGGGGGTGGTCATGGCCGTGGTCGCCGTGCACATGCCCCATATGTTCATGCCCCCCATGCTCATGCCCCATGGTGCGACCATGACCATAGGCCCCGCCTTCCGGGCTAAACGGCGCAATAATGTCGTGCACCTCTGCCCCCAACTGTTCCAACATCGCCTTCAGCACCGGGTCGCGTTGAATGATCAAACGATCCGGCGCGATTTCGCAAGGCGTATGGCGGTTGCCAATGTGCCACGCGTAGCGCGTCACCGTATCCCCGGTGATGGCCAAAAGCGCCTCTTCAGCGGCCACCACTCCGATGACCCGTCCGTCCTCAAGCCGGATACCATCGCCAGCCTGCAACGAAATGGTCTGCGGCAGATCGAGAAAAATCGCCTCCCCTGCCGCTGTCATCAGCTTTTTGCGGCGCACCAACCGTTGATCATAGGTTAACGCAACCGTGTCGCTGACGGTGTCTGTGGCCCCAGAGCCGCCGCCGGGCAGCACGTCAAAGGCTTTCATCGCGCTCATTTCATACTCTCCTTCAAGAATTGGGACTTTCTTAACCGACTCGCCCCCAAATAGAGGCCAAGGAGACCCAGACCATGAGTTCTAAGCCCATATCCTTTGACCCCATAACCGTTGTGACGCCATGACTTTGCCTCCCCATGATCATCCCGCTTTAGAGGCCGTGGACGAATTGGCCACTGTGCGCGCGCATATCGAACGCCTCCGCAACCGCGAGGCGGAGCTTTGCGACGAAATCCGCAGTTTTGCCACACAGACCGGCGGGATGCGCGTCTGTGGCACCTCCCGCGATGCCGTGATCGAACAGCGCCGCCCGCGCCGGGTTGATCTTGGAAAATTGCCGAAAGAGGTGTTTCTCGATCCAAGCCTTCTCATCGAGCAGGCTGAAACCGTTGTGTTGATCTGGCCGAAAACAACAGCCGCCGCTGTGCCCTCTGCCCTCCCCGCGCCGGTCTCACACCTGGACCCCGCCCTCACCGACACCCCGGAGGCGCGCCCCTCTGATGGGCCTGTCGATGTGCCCCCTGAGCAAAGGGCCGACTCCATGGATTTTCCCGAGATCACAGATGATCTGCCGCAAGAACAGGTTTTCAAGACCGAGGAGATGGACGTCGGGTTCGGAGGTTTGGAGGAAACCTCGGATGATCGCCTCATTGATGATCGCCTCATTGAAGTCAGCATTGCATCAGAACCCGCGACGACAGCCAGAGGCTCTGTGACACCTTCCCCCACCGAAATGCGCACCATCGGGGCGCCCGTGAATGAAGGGGACCCGATCGGTGACATGCTGGACCTCAGCGACAGATTTGAAGCGGTCGACAGCCCTGAAGACATCAATGTCGCAGCACCTGACCTCCCCCCTTTTGCGCGCGACGCACCTGCCCCCCGACCAGAGGAGAAGATCACCGTCACCAGCGAAGATCCATTTGGCCTCAAAGACGCGCCCCAAACGCCGAGCTCCCCAACATACCTGGATGTAACGGCGGATGGAGCCCCCGAATGTGAGACCCCGCGCGATCTGCGTCCCACGACCCATGCGCATCTGCAACCTATGGCCGGTCTGCACGAAGAAGAGATCGCACAGGCCCTTGCGGATGCCGACGCGCCGCTTGATCCGGTGACCTTGTCCGAAGCGCTGAGCGAGGCCCAAAGGCTTGAAACCGAAATGGATTTACAGGTGGAGCTTGGCAAATTTGATCTGAGTGACGACCTGCCCGCCGCCTTCGCCACATCCCGCGCGATCTCGGGCGGTTGACCCGAGCGCAATATCCCGCCCAACCACGCCATGATGAATCCAGAAGGAGACACACGATGTTCATGACCCGATCCCCGGCCGACGAACTGGCCAATATACGCGCCAAAATCGCCGAATTGCGCGCCCGCGAAACCGCGCTGGAGGCGCGCTTTATCGAGATGAACGACACTGGCCGCTTTGTCGGATTTTCCTACGATGTCGTGGTGTCGCGCACCGCCTATCAAGTGTTCGATATTTCCAAGCTGCCGGACAGCATCCTCAACGACAACCGCTTTTACGCGACCAAACACGTCACCTCGATCCGCACCGAACCGCGCGATGAGACCGACGCGTTCATGCTGGCGCAAACCGCGGGAGAAGAGTTTGACGTGATCGAACACCATTGAAATCTCCACCCGCAGATCAGCCAAGCAGGTCGTTCAAAACAGAAAATAGCGCTGCGCCATCGGCAACTCAGAGGCGGGTTCACAGGTCAAAAGCTCGCCATCGGCGCGCACCTCGTATGTTTCCGGGTTGACGTCGATCTTGGGCGTCGCCGTGTTCATCACCATCGACGATTTGCCAATTTTACGGGTGTTCTCCACCGCTACGGTTTGTTTGTGGAGGCCCAAAGAGGCGCCGATGCCTTCGGCCTGAGCGGCGGCAGAGACGAACAACACGGCGGAATGTTCCACCGCGCGCCCCATGGCGCCAAACATCGGGCGGGTATAGACGGGCTGCGGCGTCGGGATCGAGGCATTCGGATCGCCCATTTGCGCCACGGCAATTGAGCCGCCCAAAAGCACCATCTCCGGTTTCACACCAAAGAACGCCGGTGACCACATCACCAAATCGGCGCGTTTGCCGACCTCGATCGACCCGATTTCGCGGCTCATCCCATGGGCAATCGCCGGATTGATCGTATATTTCGCGATGTAGCGTTTCACCCGAACGTTGTCATTGTCGCCAGTCTCATCCGACAAGCGACCGCGTTGTTTTTTCATCTTGTCCGCCGTTTGCCAGGTGCGGATCAAGACTTCGCCCACTCGCCCCATCGCCTGACTGTCAGAGGCGATGATCGAAAACGCGCCCATATCATGCAGGATGTCTTCGGCGGCGATGGTTTCTTTGCGAATGCGCGATTCAGCAAAAGCCACATCTTCGGGAATGGATTTGTCGAGGTGGTGACAGACCATGAGCATGTCGAGATGCTCTTCCAACGTGTTGACCGTGTAGGGCCGTGTCGGGTTGGTGGAGGACGGAATCACATGCTCCTCACCCACCACTTTGATGATGTCGGGGGCGTGCCCCCCGCCCGCGCCTTCGGTGTGAAACGCGTGGATTGTACGGCCTTTCATCGCCTTGACCGTATTCTCGACAAAGCCGGATTCGTTCAATGTATCCGTGTGGATCATCACCTGAACGTCCATGTCATCGGCCACGGACAGACAGCAATCAATCGCACCGGGCGTGGTGCCCCAATCCTCGTGCAGCTTCAGCGCCGCAGCACCCGCTTTGACCATTTCGACCAAAGCCTGGGGTTGGCTCGCGTTGCCCTTACCCGCCAATGCGATGTTCATCGGCACACCGTCCAGCGCCTGCAACATCCGACCGATATGCCACGGACCGGGGGTACAGGTGGTGGCCAACGTGCCATGCGCCGGCCCTGTGCCACCGCCCAACATGGTGGTCAGGCCAGAATGCAGAGCGTCTTCAATCTGTTGCGGGCAAATAAAATGGATGTGGCTGTCAAAGCCGCCCGCCGTGATGATCCGGCCTTCGCCCGCGATCACCTCGGTTCCGGGTCCGACGATGATGTCAACATTCGGCTGGGTGTCGGGGTTCCCGGCCTTACCAATCCCGGCGATGCGCCCGCTTTTGAGGCCAATGTCGGCCTTGAAAATCCCGGTCACATCCAAAATCAACGCGTTGGTGATCACCGTGTCAACGGCGCCTTGGGCGCGCGACAATTGCGACTGTCCCATGCCATCGCGGATCACTTTGCCACCACCAAATTTGACCTCTTCGCCATAAGGGCCCGTCAGGTCGCGCTCGACCTCGATGATCAAATCCGTGTCGGCCAACCGAACCTTGTCGCCTGTGGTGGGGCCAAACATATCGGCATAAGTCGCGCGGGAAATTTTTGCAGGCATCTCGGTCCCTCTCAGTACGTCTGATAGGCAGAGCGCATCTCGTCCGTGCGCTGCCGTGTTAAACTTGCCAAACAACTGCTCATGATCAGCGGCTGGATCGACCCGCCCTCATAGAGCACCGCCTCCGCCTCACAGGCAGCGTCCCGATAGGGAATCCACGCCCGTTGCGCGGTCCTCAACGCATCAGCAGCGGTTTGGCCATAGCCTTTGGCGCGATCCATGGCCCATGCGTAGGTCTCATTAAGCTCCACATCCGCAGCTTGATAATCCTGATAGGAACAGATGTTCATGTCGGTTTGCGTCATTGCATTGTCGCAATCCACCTGCGGCTCTTCCGCCAAGGCAGGTCCGCAAAACGCAATCAGTATCAGAGCTTTACGGATCACAACGCACCCATCACTTGCTGATTGAAGCCGTAGACTTCGCGCTTGCCAGACAGCGGCACAAGGCTGACTTCGCGGGTTTGACCCGGCTCGAACCGCACCGCCGTGCCCGCCGCAATGTCGAGCCGCTTGCCGCGTGCGGCGTCGCGGTCAAAGGACAGCGCGGCGTTGGTCTCATAGAAATGGTAATGTGAGCCGACCTGCACCGGGCGATCGCCGGTGTTGGAGACCTCAAGCACGGTCACCTCAGCGCCCGCGTTCAACTCGATGTCGCCCTCAGCAATGAAATACTCACCTGGAATCATGACGGTCTCCTTAACGAATGGGGTGATGGACGGTGACCAATTTGGTGCCATCCGGGAAAGTCGCCTCGACTTGCACCTCGGGGATCATCTCGGCGATGCCCTCCATACACATGTCTTTGGTCACGACATGTGCCGCAGATTGCATCAGTTCGGACACCATTTTGCCGTCCCGCGCGCCTTCGACGACGAAATCGGTGATCAACGCGATGGCCTCGGGATGGTTCAGCTTCACGCCCCGCGCAAGGCGCCCACGCGCCACCATCGCGGCCAAAGAGATCAATAGTTTGTCCTTTTCCCTCGGGGTCAGGTTCATGGTCGTCCCTCGTTTGATTCAAGTCACATTTGCCAGACGCGCGGCAGGTCCACACCTCTGATCTGCTTCAAAACCCGCGCAACATAGCGCCTCAGCGGATAGCCATCCGGCGCCATCGCTCGGATCACAAGTTTGCCGTTCCAGCCCGACACCCCGGCGCTCACGCCCTCTTGCGCCGTCTGTTTGACCAGATCGGCCAAGGCTTCGGCACCCGGCGCGAACATCCCAATGGTCGCTACCGCGCGCGCCCCGCCGAGCGTCACCGCATGATCGCGCGCGGCCAAAAGGGCGGCGTCGATCTCGAGCGGTTCCAAAAACTCAAGCCGCCCATTGCGGCGGATTTCGCGACGGTCCCGCAGATGCAGCGTTTGCAGCGTCTCACCCATGGCAGCACGGCCAAAGATCAGCGACTCGACAGAGACAAACCGTGCGTCCCCGACGATCTCGGCACAAGTGCGTCGATTGAGACGCGCATTTTCAAACAAGATGGTTTCCTGCGGCAACCAATCGAGCCGCGCCCCCGCCCCGGCAATCAGGCGCACAGAGACATCGGCATCCGCACCATGGGCAACAGAGGCATAGGCGCGCTCGGCGGTTTGTGTGGTGCCAACAAGCGCCGCGCCCGCCTCAACCTCAAGCGTGTAATCCAACTGATCCCCGGCGGTTAACCCACCGGATGTATTGAGAAAAACCACCTCTGGCACTTTGGTGTGCACCCGCGGCAACATTGCTTTTGCGGAGCCGGATTGGTGCAAATCCTTCAACCCATTCATGCCCATGACCACAAGCGCACGCCCACGCACACGCTGCATGGTTGGCACCGCGGTTTGGGGCGGGGTTTGAAGTGAGGTATCGAGCATCCAAGTCTCCAAGTCGTCACCACGCTAGCCTTGGCCCGGCAGAGGCTTCAATCCCGGAGCCGCCCGATTGTACACAATCGCCGCGAAAACTGACCATCCGCTTAAAAAATAAGCACAAACTGCCATCTGGTGCTTTGTGCCGGAACGCGGTAATTCAGGGGCATGATCGATACACTCACCCTCCGCCGCCCCGACGATTGGCATTTGCATCTGCGCGATGGCGCGATGCTCAACGCCATTTTGCCCGAAACCACACGTCATTTTGCCCGCGCAATCGTGATGCCGAACCTTGTGCCCCCCGTGGTCACCGGCGACGATGCAGCCGCCTACCGCGAGCGCATCCTCAAAGCGAACCCGCGCAAAGGTCAGTTTGAGCCGTTGATGACGCTCTATTTGACCGAGCAAACAGACCCTGAAGACGTGGCCATGGCCCATGCCAGCGGCTTGGTGAAAGCGGTGAAATTATATCCGGCGGGGGCGACGACCAATTCGGCCTCGGGTGTCACGAATTTTGAAAACGTGCGCGCCGTGTTGGAAAAAATGGCCGAGATCGGCCTGCCGCTGTGTATCCATGGCGAGGTGGTGACACCAGACGTGGATATTTTTGATCGTGAAAAAGTGTTCATCGACACCGTGCTCGACCCGATCCGCCGCACCACCCCCGGCCTCAAAGTGGTCATGGAGCATATCACCACGAAGGACGGCGTCGATTACGCCCGTTCTGTGGATGAGGGTCTGGGCGCGACGATCACCACGCATCACCTTGTGATCAACCGCAACCACATCCTCGTGGGCGGGATCAAACCGCATTATTATTGCCTGCCCGTGGCCAAACGTGAAACGCATCGTTTGGCTTTGGTGGAGGCGGCGACCTCTGGCGACAAACAGTTCTTTTTGGGCACCGATTCCGCACCGCATTTGGACGGGGCGAAAGAGACCGCATGTGGGTGTGCGGGATGTTTCACCGCCACGAACACCATGTCAATCCTCGCCGAAGTGTTTGAAAAAGAGGGGAAACTGGACGCCCTCGAAGCTTTCACCTCGATCAACGGGCCGACATTCTATGGCCTGCCGCTCAATGAGGCAACGATCACGCTGCGCCGGGGCAATCCGGTCCGCTACCCCGCCAAAATCGACACCGAAAACGGTCCCGTGACCGTATTTGACCCGCAAATGCCGCTCCATTGGAGCGTCGAGGCCTAAGACGAAAGAGACCGCCAGATGATCCCCTCCTCCTTTCCTGACGAGACCGAAATCGCCCGTTTGACGGCGCGGATGTTGTTGGAAATCAAGGCCGTGCATTTCAATGCGCGCGAGCCCTTCACACTGGCCTCCGGCCTGCCCAGCCCGACCTATATCGACTGTCGCAAGCTGATCTCTTACCCGCGCATTCGCTCGACCTTGATGGATTTCCTCTCGGTTTCCGTCATGCGCGAGGCCGGATTTGAGGCGTTTGACAATATCGCGGGCGGCGAAACGGCGGGCATTCCCTTTGCCGCGATGGTGGCCGAACGTTTGGCCCTGCCGATGACCTATGTGCGCAAAAAGCCCAAAGGCTATGGCCGCAATGCCCGGATCGAAGGGCAAATGTCCGAAGGCGAACGGGTGTTGTTGGTCGAGGATTTGACCACAGATGGCGGATCGAAATTGTCTTTCGTGGATGCAATCCGCGAGACGGGCGCGACTTGCGGCTGGACGGCGGTGATTTTTTACTACGGGATTTTCCCGGAGACGGAAAAGACGCTGGGCGATCATGGCGTGAAGCTCATCAGCCTGTGTACATGGTGGGATGTTTTGGCCGAAGCCAAACGCCAACGCGCCTTTGACGCAGAAACGCTCGCAGAGGTGGAGAAATTCCTCAACGCCCCGCGCGAGTGGCAAGAGGCCAATAAAAAGGCATAAAGCGGCGAAAATCCGCGCCCGAAATTTGTGCGTCGCCCTTCGGGGCGGCGTTTTTCTTTGTAAACAGCCGAGTTAGCTCGCCAAGTGCATCTGTGACCCAGTTATCCACACGTTATACATTTTGAAACCCGGCGCGCGGGCGGCTATGAAATCCAAACCCGCGAGCAACACGCGACTCGCAGGATCATAAAGAGGGCCAGCCGGATGAATGACATCGCCACACTTCAGGATGCGCGCAGCGACAAAACGGACGCGGCAACACCGTCGGTGATCACCTCCTATGCGGGGGCGGTGCCCCATAACATCGAGGCCGAACAGCAACTTCTGGGCGCGCTTTTGACCAACAACGACGTGTTCGACAAAATCGCTTCGATCATCTCGCCCGACCATTTTTTCGACCCGGTGCACAAAGACATTTACGAGAAGGCTCAGGAGCGCATTCAAAAGAATATGCTCGCCTCTCCGGTGACGTTGAAAGCCTATATGGAGGACCATGAAGGCCTCAAAGAGTTGGGCGGCCCGGCCTATTTGGCGCGTCTGGCGGCGAGTGCCATTTCGACCTATGCAGTGCGTGATTACGCCCAATTGATCTATGATCTGTTCCTGCGCCGACAGTTGATTGAGCTTGGCAATGAGATTGCGGGTTCTGCCGCCTCCGGCTCCGACATCCGCGATCCGGGCGAACAAATCGTGGCCGCCGAACAGCGGCTCTACACGCTGGCCGAGCAGGGCAAGGGCGAAACGGGCTTCACCTCCTTCCTCTCCGCCGTCACCCAAGCCGTGCTCAACGCCAACGCCGCCTATGAGCGCGGTGGCGGCATGGCGGGGATTCAGACCCACCTCAACGATCTCGACAAAAAGATGGGCGGCTTGCACAAATCCGACTTGATCATCTTGGCCGGACGTCCGTCGATGGGCAAAACCTCGCTCGCCACCAACATCGCCTTCAACATTGCCAAGGCCTATAAAAAGGGCACGCTGCCGGATGGCCGCACGGGCGCGGTCGAAGGCGGGGTTGTTGGGTTCTATTCGCTTGAGATGAGCGCCGAACAGCTGGCGGCGCGGATCCTGGCCGAGGCCTCCGAGATTTCGTCGCATAAAATTCGCCAGGGCGACATGACCGAGGATCAGTTTCGCCGCTTTGTCGAGGCCGCCAAAACGCTTGAGACCTGCCCGCTTTATATCGACGACACCCCGGCCATTCCGATTTCGCAATTGGCGGCGCGCGCCCGGCGGTTGCAGCGCACACATGGGTTGGACCTGTTGATCATCGACTATTTGCAACTGGTGCGCGGCACCGCACGCAGCCAAGGCAACCGGGTGCAGGAGATCGGCGAGATTTCCATGGGTCTCAAAGCCATCGCCAAGGAACTCAATATCCCGGTGATCGCGCTGTCGCAGCTCAGCCGGACGGTGGAGAGCCGCGACGACAAACGACCGCAGCTTTCGGATTTGCGTGAATCCGGTTCGATCGAGCAGGACGCCGATGTGGTGATGTTTGTCTATCGCGGCGAATATTACAAAGAGCGCGAAAAGCCCGAAGAGCATGATATGGAGGCCACAACGCGCTGGGTCGAGGATATGGAACGGCTGCACGGCAAGGCCGAAGTCATCCTTGGCAAACAACGTCACGGTCCGATTGGCACGGTGGAACTGAGCTTTGAGGCGGAATTCACCCGCTTTGGCAACCTTGTTCAGCCTTGGCAACAAAACGAACCCGAATACTAAGACCCATTACATAAGGACATCGGACCCGCCCCCGGCGTGTTTTGAGCTTGCGTCTGGTTTTACGCTTGCACAGAGGCGCGTGGAGGGTCAAAAAACGCCATGGCTACATCTGTTTTACATATTGATCTCACGGCTCTGACCGACAATTGGCGGGCGCTGGATCGTTTGACCGCCCCTTCTGTGGAAACCGCCGCCGTGATCAAAGCGGACGCTTACGGGCTTGGCGTGGCCAAGGTCGGGCGGGCGCTGGTCAAAGCGGGCGTGAAAAAGTTTTTCGTGGCCGCCGCCGAAGAGGGTGTGGCCCTGCGCGCGGCCATCGGTCCCTCGCCCTGGATCGGCGTGTTTGGTGGTCATATGGCCGGTGACACCGACATGATCGCGGATATGCATCTTGTGCCGATGCTCAATTCCCTGGATCAAATCACCCGCCATTTCGAAGCCCTCCCCGGCGCACCCTTCGGCATTCAACTCGACACCGGGATGAACCGTCTGGGCCTTGAGGCGCCCGAATGGGAGGCGGTCAAAGACCTGGTGATCAAAGCCCGCCCCGATCTGATCATGTCGCATCTGGCCTGTGCCGATGAGCCGGACCACCCGATGAATGCGCACCAATTGGCGACCTTCCGCGAGATGACCGAGGGCTTGACCGTGCCGCGCGCCTTGTCGGCCACGGGCGGTATTTTGCTTGGGCCGGACTATCATTTCGATCTGGTGCGTCCGGGCATCGGCCTTTACGGCGGCTTGCCCTATGAGGACAGCAAAGCCGTGGTGCGCCTCGAATGCCCCGTGATCCAGACCCGTGATGTCGCGCCCAATGAAACCGTCGGCTATTCCAACACATGGACCGCCGAGGCCCCCACCCGGATCGCCACGATTTCCGCCGGTTACGCCGATGGTATTTCGCGCAAAATCTCCAACGCTGCGGTGCTGTTTGACGGCGACACCCCCTGCCCGTTGGTCGGCCGGGTGTCGATGGATTTGATCACGGTGGACATCACCCATCTGGACCATGTGCCCAAATCGCTTGATCTCTTGTGCGCGCATCAAACGGTCGATGATCTGGCCGATGTGGCGGGCACGATCGGCTATGAAATCCTGACCTCTTTGGGCGGACGCTATCTGCGGCGGTATATCGGATGAGCACAACGCGCGCGGCCAACCCAATCTTGCACCTGCTGGCCCGTTTGGGGGCTGCGGTGTTGGGGACGTTTGCCGCCGTCGGCCGTTTGACGCTGTTCACGCTCTCGACCTTCCGCCACATGCTCACACCGCCGTTCTACAGCCGGGAATTCTTTCACGCCTTGATGAATGTCGGCTATCTGTCCTTGCCCGTTGTCGGCCTGACCGCGCTGTTTACGGGGGGTGCTTTGGCGTTGCAAATTTATGCCGGTGGCGCACGGTTTTCGGCCGAACAGGTGGTGCCACAAATCGTCGCCTTGGGCGTGGTCCGCGAACTCGGCCCGGTGATGGTCGGACTGATGATGGCAGCACGGGTCACCTCGTCGATTGCTGCCGAAATCGCCACGATGAAAGTCACCGAACAAATCGACGCGCTGGTCACCCTCTCGACCCACCCGATGAAATATCTCACCGCCCCGCGCGTTTTGGCCGGGCTGTTGACCGTGCCGTTTCTGGTCGCAGTGGGCGACACAGTAGGGGTGTTTGGCGGCTGGTTCGTGGCGATCAAGTCGCTCGATTTCAACTCCGCCACCTACCTCAAAAACACCATAGATTTCCTTGAGATGCCCGACATCGTGTCCTCATTGGTCAAGGGCGCAGCGTTTGGCGTCATCGCCACGTTGATGGGCTGTTATTTCGGGATGAATTCGGGCCGGGGCGCACAGGGCGTAGGTCAGGCGACCAAATCCTCTGTCGTTGCCGCCGCCGTATTGATTCTGGCTGCCAACTTCCTTTTGACACAGGCGTTTTTTGCCGCATGATCACGCTCACCGACGTTCATAAATCCTTTGGCGCAAAACAGATCCTGCGCGGTGTCAACCTGACGGTGGAGCGCGGCGAAAGCTGTGTCATCATCGGCGGATCGGGCACCGGGAAATCGGTCATGCTCAAATGCATTCTGGGCCTTGTGACCCCGGATCGAGGCACGATTACGGTCGATGGCGAAGAGGTCAGCGCCAGTGGCGACCGCGATGCGTTTTTGGCCCGGTTTGGCATGTTGTTCCAAGGCGCGGCCCTGTTTGACAGCCTTCCGGTCTGGCAAAACGTCGCCTTTCGCCTGTTGCGCGGCTCGTTGAAACGGCCCCGCCATGAGGCCCGCGAGATCGCGATTGAAAAACTGCGCCGGGTCGGGTTGTCGCCCGATGTGGCCGATCAATTTCCCGCCGAGCTGTCGGGCGGGATGCAAAAACGTGTGGGCCTTGCCCGCGCCATCGCCGCCGATCCCGAGATCATTTTCTTTGACGAACCGACCACCGGATTGGACCCGATCATGGCCGGGGTGATCAATGAATTGATCCGCGAGATCGTGGTGGAAATGGGCGCGACCGCGCTGACCATCACCCATGACATGACCTCGGTGCGCGCGATCGCCGACAAGGTGGCGATGTTGCACGGCGGCAAAATCCGTTGGCACGGCCCCGTGGCGGAAATGGACACGGCAAACGACCCGTATCTCACCCAATTCATCACCGGCTCGGCGCATGGGCCGATTGAAACGGTTCGGTGAGGTTGCTCTTGTCTCGCCGCACCCAGCTTACCCTCCGCCGTCTCAATCTCTCCCTGTTGATCCTGTTCCCCGTTGCTTGGGTCGCGCCGCTGATGCGGGCGGGGTTTTTGCCGCTGTTTGGCCTCTCCGAAATTTCGGTTCTCTCTGGCATTGCGGGTCTTTGGCAGACCGACGTCTTTCTTGCCCTCATCGTTGTGCTCTTCGCCATTCTCGCCCCCATCGCCAAGGTGCTCTCCCTCGAAGCACTGATCTCGAACCGCCTCCCCGCGCGGGTCAAACCCTGGCTGTTTCACCTTGGCCGACTGGCCATGGCGGATGTGTTTTTGATCGCAATTTACATCACGGTCATCAAAGGCATCGGCGTTGGGCGGCTTGAGATCGGTTGGGGGCTTTACCTTTTTACCTTTTGTGTTTTGCTCAGTCTGGCTTTGAGTATTTTCACCACGGTAAAACCCGAAGACTTGCGCAGCGACCCCTTGAAAGACTAGAACGAAGCAAGAACGAACAGGGAGCGCCAGAATGGCCAAGGCACAAAAGAATTTCGTCTGTTCCAATTGCGGGGCGGTGACGACCAAATGGTCCGGGCGCTGTGACGGCTGTGGCGAATGGAACTCCATTTCCGAGGAAAAACCGTTGTCGGCCTCGGGTCCGGCGAAAAAGACGTTGGGTGGGCTGCGCGGCAAGGAAATCCCACTCTCCGCCCTGTCCGACAAAGAAGCCCCGCCCAAACGCACCTCCTGCGGCCTGACCGAGTTCGACCGGGTTTTGGGCGGCGGCTTGGTGCCATCTTCGGCCATCTTGGTCGGCGGCGATCCGGGCATCGGCAAATCAACGCTTTTGCTGCAAGCGGCGGCGAAATTTGCCATGGCGGGACTGAAGGTCATCTATATTTCCGGCGAGGAATCCGCCGCCCAAGTGCGGATGCGGGCGCAACGGTTGGGCCTTGGCAATGCGCCGGTGCGGCTCGGGGCCGAAACCAACCTGCGCGATATTTTGACGACGCTTGAGGCGGAAATGCCCGATTTGGTGATCATCGACTCGATTCAAACCATGTGGGCCGACAATGTCGAAAGCGCACCGGGGTCGGTGTCTCAGGTGCGCGCGGCGGCGCATGAATTGGTGACTTTTGCCAAATCGCGCGGTGTCTCGGTGGTTTTGGTCGGCCATGTCACCAAGGATGGGCAACTCGCCGGGCCGCGCGTGGTCGAGCATATGGTCGATACGGTGCTCTATTTTGAAGGCGAGCGCGGGCATCATTTCCGGCTCTTGCGCGCGGTCAAAAACCGCTTTGGCCCGGCGCATGAGATTGGCGTGTTTGAAATGACCGGCGATGGGTTGCGCGAAGTGACCAACCCCTCCGCGCTCTTTCTGTCCGAACGCGATCAACCAGTGCCGGGATCGGTGGTTTTTGCCGGGATCGAGGGCACGCGGCCGGTGTTGGTCGAATTCCAGGCCCTCGTCGCCCCCTCGCCCCACGCCCAAGCCCGGCGCACAGTTGTGGGCTGGGACGGATCACGTTTGGCGATGATCCTGGCGGTGCTCGAAAGCCGATGTGGTATTCCCTTTGCCGGGCTGGACGTTTATCTGAACGTTGCAGGTGGGATGAAAGTGTCGGAACCTGCCGCCGATCTGGCGGTGGCGGCGGCGTTGATTTCGGCTCGCGAAGATCAGGCTTTGCCAAAAGATTGTGTGGTTTTCGGGGAACTTTCGCTCTCAGGGAGCTTGCGACCCGTTGGTCAGACCGAAAACAGGTTGAAAGAAGCCAAAAAACTTGGTTTTTCATCGGCCATCGCCCCCGCCCGTTCCAAGGCTGGGGAAAAAAGCGGCATGGACGTCCGGCAGATGAGCGATCTGGTGGGGTTTGTCGGAGAGGTTTTTGGCGCGGGCTAACGCGCTCAGAGTTCAAAAGAGAGGCGCCATGGAAGGCTTTACAATCATCGACGGCATCGTCGCATTGGTCATCGTCGTATCGGCGATCCTGGCCTATTCACGCGGGTTTGTGCGCGAAGGCATGGCGATTGCCGGATGGATCGTCGCCGCGATCCTTGGCTACATGTTTGCCCCCAAAGCCGTGCCTTTGGTCAAAGAAGTGCCCTATCTGGGCGATTACATCTCTGGATCTTGCGAACTCTCGGTAATCACTGGCTTTTTCGCGGTGTTCGCCGTGGCTTTGATCGTCGTGTCGATTTTTTCACCGCTGTTTTCCTCCGCCGTGCAACGCTCTGCCTTGGGCGGGGTGGATCAGGGGCTTGGTTTCCTGTTCGGCGTGATCCGTGGCATCATTTTGGTCGCCATCGCTTTGGTCATCGTTGACCGCGTCTCGACTGGCGACCCAATCGCCGTGTTGGAAGACTCGCGCACCGCCAAAGTTTTTGCCCGCTCGCAAGATAAGCTGGACGAGAGCCTGCCCGAGGATGCGCCAGATTGGATCACCTCGCGCTATCAATCCTTGGTTTCGACCTGTACTGAGTAAATCACCATCCCTTCGGGCGGCACCGATCAAAAGCAGCCGCCCTTTTCATAAACCCCACCTTAAGAGCCACGGAACCCGCCCGTCTCACGACTGGAGCACAAGAAGTGATGAAATCTTTTGTGATCCTTTCGTGACACTGGGCCTCTTAGGTCTTAAAGGGTGGGACGAACCGCACAGCGTAGGATTCGGAGCTTGACCGAGATGCTCGAAATGCCCCCCGCTCACCCTTTTGACGATGACAAATTAAAAGAGGAATGCGGCGTTTTCGGCGCCGTTGGCGTTGCCGATGCCGCCTCTTTTATCGCCCTTGGCCTGCATGCGCTTCAGCATCGCGGCCAGGAAGCCGGCGGGATCGTCACCTATGATACCGAGGCCGGGTTTCAATCGGCGCGCCGCTTTGGCTATGTCCGCGACAATTTCACCAGCCAAAAAGTGATGGAAACCCTGCCCGGACCGATCGGCATCGGCCATGTGCGCTATTCCACGGCAGGCTCCAAAGGCAACACCGCGATCCGCGATGTGCAACCGTTCTTTGGTGAATTCGCCATGGGCGGGGCTGCGATTGCCCACAACGGCAATATCACCAACGCCGTCGCCCTGCGCCGCGAGTTGATCGAACGTGGATCGATTTTCCAATCCAGCTCGGATTCGGAATGCATCATCCACCTGATGGCCCGCTCGCTGCAACGCAACATCCCTGAGCGGATGAAAGACGCGCTGCGCCGGGTCGAAGGTGCGTTTTCCGTCGTCGCCATGACCCGCACCAAACTCATTGGTGTCCGCGATCCGCGCGGTGTACGCCCCCTCGTGTTGGGCAAGGTCGGCGACAAAGGCTATGTGCTCTCATCTGAGACCTGCGCGCTCGACATCATCGGCGCGGAATTTGTCCGCGAGATTGAGCCCGGCGAAATGGTGGTGATCTCGGATGGCAAAGTCCAAAGCTCGAAACCATTTGAGCCGAAACCCTCGCGGTTCTGCATCTTTGAGCATGTATATTTTTCCCGTCCCGACAGCATCTTAGAGGGGCGTTCCGTCTATGAAACCCGCCGTCAGATCGGCGTGGAATTGGCGATTGAAGCGCCTGTGGAGGCCGATCTGGTCTGTCCGGTGCCCGACTCCGGCACGCCCGCCGCCATCGGCTATGCGTTTCAATCCGGCATCCCCTACGGCATGGGCATCATCCGCAACCAATATATGGGGCGGACGTTTATTGAGCCATCGGAGCAGATCCGCAACATGGGGGTGCGTCTGAAATTGAACGTCAACCGTGCACTGATCCGCGACAAACGGATCATTCTGGTCGATGACTCGGTGGTGCGCGGCACAACCTCGCAAAAGATCAAAGACATGCTATTGGACGCAGGCGCGGCCGAGGTCCATTTCCGCATCGCCTCTCCGCCGACCATGTGGCCCTGTTTTTACGGCGTCGACACGCCGGATCGCGACAAATTGCTGGCCGCATACATGTCGGTCGAACAAATGCGCGTGCATTTGGGCGTCGATAGCCTTCAGTTCATCTCGCTCGACGGCTTGTATCGCGCTGCAGGCGTGGCCGAAGGCCGCGACGCCAACGCCCCACGCTATTGCGACGCCTGTTTCTCCGGCGAATACCCGGTGGTGCCTTCCGATATGATCGACAAAGGCTTTAAACTGAAGGCCGCCGAATAAGTGGCCTCCATCCTCGATCTTGATCCCCGCTGGCGCGCCCTTATGGCGAAAGGTGGGGTGATTGACATTGGCTTTGATCATCCATCCGAGTGGCCCCATGCGCCGCGTGGCGATCTGGCCTTTGTCAAAGAGGGCGCGGATCAATTGGCCTCGGAACTCTGCCGCTTGGATGAAACACGGTATCTGCGCGCCACGCTTACCCTGCCCATTCGCGGCGCAGAGGATGCTTTGGTGATCGCGCTTTGGGCCGAGGTGCCGCATCCGGTGTTTTACGCCTATCTTCAACATCTTGACGGTGGCCCCCTGCCCGAAAACACACGCGCCACTCTGGCCAATGATCTGTCGCCTCTGGTCGCCCAAGACAGCGCTCTGACGCTCAGCTTTGGCGATGGCTCTGTGCGACCCAGCGTCACCCTGACGGATATCGCGGATATGTCCTTTGACGATCTTCTCGCCCTTTATGAGGCCAGTGGGACACTTGCGCGCGCCGATCTCACCGCCCCTTGACCGCGCCGCGATTTCCCCGCACACATCCCTCTGATTTGGCCTCTAATTTGGCCTCTAATTTGGCGTCCAAACTGGCCTCCCTCCGGCCCTGATGACTGGGAAGAACACATGACAGACCACACAAAAGTCGCCCTCATCACCGGCGCATCACGCGGCCTTGGCTTTTTCCTCGCCGAAGCTCTGGCACCGACCTATCACATCGTCGCCGTGGCCAAGACCACAGGCGCGCTCGAAGAGTTGGACGACCGGATCAAAGCCAAAGGCGGCGACGCCACATTGGCCCCGATGGATGTGACCAATCCGGACGCGATGGCGCATCTGTGTCGCGGCATTTTTGACCGCTGGGGGCATCTCGACCTGTGGGCGCACACGGCGATCTACGCACAGCTTCTGTCGCCTGCCGATCACATCGACCCCAAAGACTTTGACCGCACCATCGGCACCAATGTGACCGCCACGGGCAAGTTGATGCCGATGATTTCGCCGCTTTTGAACATGGCCCCCACCCCCGCCGATGTGCTGTTTTTCGACGATCCGCATGCGGGCGAGAAATTCTTTGGCGCCTACGGGGCATCGAAAGCCGCGCAGATTGCCATGGCCAAAAGTTGGCAGGCCGAGGTCGCACATGTCGAAAAAGCGCCGCGCATTCATGTGCTGTCCCCGCGCCCGATGCCGACGGGCACCCGCGCGCGGTTTTTCCCCGGCGAAGACCGCGCCACGCTGACCCATCCGCGCGACGAAGCGCCGCGTTTGCTCAAAGAGATCGGGCTGATCTGAGTGCCGCTGATGACGGCCACGGATTACAAAGGCGCGAACAGGTCGATCTTGTAGCCATCCGGGTCCGCCACGGTGGCGTAGCGTTGGCCCCAAAACGCATCCCAAGGGGCGTCCACCACGGTGAACCCGGCGCTTGCAATCTCGCCCGCCACCCGGTCCACCTCTGTCGGCGTGGCACAGAGCATGGCAAAACCCGAATGGTTCGCGGGCCGTGGCTTTTCCCCGATCAGTGTTTCCGACAATGTCGCCGCGTCAATCATCAACCGCACTGCCCCCGGCGCCGTGTTGGGTTCGACGTGATCGGCATTGGTCTCGACCCCGTCGAAATCAAACCCCAATAGGCGATAAAACGCCACAGAGCGCGCCATGTCGGTGGCGGTCACGGCGATGGCATCAAGCACGGGGCGTGGGGCGGTTACAGACATACTCTCTCCAGTTCACAAAAGGCGTGTCGCGGCACCTTTAAACCTCAGGTTTTTCCCGAAACGCCATAAATATCAGGGCTGCGGCGGGCCACTGACCTTGCCGCGATTCCGAGCCTGCTTTAAGGAGGAAAGGAAGACAAGTGCCAGTCAGACAAAAGGGCCCCTCCATGCGCATCCTGATCACCAACGATGACGGCATCAATGCGCCGGGCCTCAAAACGCTTGAGGCCATCGCCCATACGGTTGCCGGTCCCGAAGGCGAGGTCTGGGTCGTCGCCCCCGCGTTTGAACAATCCGGCGTCGCGCATTGCATTTCCTATTCTCACCCGACCATGATCACCGAGATTGCCCCGCGCCGCTGGGCTGCCGAAGGCTCGCCTGCCGATTGCGTTTTGGCCGGGCTGCATGACATCTTGCCGCAGCGGCCGGATTTGGTGCTCTCTGGCGTCAACCGGGGCAATAACGCGGGTGAAAACGTGATGTATTCCGGCACGATCGGCGGCGCAATGGAAGCGGCGCTACAAGGCGTGAAAGCCATTGCCTTATCGCAATTCTTCGGACCGCAAAACGCCACACTTGAGGATATGTTTGAAAGCGCTGCCGTGCATGGGGCCGAAGTGGTCAACACGCTTCTGACCCAAGCGCCCTGGGGCGAAGGCGCAGATTACACCTTGTTTTACAACGTGAACTTTCCACCTCTCCCGGCCTCTGAGACCAAAGGCCTCGCCATTTGCCGCCAAGGCCGCCGGAAAACGCCGGGCTTTGGCATCGAAGGCCAAGTCTCGCCCACCGGGCGGCGGTTCTTGTGGGTGCGCGGGTCCGAGCAATCGGTCGACACCGGCCCCGGCACCGATGTGACAGCCAATTTGGCCGGCCATATCTCGGTCACACCAATGCGTGCCGATCTGACCGCGCATGACATGCTCAAAGGCCTCTCCGCCTTGGAAAAAGCCGTCTGATGACCATGAACCCCGAAGCGCAGATGCAGTTCCTCTACACCCTCCGATCCAAAGGGGTAACCGATGGGCGCACGCTTCAGGCCATGGAAAAAATCGACCGCGGCGTCTTTGTCAAAGGCCTGTTTGCCACCCGCGCCTATGAGGATATGCCGCTGCCCATCGCCTGTGGCCAAACGATCTCGCAACCCTCCGTGGTGGGGCTGATGACACAGGCGCTCAATGTGCAACCGCGCGATAAGGTGTTGGAGGTCGGCACCGGCTCCGGCTATCAGGCCGCGATCCTCAGCCAACTGGCCCGCCGCGTCTATACCGTGGACCGCTACCTGCGCCTTGTGCGCGAGGCACAACTCGTGTTTGACAGCCTCGGCATCGTCAATATCACTGCCATGGCGATTGATGGCAGCTACGGCCTACCCGATCAGGCACCGTTTGATCGCATCCTTGTGACCGCCGCCGCGGAGGACCCTCCCGGCCCGCTCTTGGCGCAGCTCAAAACAGGCGGTATCATGGTTTTACCAGTGGGGCAGTCGGACACGGTCCAAAGCCTTATCAAAGTGACACGCACCGAGACCGGGTTTGACTACGAAGAACTCCGTTCCGTGCGCTTCGTGCCCCTCGTCGAGGGGATGGGTCAGGAGTAAACGAACCCTCCGCAAGAGGGGGTGACAGGGGCGGCCATGGGGCCAATCTCCAACAGAGGGCAAAGCCCAAGGACTTGAGGATAGAGCCATGACGATTTCATCTTTGGTACAGACGCGCGGAACTGCGCAAAACAGAATGCGCGCCCTTTTGCTGGGGTCGGCCCTTTTGGCGCTGAGTGCGTGCGACAAACCGATCGACTTTGACATGCGCGGTCTGACCGATGCGTTTTCGACCGCCCCCGCCGCCAACGAGGCCAAAACCGCCGCCAAACCTGTGCCCAACGCGCAGGGCGTGATTTCTTATCCGAATTACCAAGTGGTTGTGGCCAAACGTGGCGACACGATCGGTTCTGTCGCGGCGCGTGTCGGCCTTCCCGTGACGGAATTGGCCCGCTACAACGGCATCCCGGTGGACGTGACCCTGCGCCCCGGCGAAGTGATCGCGTTGCCCCGCCGGATCGGCGACGGCCAATCCACCGCGACCCCAACCGGCACCATTGCCACGGGCGAACGCATCGACATCGCGGCTCTGGCAGATGAGGCCATCACCGACGCTGAGACCAAAACAACCACCACGCCGATTGCCCAGAGCAATCCGTCCGAACCGGTGGCCGGTATGGAACCGATCCGCCACCAGGTTCAGCGCGGCGAAACCGCCTATTCCATCGCCCGCAAATACGGTGTCTCCGTACGCGCCTTGGCCGATTGGAACGGGCTTGGATCGGACCTTGCTGTCACCGAGGGCCGCTATCTTTTGATCCCGGTGAAAACCTCCGAGGGCGTCTCTGAGACCGCCATCACGACCGAGCCGGGCAAAGGGTCGGCCACCCCCACACCGCCCTCTGCCGCCGCCCCCCTGCCGGACCCGGACTTGGCCAAACCGGCCCCTGCGGTCACCAAACCGGCCGCGGACCTTGGCGCGACACAGACGTCAAACTCAGAGATGGCCAAACCCGTCTCCGGCGCAATCATCCGCGATTACGACAAGACCAAATCGAAATTCATCCTGTTTTCCGCCCCCGCAGGCACGCCGGTGAAAGCGGCCAAGGACGGGACGGTCAAATTGATCTCGACCAACGCCGATGGGGTGAAAATCATGGTGGTCGATCACGGCGACGGCCTACAAACCGCCTATAGCTTTATCGACAGCATTTCGGTGAAAAAGGGCGCCAGCGTCAAACGCGGTCAGACCATTGCAAAAGTGACGGCCAACGAATTCAACGCGTTGCAATTCATGGTCTTCAAAGGCACACAAACCGTCGATCCGACGCCCTATTTGAACTGACGGGTTTGAGTATTTTTTCACGGTAAAGACAAAAGGCCGCGCAGAGACATGCGCGGCCTTTTGGGTTTGAAAACGCTGTCTTCACCTTGATCTGATCTATCTCAATCACGGTACAGGCGGGAGCGCCGATGACCGTTCGCGGTAAAGACCTCCCGGCCCGTGGGACCAAACCCCTTCCAAAGACGCTATGGATCGGCGGCCGGAATGCAACACCCTGCAGGCCTTCCACTTTACCGTGATTTGGCTTTACCGTGATTTAAATACTCACTTACCCAAGCGCGACACCCTTGCGCCCAGCCAAGTCCGTGAAATATTGCCACGCCACCCGGCCAGAGCGCGAGCCGCGGGTGGCTTGCCATTCCACCGCCTCGGCGCGCAGCGAATCGTCGTCAATGTCGACCCCATAGGCGTCACAATAACCCCGGATCATTGTCAGATACTCATCTTGCGAACAGGGATGGAAGCCCAGCCATAGACCGAAGCGATCCGAAAGCGAGACTTTTTCCTCTACCGCCTCCGAGGGATTGATCGCAGAAGAGCGTTCGTTTTCAATCATATCGCGCGGCATCAGGTGCCGGCGATTTGAGGTGGCATAGAACAACACATTGTCCGGGCGGCCCTCGATCCCGCCATCCAGCACGGCTTTGAGCGATTTGTAATGTTCGTCATCATGGCTAAACGACAGGTCGTCACAAAACAGCAAAAACCGATACTCGGAGCCGCGCAAAAGCGCCAACAGCCGCGACACAGTGCCAAGGTCTTCGCGCTGCATTTCCACGATCTTGAGGCCCAACCCGTCGGCCACTACAGCCGCATGAACGGATTTCACCAAGGACGATTTGCCCATCCCCCGCGCCCCCCACAACAGCGCATTGTTGGCCGATAGGCCGCGCGCGAATTGGCGGGTGTTTTCAAGCAAGGTGTCACGCGACCGATCCACACCGACGAGCAGAGACAGATCGACCCGCGACACGTTTTGAACCGGCACAAGCGCGTCCGGTTCGGTGTGCCAGACATAGGCATCTGCCCCGTCAAAATCAGGTGCGGCCAGAGGTGCGGGGGCCATACGTTCCAGGGCCTCCGCAATACGTTTGAGGGTCTTTTTGCTCATGGCAACCTCGCTCATTTCTCGTCGTCAAACTCACCGAACAGGTCTTCGTCTTCTCCCAATACGCCAGCGGCGCGCAGCTCTTCGGTGCGTTTCTTTTCAACGCGGGCGACGAGGAAGATGGAGATTTCGTAGAGGCCATAGACCACGACAAACAGGATCAATTGTGTCGTCACATCCGGCGGCGTGACCAGGGCGGCGACGGTCAAGATGCCCACGACCGCATATTTGCGGGTTGAGCGCAGCCCGTGCGCCGTGGCCAATCCGGCCTTACCCATCAGGGTCAACAGCACCGGAAGCTGAAAGCACAACCCAAAGGCCACGATCATTTTCAACGTAATATCAAGGCTCTCATTCACCTTCCCGTTGAACACGATGTCAATGCCCGTGTCCTTGGTCGCGGTCGCCACATCGCCGCCATTGGCAACAAGCGCGCCGACAAAAGAGGGCAGATCGGCAAAGCCCAAAAAGAACGTCATCGCCAGCGGCACAACCACATATTGCGCGAAAGCCGCGCCCATGAGGAACAACACCGGCGAGGCGATGAGAAAGGGCAAGAATGCATTCTTTTCATTGCGGTACAGCCCCGGCGCGACAAAGCGCCAAAGCTGATAGGCGATCACTGGAAAGGCCAGAGCCAGCCCGCCGACCATGGAAATGCGGATCAGGGTAAAGAAATATTCTTGCGGTGCGGTGTATTGCATCACCGGGTTCGGATTGCCCAAGGCGCGCATGGATTTTTCGATCGGGATCAGCAGAAAATCAAGGATCGGACTGGCCACGGTAAAACAGATCACCATCGCCACGACAAAGGCCAAAGCGGCCCGGATCAACCGGGTGCGCAGCTCGGCCAGATGTTCGACCAACGGGGCGGAGCTGTCTTCGATATCGCTGTCAGTTTGGCTCATGCCTCGCCCTCATTCGATGTGGTCATCTTCGCGGCTTTGACGGGTTTGGCCGCCGCTTTTTTAGGGGCGGCTTTCGGGGCCGTTGGCTTTTTTGCAGCGGCGGGTTTGGCCACAGCCGACTTAGCCGCTGTCGCCTTAGCTGCAGGTTTCTTTGCAACAGGCTTTTTTGCCGCCGGTTTCTTCGCCGCAGGCGCCTTTACGGGGGCCGCAGCCGCCTCTGCCTCAGCCGCTTTGCGTTCGGTCGCCTTCTTCGCCGCACTCTCTGAAATTTTCTTGGCCGCCTCAGCTCGCTCGGGGCTCAGCTCATCTTTCTGGAGCGCCGTCGTTTTCGGCGCAGCCTTGCCATCAGAAGACTTCATCGGGTCCCATTTTTCAAAGGTCGATGCCGCCTCGTTGAGCTTATCAAGCCCGAATTTCTTTGGGTTTGTCGCGCCTTTGAAGGCGTCCGAGGCCTCTTTGATCCCACTCTCGTCGGCAGCACTTTCCATCGCCCGCGAAAACTCCCGCGCCATGGATTTCGCCCGCGCCGTGAACCGTCCCAGCGTTCGGAACATCCCCGGCAGGTCCTTTGGGCCGACGACGATCAACGCCACGACCCCGATGACCAAAAGTTCTGACATGCCCATGTCAAAGAAGAGCGGAATGGACGGCATCACGATAGCACTCATGCGCACACGCCTTTTTCACAAAAACCCAAAAGAAGCGGATCGACCCGCCCCAAACGAGGCTCAGATCCGGCGAAGGCGAGACTGGTCCCGCCAAAAGACAGGGTTTAGACCTTGTCTTTTTCTTCTTCGGGGGTGACGTCTTTTGCGACCTGTGCGGCTTCGTCTTCGATCTCTTTGGTGCCCTCAGAAACGCCTTTTTTGAACGACGTGATGCCTTTGCCGACTTCGCCCATGAGGCCGGAAATCTTACCGCGGCCAAACAGGACCAAAACGACGACAGCGATGAGCAGGAGGCCGGGAAGGCCGATATTGTTGAGCATGTGGTTCTCCATCGGTGCGGGCGATGCGCCCGGTGATCAAATCTCGCGAGAAATAGGATTAGGCGGCTCTGAGACCAAGGAAAAGGCCAAAACGACGGATTCCGCCCCGATGCACAACATTGGCGCGATGGGCAGGGGTAGAAAAACACTACTGACAGGTTTATGTCAGTTGAAACAGCCCATGGTGACGGTGTTGAAACTCGAATCGGAGACATTATGTCTGATATTCAAATCATTGAAACTGTTACCTTCCGCACCATCGCCGGGGTGAGCGAGAGCGACCTCACTGCGGTGGCCAAGGGGCTAGACGCCTACCTGGATCGGTGCGAGGGCTTTCGCGCCCGCACTCTTTACAAGGACGCAAGCGGGCTTTGGCATGAGCACTATGTCTGGGCCAATGACGCCGCGGCCAAGGCGGCGGATGCCGGGTTTATGGCCGCCCCTGAGGCACAGGCGTTCATGGCGCTGGTGGACCGCGACACGGTGAGCATGGGCCACGCCCCCATCACCCTCGCCCGCACCACATCGGCCGAGGCGGCATAACCATGGCAGGCGGTCGCAAGCAAACCGGTATCCGGCGCAGCGACCGCCTGTTCGATCTCATTCAAATTCTACGCGACGGCAAGCTGCACAAAGGCCATGAACTGGCCGCAAAACTTGAGGTCTCGGAACGCACGATCTGGCGCGACATGGCCACGCTGCGGGCCTCGGGCGTGCCCGTCGAGGGCGAGCGCGGCGTCGGCTATATGGTCACCTCCCCAATCACCTTGCCGCCGATGAACCTGAGCATGGGGGAATTGGAGGCGCTGCATTTGGCGGTGGCGATTTTGAGCGAGGCGACCGACCCGGAACTGGCGCAAAACGCCCAAAGCCTTGCCGCCAAGATCGACGCCGTGCTGCCCGAAAACTCCGGCCCGCCCAGTGCCGGGTGGGGCTTTGCGGTGTTCCCCTTTGCCGATGCCGCCGCCGGATTTCGCCATATGCCCGGATTGCGTGAAGCGGTGCGGGAGAAAAAGCGGCTGCGGATCACCTATAAGGCACTTGATGATCAGACCAGTACCCGCGTCATCCGCCCGCTTCAGCTAGAATATTGGGGGCGTGTTTGGACCCTCTCGGCATGGTGTGAGACGCGGCAGGATTTTCGGGTGTTTCGGGTGGATCGGATTGAGCGGGTGATCGACACCGGCGCGCGGTTTGTCGATGAACCGGGGAAAACACTTGCGGAGTTTGTCGCCCTGCAAAAGGCCAAATGTTAGCCAAACATTAGGAAGCGACTGGAAAGACGAAACACCGATCCCGGCGCATCATCAGCCACATCGGTGTGCCCGTTTTGGGCAAAAACACCGAGGGCACCGTGGCTTTCAACATCGAGCCGTCAAAATCCATCCGAAATTCCACAAGGCTCTCACGCCCCATGAACCGCGCGCGTTCGACAATGGCACGCGCGGGCGCGCCGTCTTGCGGCGTGGGATTGGGCCCGCGCCCGTCGCGATCAAAGTCGATGCGCAAATGTTGTGGCCGAATGACAATCTCAACCTCCGTGCCATCCGGGCGCGGCGGGCAAAGGAATTCGCCAAAGGCGGTGGTCACGGCCATATTGCGAACCGTGCCGCGGATCACATTGATATCGCTGAAAAACGCGGCGGCCTGACGGTCCACCGGAGCGTTGTAAATATTATAGGGCGCCCCCTGTTGGACGATCTTGCCGTCTCGCATCAGGGCAATCTCATCGGCCATCCGCATCGCCTCATGCGGCTCGTGGGTGACCAGAAGCACCGCGGTGTTTTCGGCCTTGAGCACATCCAGAGTGCTGTCGCGAATGTCATCTTTGAGGCGCTCATCAAGCCCGGAAAACGGCTCATCCATCAGCATGATTGAGGGGCGCGGGGCCAAAGCCCGCGCGAGCGCGATGCGTTGCTGTTCGCCCCCCGACAATTCATGCGGGTATTTGTCGATCGCACGCAAAAGATCGACCTTTTCAAGCAACTCGCGCACCCGCGCTCTTTTGTTCGATTTGTCGCCTTTTATCCCAAAGGCCACGTTGTCTTCGACCGATAAATGCGGGAAAAGTGCAAAGTCTTGAAACATCAAACCGATCGAACGCCGCTCCGGCGGCACCCGAAATTGGGTGTCACAGACCAGATTCCCATCGACATAAATTTCGCCCGTATCCTGCATATCAACGCCCGCGATGATCCGCAGCGTCGTCGATTTGCCGCAGCCAGACGGCCCCAACAGACAGGTCACCTGCCCCGGCATGACGGTGAGCGACACGTCAGATACCACCTCGCGCCCCTCAAAGACGCGGGTGATGTTGCGGATTTCTAACCGGGGGGTGGTCACGGGATCAGTCACAGGATCGGTTGCGCATATATGGTTTGTCTGACGAAAACTCTAAGGCTCCCTATCAGTCCAAACCCGCCTTAGCAACAGGAGGACGCGGGTGCGTCCGCGGTGCTTGCGATCAAACTGTCAAATGGGCTGGTGCCACCACAGCCCGCGAACAGGCCAAAATGGGTTGAAAAATCGCCGATAAAGTCGAAATGCGGCGCAAAGCGCGTGTCTTTGAGCATTTTGAACGTGTTGCCACAGACCGGAAACACCCGCCCCGTATCCATCACATGCCCCGCATCCAGAGCAAAGGCATGTGGCGCGCCGGGCACGGTGCCTTTGTAGATCACCGCCTGACCATAGTCTTCGCACTCCGGTTCAAGATCAAGTTTGAACAGGCGATAGGTGGCGGACATGAAGGAAATCGGCGCTACTTTCGCCTCCAGTTCCGCATTTTCCACAGTCAAAGCGCGATGGGTGACGCGGCGCGGATCGGCAAAGCCAGCTGCCCGCGCCATATGTTCGAAATCAGTCCAATAGAGCGCGCCGGAGAGGCATTCGCCATACAGCACCGGATCGGCCCGCAGCGCCTCAGGCACGCGGCGGTCGGCATAGACATCAGAAAAATACATCTCTCCGCCCGGCTTCAACAACCGATAGGCCTCACGCAACACGGCGGGTTTATCCATTGCAAGGTTCAACACGCAATTGGAGACGATGATGTCAAAAGACCCCGCGTCCAGCGGCACATCATCGAGTTTTTCGATGTAGCCCTCATAAAACGCCACATTTGAGGCGGCATAGCCAAAAGCCTTGGCGTGATAGTCCTGATGGGCACGGGCCACGGCCAATTGTTCTTCGGTCATATCGACACCGGCGACAAACCCGGCCTCGCCCACCATCTGCGCCAGCGCATAGACATCGCGCCCGGCACCACAGCCAAGATCCAAAACCCGTGTGCCTTCAAGCACATCCGGAGCAATCAGACCACAACCATAATAGCGCGTGAGCACATCGTCATGAATGTTGGACAGCGCCTTTTTGAGCGCATCGGGCATGTCCCCCGCCGTGCAACAGGCGTTGGTTTTCAAATCCGAACTGCCCTGAAGTACCTTACCGTAATAGTCCTGAACATCTGCGTGGCTCATGCTGGCCTCTCCCATTGTCGCGGGCTTAGATTTCGCGACTCATGGAACAAGCGCAAGTGAAAACACCACATATGCCAAAGCCGTGATACCCGCCGCCCAAAGTGCGGGCGGCGGAGCGGGTCACATCGTGGTCGTCGTTGCCCCGCCATCCAAGAGGATGTTTTGCCCGACCATAAAGCCCGCGAATTGCGAACACATGAAGGCGCAGGTGGCACCAAACTCCTCAGCCGTGCCGTAACGCCCGGCGGGAATGGCCGCTACTTTTGCAGCGCGAATCTCTGCCGCGGGTTTGCCCGAAGCCTCCGAGGCCGCCTTGTCCAAGGACACCGTGCGGTCGGTGGCATGAAGCCCCGGCAACAGGTTGTTCATGATCACACCCTTGGCCGCCACCTGCCGTGAGGTCCCGGCAACATACCCCGTCAGCCCGGTGCGCGCAGCGTTCGAGAGGCCTAAAACGGCAATCGGCGCCTTGACGGAGACGGAGGTGATATTCACCACCCGGCCCCAGCCCCGGTCCATCATCCCCGGCACCAGCGCTTTGATCAACGCAATCGGCGTCAACATATTGGCATCCAACGCCTTTATGAAATCTTCGCGGTCCCAATCGGTCCACATACCCGGCGGCGGGCCACCCGCATTGGTGACCAAAATATCGACCTCTCCCGCAGCTTTGAGCAGGGCGGCGCGGCCATCGTCCGAGGTCACATCGGCGGCAACGGTGGTGACCGAAACGCCGAAATCCTGGCGAATCCCGGCGGCGGCACGCTCCAACGCCTCGCTCCCGCGCGCATTCATCACCAAATCCACCCCCGCCTCGGCCAAGGCACGGGCACAGCCCAGACCAAGCCCTTTGGAGGAGGCACAGACCAAAGCCCGCTTTCCACTGATCCCAAGATCCATCCTTATCTTCCCTTCGTGATCGTCGCGTTGATGTCGTCGCATATCGCCTTGTTTTAGGGCTCCCCCCGGCGGATGTCACCTTTCATCGCTCTTTTTGGGCCGCGGACCTCGGAGAGGCAGAGCCAAGTATCCGTTATATGAAGCCGATGATGTGGCACTCACGCGTTCACCAAAATGGCACGATTTCCACCCAATCCCCCCGACATTGAACCAGTCCTGACAAAATCCTGCCACTGTTTCCAAATAGCTTGAATGCGTTGTGATGAATGTTGGTGTCACGAGTGTGCGGAGTAGAACAGTGTACAAACAAGACGTTTCCAGACATACTTCTTGCCGGGGGATGGAACAGAACGGATTCGATATGGGCTTGCTCCGCAGGTTCAGAGGGAGCTTTTGTTTCCGCGAAGTGAACGAATGTGGCCGGGGGTGATGATGAACACGCAGATGAGAGGCAAAACACAAAACCACATGGCGCCGACTGGCCCCGTGCAGACACTTCCAGTGTACCGCGCCGTCGATTTTTGTGTCCGAAATGGCATCAATCTTGGCGAACCTATTGGACATGCTGATGAAATCGAACTGGCCGATGCCTATTGCCTGAAAAAAACCGCCAAGCGTGACCGCCTGTCCATTGCGGTGGATGAAACGGGTTTGAGCATTGCGGCAAACTCCCAATTGGGTCAGACCGGAGCCGAACTTCATCTCGATTGCATGGCGACGTTTATGGCCGGTTCAGGCGCGACAGTTGAGGCGCTGATTCTGATTGAAACCGATGCGACAGGCCTGATCGAAGACACCTATCTCTTGCCCTTTGCCCCGATTGATCCCGACATCGAATATGTGCTGGTCAAGATCGACCGGGACGGCGCGCGGGCGCGTCTGGCAGAAGTCGCCTGTGTCGCCTTTACCCAGGGCACAAGGATCACCTTGGCCAATGGGCTACAAAAACCAATCGAAGAGTTGGCCGTGGGCGACCGTGTTTTGACCCGCGACCATGGACCGCGGGAAATCCGTTGGATCGGTCAACAAACCGTCCGCGCCACCGGCGCCTTTGCCCCCATTGTGATCAAACAGGGCGCTTTGAACAACGAACATGATCTGATTGTATCGCCAAACCACCGGATTTTCATCTATCAACGCCGCGACCATGCCCGCGCAGGACGTGCCGAAGTTCTTGTAAAGGCAAAACTTTTGGTCAATGGCGTCAATGTCGTTCAGACCGAAGGCGGGTTTGTCGATTATTTCCAATTGCTGTTTGACAGCCATGAAATCATCTACGCCGAAGGTATCGCCGCCGAGAGCATGTTTGTCGATGGGCAGGTGCGATCCGCCCTCCCCGCAGACATTCAGGCCCGGATCAGAACCACCCACGCCTTCGCTGAGTCGCCACGCGCGTTTGAATTGCATGATGGCATGTTGGAGCCCTCCGTTGCGGCGGAACTGCTGCGCTCGGCCTCGGCGAATTGAGTATTTAAAGCGTCACACCTTTGACCTGAGACAGGGCAAAGGCGTGACGCTGCCAGACATCTCGATGGTGTGGGCGTTCCGCCATAAGCCCGTGAAACAGGTTTATGGCGGAACGTTCTAAGCTGCAATGAAGACAAGAGGCGCTCCCGTTTGGGGGCGTTTTTTGTTAGGCCATAACGCGGCGTCCCCCAAAACCGTCTGGCTGGACGTAGCATCGGTTCGTCAAGATTTGCGAGACATCAGCGTGCATAACCCCATTGCCGCCTCGTCCCCGCCCCGCTATATCCGCCCTCATGTCAAACGCCACACATACCGCCCTTGTCCTGCCTGACGAAATTGCGCGTCGGCGCACCTTTGCCATTATTTCTCACCCGGACGCCGGTAAAACGACGTTGACGGAGAAGTTCCTGTTGTACGGGGGCGCGATCCAGATGGCGGGTCAGGTGCGGGCCAAAGGCGAAGCGCGGCGGACGCGCTCGGACTTTATGCAGATGGAAAAGGACCGCGGGATTTCCGTGTCGGCCTCGGCCATGTCCTTTGATTTTGACGGCTATCGCTTCAATCTTGTCGACACGCCTGGCCACTCGGATTTTTCCGAAGACACCTATCGCACGCTGACGGCGGTGGATGCGGCCGTGATGGTGATTGATGGGGCGAAGGGCGTTGAAAGCCAAACACGCAAGCTGTTTGAAGTGTGTCGCATGCGCGACCTTCCGATCCTGACCTTTTGTAACAAGATGGACCGCGAGAGCCGGGATACTTTTGATATTATTGATGAAATTCAAGAGAATCTGGCGATTGACGTGACCCCGGCAAGCTGGCCCATTGGCGTGGGCCGCGACTTTGTCGGCTGTTATGATGTGATCAATGATCGTCTTGAATTGATGGACCGGGCGGACCGTAACAAGGTCGCAGGCAGCATCAAGATCAACGGCTTGGAGGATCCAAAGCTGGCCGAACATGTGCCTGCGCATCTGTTGGATCAGCTCAAGGAAGAATTGGAAATGGCGCGCGCATTGTTGCCCGCGTTTGACCGTCAGGCGTTCTTGGACGGCACCATGACGCCGATTTGGTTCGGCTCTGCGATCAACTCCTTTGGCGTCCAGGAATTGATGGCCGGGATCGCCAAATTTGGCCCCGAACCACAGGTGCAAAAGGCCACACCGCGCCCAATCAGCCCGGATGAGACCAAGGTCATGGGCTATGTGTTCAAGGTGCAGGCCAATATGGACCCGAAACACCGCGACCGCGTGGCCTTTGTCCGCTTGGCGTCGGGGCATTTCAAACGCGGCATGAAATTGACCCATGTGCGCACGAAAAAGCCAATGGCGATCTCCAACCCGGTGCTGTTTTTGGCCTCTGATCGCGAATTGGCCGAAGAAGCCTGGGCCGGAGACATCATGGGCATCCCGAACCACGGCCAACTGCGCATCGGCGACACCTTGACCGAGGGAGAAGACATCCGCGTCACCGGCATCCCAAGCTTTGCGCCTGAGCTGTTGCAAACGGTGCGCGCCGGCGACCCGATGAAGGCCAAGCATTTGGAAAAAGCCTTGATGCAATTTGCCGAAGAAGGGGCCGCGAAAGTGTTCAAACCCGCAATTGGGTCGGGCTTTATCGTCGGCGTGGTCGGCGCGTTGCAGTTTGAAGTGCTGGCCAGCCGGATTGAATTGGAATACGGGTTGCCGGTGCGGTTTGATGCGTCGCAATTCACCTCGGCGCGCTGGGTCACGGGGCCCAAGGCCGAGATGGACAAGTTCATCAACACCAACAAACAGCATATTTCCTATGACCACGATGGCGACCCGGTGTTCTTGACCCGCTTGCAATGGGACATCGACCGGATCCAACGCGATTACCCGACGCTGACCCTGTCAGCGACCAAGGAAATGATGGTCTGACATCGTTTAAAATGAGACAAATCGAACCAAAAAGGCTGACCACAGTGATACGGTCAGCCTTTTCTTTTCATAATCGAACATTCTTCTGCAAAGCCCACTTTAGGCGATCGTCAGATCCATACTGATCTCACAGTCCAAAACCTTGGACACCGGACAGCCGGTTTCAGCCGCCTTTGCCGCCTCTTCGATCAGCGCCTTGTCACCCTCCGCCCGGATTGAAACCGTCAAATGCGCTTTCACAATCTTCGGCCCACCCTCCATCGACAGGTGAATGGTGGATTTGGTATCGATCTGATCGGCGGTGATGCCGCGTTCCGCCAATTGACCCGACAGCGCCATCGAGAAACAGCCCGCGTGGGCCGCGCCAATCAACTCTTCGGGGTTGGTGCCTGCGCCGTCTTCAAAGCGGGTGTTGAACCCATAGCGCGCGTCCGCGAGTACGCCGCTTTGCGTCGACACACGCCCTTTGCCTTCCTTCAGGTCACCACTCCATGTCGCAGATCCATGCTTTTTAATCATCGTGCATCTCCTCTTTGGTTTCCTCTGACACCACTGTGCCAGACGTACAAAGTGATTCACAGTTGCAATCAGTGCGCAAATCGCAGCATTCCTTGACCTTTTCGTGATTGAAGCGTATGAGGCGTCCCACAGACGTATCGGCAATATGGCCGAACGGGCCGCGCGGGATTTGCGGCCGAAAAAACAGCCGCAATATCGCGAAAGGCACGACTTGACCAAATTTTCCGACTTAAACCTTGCTCCCAAAGTTCTCAAAGCCATTGAGGACGCTGGCTACGAAACGCCGACCCCGATTCAGGCTGGCGCAATTCCCCCCGCCCTTGAGGGCCGGGATGTCTTGGGCATCGCCCAGACCGGGACAGGCAAAACCGCCTCATTCGTTTTGCCAATGATCACGCTCTTGAGCCGTGGACGGGCCCGTGCCCGGATGCCACGCTCGCTCGTGCTCTGTCCGACCCGCGAATTGGCCGCACAGGTGGCGGAAAACTTTGACACCTACACCAAATACATGAAGCTGACCAAAGCTCTGTTGATCGGTGGCGTGTCGTTCAAAGAACAGGACATCCTGATCGACAAGGGCGTGGACGTTTTGATCGCCACTCCGGGTCGGTTGCTCGATCATTTCGAACGCGGCAAATTGATCCTCTCTGACGTCAAAGTCATGGTGGTGGACGAGGCCGACCGGATGCTCGACATGGGGTTCATCCCCGACATCGAACGCATCTTTGGCCTGACGCCGTTCACCCGCCAAACCTTGTTTTTCTCGGCCACAATGGCGCCGGAAATCGAGCGGATCACCAACACCTTTCTGTCAGCCCCGGCCCGCATCGAAGTGGCCCGCCAAGCCAGCTCTGGCGAGAACATCGAACAGCATGTGGTGATGTTCAAAGCCTCGCGTCGCGACCGCGCAGCCTCGGAGAAACGTCAGCTTTTGCGTACGCTGATCGACCTGGAGGGCGAGAAACTCGACAATGCCATCGTGTTTTGTAACCGCAAGACCGATGTCGATATCGTCTCGCAATCCCTGAAAAAATACGGCTATGACGCGGCTCCGATCCATGGCGATCTGGAGCAAAGTCAACGCAACGCCACGCTTGAGGGCTTTCGCGGTGGCAAATTGAAAATCCTCGTGGCCTCCGATGTGGCCGCGCGTGGATTGGATGTGCCCTCCGTGACCCATGTGTTCAACTTTGACGTGCCAAGCCACGCCGAGGACTATGTTCACCGGATCGGCCGCACCGGGCGTGCGGGCCGCGATGGCAAAACCATCATGCTTTGTGAGCCGCGCGACGAAAAGAATTTCGCGGATGTGGAACGTCTGATTGGCAAAGAAATCCCGCGTTTGGACAATCCTTTGGGCACCGTTGCCGAGGCGGAGACCACGACCTCGGATCACGCCCCGGCAGAGGCCAAATCCGAGGACAAACCGAAACGGACCCGCTCGCGCAGCAGCAGAAGCCGCAAATCCGACAAGCCGGAGACGGCGGTCGAGGCGTCAGAGGTGCAGGCCCGTGAGAGCCAGACGCAAGAGGCCCCCGAGGCCACGGTGGCGGCAAAGACGGAATCGCGCACCAGAGAACGCGCTCCGCGTGAACCCCGCGAGTCGTCGCGCACGTCACAGGCCGCCTCCGATAGCAAATCCTCAGAGAACCGCGACCGCAGCAGCAGTTCGCGCAGCCGCGGCCGTCGCGACGATGATAAAAAGGTTGTGGGTCTGGGCGATCACCTGCCCTCTTTCATTGCACTAAGTTTTGACGAACGCAGCGCCAGCTAAAGCCAAAGCACCCTTTGCAAAAATTCAAAAACCCGCGCTATGGCGCGGGTTTTGTTTTGTGCATTTGCAGATTCGGACAAAACCCTCCCCGCAGCCAAAACAGCTGCGGGGGCAAATTTAATTGGACAGGCGGGAGATCACGATTTGGACCTCCGGCTTTTTGCCAGTCTCTTCATGCGTCGATTTACGGATGATGCGGCGCATCTCTTCTTCGAGTTTTCCGTCGTCCGAAAGGGTCTTGGGCTTGGCGCGCATCAGGAATTGGTTCACATCCTCTTCCAACACATCCACCAACGGCGCGCGCGACAGGCCAACTTCAGGCAGGCCACGCACTTCGCACCAGCAATCGCCCAAAGGCTCGTTGTCCTCAATGATCACCGTGGCAACAATCAACCCGTTCATCGCCATGCGAATCCGGTCGCGCACAATGCCATCCATCGCGCCGATTTGGATCGATCCATCGAGATACGTCCGCCCGGTTTCAACATATTCAACCACGCGTGGGGCATTGCCCGCCAGATCAAGACACACACCATTCGGCGCAACCACAGCCTGAAACCCGTTGGATTCCGCAAGTTTCGCATGTTCGCGCAGGTGACGGTGTTCGCCGTGCATCGGGATGACGACCTGCGGTTTAACGACCTCATGCAGCGTCGCAAGATCGGGACGGTTGGCGTGACCTGAGACGTGGAACAAGCCGTCCTGGTCGGAAATCACGTTCACATCCATTTCGGAAAACGCGTTGACGATCCGACCGACAGAAACCTCGTTGCCGGGGATGGTTTTCGAGGAGAAAATCATCGTGTCCCCGGCTGCGAATTTCAGGCCAAGGTATTTGCCACGCGACAATTGTGCGGTGGCCGCACGATGTTCGCCCTGCGACCCTGTGGTCAGCAACATCAGGTTTTCACGCGGAATATCGGTGGCGTTCTCGGGTGATACCGTGGCGGGGAAATCGGAAATGATCCCGGTTTCAATCGCGGCGGTGATCATCCGGCGCATCGCGCGGCCCAAAAGCACCACGGATCGTCCCGCCTGTGCCCCGGCCACGGCCAAGGTTTTGACCCGGGCAATGTTGGAGGCAAATGTGGTGGCGGCAACCATGCCGTCAAGTCCGGCGATCAGCTCGGTGAGCGGGCCGATGACTTCGGATTCGGAGCGCCCCGGATTGGGCGAAAACACATTGGTGGAATCGCACACCATGGCTTTGACGCCGTCTTTGGACACCTCTTCCCACAGCGCGCGATCAAAGGCCTCGCCCACCACCGGGGTCTCGTCGAGTTTGAAATCGCCAGTGTGGATGACCCGTCCGGCAGGCGTGTCGATGACCAAGGCCGAGCTTTCAGGGATCGAATGCGAGATCGGCAGGAAGCCGACGGTAAAGGCCCCAACGGTCGTCGTGTCCGGCCATTTCGAAACCGTTTTGATTTGCAGCTCATCATGACCGTGCTCTTCGAATTTCAACCGCGCGAGGTGGGCGGTGAAGGCGCGGGCATAGATCGGCGCGCCGAGACGGGGCCAAAGATGGCCGACCGCGCCAACGTGGTCTTCATGCGCATGGGTGATGAAAATCGCGTCGATCCGGTCCTTGCGCTCCACCAGCCAAGCGATGTCGGCAAAGATGAGATCAACACCGGGGGTGCCATCCATCGAGGGGAACGTCACGCCGAGATCGACGACGATATAGCGTTCGCTGCCCGCCGGGCCATAGCCGTACACATAACAGTTCATGCCGATTTCGCCGGCGCCGCCTAACGGGAGGTAAAGAAGTCTATCGCTCATATGTTGCCCTGATCCTTATTATATTGGTGAATGACCACGAGGCCGCGAATGGTCAGGAATTCGTCAAATGCGTCAAAGAGTTTGTGGCCCTGATTGAACAAAGGCGCAAGGCCTCCGGTGGCGATGACTTGCATCGGGCGGGCATATTCGTCCTTGATCCGGTTGCAGGTCTCGCGCACGAGGCCGACGTAGCCCCAGAACACCCCCGATTGCATACAGGCGACGGTGTTGGTGCCGATCACCTTTTCCGGCATGGTCACGTCCACATGCGGGAGAGCTGCGGCTTTGAGGTGCAGAGATTCAAGCGAGGTGTTGACCCCGGGAGAGATCACGCCGCCAACATAAGCGCCATCTTCGGCCACGACATCGAATGTGGTGGCCGTGCCGAAATCAACCACGATCAGATCGCCGCCAAAGCGGTCAAACGCGGCGGCGGAATTGACCAGACGGTCGGGGCCGACCGTTGTGCCCTCGTCCACACGCGGCGCATGGGGCAAAAGACATTCGGGTTTGCCGACCACAAGGGGACGACAATCGAAGTAACGATTGGCCAGAACCCGCAGGTTAAACACCACCCGCGGTACGGTGGAGGATATGATCACCTCGGTGATGTCGGCCTCGATTTTTTGAAAATTCATCAAAGTCGCAAGCCAGACATAATATTGATCCGCCGTGCGTTGATGTTCGGTCGAGGTGCGCCATGTGGCGATAAAATCGGTCCCGTCCCAGATGGAAAAGACGGTGTTGGTGTTGCCGGTGTCGATACAGAGAAGCATTTAAAAATAAACCTCAGCGGCGGGGATGGTGAGTTTGCCATTGGATGTGGCGAGCACAAGATTGCCAAAGGCATCGACGGTTTCAAACGTGCCATGGTGCTCTTCGCGCATGGTACGCGCCCGGATCGGTTGGCCCAAACGCGCGGCCCGCGCGAGCCAGGCGGTGCGGATCGGCGCGAAGCCATAGGTGACAAATTGCGCCTCCCAATGGGCGTAAGCCGGGGCAAGCAGGTCCAGGAAATCTTCGGGCACAACCAGAGCACCGGCTTCATCGGCCAGGGAGACCGGGGCCACCGCACCCTCCTCAAGCTGTGCCGGAACGGGGGCTGCGACAAGATTGACGCCAATGCCAATGGCCAAATGCGCAGGCCCACGTTCCAAAAGGATGCCCGCGACCTTGCCGCCATTGAGCAAAACATCATTGGGCCATTTCAGTGAAAACGGATCGGTGCGCCCGGTGGCGGCGACGAAAGCGTCATAAAGCGCCAGCGAGGCCACGAAGGAGCGCAAAGCCACCAGTTCCGGCCGCTCTGTAGGGAACATCAACAAGGTGGCGGCAAAATTGCCCTCGGGCATGGACCAGGCCCGGCCGCGCCGACCGTGGGCGGCGGTTTGCGACAGGGCCAAAATCCATTGCGAAAATGCGGAAGAGGCCGCGACACGCGCGGCCTCCGACATGGTGCTGTCCACCGAGGGCAGGACGGTGCGCCCTACCCCTTCGGGCCATCTGTGCAGATTATTTGACAAGGGCTTCGGCCGCGAGCGCCGCCATACCATCGACGCCAAACATATTGACGATCCCGACCAGCATGATCAGCGCAGAGAGGGTCAAAAGCGCAAAGGTCACTGGCGAGGATACTTTGTCCAAAGGATCGGTTTCAGCGCCGAAGTACATGTAATAGACGATGCGCAGGTAGTAGAACGCGCCGATCACCGACGCAATCACACCGAAGATGGCGAGATAGACGAGACCCGCCCCCCAAGCGGCCTGAAGCACGGCCAGTTTCCCGAAGAACCCAAGCATCGGCGGTACGCCCGCGAGCGAGAACAACAGCACCAGCAAAGCCAGCGCCTTGGCAGGGGAATTGCGCCAGTACAGGTTCAGAGAGGCGATGTCCGTGACCGGCTGACCATCGCGTTCCATTGTCATGATAAAGGCAAAGGTGCCGATGTTCATCGTGACATAGATCGCCATGTAGATCAGCGCCGATTGCACACCCTCGGCATTGCCCGCCGCCAAGCCCATAAGCGCAAAGCCCATGTGGGAGATCGAGGAATAGGCCATCAGGCGTTTGATGTTGGTCTGACCGATCCCGGCAATCGCGCCCAAGAACATCGAGGCCACGGCGATGACCGCAAGCACCTGTTGCCAATCGCCGGTGATACCACCAAAGGCGTCATGCAACACGCGGGCGAAAAGACCCATCGCGGCCAATTTCGGCGCGGTGGCGAAGAAGGCGGTGGTCGGTGTCGGAGCACCCTCGTAGACGTCCGGGGTCCACATGTGAAACGGCACGGCGGAAACTTTGAACGCCAGACCGGTCATGATGAAGACGAGACCAAAGAGCACCCCGAGTGGCGCGTCAACCGAGACGACCGAGAGGATACCGGCGAAAGACGTGGTGCCGGCAAAGCCGTAGACCAAGGACGACCCGTAGAGCAAAAGCCCCGACGAGAGCGAGCCCAACACGAAATATTTCAGGCCCGCTTCGGTCGATTTCACGCTGTCACGGCGGAAGGACGCGATGACATACAAGGACAGAGACATCAACTCGAGGCCCAGGTAGAGCGCCATCAAATCGCCTGCAGAGACCATCACCATCATGCCGATTGTCGAGAACAGCACAAGGATCGGGTATTCGAATTTGGCGAAACCGCGTTTGTCGAGGAAGTCATAAGACATCACCAAAACGGCAGCCCCGGCCAAGAGGATGCCAACCTTGCCAAAGCGCGAGAAGGCGTCGTCGATGAACATGCCGTGAAAAGCGTCCACCGATCCGCCGCCCCCCAAACCGATGAGCAAAGCGACGATGACAAAGACCGCGGCCGTCACCCAAGTGATCGCGCCCGCGAGTTTGTCCTTGCCGGTGTAGACCGCGAAGAGGAGCGCGAGCATGCCGTAAATGGCAAGCAAGGTTTCTGGGAGGACGATGGAGAAATCGTTGGAGGTCATGGTCCTGATCCCTTAGTGGCTTGCCGCTTCGACGACCAGATCGGCCGGCAGAGCTGCGTGATAATTGTCGATGAGGGCGGTGACCGACGGGCTGATGATATCCAGCACCAGCGCGGGGTAGACGCCCAGGAGAAGGGTCATGGCGATCAGCGGCGCAAAAATCCATTTTTCACGCGCGCTCAGATCGGTGATCGCCTTGAGGCTTTCTTTGATCAGATCGCCCAAGACCACGCGGCGGTAGAGCCAGAGCGCGTAGGCGGCGGAGAAGATCACGCCCGAGGTCGCAACCAAAGCGATCCAGGTGTTGGCTTGGAACATGCCGACGAGGGTCAGAAATTCACCAATGAAGCCCGAGGTGCCCGGCAGGCCGACGTTGGCCATGGTGAAGAACATGAACACCAGCGCATAGGCGGGCATCCGGTTCACCAGACCGCCAAAGGCGTCAATCTCGCGGGTGTGCATCCGGTCATAGATCACGCCAACGCAAAGGAAGAGCGCGCCGGAAACAAAGCCGTGCGAGATCATTTGAAAGATCGCACCGTCGAGGCCTTGTTGGTTCATCGAAAAGATACCGGCGGTGACATAGCCCATATGCGCGACCGAGGAATAAGCGATGAGCTTTTTCATATCCTCTTGCACCAAGGCCACCAGCGAGGCGTAGACGATCGCGATCACCGAGAGGACCATGACGAAATCGGCCAGGTTGGCGGAGGCCACCGGGAACATCGGGATCGAGAAACGCAGGAAGCCGTAGCCGCCCATTTTCAACAGGATCGCGGCCAGGACCACGGAGCCCGCTGTCGGGGCCTGAACGTGCGCATCGGGCAACCAGGTGTGCACCGGCCACATCGGCATTTTCACCGCAAACGAGGCGAAGAAGGCCAAGAAGGCAAGGGTTTGGAAACCGCCAACGATGTTAAAGCCCAGCACCTTGATCGTCTCGGAGGAGAAATCATGGGCCAGCAATTGCACGATGTCGGTGGTGCCTGCGTCAATATACATCGCAACCATCGCCACCAGCATGAGCACCGAGCCCAAGAAGGTGTAGAGGAAGAATTTGAACGCCGCGTAGATGCGGTTTTTGCCGCCCCAGATGCCGATGATCAGGAACATCGGGATCAGGCCGCCTTCGAAGAACAGGTAGAACAGCATCAGGTCGAGCGCACAGAACACGCCGAGCATGAGCGTTTCCAACAACAGAAACGCGATCATGTATTCTTTGACGCGCAGCTTGACGTCCCACGCGGACCAGATCGCCAAAGGCATCAAAGCGGTCGTGAGCATGACGAACAGAACCGAAATCCCGTCCACGCCCATTTTGTACTTCATCCCCATGATCCAGCTGTGTTCTTCGACCATCTGGAACCCAGTGTCCGAGGCATCAAAGCCAAAGAGCACGAACAGAGAGATCACAAAGGTGACCACGGTCGCCAAAAGCGCCACGCGTTTTGCGTTGAGTTGAGCCACCGCATCCTCGCCGCGCAGGATAAGCGCGAGCACGAGGGCGGCCATTGTCGGAAGGAAGGTGACGATAGAAAGCACGTTATCCATCAGTGTGCCCCCCCGCCGATCGACATCCAGGTAATCAAGATCACAATCCCCAAGACCATGCTAAATGCATAGGTAAAGATAAAGCCCGACTGCGCCCGGCCAGCAAGGCGGGTGAAGAAGGGCACGATGCCCATGGCGACGCCGTTGATCGCACCATCAATGGTGTCCTCGTCGCCGCGTTTCCAAAAGAACCGCCCCAGTGCCAAAAGCGGACGTACGATGAGCGCGTCATAGATCTCGTCGAAATACCATTTGTTCAGCAAGAACCGGTAGGCGACGGGTTGGCTGTCGGCCAGACGTTTCGGCAGGCTCGGGCTTTTGATGTAGAAAATCCAAGCTGTGATGAAGCCGATGAGCATCGCGATGAAGGGCGAGACCTTGACCCAGGTCGGCGCGTGGTGCGCGTCATCAAGCACGGTGTTTTCAGGCCCAACAAAGATCGCGCCTTGCGGAGCCATCGCCATGTCGCCGTGACCTGCTTCAGCAGCAACCATCGGTTCCCCGTGGGTCGTGGTCGCCGCGTCCCCATGTGCCGGAGCGGCTTCGCCCTCGGCCATGACCTCTTCATGCTGCATGGGAAGACCGAAGAATTCGGTGAATGTCTCATGATCGCCAAAGAAGCTGTTGTACCAGATCATCCCGCCGAACACCGCACCCAACGCCAAGACGCCAAGCGGCACCAGCATGACAAGCGGGCTTTCATGCGCATGATCATGAGCATGATGATCGCCGCGGGCTTTGCCGTAGAAGGTCATGAAAATCAGGCGCCACGAGTAGAAGGAGGTGAACAAGGCCGCGATGACCAGCATCCAGAAGGCATAGCCGACACCGGAGGCATAGGCGCTTTCGATGATGGCGTCTTTCGACAGGAAGCCCGCGAAACCGAAATGCGTCAACGGAATGCCGACCCCGGTGATCGCCAGCGTACCGATGATCATCATCCAGAAGGTAAACGGGATTTTCTTACGCAGCGCGCCATAGTTGCGCATGTCTTGTTCGTGGTGCATCGCGTGGATCACGGAACCCGCAGACAAGAACAACATGGCTTTAAAGAACGCATGCGTCAAAAGGTGGAACATCGCCGGGCCGTAAGCGCCGACACCTGCGGCCACGAACATGTAGCCGAGCTGCGAACAGGTCGAATAGGCGATGACGCGTTTGATGTCGTTTTGCACAAGGCCGACGGTGGCGGCGAAGAACGCCGTGGTGGCCCCGATGTAGATGATGAACATCTGCGCTTGCGGTGCGTATTCAAAGATCGGCGACATGCGGCAGACCAAGAACACACCGGCGGTGACCATGGTCGCGGCGTGGATCAGCGCCGACACAGGCGTCGGGCCTTCCATCGCGTCCGGCAACCAGGTGTGCAAGAACAACTGCGCCGATTTCCCCATCGCACCGACGAACAACAAGAAGCCGATCAGGTTGGCGGCGTTCCAGTCGGTCCACAGGAAATGCAACCGCGTCTGGGCCAACATCGGCCCCGCAGCAAAGACATCATCCAAGCGAATGCTGTCGGTGAGGAAGAACAGACCAAAGATGCCGAGAGAGAAGCCAAAGTCACCCACGCGGTTGACGATAAAGGCTTTCATCGAGGCGGCGCCGGCAGAAGGCTTTTTGAAATAGAAGCCAATCAACAGGTAAGAGGCGAGACCCACGCCTTCCCAGCCAAAGAACATTTGGGCCAGGTTGTCGGCGGTGACCAGCATCAACATGGCGAAGGTGAAGAACGAAAGATAGGCAAAGAAGCGGGCGCGGTAAGGCTCACTGTCTTTGAAATTCTCGTCATGAGCCATGTAGCCGAAGGAGTAGAGATGCACGAGGGCGGACACCGTGTTGACCACAATCAACATGATCGCGGTGAGACGATCCATGCGAATGCCCCAATCGACCGACAGCGCCCCGGATTCGATCCAGCGCAGCACAGTGATGTGATGGGTCTCGCCATCTTGGCCGAGGAACACGACCCAAGACAGCAATGCCGCCAGGAACAAAAGACCCGTGGTCAGATATTGCGCGCTCTTTTCGCCAATCACACGCCAGCCAAAGCCCGCGATGATCGCGCCCACGAGAGGCGCAAAAAGGATGATCGTTTCCATGGACTTTACCCTTTCATCACGTTGACGTCTTCGACGTCGATCGTGCCGCGGTTGCGGAAGAAGCTCACAAGAATGGCCAACCCGATCGCCGCTTCAGCGGCGGCCACGGTGAGCACCAGCATCGTGAAAATCTGCCCCGTCAAATCCCCGAGATACGAGGAGAAAGCGACAAGGTTGATATTGACCGACAGCAGGATCATCTCGATGGACATCAAAATGATGATGACGTTCTTTCGGTTCAAAAAGAGCCCGAAAATGCCGATGACAAACAGCGCCGCTGCGACTGTCAGGTAATGTTCAAGTCCGACCATGCCGTCCCTCAGTTCTTTCTCTCACGCCGCGTGTCGCGGCCTTTGGTTCGGGGCGCTGCGCTCAGGCGCGCCCCTCGTAAGTTTCGTCAGACAGGCTTAAAGCCCCTGCCCCGGTTTGACGTCCTTGAGCTCCATGGCTTTGCCCGGATCGCGGTACATCTGTTGCAACACGTTTTGGCGTTTGACGTCCGAACGGTGGCGCAGCGTCAATACGATGGCACCGATCATCGAGACCAAAAGCACCAGACCCGCGAGTTGGAACAACATCAGATATTGGTCATACATCAACAGGCCCAAAGCGGCGGTGTTGTGGATCTCACCCGCGTCCGGGGTCACCGACTGGCGCAGGGCTTGTGCCCCCTCCGAGGTGGTCCAATCGCCAAAGGCAAGCCCCATCTGCAACAGCAACACCACACCGATCAGCAAAGCGAAGGGCAGGTATTTCGCCATCCCGGCTTTCAACTCGGCAAAGTCCACGTCCAACATCATCACCACGAAGAGGAACAGAACCATGACGGCCCCGACATAGACGATGATCAACAACATCGCGACGAATTCCGCGCCCAACAGCACGAAAAGCCCGGAGGCGGACAAGAACGTCAGGATCAGCCAAAGCACGGAATGCACCGGGTTTTTAGAAACCACAGTGAAAAGCCCGGCCACCAACATCACGATGGCGAAGGTGTAAAAAGCGAAATCTACGACAGTCATTCACTGCCCTCCTGCGTCTCGGAGAAGACGGCCTGCGCCAACTCCAGTGCCTTTGACATTGCGGGCACACCGCCCAACATCGACATTTGATAGATCACTTCCGCGATCTCCTTTTGCGTGGCCCCCGCTTGTATCGCGTGGCGCACGGTCATTTTAAACGGCACCTCGGCCTGAGCCCCCAAAACCGTTTGCCCGGCAAGCACGACGAGCAGGCGGGTTTTGGCATCCAAACCGTCCTTGTTGAACGCATTTCCCCAAAACATTTCCAATTGTTCCTTCGACATGGTCGGGAACAGCTTGTCGAACGCCGGCATCTGGAAATTTTCCAAAGCCGGGTTGAAAGAGGCAGCCATCTTTTGGCTTTGTTCGATCATTTCTGCGAAAAGTTTGGTGAAATCATTCATGGGAATCCCTTACCGATACGGTGCATCGAGTTCGAGGTTACGGGCGATTTCCGCTTCCCACACCGCGCCGTTTTCAAGCAGTTTTTCCTTGTCGTAAAACAGCTCTTCGCGGGTCTCGGTGGCGAACTCGAAATTCGGACCTTCGACGATGGCATCGACCGGACAAGCCTCTTGGCAAAAGCCACAGTAGATGCATTTGGTCATGTCGATGTCATAGCGCGTGGTGCGGCGCGAGCCGTCTTCGCGCGGTTCGGCATCAATGGTGATCGCCTGCGCCGGGCAAATTGCTTCGCACAGTTTGCAGGCAATGCAACGCTCTTCGCCGTTCGGATAGCGACGCAGCGCGTGCTCGCCGCGGAAACGCGGAGACAGAGGTCCCTTTTCATGCGGGTAGTTGATCGTCGCCTTGGGCGCAAAGAAATACCGCAACCCGATTTTGAAACCGGCAATGATGTCGGTCATCAGGAAGTATTTCACAGCGCGGCTGTAATCGAAGGGAGTGTCGGTTTGAGCCATGATCAGCCTCCAATCGCCCAGCGGGCATAGAACCCACCGAAGACTTCGAATTTTGCAAGGAATGCCACCAGAACGACCCAGAACAGCGACAGCGGCAGGAAGACTTTCCAACCAATGCGCATCAACTGGTCGTAGCGGTAGCGCGGCACGATGGCTTTGACCATCGAGAAGATAAAGAAGAAGAACAACATCTTGCCGACGAGCCAGAGGATACCGTCCGGCAGGAATTCAACCGGGGAGTTCCAGCCGCCAAAGAACAAGATCGACACGAGCGCGCACATCAGCACCACGGCCATCAATTCGCCCATCATGAACAACAGGAACGGTGTGGAGGAATATTCGACCTGATAACCAGCCACGAGTTCCGATTCCGCTTCGGGCAAATCGAACGGCGGGCGGTTGGTTTCGGCCAGCGCGGAGACGAAGAACAACACCACCATCGGGAAATGCGGCAACCAGTACCAAGAGAAAATCCCGGCCCCGTCTTGCGCCGCGACGATGTCGCCAAAGTTCATCGAGCCGGTGGAAATCACCACACCGATGATGATCAAGCCGATGGAGACCTCATAGGAAATCATCTGTGCCGCAGAGCGCAGCGCCCCCAAGAACGGGTATTTCGAGTTCGACGCCCAACCGCCCATGATCACGCCGTAGACCTCAAGCGAGGAGATGGCGAAGATATAAAGGATCGCGACGTTCAAATCGGCAATCACCCAACCCTCGTTCCATGGGATCGCTACCCAGGCGATACAGGCGGTGACAAAGGTGATCATCGGCGCAAGGTAAAAGACAAATTTGTCCGCCCCCGCAGGCACAACCACCTCTTTCACGATGTATTTGATAAAGTCCGCAAAGGACTGCAACAAACCAAAGACGCCCACGATATTGGGGCCTTTGCGCATCTGGACCGCCGCCCAGATTTTACGGTCGCCATACATCAAAAAGGCGAGCGCAACGAACAAAGGCACCAAGACCAACAGACATTGTCCGAGGACCAGGAGCGCAATGCCCAGATTTGTTGTCGTGAAAAATTCGACCATGTCTTAGCCTCTCACACCATCGGTATTCTATTTTCCCGGCAGTTTGCCACCACGACCTCAGCGTCGAGTTTGCTTACACCATCGGGGAGCGCTGGCGAGATGGTGTAAACAGCATCCGCGCGCCAAATTCCAGCCTCTTGTGCGACATTCGTGCGCACATGTCGTGCAAATCCGAAACCACGGATCAGCGTATATTGCGCGGCGGCGCATTCTGCATAAGCCACCACATTTTTTTCGCCCTCATGGCCCCGAAAGGACACAAGAAAATTGACCAGATCGCCGTCCAAAAGCCGGGTCTCAACACCGAGATACTCACGGACCTGCGCCGCACGCCCCACCTGTGCGTTCGGGGTCGCAGGAGCCGCCATCGCACAGCCCGCAAGCGGGACGAGCGCAGCCAGCGCCAGCGCCTGAACGGCGGAGGGATATGCGGTGGGTGCGGCCATTATTCCGCAGCCATCGCCGTGTCTTTGCGGGCTTTCGCCTGCGCCGACAATTCCGCCATCAATGCGGATGCCCGTGCAATCGGGTTGGTCAGGTAGAAATCTTTGACCGCATTGCGGAAGGTGGCCGTGCCAAGCTTTTTGGTGGCCAAGGGTGACCATGTATTTTCCGCCACCTCGTCGATCAGTGCCAGATGCGGCACCTCAGCGATCAAAGCGTTGCGCAACTGCGCCAGTGAGTCATAGCCCAACTTGGCCCCGACTTCGGCAGAGAGCGCGCGAATGATCGCCCAGTTTTCTTTTGCCTCGCCAGGTGGGAAAGCGGCGCGTAGCGCAAGCTGCGGGCGACCTTCGGCGTTCACGAACAAGCCGTTTTCTTCGGTGTAGGCAGCGCCCGGCAGGATCACGTCAGCGCGGTGTGCACCACGGTCGCCGTGGCTGCCTTGATAGATGACAAACGCGCCCTCGCCCACTTCGACCTCATCCGCGCCGAGGTTGTAAATCGCTTCGGCCCCGTCGAGCGCCGCCGCCAGGCCGCCCTCGGTGGTGGCATTCACATCCATCGCACCGACGCGCGAGGCCGCGGTGTGCAGGATCATCAGCTTGGATTTGGTGGCTTCAGCCAACTGCATCGCGGCGGCCAAAACGGCCTCGCCATCGGCTTCGTTGATTGCGCCTTGGCCGACGATCACGAGTGAAGGCTGATCGAGAACCGCGCCGTAGTCTTTGTTCAACAGGCTGTCCAAAGCGGCACGGTCGGTGCCAACATGGGCATATTTATAGGTGAGATCAACGGCTTCGCCGACCAAACCGATATTGGCGCCATTGGCCCAAGCGCGGCGGATACGCGCGTTCAACACCGGTGCTTCGTCGCGCGGGTTGGTGCCGATGAGTTGGATGAATTTCGCCTCATCAATGTCAGCGATCGTCGCAGTGCCCGCATAAGCGGCACGGTTGCCGCTTGGCAGTTTTGCGCCATCAATGCGGCATTCAATCGCCCCACCCAGACCTTCGACCATTTGTTTGAGCGCGAAAACCGCCTCAACCGGGGCCAAATCGCCAACCAAAGCGGTGACTTTTTTGCCCTTCAAACCCGCAGCGGCGGCAGAGAGAGCCTCAGACCAAGTGGCTTTGCGCAGCTTGCCGTTTTCACGGATGTACGGCGTGTCCAAACGCTGACGACGCAGACCGTCCCACACGAACCGGGTCTTGTCGGAAATCCATTCTTCGTTCACGCCATCATGGTTGCGCGGCAGGATGCGCATCACTTCGCGCCCCTTGGTGTCGACGCGGATGTTAGACCCGAGCGCATCCATCACGTCGATGGATTCGGTCTTGGTCAATTCCCACGGACGGGCGGTGAAGGCGTAGGGTTTAGAGGTCAGCGCACCGACCGGGCAAAGATCAATGATGTTGCCCTGAAGGTTCGAAACCAGCGTTTCGTTCAAATAAGAGGTGATTTCGGCATCTTCGCCGCGCCCGGTTTGGCCCATCTGGGTGATGCCCGCGACCTCGGTCGTGAAGCGCACGCAGCGGGTGCAGGAAATACAACGGGTCATCGTGGTCGCGACGAGCGGGCCAAGATCAAGATCCTCGGTCGCACGTTTCGGTTCGCGGTAGCGCGAGAAATCCACACCATAGGCCATGGCTTGGTCCTGCAAATCGCATTCGCCGCCTTGGTCGCAAATCGGACAATCGAGCGGGTGGTTGATCAGCAGGAATTCCATCACCCCTTCGCGGGCCTTTTTGACCATCGGCGAATTGGTTTTCACCACCGGCGGCGCACCCTCCGGCCCCGGACGCAAATCTTTGACCTGCATCGCGCAACTTGCGGCGGGTTTCGGCGGACCGCCGACAACTTCGACCAGACACATGCGGCAGTTGCCCGCAATAGAGAGCCGTTCGTGGTAGCAAAACCGCGGCACTTCGACACCAGCCTGTTCGCAGGCCTGAAGCAGTGTCAGGCGCGGATCGACCTCGATCTCGGTCCCGTCAATGATGATTTTGCGCGTATCTGCCATGTTCTAATCACCTGTTTTTCATGAGTTTGCCAAGCGCTGTCTTGTCGGCAATCTCAGCTGTTCCAAAGGCACAGAGCGCCTTCGTATTGTTAGGATCGACACCGCGCGCCGACAACATGTCGTCCGCCGCTTGTGCCAGTTGCGCAAGATAGGATTCGTCGCGCAGCAAAATGATTTGAGCCGAGCCATACCCGGTCTCGTCGATATAGGCGACCATCTCGGCCGTCTGTTTTTTAAGCTGCGCCTTGCGCGGCGCAATCGTGTCACACTCTGAAATCAACCGGGTCGAAATCAGCGACTGAACCATGATCTCTTTGATCACGGTATCCTCGGTGATCAGCTTTTGTGTCTGCGCCAGTGCGGGCGTGGCCAAAAGCGTCATCGCGATCAAAGCGACATGATATGTCAAACGCGCGCTCATGATTTATCCTTCAAAAAAGACCCAATGATCGAGCCGCGTGCAATCTCCGCTTTGCCAAAGGCACAAAGCCCCTCCGATGTGGTCGGGTCAAAGCCAGAGGCGCGAATATAGGCGGTTCCGAGGTCGCGAATGCGCGCCTCTTCGGCGTCGCTATCGACATAGGCACGGATTTCATCGTCCGAATAGCCCAACGCGGAGGCTTTGCTTTTCAGCCCCCACAGAAAGGACAGGCCTTTCATTTTCTTCACGTCGATGGTCGGGCATTCATCCGCAACCTCAATCGCCAGCCCGGCCCAAAGCATGTTTTGGTCAATCTCTTTGACCTCGCGCAGAGGCGGCAAATCGGCGGCGGCCACAGGCCCGGCGATGAGGGCAAAGGCCAATGTCAAAGAAGAGGCGATATGTTTGAAAGATGTCATAGGGTCACTCCGCAGCTATGGGCCGACAGCTTTTCGTTTTGAAAAGCGTGGCCTCCGTCAGATACGACCAGCCAAAGGCATGATCGCTGTCCCCATGTGTGTCTTTGTAGGCCAGGCGTTCGAGCGCCTCGTCCAATGTGGGCTTATGCCCTTTCTCGACAAACCACATCACAAAATGCGGCCTGGTCATGACCTCGAACCACTCTTGGCGGCGGTCGTAGACCTGTTTGTGGACCGTGTTATAGACGAAGTTTTCCAAAGACTGGACATCTTCCCACACGGTCAGGTTGGAGACGAATTGCGCGTCTCCACCGATGGCGTTTTCAGTGTTGCCAGTCCCCGGCTCCCCGGAGCCCTCCATCATCCACACGAAACCCGGCATGCGTTTGCCAAGCCCGTTGATCCGGTCCAGCGCGCCCATGAACTCCGCCACGCGCGGGTCATCGGTGGGCGCGATGAGGCGTCCAACGTTGAGTTCCGCGATATGATGGCTGGTGTTCATGATTGCTCTTCAGTCCCAGATCACTCTGCCGCCATGGCGCCCATGCGCCCGGTTTTCTTGGCTTTGATACGGTCTTCGATCTCTTCGCGGTAGTGGCGGATGAGACCTTGGATCGGCCAGGCGGCGGCGTCGCCAAGCGCACAAATGGTGTGGCCTTCGACCTGTTTCGTGACATCGAGCAACATGTCGATCTCTTCGATCTCCGCGTCGCCCGTGACCAAACGATCCATGACGCGCATCATCCAGCCGGTGCCTTCGCGGCACGGTGTACACTGGCCACAGCTTTCGTGTTTAAAGAACGACGCCAGACGCCAGACGGCTTTGATCACATCGACCGAGTTGTCCATGATGATCATACAGCCGGTGCCGAAGGAGGATTTGTTTTCCCGCATCCAGTCGAAATCCATGATCGCATCTTCCAAAGCGTCTTTCGGCAAGATCGGGCAAGACGCCCCGCCCGGAATGATGGCTTTGAGATTGTCCCACCCGCCGCGAATACCGCCGCCGTGACGTTCGATCAATTCACGCACCGGCATGGACATGGATTCCTCAAACACGCAGGGCGTGTTGACGTGGCCAGTGAGGGCAAACAATTTGGTGCCGACGTTGTTCGGACGCCCAAAGGACGAGAACCACTCCGCGCCACGCCGCAGAATAGTCGGGACAACAGCGATGGATTCCACGTTGTTCACCGTGGTCGGGCAACCATAAAGACCCGCGCCCGCCGGGAAAGGCGGTTTCATCCGCGGCATGCCCTTTTTGCCCTCCAGGCTTTCGAGCAACGCGGTTTCTTCACCACAGATATAGGCCCCTGCCCCATGGTGCAGATAGACGTCGAAATCATAGCCGGATTTGCACGCGTTGCGCCCGATCAGACCGGCATCATACGCCTCGTCAATTGCCGCCTGAAGCGCCTCTTTTTCGCGGATATATTCACCGCGAATGTAGATGTAAGCGGCACAGGCACCCATGGCGAACCCGGCGATCAGCGCGCCCTCGACCAGCGTGTGCGGGTCGTGACGCATGATTTCGCGGTCCTTACAGGTCGCGGGTTCGGATTCATCGGCGTTGATCACCAGATAGGCCGGGCGTCCGTCAGACTCTTTCGGCATAAACGACCATTTGAGGCCCGTCGGGAAACCCGCACCGCCACGACCCCGCAGGCCGGAGGCCTTCATCTGGTCGATGATCCAATCCCGGCCATTGGCCATGATGCCAGCCGTGCCATCCCAGTGGCCACGCTTTTGCGCGCCCGCAAGGCTACGGTCATTCATACCGTAGAGGTTGGTAAAGATCCGATCCTGATCCTTGAGCATAGCTCTCGTCCCTTCAGTCCTGCTGACGCCGGTCGCGCCAGATCTGATAAATCACCACAAACGCCCAGACAAATGCCGCGAGCGCTGCCAGATCGAGGAGAAACACGAAACGCGTTTGCATCGCGAATTTCCCGCCCAACCATTGCGCCCCGAGCCACACCAGCATTGTCACGGCGATCACCACGGAGACCATCCGTGCCTTCTTCGCCAATGCTTGGTCTTTATCGGGGGCCATTTTTCTTCCTTAGTAGACGTCGCCCTTTTGGACGCGTTTCGAAAACTCTGTCTCGCCGCCTGCGGCAAGGATTTTGGCCTGTTCGGCCCATTTGCTCAGCTGTGCCGCCGAGGTGCCTTTGAGTGCTGCCCCCAGATCTTCGATCTCGGTGGCGCTCAGGGCCGCAACCTGGGCGAAGGTCACGATGCCACGTTCATGGAGTTGGACCTCGATCTTCGGCCCCACGCCTTTGATCTCTTTGAGATCATCCGCGCCAGAAACGGCCGCAGCGGCCGGGACTTCAGCCACGGTTTCGGCAACCGGCTCAACCACCTCTTCAACCACCTCAGCAGGCTCATCCTCAATGGGACGCGCCCGCTCAGAGGCCGCAGCCGCAGCCGAGCGCACTTCGCGCGTGTCCGCCGCATGATGCTCCACCGCAATCTCCGGTGCCGCAGACATCGGCTCATCGCCCACGGAGGTCGCCGCCATCAAGCCAGCCGTGGTCACATCCGCCTCAGGGTGACCGTTGTCCACGGAACGCATTGTCTCCTTGTCCTCGGTCTCCTTGTCCTCGGTCTCCGAGTCCTCATACCAGCCGATCCACAACAGGATCGCCACCAAAAGCGCCACAAGAACGCCAACGATCAAAGAAGCCGCCGTGGAATAGCCTGCAATCCACAACAGCGCCATAAAGGCCAAAACGCCTATGATGGCTGAAATCAGCCCAATCTTAAGGGTTTTCCCCGAAGTCGTCTCAGTCATCGCATCGCTCCTTTAATCCCTGTTGGTTCAATACCATACGGGCCTTTTGGCCTCTTAGGTCAGTCGTATTTGGCGCGTTTGGAAAACTCGGTGCTGCCGCCTGCCGCCAAAATCTTGGCTTGATCGACCCAACCATCACGTGCAATGCGGCCTTTGAATTTCAGGTTCTCATCGACCCATTCAATTTCCTCAGCGGTCCATTTGGCAATTTGGTCGAAATGCCAGAATCCCATGGCATTCAACGTTTCTTCCAATTTCGGGCCCACACCTTTGAGCATCTTGAGATCATCGGCCCCGGCTTTGCGCGGGGCTTTCATCGTGCGGGGTTTCTTTTGGGCGGGCGCGTCTGCCACAGCGGCGTCTACTTTAGGTGCCACAGCTTTGGGCGTCGCTTTGGGGGCCGCCTTTTTCGCCTCTGCCGCCTGTTGCACGGCGGATTTCGCCGGGGCTGCGGGTTTCGGCGGGGTCGGTTTTGATCCGCCTTTGGAAATCCATGGCGTCAACAGCGGCACTTCGGTGCCATCAATGCGTTTGATCGTGTCGCCAATGTCCACCGCGCGCTGCACAGAGCCGTTGTACTGTGCGCCCGTGCCTTTGTACTCGGCCAAAGTCACCAGTTCACCCGCAGGCTCGGACGAGAAGCGGCCGGTTTGCGAGCCGGGAAGCGGCACATTGCCGGCGGCCATGTCGTCCAAGAGTTTGGAGAAATTCTCCGCCGTCAGGTCTTCATAATAGTCTTTGCCGATCTGGGCCATTGGCGCGTTGGCGCAAGCGCCCAGACATTCGACCTCTTCCCACGAAAACTTGCCATCTGCAGAGACCGTATGCGGCGTCGGGGAGATTTTCTCTTTGCACACAGAGATGATGTCGCCAGAGCCACAAATCATACAGGTGGTGGTGCCACAAACCTGAATATGCGCCACCGAGCCGACAGGCGCGAGTTGGAACATGAAATAGAAGGTCGCCACTTCGAGCACGCGGATGTAGGGCATGCCCAACATATCCGCGACCGTTTCCAGCGCCGGTTTGGTCAACCAACCGGTCTGTTCCTGCGCCCGCCACAACAGCGGGATGACCGCAGAGGCCTGACGCCCTTCAGGATATTTCGCGATTTGGCCCTCGGCCCAGGCAAGGTTTGCCGGGGTGAATGCGAAAGAGGCCGGTTGTTCATGATAAAGACGGCGCAGCATTAGCGGTCGACCTCCCCAAACACGATGTCCATGGTGGCGATGAGGGCGGAAACGTCAGCCAATTGGTGACCTTTCGCCATATGATCCATCGCCTGCAAATGTAGATAGCCGGGCGCGCGCAATTTGGCGCGGTAGGGTTTGTTGGTGCCGTCCGAGACCATATAGACACCGAATTCGCCTTTGGGCGCTTCGACGGCTGCATACACTTCGCCCTCGGGCAATTTGAAGCCCTCGGTGTAAAGTTTGAAGTGGTGGATGAGCGCCTCCATCGAGGTTTTCATATCCGCCCGCTTTGGCGGGGTCAGCTTGCCACGCGCCAAGACATCGCCTTGGTTTTCCGGCAATTGCAGCAGGGCCACCGCCTGTTTGATGATCTTGGTCGACTCGTACATTTCCTGCATCCGGCACAGATACCGATCATAGCAATCGCCATTGGTGCCGACCGGAATTTGGAAATCGAATTCGTCGTAGCACTCATAAGGCTGCGCCCGGCGCAAATCCCATGCCATGCCGGAGCCGCGCACCATCACACCCGAAAAGCCCCAATCCAGCGCCTCTTGTTCGGAGATCACACCAATATCCACGGTCCGCTGTTTGAAAATCCGGTTTTCGGTCAGCAAGTAATGGATGTCGTCCAAAATTTTGGGGAAGTGATCGGCCCAGGCGTCGATATCCGCCAAAAGCTCCGGCGGCAGGTCCTGGTGCACACCACCGGGCCGGAAATAGGCGGAGTGCAGACGCGCACCACAGGCGCGCTCGTAAAAGATCATCAGCTTTTCGCGCTCTTCAAAGCCCCAAAGCGGCGGAGTCAGCGCGCCGACGTCCATCGCGCCGGTGGTGGTGTTCAACAGGTGGTTGAGCACGCGGCCAATCTCGGAATAGAGCACGCGGATGAGCGAAGCGCGTCGCGGGATTTCGACACCTGCGAGTTTCTCGATCGCCAAGCACCATGCATGTTCCTGATTCATCGGCGCCACATAATCGAGGCGGTCGAGATAGGGCAGGTTTTGCAAATAGGTGCGGCTTTCCATCAGCTTTTCGGTGCCGCGGTGCAACAACCCAATATGCGGGTCGGCGCGTTCCACAATCTCACCGTCAAGCTCAAGCACCATCCGCAACACGCCGTGCGCAGCCGGGTGTTGGGGCCCAAAGTTGATGTTGAAATTGCGGATCTTTTGTTCGCCCGGTTGGGCGTCCCGCGAACCATCATCATAGGTATTTTGCCGGATGTCGCCGTCCATCATTCAGATCCTCGCCATATTCGCCTGCCACCGCGCGGGTAACGGGCCAAAGGTCTTTTCTACATAGGCATATTGCGGGGCCAGAAATTCCGCCGCTTCACACCGCTGTTTGTCACTCAGTTTCAATTTCACGCCCTCATGGGCACGGAGTTCTTTTTTCACGGGGTTCTCCGCGATCCCCAAAAAGGCGCAGAGCGTCTTAAGCCCCTCGCCCGTCAAAAGGTCTTCGGTAAAGCCCACCAGGAGCTTGCCTTCGGGGACCGCGCGTTTGAGCTTTTCCGCGATCTCCACATAATCCCCACGTGACGTAATTTGGGTTTCCAGCCCTTGTTTCACGACGCGGTCCATGATCCGCTGCGCCTTGTCTGGAATCTGTTCACCGGGCTGTAGCTGGTGTATCGCCTGCATGCGCACATGCGACCACAACCGCCCCACCGGGTCGCGCATCAAAAAGACAAAGCGCACATCGGGCGCCATATGCGCCATCCGTCGCAGCCGCGCCTCGGACAAAAGCGCATAGGCAGGCGTGATGTCACAAGCAACTTTGCGCTCGTCGTGTCCCTCCAGAAGGTAAACGAGATAATCTTCCTCACCGTCTTCACCACGCTCCAACATGCTTACCACGGCAGCTACATCGGCAATCTGGCGTTGAATATTCAGGCTTTTCCACACATCCAGATCAGCTTCGGCCGCGGCCAGTTGCCGTTCAAGATCGGCCCGCCGTCGCGATAAGGTCTTCAACTGATACTGATAAGTATCGAAGTCCACCGTGTCGAAATAGTGAATCTCTTTGATGGACCGCGCATAGACGTCCGGGTGATTGCGCAAATAGCGGTAAAGCGAGCTTGTGCCCGCTTTGGTCGCACCTACACAGATCAAGATGGCCGGATCGTCACTCACGGGGCTTACGCTCCCTTCTCGTCACCGGGGAGGATGTATTTGGCCCCTTCCCACGGAGAAAGGTTGTCAAACTGGCGGTATTCCTGAACCAGGGACACCGGCTCATAAACCACGCGCTTGAGTTCATCGTCATAGCGCACTTCGGTGTAGCCGGTGGTTGGGAAATCCTTGCGCAACGGGTAACCACGGAAACCGTAGTCGGTCAGGATGCGCCGCAGATCCGGGTGGCCGGAGAAAATGATCCCAAACATGTCGAACACTTCGCGCTCAAACCAACCGGCGGAGGGGTGAACCGAGATGATCGAAGGGATCGTCTCATCTTCGCGCACGGCGGTTTTGATCCGAATGCGGTGGTTTTGATACATCGACAGAAAGTGATAGACCACGTCAAACCGCGCCTCGCGGCTTGGGTGATCCACCGCGGTGATGTCCACCAGCGAGGAGAATTTGCAGGTGCCGTCGAGTTGCAAAAACTCCACGAAATCCACAATCCCCGCCGGTGTCACCGTGATCGTCAATTCGCCAAAGGTGATCTCGGTCGAAATCACATCCTCCGGGCGTTTGAATTCAATATGGGCGCCGAGTTCTTGAAGGGCTTCGCTCATCGTCAATCTCCTTAGCGCGCAATCGTGCCAGTGCGGCGCATTTTGCGTTGCAACTGAAGAATGCCATACATCAACGCCTCAGCAGTCGGCGGGCAACCCGGAACATAAATGTCGACGGGCACAATGCGGTCACAGCCGCGCACAACCGAATAGCTGTAGTGATAATAACCACCGCCATTGGCGCAGGACCCCATCGAGATCACATAGCGCGGTTCTGGCATCTGGTCATACACCTTGCGCAGAGCCGGGGCCATTTTATTGGTCAGGGTGCCCGCAACGATCATCAAATCGGACTGACGCGGAGAGGCGCGCGGCGCTGTGCCGTAGCGCTCAAGATCATAGCGCGGCATCGAGGTGTGCATCATCTCGACGGCGCAGCAGGCCAAACCAAAGGTCATCCAGTGCAACGAGCCGGTGCGCGCCCAGTTGATGAGATCCTCGGTCGAGGTCAACAGAAAGCCCTTGTCCTGAAGCTCTTTGTTCAGCACTTGAGTGGAATTCTCTTTGTCCACGCCCGCAGTATTTGCAGAGGTCATCACGCCCATTCCAGCGCCCCTTTCTTCCATTCGTAGGCAAAACCTACGGTCAGAACGCCCAAGAACACCATCATCGACCAAAATCCGGTCATGCTCAGGTCCTTAAAGGCGACGGCCCAAGGAAAGAGAAAGGCGATTTCGAGGTCAAAAATGATGAACAGGATCGACACAAGGTAGAACCTGACGTCGAACTTCATCCGCGCGTCGTCAAAGGCGTTAAAGCCACATTCATAGGCCGACACTTTTTCCGGATCCGGGTTGCGTACGGCAATGATGAGGGCGGCGAAAATAAACACAAGACCCAGCGCAATGGCGAGGCCAAGGAAGATGACGATGGGGAGGTAGTCCCGAAGCAAAACGTCCACGTGCGGCTCCTTGATAGGCGCGCGTGCGGGTCTCTGAAAGAGAAGCGACCTTAGGCGCGCGGCAATGCTAGCTTGTCGTGGTTTAGCCCTCTGTGGCAGAGGGGTCAACCGAACCGAGGTGGAGAAAGCCCTTTGTTTCGAGGCCGCTGGCAAGTTTTTTTGGCCGAAATGCGACTTGGAGCGGATTGTGCCGTGAAATTCAGCTTTGACGCGATTCGAAGCGCGTTACCTTATCATTTCACTCGGACATGAAACCTCGCCTGCTGCAGAAGACACAGGGATTCCCGCCAATATAGGGTGTGACCGCCTAAGCGCACTCTGCGACCGCCGCCACCTCATCGCGAATGATCCGCGCCAGCGTCGCACAGTCCTCAAGCGAAAAGGTCAAGGGCAGGCGCATATCGACAATCGCCCGCAACACCCGGTCACTGTCGGGCAAAGGCTGAGGATCGGCGTAGCGCCAAGAATCATAGCGCGAGGTAAAGGCCACCGGCTCCGCCGCGCCAAACCATTTCAAATCCACACCGCGCTTGCCGCAGCCCGCCACCACCGCTTCGATTTTTTCGTCCGGCCAATCGAGTAAAAGGAACTGAATCGACGAGCCAACAAAGCGTTCTTGTTGCGGACGCACAATGCGCGTCAGCCCCGGCACATCTGCCAGCCCCTCCTCAACCATCCGGTAACGCGCGTTCCAATTGTCCACCTGAGAGGTCAGGTTTTGCAACTGCACCCGCAGGATCGCCGCCCGCAAATGATCCATCCGACCCGACACATTTGGCGTGTCATATTTGATCTTTTCGAACACTTCCGGGGCCGGTCCGGCGGTGTGTTTGGGGTATAACATGTACGAACCGGACAACATGATGGCGCGCGCCGCGATTTCATCCTCATCGGTGACGAGCAACCCGCCCTCCCCCGAATTGATGTGTTTATAGGTCTGGGTCGAATAGCAGCCGATGATCCCGTGCCGCCCCGAGGGCACACCATCCCAAGCCGCACCCATCGTATGCGCGCAATCTTCGATCACCGCCACACCCGCGCCGTTACAGATATACATCAGCGCATCCATATCCGCGATATGCCCACGCATATGCGACAGCATCAAAACCTTGGCCCCGCTCTCGGAAATTTTCACCTGAAGATCATCGAGATCAATCACCAGCCCCTCGGTGACGCCGACAAACACCGGACGCGCACCGACCGACGCAATCGCGCCCGGCACGGGGGCCAAGGTAAAGGCATTGGTCAAAACCGGCTCCCCCGGCTGCACCTCAAGCGCACGCAGCGCACAGCCCAAAGCATAGCCGCCCGAGGCCACGGCGAGTGCGTATTTTGCCCTGGTGACGGCGGCAAACTCCTCCTCCAAAAGCGCCACCTCGCCTTTTTCCCCCGGCAAAGTGTTGTAACGATGCAGCCGTCCCGAACGCATCACTGCGACGGCGGCCTCAATTGCCGCCTCCGGGATTGGCTCTTGTTGCGTGAAATTTCCGGTGAAGACCTCAGATGTCATCCGATCAACTCCTGTGTCACGCGGGCCAGATCATCATAATGATGCAACAGCGCCTCGGGGGACAAATCACGCACGCCCTCGCCATCCGGGCCAAAGGTCACCAGCGCACAAGGTACGCCCGCCGCCCGCGCCGTTTTACGATCCGTATCGGTGTCCCCCACCAAAAAGCTCTGCGCCACCACCCCGCCCGCCTCTGACACAGCGGCCAGATAGGGTTTGGGATCAGGTTTCGAGACCCCCACTGTTTTCGCGCCAATCATCGAGGCAAACAAATCGCGCACGCCCAAACGGGTGAGCAACCGATCGGCCAGATCCTCGGGCTTATTGGTGCAGATGCCCACCGCATAGCCCTTTGATTTCAAAACCTCAATCGCGGCAACCGCGCCGGGATAAAGCTGTGTGTGGATATCAATCGCCTCGCCATATGCTGCCAGCAAAAGCGGATATTGCGCCATCACGTCGGCCTCGGAAAACCCCGGCTGCACCTTTGAAAACCCAAGCGTCAACATCGCCCGCCCGCCATGAAAGGCGGTGGACGCGTCCGCGACCGGGTCCAACACATCACCATAGCCAAGCCCACGAAAACAGGCATTGGCGGAGGCGATCAGATCGGCGGAAGTGTCCGCCAACGTGCCATCGAGATCGAAAATCACCGTGCGCATGGTCTCTCCCTATGCCTCTTCTTCGCTGTCGCAACTCCGACCCGGTCACCCAGCTTTGGCAAACTGTCGCGCATTGCTGTAATGTGGCGTCAAAATAAGTGAAGCGGTTTCACCGCAACTGGCCTTGCGGCCCTCTCTCCCATGGGTAAAACGACAGACAGATAAAGAAAAGAGCAGATCGGGACCCAAATCACATGGCCACAGCCCTCATTCTTTTGGCCGCAGGCCAAGGCACGCGGATGAACTCCGACCTCCCCAAGGTGTTGCACCCCATCGGCAACGCGCCGATGTTTGCCCATGCGCTGGCCTCCGGTGCCGCATTGGACCCTGCCCGCACGGTGGTCGTGGTTGGGCACGGCGGCGATCTTGTGGCGCGCGAAGCGCATAAGATTGACGAGGACATCCTCATCGCCCGCCAAGACGAACAACTGGGCACTGCCCATGCGGTGTTGCAGACAAAGGAGGCTTTGGATGGGTTCGAGGGCGACGTCTTCATCCTCTATGGCGACACGCCTTTTGTGTCTGAAGATACGATCTTGCGCATGGCCGAAGCCCGCCGGACCCATGACGTGGTGGTGCTGGGCTTTGAGGCCGCTGATCCGGGCCGCTACGGACGCTTGGTGATGGTCGGTGACAAACTGACCCGCATTGTAGAATATAAAGACGCCACGGAAGCCGAACGCGCGATCACCCTGTGTAACTCCGGGCTGGTCGCCGCAGACGCTAACGTATTGTTTGACCTGTTGGACCAAGTCGGAAATGACAATGCGGCGGGGGAATATTACCTGCCCGACATTATTGAAATCGCTTGGAAATCGGGATGGACAGCGACGGCGGTCTCTTGCGCCGAAACCGAAACCTTAGGCGTCAACACCCGCGCGGAACTGGCCCGCGCCGATGGCATTTTCCAAGCCGCCAAACGCGCCGAGGCGATGGAGAATGGTGTCACGTTGATGGCCCCTGAGACGGTGTTTTTCTCGCTCGACACCTATCTGGGCCGGGATGCGGTGATTGAACCGAATGTGATCTTTGGCCCCGGTGTGACGGTGGAAAGCACCGCACGCATCCGGGCGTTCAGCCACCTTGAAGGCTGTCATGTGTCGATGGGATCGACCGTCGGTCCCTTTGCACGGCTGCGCCCCGGCGCGGAACTGGCGAACAACGCCCATATCGGCAATTTCGTCGAGGTCAAAAACGCTCAGATCGGCGAAGGCACCAAGGTCAATCACCTCAGCTATATCGGCGACGCCGACATCGGCGATGGCACCAATATCGGCGCGGGCACGATCACATGTAACTATGACGGCGTCTTCAAACACCGCACCACGGTGGGACGCGATGCCTTTATCGGCTCCAACACAATGCTGGTCGCCCCGGTCACCGTGGGCCATGAGGCGATGACCGCGAGCGGATCTGTGATCACCTCTGACGTGCCAAACGGCGCCTTGGCAATTGGACGCGCCAAGCAAGTGAACAAACCTATGTTGGCGGTGCGAATGTTCGAAAAGTTAAAGTCTCTCAAAGCTAAAAAGCAAAAAGGGCAGTAAAATGTGTGGTATTATCGGTATCTTGGGAAATCATGAAGCCGCCCCGATCCTTGTCGAGGCGCTTAAACGGTTGGAATATCGCGGCTATGATAGCGCCGGGATCGCCACGGTTCACGAAGGCAAGATCGAGCGTCGCCGCGCCGTTGGCAAGTTGGCGAACCTGTCGGATTTGTTGGTGCATGAACCTCTGGCGGGGAAAACCGGCGTGGGCCAGACCCGCTGGGCCACCCATGGCGCCCCCTCCGTGACCAACGCCCACCCGCATAAATCCGGGCCTGTCAGCGTGGTCCACAATGGCATCATCGAGAATTTCCGCGAATTGCGCGCAGAGCTGGCCGAAAAGGGCTATCCCCACAACACCGACACCGACACCGAGCCGGTTGCGCTTTTGTGTCATAGCTTCATGGATGCGGGCAAAACGCCGGTGGAAGCCGCCATGGCGACGGTGGACCGGCTTGAAGGCGCCTTTGCGCTCTGTTTCATGTTCGACGGCGAGGAGGATCTTTTGATCGCGGCCCGCAAAGGCGCGCCGCTGGCCATCGGTTACGGTGACGGCGAGATGTTCGTTGGCTCAGACGCCATCGCGCTTGCCCCCATGACCCATCAGATCACCTATCTCGCAGATGGCGACCGGGCCGTGCTCAGTCGCGTGAGCGTCGAGATTTTCGACGAAACCGGCGCACAGGTCCAGCGCGAGCGTCGCGAAATCCGCATGGATTCCGCCCGGATCGAAAAAGCCGGGCACAAACATTTCATGGCCAAGGAAATTGCCGAACAACCGACGGTGATTTCCGAGGCGCTGGCCTATTATCTGGCCAATGACGGTGCGGGGATCATCCTCCCCGATCCGGGCATTGATTTCTCCGCTTTTGATCGCATCACCATGGTCGCCTGTGGTACGGCGTTTTATGCCTGTTACACTGCAAAATATTGGTTCGAACAGGTGGCCCGTATTCCCGTCGAGATCGACGTGGCGTCCGAGTTCCGCTATCGCGAACCGCCCGTCTCCGCCAACACTTTGGCGATTTTCGTCAGCCAATCGGGTGAGACCGCTGACACTTTGGCGGCTCTGCGCTATATGAAGGGCAAGGCCAAAACCATCCTGTCGGTGGTCAACGTGGCGGAAAGTTCGATTGCGCGCGAAAGCGATATGGCGCTGCCGATCCTGGCCGGTGTCGAGGTCGGCGTGGCCTCGACCAAAGCGTTTTCGTGCCAGTTGACGGTCCTCGCACTTTTGGCGCTTGAGGCGGCGTGCGCACGTGGCGAAATGAGTGCGGACACGCTGGCTACGCGCCTGTCAGAACTACGCACATTGCCGGGGCTTTTGACCCGTGCACTTGACCTTGATGAAACGCTGAACGCGGTGTCAAACGAACTGTCCGAGGCAAAAGACGTGTTGTTCCTAGGGCGCGGGATGATGTTCCCTCTGGCTCTGGAGGGCGCATTAAAACTCAAAGAAATCAGCTACATTCACGCCGAAGGTTATGCGTCCGGCGAATTGAAACACGGCCCCATCGCGCTCATCGACAGCCACACCCCGGTGATCGTTTTTGCCCCACATGACGCCTTGTTCGACAAGACCGTGTCGAACATGCAAGAGGTCATGGCGCGCGGTGGAAAAGTGTTGTTGGTCTCGGACAAAAAGGGACTTGAAGTGGCGCGCGAGGGCGTTTGGCAAACGGTGCAAATGCCCGAAGTGCCGGACCTTTTTGCCCCGATCCTCTATGCCATTCCGGCGCAATTGATCGCCTATCACACGGCGGTGGCCAAGGGCACGGATGTGGATCAGCCGCGCAATTTGGCGAAATCTGTGACCGTGGAGTAACCGCAAAATGTCGGATCAGTTTCCCAACATCAGTGACGAGCACCGCGCCTTTATCGAAGCGCAACACATGTATTTCGTCGGCACCGCCGCCCCCGAGGGCCGGGTTAATGTCTCTCCCAAGGGCATGGACAGCCTGCGCGTTATGGGACCAAACCGGATCGTTTGGATGAATTACACAGGGTCTGGCAATGAGACCGCGGGGCATCTGCCGCGCGCGAACCGAATGACGCTCATGTGGTGTTCGTTTGACAAAAAGCCGCTGATCCTGCGTGCCTATGGCACCGCCCGCTCCGTGCATATGACCGACCCCGATTGGGACGAAATGGCCGCACTCTTTACGGTGGAGCCACACATACGGCAGTTCTATGACATGACGGTCGATTTGGTGCAAAGCTCCTGTGGCTTTGCCGTGCCCTATATGACATTTGACAAAGACCGTCCGGTGCTCAGCCAATGGGGACAGACGCGGGGCGAAGACTATATTCATGACTATTGGCGTCGCAAAAACACGCAGACGATTGACGGGTTTGACACCGACATTCTGCGCCTCAATTTGGGAGAAGATCAATGACGCCACAGGACGCAATCAGCGCGCTGAACGCCGCCGCGGACCCCACCCGCGCCGCCGATTTGGGCGCACGGTTTGGGGATGGGGAGTACCTTGGCGTGGCCCCCGCCGCCCTCGAAGAGATGGCGCGCGATTGGCGTCAAACGGTGGCCTTTCCCCAACGGCTTGACCTCGCGCGCGCGCTTTGGGCCACGGGCGTGTTTGATGCGCAACTGATGGCGGCCAAGCTTTTGACACAGGCCCGGATCAAAGACGATGCTGAGATTTGGGCGCAGATTTGCGACTGGTTAGAGCAAGCTGCGACATGGCCGATCATAGACGCGCTGTCTGCCGCTGGCGGCCGTCGCATCGCGGTGGATCTGTCCAAAATGGACAAGGTGCATGCCTTGGTCCAATCCGAGCGTGGCCTGGATCGCCGCGCCGCTTTGATGTTGTCCATGCCCTTGGCGAAACTGGCCCACCCGACGGATGCCGAGAAACTGGCCATTGATGACGTGCTGTTTTGGCTGACCTATGCGCTGCAAGATGCTGACAAAGATGTATCGCGCACCGCCGAAACATGGCTGAAAAGCCTTGGCAAACACGATGTCAAACGGGCGAAGATGGTGCGGCGTGTGGTTCAAAGCCGCGTGAGCGACAGCTAATGCCCTTGGCAGAACTCGGCGCGCGCCCTAAATAGTCTGACATGTCCAACGCCCTCGCCCCACGCCTCATCGACCCATTTGCCCGCGCGATCACCTATCTGCGGGTGTCGGTGACGGATCGGTGCGATTTCCGCTGTGTCTATTGCATGTCGGAAAACATGACGTTTCTGCCGAAAAAAGAATTGCTCACGCTCGAAGAATTGGACCGGATGTGTTCGACCTTCATCGGCTTGGGGGTCGAAAAACTACGGATCACCGGCGGCGAACCTTTGGTGCGGCGCGGGATCATGACGTTTTTCGACGCGATGTCGCGGCATTTGGACAGCGGCGCATTGAAGGAACTGACCGTCACCACCAATGGCTCACAGCTCGACCGTTTCGCCACCGACCTTTATGCGGCGGGGGTGCGGCGCATAAATGTCTCGCTCGACACACTCGATGCGGCGAAATTTGAACGTGTGACGCGCTGGGGCAAGCTCGATAAAGTGCTTTCCGGCATCGACGCCGCACGCAAGGCAGGGCTCAGAGTCAAGATCAACACCGTGGCGCTCAAGGGCTTTAACGAAGACGAGTTGTTCAGCCTCACCGACTGGTGCGCCCGCGAGGATATGGACCTGACCTTTATCGAGGTCATGCCGATGGGCGATCTGGGCAATGAGGACCGCGTGGGCCAGTATTGGGCCTTGGACGATTTGCGCGCGCAGCTTGCAACACAGTTCACCCTCACCGATCTGACGGAACGCACGGGCGGTCCGGCGCGCTATATTCGCCTTGAAGAAACCGGGCAAAAGATCGGGTTGATCACGCCTTTGACCCATAATTTCTGCGAAAGCTGCAACCGGGTCCGGATGACCTGCACCGGCGAATTGTACATGTGCCTGGGCCAAGAGGACAACGCCTCTCTGCGCGACATTCTACGCGCCTCGCCCGAAGATGACGCCCCTTTGATTGCTGCCATCGAGGCCGCAATCCTGCGCAAACCCAAAGGCCATGACTTTGATTATTCGCGGCAAAAGGCGGATGGTCAGGTCTCGCGCCACATGTCGCACACGGGTGGGTGAGCTTTGAAAGCTCAGACCCAAACCACAGCCACAAGCGCGACCAATGCCGGAACGGTTTGAATAAACAGGATTTTGCGCGACGAACTGATCGCGCCATAAATCCCGGCCACGGCCACACAAAGCAGGAAAAACACCACCACATCGGCCTTTGCGGCCGCCAGCCCCCAAATCAACCCCGCTGCCAGAAAGCCGTTATAGAGCCCTTGGTTCGCGGCCAGAGCCTTGGTCGATTTGGCAAACTCTTCGCTGGTGCCAAAGGATTTTCGGGTGCGCGGGCGCTCCCACGCAAACATTTCCAGGTAGAAAATATAAACATGCAGCAAGGCCACCAAGGCGGCCAGAAAAATGGCGAAAAAAGACATGTTCACTCCCGAAAGCCGAGTTTGACGGCCCCGATCGGGACCGCCTGTTTCCTTAGCTGATCACCGTTTCACATCACGCCGCAGGCAGGCGGCTTTCCACCATTTCGGCATACCAAGAACAGCCCGCAGGCAGGGTCTCATCGTTGAACATATATTTCGGGTGATGCACCGGGGCACCGGGGCCGTTGCCGACGATGATATAGGCTCCGGGACGTTCCTCAAGCATATAGGCAAAATCCTCGCCCCCCATGACCAGCGGGTATTCCCCACAGCCGCCCGACACTTTGGTGGCAGCTTCAATCGCGTATTCGGTTTCTTGGTCGTGGTTGACCATCACCGGGTAGCCGCGGTGATAATTGACCTCGATCTCAGCCCCGTAAGTGGCGCCCACGCCCGCACAGATCGCTTTGATCCGCTCTTCGGCCTGATCACGAATGCCTGCGTCGAGTGTGCGCACGGTGCCTTTCAACAGCACACTGGCGGGCAGCACGTTATGGGCTTTTGAGGAGGATTCGATGGTGCAGACGGAGACCACGATTTGTTCGGTCGGATCGACATTGCGCGAGGCAATGGTTTGCAGCGCCAGCACAAGATGCGCGGCGGTCACGGTGCTGTCGACGGTTTCATGCGGCTTGGCGGCATGGCCCCCCTTGCCACGCACCACGAGGTCGAACTCGTCGGCCGCGGCAAAAAACGGGCCCGGACGGATCGCGAATGTGCCGGTCTCCAAGTTCGGCCAATTGTGCATGCCATACACTTCGTCAATGCCGAAACGGTCCATCAACCCCTCTTCGCACATCACCCGGCCACCGCCGCCACCCTCTTCGGCAGGCTGGAAAATCATCACGGCGGTGCCGTCGAAATTCCGGGTTTCACAAAGATATTTGGCCGCGCCCAAAAGCATCGAGGTGTGGCCATCGTGACCGCAGGCGTGCATGACGCCTGGATTTTTCGACGCATACTCCGCCCCGGTTTCCTCCAAGATCGGCAATGCATCCATATCGGCGCGCAACCCAATGGTGCGGCCTTTGGTGTCGGTTTTGCCTTTGATCACCCCCACGACCCCGGTTTTGGCCATGCCTTCGACCACCTCGTCACACCCGAACTCACGCAACAAATCCGCGACCTTTTTCGACGTGCGCGGCAGGTCGAATTGCAGCTCAGGGTTTTCGTGGATGTCCCGTCGCCATGCGGTGATTTCGGGAAGCATTTCTGCGAGGCGGTTTTTGATCGGCATTTTGGGCTCCGAGGGTCATGTGAAAAGGCCGCCCGATGGGGCATCTGGCCTGAGGTCGCGTTTAAGGGACGGCGATGACGCGCCCGAGGCAAGTGCCGATTTCGCACAGCCCCCCTGTTCGCGATTGAATAAGGTGAAAGTGATCGTGCTTTGTGCGAAGGTCAAGGGAATGTGCCACAAAATTTATCGCGTGGTAAAAAAAGTTACAAAAAACGTCACGTTGGGTCTTGCGGCCTCGGTCCGAGGTGATACCGTTTGAACAATTCAAGCCCCGGACAGCCGGAGCAAACATAACAAAAGTCAACAACACCAACAACTTGGGGGTCTGCGCATGGCCGATGGGGCCGCACCCGTGCTCAATGTCCGGGACCTGACGACTGTTTTTAAAACACGGTCCGGTGCCGTTCATGCCGTGAATTCCGTTTCCTTCTCGCTCAAGCCCGGTGAATTATTAGGCATTGTTGGCGAGTCTGGTTCGGGCAAATCCGTGACGATGATGTCGCTCATTGGGCTGATCCCCGCTCCGCCTGCGATTGTGTCGGGCGAGGCGGTTGAATTTGGCGGCCTTGATTTGCTGACAGCACGCGACGATGAGCTGCGGCGCATTCGTGGCGCACGCATCGGCTTTGTCTTCCAGGACCCGATGACCTCGCTGAACCCGGTGTTCACCATCGGCTATCAGATCATGGAGCCACTCAGAAAGCACATGGGGATGACCAAACCGGAGGCGCGCGCGCGGGCGCAGGCGCTTTTGGAATTGGTCGGCATTCCTGATGCCGAGCGGCGGTTGAAAGACTATCCGCACCAGTTTTCCGGCGGGATGCGCCAACGGGTGATGATCGCCATCGCGCTGGCCTGTGATCCCGAAGTGTTGATCGCCGATGAACCGACAACCGCGCTCGATGTGACCATTCAGGCGCAGATTTTGGAATTGATGCATGAGCTGCGCGCCAAATTGGGCATGGCGGTGATTTGGATCACCCATGATCTGGGCGTGATTGCCGGCATCGCGGACCGGGTGTTGGTGATGTATGGCGGGCAGATTGTTGAACATGCCGATGTGCGCGACCTGTTCAAACAGCCGCGCCACCCCTACACCCGCGCATTGTTGCAAACCGTGCCACGGGTACGGGGTGAACGCGCCGAGCGGTTGGAAGTGATCGAAGGCCAGCCGCCGATCCTGCATGCCGCCCCCTCAAGCTGTTCTTTCGCGGCGCGCTGCCCCTTTTCCTTTGAGCGTTGCCTGCGTGAAAACCCGGCCCGATTTGAGGTTGGCCCCGGTCACGATGCCGCCTGTTTTTATGATTTTGATGCCGGAGGCCCGCGCGATGTTGGATGATCCGAAAGTGTCTAAAATCCTGGTCGAAGTGCGCGATCTCAAGATGCATTTCCCGATCCACGCCGGTGTTTTGAAAAAACGCGTTGGCGAGGTGAAGGCGGTCGATGGCATAAGCTTTGACATTTACGAGGGCGAAACGCTTGGCCTTGTGGGCGAATCCGGTTGCGGCAAATCCACCGTCGGGCGGGCGATTTTGCGGCTCTACGACATCACCGAAGGCTCGGTGAAAATTGACGGCATCGAGATCGGTCATACGCCGCAGTCAGAGCTGCGCACCATGCGTCCGACGATGCAAATGGTGTTCCAAGACCCGCAAGCCTCGCTCAATCCGCGCATGTCAGTGTCCGCCATCATTGGCGAGCCCTTGGACGAGCACACCAAGATGAGCAAGATTGAGAAGCGCGCCAAGGTGATGGACCTGATGGATCAGGTCGGGTTGAACCGTGATTTCGCCAACCGCTATCCGCATGAATTTTCCGGCGGTCAAAGGCAACGGATCGGCATCGCCCGTGCCTTGGCCCTGAATCCGAAATTCATCGTCTGTGACGAACCGATTGCCGCACTTGATGTGTCGATCCAAGCGCAGGTGGTAAACCTTTTGGAGGATTTGCAGGCCGAACATGGCTTGACCTACCTGTTTATTTCGCATGACCTGTCGATGGTGCGCCATATCGCGGACCGGGTGGCGGTGATGTATCTGGGCCGGGTGGTCGAGTTGGCCAGCCGCGAGCAACTGTATGAAGCGCCCAAACACCCCTACACCCAAGCGCTGTTGTCCGCCGTGCCCGAACCCGATCCATGGATCGAGGATAAGATCGAGCGGGTGATTTTGCAGGGCGATGTGCCCTCCCCCGCCAACCCGCCGAAGGGCTGTAATTTTTGCACGCGCTGTCCGCAGGTCATGGAGATTTGCAAAACGGACGAGCCACCGACTTTTGAGATCGCACCCGGCCATGTGACCGCCTGCCATCTTTATTCCGCAACAAACACAGAGAGCGCCAGTTAAGGCGCCGGCCCACCGAGGACAAAAAGAGCATCCAACAAGGAGAGGTTAATTATGAACTTCAAAACAGTCTTAATGGGCGCAGTGGCGGGTATCGCCATGGCTCCCGCCGCTTTCGCAGAACGCGGTGCGGACGGCCACGTCAATATCATCTATTGGCAAGCCCCTTCCACGATGAACCCCTATCTGTCAGGCGGCACCAAGGAGCTTGAAGTCGCGTCACTCGTCCTCGAACCGCTGGCGCGTTACGACGAAACCGGCGCGATGGTGCCGTTTTTGGCCGAAAGCGTACCGACCGTTGAAAACGGTGGTGTCTCCGCAGACCTCAAAACGATCACATGGAAGCTCAAAGAGGGCCTGAAATGGTCCGATGGCTCCGATCTGACCTCCGCAGATGTGAAATTCTCTTGGGAATATTGCACCTCGGAAGGTGGCGGTTGTGCGCAGTCCGAAAAATACAATGACGTTGAAAGCGTCGAGACCCCGGACGATCTGACCATTGTGGTCCATTTTGCTGTCGCCAAACCCTTCCCTTATGGACCTTTCGTCGGCGCACAAGCCCCGATCATTCAAAAAGCGCAGTTTGCCGATTGTACCGGCCCTGCGATGGCCTCTTGCACCGATCAAAACTTTGCCCCCATCGGAACCGGCCCGTTTGTGGTGGATGAGTTCAAGACCAACGACGTTGTGTCGATGTCCGCCAACCCGAATTACCGCGATCCGATGAAACCGGCCTTTGCAACCGCGACCGTCAAAGGCGGTGGCGATGCCGCAGCCGCAGGTCGTGCGGTTTTGGAAACCGGCGAATTTGACTACGCATGGAACCTTCAGCTTGCCCCCGACGTGTTGGCCGATATGGAATCCAAAGGCAAAGGTCATTTGGAAGTCTCCTTCGGCACGCTGGTGGAACGTATCATGGTCAACTACACCGACCCCGATCCGGCCCTTGGGGAGGAGCGCGCCACCGCGGCACATCCGCACCCGATCCTGTCCGACAAAGCCGTGCGTCAGGCGCTGTCCATGGCGATTGACCGCGAATTGTTGGTCGAAATCGGTTATGGCGCGGCGGGTAAAGTGACCTGTAACGTGCTTCCCGCTCCGGCAATCTACGCCTCGACCGCCAATGACGCCTGCATGACTCAAGACATCGAAGGCGCGAAAGCACTTTTGGAATCCGCTGGCTGGGTTGACTCCGACGGCGACGGCATCCGCGAAAAAGACGGCAAGAAACTGGCATTGTTGTTCCAGTCCTCGACCAACGCCGTGCGTCAGGATTTCCAAGCGATCATCAAACAGTGGTGGGAAGAAATCGGTGTCCAAACCGAGCTGCGCAACATCGACAGCTCCGTGTTCTTTGGCGGCGATGCGGGGTCTCCCGATACGTTCCAAAAGTTCTTTGCGGACGTCGAAATGTATGCCAACAACTTTGATGGCACCGACCCCGAAGCCTACATGGCCAACTGGGAATGCAAACAGGCCCCGCGTCCGGAAACCCAATGGCAGGGCAACAACATGCCACGTTATTGCACCCCTGAGTTCGACGCGCTGGTGGCTGAAATGGCCAAAACCGGCGAGCTTGAGAAACGTGCGGAACTTGCCAAAGCGATGAACGACATGTTGATGCAAGACTATGCGATCATCCCGCTGGTCTATCGCGGTCGTGTCTCTGCGGCCTCCAACACTTTGGGCGGCGTGATCATGAACTCGTGGGATTCCGAGCTTTGGAATGCCGCCGATTGGTATCGCGAAAAGTAATGCACTGATCTCTGGGTGTCCCGTCACATCATGGCGGGGCACCTTTTTATTTCATCCAAGACAAAGACCTGAACCGAGGCGCCGCCCATGCTCAATTACACGATCCGTCGATTGCTGATCTCTATTCCGACGCTTCTGTTCATCTCTTTGGTGATCTTCCTTTTGCTCGACTTGGCACCGGGCGATCCGATGTCTTCGATCCCGCTCACCGTGCCGCCCGAGGTCAAAGAGAAAATGCGCGAAGCCTTGGGCCTTGGCGAACCCGTTCACATTCGGTTTTTGAACTGGCTCTACCAATTCTTTGTCGTTGAGCCGCAAGTCGCATGGGATCACCTGTTCGGCACCGATTTTGCCGAGGGAAAACAGCGGATCATCTCGTTCCAATCGCGCTCGCCGGTGATGACCGTGGTGGCCGAACGCATGCCGCAAACGCTTTGGGTTGTCGGCCCGTCCTATGTCATCGGCATCCTGATCGCCCTGCCGATCGGCATTATTTCCGCCTACAAACAATATTCGTGGTTCGACCAGATCGGCACGTTCATTTCGATGATCGGCTTTTCGATCCCCACCTTTTTCTCTGGCGTGTTGTTGATCGTGGTCTTCTCGGTGATCTTGCAATGGTTCCCGTCGATCTATGACACCACCCACACCGTCACCGACTGGGGCAGTTTCTGGTATCAAGTCAAACAGATGATCATGCCGGTTTCGGTCCTGGCGCTGTATAACGCCGCGCAAATCTCGCGGTTCATGCGCGCGTCTATGTTGGACAACCTCAACCAGGATTACGTTCGCACCGCCCGTGCCAAAGGCATGTCGGAGAAAGTCGTCGTGCTCTCCCATGTGCTGCGCAATTCGATGATCCCGGTGGTCACCGTCATTGCGCTGGGTGTGCCGACAATTTTTGGCGGCGCGATCATCACCGAGCAGGTGTTTCAAGTGAACGGTCTGGGACAGATGTTGATCACCGCCATCTACGCCTCTGACGCGCCGATGGTGCAAACCCTGACCTTCATCTTCGCCGTGCTTATCGTTCTTTTCAATCTCATCGCGGATATTCTGTATGGCATCCTCGATCCCCGCATCCGCTACGACTGAGGCCCATCATATGACTGACGCAACCGCACAGACCCAGGCCGCCCGTCCGCCCCGCAATCAATGGTGGGACGTGTGGGACCAGTTCAAAACCCACAAAGGCGCGATGGCCGGGCTGATCTTTTTCATCTTTATCATCGCCGCCGTTTACCTTGGCCCCTATCTGTGGAAAATCGACCCAACCTACATCGACATCCGCGCCCGTAACAAAGGCCCGTCTTTGGCGCATCCGTTTGGTGCCGATCAATTGGGTCGCGACATCTTGGCCCGGATGCTCAAAGGTGGGCAAACCTCGATCTCCGTTGGTCTGACCGCGATGGGGCTGTCCTTGGTTTTGGGCACCTTCGTCGGCGTTCTGGCCGGCTATTGGAAACGGCTCGACGGCCTATTGATGCGCTTCACCGATCTGTTTTTGGCGCTGCCGCTGTTGCCGCTTTTGCTGGTGATCATCATGCTGTTTCGCGATCCGTTGCGGGCGATGTTCGGGCTTGAGACCGGGATTTTCGTCCTGATCGTGTTCGTGATCGGCATCACCTCGTGGATGCAGACCGCGCGGATTGTGCGTGGTGATGTTTTGGCCCTCAAAGAGCGCGAATATGTGCTGGCCGCCCGCTCCATCGGCACGCCAAGCCGCCGCGTCGTGTTGCGTCACATCCTGCCCAATATCATGTCGCCGATCATGGTTTCGGCCACGTTGGGCATCGCCAATGCGATCATCACCGAATCCGCGCTGTCTTTCCTCGGCCTCGGCTTTCCACCGGATTTCCCAACTTGGGGTCGGCTGTTGTTCGATGCTAAAGACATGATCCAGCAATATCCCGAGCGGGTGATTTGGCCGGGTCTGGCGATCTCGCTGACCGTGTTGGCGGTGAATTACATCGGCGACGGGCTGCGCGACGCTTTGGATCCACGCATTCGCGGTCGCTAAGCCGACCCGACAATAAAAACGAAAAACGCGCTGGTCTCGCCTGCGCGTTTTTTTGTGCCACATCACTGCTGGACCGCGAAATGACAGGCCGGGGAATTTGGTCCGAACGGGAACAAAATTCCTGACAATGCGTCCATTTGGAACGGCCTCGAGATTGCAAAGCCACACGATCGGCCTTTATCAAGACAAATATTCCACGCACAGCAGACCTCGGAGACGGACCCATGTACGAGACCCTCGGGCTAGACATTCTGCCACGCCAAGCGGCGATCCTTTTGGGCTTGGCCCTTGGCCTTGCTTTTGGCGTCTTGGCCGAGGTGTCGAAATTCTGTTTCCGCCGCGCGGTGGCTGGCCCCATAGGCGACCGTCGCGCCGCTGCCGGGGTTTGGCTTGCGGGTCTTGCAACCGCCATCATCGGCACCCAACTCGCCGTCACTCAAGGCCTTATCAGCTTCGACGAGCACCGTTTCCTCGCCACCGATCTGCCGTGGCTGGCGATCCTTTTGGGCGGATTGATGTTTGGAGCGGGCATGGTGTTGACCCGTGGCTGTGTGTCCCGACTCACCGTCTTGACGGGCACCGGCAACCTGCGCGCGGCCCTCGTCTTGGTGGTTTTCGCCGTCGTCGCCCACGCCACGCTCAAAGGCATCTTGGCACCGCTGCGCACCACGCTTGGCGGCTTTACCCTGCCGCTGCAATCCGCCGCGCTGCCCGGCTCTGCGCTGATCTGGACCGCCGTGTTGGCCGGAGGCGCCGCCTTGGCCGCCTGGCGCTTTTCGGCGCGCGGCCGCGACCTTGTACTGGGCGCCTTGATCGGCCTTTTGGTGCCCTTGGCCTGGATCGGCACCGGCTATGTGTTGTTCGACGAATTCGACCCAATCGCAATGGAAAGCCTGTCCTTCACCTCGCCTTCTGCCGAAACCCTGTTTTGGACTGTCGCGGCCTCCTCCATCCCTGCTGGGTTCGGTACGGGCCTCATCGGTGGCGTGATCTTGGGGGCGCTGATTTCGTCGCTTTCCGCCCGCCGGTTCCAGTGGCAAAGCTTTGAGTCCCCGCGCCAAACCGGACGCTACATCGCAGGCGCGGCTTTGATGGGCATCGGTGGCGTTTTGGCGGGCGGCTGCACCGTGGGTGCGGGGCTTTCGGGTGTGCCGACGCTGTCGTTGGCTGCGATTTTGGCGCTGATCTCGATTGCGGTGGGCGGCGCATTGACCGCCCGCCTTATCCAAGGTGATGCTTCTTTATCCGCCGCAGGCCAAGCCACACGGCAAGGACAACCAGCGGCGTGACCATCGCCAAGGCCAAGCCTTTCGAGAGGCCCAGAGGTTCCAAAACCGGGTAGACCAGATAGCCGACGAGGCTGACCGCATAATAGCTGATTGCCACCACGGACAGGCCCTCCACCGTCTCTTGCAACCGCAATTGCAAATCGGCACGTTTGTCCATGGATTCAAGCAACGCCTGGTTTTGCGCCTGGCGCCCGACATCGACCTTGGTGCGCAACAGATTGGCCGCGCGCGCCGCCCGTTCAGCGAGACTTTCCAATTGCCGTTCGGCGGCTTTGACCGTGCGCATCGCCGGATCATAGCGCCGCATCATGAATTCCGAAAACAACTGCCGTCCCATGAACCGCGCCTCGCGCAGCACCTCCACCCGCTGCGTGACGATGGCCTCATAGGCCCCCGTCGCGCCAAAGCGGAAATTGCTGCGTGTCACCAGATCTTCGATCCGGGTCGAAAGCCCCAGAATATCATCCAACACCTCCTCAACCGGGGTGCCATTGCGCTCGGTCAGTGCCGTCATCAGTTCCGACAGTTCCTTTTCGATATCGGCCAATTCGCCGACAACTTTGCGCGCCTGAACGAGACCCAGCATCGACATGGCTTTGTAGGTTTCGATCTCGCAAAGCCGCTGAACCACCCGCCCGATCCGGCGTTGGCCACAGTCCTCTTGCGGAAACAGCGCAAAGCGCATGTGCCCGGCCTCATCAATGCGGAAATCGCCCGCAACCACCATGGCCCCATCCAACACCCGCGCCGTGGCAAGGCTCTCGCGCTCGAACCACTGGTCAATCCGCTCAGACACGGCGGCATCATCCGCCACCGTTTCCACCCGGATCAACGCCGAGGTGATCCTTTGGCCCGGAGCTTCGGTCAACCAGTCCTCGGGGAACAACTCAAACGTGCCCTTGTCATAGGCGCGCTCAGAAACGCCATCGGCAAAGATGGTATAGGTGACGAATTCGGTGTGGCTTTCCCATTTCAGCCGGTATTTGCCCAAAGACCCGGCGTAATGGGTCGCCCCCGGTGCCGGATGCGCCGCCCCATAGCGATCCAACAGTGCCAAGAGATGCGCCCGGTCCAAATCCCGATCCCGCCGCGCTGCGTCCCCCGATGCCCGGATCGCCAAATAGGCCGCGCGTGCCTGCCCTGGCATTTCGGGAAAGGGCCGTGCGTGCAATTCATTGGCCAATTCATAACGGCGAGGGTGATCAGTCAGGGGAGCCATAGGACGCCTTTATAGATATGGAACAGGTGCGATTTGGGCGCAGCATAGCGGCAAAACCCGATCTGAAAAGAGATAAATTGCCGCAATATCAATACCTTGCTGGAATACCTCCGTATACAGGACCATAGTCGCAGATCATCCACGCCCCATCTCTGCCCCAGGGCGAGCGTCAGCGCGATCCATGCCGGGCCGCAAAAGGCTTTGAAATCTTTGGCTTATCGCCTCTGACGTAGAGGCTTCACGCGCTGGATTCTGTCTTTATCGCGATGCAAATACTCAAAGAAAAAGGGCGGCCATATGAGGGCCGCCCTTTCGTGAGTATTTATCCTACGACGAAACTCAGTCGAGCTTCGGCAGCAGCGCGTTCATGCTGTCTTTGGCATCGCCATAGAACATGCGGGTGTTCTCTTTGTAGAACAGCGGGTTTTCGATGCCCGAATAGCCGGTGCCCTGACCGCGTTTCGACACGAACACCTGCTTGGCTTTCCACACTTCGAGAACCGGCATCCCGGCGATCGGGGAGTTCGGATCTTCTTGGGCGGCCGGGTTCACGATGTCGTTGGAGCCGATAACAATGACCACATCCGTGTTCGGAAAGTCTTCGTTGATCTCGTCCATTTCCATCACGATGTCGTAGGGCACTTTGGCTTCGGCCAAGAGCACGTTCATGTGGCCCGGCAAACGACCCGCAACCGGGTGAATGGCGAAGCGCACGTTTTTGCCTTTGGCGCGCAGCTTGTTGGTGAGTTCAGAGACAGCCGCCTGCGCCTGAGCCACAGCCATACCGTAGCCCGGAACGATGATGACAGAATCTGCCTCGTTCAACGCCGTGGCAACACCATCGGCATCAATCGCGATCTGTTCGCCTTCGACTTCCATCGCCGGCCCCGTGGTGCCGCCGAAGCCGCCCAAGATGACCGAGACAAAGGAGCGGTTCATCGCCTTACACATGATGTAAGACAGGATCGCACCGGAAGACCCCACCAGCGCGCCAACCACGATCAACAGGTCGTTGCCAAGCGAGAAACCAATCGCCGCCGCGGCCCAGCCCGAGTAGGAATTGAGCATGGAGACCACCACCGGCATATCGGCGCCGCCGATGCCCATGATCAGGTGGTAACCGATGAACAGCGCCATCAGCGTCATAATCGCCAGCGGCAAGAAGCCACCAGTGTTGAAGTACCAAATCAACGACAGCACGGAGATCGCAGCGGCAGCCGCGTTCAACATGTGACCGCCCGGAAGTTTGGTGGCTTTCGAGTTCAGTTTGCCCGCGAGTTTGCCAAAGGCCACGATGGACCCGGTAAAGGTCACCGCCCCGATAAAGATGCCGAGGAACAATTCGACCTTGAGGATGTTCAGCTCGACCGGGGTTTTGTGAGCCAGAAGCGCCGCAAACCCGTCAAGACCATGACGTGCAGCCGCGTCCAGACCCGCCACATTTGTCGCTTCGAAATGGGCGTTAAAGCCCACGAAGACCGCAGCCAAACCAACGAGCGAGTGCATCGCGGCCACGAGTTGCGGCATTTCGGTCATTTCGACCTTGGTGGCGACCATCCAGCCGATGATCCCGCCGCCCGCAATCAGCACAAGCGACAAAAGCCACAGGCCAGAGCCCGGCCCGATCAGGGTGGCGAACACGGCCAAAGCCATGCCGACAATCCCGTACCACACCGCGCGTTTTGCGCTTTCTTGGCCCGACAATCCCCCGAGAGAGAGGATGAAGAGCACCGCTGCGACCACATAGGCCGCTGTCGTAAATCCGTATTCCATGATCCCTACCCCTTAAGATTTCTGGAACATGGCAAGCATGCGCCGTGTGACCATAAAGCCGCCAAAGATGTTGATCCCGGCCATGAAGACCGACAAAGCACCCAGAACGATCACGAGCCAGGAGCCCGACCCGATTTGCATCAGAGCGCCTAGAATGATGATCGAAGAAATGGCGTTGGTGACAGCCATGAGAGGCGTGTGCAGCGAGTGCGACACGTTCCAAATGACCTGGAAGCCGATGAAGACGGAGAGAACGAAGACGATAAAATGCTGCATGAACGAGGCAGGCGCAACAAGGCCAACCCCCAGCAAAAGCACCGCACCGATCGCCATCAAAGTGACCTGTTGTTTGGTCTGGGCTTTGAAAGCGGCGGTTTCTGCGGCGCGTTTTTCCTCAGCCGTCAATACCTTAGCCGCTTCTTTCGGCTTGGCGGCGATGGCTTTGATTTTCGGCGGCGGCGGCGGGAAGGTGATCGCGCCTGCGTAAGTCACCGTCGCGCCACGGATCACGTCATCTTCCATATTATGCACGATCTGGCCGTCTTTTTCCGGCGTCAAATCGGTCATCATGTGACGGATGTTGGTGGAGTAAAGCGTCGAGGCCTGAGCCGCCATGCGGGACGGGAAATCGGTGTAACCGATGATGGTCACGCCATTCTCGGTGACGATTTTCTCGTCCATTTTGGTCAGCTTGCAGTTGCCGCCCTTTTCCGCCGCGAGATCGACGATCACGGACCCCGGCTTCATCGCCGCAACCATGTCTTCGGTCCAAAGTTCGGGCGCTTCGCGGTTCGGGATCAACGCGGTGGTGATCACGATGTCCACTTCGGGGGCCAATTCGCGGAATTTCGCCAGCTGCGCTTCGCGGAACTCAGGCGAGGACACAGAGGCATAGCCGCCCGTGGCCGCGCCATCCTGTTGTTCTTCCTCGAAATCGAGGTAGACGAACTGCGCGCCCATGCTTTCGACCTGTTCGGCCACTTCGGGACGCACGTCAAACGCATAGGTGATCGCACCGAGCGAGGTCGACGTCCCAATGGCGGCAAGACCGGCCACACCGGCACCGACAACCAACACTTTAGCGGGCGGCACTTTACCCGCGGCGGTGATTTGCCCGGTGAAGAAACGGCCGAAATTGTTGGAGGCCTCGATGACTGCGCGGTAGCCCGCGATATTGGCCATAGAGGAGAGCGCATCCATTTTCTGGGCGCGCGAAATCCGCGGCACCATTTCCATGGCGATCACGTTGGCGCCTTTGGATTTGGCCATCTCCATCCCGGCCTCATTGGCACCCGGATTGAAGAAAGAGATCAAAGTCTGACCCGATTTGAGCCGCTTCATCTCCGTCTCGGACGGCTGGCGGACCTTGGCGACGATGTCGCAGTCCTTCCAAAGCGCAGCGGCGGTCTTGATGACCTCGACGCCTGCCTCCGCATAATCTTTATCGGAGAACCCGGCAAGCGCACCGGCCCCGGTTTCAACGGCACAGTCATATCCAAGCTTTTGTAATTGCTTGGCGCTCTCAGGAGTCAACGCGACGCGCGCCTCCCCCTCAAAGACTTCCTTTGGAACCCCAAATTTCACGAGATTTTCCTTTTCCCCAGTCCTATTCGCATTCTTGGTGCATCCTTACCCAATCCTGCCGATGTTTCGCAACATTATTGCGCTAACATTTTCGACTCGTGACGGGAGACTACAACCAACGTCGCGTTTTTTTGGCCCAAACGGAGAAATCCTGTGGAAATCCCGCCCGGAGCTTTTGTTCCTCCTCAATGATAAATCGCTTTTGTATCACGGCCATAAAGGCCGGAACCAACACGATCCCCATCGAACTGCCGCAAAGTAAAGCAAAGCCTGCGAGTGTAAAGACGTCGCCCAGATAAATTGGATTGCGCGACAGGGCGTAGACACCATTGGTGACGATGGCCGAGGGCCGTTTGTGGGGGATGACTGTGGTTTTGTGTTGCCACATCGTGAAGGCGGCCACCCCCATAAGCCCCACGCCCAGCGCGATCAAAATCCACCCGACCAGAGCCACCAGCGGCGGCACGGTAAAATCGACCCCCACACCGGCCAAGGCGTAAGCGGCGCACATAAAGGCCAAAAGCCAAACCGGGGGATAATCGAGATATTTCATATCGGCCACTCTAGCCGAGACACCGCCCGCGCGCTACAAGTTCGGACATGAAAATACGCGCCCTCACATTGCGTCCGATCACAGTACGTCCGATCACCGTCAAAGACGCTGATGCCTGTTACGCGCTGTTTCACCGCACGGTGCACGGCGGCACAGGCGCGTTTTATACGGCGGCGCAGCGTGCGGCGTGGGCACCGGACCGCGACCATGCCCCCGAAACCTGGCCCGCACGGCTGACTGCGGGCTATGCGATCTGCGCCACGCGATGGGGACGGCTCAAAGGCTTTTTCACCATGGGGCATGACGGTCATATCGACTTTGCCTATGTCGCCTTGGAGGAGATGGGCAAAGGCACCGCCGCCAAGCTCTATGACGCCTGCGAGACGGAGGCGCGTCGTCTTGGCCTGCCCTACATGGACACAGAGGCGTCGCATCTGGCCCGGCGTTTCTTTGAAAAACGCGGCTGGCGGGTGACGGCCCGGCAAACGGTGATCCGCGACGGTGTCGGAATTGAAAATTTTCGGATGGAAAAGGCGCTTTGAAAGGGATTTGACCGCTTAAACGGCCTTCGACAGCGGCCGCGAGACCCCTGCGCGCGCCGCAGCATAAGCATGAACCGCCTCACCAAAGGCGGCAAACAACGGCCGCGACACCGGGTCCTGACAGGCGTTCCATTCCGGGTGCCATTGCACCGAAAGTGTGAACCCCGGCGCATCTTTGACATAAATCGCCTCAGGCGTGCCATCGGGGGCGTAGCCGTCAATCACGATGCGCGCACCGGGGGTTTTGATCCCCTGCCCGTGCAGCGTATTGGTCATCACCTCGTCGGTGCCAAACAAGCGATGAAACACCCCGCCCTCGCTCAAACGCACCGGGTGGCGCAGGGCGAATTTTTCCTCAATCGTGCCATCTGGCGGCATCCGGTGGTTCATTCGCCCCGGCAGATCGCGAATTTCAGGATAAAGCGTGCCCCCCATGGCGACATTGATCTCCTGGAAGCCGCGACAAATGCCAAGGAACGGCAGACCCGCCTCAACACAGGCGCGAATAAGCGGCAATGTCACCGCATCGCGACAGCGATCAAACGCCCCATGGGCTTCAGTCTCAGGTTCGCCATATTCCTCTGGGTGCACATTGGGCCGACCGCCGGTGAACAAAAAACCGTCACAAACGCCCATCAGCTCCTCGGGGGAGACGAAATTGGGATGCGCCGGGATCAAAAGCGGCATACAGCCCGCAACATCGGAGACGGCCTCGGCGTTCATCTTGCCGCCGGTAAAGGCCGGGTATTGCCCGTTCAGCAGGTCCGAATTTCCGATCACGCCAACGATGGGTCTGCTCATGATATGCCTCTCCTTTTGGTTAAGGATACCTGCTTTGCGAGCAGAGAAAAGGGGCATGGGTGCGCAAGGCCTCTGCATCCCTGCGCACATGCACCTTTGCGCTGTTCGCATACTCACCCAATTGCGCCCGCTGCCCCTTTATTGATCACATCCGGCATCGCGACTGAGTTTTGAGCGCCCATATCGCACCATGCAAAGGCCCACGACTGGCCTCGACCGGACCAAAACATTTGTGAGGTTAGGGGAGGTGCGAAGCTGAAGAGCTTGTTTGCAACTTGCCTTTGAGATCAGCACTTCATGGCGCTGAAACCTGTCATGACGCGCAACCATACGCGGGTTTTCGTTTCAACCTGGCGACGACACCGGCCAGCGCGCTCCCAAACGTCACTCGACAAAAACTTAGCCAAAATCCTAAGTTTTTCTTGCATCACGCGGCAAAATCCGAATACTTAGCTACATGACTAAGCATTCAAACGATCTCGACACGCTGTTCTCAGCCCTCAGTGACCCAACCCGCCGCGCAATCCTGACCCGGTTGGCGCGCGGCCCGGCCACCCTGTCGGAGCTGCACAATCCCCATGACATGGCTCTTCCCTCCCTCATGGCTCATGTGAAGAAACTTGAAACCGCCGGGCTGATTTCGACTGAAAAACGAGGCCGCATCCGCACCTGTCGCCTCACCCCCGGTGCCTTTACCCCGGTGCAAAGCTGGCTTGAGCAGCAACGCAGCCTTTGGACCGGCCGCCTCGACCGTTTTGATGCCTATGTCACCCAACTCACCCAATCCGCAAAGGAGCACACAGATGACCCTCGATCCAAAGACTGACCTCAGCTTTACCCGCACTCTGGCCGTGCCCCGCGCCCTGGTCTGGGACTGTTGGACGCAGCCCGAACACATCCCGCATTTCTTTATCCCCGCCCCACACAAAGTCACCGCCTGCGACATTGATCTGCGTGTGGGAGGGCGGTTCAACACGGTCTTTGACGTAGATGGTGCGGTGATGGACAACACCGGCGTCTATCTTGAACTGATCCCCGGAGAAAAGCTTGTCTTTACAGATGGCTATTCCGAAGGGTGGAAACCCGCGCCGGACCCGTTCATGACGGCGATCCTGACCTTTGCGGATGCGCCAGACGGCGGCACGATCTATACAGCCACCGCCCGACACCGCTCCGAAGAGGCGGCACAAACCCATAAAGACATGGGCTTTTTTGACGGTTGGGGCACAGTGGCGGATCAACTCGTCACCTATGCCAAGGGGTTGCTCTGATGGACCGCTCTGCCGAAAACCGCACCATGACCCTCTCCCGCGACATCGCCGCACCCGTTGCGGCGATCTGGAGCGCATGGACCGCCCCCGAGGCGCTCCCCAAATGGTGGGGACCCGATGGGTTCAGTTGCCGCACCACACGCATCGACCTGCGCGACGGTGGCGAATGGGTGTTCGACATGATCGGGCCGGATGGGACCGTCTTTCCAAACCATCACCGCTACACCCGCGTGATCCCCATGGAGCGGATTGAGTACGAGCTTCTCTGGGGTGAAAACGGCCCCAAACATGCTGACGCATCGGCGGTTTTCGAAGCCACCGGCCACGGATCGCGGATCACATTGCGGATGATCTTTTCGAGCGATGCGGAATACCAAGAGGCCAAGGGCTTTGGCGCGGTCGAACTTGGGATGCAAACCTTGGGCAAACTCGCCGCCTTTGTCGGTGCGGCATAACCTCATCACGGGCTGTCCCTCTTGCCAGGCACGCGCGCCATCGCGCGCGTGATCACAAGATGATTACATTGAGACCCGTGGGTGTTGAAGCCCCCTGTCCCCCGCTCTAACGTGCCAAAAACGCGCCACCCGCGAAAGGACAGAGAATGAAAGATGCAGCCACCCAAACGATCTACCTCAAAGATTACCAAGAGCCGCACCATTGGGTGCGCGATGTGCATCTGACCTTTCGGCTGGCCCCTCGGGCCACGCGGGTTCTGTCCAAAATCACCTTTGTGCCGAATGTGCAAAATCCCGGCGATCTGATTTTGGACGGCGAAGGCCTGAGACTCATCGCCGTGGCCGTGAATGAAGCCATCGTGCCTTATCAGGTCACGGACACCCATCTGGTAATCAAATCCGGCGATCTTCCGACCGCCCCCTTTACCTTTGAAGCCGAGGTGGAGATCAGCCCGCAGACCAACACCGCCTTGGAAGGTCTCTACATGTCTCCGCTGAACGTGGAAGCCCCCGAAGAGGGCGAGCGCGAAAGTCAGCCCGGACAAAATGCCATGTATTGCACCCAATGCGAGGCCGAAGGCTTTCGCAAGATCACCTATTACCCGGACCGCCCCGATGTGATGGCGCCCTTCTCCGTACGCATTGAATCCGACATGCCGGTGATGTTGTCCAATGGCAATCCGGGGGCCTTTGGACCGGGCTTTGCCGAGTGGCATGACCCCTGGCCGAAACCCTCCTATTTGTTCGCTCTGGTGGCCGGAAATCTAATCAACCATCCCGGCGGCTTCACCACAAAATCCGGCAAGCAGGTCGAATTGAACATCTGGGTGCGGCCCGGTGACGAGGGCAAATGTGCCTTTGGGATGCAGGCGCTCAAAGACAGTATGGCATGGGACGAGCGGGTCTATGGTCGTGAATACGACTTGGACATATTCAACATTGTGGCTGTTGATGACTTCAACATGGGAGCGATGGAAAACAAGGGGCTGAACGTGTTCAATTCGTCCTGTGTTTTGGCTTCGAAAGAGACCTCGACAGACGCGAATTTTGAACGGATCGAAGGCATCATTGCCCATGAGTATTTTCACAACTGGACCGGCAACCGCATCACCTGTCGCGATTGGTTTCAGCTTTGCCTCAAAGAGGGACTGACAGTCTACCGCGATCAGATGTTCTCCGGCGACATGCGCAGCCATGCCGTCAAAAGAATTGAAGAAGTCCTGACCCTGCGCGCCCGTCAGTTCCGCGAAGACAACGGACCGCTGGCCCATCCGGTGCGGCCCGAAAGTTTTGTCGAGATCAACAATTTCTACACCGCCACGGTCTATGAAAAAGGCGCGGAAATCATCGGGATGCTCAAGCGGATTGTCGGTGACGAGGCTTATAAAAAGTCCTGCGATCTCTACTTTGAGCGCCATGACGGACAGGCAGTGACCATCGAGGATTGGCTGGCAGCCTTTGCCGATACGACAGGGCGCGATCTTGCACAATTCAAACAATGGTATTCTCAGGCGGGCACGCCGCGTCTAAGTGTTGAAGAGGACTGGCAGGACGGCACATTCACCCTGACCTTCACCCAATCCACCCCTGCCACACCGGGCCAGAGCGACAAAAAGCCGATGGTCCTGCCCATTGCCGTGGGCCTCATCGGCCCAAATGGCGCTGAGGTTGTTCCCACCACAGTGTTGGAGATGACAGAGGCGACACAGAGCTTTTCGTTCGAGGGGTTGGGCGCGCGTCCAACGGCCTCGATCCTGCGTGATTTCTCCGCCCCCGTGGTGCTTGAGCGCGAGATGAGCGCCAAAACCCGTGCCTTCCTGTTGGCCCATGACACCGACCCGTTTCAGAAATGGGAAATGGGGCGAATGCTGGCGAAAGACACGTTGATCGCGATGATCATGGACGGCACACCGCCCGCCAACGCCTATCTCGACGCGATCAAAACCGTGCTCACCGATGACAGCCTTGATCCCGCCTTCCGCGCGCTGACGCTTGGGCTGCCGTCACAGGACGATTTGGCACAAACGCTCTATGATGCCGGCGTCACGCCGGACCCGGATAAAATCTATGCCGCCCGCGAAGAGGTACGGCGCATTTTGGCGGCGCATCTGCGCGAAGTGCTGCCCGCGCTCTATGTGGAAAACGATGCCGGGGCCTTTGCTCCCGACGCAGAAGGCTCGGGCAAGCGCAGCCTGCGCCTGTCTGCCCTCTCACTTTTGACGCTGAGTGATGGTGGAGCCACGGCGCGCGCGCTTTACAAACGCGCGGACAATATGACCGAACAGGCCGGGGCATTGCAGGCCTTGTTGTCGGCGGGACTTGGCGAAGATGAATTGGCGGATTTTGCCGCTCAGTGGCAAGACGACCGTTTGGTCATGGACAAGTGGTTCATGATGCAAGTCGCCTCCGCCGCCCCCGATCAGGCCGCGGACATTGCCAAATCCCTCACCCAACACCCTGATTTCACCATGAAAAACCCAAACCGATTCCGGTCGGTGTTTGGCGCATTGGCGGGCAATCACGCAGGTTTTCATGCCTCTGATGGCAAGGCCTACGCGCTTTTGGCCGATCACCTCATTGCGCTGGATGCGCTTAATCCGCAAACCACAGCCCGGATGTCCGGGGCATTTGAAACCTGGAAACGCTATGATGCGGATCGCCAAGGCATGATGCGCGACCAGTTGGAGCGGATTTTGGCCACCCCGACCCTGTCGCGGGACACGACCGAAATGGTGACGCGCATTCTGTCCGCCTGACGCTCGGATGATGCAAACCACAACAAGCAACCGGGTGCGACATTGCGCCCGGTTAGCGCCATCATAACAAAAAATTGAACCGATTCCGGAGCTTGCATCGCCGGGCGGGACAGATTGTCATATTCACTTTGCACAATACCATGACATGATTGGCCAATCGTGCGGACACATTCGTCATTCATTACGTCACCTGACAGGGAACATCATCTATGCGTAAACTCATTATCTCGACCGTCATCGCCGCCACTGCCGCGACCGGAGCGTTTGCCCAATCCCCCTCTGACGTGGCCAAAGCACGCCGCGCGTATTTCACCCTTGTGGGCTTTGAAATGTCCACATTGGGCGCCATGGCTCAGGGCAAAATCGACTACGATGCCGATGTCGCAAGCCAAGCGGCAAAGGATCTGGCGGCTCTCACCGGCTACACCATGTCCGACCTTTTCGCACCCGGCACCTCGAACGACGACCTGCCGGGTGAAACCCGCGCCAAGGCCGACATCTGGGCCGATATGCCCGGAGTTCAGGACAAAGGCATGGCCTTTTACCAAGCTGTGGCCGAGTTGAACGGCGTCGCGGGCAACGGCCTTGAGGCGCTGCAGCCCGCCGTCGGCAAACTCGGCGGCACCTGCAAAGCCTGCCACGACGACTACCGCGCCAAAGATTTTTAAGCGCTAAGACTGAGGCGAACCGATGTCAGAGCCGCTGAACAAAACCTATGTTTGGGACCCCGTTGTCCGCATCCTCCACTGGGCTTTGGTGATTGCTTTCGCCACCTCATGGGGCTTGGGCAAATTTGGCCCCAATATCATGACGTTGCATTTCTATTCTGGCTACATCCTGGCCGGGATCGTGGTGTTGCGGCTGTTGTGGGGGCTGTTCGGCACCAAAACGGCGCGGTTCGCCACATTTGTCAAAGGTCCGGGCAAGGTTATGGCCTATGCCCGGACGCTGCCCTCACCTACGCCCTCACGCTCCTATGGTCACAACCCGGTCGGCGCGATTTTTGTCGTTGGGGTTTTGCTTGTTCTCACGATGCAGGTGATGTCCGGGCTATTGGCAGACCCGGAAGATTACATCAATGTCGGCCCGCTGGCGCAGTATGTCTCAAGCGATGTGGCGCGCAAGGCACTGTCGCTGCATGAGCCGCTCTCAACCCTGCTTTTGCTGATGGTTCTGGGCCATGTCGCCGCGATTTTTTGGTATAAAAAGCGCAAGGGCGAGAATTTGGTCAAGCCGATGATCACCGGCTATGTCGATCTGCCCAAAGACAAAATCCCGCATTGATCGGACGCTAAATCGGGCCGGGGCGGCGTTCCTCGGACAAAAGCACATTGGCCTCAACGTTGCCCACACCGGGCAGCGTCATGATCCGCCGCCTGAGCACGCGCTCAAAATCCGGCAGGTCTTGCGCCACCACGCGCAGGCGGTAATCAAACAGGCCTAAAACGTGCTGCACCGTCTGCACCTCCGGGATCGCGCGCACGGCACGTTCGAAATCCTCCAAGGACACTCGGCCTTTCGTGGCCAGTTTGATGCCCAAAAACACCGTGACGCCAAATCCCAATCCCTCAAGATCCAAATCCACCCGGCGCGGCCCGAAAATGCCCAGTTCTTTCAGCCGCTTGATCCGCCGCCATGTCGCCGGTTGACTGAGCCCCATCTCACGCCCCAAAGCGCCCGCCGATTGCGTTGCATCCTCGCATAAAGCGCGGATCAGGTGCCGGTCGATATCGTCCAATTCCATCGCATCTTGGCTCATAGCGGCACCGATTGCGCGTCTTTAATGGTCGCCACCTGCATTAGCGCTTCGATGTCGGTCATATGCGGCAGGGACAGGATGTATTCGCGATAAATTCGTTGATAATCAGACATATCGCGCGCAATCACCAAAAGCCGCGCATCGACCCGGCCCAGGAACGTGCCAATGGAAATCACTTCCGGCACAGCGCGCGCGGCAATGATGAATTCGTCAAAGGCGCGCGGTTCGGTTTTGTCCAAGGTGACGCGCAACGACACCTCGACCTCATAGCCCAAGGCGCGCCAATCGACCTGTTCGCGGATCGCTTTGACCACGCCGCCCTCGCGCATCCGCTCCAATCGGCGGGCGAATGTGGCGGGCGTCACCCCGGCGCGCTCGGCCAATTCCGAGGCGGGTGCTTCGGGATCGGCCTGCACTTGGCGCAGGATGCGGCGGTCTGTGTCGTCTACTTGCATGATTTTTTCATAAATTTAATATTGTGCGAATGATCTTATTTCACAAACCAGAAATGAGGTCAAATTTTGCACGCGACAGAGGTTGGATTTGAACGATAGTGCCCGCAGACTCGAAAGAGGCTTGCACACAGACAAAAAATAAGGAGCGCCCATATGCGCGTTTATTACGATCGCGATTGCGATGTGAACATCATCAAAGACAAAAAAGTCGCCATCCTGGGCTACGGCTCGCAAGGTCACGCCCACGCGCTCAACCTGCGTGACTCCGGTGCGAAGAACCTCGTCGTCGCTCTGCGCGAAGGTTCTGCTTCGGCCAAGAAAGCCGAAGCGGAAGGCCTCAAAGTCATGGGCATTGCCGAAGCCGCCGCGTGGTGTGACGTGATCATGTTCACCATGCCCGACGAATTGCAGGCCGAAACCTACAAAAAATACGTTCACGACAACATCCGTGAAGGTGCTGCAATTGCCTTTGCTCACGGCTTGAACGTGCATTTTGGTCTCATCGAGCCGAAAGCGGGCGTTGACGTGATCATGATGGCCCCCAAAGGTCCGGGTCACACCGTGCGCGGCGAATACACCAAAGGCGGCGGCGTGCCCTGCCTCGTGGCCGTCGACACCGACGCCACTGGCAAAGCGCTTGAAATCGGCCTGTCCTATTGCTCCGCCATCGGTGGCGGTCGTTCGGGCATCATCGAGACCAACTTCCGCGAAGAATGCGAAACCGACCTGTTCGGTGAACAGGCTGTGCTCTGTGGCGGTCTGGTCGAGCTGATCCGTTGCGGTTTTGAAACGCTGGTCGAAGCCGGTTACGCGCCGGAAATGGCGTATTTTGAGTGCTTGCACGAAGTGAAACTCATCGTTGACCTGATCTATGAAGGCGGCATCGCCAACATGGATTACTCGATCTCCAACACCGCAGAGTACGGCCAATACGTCACCGGCCCGCGCATCCTGCCCTATGAGCAGACCAAAGCCGCGATGAAAGCCGTTTTGACCGACATCCAGCAGGGCAAATTCGTCCGCGACTTCATGTTGGAAAACGCTGTGGGCCAGCCGACGATCAAAGCGTCCCGCCGTGCCAACGACGAACACATGATCGAAGAAACCGGTGCGAAACTGCGCGGCATGATGCCGTGGATCACTGCCGGCAAAATGGTCGACAAATCGCGCAACTAAAGCGCAGTGTCAAAGATGACGAAAGGCCCCGGCGGATGCGTCGGGGCCTTTTTCATGAGGATCTATGACCTCTTTCAACGGCCAATCCGCCCACACCCCTTACGAGGATTAACCATGTCGCCCCTCCCCAATATCACCCGCGCCTCTTGGATCATGGTCGGCGTCTTAGGATTTGTCTGGGGCTCAACCTTCATGGTGATCGAGATCGCGCTCACCGGCATTGCACCGTTTTGGTTGGCGACCTTCCGGCTGGCCATTGCGGCAATGGTGATGGCAGTGTTTTGGGGCAAGGACGGGTTCAAAATGGGCACCGACCCGGATAACAAGCCACATCCCATGGCGTTGATCTGGGCCGGGGCGATTTCCTCGGGCGTGCCGTTTTTGTTGCTCAATTGGGGGCAACAATATGTGACCTCGGGTTTTGCCGGAACCTCGATGGCGGCCGTGCCTTTGGTGGTCTTGCCGATGGCGCATTTCATGGTGGCAGGCGAGCGCCTGTCCCTGCGCGCGGTCATCGGTGTGACGCTTGGGTTTTGCGGCGTGGCCTTGCTCATTGGCAAAAGTGCGTTGGACAGCACGGGCGCCGATTTGGAATTTTGGGGTCGCATGGCCTGTCTCACCGTGGCATTTTGCTATGCGCTCAATTCCATCACCATCCGCCGTATCCCGCCAATCAACTCGACCGCCTTAACCACGATTATGATGGCGACCGGGGCGCTGATCACCCTACCCTTTTCGATCTTGACCGAAGGCGCGCCGGGCATCCCTCCGCTCAAAGCCTTTGTTGCGTTGATTTTCCTGGGTGTGGTCTCGACTGCGGCGATGAACCAGTTGCGCGTTTTGGTGATCCGCTCTGCCGGGCCAACCTTTATGACTTTGGTCAATTATCAGGTGCCCGTGTGGTCCGTGGTCTTGGGCGCACAGGTTCTGGGCGAGCCTTTGCCGCCCACGCTGTTGATCGCGCTGGGGCTGATCCTTGGCGGGGTGGCGATTTCGCAATGGGCCTCAGTGAAACGCATCTTTGTGCGCGGATGACAGAGAGGTCCTGCGGAAACGTTATATTGTAACGCATCCAGCCCTCCCCATATCCCCCCCATGATACACACAGTGGACACAAGACAGGGGCTGCCAGAAGAGATGCAGCTTCTGCTTCGGGACTATCCGCGCGATGTCTGGCCGGATCACCCGAATTTCGCCAGCTCCATCCAAAATTGGATGGGCGCTCACACCATGTTTCGCACGCTGTCCTCCTATGTTTTGGAGGACACCGAGGCCTTTATCGACACCGAGTTGGACGATCAAATCTATGCTCAAAAGCTCGCCAAATACGGCGATCTCCTGTTGCGCAATCTGCATGGGCATCACAGCTGGGAAGATCGGAAATTCTTTCCCGAATTGGGGACCGCAGAGGGGCGTCTGATGGCAGGGCTTGAGATGTTGGAGGCCGATCACGCGGCCCTCGACGCCACATTGGATCGGTTCCAACGCAGCGCCAACCGCGTGGTGCAACTGGCGCATTTGTCGCCTGTCGATATGCGCGCTGAGGTCGGCGATGTTGAGAGCAGCGCCCGAGACATCAGCGCCCTTTTGACGCGACACTTAAGCGACGAAGAAGACCTCGTGGTGCCGATCATCCTGCACCATAAATTGCGCGGATAAGCCCAAGAAGACGCCCAAATGCGTCGAAAGAGCGCCTTGCGGGGCGCTCTTTTTCATGTGCAGATGGGCCAAAGGAGTTTCCCATGACCAATACGCCACATGACGACCACATCCCTGCCGATCTGACCCCCAAAAATGAGGGCGAGATCCAAGCCGAGCGGGCGCGGATGTTTACTTTTGGGTTTTGGAAAAGCCTTTTGGCCGGGCATGAGGGCCTTGGCGACACGTTTTGGGCCGGCAATTATCTGGCAGGCTTGTTGTTTTTGCCCGTCATGGTTGTTTTTTTAGCGCTTGCCTCATTCGTTCCATTCTTGGCGCCGCTGTTGAGTGCGTCGTTTGTCGTGTTCGGCGTCTTCCTTTTGGGCGTCGCGCGCGCCGTAGCGGTTGCTCAACCCAAAGGAAATTCTGGGATCGGCCTGCGTATCGTTGGCGTGATCTGGACACTGATGAACGCGGGCATGTGCCTCGTCTACTCCCCTTTTGTGGCGGGCCAGTAAACGAACAGCTTGCACAAATGCGATATATTATAAAAAAGGCGGCCCATTAAGCCGCCTTTTTTTATCTTTATCCAACATATCGGTTTACCGCGTTGCGGCTTCCACCGCCGCAACCACCTGATCTACAGCCCCGTTCAACACGGTCTCGCTGACGCTTTCCGCCATCACGCGGATCAACGGCTCGGTGCCGGATTTACGGATCAACAACCGGCCATTGCCCAAAAGCTTGGCCTCCGCATCCGCGATCGCCGCTTTCACGCCGCCATTCTCCAAAGGAAGCTGCCCTGAGGCATAGCGCACGTTTTTCAAAAGCTGCGGCACCGGGTCGAACACCTGTGACATCTCAGAGGCCTTTTTGCCGGTCTCAACCATAGCGGCCAGGAATTGCAGGCCCGCCAACAAACCGTCACCGGTCGTGGCATAATCGGTCATCACGATATGACCGGATTGCTCGCCGCCAAGGTTGAACCCGCCCTGACGCATCCGTTCGACCACATAGCGGTCGCCCACAGAGGTGCGCTCCAACCGTAGGCCTTCCGCCTCCAAGAATCGCTCCAACCCGAGGTTCGACATCACGGTCGCGACCAAAGCCCCTCCCGCCAAACGGCCCTGATCGGCCCATGATTTGGCCATCAACCCCATAAGCTGGTCGCCATCAGCCACCTGCCCGGTCTCGTCCAAAATCATCACCCGGTCGGCATCGCCATCCAAGCAAATGCCAACATCCGCGCCATGTGCCACCACCGCTTCGGCGGCAGTTTGAACATAGGTCGAACCACAGTGATCGTTGATGTTGCGGCCATTGGGATGGGTGCCTACAGGGATCACTTCGGCACCCAATTCCCAAAGCACTTCAGGGGCGGTGCGATAGGCCGCGCCATTGGCGCAATCAATCACCACCTTGAGACCCGAAAGGGTCATCCCACGCGGCAGGGTGGATTTGACTCGTTCGTTATAGCGAAACCGACCATCGTCGATCCGTTTGGCGCGGCCGATATTGTCGGCCTGCGCCGGCTCAATATCGGTTTCCATCAGGCGTTCAATTTCAGTCTCGGCCTCGTCCGACAATTTGAACCCATCGGGGCCAAAAAATTTGATGCCATTGTCCTCAGCCGGGTTGTGCGAGGCGGAAATCATCACGCCGACATCAGCGCGCATCGAGGTGGTCAACATGCCCACGGCCGGGGTTGGCACCGGACCAAGCAGAAACACGTTCATGCCCGTCGAGGTAAACCCCGCCGTCATCGCGGTTTCAAACATGTAGCCCGACAGGCGCGTGTCCTTGCCAATCACCACGCGATGTTCGCGCGAACCATCGCGGCGGAAATAACGCCCCGCGGCGGCGCCAAGTTTCAGCGCCATCTCCGCCGTCATCGGTGCGGAGTTGGCCCGCCCACGCACACCATCCGTGCCAAAAAGTTTACGCGTCATGCTGACCTCCCTCGCCACTCACTGCCTGCCACAGGGCAAGCGCTTGTTTTGTCTCTTTGATATCGTGGACCCGCAGAATCTGAACTCCCTGCGCCACCGCGGCCAAGGCCACTGCGATGGAGCCCGGCGCGCGATCTCGCGGCGCTGGCGCCTGACCGATCCGGCCAATAAAGCCTTTGCGCGACACGCCCAAAAGCACACCGCATCCAAGCGCATGAAACAGCGAAATGCGCTGCAAAAGTGCAAGATTATGATCCTGAGATTTGCCAAATCCGATGCCCGGATCAACGAGAATGCGGGTGCGGTCAATGCCCGCCGCCTCTGCCACGGCAATCCGCGCCGCAAGGAAGTCATAGACATCCAACAGCACATTTTCATACTCGGGATGCTCTTGCATCACCTCCGGGTCCCCTTGGGCATGCATCAGGCACACAGGCGCGCCCGCTTGCGCCGTGACACTAGCCAAATCGGGATCATGGCAAAACGCATAGACATCATTGACCAAATCCGCTCCGGCGGCCAAGGCCGCAGCCGCCACAGGCGCTTTGCGCGTGTCGATGGAAATTGGCACCGATGAGCCCGCCCGAATGGCGGCAATCACCGGCGCGGTGCGGGTGATTTCGACCTCAGGGGCAATATAAGCCGCGCCCGGACGGGTGCTTTCGCCACCAATATCAAGGATATCCGCGCCCTCAGAGACCATCATCTGCGCCCGTGCCAGAGCGGCTTCGGGGGCGTCAAACAACCCGCCATCGGAGAAACTATCGGGTGTGACATTGAGAATGCCCATCAGGTTTGGCCGCGCAAGATCCAGCCCAGCCAAAGGCGCACGGGGAACGGTCAGGCGGGTTTTGACCTCCTCGGGCAGATCGGCGGCGGGAATGATCTGCGGCGGGGCTGTGCGCGACAACACCTCGACCTGCGAAAACCAGACCCAGCCCCCCGCAAGCGTCAAAGCGCCTGAGGGACGCGCAGGATCAATGGAGAGGATGGGACGATAATAGAGAGAGGACATCGCGAGGCTCACTTGGAAGCCGCAGGAAGCTGACAGGGACCAGCCAGATCAAGCGCATGCGCGCCGTCAATCGGGGTGTCCCCCAGCGTCAAAAGCGCGACTGCAGACATTTCTTGCGCCAACCACACGACCAGATCACCGACCTCGCCCTTTGGCCCGTGCACCGCATCGAGTACCATTTTTGACGGGGCCCAAACCGAGATATGGCCTTGGCGCGCCGCCCAATCAAGTTCGGTGCGCGAGGCACGCACCACACAACGCGGGTCACGGCCCGCAAGCGTCCACGCATTTTGTTCTATCGCCAAAAGGTCAATCCGCCGCTGCGCAGGCTTTGCCTCCGACTGCGGACGTTCGCTCAACGGCAGGCCAACCGTGACAATCACCGGACGCGGGTCGGCATCCATCGCGTCGATCCAAGCCGTAAGATTTGGATGGGACAACGCCTCAGGCGAAAGATGCACAATCACCGGATGCGGCACGGGTGTCACACTCTGCGCGCTTATGGGGTGATCCGTGGCGGGGTCAGAACTGCGCACAATTTCAACGCCCAAAGCGCCCGGCCCCCGGTCCAGTTTTTCGATGCGGACAAAGACCCGAAACGCGCGCGGCTCGGACAGGATGCGCAGGGCAATGCGTTCGGCCAGAGTTTCCAACAGGTTGAGACGCTCTGCGGCTAATTCGATCTGAATGGCCTCGGTCAGTCGATCATAGGACAGGATGCGGTCGACATCGTCGTCAATGGGGCCACTGACCGGCGTCAATTCAACCACCACGTTGAACACCACCCGTTGCCGCACGCCGCGCTCGGCCTGAAAGGCACCGATTTCGACCTCGACCACATGATCGCGCAGGGAAATTCGGTCATGTGGAGCCTCTGCGGCGGTGGCGCTGGCGCGCACTTCGGGATGCTCAAAGGCCTGTCGGATCTCGGACACGTTTGGGTCTTTCGTGGTTATTTTCGCCTTGCTACAATTATTTTCCCGGCGCGTCCAAGGCCAATGTCCCTTTCGCCCCTCACCTCGCTGCGAACGGCAAAACCCCGCCGTTTTACCGGCGGGGTCTGAAACAAATCCGTGATCTGCGCTGTTAGACTTTGGGTTTGCGATAGAAATAGTGAACCCCGATCTGCGCCGTGCGGGCGAATTTGCGCGCCCAGCTCGGCGTCACCGCACGGGTATGATAAAATGTGGCCCCTTCGGTGAGCGGGCGCGGCGCACCATCCAACATCAGGCGGGCGACCTTGCTGACCCGATCCCATGCCGCCGGCTCTGAAATCACTTCGGCGCGGCCATCGCAGGTATAGGTGAATTGGCACTGGTATTTTTTGCCGGTACCCTGATGGATGACGCCACAAACGGTGTTCGGGAAGGCCGGAGAAGACACGCGGTTGAGGATCACTTCGGCCACGGCAAACTGACCTTTGACGCTTTCGCCGCGGGCCTCGAAATACAGCGCCTCAGACAGACACTGCCATTGCTCGCCACCCGTCGCTTTGGGCTGTTGCAACAAGAACGCGTCGGAATACTCGACGCTCACGGGGGGCGTCGGCTTTGGCTTCGGCTTGAAGCTGGCCAGCAACCGTTCGATCGCATCCGCATCGACATTTTTCAAACCGTTGCGCTCTTGGTCCAAAAGCGCCGTCAGCGGCAGGCCAAGCGCGAGGCTTGGGTCGTTTGACGAGCTGAGTTTGACGTCAGCCTGGCCTGCACCGGGAAGGGCGCAAAGGCCAAGTGTAGCCACAAGCGCAAGCGCCGTCAGCTTGTTTAAGGATCTCATTTATCCCTCCATTGCGCCCAACCTTTAGGCCTCACGGGGTGTCATTCGAACGGCGGGATAGGGTAATTTTCCTCAAAGGTCCAGTCTAGGGCGTTCCAGCGGGTTTCTGGACAGTCAAGACACAGTTGTAAAAACCCATAAAATTCTCAAAAAACGGCCAATAAGAGCCTTTATTTTCAGCAACTTGAAAGCCGACTGTGATCACTTTGCCTCTTCGGCGACAAGTTGCGCAGCGGCAAGGCGGGCAACCGGCACGCGGAACGGTGAACAGGACACATAATCCAACCCAATGGCCCGACAGAAGGCGATAGATTCGGGGTTACCGCCATGTTCGCCACACACCGCCACGGTGAGGTCCGGACGGCTACCCCGCCCGCGCTCCGTACCAATCCGCAACAACTCCCCCACCCCTTCGATATCGAGCGTATGGAACGGATCTTCGGGGAACACGCCCTGTTGCACATAGGCGTTCATAAACCGACCCGCATCATCGCGCGACAGGCCATAGGCCATCTGTGTCAAATCATTGGTGCCAAAGGACAGGAAATCGGCGTGTTGGGCGATGTCATGGGCACGCAACGCGGCGCGCGGCGTTTCAACCATCACCCCAAGCCGATAGGTAAAGGCGGCACCAGTTTCGTTTTTCACGGCCGCCGCCACCCCGTCGATCTGGGTTTTGACAATCTCCACCTCGCGGCGCGCCGATACCAGCGGGATCATGATCTCGGGCACCACAGGCGCGCCATGTTTGGACGCCTCCACCGTGGCCTCAAAAATCGCCCGCGCCTGCATTTCGTAAATCTCGGGGAAGGTGATGCCCAAACGCACGCCACGCATCCCCAACATCGGATTGAACTCGGACAGCCATTCGATCCGGCGCGTCACATCGGAGAGCGGCAAATCGAGCGCTTCGGCCAGTTCCTTGGCCCCTTCGCGATCGGAGGGCAGAAATTCATGCAGCGGCGGATCAAACAGCCGAATGCACACGGGCAAGCCTTCCATGATCCGAAACAGCTCAATGAAATCAGACCGTTGCATCGGCAACAGCCGGGCGATGGCTTCGGAGCGATCTTCGTGCGCGGAGGCGAAAATCATTTCGCGCATCACCGTCAAACGGTCCGCCTCAAAGAACATATGCTCAGTCCGGCACAGCCCGATACCTTCGGCCTTAAAGTCGCGCGCCATGGCGGCGTCTGCTGGCGTGTCGGCGTTGGCGCGCACGCCCAAATCGCGGATCGCGTCGGCCCATTCCATCAATTGCAAATACCAATGGTCCTTCACCGGCGGCAACATTTGCGCCTCCCCGACCAAGGCCTCGCCTGCCGAACCATCGAGGGTCAAAATGTCCCCCTCGGCCAGTTTGCGCCCGTCTTCCAAGGTCAGCGTGCGTTCGCGCGTGTTGATGCGGATCGACGCGCCGACCACACAGGGCACGCCCATGCCACGCGCGATCACCGCCGCGTGCGAGGTCACGCCGCCGCGTTCGGTCAAAATGCCGACCGAGGAATGCATGCCGCGGATGTCTTCGGGCGTGGTTTCGCGCCGCACAAGGATGCAGGGCTCACCGCGCGCCTCATAGGTTTGCGCCACCGTGGAGTTGAACACGATCCGACCAACCGCGCCACCCGGCGAGGCGGCGATGCCTTTGGCGATCACATCTCGCGGGGCGTTTGGATCGACTTGGGGGTGGAGCAATTCGGTCAACGAGCGTGGCGGCACCCGCAAAATCGCATCTTCGTGCGAAATAATCCCGTCTTCGGCCAATTGCACGGCGATGCGCAGCGCAGCCCGCGAACTGCGAGGCACCCGCACCGCGTCCAGCACGCTCAATTTCCCACCCGAAATGGTGAATTCCACCTGCATCTCTTCGCGCAGCCGTTGACGGCAGAGTTTGCTCATCTCAACCAATTCGGCAAAGAGTTTCGGCTGTTCTTCCTCAAGCGACGGGCCACGCACGTCCTGCGTCAGGTACATCGCGTTGCTCTGTGCCGAGAGCGCCTCGCGCCCCTGTGCCTGACGTTTGTAGCGGCCTTTGATCAACGGCGCGCCGGTCGTGGCATCGACAAGCTGCATCACCCCCGCCCCGGATTCGCCCGGCCCAATGCCCAAGGACATCGCCTGAACGATCAAGCCAAGTCCGGCATCCGCAGGCGCGCCTTTGGCCTGACGCAACAGCCGTGCGGTCGTGCCCTCCCACGCGCGCGCCATCGAACGCAACACCTGCCCCAATTGAAACGCCGGATCTTGCGGGAACGGATCGCCGGTCTCGTCTTCATGGGCGCTCAGAGCCGATTTCAAAGCGTCGGACACCGACATAGACGCGTCAAATTCGAACACTTCCGGGTCCAAACGCTCGACATGCACGGCATAAGATTGCACGAATCGAAGATAAAGCGCGTCCGCCGCCTCTGGACCGTGGGTTTTGGTCAGCTCGGCGTGGCGGGCATCATTCATCCCGATGTTGAGAATGGCGCCGGGGCCGCCCCAATCGGGGTCCTCGGACGAGGGCCGCACAGAGAGCAGTGGCGCATCGCCAAACACCCGCAACAGCGCATGTTTGTCGAACGTCTGCCCTTCGGCCAGCCGGTGCACCGCATCAAAGCTCAGTGCGATGGTTTCAGGCACGGGGAGATCAAGCCGGATCAAACGCTGAAGGCATTTCGCCCGCCCGCCATGGGTGTTCACGGCAATCGGTGCGACGCGGCGGATGCGGGTAAACCCGAGGTTTTCATTGTCTTGCTGCACTGCGGCACTCCCTTTGTGGCGCAGGGTACGCTTGGGGAGGGCGTGAGCGCAACTGAAAGGTTTGCGCTCACATCAAATGTTGCAGCCCCAAAGCCGGGTTTAGCCCTCTAGCTTGGTCAGGTCAGCGACAGAGAGGCAAATGTCGCGAATACGACCCAAAAGGTTCAAGCGATTGCGGCGCAGGATGTCATTGTCGGCATTGACCTGAACCGCCTCAAAAAACCCATCCACCGCTGGGCGCATCGCGGCCATGGCGGACATGGCGGCGGCGAAATCTTCTTCTGCCATCGCGGGTTTGATCGCGGCTTCGGCGGTGTCGAGTGCGGCAAACAACGCCTTTTCTGCATCGTTTTCGGCAAATTTGATGTCCGGGCCAAAGGAATATTCGACGCCATCTTTCTCCTCGGCCTGGGTGAGGATGTTGTTGGCGCGTTTGAAGCCTTGGATCAGGTTTTTGCCATCTTCGGTGGCCAGTGTTTCCGAGAGCGCGCGGGCGCGTTTGACCAGAAGAGTGATGTCGTCGGCCCCGTCCATCGCGAGACAGGCGTCGATCACATCATGGCGGATGCCTTCGTCACGCAGGAAGACTTTCAGGCGGTCATGGAAGAACGCGAGCAGATCCTCGGACGTATCGGGTACAGTGCCCGCCGCCGAAATCACTGCATCCTTTTGCGCCTCAGACAGCTTGTCTGCAATCGCCTCGAACGCTGCGCCGAACACGCCATGTTCCGCGATCTCTTCGAGAATTTCTTTCAGCGTGTCGATGATACCGTCATTCTCGTCCGCTTCGGCGATCTTGTGCTCCAGAAGTTGCGCATCGACAAAACGGTCGAGGTTCAGACGCACGTTGTTTGTAATCAACAAGCGGATCACCCCCAACGCTGCCCGGCGCAGCGCGAACGGGTCTTTTGATCCCGTGGGTTTCTCGTCAATCGCCCAGAAGCCTGTCAGCGTGTCGAGCTTGTCGGCCAAAGCCACGGCGACGGAGACCGGGTCGGTCGGCACGTCGTCTGAGGGGCCAAGCGGCGAGTAGTGGTCGCGGCAGGCGTCGGCGATGGCGTCAGACAGCCCGGCTTTTTTGGCGTAGTAGCGCCCCATGATGCCTTGCAGCTCGGGGAATTCGTAGACCATTTCAGAGGACAGATCGGCCTTGGCGACTTTCGCGGCCAATCCCGCTTCATCTGCATCGGCCCCAACGATGGGCGCGATTTCACGGGCCAAAGCGGCGATGCGGGCAATGCGTTCGGACTGCGAGCCAAGTTTGTTGTGGAAGGTGACATTGGCCAAGGGCGCGCCCATGGCCTCAAGGCCCTTATTGTCTTTGGCGCGCTCCACCGTGCGCACGTCATTTTCCCAAAAGAATTTCGCATCTGAGAGACGCGCGGAGAGCACCTTTTGATTGCCCGCCAAAATCGTCGCGCCATTGTCCGCCGTTTCGCGGTTGGCCACAGTAACGAATTTCTCGATCCGACCGGTTTTGGGATTGCGCACGGAGAAGAATTTTTGGTGTTCTTTCATCGAAGTCTGAAGCACCTCGGGCGGCAGACCAAGGAAAGCGTCGTCAATATCGCCCATCAACACCACCGGCCATTCGATCAGCCCCGCGACCTCGGCCAAAAGGCCTTTGTCGTCCACGACTTCCAGACCCTGTGCAAAGGCTTGGGTGGTGGCGTCCTGCCAAATATGATCAGCACGCTCAACCGGGTCCAAGACCACGAAATTCTGTTTGAGTTTTGCGACATAGCCGTCAAAGTTCGACACCTTGAACGATCCTTTGGACATAAACCGATGACCCCAAACGGTATTGCCCGCAGTGATCCCGTCGATCTCCAACGGCACGACGTCTGCGCCCTCCTCAGAGGACAAGATGCAAACGATAGAGTGCAGCGGTCGCACCCATTTCAGGCTGCCATTGCCCCAACGCATGGATTTGGGCCACGGGAAAGTGCGGATCGTGTTTTCCAAAACCTCGGCCACGATCTCCGCGGCCGGACGGCCCGGCTTGGTGATCTTGGCGACATAGACCTGGCCTTTTTTCTCATCGCGGATGTCCAAATCATCCTTGGTCACACCCGCGCCACGCAGGAAGCCATCAAGCGCCTTTTCCGGCGCATCCACACGAGGACCTTTGCGCTCTTCAACCGTGGTCGGCGAGGCGGCCAACAGCCCCTCAATGGACAAGGCCAAACGGCGTGGCGTGGCGAACGCACCGGCAGAGGCATAGGTCAGACCCGCCTCAACCAGACCGTTGGTGACAAGGGATTTCAAATCCTCAGAAGCGCGCTTTTGCATCCGCGCCGGGATTTCCTCAGAGAAGAGTTCGATCAGCAAATCGGGCATGGATCAGTTTCCTTCTGGCGCGGGGGGACAATCCGCAGGCGCGGGATCGCCGTCAAACACGGCCGCGCCACAATGGTTGATTTGGTTCCAGGCATAGCCGCGCCCGTCCGGGTAAACGGCGACCACACGGTCGATGCCGTAGGGGGCGTTTTCTTCGCCCAGAAACGCCACGGCGGTCCCGGCTTCGATGTCAGCGCCAATGCGCCCGGCGTCAAAACAGTCAAACCATTTCTGCGCCACCAAAGGGGCGGCATCGGTATAGGGTTTGAAGGTCTCGGTCATCATTGGCAGCGAGAGCGGCGTGGTGAAACAAGCGCGGAATTTGATCGGCGAGGTGTCGGCGTCGATGCCGTTGAAATTCTCGGCCAAAATATCCTCTGTCACTCCGTCAAACGTGGTCAGGCGCACGGTGGCGGCGGGGGCATTGGCGTCGATCGGTTTATAATAGGCGTAGATTTGCGAGTAATAGAGACCCGCGCCAAAAACGATTGCTGTTAACACGATGCCACCTGCGACGAATTTACCATTCATTGCGCTGCTGCCTCGGGGGCATATCCACCCGCCGTGGTTTGCACGAAGGCATCAGCACAGGCCTTGGCCAAGGTGCGCACGCGCCCGATATAGGCCTGACGTTCGGTGACCGAGATCACACCGCGTGCATCGAGCAAGTTGAACAGATGCGAGGCCTTGATGCATTGGTCATAAGCCGGGTGGACCATGATGATGCGCTTTCCGGTTTTCGGGTCCTGTGCATCATTCGCCAGCAAAGCATGGCATTCGGCCTCCGCCTCTTCGAAATGTTTGAGCAACATCTCGGTGTTGGCGGCGTCAAAGTTGTGGCGCGAATATTCTTCTTCGGTCTGTTTAAAGATGTCGCCGTAAGTGAGCGGAATCGGCGATTGCGGGTCATTGAACGGCATGTCCATGACGTGATCAATGCCCAAAACATACATCGCCAGACGTTCCAACCCGTAGGTCAATTCGCCCGACACCGGACGGCAATCATGGCCGCCGACCTGTTGGAAATAGGTGAACTGCGACACTTCCATGCCGTCACACCAGACCTCCCAGCCCAGCCCCCACGCGCCAAGGGTGGGAGATTCCCAGTCATCCTCGACAAAGCGAATGTCATGCAAATCAGTGTCGATGCCGATGGCTTTCAAAGAGCCAAGATAGAGGTCCTGAAGATCGGGCGGGCTTGGTTTGATCAGCACTTGGTACTGATAATAGTGCTGCAACCGGTTCGGGTTTTCGCCATAGCGGCCATCGGTCGGACGACGCGACGGCTGCACATAGGCGGCGGCCCAAGGCGTTGTGCCCAAAGAGCGCAAAGTCGTGGCCGGGTGAAAGGTCCCCGCCCCCACTTCCATGTCGTAAGGTTGCAAAATGGCACAGCCCTTTGCGGCCCAATAGGCCTGAAGCCGTAGGATGATCTCCTGAAAGGAGCGCGGTTTTTCGGTCATCTCGGACATGGGTCACTCTCAGCCTTCGGAGCTTGGGAAACGCGGCTTCTCACTAGCCAAGAGCCGACGGGGCGTCAATCGAAAGGGGCGCCCACACGCGCATCTCGGCTGCATTCTGGCACATTCAGGCGGATTTGCCTGCCACACCTGACTTTTTTCCGTCATATCTCACCGGGTTGTTTGTTGACCTTCCTGTAAAACATGGTTTCTTTGCGAAAAGTTACAAGAATTGGGCCAAGCCCAGTCATCAGCAAGTAAGGGTTTCTATGCATAGGTTTTTCGCCGCAGTCCCATTTGGACTTGCCGCCACGTTGTCTTTCACTGCGGCCAACGCCCAACAATGGATTCAGGTCGAAGCCCAGCCGACCCTGACCCAAGCCACCGACGCGGCGCAAGGCTATGCCGCAAAACTGCCAAATGTGGTGGGGTTTAACCTTCCGGGCCGCTGGCATGCCATCGCATTGGGCCCCTACGCGACCGAGGCGGAGGCCGAAGACGCCCGCCGCGCCCTGCGCGCCCAAGGCATCATTCCCGGCGACAGCTATCTGACCGAAGGCGACCGCTTTCAACAACCGTTTTGGCCCGTGGGCGTCAATGTCGCGACCCTGACCCCGGCGGCCCCCGCTGAAACGGCTGCGCCTGTGACCGAACAGGTCGTTGAGACCGCGATGACCCCGGTGGAGATCGACGAAACCCCGGCCCAAGCCCGGCAATCCGAACGCGATCTGGACCGTCCGTCACGCGAGGCGTTGCAACGTGCGTTGAAATTCGCGGGTGTGTATAATTCCGGCATCGACGGCGCTTTTGGCCCCGGCACGCGGCGCGCCATGTCCGACTGGCAGGCCGCCAATGGCTATGACGTCACCGGCGTGTTAACCACCCGCCAACGCGGTGCGGTTTTGGCCGCCTATAACACCGTGATCGACAGCCTGTCCTTGGCCCCCGTCACCGACGATGTAGCAGGCATTGCCATCACCCTGCCCACCGGCATGGTGGGCTTTGATGCCTACACGCCGCCCTTTGCCAAATACTCTGCCAAAAACGGTTCCAATGTTCAGGTCATGTTGATCTCGCAAACCGGCGATGAGGCGACGTTGGGCGGGCTCTATGAGATCATGCAGACGCTTGAGATCGTCCCCATGGATGGCCCACGCAACCGCGACAGCACATCCTTCACCCTGACCGGGATGAATGCCAACATCGTCTCACACACCGAGGTGCGGTTGGCAAATGGAACGGTCAAAGGCTGGACCCTGATTTGGCCAGCAGGGGACGAACAACGCCGCGAGATGGCGCTTGCCGCGATGAAAGCCTCTTTCACCCCGATCGACGGCGTGCTGCCCGATGCCTATGGCAACGGCGCCACGCAGGACATCGACCTGATGGCTGGGCTTGAGATTCGCCGTCCTGAGGCCGCCGGAAGCGGCTTTTACGTCAATGCCTCCGGCGCGGTTTTGACCTCCGCCGCTCTGGTGGCGCAGTGTACGAAAATCACCTTGGACGACAGCTATGAGGCCACGGTCACCGCGACCCAAGGCGGTATGGCGCTTTTGACCCCCACCGAGCCTCTCGCCCCCCTCTCTGTCGCCCAATTCGACAGCCACTTGCCTCGGCTTCAGTCCGAAGTGTCTGTGTCTGGCTTTGCCTATGAGGGCCGCCTCGGCGCGCCGACCCTGAACTATGGGCTGATGGCCGAGCACAAAGGCTTGAACGGCGAAGAGGATTTGTTGCGTTTGGCGATGACCACGCTGCCGGGCGAAGCGGGCGGGCCGCTTTTGAACGGTCAAGGCGCGGTCATCGGCATGTTGGTGGACAAAGACGCCATCTCCGAGTCTCAAGCGCGCACCCTGCCCGGTGATGTCGCCTTTGCCTATGACATGGAAAAGCTCGCGACCTTCCTCTCAAACAATGGCATCGCCGTGTCGGCCTCGGACGCGGCGCGCGATATGTCGGATAGCGAACTGGTCACGGTGGGCCGCGATTTGACGGTCTTGGTGAGCTGCTGGAACTAAGTCAGCCCCCTCGTAAAATCGAAAGCCCCGCACATTTTGCGGGGCTTTTTTATGGGATGCGTAGCTATGCGCGCTTTAGGCACCGGGGACGATTTTGCGCATCAACCGGATCGCGGATTGATCCGCCTTGCCTTTGGTCAACCACGCCAAAGCGAAAATCCAAACGCCCAAGGCCTCGCCCCAGAAAATCAGATTGTGCCGAGAGACAAACTCCGCCGCCGCCTCACCGCCCAAACGCCCCGCCAAAAAGGCGGAGGTGATCAACACCAGCGTCGCCAAAATGCCGTAGCCACAGGCGCGGTAAATGCGGCGGCGGGCCAGGTCAGAGGTTTTGGGGAACTGCACCAAACAGAACACCACAAGACAGAGGAAAAACACCACAGCAGAGATATTATGCACCCAGGCCGATGGTCCGGTGTGGACCAGAATTTGGGTCACGGTGCGCTCCGGCACGACACAGCTCTCAGTCTTCACAGGACAATCTTCGAGCGATGGGAACACCGAGACCATCAGGGCGGAGAGGCCCGAGATCCGGGCCAGCACCAGATCAGAGAACCGCTCATCTGAGCGCCGCGCGTAACCTTTGTAGGAGATCAGGAACACGCCAATGGCCCAAAGCGCGCCGACAAAAACCTCGCGCAAAGGCGAGAAAAAGTAGTTGGACAGGCTGTCACGCAGGCTGCCCTCCACCCCCACCCCACCAAGGATCAAACTCAATGGCAGCAAAAGCGCAACAGCGCCAAGCGCTTGGCGCACACGATGGTAACTCATCACATGCGGGTCAGTGTCGGGCGTATTCGGTGTCTCAGACATGCGTGGTCTCCCAAGCGTTGTGTGGGGGAATTATGACCGCCAAAACCGGATGGTAAACAGTGCAAAGACCGACATAACCTCAAGCCGCCCGACCAACATGGCAAGGGCCAAGACCCATTTTGCCGGATCATTGAGCGAGGCGAAGTTGCCCGAAGGCCCGATGATGTCCCCGAGCCCCGGCCCGACACAGGCCAGTGCCGTGGCCGCGCCCGAAATCGCAGTCACAAGATCCAATCCGGTCGCCGCCAAAAGTACCGACGTGATGCCCAATGTGACGATGAAAAATGAGAAAAACGCCATCACCGAGGAGAGTACATCCTCAGACACCGGGCGGCCTTGGTAGCGCGGGGTGAAGACGCCGTTTGGGCTGTGAATTTTACGAATTTGCGCCCGCATCGAGGCAAACAATAGCTGATAGCGAAAGATTTTGACCGAGCACGCCGTCGATCCCGCGCAACCACCGATCAGGCCGATGAAAAAGAACGCAACGGCGGGAAAGGCGCCCCAAAGCTGGTAATCGACCGAGGCATAGCCGGTGCCAGAAATGATCGAGGTGACGTTGAAAATCCCTTCGCGAAAGGAGTGTTCGAAATGGTCCTCGTTGACGATCAGCCGGTAGATCGCGAAACACAGGGTCAGGCCAAAAATCACCGCCAAATAGGCGTGGATTTGGGTGTCGCGCCAAAACGGCCTGGCACTGCCCGCGATCAATTGCACATAGCGCACGAAGGGCAAGCTGGCGAGGATCATGAAGAAAGATGAGACATATTCCGCCGGGCCTTGGAAGGCTCCGAAAGAGGCGTCTCGGGTTGAGAACCCGCCGGTGGAGAGCGTGGTCAGCGCGTGGTTGATCGCGTCAAACCCGCTCATCCCCACCACCAGATAGGCGATAAAACAGGCCACGGTGAGCCAGACGTAAATCACCGAAATCCGCGAGGCGATTTCGGCGGCGCGGGGCAGGACTTTGCCATCCGTATCAAAGGCTTCGGAGCGAAACACCTGCATCCCGCCGACTTTGAGTTCGGGCAGGAACACCATGGCGACGACGATGATCCCGATGCCGCCGAACCATTGCAACATCGACCGCCAGAGCAACAGCCCCTCAGGCAGATCGTCCAGACCGGAGAACACCGTGGAGCCGGTGGTGGTCATCCCCGACATCGCCTCAAAAAACGCGTCCGTAAACCCGGCCTCGGTCGCGCCGAGCATAAAGGGGATGCCACCGAAGATCGGCAAGATGAGCCAGATCAGCGTGGTCAAAAGGAACATTTGTTGAATGGAGAGGCCTTCGGATTTGCCATTGGCACAAGCCAAAGCCATGGACACGCCCGCCACGGTGGTGACCACGCCCGCCTCCAAAAACACGCCCCATTCGGCATTGCCATAGGCCAGATCGACCAACAACGGGATCACCATCGTCAGCCCCAAAAGGGCCACGAGCGTTCCGACTACATATCCTACAGGCCGCAGATCCGTCATAGCGGCAAGGCTTGGCTGGCCAAAGTGCGCATGTCAAGAACGCGCAGCGTAACGATCATCCAACGTGAAAAAGTGTGGCAAAGAGTTTCGGATCAATACTTTGCGCCGCGAACGTGTCGCCCTCGGTCAGAACCGACACCGCATCATGGGAATGCAGGCTTTCCTGATGCGAGGCAATGATGCGAAAATCGCCGATCCGGTGGTCATGTTCGAGATTTTGCGCAAACAGCCGCGCCGCATCTTCTACGAAAATCGGATTGGCGGCGTTGAGTTCGGCAAAGGCCTGTTCGTCTTCGCGTTTGACCATGACCTGCGTCTCGGTCGGCACAGCCGCACGGCACAGATCAATCAGGTCTTCAAACCAAAGGGTGTCCGTCTGGTCGCGCACCTCGACCGAAATCCGCGCCACGGAGCGTTGTGAATGTGGTGTGGCCAATTGGTGCCGGGTGCGGCGCGCATGTTCGGAAAGTTCAAGAGAACAGGGGCAGGTGGAGCTATACACATAGTCCAAATGCATGATTTCTGTTATTTTCCCTTTGGTCTCCACCAGTTCCAAAGCGATGTCGTAATACTGATACCCGCTCAGCCCAGAGCGCAGCGAGGCGCGTTTGACCGGGAAGGAAAACCGCATCTGAATGCGCGCATCGAAACTGTTGAGATCGGCTTTGTAATCGCGCAGCGCGGCTTGGATCACGTCAAAGGAAAACGTGCGCTCGGAATGTTTGTAAAAGGAGCGCATGATCCGGGACATGTTGATGCCCTTTTTCTCCGCATCCAAACTGACCGTGCCGGTGACCGAGGTCTCAAGTGTCAGATCGCCCCCCGCGTCATGGCTGTCACGCGTGTGAAACCGGATCGGCAGGCGAAAATTCGAAATCCCGACATGCTGAATCTGACGTTTCGCGCCTTTGATCAGGCTTTCAGGTCCGTTTTGCAAATCAGGCAGCGTGTCGCGATAGGCCTCCGAGGCCTCGAAATCCTCAGGGTAGGCGCGCCGCAGCGCCGGGTAATTGGCGAAATCATCCGCCTCCGGCAAAAGCCGCGAAATCGCCGGGTCAAGTTCGGCCACCTCGGTCGGCGTGGCGCGGGTCGCCCAGTCACGCAAAACGGCCAAAGCCGCCTCGGCTTTGGCCCGCTCCGATGAGGTCTCAAGATCGCTTGGGTACATGTTCATGGGCACTCCCCCAAAAGGCTGTTTCGGTTGATATAGGGCGTCTTGCGCTCGTTACCAACAGATACGTGGGAGAAACCCCACCAGATCACAACGTATCCAAGGCCGCACGCAGATCAGCGATCAAATCATCAGGGTCTTCAAGCCCAAGCGACACGCGGACCATGCCGGGCGTGATGCCCAACGTGTCTTTCTGCTCTTGCGGCAGGCGTTGGTGCGTGGTGGTCGCCGGGTGGGTGACGATGGATTTGGCATCCGCGAAATTGTTGGAGATGGTGAAAATCTCCAAGGCATTCAGAAACTTAAAGCAAGCTTCCTTGCCGCCCTTGACGTCAATCGTCAACACGGTGCCGCCCGCCTCCGCTTGCGACTTGGCCAGATCATATTGCGGGTGGGCTTTGTGGGTTGGATAACGCACAGCATTCAGCGCCGGGTGCCCATCAAGCGCGTCGGCCACGGCCAAAGCCGTCGTCGCCTGTTGCCGCACGCGAAGGTCGAGCGTTTCCATCGACTTGAGTTGAACCCAGGCATGGAACGGGCTCATCGCGCCGCCAGTGTGTTTGAGATAGGCCTCAATCGGCCCCCGGATCAGATCGCGTGAACCGCAAATCATCCCGCCCAAACACCGTCCCTGCCCGTCCACATGTTTGGTGGTGGAATAGACCGACAGATCCGCGCCCGCCTCCGCGGCATAGGAGAAGATCGGCGTGCACATGGCGTTGTCGACCACGACTTTGGCATCGACCGCATGGGCCAGATCGCACACGGCTTTGAGGTCGATCACCTCCAAAGTCGGATTGGAAATACTTTCAAGGAAGACCAGCGCCGTGTCGGGGCGAATGGCTGCGCGCCACGCGTCCAGATCGGTGCCATCGACCAAGGTGATCTCCACACCAAAGCGGCCCAGAACCTCTTCGAGAATATAGAGACAGGAGCCAAAGAGCGCCCGCGACGACACGACATGATCCCCGGCTTTGAGCAAAGCCATCAACGCGCCATTGACAGCGGCCATGCCAGAGGCACAGGCAAACGCGTCCTCATAGCCTTCCAAAGAGGCCATGCGATCTTCGAACATGCGGGTGGTGGGGTTGCCGTAGCGGGCGTAGATAAATTCATCCTCGCCCAGCGACACAAACCGTTCTTCCGCCGCCTCAGCCGTATCATAGACAAAGCCTTGGGTTAGAAAAAGGGCCTCGGACACTTCGCCATATTGGCTGCGCCGAATGCCTTCATGCACGAGTTTCGTGCGGGTTTTCCACCCCGTGGTGTTCTTGGTATTGCTCTTCGCGTTGCTCATTTCACGGTTCCTTTCCGCCAACAAAAAAGCCCCCTCTCGATCAAGAGCGGGGGCGCGGCGGGTCATCCAACCCAGCGTCTCGTCCTGACCTCTTTAGCGGAATATTTTCGACGTACCCGTAGTTAAGAGCACCCCTGTGGCCCGCAATCCGGAGAACAAATCGCCACATCTGGTGGGGTACAAACCCTGCGACACTCTGTCAACTGCGTGCGGCACCGTTAACAAAGATTCACTCCGATGTCGCAGCATCGTGACAAACCCCACGCAGACTATGTGCAGTTCTCGGCGCATATCGAACCCAGGGGAGCGGCGTCCATGCCCCTCATGCAACTCAATGTCGACGGTCCTTTCCCCGCGTCCCGGACCAAGGACGCCTTAGAGCGCGCCTTGGCGGCAACCCCCGCGCAGGCGCCGGTGGTGATTTGCATCCACGGCTATAAATTTTCGCCCCATGTGCCCCAACATGACCCGCATGATCATATCCTGTCACTGGATCCCGGCTCCCATTGCCCAAAGGCACTCAGTTGGCCACGCGGCCTTGGATTTGGCCGCGGGGAGGCGGACGAAGGCCTGTGCATCGCCCTGGGTTGGGAGGCGCGCGGCACGATTTGGCAGGCCTACGCACAGGCCCGTCTCGCGGGTGAGGCCTTGGCGCGGTTGATTTGGACCATCAAGCGCCCGGTGCAGGTGATCGGCCACTCGCTGGGCGCGCGGGTGGCCCTGTCGGCGCTGCCGCATCTGTCTGAGGGGTCTGTGGGACGGGTGATTCTTTTGGCCGCTGCCGAGTTTCGTAGCACCGCGCTTTTTGCCATGGACAGCGCCGCCGGGCGCAGCGCCGAGGTGATCAATGTCACCTCACGCGAAAATGATCTGTTTGATCTGATGGCCGAACTGGCCCTGGCCCCCGATCATGGCGCGTCACGCACATTGGGGTCCGGGCTTGGCCAAGAGTTGCGCGGCTGGTGCGATCTTCAGATTGACGATGCCAGGACGCGGGCCTGTTTGGCGCAATTGGGCTATATGATCCCCGAAGCGGACAAACGCGTGTGCCATTGGTCGCCTTATCTGCGCGACGGGGTGTTTGATCTGTACCGCACGGCGCTGCGTCATCCCGAACAGCTTCCCATCGGATTGTTGAAACATCTGATGCCTGACGCCCCTGCCCCACGCTATTCGCGTCTTTTCCGGGGCCGTCGCACAGCTTCGCTCTTGTCCTTTTCGCGCAAAGCGTCATCCTGAGGCCATCCTTCCCACCCTCTTTCCTTTGATGACCGCACGGAACCGTTTTCATGATCGACACTCCCATCACGCTCTTCTATTGGCCAACGCCGAATGGCTGGAAAATCTCTATCGCGCTTGAGGAAATGGACCTGCCTTATGAGGTCAAATTCATCAACATCGGCGCGGGCGAGCAATTTGATCCCGCGTTTTTGAAACACGCCCCCAACAATCGGATGCCCGCGATTTATGACCCCGAGGGGCCAAGCGGTCGACCGATTTCGATTTTTGAATCCGGGGCGATCCTGCAATATCTGGCACGCAAATGCGGTCACTTTTATGGTGGTGGCGAACGCGACCAAGTCGCCGTGGATCAATGGTTGATGTGGCAAATGGGCGGGCTTGGCCCGATGGCGGGACAGGCGCATCATTTCCTCAAATACGCGCCCAAAATGGAGCCGCCGCACGATTTGCCCTATGCCAAGGACCGCTACCGCAACGAGGTCGCGCGGCTCTATGGCGTTTTGGATCGGCGTTTGGCCGAAGAAGAATTCGTCGCAGGCGATTTTTATTCCATCGCGGATATGGCGATTTGGCCTTGGGCCTCGCTATGGGAAGGCCAGGAGCAAACCTTGGACGACAAACCCCATCTTGCCCGCTGGCTTGCCCGGATCGCGGCGCGTCCTGCCGTTCAACGTGGCCGTGCCCTTGGGGCCGAACGGCGCACAGACACCGCCCATGACAAGGCCGCGCAAAAGATCCTCTTTGGCGGGACAAAAGGCACATAACGTGACAGTCTCCCGGCGGCACATTCTGTTGAGCGGCGGTGCTTTTGTCCTCACCGGCTGCGCGCAACCACTGATCAACAGCCCGCCGGGAGTGACCCCGGAGCAGACCCGCGACATTTTTGTCCTCACCAACCGCACAGTCTCGCCCGATGCGAAAGAAGCCTTTGAAGGCCGGCGGTCCGACGAGACCTTTTATCGCAGCTACACAATCTCCGTGCCGCCGGACCGGAAACCGGGCCATTTTTCATTTCCAAGGCGCAGCATTGATCCCAAACGCGAATTCTTTGTCGCACAGAGCAAAGCCTATGACGGTACTGCCGGGTTTCGCGCCGATTTAAACGCCCAAATCGCGCGCCGTCCCAAGGGCGATCGCGGCGTCATTTTGTTCGTGCATGGCTATAACGTCTCCTATGCCAGTGCGGTGTTTCGCGCCGCACAGATCGCCACCGATTTCAAGATGACCGAACCTATGGTGGCGTTTTCATGGCCCTCTGCGGGTCGGGTGTCGCAATATGCCTATGACCGGGATTCGGTGCTTTATGCCCGCCGCGCCTTGGCCGATGCGATCAAAGATCTGGCCAGATCGAACGCGCAAAGCATCACCATTCTGGCGCATTCGATGGGCGGGCTTTTGACGATGGAGGCCCTCAAACGGCTGGCTTTGGAGGGAGATCGACGCACATTGGACGCGCTCAACGGCGTGGTGTTGATTGATGCCGATATCGACGTCGATGTGTTTCGTCGTCAGGTCAAAGATGTGGCGCCCTATGGCGTGGAACTGGCCGTTGTGGCCTCGCGCCGGGATTCCGCGCTTAAGATTTCGTCGATCCTTACGGGCGGTCATCCGCGCGTCGGGGCCGCTGATGACATTGGCGCACTGCGCGAGATGGGCGTTTTGGTGCTTGATGTCACCAACGCGCCGGGGGCCGGGATGCTTGGGCATTTTGCCATGCTGGAATCACCCGAACTCTTGGCGATTATTGCCTCGGGCCAGTTGGTCAACGACATCGTCGCAGGCGCGCCCGGTCAGGATATTTTAATCGACGGGCTGACGCTCACCGGCAACGCCGCCTTGGCGATTGCCTATCTGCCTTACACCGCCACCGGGAATTAGGCCTTTGGCGTTTTGTCCTTGGGGGTGTCCTCTTCGGTCGAATGCCGGCTCATCAAGCCGCCTTGGGCCATGAAAAACGCGATCATTGCGATGGGCAGGCCAAAGGTTTTGAATTTGACCCAAGTGTCGGTCTCCATCGTCCGCCAAATCATCTCATTGGCCACGGCGAGCGCGAAGAAAAACAACATCATCCGAAAGGTGAGTTTTTTCCAACCTTGCGCATCCAACGGCATGACCTCACCCAGCACCAGCGACAGATAGGATTGGCCGCGCAGCAAGCCCACGCCCAACGCTCCGCCAAACAGCAGGTAAATCATCGTCGGTTTCATTTTGAAAAACCGTTCGTCATTGAGCCAGATCGTCAGCCCGCCAAAGACCACGACCAACACAAGCGTCATGATCTGCATGACGGAGAGCTTTCCGGTCAGCCGCCACAGCACGAAAGTCGATGCGGCCAAAAGCGGGATGAACACGGCGGTCATCACGATAAAGCCGGAATATTCCGTCCCCGCGATGGTGAACACCTTGTTTTTCAAAATCACATAGCCCGCGAAAAACGCCAGGATCGGCCCCATTTCGAGCACGGTCTTGACCACAGGATTGAGCTTTTTTTCGGCGATCGTCTCTGGTGCGTCTTCTGGCATGGTCTGTCCTTTATCCCCCTATCTCAACTATGATCGCACCGAGCGCAATCAAGGTCATCAACGCCAAACGGCGCGGTCCGACCTTTTCGCCCAAAACGATCCAGCCAATCAAGGCCGCAAACACGGTCGAGGTTTCGCGCAACACGGCGGCTTCGCCGACATTGTCCAACCGTGTGGCCAACATGATGCAACCAAACGAAAAATACGCCACGATGCCGCCGGTAAACCCACGCAGCGCCAAAGGGCCGAGCGCGGGCTTATCGACCATCTGACGATAGCGCAACGCGGCGACAACCGGCATCACAAGACCGTCAAGGAAAAAGAACCACGCCAAAAACGTGAACGGATCGGCGGTGGCGCGGATACCGTAGGCGTCATAGGTGGTGTAAAGTGCGACGAAAGACCCGGTCAAAACCGCCAACATCAGGGCGGGCACCATGGTCTCACGGCCCAAAGTGATGGTGCGCAAGTTATAAACCGCAAGGCCGAAGATCCCGGCGATCAACACCATCACACCCGACCATTGGATCAGGGTGAAATGTTCGCCAAAGACCAAGCCCGCGCCGATGACCGCGAAAAACGGCCCGGTGCCGCGCACCACCGGATAGACCACTGTGTAAGCGCCTTTGGTGTAGGTGTAGCCTTGGGCGATTTTATAGCCCATGTGGATGACAAACATGCCCGCAAAAATGATCCACATATGCGGTTCGGGCCATGGCACCACGAAAAGCGCAAAAGGCGCCGCAATGATGCAATAGAAAAAATCCATCGCGCCCCGAGACATCCACGGATCATGCCGCCCCTTTTGCAGCGCGCCAAACAAGGCATGCAAAAACGCCGCCGCCAAAGCCAAAGTGAGGGCTGCGTGGTGACCGGCCTCTGTGCCTTCAAGGGATAGGATCCAACTGCTCATAGCGCCCTGCTACAGAAGCCCATTGAAAAGGGCCAGAGGATTAAGCGCACAGGGGCCATGAGAGGGCAAACACCCATGCACGCTTCTGGTTGAAATCAGGCGGCAAGCGGACCGCGACGTTCGCGCAGGCCTTCGATCTCAGAATAGGGATTGGGCACCAGCGCGCCATCTGTGGCCTCGATAAACGGATAGGCCGGATCAAGATGGGCGGCGCGAATGAGCGTTTCTTCCAAGGTTTGGATGATGAAATCCGTGCGAAACGCCGGCAAGACACCCATGCCCCAAATCCGCGCCGGGCGATCTTCGCGTTCGGGATCGACCACCAACATCGCAGTGCCGACCAAACGCTCGCCCTCAACCACCACCATTTCGGCGTAGAGTTGACGATCATCGGGCCAGTCCTCTTCGGTCTCCTCCGGGCACACCGGGTGATCGAAAAACAGCTCCTGCATGGATTCGCGACGCTCAACAACGTCACCGCCCGAAACCCAGTTGCCCGGGCCGATTGCGTGCAGAATTTCTAACATCAAACCTCCAGACCCATCAGGGCCTTGGCAAAATCTTCGGGGTCAAACGGCGCAAGGTCGTCGATTTGCTCGCCCACCCCGATCGCATGGATCGGCAGACCGAACTTATCCGCGAGGCTCACAAGCACACCACCGCGCGCCGTGCCGTCGAGTTTCGTCATCACAAGGCCGGAGACATCCGCGAGTTTTTGGAAAATCTCAACCTGTGAAATCGCGTTTTGCCCGGTTGTCGCGTCCAACACAAGCAATGTGTTGTGCGGCGCGGTGGCATCCTTTTTGCGGATCACCCGGACGATTTTGGACAGCTCTTCCATCAAATCGGCGCGGTTTTGCAACCGTCCGGCGGTATCGATCATCAACAGATCGGCACCCAATTCTTCGGCTTTGGTCATGGCATCAAAGGCCAATGAGGCGGGATCAGAGCCCTCGGGCGCGGTCAAAACCGGCACGCCCGCGCGCGTGCCCCAGACTTGCAACTGTTCGACGGCGGCGGCGCGGAACGTATCTCCGGCCGCAATTACCACGGTTTTCCCGGCGGCTTTAAATTGGCTGGCCAATTTGCCGATGGTCGTGGTTTTGCCCGATCCGTTGACGCCCACCACCAAAACCACCTGCGGGGTCTTGGGATAAAGCGGCATCGGCTTGGCCACGGATTCCATGATTCGCGCAATTTCACGGGCCATCAGCCGCTTGATTTCATCGACCGAAAGCTTTTTGCCATAGCGCCCCTCGGCCATCGCGGCAGTGACGCGCATCGAGGTCTCAACCCCCATATCAGCGGTGATCAACAGCTCTTCAAGCTGCTCCAACATCGCATCATCAAGGGTGCGACGCAGCACCGGCTGGGTCTCTTTGCGGCCCAAAAGGCGTCCAACCAAGCCCGGCTTATTCGCGGTTGCACTTGGCTCGGGAGCCTCGTTCACAACGGTTTCAACCGGGATTTCCAACGGTGTCACCGCATCCGGGATCTCAATCGGCGTCTCGTCGGGCGTCTCAATCGGCGTTTGCGGCGCAAATGTTTCTGGGATCGGCGCGGGCTGCTCCAGCGGCGGCTCAACCGGCACACCCTCCGGCATCACCGGATCGGCCAAAATCGCCTCATCCGCACTGCTTTCCACACCGCCATCTTCGACAATCGCCTCAAGCCCCTCGTCGAGTTTCGACGAGGTTTTCATCAGGCGAGATTTCAGTTTCGAAAATAGCGACATAGGGCCTCCGTTCCTTGCTCACTTAATCGGTCTTGGCCTTTTAGAAAAGCCCTAGCCATGCGGTTTGACCGCAACAAAGGCGAAAAGAATCGTCATTTGCCCAAGGATATACAGGGTCCAAAGCGTATAGCCCGCCCAGCGCGCCCGTTTGGTGTCCGGCAACATGCGAAACATCTGAAGCGCAAGGATCAGATCAGAGGCCATGAAAAGCAGCGCGCCGACGCTTGCCATGCGGTAAAGATCAGGCAGGCTCAGCGCCGCCATCACCATTGCGCAAATCAAACCCACATAGACCCGCACGGGCCAACGCATGTCCCCGGTGAATGGCGCCAGCCAAAGCTCGCTTGAAAGAGCAAACCCAATCAAGAGGATCACGGGAAGGATGCGCCACGTCTCGACCAAGCCGATGAAAAGACCAAGATAACACAGATGCGCGAGGGCAAAACTCACCAACCCGGCCATAAACGCCCGCTCAAAGGGACGCGACAACGCCCAATCGCCCAAGGCCGAAAGCGCCAATCCCGCCACCAAAAGCCCCGGCGCGCCCTGCACCGCCGCACTCCCTGCGAACACCGCGACGGGCATGGTTTTGAGCACGCTATGCCAAAGCGTTTTGTCGCGATGCGTGAAGGGCAAATAGGCCAGCGCCGCGAGAAGCGCCGCAAAAACCACCACAGCCATCCCGCCACCAAGGCCCATGCCAAATAGCACCATCCCGATCCTCCTCGTCCTCTTTGACTTGCGCCCTCTCTGGCACCCTAATGCTTTTGCACCCGTGCCTCACACCGCCTATAGTCTGCACAGTCCTGAAGGTGTGTCCATGATGTCCAATCCCACAAAAACCGCTCACATCATTCGCTTTTTTGCTCTGTCCACCCTCGCCCCCGTCGCGCTTTTGTCGCTGGGCGCGCTGTTTGGTGGACTATGGGCCGTGGTCGGGTTTCTCTATATGACCGTGCTGGCCTATGGCTTTGACCAATTGGTCAGCCTCGCCCGCGATCCCGCCGATCCAGAGGCCGAATTTCCCGACGCCAATGCCCTGTCAACCATCCTAGCCATTTCGCATTTTGCGATGATGCCCTTGGCGGTCTGGGCGCTCTCGGTCGGGCCTTTTGCACTTTGGGAACGGATATTCATGTTTTTCGGTTTTGGTCTGTTCTTGGGTCAGGTCTCCAATTCCAACGCTCATGAGCTGATCCATCGCTCGGACCGCACACTGCGGCGGCTGGGCACTTGGGTCTATATCACGCTGTTGTTCGGCCATCACGCCACCGCCCATGTCCGCGTTCATCATCGCTATGCCGCCTCGCCGGACGACCCAAACTCCGCCCCCCTTGGCATGAGCTACTATCGGTTTCTGCCGCGCGCTTGGATCGGGTCTTTTAAGGCTGGGTTGCGCGAAGAAAACGCCTTGCGAGCGCGCTCTGGCAACACCGATCTCCACCCCTATGCGCTTTATATCGGCGGGGCTGTGATCTGTCTGTTCATCGCCTTTCAAATCGGCGGAATATTGGGGGTTTTCAAATACATCTTGCTGGCGGGCTATGCCTCTTCGCAATTGATGCTCTCGGATTATGTTCAACATTACGGGTTGCGCCGTGCCGAAGTCTCAGAGGGAAAATATGAACCCGTCGGCCCCGCGCATTCGTGGAACAGCCCGCAATGGTTCACCTCGTTCTTGATGCTCAATGCGCCGCGCCATTCCGATCATCACGCCCATCCGATGAAGCCCTATATCGCGCTTGATTTGTCAGATGACATGCCACGGCTGCCACGCTCATTACCGGCCATGGCGACACTCGCGCTGATCCCGCCAATTTGGTTTAAAGTGATGGACAAACGGGTGGCGCGGGTGATGGCCGATGCGGACAGCGCTCCCACACCGCGTTGAACAGCTCTTCAGATGTTCAGCCGGTTAACCAGATGTTAAGAATGTGAATGGAGCTAAACGCAATGCTGTGGCATGGTTTCCAAATGATGAAAAAGCTGTCCCTCCCGGCCTGTTTGGCCCCCGCGATCTTGGCCGTTGCCGCCTCGGCTTTCGCTGCTCCGGCGGGCTCTGACCCGCTGACCGGCGCGGAATTCGAAGCCTATGCCACAGGCAAGACCCTGACCTTTGCCGAGGACGGCCACCCCTATGGCGCCGAAGAATACCTGCCCGGCAACCGCGTCCGCTGGGCCTTTGACCAAGACACCTGCAAAGAGGGCATCTGGTATGAATCCGGGCAAAACATCTGTTTCGTCTACGAAGACGGCACCGCCCCGCAATGCTGGCAGTTCTTTGTCGAGAGCGACAAGTTAAAGGCGGTGTTCCAAGGCGAAAGTGGCACCGAACTCTACGAGGCCTGGGCCAGTGACGGGCCGCTCAGTTGTATGGGGCCGCAGATCGGGGTTTGATCCGCTAAAACAAAGACCCCTGCTCCGGCCCACCACCTTTTGGCTTTTTCGCCTTAGACGGCACCGGGGCCACAGCCACGCCGCCGCCAATCCGCGCCCGGCCATCGGCAAATTGCACCTCATGCATCCGGCTCGCCTCCTTGGCCGAGGTCACTACCCCGCCAGCGGTATCCCAAACCACGGCATAGCCGCGCTCCAAGGTCTTTTGGTAGGACAGCGCCTCTAGCATCCCGGCCCGGCGGTCCAACGCCCCGCGCCAGCGCTCGGTCTGGGCCTTTGAGGCGCGTTCAAACCGGGCTGCGAGTTGATCCAACTGACCCCGCGCCTGAACTGTGTGGCGCGACAGGCGCAGAGGGTCCAAACCTTTGGTGGCACTGGTAAAATCACGGCGCTTTTGCGCCACGGCACGGGCCAGAGCCGGGCTAAGACGACCGCCAAGGATCACCGTTTTCTCCTGCCCGCGTTTCAACATCCCGCGCAACAGCGTGGGCCGCAACACGGCAGAACGGTTCGAAAGCTTCAAGCGCCGGGTACTGACCGAGGTGATCAACGCCTGATTGAGCCGAACTTCCATTTGATCGACGCGCTGACGCGGCCCGTCCAAAAGCCGCCCGCGCTGTGGCAAAGCGCGAGACAGGTCGCTCAACCGTTGCCGCCGACGCGTCACGCCAAGGCTCAGCGCCCGCTCCATCCGCGCCCGCATCTCTTGCAACGTGACCCAAAGTTCACGTCGCACTGGCACGGCGATTTCGGCGGCGGCCGTCGGTGTCGGCGCGCGCATGTCAGAGGCGAAATCAATCAGCGTCGTGTCGGTTTCATGCCCCACGGCGGAGATCAACGGGATGTTTGAGGCCGCCGCGGCACGCACCACGATCTCTTCATTAAAGCCCCACAGGTCCTCGACCGAGCCACCGCCCCGCGCGACAATGATCAAATCCGGGCGCGGGATCGGCCCGTCTTTGGGCAGCGCATTAAACCCTTCGATCCCACGGGTCACTTCGGCGGCGCAATTTTGGCCCTGAACCGCCACCGGCCAGATCAACACATGGCGTGGAAAACGGTCGCGCAAGCGGTGTAAAATATCGCGGATCACAGCACCGGAAGGCGAGGTTACGACGCCAACTACCGTTGGCAAATAGGGGATAGGTTGCTTGCGCGCCGGATCAAACAGACCCTCTGCGGCCAAGGCCGCTTTGCGCTTTTCCAGCATCGCCATCAAGGCGCCCGCCCCCGCCGGTTCGACACTGTCGACGATGATCTGATAGCGCGACCCGCCGGGGAACGTGGTCATCCGGCCCGTGGCGATGATTTCCATCCCCTCCTCGGGCTGGACCTGCATCTTGGCGACTTGCCCTTTCCAACTCACCGCATTGATCACGGATTTGTCGTCCTTGAGGTCGAAATACAAATGTCCTGAACGTGGCCGTGACACCCGCCCGACCTCGGCGCGCACCCGGACAAAGCCAAATTCGCCCTCGATGATCTTTTTCACCGCACCCGACAGCTCGGAGACGGTGAATTCGGGCGCATTTGACGGGCCTTGTGGGCCGTCCTCTTCGAAAAGCTCGGACATATGGGTGCTCACGCTTGTGTCGTGTTCGTACTCACCCTAAAACGCCCGAAACCGGATGAAAAGCGGGGACGCGAGAATGAACATTCTGATCTTGGGCAGCGGCGGGCGCGAACATGCTTTGGCTTGGGCTGTGATGCAAAACCCGAAATGCGATAAATTGATCGTCGCCCCCGGCAATGCGGGGATCGAAATGATCGCCGAATGCGCCTCATTTGACATCAACGATGGCGCAGCGGTGGTCGGGTTTGTCGAAGAGAACGCGATTGATTTTGTGATCATTGGACCAGAAGCCCCCTTGGCCGCAGGCGTCGCCGATGATTTGCGTGCCGCTGGTGTGTTGACCTTTGGCCCCTCAAAGGCAGCGGCGCAACTGGAGGCCTCGAAAGCCTTCACCAAAGAGATTTGCGACGCCTCCGGTGCGCCAACCGCTGGCTACGCCCGCTTTACCGAGGCCGCCCCCGCCAAAGACTACATCCGCGCCCAAGGCGCACCGATTGTGGTGAAAGCCGACGGTTTGGCCGCAGGCAAAGGCGTGATCGTGGCGATGGACGAACAGGCCGCCTTGGACGCCATCGACGACATGTTCGGCGGTGAATTTGGCGCGGCTGGGGCCGAAGTGGTGATCGAGGAATTCATGGAAGGCGAAGAGGCCTCTTGGTTCATCTTGTGTGATGGCGAAAACGTCCTGCCCATCGGCACGGCGCAAGACCACAAACGCGTCGGCGATGGCGACACCGGGCCGAACACCGGCGGCATGGGCGCCTATTCCCCAGCCCCCGTGATGAGCGACAGCGTCATCCAAAAAGCCATGGACGAGATCGTCAAACCGACCGTTGTAGAAATGGCCAAGCGCGGGATGCCCTATCAAGGCGTGCTTTACGCGGGTTTCATGATCAAAGACGGGCAACCGCGCCTTGTTGAATACAACTGCCGCTTTGGCGACCCAGAATGTCAGGTGTTGATGATGCGGCTTGGTGCGCAGGTGCTGGATCTGTTGCTGGCGACCGCCGAAGGCCGACTGGATCAGGCGCAAGTCAACTGGGCCGATGATCATGCGATCACCGTGGTGATGGCCGCAAATGGCTATCCGGGTGCTTACGCAAAAGGCTCTGAGATCAAAGGCTTGGGCGGCTTACCCGAGGACAGCAAAAACATGGTGTTTCATGCGGGTACTGCCCTCAAAGACGGCGTGATTGTCGCCGTGGGCGGTCGTGTGTTGAACGTGACGGCGCGTGGCGAGAGCCTAAAAGAGGCCCGTGATCGCGCCTATGCGATGATCGAAGGGATCGAATGGCCGGGCGGCTTCAACCGCACTGATATTGGCTGGCGGGCACTGTAAGACATGCGCGGAGTATGGTTAGGGGAATTTTAACCTTACCCTGCGATAAACCATGGTGCGAAATGCACCACTGGCTCGAATGGCCCTCCGGTTTGGAACTTTGGTGTAAAAGCCCAAACACTGGCTGTCGCGACAGAACAGGGGCGTGCTCGAACGGCACGCCTTTTTCCATGTCTCCGGCGTTGTTTTATTGGGGGCCTGCCCCCCAAACCCCCGGGATATTTTCAGACAAAAGAAATGACCCTCCGCTTGAGGAGAGCGAAGGGCCTTCTTCCGTCACGGCCATCGGCGTCCCCGCCTATACCGTGGGGTGAGCTTCGCGCATCAAGCTTAAGGACCGGTAAACCTGCGGCTTCTTTTGTCTGAAAATATCCCGGAGTGAGACAGGGCAGCGTGCTGCCCGGACGAGGGGCAGAGCCCCTTTTCGCCCCTACCCCATCCGCTCAGAAGCGTAGCTGCCGGGAGAGGCCGGAAACACCACCGTTTTATTGCCGTTGATGAACACGCGGTGGTGGATATGGGCATGGATCGCGCGCGAGAGCACCTGGGCTTCGACGTCACGGCCCAAGGAGACGTAATCCTCCGAGGATTGCGCATGGGTGATCCGCACCGTGTCTTGTTCAATAATCGGACCTTCGTCCAGATCAGCGGTGACATAATGCGCCGTCGCTCCGATCAGTTTCACCCCCCGCTCAAACGCCTGTTTGTAGGGGTTTGCACCTTTGAAAGACGGCAGGAACGAATGGTGGATGTTGATGATCCGACCTGACATATGTTGGCACATTTTATCCGACAGAATTTGCATATAGCGCGCCAAAACGATCAGTTCGGCACCAGTGTCCTCAATCACCTGCATGATCGCGGCTTCGGCCTCGGGTTTGTTCTCTTTTGTCACCTTGATGCAGTGGAAAGGAATATCGTGATTCACCACAAGCTTTTGATAATCCATGTGATTTGAAATCACGGCAACGATGTCGATCGGCAAGGCGCCGATCCGCCAGCGGTACAAAAGATCGTTGAGACAATGGCCAAAGCGCGAGACCATGATCACGACTTTCATCTTCGTCGCCTCGTCCTGCACCGCCCATTGCATGCCAAAGGCCTCGGCCACGGGCACGAATCCCTGCGCCAGTTCAGGTTGGGTCAGGCCGGTTTCTGAGACAAAACTCACCCGCATGAAAAACTGATCGGTGCCCGGATCATCGAATTGCGCGGAATCGGTGATGTTGCAGCCAAGCTCCGCCAGTTTGCCAGAAATCGCGGCCACGATTCCACGCCTGGAGGGGCAAGTCACGGTCAGCACATGAGAGGTCATGTCAAAGTCCTCGATCTTTCTTTGAAGGGTCGAGGCGTTGTGGCACAGCCGACAGTGAATGCCAGAGCCAAAACGCACGACATGGCCAAATTTACGGGGTTTTCAGGCGGTTAAGTTTCCGAAAGGCGTCGCGCTGTGCCTCAGGCGCGCATCACGGACAGATCAGGAAGGGCGCAAAGCTGTCGGCCCCGGTGTAGGGCGCAACGGGAGTGCTGACCAACTCAGTATTCTCAAATCTGGTTTCCATGACCTGCGACCAGTCCGCATTGGCGGTGACAATCACCGGCACATGCCCGGAACAGTCGCGTATGCCACCTTCGATCCCGGCGGAGCCAAGGTGATGATTGGTCAGGCCGGCAAGGCTTGCAGTGGCATCTAACATCCCCGGCCCCGCCAGATCGACGGGAAGGATCACCAGCTCTTTGGTCAAATGCGGGCGGTCGATATAGGCAATGTCATCGGTGCCATCGCCATCAAAATCGGCAATGCCCGCGATCGCGAGCCAGCGGTGGCGCGCACCGATGGGAGCATTGGATTTGACCGGGATCAGCACGCCGGAGGCATTGAGCGACCAGACCTGCACCCAAGCGCCGGTGGCAAAGCCGCTGACGACAGTGACAATTTCAGGGGACCCATCGCCATCGAAATCATGCAGGCGCGGTGCGGTATCCTCGAAAATGCTTTTCTTGAAAGACACATTGCGCTCGGTGCCGTCACTCAACGCCACACGCATCTGCGCATATTCACCGCCCGCCACGGCCCCATGGCCGTAGACATCCGTCGGCTCAATGTAGCGCGCGGAAGTGACATCATTCGTGATCTCAGTGGCGGCAAGCGGGCTGGCCGCCAGCACAAAAGCCGCGGCCAGACGCAGCATCAGATTTGCTTTTCGGGCAGGTTGACGACAAGACCGTCAATCGCGTCTGTGACCTTGATCTGACAGGTCAGGCGCGACCGCACCGGATCGGGTTGATAGGCGAAATCCAACATATCCTCTTCCATGTCGTCTTTCGCGGGGATTTTATCGACCCATTCAGGCGCGACATAGACGTGACAGGTGGAACAAGCACAAGCCCCGCCGCAATCAGCGTCGATGCCCGGCACGCCATTGTCGCGCGCGCCTTCCATCACGGTGCGCCCCACCGGCACGTCCACAACATGTTCGGTGCCGCCAAATTCGACATAGGTGATCTTGACCATAGGCTTGTCCTTCTCTCGCATTTCTTCGTGTTGCCACAGGCTTAGCCTGTCAGTTTCCCGGTGAAAAGGGCCATTGCGTCGCGCCCTGTGGTCCGGTTGGTGTCAAGGCAACCCGCGCGCCTATATTTCTGGCACGTGACGTACCTGTGTGCCGTCCCGCCCTCTGACAGGCCTCCCAAAGGCGATACCATTCAAACCCTTTGGAAAATCTGAATTTCACGGTAGACTTGCCCCAAACAGCCCCCAAAGGGGCAAAGCAGACAGGCATGCCGATGAAACAGGTCCCTTTTCCCGCCCGATTGCCGCTTTTCATTCTGACGGGACTTTTGGCCGCCTGCCAAATAAGCGCCCCGGAAGATGGCATCATGCGTGCCTCAGAGACGCCCGGCGCGCCACCGGGAGCCGACCCAAACACCTGTTACGGGCGGCACGTCACCCCCGCGATCATCGAAACCGTCACAGAGCAGGTTTTGGTGCAACCGCCACAAATCGAGGCCAATGGCACCGTCTCCTACCCCGCTGTCTACCGCACGGAAACCCGGCAAGAAATTGTGCGCGAGCGCAAGGAATTGTGGTTTGAGACCCTGTGCCAAGAGGAGCTGACGCCCGAATTCATCGCGTCGCTGCAACGTGCTCTGTCGGTGCGTGGCTATCACGCGGGAGCTGCAAATGGGCGGATGGATTTCGCGACAAAACGCGCCATCCACGCTTATCAATCGGACCAAGGGGTCGACAGCGACATCCTGTCTCTGGCGGCGGCGCGCCAACTTGGGCTCAAGGAAGTGCCGCGCGAGGGCTGATCTTCGGACCGTCCAAGATAGAAAAAGGCGGCCCACCAGAGCTGGGGGCCGCCTTTTTGTTTTATGAGGGAAGGCGCTCAGGCTCAGTTGTCATCGACACCAAGGGCCACAAAGCGCGGGTCACCAGCGCGACGCACCAAGAGCAACACGGTCTTACGCCCACCTTCGCGCGCCTCGCTTACGCGGGCCTCAAGATCGGCCACAGACATCAGTTTTTGCTGGCCCGCTTCGGTGATCACATCGCCCGCCCGCAGGCCTTTGGCAAAGGCTTCGGAGGCCTCATCCACCTCGACCACAACCAGACCATCGGTGCCGGAGGTCACCCCCAGCTCTTCGCGCAGCGTGTCGTCCAGCGGTTGCAAGCTCAGGCCCAGCATCCGGGTGGTGTCGGGCACTTGCGGCGCCGCGCCATCGTCGGTCGGGAAAGCGACGTTTTCCGCCTCTTCGCGGCGGCCCAGAGTGACCATCAGCGTTTTGGTTTTGCCGTCACGGAACACCGTAACACGCACCGCTTTGCCAACTTCGGTCTCCCCCACCGTGCGCACAAGGCTGCGGGTGTCAGTGACCTCTTTGCTGTCAAAGGTCATGATCACGTCGCCGGATTCAAGTCCGGCTTCTTTCGACGGACCCTCGGGCACATCGGTGACAAGCGCGCCTTTGACAGCCTCAAGCCCCATGGCCTCGGCCACATCGGGTGTCACATCCTGAATGCGCACACCCAACCAACCGCGACGGGTTTCGCCGAATTCTTTCAACTGATCGACGACTTTGGAGACCACGTTGGAGGCCATCGAAAAGCCGATGCCGATGGACCCACCGTTGGGCGAGAGGATCGCGGTATTCACGCCAATGACCTGACCGTCCATGTTGAACAGCGGGCCACCGGAGTTGCCGCGGTTGATGGCGGCGTCGGTTTGAATGTAATCGTCATAGGCGCCCTGGAGCGCGCGGCCACGTTGCGACACGATCCCCGCAGAGACCGAGAACCCTTGGCCAAGCGGGTTGCCCATGGCCATCACCCAATCGCCAATGCGCGACAGGTCGCTGTCGCCAAAGGGCACATATTTCAAAGGCTTATCGCTTTCGACTTTCAGCACGGCGATGTCGGTCTTCGGATCAGTGCCGATCAATTTGGCCGGAAGGGTGAAACCTTCAAAGAATTCGATCGAAATCTCGTCGGCGCCTTCAATCACATGGTTGTTGGTGACGATATAGCCGTCCTCGGAGATCACAAAGCCCGACCCCAAAGCCTGGGAACGGCGCGGAGCCTGTCCACCTTGACCGTTGCGATCCATGAAATCGCGAAAGAAATCCTCAAACGGCGAGCCCTCGGGCACAACCGGCTGATCGTTGGCGACAGCCTCAACCATGGTTGTGGTGGTGATGTTCACCACGGCGGGGCTGACCTTTTCAGCGAGATCGGCGAAACTTTCAGGCGCGCCACGCGCCTCGGCAGACACGGTTTGAAACAGAAGTGCAATGACCCCAATCAGGGCAAAGACCATCATGCGAAGATCAGCGCGGGAGGGAACCATCCCTCTGCTTTGATCGGTGGAAACGGCGCGAGCCTGTATCATCGGTAAAATATCCTCCGTCTGATGCCCCCGAATGCTTGTGCCGGAAATGGCATGGCCGGGCGCGACACGTGTCTTTGGGGTATAGATAGGTGCGGTGTCGCACAACTCAAAGTCGGTCGCGTTCAGTCAACAGCATGTGAGCGGGCTGTGACAAGGGTAAAGCGCACCAAAATGAACAGCTTATAAAGCTGGGCCATAAAAAGGGGCCGGTGTTGCCACCCGCCCCTTTCGATTTTCACACGAGGATCAAAAGCCCATCGCAAACGCTCCGTCTCAGCGACCTGAATTGGATTTCAGGTAGTCAAAGAATTCGCTGTCCGGCGAAATCACCATGGTGGTGTTCTCGCCATTTAGGCCCTTCCGGTAGGCATCCAACGAGCGATAGAACTCAAAGAAATCCGGGTCGGCACCATAGGCATCCGCATAGATGCGGTTTTTCTCGGCATCGGCTTCACCACGGGTGATCTCGGCCTGACGCCCGGCATCAGATTTAAGTTCGACCACGGTCCGGTCCGCCTGTGCCCGCACACGCTGTGCGGCCTCTGCACCACGCGCCCGCTCGTCGGCGGCCTCGCGTTCACGTTCTGCCCGCATCCGGGCAAAGGTGGCCTCAAGGTTTTGTTCCGGCAAAAAGGTCTGTTTCAACCGAACGTCCATGATGTCGATGCCCAACGAGGCGGCCTCGATCCGGGACTTGTCCCGAATGCGCAGCGCCAACGACGCCCGCTCCGCCGAAATGATCGTGTTCGAGGTGATCGTGTCAGCGCCCAAAACCTCACGCAGCTGTGCGTTCAGGATGCCTTTGAGACGATCTTCGGCCAGGCGGATCCCGCCGGTGGACACCGCCTGACGGAACTTCACCACATCCGCGATGCGGTAGCGCGCAAAGGAGTCGACCAAAAGACGACGGTCATCCGAGGGCGTGACCTCGATTTCCGGCGTTTCGAGCGACAGGATGCGGTCATCGTAGTAAACGACGTCCTGAATGAACGGGATTTTAAAGGAAAGCCCAGGTTCCTCTTTGACGGCCTTGATCTGACCGAATTGCAGAACCAGCGCTTTTTGACGTTCGTCCACGACAAAAAACGAAGAGAACGCCAGCACAGCCGCCACGAAAAGAACGGCGATGAAAATAGGAAGTTTCTTCATCAGTTCGACCCTCCGGTGGTGGTTGATTTCCGAAGCTCATTGAGCGGAAGATAGGGCACGACGCCCTGACCACTGGCGGCATTATCATCGAGAATGATCTTGTCGAGACCGCCGTAAACCTCTTCCATCGCCTCAAGATACAGACGTTTGCGCGTCACCTCGGGGGCGTTTTGATATTCGGTCAAAACAGCGGAGAACCGGCTTGCCTCACCCTTTGCAGCGTTGACAACCTGGGCACGGTAGCCTTCGGCTTCTTCAAGGATCTGCGCCGCGGACCCGCGGGCACCGGCAAGGGCCGTGTTGGCATAGGCGTCGGCCTGACGCTGCAACCGGTCCCGTTCCTGTTCGGCAGCCTGCACGTCACGGAACGCATTGATCACGTCCGTGGGCGGGTCGGCCTTGTCGAGGTTGACGCGGATCACGGTGATGCCGCTGTCGTAGCTGTCGAGTGTCGATTGGATCAGTTCAAACGCTCTGTCGGCGATCACACCACGGTCCCGGTTGAGGATCGGGGCCAGTGTCGAAGCCGCGATAATCTCGCGCATGGACGCCTCGGACACCGCCTGTACCGTCTGAACCGGATCGGAAAGGTTGAAAAGGAATTTCGCCGGATCGTTGATATTCCAGACCACCTGAAAGTCGATGTCGACGATGTTCGCGTCGGTCGTGAGCATCATGCCAGACCCACCACTGCCGGCGAGGCCGACCGTTTCGGTCCGTTCGCCCGTCACCACGACTTTCTCGTAGCTCACCACCGGCCATGGCGCAAAGTTCAGGCCCGGATTGCCGATCTTGGAAAACTTACCAAGGAACAATTCGACCGACTGTTCTTCGGGTTTCACGGTGTAGAAAGAGGAAAACGCCCAAAGGCCAACAGCCCCCAAAACCACAAGAGCGATAACGCCCTTGGACATGCCGGGGCCGTCGCCATCAGAACCGCCGGAGCGGCCACCGCCGCCCCCCTTGCCGCCCATCAACACCTTCAGATATTCGTTGCCCTTGTTGAGCATATCTTCGATTTCGGGGATCTGGGGCTGATCACCGGGACGGCGTCCGCCATTCCGGTTGTCGCCGCCACGATTGTCGCCACCGGGACCGGTCGGGCGGTTTCCACCACCTCCGGTGCCCCAAGGGCCGCCATTGTTACTGGCCATAAAGGTCTCTTCCTCTCTCGTATGGGTCTGACCCGGCAGGACGGTCCTGTCGGGCCAAGGCTCTTGTCTAACCTGTTCTCTCTCGCCCCGAGTTTCAAGGGTGCGAGATGGTCGCAGGGGTGGTTTCCGGGCTGTTTGGGCCCCTTTCGGGGTGTTTTACTCAGTTATGAACGCGGGTCGGCGTTTTCATCAGGACAATTTCTTCGGCCATGGTCGGATGCACCGCCACGGTGGCGTCGAAATCCTCTTTGGTGGCGCCCATTTTCACGGCCACCCCCGCGATCTGGATCAGTTCCCCGGCATGGGGCGCGATGATGTGACAGCCCAGCACCTTGCGCGAGGTGGCACAGACGATGAGTTTGAACATCACCCGTTCGTTTTTCTCGATAAAGGCGTTTTGCATCGGCCGGAACGCGGCGCAATAAACCTCAATCGGCCCCTCTTCGCGCGCCTGTTCTTCGGTCAGACCGACCGCGCCATATTCCGGCTGAGTGAAAATCGCCGACGGCACGTTCGAGTGATCCGGTTTCATCGGATTGCCCTTGAACACCGTCTCGTGAAACGCCACCGCCTCGCGGATCGCCACGGGGGTCAGTTGGATACGGTCGGTGACATCGCCCACGGCATAGATCGAGGGGATGTTGGTTTGGCTATAGGCGTCCACTTTGATCTCGCCATGACGGCCCAGCTCAACGCCCGCATCCTCAAGCCCAAGGCCTTTGGTGTTGGGCGTGCGCCCGGTGGCATAAAGCACCACATCAAACAGGGTTTCACGCCCATCCGTGGCCTTGACCCAAATGCCGTCGTCACGCTTTTCAAGCCGCTCAACATCGGTGCCGACATGCAGGTTGATGCCCTGCCCGGTGATCAGCTCGGCAATATGGCCGCGTGCTTCGTCGTCAAAGCCGCGCAGGATTTGCGCACCGCGATAATATTGCGTCACCTCAGAGCCAAGCCCGTTGAAGATACAGGCGAATTCACAGGCTATGTAGCCGCCGCCGACGATAAGGATTTTTTTCGGCAGCGCCGGAATGTCGAAAATCTCGTTCGAGGTGATCGCATGTTCGATCCCCGGCACGGTGTCAGGCACAAACGGAGTCCCACCCACAGCCACAAGGATATGTTTCGTGGTTTTTTCCGTGCCATCGGCCAACACAACCGTATGCGGGTCTTTCACCGTGGCGCGTTGGTGCAGGATCTCGACCCCTGCCGTGTCGGCGTTGCGGGTATAAATGGCCTCAAGCCGGGACAATTCGGCATGGAGCCGCTTTTGAAACGACGGCCAATTGAAATCCCCCAAGGTGATGTCCCAGCCATATGTCCCGGCCTCTTCGGCGTAGTCCGAATAGTGCGAGGCAAAAACCATCAGCTTTTTCGGCACACAACCGCGAATGACACAGGTGCCGCCCATGCGGAACTCTTCGGCCATCGCGACCTTTTTCCCATCCGCCGCCGTCAACCGCGCCGCGCGCACACCGCCCGAGCCACCGCCAATTACGAAGAGATCATAATCGAAATCCATGCTACCGCCTTTTAGAAGAAGTCTAAGTTGAGGGTAGATGTAGGGGGTTTGACGCCAAAGGAAAACCCCGCGGTTTTAGAGCAGGATGGTGTGCAATTCTATCGTCCCACCAAAGATGCGAACCAAGACAGGAAGACCAAAGCCAAAAGCCCTCCACAAGCAATGGGAAGCTGTGCCCGCCAGTCTTTCATGAGATCCAATGGAGACCAAAACGATCCGTTCGGATGGCGACGTTTAAATCCGCGCCACGAAATATAATTTACCCCGCCAACCCATGCCAGCATGCAGAAGGACCATAGAGCGAAAGACATGACCCTTAGCTCACTACAGATCGGCAAAAATGTTTTCGCTTTCCGCGAACTCGATCTGATCTTCGCTTTCCTCGCCCGACAGGATGTCCCGCGTCGTCACCCGGCCATCGCCATGGCCGATGATGACCTTGTCGCAAATATCGATGAACAGTCCGTTTTCGACCACGCCGGGGATTTGGTTCAACACCAAAGTCAATTGCCGCGCATTGCCAATGCGTTGCAGGTGAAGATCGACGATGTGATTGCCCTCGTCCGTGACATAGGCGGCATCGCCGTTCATCCGCAGGGTCGCATGTTGACCCAGCACATCCATCGACACCAACGTCTCTTCGATCAGTGCCTTGGTGGTCTGCCAGCCAAAGGGAATGACCTCGACGGGCAAAGGAAACGCACCCAACATATCGACCTGTTTCGAGACATCCGAAATCACGATCATCTGATCCGACGCGGTCGCCACGATCTTTTCTTGCAACAACGCGCCGCCGCCGCCCTTGATCAGGTTCAGATCGCCATCAAATTCATCGGCGCCATCAATCGTCAGATCAAGCCATTTCGCCTCATCCAAAGAGATCACTTTGATCCCCTGTTGCCGCGCCAGTTCGGCGGTGCGGCTTGAGGTCGGAACGCCGACGATATTCAGCCCCTCGTCGCGCACCAATTCGCCCAAACACCGCACCATCCACGCCGCCGTGGAGCCTGTGCCCAGGCCCAGCTTCATCCCGTCCTCGACAAATTCCACCGCCTTTTTGGCGGCGACAAATTTGGCGGTGTCAATCGGCGACAGGGTGTCGGACATGCTGTGTTTCCCCCAATGGCTGAGCGCGCGTTTGTGACTGAAAGTGTCACTGGCGGTTATAGGCGGCACACCGCCGTTTGAATAGGATAAATGCGTGGTGCCCCCCCCTCTGCGCCCGTCTGCGGCGTCAAGGCGACTGGACAGCGCGCAACTTGAGCGTAAATGCTTGGGTAAGGGGGACGTAGTAGAACAAGGCATGGTTGAGCGGATGTCAAAATATATCCATCTTACCCTCGGCGGGTTTTGCGTGGCTTTGGGCCTGATCGGTGCGGTGTTGCCGGTCCTGCCGACGACCGGGTTTCTGATTATGGCTGCGTTCTTTTTCACCAAAGGCTCGCCGCGCCTGCGGATGTGGTTGCTGGACCACGCCCATTTTGGCCCCCTCATTCGCAATTGGGAAGAAACCGGGGCCATCCCGCGCCGGATCAAAGCCCTCTCCATCTCGATGATGGCGGCGAGTTTTGTGATCTGTCTGATCCTTGGCCTGCCCGCCTATGTGCTCATCGCGCAGGCGGTTTTGATGAGCGCGGGGGCGGCCTATATCCTGACACGACCAGACAATTGAGCCGGAACGCATAGGCGCATTTTCATCTCGAAACGGACTTGCGCGCCCGCGCCCTCTGCCTGACAAAGGCCCATGATCCAAAATCGCCCCCCAGATCACCCCGTGTTCGGACTCCTTTTGATGGTCGGCTTTTGCGCCATTGCGCCGCTGATTGATGTCAGCGCCAAATTGGCCTCCGTGGCCCATCCGGCGGCGCAAATCACCGTTGGCCGCTTTGTGGTTCAGGCGCTGATCCTGGTGCCTTTGTCGGGGATCATGGGGCTGTCGTGGCGGATCAGCCGCCGTGACTGGGGCCTGATCGCGTTGCGCGCGCTCTTCACCTTGGGCGCAACCTTTGCCTTTGTCGGCGCCGTGTCGGTCATGCCCTTGGCCGACGCCCTGGCGGTGACCTATGTCGAACCTTTCGTGATCTTGCTTTTGGGCTGGATGATCTTTGCCGAACAAATCGGCCCGCGCCGGATCATGGCCGCCGTGGTCGGCTTTGTCGGCGCTTTGATCGTGGTGCAACCGGGGCTTGCGGCCTTTGGCGCAGTGGCGCTTTTGCCCTTTGCCGCGGGTGTCCTGTTTGCCTGTTACATGTTGGTCACCCGTGCGCTGCGCCACCACAGGCCCGTCCTGTTGCAAGCCGCCACAGCCGTGGTCTCCGTGCTCATGGCGCTGCCGATTTTGGTCTATTTCGACGGCAAAGGCGGGATATTTGACCCGGTGATGCCCGAAGGGATCATGTGGGTCTGGCTCATTTCCGTCGGCTTGGCCGCTACCCTGTCGCATCAATTTCTGACCTTGGCGCTGCGCCTTGCGCCCTCCGCAACACTCGCGCCGCTGTCCTATCTGGAACTGGCGTTTTCCACCCTCGCGGGGCTTGTGGTCTTTGGCGATTTCCCCAGCCTCACCGTCTGGGTCGGCATCGCGGTGATCGTCGCCTCGGGGCTGTATCTGATCCACCGCGAACGGATGCACGCGCAAAAACCCCCGGTGGTCGCGGGGCCCACCGCCTCTTAATCACGCATCAAACGCGAGCCCCTGGACCAGCGCCGCAAGGTCCGAACGCGGCAGGATCAACAACATTCCCGGCCCGTCAAAAGCCAAATGGACCTGTGCCTCAGAGGCTTCATTCGAGGTGCCAACCCGGCCCGCCGGGGCAAAATGCAACCCCTCGATCGGCCAGCGCAACCCCTCTGAGCGCCCCGTCACCGGCCCCATTGGGAACAGCGACACGCGCGTGCCGGGCGCAAGGGTGAGGGAAATAGAGCTGGGCACATGGGCGATCACATCAAACTCGCCCACGATGATGCAGCGCTGCTTTGGATGGCGCATCAAAGCCGTGTAGACCGCCAATTCGTGATCCACCCGCGCGCCGGTGAATCCGACGCCAAAAATCAGCGGCGCGTCGATGCGGCTGAGGCATTTTTCGAAATCCGTGCTGTCTTGTTCAGGAATGTGATGCAGCCGCTCTTGGGGAATCACCTCCCGCGCATGCTGTGACACACTGTCAAAATCACCAATCACCGCCTCCGGCATCAGACCTTCGGCCAGGGCGCGATCTGCCGCACCATCGGCTGCGACCAAAATTGGGGCTGATTTTAAGATATCGACAAGAATTTCGCGGTTAACCTGTCCACCGCCCAGTAAAGTCACACTTTTTTCGGTTTTCAGGACAGGATTCTTCATGCTTCAGGCTCCAGCGTTAACCATTTTGCCACATTTCGAACAAGAAATGATCACGGCGATTTCCTTGTTCTGTTCCTATTTGCGAACCAATTCATGGTAAACAGATAGGTGCTGAGCAAGAGCAGAAAGCGAGTATTGGCATGGTGAGTGAGAGTAAAATTCTAACTGTATCCTACGGGACGTTCTCCTGTACGTTGGAGGGATTCGACGATCCGTTCAACACGATGCGGTCCATTGCAGAGTATTTCCGCGATCTCGCGGCGGATGATCGGTATTTCGGGGCCGAACCTCCAACTCCTGATCCCCAAATGTTACATTCCATCGCCGAAAAGGAAATTCAGCGCCGGGTCGAAGCCCGCATGCAAGACAACAGTCTGGTGTTGCGCCAACTTGAGGATGACAGCGATGTCGATGGCAGCGAGGCCGGTCTTGATGCCGCCGCCTCCGGCGCCCGTGCCGCATCACAAGAGGCCAAAGTCCAACGTAAAAAGGCCAAGGCTCACAAAGCCCAAGCCAAATCCACGCCCAATGCCACGACCCCTCCGGCACAAGAGACCGCTGCTCCGGTTTCCTCGCCTGCCCCTCTTGCACAAAACAAACCTGCCCCCACCGCCAAAGTCGCTGCCCCCGCAGTCGGCAACTCCATCGCCGACAAGCTCGAACGCATTCGTGCCGCTGTCGCCCAACGTGGCGAGGCCGAATTCGTTGAAGATCAACAGGCCTCGGTGAATTTCGGCGGTTTCCAAACCATGCCGGATCACACTGAGGTGTTTGATGAGATCGAAGCAGAACAAGAGACCCCGGCGAGTGTGCCAGCGGATGAACCTGTCGCCTTGACCGAGATCGAAAACGATTTTGCCGATGAGATGACCGACGATACCGCCACTGAAGCTGAAGAAAGCCTCACCGAAGAAATCGAAACGGTTCAAGAATCTGTCGAACCCGACGCCGTCAGCGCCAAGGCTGATGACGAGGCCAAACTCGACACCGTCCTCTCCAACCTGCAGCAAGACAATGACACCGCCGCGCAAGAGGCCGTGGCGGTGATTGAGAGCACCGACCGCGCCACGCCGGACATCGACGTCAACCTCGCCGCAGACATTGCCGAGGCCAGCGGAACATCCGCAGAGGCCGAGATCGCCGCAGAAGACACACCAGAAGACGCACCACAAGATCCGCTGCGTCGCGTGCGTGCCCGCGTCGTCAAAATGCGCCGCTCTGACTACGAGGCTCAGCCGCAAGAGGTTGAGGTCGAAGCTGAGACTGAGACAGTCGCCGAGACCGCCAACAGCGATGCCGATTTAACTTCGGCGCTGCGCCGCGAACTTGGCTCCTCTTCGCTCGATGATGAGGCCGAAGACGAGTTGATGCGCGAACTGGCCGAAGTCGCCGCAAGTGGCGCTCTGTCACCGGAAGTGGCGGCCGACATTTTGGACGATGATAGCGAAACCGGCGCGATTGCCGCCGAATACGACGACGACAGCGTCGAAGGCGACGACGACAGCCAACTGTTGGCGGATGAAGACGACGGCGAGGACGAGGGTGACAGCGACACACGCAATGTGTTTGCCACCTCCGATGCGTCGATGTCACGCCTGATGGACGAAACCGACCGCGAAATGGCCAAGGGGGAAAACGCCCGCCGCCGCAACGCAATCCAGCATCTGAAAGCCGCCGTGGGTGCGATTCGCGCCGAGAAAATCGACAAAGATACCACCGCTGAGGACGACGACGATGCGGATGTCTACAAACAAGACCTGGCGCGCGTTGTGCGCCCGCGCCGCCCCGCGGTCAGCGGCCAGACCCACCGCCAATTGCCCCCTTTGATGTTGGTGTCGGAACAACGCATCGACGCCCCTGTCGAAGTCGCCGGTGGTGCCAATATCACTCCGGTTCGGCCGCGCCGCATTTCGACCTCGGCCCTTGCGGTACAACAAGAACAGGTTTTTGACACCGCCGAGGAACTCGATCAAACAGCCGCCGAGACGGTGACGGAATTTGCCGAATTCGCCGAACGTCTTGGGGCTGAAACCCTGCCGGAATTGTTGGAAGCGGCTGCGGCCTATACCCATTTTGTCCAAGGCCGCGACACCGCCACCCGACCACAGATCATGCGACTGGCGACCCAAGCGATGCCCACCGACGTGCCGGTCGAAGAACGATTGCGATCTTTTGGTCAGCTTTTGCGGCAAGGCAAGATCAAAAAGATGACGCGCGGCCAGTTTGCCGTTGCGGCCAGCACGCGGTTCAAGCCGCGCTGAATGTCGTTAAAAGACCTACGAAAAAGGCCGCCCTTCGGGGCGGCCTTTTTAAGTCATCTGACTATCTTGGGGTCAATCTTCGTGATCTTGCCGCGGCGCATCAGGATCGGCCTGACCGATGCCTTTGAACACCGCCTTAAGCGGCAGCGCCCAAAGCACGCCCAGCCCAATATAGACCGCCAGTTCGACCCAAATCGACGGGCGCTCCAGCCAGTTCATCACCGTCACCGCCACCACGATATAGCCGGGCAGACCCAGCACAAGGATCAAAAGCGCCAGACGGCGACGGGATTTGTAGCTTAGAGCCATGCCGCGCCTTAATCCGCAAACGGATCGGTGACGAGGATCGTGTCTTCGCGCTCGGGCGAGGTCGACAACATCGACACCGGGCATTCGATCAGCTCTTCGATGTGACGGACATATTTGATCGCATTGGCCGGAAGATCGTTCCAAGAGCGTGCGCCTTCGGTCGATTCGGACCAGCCGGGCATTTCCTCATAGATCGGCGTGCAGCGCGCCTGTTGATCCGCAGCGGTCGGCAGGTAATCGAGACGCTCCCCGTCCAGATCATAGCCAACACAGATTTTCAGCGTCTCAAACCCGTCCAGAACGTCGAGCTTGGTCAGGGCAATCCCGGTCACACCAGAGGTCGCACAGGTCTGACGCACGAGCGCGGCATCGAACCAGCCACAGCGGCGTTTGCGCCCGGTGACAGTGCCAAACTCATGACCGCGTTCGCCCAACCGCTGACCATCGTCATCAAGCAATTCGGTCGGGAACGGACCTTCGCCCACGCGGGTGGTATAGGCTTTGACGATGCCCAACACATAGTTGATCGCCCCCGGCCCCATGCCCACACCCGTGGCGGCCTGACCGGCGATCACGTTCGACGAGGTCACAAACGGATAGGTGCCGAAATCAATGTCCAAAAGCGCGCCCTGAGCGCCTTCAAACAGAATGCGCTTGCCGGCCTTGCGCTGCTCGTTGAGCACTTTCCAAACCGGTTTCGCATAAGGCAGAATTTCGCCCGCAATGGCTTTGAGATCGTTGATCAAACGGTCGCGATCGACCGGCTCGATGCCAAGACCTTTGCGCAGCGGATCGTGGTGCTGAAGCGCACGATCGACACGGGCAATCAACGTGGCCTCATCGGCCAAGTCCGCCACGCGCACCGAACGCCGACCGACTTTGTCCTCGTAAGCCGGGCCGATGCCGCGGCCCGTGGTACCAATCTTTGTCCCTTTGGAGGCCGCTTCTTCGCGCGCCCGATCCAATTCACCGTGGATCGGCAGGATCAGCGGCGTGTTTTCCGCGATCATCAAGGTCTCTGGCGAAATGTCCACGCCTTGCTCGCGGATCTTTGCGATTTCCGCCACAAGATGCCACGGGTCCAACACAACCCCATTGCCGATCACCGACAATTTGCCGCCACGCACCACACCCGAAGGCAATGCGTTCAGCTTATAGACCTTGCCGTCGATGACGAGCGTGTGGCCGGCATTGTGACCACCTTGGAAGCGCGCGATGATGTCTGCGCGTTCAGAAAGCCAGTCTACAATCTTGCCTTTTCCCTCGTCACCCCACTGGGCGCCGACAACGACGACGTTAGCCATAATGAATCCTTTGGATTGGATGAAGCCCGGGGCTGTATAGCCAGCCAGACCGCGCGATGAAACCACAATTTAAAGGCTACGGCTTTATATTGCGCAAATTTCGCTGAGATCGGCCCAGCCATAGGCGATCTCGTCCAGACCTTCGCCATTCTGGCCGTCGATCCGTTCGGCGGACACAACGCCACCAATCGCCTGATAAAAGCCACGCGCCCCCGCGTTTTCGGACAGGACCCAAAGGGCTGCGGCACCATGCCCCATCGCGGTGAGCGCCCTTGCCCCCTCGCCCATCAACGCCCGGCCAATCCCCTGTCGTTGTACGCTGTCTGCGACATAAATCGCAGAGAATTCGCCGGGGAAAGACGTCAGCAACTCTTCGTCGCGCTGATCGCTACAGGACAAAAAGCCCACAACAGCGCCCGATTGTTCAGCCACAAACACCGCGCCTCGCCCGGATTCCGCATAAGCCGTGAGGATTTTCTCCCAACCGTTTTCACGATCCGCCACCGACATGCGTTCAATCAACGCGGCGGGCAGGATGTCGCGATAGGCGCTTTGCCACACCGCCACTTGCACCTCGGCAATGGCATGAGCGTCAGAAAGCGTAGCGGGGCGCAGGGAAAAAGGCAGCGGCTGGGTCTGTGTCATGACCGCTTTTTTAGCCCGCGGAATAGGACAAGCACCAGCCCCAAAAGCAACACCCCAAAAATCGCAAAGGGCGCGACCGCCGACCCCGCCTCGGGGCTGAACAGCACCGACCAGAGCAGTTTCAACCCAGCCCCAAGCGCGACAACGGCAAAGCCAAGCCACAGGGACCGCCGCCAAAAGGCCAAGGCCACCAGCCCCAAATAGACCGCAACTGCGAGAGCGCCCAACAGATTGGCCGTGGTCCACCCCGATTGCAAAAGCGCGCGCTCCATCGCCAGAAAGGCCAGAACATCCTCCCGTGGCGCGGCGGGGACAGGGAACCAGAACATCGACGTTACAATCGCCAGAACCGCCAAAATCACCCCCGGCAACCAGCGCCGCCACGCGAAATAACAATAGGGCAGCACCAAAACCGGGCGCGAGATCCACGACAGGGTGTTTTGATGGCGCGCAAAGGCCCAGTCGAAAAAGGTTGAATTTGTGAAAAACAGCCAAAGCACGACGACAAGCGCCGCCGTGCACACAATCGACAAAATGATAGTCCCGCGGGACATGGCGAACCTATGGTTTGGGCATGGCAGACGCGGGTCAAAGAGGGCACATCCCGCTTGATTATGTCAAGAAAGCGCAGCGGCACCGAAGCCGCACACGCATTTGACATGGTTTGTGGGGTTGCGTCAGTCCACCGAAGCTTTTAAGTAGCCCCATCGAACGACCCAAAGGCCTGATCCATGGAAAATGTCATCCTCGTCATCCACCTGATCCTAGCGCTTTGCCTGATTGGCATTGTGCTCTTGCAGCGCTCTGAGGGTGGCGGCCTTGGCATGGGCGGCGGCGGCGACGTCATGACCGGCCGCGCGGCGGCCACGGCCCTTGGCAAACTGACCTGGATCTTTGCGATCGGCTTTATCTGCACCTCCCTGACACTGACCGTTTTGGCGCGTCGGGATGCGGCCACCTCCTCTGTGATGGACGGTGTCGCAATCGAGGATGTGGCTCCGGCTGAGACCACCACACCGGCCTTGCCGTCGGGTGACAGCTTGTTGCCGCCCTCCGCGGATGCACCAATCGAAGCACCGCGCGCCGACTGATCCACCTAAACCTCAGGCTTTAACAATCCCTTGGGCGTTGAGCGGATTTCTCCCTCAACATGTTGCGGTTTGGTTGCGCGGGACGACCGAATCTGATATCGCTTAAATCCCGTGAACCGTGGTGTTTTTGGCCCCTCTACTGGACCGAAATCAAACACCGCGTCCGCATGAATTTTGGACTATCACGGGAGACACTCCAGCCCATGGCACGTTACGTTTTTATCACCGGCGGTGTTGTATCCTCGCTTGGCAAAGGCCTTGCCTCGGCCGCCCTCGGCGCGCTTTTGCAAGCCCGCGGTTATTCGGTCCGTCTGCGCAAACTTGACCCTTACCTCAACGTCGATCCGGGCACGATGAGCCCGTTTGAACACGGCGAAGTGTTTGTGACCGACGATGGGGCGGAGACCGATCTCGACCTTGGCCACTACGAACGCTTCACTGGCGTGGCGGCCCGCAGCACAGATTCGATTTCCTCTGGCCGCGTGTACACCAATGTTTTGGAAAAAGAGCGCCGTGGCGATTACCTTGGCAAGACCATTCAGGTGATCCCGCATGTCACCAATGAAATCAAAGACTTCCTTGAAATCGGCGATGATGAGGTCGATTTCATGCTTTGCGAGATCGGCGGCACCGTGGGCGACATCGAAGGCCTGCCCTTTTTCGAGGCCATCCGCCAATTCGCCCAGGACCGCCCGCGCGGCCAGTGCATTTTCATGCACCTGACGCTGCTCCCCTACATCACCGCCTCTGGCGAGTTGAAAACCAAACCGACCCAGCACTCGGTGAAAGAGCTGCGCACCATCGGCCTTCAGCCGAATGTGTTGGTCTGCCGCTCCGAGCATCCGATCCCGGAAAAAGAGCGCGAAAAAATCGCCCTGTTCTGTAACGTCCGCAAAGAGGACGTGATCGCAGCACCGGATTTGAAATCCATCTACGAAGCCCCTCTCGCCTATCACCGCGAAGGTCTGGACCAGGCCGTGCTGGATGCCTTCGGCATCGCGCCTGCGCCGAAACCCGACCTGACCGTGTGGCATGACGTGGCCGACCGGGTGTTCAACCCCGAAGGCGAAGTCAAAATCGCCATCGTCGGCAAATATGTCCAACTGGAAGACGCGTATAAATCCATCGCCGAAGCGCTGACCCATGGCGGCATGGCCAACCGGGTGCGCGTCAAGGTCGAATGGGTCGACGCCGAGATTTTCGAACGCGAAGACCCTGCCCCCTACCTCGAAGGCTTCCACGCCATTTTGGTTCCCGGCGGCTTTGGCGAGCGCGGCACCGAGGGCAAAATCAAAGCGGCGGAATTCGCCCGCACCCGCAAAATCCCCTATCTCGGCATCTGTCTTGGCATGCAATTGGCCGTCATTGAGGCCGCGCGTAATCTGGCGGGGATCGACACCGCCGGGTCCGAAGAGTTTGATCACGAAGCGGGCAAAAAACGGTTTGAACCGGTGGTCTACCACCTCAAAGAATGGGTGCAGGGCAACCATACCGTGCGCCGCAAAGCCGGTGACGACAAGGGCGGCACCATGCGCCTTGGCGCCTATAGCGCGACCTTGACCGAAGGCTCAAAAGTGGCCGAGATTTATGGCGGGACCGAGATCGAAGAACGCCACCGTCACCGCTATGAGGTCGACACGAAATACCGTGAGAAACTGCAAGACTGCGGCCTGATCTTTTCCGGCATGTCGCCTGACGGGCGCTTGCCCGAGATCGTCGAACTCAAAGACCATCCGTGGTACATCGGCGTTCAGTTCCACCCGGAATTGAAATCCAAACCCTTTGCCCCCGCGCCTTTGTTCCGCGACTTTGTGCGCGCTGCCAAAGAGATTTCGCGTCTGGTGTAAGTCGTTCAAAAACCACAGAAAAGGCGCTCTTTGGGGCGCCTTTTTTCGTTTTTACCTTAGTCTTGAGCCGCCGGGAAAGACGCCAAGGCCTGCGCCAGATCCATGCCCTGTTCGCCCGACGCCATCAGCCCCTCATAGGTGCCCTGACGGTCGGCGGACGATTTGTGCTGGTTGACCTTCCATTTGCCCTCCAACCGATCCACCCTGAACCGCAGCCCGATGATGCCGCGTTTGAGCGCCGCGAGATAGGGCACCGGCGCATCCGACATCGCCCAAGGCTCCGCCCGTCCCGCCTCATGGCGATGGGTCAAATCCCCCAGATGGGCATGAAGCTCCTCCGCGCCATTGAAACTTTCAAACACCCCATGGGCATGAACCACGATATAGGCCCAGGTCGGCACAACTTTGCCATCCACCTGTTTTGACGGGTAAAATGAGGGTGACACATAGGCTTGCGGCCCTTGAAACATCACCACAGAGCCAGCCCCCGCCAGTTTCCAATGCGGATTGGGCCGCGCCACATGACTTTCCAAGATGACCCGGCCGCCCTCTTCGCGCACGATCCACGGCAGGTGGCTGATCTCAATCCCGTCCGGCGTCGGCGTGATCAGCGCGCCAAAGGAAATCTCGGTCATCACATGAGCCAGCGTTGCGGGGTCGTTGATGGCGGAATTGTTCGGTGTGTACATGCGGGTGCATCCTCTTTGCCCCCGCCTAACATGCGCCTCCGCAGCTCGAAACAGAAATTTGGGGGATGGGCGCGAATCCGACGATCGGGCCTCAGGCCCGCAAATCTTTTGGGCTTTCCATCACGATGTAAGAGGTGATCGAGGCCACCTCCGGCACGGTGCCCAACACTTCGGTATGAAAGCGTTTGTAGGCGGTCAAATCCACAGTTTCGACCCGGAGCAAATATTCAAACACCCCGGCGATGTTGTGACATTCCTTGACCTCGGGAGCGTAGCGCATCGCCGCCTCAAAGCCCTTTTGCGCCGCCTTGTTGTGCACCGACAGGCCGACCGCGATATAGGCGGTGAAGCCCTGCCCGATCTGTGAGCGGTCGATGATGGCGCGGTAACCGCGAATGACGCCGCGCCGCTCCAACTCGCTCACCCGCCTCGACGTGGCCGAAGGTGACAGGCCGACACGCTCCGAGAGTTGTAGGTTGGTGAGGCGGCCATCGCGCTCAAGCTCACGCAATATATTTTCGTCTATCCCATCCACATTCGTCATTCCGTGCAAAATAACCGCCATTCCTCACATCTTTGCACGGATATTGCGGCATCAAAAGACTAATCTGCCCGGCATGGATATGACCCTTTTCATCGCCCTTCTGGCCTTCGCCTTTGTCTCCTCGGTCACGCCGGGGCCGAACAACCTGATGCTTCTGGCCTCGGGGGCCAATTTCGGCCTGCGTCGGACGGTGCCGCATATGTTCGGGGTCTCGCTGGGCCATAGTTTCATGGTGTTCATCGTCGGGCTTGGGCTGGCGCAGATGTTTCAGGCCTACCCACCGTTGCGCCAGATCATGTTGGTCGCCTCCGTCGCCTATATGAGCTGGCTGGCGTGGAAAATCGCCCATGCCAGCGCGCCCGAAGGGGGCAAAGTCGGCGGCAAGCCGTTGACGTTTTTTCAAGCGGCGGCGTTTCAATGGGTGAACCCGAAGGGTTGGATCATGGCGATCAGCGCGCAGACCAACTATGCGCAGGATGCCACATGGGGGGCCGCGCTCATGGTCGGTGTTGGCTTTGTGATCGTCAACTTCCCGGCGATCACGCTTTGGGCCTGGCTCGGTCAGGAAATGCGCCGTTTTTTGACCAACAGTCGCCGTTTGACGGCGTTCAATTGGACAATGGCGGCGCTTTTGATCGCCTCTTTGATGCCAATCCTTTTCCATTAAGAAACCGTCATGTATGCGTGGTTAAACGCACTTCAGAATTGCGACCCCAATCGCAACACAGTGCACAGACAGACGGAGTAGATGATGAGTTTTGACAAAGACGCCCAAGACTGGCTTGAGGCCGAACTGGCCGACACACTCGACGAAGAGTGGGAAATTGAGCTCGAAGATTCGATCCTGTCGCGCGAAATCAAAAAGATTTACCAAAAAGAGCATCCCGATATGCTCGAACGTGCGGTCTATTTCCGCGAATTGCTGCGGCTTCAGGCCGAATTGATCAAGCTGCATGATTGGGTCGAACAGACCGGACAAAAGGTCGTGGTCTTGTTTGAGGGCCGCGATTCGGCGGGCAAAGGCGGCGTGATCAAACGGATCACCCAGCGGCTGAACCCGCGCGTCGTGCGTGTCGTTGCCCTACCCGCGCCGTCCAATCGCGAAAAAAGCCAATGGTATTTCCAACGCTATGTGCCACACCTGCCGGCGGCGGGTGAAATGGTGCTGTTTGATCGCTCTTGGTACAACCGTTCCGGCGTGGAGCGGGTGATGGGCTTTGCCGACGAGGATCAGGTCGAACAATTTTTCCAGGACGTTCCCGATTTTGAACGGATGCTGGTGCGCTCTGGCATCAAAGTGATCAAATATTGGTTCTCGATCACCGATGAAGAACAGCAAATGCGATTCCTGATGCGCATCCATGACCCGATGAAACAGTGGAAGTTGTCACCGATGGATTTGCAATCGCGCATCCGTTGGGAAGATTACACCAAGGCGAAAGAAGACACATTCGCCCGCACCAACATCCCCGAAGCGCCATGGTATATCGTTGAAGGCAATGACAAAAAACGCGCGCGGCTGAATTGCATCGACCATTTGCTGTCGCAGTTCAACTATCACGAAATGCCACATGAAGAGGTGCATTTGCCGGAGCGGGTTTACAACAAGACCTATGAACGCGCGGTGTTGCCGCCTGAGCTTTACGTGCCGAGCAAATACTAAGGCCGCTTCAGGCGGGGCGGTGTTAACGTTCTCGCGAGCCAAGGCCGGACCCGACGGTCCGGCCTTTCCCTTTTGTCAAAGGCATCCTATATCCGTTCCATGTTTGGTGATTTTCTCAAAACTCTGCTGCAACCCGCCCCGCCACGTCTTCAAGTGACAGACGCGCGGCGTGCTTTGGCGGCGCTCTTGGTCCGTGTGGCCCGCGCTGACGGTCATTATGCGCCAGAAGAAGCGGTGCGGATCGAGAAAGTCCTGATCGAACGCTATGCCCTGTCGCCCTTTGAGGCGGCGAAACTGCGCGGCGAGGCCGAGGTGCTTGAAGACGAAGCCCCCGACACCGTGCGCTTTACCCGCGCCATCAAAGAGGCCGTGCCCTATGAGGACCGCGAAAGCGTGATCGAAGGGCTTTGGTCGGTGGTTTTGGCCGACGGCGTGCGCGACAGCGACGAGGATACGCTTTTGCGTTTGGTTGCGAATCTTTTGGGTGTGAACGACCGCGACAGCGCTTTGGCGCGCAAAAGGGTCGAGGCACGATTGGGCTAAGCCCGGCCATAAGGCCCAAAGCAAGCCCAAGCCCTAGGCGCGGGCCATACATATGATCAAAAAACAGGCGAAACGCTGCGGCACCCTGATGATCATTGTTGCATATGCTTAAGATTTCGCCCTAACTCTTGTTGATGTTGACCAAAGACTCAAAAACCGCACCCGCCACTCAGCCTCTTGAGGCAACTCCCGTGATCGAAATCCGGGATTTGCACAAATCCTATGGCGAGTTGGAGGTGCTCAAGGGCGTTTCACTGAGCGCCCCGCGCGGCCATGTGCTTTCACTCATTGGCTCGTCGGGCTCAGGCAAATCCACGTTGTTGCGCTGTGCCAACCTGTTGGAGGACAGCCAAAGCGGCGAGATCCTGTTTGAGGGTGAGCCGATCACATGGAAAGGCGAAGGCCTGCACCGGCGCCCCGCGGATCGCAAACAGGTGCTACGCATCCGCACCAACCTGTCGATGGTGTTTCAACAATTCAATCTTTGGGCCCATATGACAATTTTGGAAAACGTCATGGAGGCCCCCGTCACGGTCATGGGGCGCGACAAAAAAGAGGTCGAAGCCAGCGCGCGCGCCTATCTCGACAAGGTCGGCATTGGCGACAAATGTGACGTCTACCCGGCGCAGATGTCCGGCGGCCAACAACAACGCGCCGCAATCGCGCGCGCCTTGTGCATGGAACCGAAAGCCCTTTTGTTTGACGAACCGACCTCTGCCCTTGATCCCGAATTGGAACAAGAGGTGGTCAAGGTGATCAAGGCCCTGGCCGAAGAGGGCCGGACTATGATGATCGTCACCCATGACATGCGCATGGCGGCGGATATTTCCGATCATGTGGTGTTTTTGCACAAAGGGTTGATCGAAGAAGAGGGTCACCCGACCCAGCTTTTCAATCAGCCCAAATCCGAACGCCTGCAACAGTTTCTCAGCGCGACTGTGCCGGCCTAAACAAGCGCTACCAATGGGAGAATTTTCATGAAGACACTCGTCCTAACTGCTGCCGCATGCGCCCTGATGGCCGGCGCCGCCTCTGCTGAAACCATCCGTCTGGGTACCGAGGGCGCCTACCCTCCGTACAACTATATCGACGACAACGGCCAAGTCGCAGGCTTTGAGCGGATGTTGGGCGACGAGTTGTGCAAACGCGCCGAGCTTGAGTGTGAATGGGTCACCAACGATTGGGACAGCATCATCCCGAACCTTTTGTCCGGCAACTATGATGCGATCATCGCGGGCATGTCGATCACACCCGAACGCGCCGAGAAGGTCGATTTCTCCGTCAACTACACCCCGCCGTCCTACTCGTCTTACGCGGCCATGTCCGAAGATGCCGACCTGACCGGCGGCATCGTGGCGGCACAGTCCAGCACCATTCAGTCCCAATACGTTGTTGACACGGGCGCCACGCTTTTGGAATTCCCCTCCTTTGAGGACTCTCTGGCCGCCATGTTGTCCGGCGAAGCCGACGCTGTGTTTGCCGACAAAGACACCCTCGTGCCCGTCGTCGAAGAAGACCCGACTGTGATGTGGGCTGGCGAAGACATCGCGCTTTCTGTCGGCATCGGCATGGCGTTCCGCAAATCCGACCCGGACTTGCGCGCAAAATTTGATGCAGGGATTGAAGCGATGAAAGCCGATGGCACGCTCAACGCCATGATCAAAGAATACCTGGGCGAAGACAGCCCGGGCTTTTAAGCCCGTTTTGGCGGGGCTGCCTGACGTGGCCCCGCCGCTTTTGTCCGATCTCGCCACGCGTTTTTCCCTGACCCCACAGGTGATCCATCTTTTCCTATTGCGCCACTCCTGAGACGCTCGAAGGCCTGACTTGGCTGAGCTGTTACATGACGACCGGAAAGCATCTCGCTTTTTATGCCTCCTTTGGGACGGTTCTGATGTTGTTGGCGGTGACTGCGCCGCTGGCCTTGGCGTTTGGATTTTTCTCTGCCACTGGCAGCCGCGCGCAGTTTGCACCGCTGCGCTGGATCTCACAGACCTATATGGCACTGGTTCGGGGCATTCCCGACATCGCCTTTTTCCTGTTTTTCGTGATTGCTTTGGACCAGGGCATCGAGTGGCTGCGCCATCAGGCGAAGTGCCCCGACTGGGCCGAACCGATCCGCCAAGGCAATGATTTCATTGTCTGTGCTGCGGCCAAAATGCCACTCAACAACGCCCCCGAAAGCGTCCACCAAATCTACGGCTTTGCCTTGGCCGTGTTGACCTTTGCCATCGTGTTTGGCGCTTTTGCCGGGAATGTGTTGGCCGGGGCGATGAACACCGTCCCCCATGGTCAAATCGAAACCGCCGAGGCCTATGGCATGAGCCACCGCCAAGCGTTTTGGCGCATCATCGTGCCGCAGATGTGGATTTACGCCCTGCCCGGCCTGTCGAACCTGTGGATGGTGTTGATCAAGGCCACGCCGCTGTTGTTTCTGTTGGGCGTCGAAGATGTCGTCTATTGGGCGCGCGAATTGGGCGGCACCAAGAACATCCGGTTCACCGAATATCCCCATGGAGATTGGCGGATGTGGTATTTCTTGGCCCTATTGGTGTTCTACCTTCTCTTCACCAAAGTCTCTGAAATCGTCCTCTCCCGCGTCACCCGCAAACTGAGCCGAGGACAGGCGACAGCGGGCGGTGAAGCCCTACGCAAAGCGGGGGCTGCAACATGAGCTGCCTGCAAACGGTTGCCGACTACGGCCTGCGCTCCATCGGCATTGGCGAACGGCTTTTGCCGCGTGCCGACATCACATTGTGCGAACAGGTCACCCTGATCGGCTCGGGCATGTTGTGGAACATCTATTTTGGCCTCCTCGCCATCCTGTTTGGCTTTTTCTCGGCCACGGGACTGGCTTTGGCCAAAAACAGCGCGTACAAGCCGCTGCGCAAAGCCGCCGAGTGGTTCATTTTTATATTCCGTGGCTCGCCACTGTTCATCCAGTTTTTCTTTGGCTATTTCCTGTTTCTCTCCTTGAAACAGAGCTTTCCGCTCTTTGACGCCTTCACCAGCGCATGGATCGGAGCGGCCATCGTCTTGTGGCTCAACACCACGGCCTATTCCGCCGAGATTTTTTACGGCGCTCTGCAATCCATCCCGAAAGGCGATATTGAGGCCGCCGACGCCTATGGCCTCTCCGGCTGGAAACGCTTTCGCCGGATCACTTGGCCAACGCTGTTGCGTCTGGCTTGGCCCGCCTACACCAATGAGGCGATCTTTATCTTTCACTCCACCACCTTGGTGTTTTTCTCCGGCTTCCCGGCGCTGCAACAAAAGGGCGATGCGCTGTATTACGCCTCCTATTTTGCCGACAAGACGTTCAACCCCTTTATCCCCTATCCGATTTTGGCGGGCTATTTCGTCTGTGTGACGCTCTGCATCATCCTGAGCTTTGGCGCGATCAATCGCTATCTGAACCGCCATTTGCCAAGCTCAAAACGCCCCCGTCTTCGCCTGCGTCCACAGGTGATCCGATGATCCGAAACGCGGGTTGGCTGGGCGAACATCCGGAGGTCAAAACCATCCGCGTCGCCGCCGCCGATCTCAACGGCCAAGCCCGTGGCAAACGTATGTCGGCGCGGTTTGCAGGCAAGGTCGAACAGGAAGGCACGCGCTTTCCGCTCTCTGTCCTGAACCTCGACATTTGGGGCGAGGATATCGAAGACAGCCCTTTGGTGTTTGAAACTGGGGACCAGGACGGGGTGCTTTTGCCGACCGAGCGCGGCTTTACCCCGATGCCGTGGCTGGAAGGCCCCACAGCCCTTTTGCCGATGTGGATGTTCATGGAGGATGGCCGCCCCTTTGATGGCGATCCGCGTCAGGCCTTGGCCCGCGTGGTCGAACGCTACAAAGCGCGCGGGCTGACCCCGGTTGTGGCCACCGAATTGGAATTCTACATCGTCGATGACAGCTCGCGCCAACTGCGCGTCCCGCGCTCACCGCGCTCTGGCAAACGACGGCCCGGCGCGGAGACATTGGCCCTGCGCGCGCTCGATGCCTTTGATGCGTTTTTCACTGACCTCTATGAGGCCTGCGAAGAAATGGACATCCCGGCCGATACCGCGATTTCCGAGGCAGGTCTGGGCCAGTTTGAAATCAACATTGTCTATAGCGCCGACGCGTTGAAAGCCGCCGATGATGCGTGGTTGTTCAAACTTTTGGTCAAAGGTCTGGCGCGCAAACATGGCTTTGCCGCCTCTTTCATGGCCAAACCCTACGAGGATTATGCCGGCAATGGCATGCACACCCATTTCTCCCTGCTCAATGAGGCCGGTGAGAATGTGTTTGACGATGGCTCAAGTGCTGGCACCGATCTGATGCGCCATGCGATTGCCGGGTGCCTTCATGCCATGGCGGATTCGTCGTTGATCTTCGCGCCGCATGGCAACAGCTTTGATCGCCTTGTCGCTGGATCGCACGCGCCCACCCGGATATGTTGGGGCTATGACAACCGTACGGCGGCGGTGCGCGTACCGGGTGGCGCGTCCAAAGCACGGCGGATCGAACACCGGGTTTCAGGCGGGGACGTGAACCCGCACTTGATGATTGCGGCCATTCTCGGCGCTGCCCTCATTGGCATGGACGACACACTGAAAGCGCCCCCGCCGATCACCGGCAACGCCTATGCGCAAAACCTGCCGGAAATGCCCGGCGACTGGGGCACGGCGATTGATACATTTGCCGCCTCCCCCCTGATGCGGCGCATTTTTCCAGAGCAATTGGTGCGCAACCTGACCCTGACCAAGCGTCAGGAGTTTCGGGACTGGGCCGAATTGACGCCCGAAGAACAGGTCGAATTGTACCTCGATACGGTGTGACTTCGGTGTGAAGGCGCTCAGACACCGGGCGCGCAAAAATATTTGATCAAATTATTGCAACAGACCCCGTGGCCCCCTTGCGGCGTTTTGACCAACGCGCTACCGTCGGGCATTCACAACAGTCGGTGACTTATGAAACTCGGCATTCTGCAATGCGGACACGCGCCTGACCCGGTGGCGCAAAAACACGGGGATTTCGATCATATGTTTGCGCAGCTTCTTGCGCCTTATGGCTACAGCTATGAGGTCTGGAACGTTGTCGACATGGAGTTCCCGGACGGGCCAGAGGCCGCCGATGCCTGGCTTTTGACCGGCTCCAAACATGGTGCCTATGAAGACCACCCGTTTATCCCGCCGCTTGAGGCACTGATCCGGGACATTCATGCCTCCGGTCGACGGATGCTTGGCATCTGTTTTGGCCATCAAATCATCGCCAAGGCGTTGGGCGGCACGGTGGAGAAATTCAAAGGCGGCTGGTCGATTGGCCGCACCGCCTATGACATCCCGGCGCTGGGTCATGTGTATCTCAATGCCTGGCACCAAGATCAGGTCACCACGCTGCCCGAAGGGGCCCAAGTGGTAGGGCAGAATGAGTTTTGCGCCAATGCCGCGTTGGTCTATGGCGACAGCATCCTGACGATTCAGCCCCACCCGGAATTGTCGCCAGCCATCATCGCTGACTATTTGGCCGCACGCGCACATGATCCAGCCTATCCACAGGATCGCATCGCAGCGGCCCTTGAGGAAAACACAAAACCCACCGATGACGCGCGCTTTGCCGCCCTCATGGCGGGATTTCTTGAACATGGGCGGGAGGCCCTGACCTGATGGATTTCTTCGATCAACTGCCCCAGGCCGCTCTTGATTTCATGGACGGGCGCAAACTGGATGAGGTCGAATGTATCGTCGCCGATCTCTCCGGCATTGCCCGCGGCAAGGCGATGCCCGCCGCGAAATTCGCCACGCAAAAACATTTCTACCTACCCAACTCGATCTTTTTGCAATCCATCAATGGAGATTGGGTCGATGATGCGGATGCGCCGTTTACCGAACCCGACATGGTCTTGGTGCCCGATTTCACCACCGCTTCCGCCGCGCCATGGACTGCCGATTGCACGCTTCAGGTCATCCATGATGTGTTCGACCAAAAGGGTGATTTAATGCCCGTCGCGCCGCGCAACGTGTTGAAACGCGTCGTCGATTTATATCATCAACAGGGCTGGGACCCGATTGTCGCACCGGAGATGGAATTCTTCCTCGTCGCGCGCAACACCGACCCGAACCAACCGATTGAGCCGCCGATTGGCCGCTCCGGTCGTCGTGCCGCACAACGTCAGGCCTATTCCATGTCCGCCGTGGACGAATACGGCCCGATCATTGACGACATTTACGACTTTGCCGAGGCTCAGGGCCTTGAAATCGACGGTATCTTGCAAGAGGGTGGTGCTGGTCAGATTGAAATGAACCTGCGCCATGGTGACCCGGTCAAATTGGCCGATGAAATGTTTTATTTCAAACGCTTGATCCGCGAAGCCGCTCTGCGTCACGATTGTTTTGCCACCTTTATGGCCAAACCGATTCAGGACGAACCGGGGTCTGCGATGCACATTCACCATTCGGTGGTGGATCTCAAAACCGGCGAGAATATCTTTTCGGATGCCGATGGCGCAGAGACCGAAGCCTTTCATCATTTCATCGCCGGTCTGCAAAATCACCTTGCTTCGACGATTGCGATTCATGCGCCCTATGTGAACAGCTACCGCCGCTATGTCCGCGATTTCGCCGCTCCGATCAACCTCGAATGGGGCCGCGACAACCGCACCACCGGGCTGCGCGTGCCGATCTCTGGACCGGAAGCACGGCGGATTGAAAACCGTCTGCCGGGGATGGATGTGAACCCCTATTTGTCGATTGCAGCCTCGCTGGCCTGTGGCTATCTCGGCCTGATGGAGCGGCGTGAACCGCGCGCGGAATATGTTGGTGACGCTTATGCCTCGGCCGAGGGCATTCCGGGGACTTTGGCCTCCGCGCTCGATCTGTTGCAGTGCGCCGATCAGATGCAAGAGGTGCTGGGCCGCGATTTCTGCCGCACCTACATTCAGGTGAAGCGCACCGAAAACGATGCGTTTTTACAGGTGATTTCGCCATGGGAGCGCGAGCATCTTTTGCTCAACGTCTAAAGGCATGTAGCGTTAAAATGGACACGGAAAGGGGGCGCGTTCGCCCCCTTTTTGCTGCGCGTCCACCCCGAAAATGTGAATTTTTTGCGAAAACCCGCCGGTGCGACAGCACAAGAGTAGATTTCTCATCGCACACCACTTACAGTTATTCTGAAAGAAGAATTCAAGAATGGTGAAAGACATGTCCGACGGAGCTTCTCACGCCCCCAACGTCTACGATGCCGAACCGATCCCCACCCCGGCCCGCGAAGAGGTCGAACGCCTGCTTTTGTCCGGCGATTTGTTCCGCTACACAGCCGCCAAAGACGCACCTGTGACGTTGCTCGAACAGGAATTCGCCGCCATGTTGGGCGCGAAATATGCCCTCGCCGTTGCCTCTTGCTCCGCCGCTCTGTTCCTCTCACTCAAGGCACTCGACCTGCCCCGCGATGCGCGAGTGTTGATCCCGGCCTTTACCTTCGCCGCCGTGCCCTCCGCCATCGTTCATGCCAACTGCACACCGGTTTTGGTCGAATGCGGCGACAATTACCGTATTGATCTGGACGATTTTCATGCCAAAATCGAAGGTGCCGACGCGGTGATGATCTCGCATATGCGCGGCCACACCTCCGATATGGACGCGATCAAAACCGCCTGTGACGCCAAAGGCATCCCGTTGATCGAAGACGCTGCCCATAGCCTTGGCACGGTTTGGGACGGGCAAAACATTGGCACAATCGGCAAAATCGGCTGTTTCTCCTTCCAGTCCTACAAACTTTTGAACGGCGGCGAAGGCGGGATCATGATCACCGACGATGCCGAAGTCTATGCCCGCGCCGTGATCATGTCCGGCGCCTATGAGCACAACTGGGCCAAGCACAATCCGCAGCGCGACAATGCGCTTGTCGAGGCGTTTGACCGTTGGCAAAACAAGCTGCCGCTCTACAACACGCGACTGTCCAACATGTCCGCCACTCTGGTGCGTCCGCAAATCACAGAAGTGCCGCGCCGTGTGGCCGATGGTCGTCGCAACCATGATTATGTCGCAGCATTGCTTGAGGCTTCGCCCTATCTGACTGTGCCCGCCAAGCTCGACAAAGAGGTCCGCGCCCCCGACAGTCTTCAGTTCAACTTGGTGGATTTCTCCCGCGAAGAAGCGCTGTCCTTTCAAAATGCCGCCAAAGCGCGTGGTGTCTCGGTTCAGGTCTTTGGCCTCTCCACCGACAACGCCCGCGCCTTTTGGAACTGGCAATTCCTGGGCGAAACGCCCGAGTTGCCGAAAACCCGCGAGATGCTGTCCAAGGCCTGTGACACCCGCCTTCCGGCGCGGTTGCAACAGCCCGATCTCGACTTTATCGCTGACGCTTTGCTTGGTGCCGCCGAGGCGGTCAAAGGCGTGCGCGCCGCCGCCGAATAAGCACGTTCAGTTTAAAAATCAGAAACGCCGCCCGGCATCTGGGCGGCGTTTGCGTTAGAGCAGTTTGACGTACCCCTCAAGCCATGGGTTGGCCGCGACCAAGGGTGTGACCACCTGATCCTGCAACAAGGGACGCAAACGCGTGGCGATTTCGCTGGCCATCTCGGACACACCATCCCGGCGCACGGTCAGGGAAATCCGACGCGACAGCGGCGTCGTCGGCAACGGGATCACCTCAATCGCTCTGGCATATCGCCCGGCATTGAGCACCCCCAGAGACGACAGGATCGTCCACCCGGTGCCCCCCGCCACCATCGCCAACATGGCGCGGTAACTGTCCAATTCAAACCGCTGGGTCAGCCGCATTCCCTGTTCTGACAGGTGATGGGCCACCATCCGCCCCATCGCATGACGACGGGTGTATTGGATCAGCGGCAGGGTGTGGATCGCCTCGCGATGGCCCTTTGGCACCACCCCAACGAACGGGTCTTGCAACATCGGATGGCTTTCGCGCCAATCCTCAGCCACCTCCAATTCGGCGGCAACAATCACGTCAAGAGCCCGGTGTTCCAACCGGTCGAGCAGCCGATGCGACGGGCCGGTTTCCAATTCAAACCGGGTGTTGGTCAACGTGTCGGCCATCTGTGCGATCAGCAAAGGTGTGACACTCGATTCAAAATCCTCGACCATGCCGAGGCGCAATTGGCCCAATTGGCTGAGGTCCAGACCGGCAATTTCAGAACGCGCGCGCGCCGCTTCCAACAGGATCGTTTGCGCCCGTTTGCGCAACACCCGGCCCGCGGGCGTCAGGCTCATCGGCCGCTCGCGCCGGTTCATCAATTCGGTGCCCAGCGCGGTTTCGAGGTTTGAGATTTGTTGCGATATGGCCGAGGGCGAGGCCCCTAACCGCTTGGCCGCCGCAGAGACCGACCCCTCCTCGGACACGGCCAAAAACACCTCAACCCCCCAAAGCGTCAACCGCCCAACCTTGTCACTCATCGCGCTGCGTCACCCTTTTGGTGTTTGATCTCGTGTTGATCGCAAGCCTAGGGGGTGCTGTGCGGGCTGTCACCCGCCGAATCGATGGGGACCGTCATTCATGCCGCAATTGCAAAACAAAGCCCCGCCGATTGGGCGGGGCTTGTCGCGATCAGCAGATCAAACGGGTCGCATTTATTGCAGTTTGGACAGCTTGTCCTGAAGCTCGGCGAGTTGCTTTTTGATCTCACCCAGATCTTCTTTGCCCTCAGCCGCAGCTTCGGCTTTCGGCGCGGTCCAATTCGATCCAAGCCCACTGCCCAAGCCCCCTGTCATTGCTTTCAGGAAGGCCTCTTGTTGCGCTTGCAGCGCTTCAAATCCTGGCAAACTGGTGCCAAAATTTTGCATCACCTGCTCTTGGCCATGGCGGAGCATTTCAAAACTCTGCGCCAAAAATTGCGGCACAACGGATTGAATATCCGTGGTGTAGCTGCGCACAAGATCGGTCAGGACATTGAGCGGCAACACGCTTTCACCGCGGCTTTCATGTTCCGCGATGATCTGCAAAAGATACTGACGGGTCAAATCATCCCCGGATTTCAGATCAACGATCTGCACATCCCGCCCCTCGCGGATAAATCCCGCGATGTCCTCCAGCGTGACATAATCAGACGTCTCAGTGTTATAGAGGCGACGCGACGCATAGCGTTTGATCAACAACGTCGCGGTTTTATCATATGTTTTTTTTTCGGCGGCCATTCTGGGCTCCCCTCCCTTATTGGCATTGCAGCGAGCCTAAGCGACGGATTTTCCAAAAGCAAAAGAAATCCCCACCAAACCGATACCGCTATCATGTCGAGGGGGCCAAACCGGCGTGACCAAGGCCACTTTGCGCATTCTGCATCGCGGCATAAACCCGAAGGCACACCAAGAAAAATGGGCCCCCAAAAGGAGGCCCATTTCTGATGCGGCGGGGTCAGGGAGGCGAACCCCGCGCGCGAATGCTGTCGTTAAACCCGAGACCTTAGGCGGCCGGGGTTGTGACTTTTTTCGCAGCTTTGGTCATTTCGTCTGTCGCTTTTTTCGCGGCAGCGGTCATGTCTTCGCCTGCGTCTTTGCCGGCTGCGAGCATCAGTTCAACGGTTTCCATCTGAACTTTTTTCGCAACTTCCGCGAAAGCGGCCATGTTTTCAGCAGCCAATTCAGCCTGAGCGGAAGCGAAATCGGTGACCGCTTTGGTGTAATCGGTCGGCTCTTCTTTCACAGAGGCCACGACAGAAGCTTTTGCGAGAACTTCTTTGGTCCATTTGGAGGAAATCTCGGTGGATTTCTCAGCCGCTTCGAGAGCCACTTTGGCCATTTTCTCACCAAGCGATGCTTGGGTTTTGAACGCGTCCTGCATTGCGGACATGTCCATCGGGAAATTGCCCATCATGTCTTTCATCATCTTGGTGAAGTCATCAGTTTTAGCCATGTCACAGTCCTTTGCGGTTACTAAATAAGCGGTCCGATCCGGTGTGCCGCTCTGAATTCGTTACAGACCGGCGTTCGATGTCGCTCTGCACTTGCAAACAGAATATGCATGCTGCGGCGCAGAAAATCAAGTGTTTTATGCTGCGCCGCAGAAAAATACCCAAAACAACGTAGATTCAGGGTGTTGCCTGTGACGCAACGTAATCGCCCGGAGCCGGACCCAATGTCGCACGCCCCGAATCACCCGGATGACGCGCTGGGACCATTTTACCCGCCTTAGATGACAACCAGTTTTCCCAACGCGGCCACCAAGAGCCTTGATGAAAATCGGCCCCCGCTTTCCACTCCTGCGGCGACAGTGTCAGATCGCTGTTGGTGTAGTGGCCGTATTTCTTTTTCGATGGCGGATTGACGATCCCGGCAATATGCCCGGATTCAGACAGGATGAAGGTTTTGTTCTTCGACCCCATCTGACGCACCCCATTATAGGAACTGGTCCAGGCCGCGATGTGATCGGTCTCACAACCAATGGCGCAAAGCGGCACGTCCACGTCGCTGAGATGCACCTTGGTTCCGGCAATCGGGAAACCCGTGGTCGACAGCTCATCGCGCTGGCACAGACCACGCAGATACTCGACCGCCATCCGCCCCGGAAGGTTGGTGGCATCGCCATTCCAGTACAAAAGATCAAAGGCAGGCGGCGCCTCCCCCATCATATAGGAGCGGATCGCGGGCTGATAAATCAGATCGTTGGCACGCAGGTAAGAGAAAGTGCGGTTCATATAAAGCGACTTCATCAAACCGGTGCGTTCCGCCTCCGCCTCGATTCCATCGACGAAATCATCGTCCAAAAACACCCCAACCTCCCCCTGATCGGCAAAATCGGTCAGGGTGGTAAAGAAGGTGGCGGATTTGATCGACTTGTCGCCGCGTTGTTTCATCAACCCCAAAGTGATCGCCAACGTCGTGCCCGCGATACAATAGCCGATCACATTGATCTTGGCTTCTTTGGTGATCTCTTTGACCTGAGCGATGGCGGTCAAAAATCCCTCTTCGACATAGGTGTCCATGCCGACATCGGCATAGCTTTCGTCGGGGTTGACCCAAGAGACGACAAAGACGGTGTAACCCTGCTCCACCACCCATTTGATCAACGAGTTCTGTTCGCGCAGATCGAGAATGTAGAATTTGTTGATCCATGGCGGAAAGATCAAAAGCGGGGTCTTATGAACCTCATTGGTCAAAGGCGCGTATTGGATCAGCTCAAACATCCGGTTGCGAAACACCACCTCGCCCTTTGAAGTGCCGATGTTTTTACCAACTTTAAAGGCGGCCTTGTCGGCCAGGTTCACAATCGCCTCACCTTGGTGCTCCTCAAGGTCGCGCACAAGGTTTTCCAAACCGCGCACCAAGCTTTCGCCATTGGTGTCGATCGCCTGCTGCAATGCATCCGGGTTGGTCGCCAGGAAATTGGTTGGCGACATCATATCAATGATTTGGCGAGTGAAATAATCGACGCGGCGGCGTTCACGGTCTTCCATCACCTCAAGATCGCTCACAGCGGTTTCAATCGCCTCGGCGTTCATCTTGTATTGCTGTTTGATAAAATTGAAATACGGGTTGTTGTCCCAAACCGGATTGGCGAACCGGCGATCCTGAGGGGTCTCGTCCGGCGGCGGGCTCATATCCCCCTTCGCCAACCGATGTTGGGCATCGACAAAATGTTTTAACGTTTTGCCCCAATGCCCGACCTGATGTTCGATCACCCGCGCCGGGTTGTTCATCATTTCGGCCATATAGGCCGCAGCGGCTTTCATGAATAATTCTTGGTTCGGCCCCTGCAACGACTGCGGCACAGGCTTTTTTTGGGCCAGCGCTGTGATCAACCGTTGTGACAGAGCTTCTATCTTTGCGATATTCGCGTTCAATACCTCAAATTCTTGCGGTTTGTCTTGCGTTTTGACATCTCCATCCCCTGTCATCTCGCCTCTTCCCTCCATTTTGCACTTGCAGCATGACAAAATGCTGTAAGACTATATAAACTACGATAGCGATAGAGAGGACTGGTGGGAAGGCGCTGATGCGCCCTTATCTCACAAGACTCAAACGAGACACCAAGGAGTGACGCATGCGATTTATGGCGACCTATGATTTCATGGAGACGATGCGCAACACCAACCAATGGCTTGGGGCCTCGGCCTTGGCGCTTGGCTCCTACCCGGCCATGGCGATGGTGCCCAATCCCGCGATCCAATGGCTCACCGCCTGGGGTCAGGTGACCGAACGCTCCTTTGCACGTATGGCGGCCAAACCCGACTGGGGCATTCAATCCGTGGTCGGCGAAGATGGCCGCGATCATATCGTCGACATCGAAGTCGAAGTGTCCAAGGCCTTTGGCGACCTGATCCATTTCAAGGTTCAGGGTCGCAAGGAAATGGCCCGCAAAGTGCTGCTCGTGGCCCCCATGTCCGGCCATTACGCCACACTGCTGCGCTCGACCGTCGTATCCCTTTTGCCCGATTGCGAACTCTACATCACCGACTGGCACAACGCCCGCGACATCCCCGTGTCCGAAGGCAAATTCGATGTTGAGGATTACACCCTCTACCTTGTTGATTTCATGAAATATCTGGGGCCACAAATCCACGTCATCGCGGTCTGTCAACCGGCCCCGCTGACCCTGGCCGCGACCGCGTATCTGGCCGAAGAAGACCCCAAAGCGCAACCGCGCAGCCTGACCTTGATCGGCGGGCCGATTGACCCGGACGCGACCCCGACCGAAGTCACCGACTTTGGCAACCGCATCACCATGGGCCAGCTTGAACAAAGCATGATCCAGCGCGTGGGCTATAAATACAAAGGTGTGGGCCGCAAGGTCTATCCGGGCCTGTTGCAGCTCAGTTCTTTCATCGCGATGAATTCCGAGAGCCACACCAAAGCCTTCAAAGATCAAATCAACCGCGTCGCCAAAGGCGAAGCCTCGGATCACGACAAGCACAATAAATTCTACGACGAATACCTCGCCGTGATGGACATGACCGGCGAATTCTACCTCTCGACCGTCGAGCGGATTTTCAAAGGTCTTGAGATCGCCAAAAACGAATTCGTCGTCGCGGGCAAACGCGTCGATATCGGAAAAATCACCGATGTCGCGGTCAAAACCGTTGAGGGCGAGAACGACGACATCTCGGCGCCGGGCCAATGTGTTGCGGCGCTGCGGCTTTGCACTGGTCTGCCGGACAGCAAAAAAGCCTGGCATTTGGAACCGGGCGCCGGTCACTACGGGATTTTCGCGGGCAAGAGCTGGCGCAACAACATTCGGCCCTTGGTGCTTGATTTCATCGACGCCAACTCGGGTCCGCGTGTGGTTGCCGGCAAAGACACCACACGCCCAAGCACTGCCGCCAAAGCAAAGACCAAAGCGGCGGGGTAATCTGGCCGGACAATACTCAAAACCGGCGGCCTTTTTGTCCACATGGTGCCGCTTTTGAGTATTGGCGCAGCAATGAAGACGCTTAGCGCAACACCAATGGTGCCTCGGCCTCCAGCCATGTTCTGAACGCCCGTGACACGGTTTTGGGCGCTTCCAACATCGGCAGATGTCCGGCCTTTTCAATCAACACCAATTGCGCGCGTGGCATCAACTGGGCGATGAAATCCTGCCGTCGGGCCGGACAAATCGTATCGGCCACACCGCCAATCACCAGCGCCGGAAGCCGCGCGCGCCGGAGCACATTTTGCAAATCCGGGCGGCGTTGCAAAATGCGCGATTGGGTCAGATAGGTCTCAGCCCCGGCCTCCATCGCCATATCAAGCCAATAGTCGCGAATGGCATGACGATGCGGCGAATCAAACAGCGCCGTGCTGGGCAATTCCTCCAAAAGCGCCTCGCCAAAACGGCCGGTTTTGGCCTTGATCATCCGCGGCTCGCGGGCGGCTGCGGCGTTGGGCGGTTCGGCTTGCGCGGATGCCGAAATCAACGCCAGTCGCGTCACCCGTCCGGGCGCGCGGCGCAACATCTCTGTTGCCACCGACGCGCCCAGATCATGCCCCGCCAACGCAAATTTCGGCGGCGCGACGGCCAGAACATAATCCGCCATCTCCGCCAAGCTCACCCCTTTGAGCGGCGCGACCATCACGGCGTGATCTCGACTCAAATCATTGATTTGATCGGCAAACACCCGGCCATCCGCAAGAAATCCGGGGAGAAACACTAAGCTTTCCGTCATCGGTTTGGTCATCCTGCCGGGGTCATGCCCCAAATTTGTCTCGGCGCGGGGATCAAATGCGCGCCAGCACGTCAGTGATCGCCGCCTCAATGGTTTTCAGGCAATCCGGGGTCGAAAACGGGTGATCCGCACCTTTGACAATCGTCAGCCGCAGATCATTGCCCTGCGCATGATCAAACAGGCGCAGGGCCGTTTCCGTGGAGACTGCCGTGTCTTCTGTGCCTTGCAAAAACCGCACCGGGAAGGGCAGGTCAAGCGGCGCGCGCAGCACCAGATGATCCCGCCCCTCGCTGATCAGGCGTTTGGTGATCGGATAGGGATCGCCATACTCAGAGGGCACATGCACCACACCTTTGTCCATCAGTTCGGCACGCTGATCGGCGTCGAAGCTGGCCCAAAACCCGTCTTCGGTAAAATCGGGTGCGGCGGCGATGGTGACAAGCCCCGCCACCCGTTCGGGCATCCGTTTGCACATTAAAAGCGAAATCCAGCCGCCCATGGAGGAGCCGACAAGCAACTGCGGGCCGGTTGTCAGCGCCGAAATCACCGCCTGCGCATCTTCGGCCCAATCGCCGATGGCACCGTCTTCAAAGCGGCCCGAACTTGCGCCATGGCCGGAGTAATCAAACCGCAAAAACGGTCGCCCCTCTGCGCGCGCCCAAGCGTCCAAAGCCGTGGCTTTGCTGCCTTCCATATCGGATTTGAAACCGCCCAGGAACACCACGCCGGTGCCCTCGCCTGCAACCTGATGATAGGCGATGCGACGACCGCTTGGGGTGTCTAAAAACTCTGGCATGGCACTGTCCTCCGTCATTGCCTCAGGCCTATCGCGGCTGGGAAAACTTTGCAATCCGCTGGCCCAATGCGCCCCCGCTCACAAAGGGGAGCGGCAGGGGTTCGCTCAGTCACAGGCTCCGCCCCTGACAGCGCCAAACCCACAGGACATTGCCGGGCTGTTGCGCCTTGCTCACGCGTCCCTCCCCGGCCTGCGCCCAGAAAGACGTTCAAACATTGCATTTATGGCCGTCATGGCGGCCCTTTCGCATTGACTCGGCCACACGATAGATTCACATAGGGCGCACACCATAACCCGCAACCGGGCGCTCCGTGGGCGCCAAACTGACGAGGAGTGCCAGACATGGCCCAGATTTCTCTCACCTTCCCCGATGGCAATGTACGCGACTTCGCAAAGGGCGTCACCCCTGCTGAGGTCGCGGAAAGCATTGCGATCTCTCTCGCCAAAAAAGCGATCTCCGCGACCGTGAATGGCACGCATTGGGACCTGCAATGGCCGATCGAGGCCGATGCCACGATTGCCATCAACACCATGTCCGATGAGGCCCCGGCGCTGGAACTGATCCGTCACGATCTGGCCCATATCATGGCGCGCGCGGTGCAGGAGCTTTGGCCCGATGTCAAAGTCACCATCGGCCCGGTGATCGAAAACGGCTGGTATTACGACTTTGACCGCAAAGAGCCATTTACCCCCGAAGATTTGGGCGCGATTGAGGCGAAGATGAAAGACATCATCAACGCCCGTGACCCGGTGCGCACCGAAGTCTGGTCGCGCGAGAAAGCCGTCGCCTATTATAAAGAGCGCGGTGAAGAGTATAAGGTCGAGTTGGTCGGCATGATCCCCGACGACGGGCAACCGATCCGCATGTATTGGCATGGCGATTGGCAGGATCTCTGCCGTGGCCCGCATTTGCAAAACACCGGCCAAGTGCCGAACAACAGCTTTAAATTGATGTCCGTCGCGGGTGCGTATTGGCGCGGCGACAGTGACCGCGCGATGTTGCAGCGGATTTACGGCGTTGGGTTCAAAGACCCGAAGGCGCTCAAGGCCCATTTGACCATGTTGGAAGAGGCGGCCAAACGCGACCACCGCAAGCTGGGCCGCGAAATGGACCTATTCCATATGCAAGAAGAAGCCCCGGGGCAGATTTTCTGGCATCCGAACGGCTGGAAAATTTACACCACGTTGCAAGATTACATGCGCCGCCAGCAAGAAGAAGATGGCTATGTCGAGGTCAATACGCCCCAAGTGGTGAACCGCAAGCTTTGGGAAGCATCCGGTCACTGGGACAACTACCAAGACAATATGTTCATCGTCGAAGTCGACGAGGAGCACGCCCGCGAAAAGACGCTGAACGCGCTCAAGCCGATGAACTGCCCCTGCCACGTTCAGGTGTTCAACCAAGGTTTGAAATCCTACCGCGACCTGCCATTGCGCATGGCCGAATTTGGCTCGTGCAACCGCTATGAACCGTCGGGCGCGCTGCACGGCATCATGCGGGTGCGTGGGTTCACCCAAGATGACGCGCATATTTTCTGCACCGATGAACAGGTCGAGGAAGAGACCAAGAAATTCGTCACCTTCTTGGCCAAAATCTATGCCCATCTTGGTTTTGACCAGTGGAAAGTCAAACTGTCGACCCGTCCTGAAAAACGGGTTGGCACCGAGGAAAGCTGGGACAAGGCCGAAGCGGATTTGGCCAACGGGATTCGGGCTGCGGGATACGATTTTGAAATCCAGGAGGGCGAAGGCGCCTTTTATGGTCCAAAATTGGAGTTCGTGTTGACCGATGCCATTGGCCGCGATTGGCAATGTGGCACCTTGCAAATCGACCCGAACCTGCCTGAACGTCTGGATGCCAATTACATCGGCCAGGATGGGGCCAAACACCGTCCGGTGATGTTGCACCGCGCGGTCTTGGGCTCGTTTGAGCGCTTTATCGGGATTTTGATTGAATCCCATGCGGGCAAATTGCCGTTCTGGTTGGCGCCGCGTCAGGTTGTGGTCACCACGATTGTCTCCGAGGCGGATGACTACGCCAACGACGTGGTGGCAGCCCTCAAAGCCGCAGGTGTGCGCGCCGAGGCCGACACCCGCAACGAGAAGATCAACTACAAGGTCCGTGAGCATAGCCTTGGCAAAGTGCCGGTGATTCTGGCCGTGGGCGCGCGTGAGATTGACGAAAAGACCGTCTCTGTGCGTCGTCTGGGTGAAAAACAGACGGCTGTGATGAGCCTGGACGACATCGTGGCTGAGCTAAAGCTGGCCGCCTGCCCACCCGATTTGAAATAAGTCGCAAAAAACCTGAAACAAAAAGGCCCTGCGCAAGTGGGGCCTTTTTTGCTTGTTCACCTTCCCCAACGTCAGCGTGAGCAATGTTTCACCCCCTGCGTGCCTTTATCCCCCTGATTTTACTCATCTCAGGCCAGCCCAACACCGCTGATCCGCGCGTCTTGCCCCCATGCGATGTCTTTTCAACACACGTTTCCGTTTGTTTCACTCCCTGACAGGCGCGTCAGGACACAGCCCCGTGACTGGCCTGTGAGCCGCCCTATCGGCCATATCTTGCTCACCGCCACTCACGGCGGAAACGCACGATCTTTAGGGAGACACACCCAATGACCACACAAACAAAAACCCTCGCCCTCATCGGCGCTCTTGCCACCGCATTGTCCGCAACCGCCACCATGGCCTCCGCCGAAGGTGCGCAGGAAAAATGTTTCGGCGTTGCTCTTGCCGGTGAAAACGGCTGTCAGGCCGGCCCGGGCACAACCTGTGCAGGCACCTCGAAAGTCGATTACCAAGGCAACGCCTGGACCCTCGTTCCCGAAGGCACCTGCCTGACCATGGAACTGCCCGCAACGATGGACGGCCATGCCCGCATGGGGTCGCTTGAGGCGCTGGATCGCGACCTGCCGATGGACAGCTAAACCTCTTCGGGTCCGGCGCATCTGTGCCGGACCCTCTTTACAAACACAAACCTTTGGGGGGAGATGAGATGTTGGACCACCGTAACAGCTGGCGTGACGCCCGGCGTGACACCCTGCCCAATGGCGCGGGCGTCGGCTACAAACCACAGCATTTTTCAAACCTTGCGTCGGGCAAATCCTCGGTTGAATGGCTTGAAATTCATGCAGAAAATTACATGGGCGCGGGGGGGCGGCCCTTGGCACAACTGCGTGCGCTCTCCGATCTGTTCCCGATCTCCGTGCACGGTGTTGGCCTCTCAATCGGCGGCGACGGACGGCTTGACCCCGACCATTTGGCACGGCTCAAACACCTGATCGACTGGCTGCAACCGGCACGGTTTTCCGAACATCTGGCCTGGTCCACCCATGGTGACGCCTATTTCAACGATCTGCTGCCCCTGCCCTACACCGAGGCCACATTGACCCGTGTCTGCGCCCATATCAACGAGGTGCAAGATCGGATCGGGCGGCAGATGTTGCTCGAAAATCCCTCCGCCTATTTGGCCTTTTCTGAAAGCACCTATGCCGAGGTCGATTTCCTGCGTGAGATCGTCAAACGCACCGGTTGCGGGCTTTTGCTGGACGTGAACAATGTCTTTGTCTCCGCCTCCAATTTGGCCTTTGACCCCATCGCCTATATTGACGCCTTCGCCCATGAGGCCGTGGGGGAAATTCACCTTGGCGGCCATGATGAAGACGCAGATGAGACGGGCGCGCCGTTGCTGATCGACAGCCACGGGCGCGAAGTGGCCGACCCGGTTTGGACCCTTTATGCCCATACCTTGTCTGTCGGCGGTGCCAAGCCGACCTTGATCGAATGGGACACCGATGTGCCCGAATGGGAGGTTTTGGCCGCAGAGGCCGACCGTGCCACCGCCCTGTTACAACGGGTGCCCGCATGACCCAATCTGCCTTCATCGCCGCCGTGCTTGACCCAGACGCCCCCGTCCCCATGGGCCTCACCGATGCGTCAGGCCACCCCGTAGCTGCGCGCTTTAATGTCTATCGCAATAATGTCGCGGTGAGTTTGAAAGAGGCGCTTTCGTCGGGTTTTCCCGCGATCAAATCTTTGCTCGGCGCGGCGTTTTTTGACGCGATGACAGGGGTTTACCTGCGCGCGCATCCGCCGAAGTCGCCACGACTGGCGCTCTATGGCGAGACGTTCCCCGAGTTTCTGGCCGGGTTTGAGCCCCTGCGCCACCTGCCCTATTTGCCCGATGTCGCCCGGCTCGAGTATGTCCTGCACCAAAGCTATCACGCCGCCGATGCCACGGCACTCACCGCGGATGCCATGCAAAACCCCGACGCGTTGATCCGCCCGCTGCGCCTCGCCCCTTCGGTGTTTTGGATCGAAAGCGCCTATCCCGTGACCCAAATTCACGCCGCCGCTCTTGGTGGGTCAAATCCCACAGGCGGGGGCGAAACCGCCCTGATCACCCGCGCCGCCTTCGACCCGGTGGCGACAGGCTTTCCTCCCGGCACCAGTGCCGTTTTGACGGCTTTGAACGCGGGGACGCCTCTGGGTGAGGCAATCGATTTGGCCCCGGCCGCGCTCGACCTCTCGGCCTTTCTCTGCGCCCTGCTGACCGGCGGAGCACTCATTTCATCGCAGGACTCAGCCCATGTTTGACCTTAAAAACACGTTTGATCGTATCAACAGCCTTGCCCTCTGCGCCCTGCCCCTGCTCGCGCGCCTCACCTTTGCCGGAGTTTTGGCCCGCTATTTCTGGGCCTCGGCGGCGACCAAATTATCCGGTCCGTTCACCCCAACCTTCAATGCCTACGCCCAGGTCTTCCCACGCAAAATGGAGGCGGCAGGCTATGACATTTCGGGCTTTGGCCTGTTTGAATGGGCGGTGGTAATGGCGGGCAGCTACGCCGAAATCATTCTGCCCGCGCTGCTTATCGTCGGCTTGTTCACCCGCCTCGCGGCCCTCGGCATGGTCGGCTTTGTCCTTGTGCAATCGCTCACCGATGTCATCGGCCACGGCGCCGATCCCGCCACCGTCGGCGCGTGGTTTGACCGGGCATCCGACGCGCTGATCCTGGACCAACGCAGCTTTTGGATGCTCGGATTTGCCGTACTCATCGGCTTGGGCGGCGGCTGGGCCTCGCTGGATCGGCTGATCTGGAACCGGGTTCAAGCCAAAACAGCGGCCTGAACATCCTTGCCCCAGCCCAGATACAAAACACCGTCCTTTTCGATCACCGGGCGCTTCATCAGCGTCGGGTGATCGGCCAGCAGAGCCAAAGGCGCGCGTGCCCGCTCGTCCTCTGACAAGCCCCGCCATGTGGTCGATCGCGTGTTCAAAATCGCATCGCCAAACGCCGCATGGAACCGCTCCAAGTCCTGTGCGGACAGCGGTTCGGCGCGAATGTCGCGCAATTCTGCCGAGAGCGCTTTGAGAGCCTTGCGGCAGGTGTCACATGTCTTAATCCCGTAAATGACTGTCATTTTGACCTCTTTTCGATTCACCAAACGCCCAATCCACAGCCCCAGCCGCTCAAAAAACCGCATCTGCGCGGTGTTATAAACTTGTTGCTTGCCTTATTTTCAACTTGAGGCAAACTTATCTCGTGACTGCTGACTTTCTAGAACGACCGCTCCTTCTTACGGGGCAGCTGGAAGACTTGGAAGACCAGGCTGCACCGGCCCGTCGCACGTTGTGGCGGATGACATGATAGGAGTGATGACAATGCCCACCGGCACTGTAAAATGGTTCAACACCACCAAAGGCTTCGGCTTTATTGCCCCCGATGATGGCGGCAAGGACGTTTTTGTTCATATTTCTGCCGTCGAGCGCGCGGGCATGACTGGCCTCGCCGACAATATGAAAATCCGCTATGAGCTGCGCGATGGCCGTGATGGTCGCGCCTCTGCGTCCGAACTCGAAGCGATCTGAACGATTTTTCGGTTGATCTTTGACGGTCCCGGGGCCACTCCGGGGCCGTTTTCTATGCACATTTTGGAGGCCACCCGTGCCCACGATCCTCACCTTTGGCGACAGCAACACCCACGGCACTCAGCCGATGCTCACGCGTCCTTCCGATCTGCCACGTCATATGCGCCGCTGGCCTGTGGTGATGGCAGAACGACTGGGATGGGATTTGATCGAAGAGGGCTTGCCGGGGCGGACCTTTGCCTTTCCCGATCCCGAAATGGGGCCGCATATGGATGGGCGTTTAGGCCTTTTCATTGCGCTTGAAAGTCATGGGCCGATTGATGCGCTGACCATCATGTTGGGCACCAACGATCTCAAGGCACAGTTTGATGCCACACCTGAAGACATCGCCGAGGCCGCCGCGTTTCACCTTGATGTCGCGCTCTCGGACGAGATGCAGGCGCGCCATGGCGGGTTTGAACCCTTTCTGATCTTGCCCCCTGCCCCACGCGCTTTGGGCGTTTTAGCCGAGCACTATACTGGCGCGGAGGCCAAATCCATGGCCACCTATGACGCGGTCCGCGCCATGGCAGAGGCCCGCGATGTGGCGGTGTTCGATGCCAATTCTGTGGTGTCGGTTTCTGAGGTCGACGGCGTCCACCTTGAAGCAGCCTCGCATGAGATATTAGGCGTGGCCGTGGCCGATTTTATCCTCTCGGAACGGGTTGAAGACGCCGCCGAGTGACAAAACCCCGCCCCAGACACGGGGCGGGGTTTTGAATTTCCTTAACTTCGCAGGGGCTTAGCTTCCAGACCCCATCGAAATCCGCTCCGGCACGTAATTCGGAGATTTCGGATCTGTGTTGTTTGTCGCCATCGCGGGCACATAGCGCCGCTGGCTCACGGGAGCGTCGCCATAGCCCGTCGCATTCGGCACACCGCAACACACCACGCCATTATAGCGGATCGGCTGCGTCCCTGCGGGACAGAAGTTTTCGACGTTTTTCTCATAGGCGAAATGTTTGACGACAGGATCATAGGGCTGGGTGTCCGCAGCAAACATCGGGCTCGCCCCAAGGGTCATCACAGCGGCAGTCAACGCGGCTTTCATCATTTTACACACTCCGAAACACGAGCCCAATTGGGGCGTAAATCTCTATGCTTAAAGGATAACTCAGCTTGCGCGACTGCGGCAAGTATTTGATGGTTTGGGGCGCGATTGTTTCTAAATGTACAACATTGGTGTCATTTTTCAACCATTGACCCAAATCACCGCATCCATTCCACAACCTCACACTTCGGCCCCTCCGCGCGCAGCACCATCCGCGACACTACGCGCCACGCGTTTGGGTCGAACGTCGGAAACCATGTGTCCGCGCCCTCGACCTCGGTGTCGACCTCGGTGATCACCAAACGGTCGGCCAGCGGCAGCATGGCAGAGTAGATGCCAGATCCGCCCATGCCGTAGATGCGCGCGCGGCCCTCGGAGCGGGCAAATTGGATCGCCTCCTCAACGCTGGCAAAGACATGCTCATAATCGACGCCTTTTGAGGACACCACGATATTCAAACGATTTTTCAATGGCTTAAATGGAAGACTTTCCCAGGTGTTGCGCCCCATGATGACCGCGCCCCCCATGGTTTCCCGCATGAAAAACCGCAAATCTTCCGGCGCTTCCCATGGGATGGTGTTGTCTTTGCCAATGGCACCTGTGCGGTCGCGGGCGGCGATGAGCGTGATCATAATGAGGCTCCTTAGACCGCAACCGGAGCTTTGATGGCGGGATCGGGATCGTAATCCAGCACCTCGAAATCGTCAAAAGTGAAGTCGAACAGGCTTTTGACCGCCGGGTTGATCCGAATGGTCGGCAGTGGTTTCGGCTTCCGCGTGAGTTGCAATGCGACCTGCTCCATATGGTTGGAATAGATATGTGCGTCACCGATCGAATGGATGAAATCGCCCGGCTCATAGCCCGTCACCTGCGCCAGCATTTGCAGCAAAAGCGCATAAGACGCAATGTTGAACGGCACGCCGAGGAACATATCGGCGGAGCGTTGGTAGAGTTGAAGGTGCAGTTTTCCACCCAGGATTTTGACCTGCCAAAGGGTGTGACAGGGCGGCAGCGCCATATTGTCGACCTCAGAGGGATTCCACGCGGAGACAATGAGGCGGCGCGAATCAGGAGTTTTCTTGATTGCCTCGACAAGATTGGCGATCTGATCGAATGTGCCACGCTCCCCGCCCGGCCATTTGCGCCATTGCGCACCGTAGACCGGACCCAAATCGCCGTTTTCATCGGCCCATTCGTCCCAAATCGTCACCTTATTGTCGCGCAGATATTTGATGTTGGTGTCGCCGGAGAGAAACCACAAAAGCTCATGAATGATGGCGCGCAGGTAGAGTTTCTTGGTGGTGACCAAGGGAAACCCGTCGCTCAGCGGATAGCGCGCCTGAAGCCCGAAATAGGATCGCGTTCCTGTGCCAGTGCGATCGGTGGTGTCAACGCCATGGGCAAGGATGGTTTTCAACTGGTCATGGTATTGGTGCACGGCATTATCCCCAAGATGTAGTAGGCGCGAGTTTGGCCTCAGTATTACTGACGCAGAGGGGCAAGCCAAGGCGGAACCTGTGGCAAGGGGATGGAAAAGCGCCCACAAAGGGCTAGAGTTGCACCAAACAAACTAAGGAGAGGCAAAATGCGCTATTTGCACACGATGGTTCGAGTGAAGGATTTGGAAAAAACCATGGCGTTTTTCACGTTATTGGGACTGCGACAGATTCGCCGCATGGACAGCGAAGCGGGGCGGTTTTCGTTGATTTTCATGGCCCCCGAGGGACAGGAAGAGTGTCCGGTGGAACTGACCTACAATTGGGACGGCGACGAGGGCCTGCCCTCAGACAGCCGCCATTTTGGCCATCTGGCCTATGAAGTCGAAGATATTTATGCGCTTTGTCAGACACTTATGGACAATGGCGTGGTGATCAACCGACCGCCGCGCGACGGGCACATGGCCTTTGTGCGCTCACCGGACAATATTTCGATCGAGCTTTTGCAAAAAGGCGAAGCCCTTGCTCCGAAAGAGCCTTGGGCGTCGATGGAAAGTGTTGGGCATTGGTAAAAACCGCCCTCCTCAGCGCGATTTTCGCCGCGTTTTTGACGGCAGGATCGGCGCAGGCCGAGACCTGCCGACAGGCTTTGGCGCTGGGGCTGGATGTGTCTGGCTCGGTCGATGCTCGTGAGTGGCAATTGCAGATCGAAGGTCTCGCCCGCGCCTTGGCCTCCCCCGAGGTGACGCGGGCGTTTTTGGCTGTCGAGGGCGCGCCGGTTTGGATCACCATCTACGAGTGGGCGGGTGACGCCTCGCCGCGCGATTTGGTGCCTTGGGTGGCCATCCGCAGCCAAGACGACCTGCAAGACGTGCAACGCAAATTGCGCAGCTTAACGCGGGTGCCACATGGGCCGGGCACGGCCATGGGCGAAGGCATTCGGTTTGGTGGAGCACGGTTGAGCGAACGTCCCGGCTGTTGGCGCTATACGTTGGATATTTCCGCCGATGGCCGCTCCAACATGGGGCCTCGTCCAGAGCGGGTGCGGTTTGAACCGAACCTCAGTGACGTGACGATCAACGGATTGATTGTCTCGACCGGATCGGACACCGCCGACGCGGCGGCGGTCACCCGCGAGCTTGATGGTTTGGAACGTTATTTCAGAGGGGCGGTGATCAAAGGTTATGGTGCTTTTGTCGAACGCGCCGGGTCGTATCACGACTATGACCGCGCGATGACGCGCAAACTTTTGAAAGAATTACAAACACTTACAATCGTCTGGTTGGACATTCTGCCCGATCAAAACGGTCAAAATTGACCTGTCTGACGACTCCCGTTCAGTAGATATAGCGAATCTGATCGGCCCAATACCGTTCAACGCGGCGCAAAGAGGTGTTGATGTCTTCGATTCCCGCAGAGGAAATCACCCCTTTGCCCTGCAACCCCTCGGCGTGACGTGAAAACAACTCCGCCACGGTGACGCGGACATGATCGCCCTTGGCGGTCAGTTTCACCCGCACCGAGCGGCGGTCAATTTCACAGCGCTGATGGTGCATATAGCCCATATCCACCAGCTTTTTGAGGTTATAGGAGACGTTTGAGCCCTGATAATACCCGCGGGTTTTCAATTCCCCGGCGGTCACCTCGTTTTCACCGACGTTGAACAGCAAAAGCGCCTGAACCGCGTTGATTTCCAAAATGCCGACCCGTTCGAATTCATCCTTGATCACATCCAGAAGCAGGCGATGCAGCCGCTCCACCAGTGACAATGCCTCAAGGTACTGAGACATAAAGGGGGTTTCGATTGGTTTTACGAATGCTGAATGCATGCTCATCTGTGACTCCGCCAAAGGCTATTTGAAGGACAGATTGACCGGAATTTCCCAAAATTCAGTTAAACAGCACAAATTTTTCCAATCTCGACAAATTGGCTGAAAAATAGCGTAGACAGGGCGTGGGTTTCGGTAAGGGTTTGGTAACCTTTTACCCCATCAGCCCCCAAGAGGGATGATCCGCATCCGCAATCACCCGCTCCAACATGGATTTGAGATGATCCGGCACGGGTTTAAGCCCGGTCGCATAGGATAGCAAATCCTGATCATGCTCATCCATCAGCGTCTCAAACTCGTCCAAAGCCGCCGCGTCCATGTCTGCCAAATGCGCATCCGCATAGCCGCCGATCAAAAGATCCATCTCTTTGATCCCGCGCCGCCACGCCCGGATTTTGAGCCGCTTCCGACGGATTTCAATGCTCTCACCCACCGGCTTGACTGCGTTTTTGGGGCTGAACTGAGGCATGGCGATCTCCAACTCTGTGACGTTTTGTGCACCCATATCAAGATTATCGCACCCATACCAAGATTATCGTCAAGCGACGCTTGGCGCGCGGCCCTTTTTGGCGCTATCACTAGGCCAAACCCTTAGCACAATGGACACTTTCCCATGCCTTTCCTCTCCGAGACTCTGTCGCGTGTCAAACCGTCTCCCACCATCGCCGTGACCAACAAGGCGCGTGAATTGAAAGCCGCGGGCAAGGACGTGATCGGCCTTGGTGCGGGTGAGCCGGATTTTGACACGCCCGAGCACATCAAAGCGGCGGGCATTCGCGCCATCGAAGAGGGCAAAACCAAATACACCGCCGTGGATGGCATCCCGGAACTCAAAGAGGCAATCTGCGCCAAGTTCAAACGGGACAACGGGTTGGACTATACCCCCGCGCAGGTCTCTGTGTCGGGCGGCGGCAAACAGGTGTTGTACAACGCGCTGGTGGCAACCTTGAACCCCGGTGACGAGGTGATCATCCCGGCGCCCTATTGGGTGTCCTACCCGGACATGGTGCTTTTGGCGGGCGGCGTGCCCGTGGCGATCGAAGGCAAGCTCGATCATGATTTCAAAATCACCGCAGCCCAGCTTGAGGCCGCGATCACGCCCAAAACCAAATGGCTGATCTTCAACTCACCGTCCAATCCCACCGGTGCTGGCTATTCCAAAGCCGAGCTCAAAGAACTGACGGACGTGTTGATGCGCCACCCGCATGTCTGGGTGATGTCGGATGATATGTACGAACATCTGGCCTTTGACGAGTTTGAATTCTGCACACCCGCCGAAATCGAACCCGGCCTCTATGAGCGCACATTGACGGTCAATGGCGTGTCCAAAGCCTATTGCATGACCGGCTGGCGGATCGGCTATGCGGCGGGGCCGGTGGAATTGATCAATGCGATGCGCAAGGTGCAATCGCAATCGACCTCGAACCCTTGTTCGATCTCGCAATATGCCGCTGTCGAGGCCCTGAACGGCCCGCATGAGTTCATCGCGGTCCACAACGAAGCCTTCGTGCGCCGCCGCAATATGGTGGTCGACATGCTCAACGCCGCCTCCGGCATCACGTGCCCGACCCCGGAAGGCGCGTTCTATGTCTATCCCGACATCGCCGGATGCCTGAACAAAACCTCCGCAGGCGGGGCCAAAATCACCAATGACGAAGAGTTCGCCACAGCGTTATTGGAAGAAACCGGTGTGGCCGTGGTGTTTGGTGCGGCCTTTGGCCTGTCGCCCAATTTCCGCGTCTCTTACGCCACCTCGGACGCCGCCCTCAAAGAGGCCTGCACCCGGATTCAGAACTTTTGCGCGGGGCTTTCATGAGCGTCGCTCTTCCCGAGTATTATTTCCGTATCCGCGAGAACGGTGCCTTCGTCTTTCGCGTGGATACGGAAAACCGTCAACGCCGGATCGAGATGGATCACATCGCGGCGGTCAACATCAAGAATGGCGAAATCAAACCGCAAGGCGGGCGGGAGCTGTCTCCCGAGGACAAGCGCATCATCGAAGACTGGATGGCCGAGCGGGTTGCGCTTTTGGCAAAGCGCGATATTGACGACATACACCGGGCGATTGATTACCTCAACCTGACCGCGCATTGGGCACAAACGCGTGCGACCGACGATCAGTTGGAGAATGTCACAGATGCGCTTTTGCTGGCGATGCATGACCTGCGCACGGTCTTGGTGCGCAAAAAGGCGGATCGGCTGTTGCAAGACCGCGGCGAGGGCTAAGCGCTTTAGGCCTCGCGCGAAATCCGCGATTTTTGCACCCAAAAGCGGTAGCTCATCAACAGGCAGGCCGAGGTCAGGCCAAAGACAAAGCCCATCCAAACGCCCTCTGCGCCCCAGCCGATGACAAAGCCGAACAGGTAGGCCACGGGCAATCCGATGACCCAATAGCTGATCGTTGCCAATACCATCGGTACGGCGGTGTCATGCACCCCGCGCAGCAAGGAGAGCGCCACAACCTGCCCCCCATCCGAGAATTGCACCATCGCGGCGAAGACGATCAGAACGCCGCCAATGGCCAAAACATCCGCGCGCGCTGGTTCATCGGGGGCAATGAACAAGCCGATGAGAAAATCCGGGAACAATAAGAACAAAGACGACGACACGGCGGCCATCATCAGTGACATCACCACAACCACCCGCGCCCCTTTGCGCAGATCCGCCTCATCGCCACGCCCCATGGCGTTGCCGGCACGAATGGTCCCGGCCTGTGACAAGCCGATCTGGGTCATAAACGCAATGGCGGTGAGTTGCAGCACAATCCCATGTGCTGCCAAAGTCGCCGTACCGATCCAGCCCATCATCAAGGCGGCCGCATTGAACAACCCGACCTCTGCCAGCGAGGTCAGTCCGATGGGCACCCCCATGCGAAACACGGTGCTGAACATCGCCCAATCGGGTTTAAACGGGTTGCGGAACAAATCATTTTCGGGCGTTGCCATTTTGGCATACACCGCCAGCGCCACCATCATCAATGTCGAGACGATGAGCGAGGCGATGGCCGAGCCCAACACGCCGAGTTCCGGCATCCCAAATCCGCCAAAGATCAACATATAATTGAGCAGCGCGTTCAGACCGACCGCGCAGATCACCGCGATCAACACCACTCGGGTGCGCTCCAGCGCCGAGAAATACGACCGGAACACCGCGACCACCAGGGCCGGGATCATTTCAAACCCCGCGACCGCCAGATAGGGTTTGGCCATGACGGCGATATGCGGTTGTTGCCCGAGTGCGATCAAAACCTCGTCGGAAAATCCAAACACCGGATAGATCACCACGGCGGCAATGATGGACAGCCAAATCGCCATCCGCGTGGCCCGCCGCACCATGGTCACATCCCCGCGCCCCGCCGCCGTGGCGACCAAGGGCATCACGGCAAAGGCAAACCCTGCCAAGAGGATGAACAACACGAACCAAAAGCCCGAAGCCAAGACCAGTGCGGCCAGTTCGTCCAAACCGTACCAACCCATCATGATCACATCGGTCATATGCACGGCAAATTGCGCAAGCTGACTGCCCGCCAATGGCAGACCCAGCACCAAAACCCGGCGCGCATGCTCCATATATGTCCGCTCAATCATCATGCAGGGGGCTATAAGCGGGATTTTTCAAACCGCCTAGTCAAAAATCCTGCGGACCCCCATCAGCAAATGCGAAGGGTCAGGGTTTCAAGACCTGCCGCCAACCGTGTTTGGGCGCAAACCCCAACAGCCGCTTGGCCTTCTCGTTGGAATAAAAACTCTCATCGTCGCCCATCTCGCGCAGAAACCGCACATTCGGATAAAACCGTTCGGCAATCTCGCGCGTGCGCAGGTTCACCGAATGATCATCATTGGCGGCGTTGAATATCTCAAACCCCAACCCGTCTTTCGCCAACATCAAATCGACCATCTGCCCCAAATCGCGCGCGTCGATATAGGCAAAAATGTTACGCTCCCGCATGGCCGGGCGTTCGAAATAGGTCGGGAAATTGCGCTCATATTCATCCGGTTCGATCACATTGTTGATGCGAATGCCGTAAATGTCGATGCCAGAGCGGCGCTGAAACGACCGCGCGGTCACCTCATTGGCAACCTTGGACATGGCATAGCTGTCCTCGGGCACAACCGGGTGATCCTCATCCACCGGAAGATATTCGGGCCGGCGTGTCCCATCGGCAAAACAGACGCCGTATGTGGTCTCGGAAGAGGCAAAAATCACCTTTTTAATGCCAAGCTTCACCGCCGCCTCAAGCACATTATAAGTGCTCATCACATTGACGCGGTAGGTTTCATTGTCCGGTTTCAAAAGGATGCGCGGCACGGCGGCGAAATGCACCACCGCGTCACATTTTGGCACCCCTGTTCCGGGCTCCAATTCATCGAAATTTGCGTAGGATGTCAGAGCGTTAAACACCTGACCGCTGTCGGTCACATCGACCGTCAGATTGTCCACCCCCGGCGCATCCAAGGGCACCAGATCGGCGTTCAAAACCCGATGACCGCGCGCCACCAGATAAGGCACCACATGCCGCCCGGCCTTGCCTGAGCCACCCGTAAACAAAATCCGCATCTTTGTCCCTCCTTTGAGGCCTATTTGCGCCGCGCCGGTCGCAGCCGGGTCACGTCATAGCCGTTCCACGCCAAAATCTCATGCACCGCGCGCTGCCGATCCGGCGGCAGGCTCATCTCGCGCGACAACACATGCGCCGCCCCCAAAGGCGACCCAATAACGGCCACATGATATTCGGCATCGACCCAAAACACCCAAATCTCGTCGCCCTCAAAGGCAAAGCGCCCCGGCCCGATCCGTTTGGCCAGCCCCTGACGCGGCGCGCCATCGGCACAGGGGCCTTCGGTCACCATCAGATCGCCGGATGTTTGCCGGGTAAACGTCACCGCGCCGATGACGCAGGATTTGCCGTCGGGCACAAACGCCTCAACCTCATACCAGCGGCCAGAGAATTTCAGCGTATCCAACGTGGCCAAAGAGGCCATCGCCACCTCGGGATTGCGTGTGCCGGTGGGTTTGAAGGCCGAGCCGGGAGTCACGCATCCCGCAAGCAGGGGCAGAGCAACAGCACCAAACAAGAGGTTTCGCACATGAAAGTTGCACAAATCGCGCAACTCGCGGCTTTGGCTCACTCCACGCATAATGTCACCCGCCGCCCTTCCGCATCCAGCAGCTCGTTACAGCCAAACAGCGGCTCGATCGGGCTGCAGCTTTGCGAGCGCGCCAGACAATTGCCGGTGCTGCACTCCGAGGATGTGGAACAGGATTTCCCTGCATCTTTCGGCGTCATGAAACAGGCCAAAGCCCCGGACGCCCCGCCCGGTTTGAACGCCCCACCGCGACCCTCGCAGGCTGCCTTTTGCGATGTGGCACCCGGATCATACCCCGCAAGCCCATAGCCCCCGCCCGCCTCCGGCGCATCCGATAGGCAAGCCGTAAGGGCAAATGTGGCAAGCGCAATCCAAAGAGCAGCCCGCATGATGTGATCTCCTGAAGCGCCTCACTTAGTAAGGCATGGGATGGGCTTTATAGACCGCTTCGATGTCTTTGAGCAGCTCTTTTGACAGCGTCACATCGCGTGCGTCCAAAGACTTTTCCAACTGTTCCACAGAGGTCGCGCCGATGATCGGCATGGTGTCAAACGGACGGGTCAGGGTCCAGGCCACAGCCATGGTTGTTGGGTCGATCCCGTGTTTTTTCGCGATCTCGACATAGGCGTCCACCGCAGGCCAGGCGCGCGGGCTGACCCGGCCGCCCAGATCGCCATTCAGATCAAGACGCGATCCTTTCGGCACCACAGAGCCGCCCTTGTATTTATCGGTCAAAAGCCCGGCGGCCAACGGCGAATAGGCCAAAAGCGTCACCTCTTCATGCACCGCCAATTCGCCCAAATCGAGGTCATAGTGGCGGCACATCAGCGAATATTCGTTCTGGATCGACTGCATCCGCGGCGCGCCCATTTCCTCGGCCAAGCGCAACCATTGCGCCATGCCCCATGCGCTTTCATTCGAGGTGCCAAATTCGCGCACCTTGCCAGCCTTCTGCAGCTCCGTCATCTTTGCAAGAACGGCCCGCATGTTGTCCAAAACCTGATCTTTCGGTGGCTGCGACGAGGGGTCAAATGCCCAGTTTTGGCGGAAATGGTAAGAGCCGCGATTGGGCCAATGGAATTGGTAGAGATCGACGTAATCGGTCTTGAGCCGTTTGAGCGAGGCATCAAGGCGCGCCTCAAGATTTTCGGCGGTGATGCCCTCTTTATTGACACTGCCGGTGCCGGCAATTTTGCTCGCGATGATCCAGTCCGCGCGCCCACCGCGCGCCGCAAGATATTCGCCAATGATCACCTCGGTATCGCCCGCCGTTTCCACCCGGACCGGGTTGACCGGGTACATTTCTGCCGTGTCGATAAAATTGACACCAACCTCTTTGGCGCGATCAATCTGGGCGTGGCCCTCTTCCATCGTATTCTGTGTGCCCCAAGTCATTGTCCCGAGACAAATCTCAGACACCATCAGATCGCTCTTGCCAATTTTGCGCAGTTTCATCGCATCATGTCCCTTATCTCTGTCCGGCCTTTACTCAGTCAGGCCTCCAACCCCGTTTGCGCGCAACCTAACGTACTCGCGCCTGAGGGCAATCAATCATCGCGCCCTTGGCCTGAGAGATTTCGCCAAGGCGCTTTGCATCCCTTTGATCACGTCGGTTTTGCGACATATCCATGCGCAATGGCGCGAAAACCCGCGAACAGGCGCTGCCCTCTGGCCCTTTCGCCGCAGCCGCGCTAGAGAGGCTAAAGACTTTGCAACGGACAGACCGGACGACGCACATGGCACGCACGCTCATCACCTCAGCCTTGCCCTATATCAATGGGATCAAGCACCTCGGCAACCTTGTCGGCTCGCAATTGCCCGCCGACCTTTACGCCCGCTATCGGCGCGCGCGGGGCGACGAGGTTTTGTTCCTCTGCGCCACCGACGAACACGGCACTCCGGCCGAGATCGCCGCCCAAAAGGCGGGCAAACCCGTGGCCGAGTATTGCGCCGAGATGCATGATATTCAGGCCGAGATCGCTGCGGGGTTCCGTCTGTCCTTTGACCATTTTGGCCGTTCGTCGAGCGAGCAAAACAAAATCCTGACCCAACATCTGGCCTCCAAACTGGCCGAAAGCGGATTGATTGAGGTGATCGAAGAAACCCAGGTCTATTCCGTCACCGACGGGCGTTTTTTGCCTGATCGCTACATTGAAGGCACCTGCCCCAACTGCGGCTACGACTCTGCACGCGGCGACCAATGCGACAATTGCACCAAACAGTTGGACCCGACCGATCTGATCAACCCGCATTCAACCATTTCGGGCGCGACCGATCTTGAGACCCGTGCGACCAAGCACCTCTATCTCAAACAATCGAACATGCGCGGCGCATTGAGCGAGTGGATCGACAGCAAAACCGATTGGCCCGTGCTCACCACCTCGATTGCCAAAAAATGGCTCAACGATGGCGACGGCTTGCAAGACCGGGGCATCACCCGTGATCTGAGCTGGGGCGTTCCCGTGCAATATGAGGACGCGCCTTGGACCGGGATGGATGGCAAAGTGTTCTACGTCTGGTTTGATGCGCCGATCGAATACATCGCCTGTGGCGCCGAATGGGCGGCCAAACAAGGGCTTGATGACGCGGCTTGGGAGCGCTGGTGGCGCACCGACAAAGGCGCTGATGATGTGCGATATGTGCAATTCATGGGCAAGGACAATGTGCCGTTTCATACCCTGTCCTTCCCCGTCACCATGCTGGGGTCGGATGAGCCGTGGAAGATGGTCGATTACATCAAATCGTTCAACTATCTGAACTATGATGGCGGGCAATTCTCCACCTCGCGCGGACGCGGCGTGTTCATGGATCAGGCGCTGTCGATCCTGCCGTCGGATTACTGGCGCTGGTGGCTGTTGTCCCATGCGCCCGAAAGCTCTGATTCCGAATTCACCTGGGAAAATTTCCAATCCAGTGTGAACAAAGACTTGGCCGATGTGCTGGGCAATTTCGTGTCGCGCATCACCAAATTCTGTCGCTCCAAATTTGGCGAAGAGGTCCCTATGGGCGGAGACTACGGCGATCAAGAGCGCGCCTTGATTGCCGATTTGACCGAAAAAGTCACCGACTATCAAACCCATATGGACGCCATTGATGTACGTAAAGGCGCCAATGCGCTGCGTGCGATCTGGGTGGCGGGCAACGAATATCTGCAATCCGCAGCCCCTTGGTCGACCTTTAAGGAAGACCCGGAATTGGCCGCGATGCAGGTGCGCATGGGGCTTAACCTGATCGGGCTTTACGCGCGCCTCTCGTCACCCTTCATCCCGGACACGTCGGGAAAATTGCACACGGCTCTGGCGCTTGACGCGCTTGATTGGCCCGAAGATGTCGCAGGCTGCCTATCCTCCCTGACACCCGGCCATACATTCGTTGTCCCCGACAATTTGTTTGCCAAAATCTCCGATGAAGACCGCGAAGACTGGCAGGAGAAATTTGCCGGGACGCGGAGCTAACACTCAGCGCCTTAAATGTTCGATTTGTACATACCGCGTCCAGATTCACGCATGATCTGGACGCGGTATTTTGCACATCTGTGTCGGGAAATGGACTGTATCAAAGTCGCGTTTTCTGACATGGTGTCCCGGAGCAAAGACAAGCAACACAGGGCCTGACGCATGACGTTCGATGATCTGGACATCGCAATTTTTTCCTATAACCGCGCGGCCTATTTGCAAAACTGTGTCATGTCAGTTCAACGGCATTGCCCCGGCGCGCGCCTCACCATTTTTGATGATGCCTCCACGGACCCCGACACTCTGGCCTATCTCGCAAGCCTGCCCGAAGGCATGGTAGTTCAACCCGGATCGCAGGATGCAGCGGGACGCCACGGCGGGCTGTACTACAATATGCAGCGCGCTTTGGATCGCGCAGATCGGACCCTTCTTTTGACCTTGCAAGATGACACGCAGGTCGTGCGTTCATTGGATCAATCCGATTGGGACACTATCCTATCCGCGTTTGAAACAGATCCGCTGCGCGCTTTTCTTTCCGTTTTGTTCATCAAATCCGTTCGCGAAACCCGTTACAAACGCCTGTTACGCCCTGTTCCAGAACAGTCCCTCTATGATCTGCGCAACGATCTCTCACCCCAAAATCACGCCAAAAGGATGGCCTATTTCGACATCAGCCTCATGCATGTTGATCGCTTGCACGCCGCCCATTGGCAGATGCAAAACAGCGAGGCCGCCAATGTCGAACAGGCCCGTAGGCTTTTCGCCCCGATGCCAACAATGGCCCATCCTTTTGTGTTTTTCTGCCCCGAAGTGCCGTTTTTTCGCAATCGCGGCCAATCCCTTGCGGCCAAGCTCGCCCTGCGTGTGGTGGGCAGGGATGTGAAAACCCTTAAAGACATGACGCCGGCCCAGATCAAAGCGATGAAAACGCGTGACATGTCCACCTATCCGGTCGCCGAAACCTTTTTGGAGGCGGACAACCCCAAGGTGCGCAAACCCTTTGTCTATAAGGACGTCAAAGCGCGGTGGTGGCTCAGCGCGTTGCACAAAATTGAACAAGCCCTCAAAGGGCGGCGTTAACCCGCAGAACCCCATCCAAAAACGTCTGAAACTCATAGGTTTCACAGAGATAGGTTGCACAGGCCTCAAAGGTTTCGCGCGCCTGTGTCTCATCAAATTCGGCGCCCAATTTAAAGTAATGCTGCCCCGCAACCAACCCCGATGCAAGCGGCTCAGACACCATGACTTTTCCCGCGCGCATGGCGGACAATAGGCGCGGTGCTTCGGTATAAGTGCCTGCATCAAAATGCAGGTTTAAGACTCCGGCATAGGGTCGCAACGCCGTGAGCAGATCCTCATTAAAATATTGACCGTCAAGACCACAGGCCCGCTCTGCGTATCCATCCAATGCGGCTTTGCGCCGCGCATTGAGCGCGCCGAAAAAAATCAAACGCGGGTCGGAGGCCGGACAAAATTCAGGGGGGACAGTTGGAAAAATATGCGGCCCATAGATGATCTTATTCGCCAAATCAGGGGCATATTCTTGATAAAATCTTTCATTGGAGGCGGAGAGATCCAACAAAACATCGCACCGTTTCAACGCCGAAAGCACCGCCTTGCAAAACCTGCGGTTGCGGGACGCCCAAAGCGGATGGCCGGACTCGTCGTAAAACTGCTCGGTTTGAACTGCTATTTTCAAACCACGACGCATCCATTCTGCCCCAAACCGCTTGTGAACCCCCATGTAGACCCAAACTGGCCCTTGATCCCCCTGTACATTTGACGGCACCAATCCCGCGACAATATCAGCACAGATTTGATCCAGGATCGGCTTTTTCGAGAGGAACTGAAGCGCACCGACGCCCCGGCGGAGTGTTTTGGAAAAGGGAGGGAAGAGGTGGCGCATCACATTTGATTCCTACAGGTCTCATCTCTTGCGGCCTGCTGCCCTGGGGCAGGCCCTCCCACAAACACGAAAATGTCTTGGTGCCCGCGGCCGGACTCGAACCGGCACGGCCATTCGGCCGGGAGATTTTAAGTCTCATGTGTCTACCATTCCACCACGCGGGCACGCGGGGCTGTGATGGCAGACCATACTGCCGGCGCGGGCAGTGTAAAGAGGGAAGCGGCGCTTGAGAGCAACGAAAGCACGTGCGAAAAGTCTTCCACACAGGTTTTGGCAAAACGCTGTGCAACATTGCGATACTGGCTTTTAACACGTCCGCCCTGCCGCAAATGAATTGCCAAAGGCTTTCATTCTCGATCAAAGTGGCGGCATGTTTCCAATTCGCGACCACAACCCTTCCCGCCGCCCCGCGCTTGTCACCTATGCGTTGATCGCGCTCAACGCGGCGGTGTTCATGGCCATGCTGCCCTCATATGGCGATGATCGGGCCTTGCTTGGCCTCTATTCCACCTGGGCGATGGTGCCCGCACGGATTTCCATGGGGGATGGGTATTACACTATGCTCACCTCCATGTTCATGCACGGCAGCGTCCTGCATATTGCCGGTAACATGCTGTTTTTGTGGATCTTTGGCGATAACCTTGAGGATGAGATGGGGCATCTGCGCTATCTTGGATTTTACCTGTTCTGTGGTCTGGCCGCCGGGCTGGCGCAATATATGGCCGCCCCGGATGCGCGTGTGCCGATGGTCGGGGCCTCTGGCGCGATTGCCGGGGTTTTAGGCGGCTATATGCTTTTGTTCCCAAAGGCGCGTGTCGATGTCTTTCTCTTTTTCATCATCTTTTTCAAAGTCATCCCTCTGCCTGCATGGTTGATGCTTGGGCTTTGGTTTGCCTTTCAAATTGTCGGCGAAGTTGGCGCGAGCGGCAACGGGGGCGTGGCCTATCTGGCCCATATCGGCGGGTTTATCGCCGGAATTCTTGCCACCTATCCGCTTTGGCGGCGCCTCGGCGGGCGGGCGTTTTGGGATCGCACAGACGGCGCACCGCCCCACTCTGAGGCCCGCTATCGGTTCCAACCCACATCCGTACCCAAAGTCAGAAGGCGCAAATGACCCAAGATTTCAGTACCCCCGTGACCGTGACCTGCCATTGCGGTGGGGTCGAACTCAACGTTCAGCTTTTGGACGGGTTAAACACCGCACGACGGTGCGATTGTTCGCTCTGTCGGCGGCGCGGGGCCATTATGGTGACGGCAGCCTTGGGGGGGATCGAGGTCGTAAGAGGCGAGAGTCTCAGCCTCTACCAATTTGGAACAATGACGGCGAAACATTATTTTTGCAGCATATGTGGCATCTACACCCATCATCAACGCCGCTCGAACCCGCAGCAATACGGGGTCAACGCCGGGGCAATTGTGGGGGTGAACCCGTCCGATCTCTCAGACGTGCCGTGGATGGATGGCGTGCATCATCCCGCGGATCGGTAATTCACAACGTAAGGGATAGCCGTGGATCAGCCCGTCACAATTGATCAGTTCGTCACAATTGAAATGGCTGACAAGGTCGTGTCGATATTCGCCGCAGACACATCCATACCCTTATAAATAAGTGCAATAATCGGGATCGCCAACCCGATGATCGCCGATACCAAAACAACCCAATCAACGGTCACCGCACCGTTTTCGTCGGCCACATAGTGCCGGATAGACTTAAGAATTCGACGTGTCACGGTTTTATCCCTCCAATGATCCGTTCGATTTCCCATGAAAAAACGACGAAAATTGGGCGGATACCGGGCAATTCACAGCCTATCCGGTGAAAAACGGACCTTACCCAAGGCATTGTTCACGCCACGACGGGTAAAAGCCTAATTAAATGTAAATTGTACAGAAACGCCGTAAACACGCGCGACCCGACTCTGGCTCAGGCGGCCCGGATCACGTCGGCAAAGCGGTTGAACAACGCCTCATTGGCGCAAATCACTTCACCATCCTCAAGCGCATTGCCTTCGGGGTGCAGCGGTTCGACGATACCACCGGCCTCTTTCACCAACAAAAGCCCCGCCGCCATGTCCCAGGAATTCAAACGGCGCTCCCAGAACCCGTCATAGCGCCCCGCCGCCACATAGGCGAGATCAAGCGCGGCCGCGCCCCAACGGCGCACACCGGCACAGGCCGGCAACACCCGCGCCAAATCGCGCAGGGTTTCGGGCAAATCGGCCCGACCGCCAAAGGGCAGGCCGGTGGCAAAAATCGCCTCGATCATTTTCGAACGACCAGACACGCGCAGACGCATGTCATTCATCCAGGCACCATTGCCCTTTTCGGCCCAGAACAATTCGCCCTTGGCCGGGTCAAACACCACGGCGGATACAATCTCACCCTTATGCTCAAGCGCAATCGACACCGCCCAATGCGGCAGGCCGTGCAGAAAATTTGTCGTGCCATCAAGCGGATCGACGATCCAGCGACGGGTCGGATCCTTGCCCTCAACGGGTTTGCTTTCTTCGCCCACCCACCCATAGGTCGGTCGTGCCTCCATCAACATTTCGCGGATGATCTGCTCGGTGGTGATATCGGCTTTGGACACAAAATCGCCCGCGCCCTTGGACGAGACCTGAAGGTTCTCGACTTCGCGGAAGTCTTTCACAAGAGAGCGCCCCGCGCTACGTGCGGCTTTGATCATAACGTTGAGATTGGCACTGCCTTGCATGGTCCGGGCTCCGGGTCAGAGATGTCGAGAGATGTTCAAACCGGGCGTATACGCCGCGAAACCCGCGCTGCCAAGGGTTTGTGGGCAAAGAATTGGTCTCCTTTCAGCTTTTACATGGTAACATACCCGCATTTTCTCCCATTCCCCATAAATGAGGTTTTGAATGTCCTACTTTCAGATCGCGATCATTCCCGTACCAACAGCACAGAAAGAGGCCTATCTGCGCGTTTCCACCGGCATGGCACCTTTTTTCAAAGAATTCGGCGCATTGCAGGTGTTTGAGGGATGGGGCGCATTTGTACCGCCGGGCGAGGTCACGTCCCTACCCATGGCGGTTCAACTTGGCCCGGATGAGACAGTCGTGACATCCTTTATCGAATGGCCTGACATGGCATCGGCTGAGGCCTGTATGACGGCGATGGAAACAGATGAACGGATCGCCGCCTTGGGTGACATGCCCTTTGACGGCAAACGCATGATTTTCGGCACATTTGAGACCCTGCTCAAAGCCTGATCATCCCCGTTGCAATTTCACCGCTTCGGTTTTGGCGATGCGCAGGACATGGGCCATATAGGGTTTGGTCGCGTCATCGACGCGCACCCCGGCATACATCCGCCGTGTCACGCCTGTGGCGGTCAGCGGGCGTACGGCATAATCCGGGTGGCTGCGTATGTCGCGCATCACCCAATCGGGCAGCACCGAAATCCCCCGCCCCGCCGCGACCAGCATCAGGATCACATCGGTCAATTCGACCTGACGCACCGTGGCGGGTTCAACCCCCGCAGGCGTCAGCAACTCTTTGAACACATCCAACCGTGCCCGATCCATCGGGTAGGTGATCAGGGTTTGATCACGAAAATCCTCGGCATCGACATAGGGCTTGGCCGCGAGCGGGTGTTTTGCCGCCATCACGCACATCGGCGCATAATCAAACAGCGGCACAAAGGTCACGCCCGCGATCGTGTCCGGGTCGGAGGAAATCACCAGATCGACCTCTTCGCGCTCCAAAGCCGGCAGCGCACCAAAGGCCAGACGTTGCCGGATATCGACGTCAATCTCCGGCCAGGCCTTGCGGAACTGATTGAGCACCGGAAACAGCCAATCGAAACAGGCGTGGCATTCCATCGCGATATGCAGCCGCCCGGATGTGCCGTCCTCAATGCCGCGAAATTCGGCCTCAAGCGCCTCAACGCGGGGCAAGACCTCTTCGGCCAGCGCCAAAAGCCGCATCCCCGCCGCCGACAGCTTCAGCGGCTTTGAACGGCGCACAAACAACTCGACTCCGGCCTGATCCTCAAGCCCTTTGACCTGATGCGACAGAGCCGATTGGGTGATGTGAAGCCGGTCGGCGGCCCGCGCCAAACCGCCTTCTTCATAAATCGCTTTGATGGTACGCAGGTGGCGAAATTCGAGATGCATTGTGAATGACACTCATGTTGATCTTGAGAATTATGAATTTGTCTCACATCAACGGCTGTGAGACAAGGGCCGCCGATTGATAAGGACACAACGATGACCCAAGCGCCCAACATCTCTTTTGAATTCTTCCCGCCGAAGAACATCGAAGCCTGTTTCAGCCTGTTTGAAACGGTGCAGGCGCTTGAACACATGCAGCCGGGCTTTGTCTCCGTGACCTATGGCGCGGGCGGCACCACGCGCGAATTGACCCATGACGCCGTGGCATTGCTGAACCGCAAATACGGCTGGAACGTCGCCGCGCATTTGACCTGTGTGAACGCAACCCGCGAAGAAACGCTTGAAATTGCAAAGAGTTACAAATCCGTAGGGGTCAATGAAATTGTCGCGCTGCGAGGCGATCCGCCGAAAGGTGCGGGCCAGTTCACCCCCGCTCCGGGCGGCTTTGCCAACTCCGTCGAGTTGATCGAAGCCTTGGCCGCGACCGGCAATTTCAAAATTCGCGTCGGTGCCTACCCCGATCCGCATCCCGATGCCGCCGATGACAGCGCCGACATCATCTGGCTCAAGGAAAAGTTCAAAGCCGGGGCAGATTCGGCCATCACCCAGTTCTTTTTCGACGCCGATACGTTTTTCCGCTTTCGCGACCGCTGCGCCAAGGAGGGCATCACCGGCACAATCATCCCCGGCATCCTCCCGATCACAAGCTGGAAAGGTGTGCAAAAATTCGCCGCCGCCTGTGGCACCCCCCTGCCCGCGCAATACGCCAAGGCGTTTGAAACGGCAGAAGATCAACAGGCGGTCTCAATCGAGCTGTGCACCAAGCTGTGCGAAACGCTGACCCAAGGCGGTGTCGAGGATTTGCATTTCTATACGCTCAACCGCCCGACCCTGACCAAGGCCGTTTGCGCCAATTTGGGCGTGAACGGTTAAGCGCGAATCGACGGGTGCAGGACCTCTGACGGGTCCTGTTTCACCATGCGTTTTTGCCTGAGCCAAAAGAATTTGCCCCAGCCCCGGTTCATGCCCACGGACGGCCCATGCGGGTCCGCCAGATAGCGCATCCGCCAGTCTTTCGGCAACTCCAGCCCCGCCGCCTCGGCCTTGTCCAACATCCAAACCAAGGTGCTGTTCGACAGTCTGCGCTCCGGGTTGTTACCGGAAAGCTGCCCGCCGATGTCACCATGCGTGCCACGAAACCACATTTGCCGCAGTACTTGCCCCTTGGCCTCCGGGTTGGTTTCAAACAACACAGGCGCATAGGCGCGGCGGCGTTCGTGATAGGCCAGCGCGTGATAGACATGTTTGACGCAGCCTGCCGGCATTTGGGTGTGGAATTCGTGAAACACTGAGGAATAGCGCCAAACAAGCGGCATATGCAGGCCCACCGCCGCTACCGTATCCCAGACCCCGAGAAAGGCAATCTCGATAGGCTCGTGGCAATGCGCCTTGGTAAACTCCTGCGCCGCGCGCGTGTGCGGCGCGGTTTGATAATGGCGATAGGCGGTGCGGATGTTGCGCTCTGTGGCCTGATCGGCACGCAGCAATCCGAGCATATCAATCAACCCGGACAGCGAGCGCACCGCATAGGCGCCACGCGAATAGCCAAACAGAAAAATCCGATCTCCGGGGCGATAGCGCGACGCCAAAGCGCCATACACGCGCCGGATCTGTTGATTGATGCCGCGCCCTTCGATCACGCCCATCGTGTCGCGCCAATTGCGCCATTGAATACCCGCCTCATAGCGCACCAACATATTCGCGCCCTGCGCCGCCTCCGAACACAACCGATAGGTCAGCCCGGCGTTGGTCTCAAATCCCGGCTCCAGGGACGACAGCGTTCCGTCCATGATGATCACATGGGTGATCGGACCACGGCCATGCACGCCACCCGAAGTCCGCACCTTTTGGCGGAACTTGAACAATAGGCCTAAGTTGCCAAAAATCCCTTTGCGCTCTGACACTTGGTCCTCACAAAATTACCCCGCCCCTTATAGATAGCGGCGGGGCGGGGTGTGTAAAGAACCGTTTGAGACGTGGGCCGCCGGTTCAGCGGTGGGTTTGGACGGTTTCCAAAGTGATCTGACCAAAGCCATTGAATTTGGTCGCTGTCGCCACCGAATAGGCCCCCATGCCGTAAAACATCACATGGTCCTCTTCTTCCATATCTGCCGGAAAGGCCAAGTCAGACGGCAGTTTGTCGAGGCTGTCGCAGGTCGGACCAAACACCGTGCGCATGACCGATGTACCTGTCCGCGGAGTGGCAAAGGGGCCAAACACGCCGATGCGGTCGATCACGCCGACCAAGTGCAACTCGGACAGTGCGCCATACACGCCATCGTTGAGAAACACATGCGCGTCATCGCGGATCGCTTTCACCCGTGTCGCCAAACTGTAGCTTTCGGCCACAAGCCCCCGACCCGGTTCGCACACAAGTTTGGGGGCGTCGGGGCCAAAGGCCTCTTTGGTCACGCGCGCGATGAGATCAAAAGTGGCTTCCAACTGTGGCATCACCTCGTTCAAGCGATGCGACGGGAAACCGCCGCCAACGTTCAAACGGGCAATTTTCACCCCTGCGGCCTTGGCAATATCAGCCGCCGCGCGGATGTAGCTGTCCCAGGCGCGCGGGTCGGTGCATTGTGTGCCCGGGTGGAAGGTCAGCGAGGGGGTAAAGCCAAGCTGTTCCGTCAAGGTGAGCAAATCGACCGCCTTCTCAACACTAGCACCGAATTTCGCGCCAAAATTATAGGCCGCCCCTTCGACCGGCAAGGTGAAGCGCACCGAAATTTCAACGCCGTTGGCGGGCACAAGCTCGCCGAGTTTGACCAGTTCGGAATGGCTGTCGACGGAATAGGAGGCCACGCCCATCGCCACCGCATGGCGGATTTCAGAGCGCGATCGCACCGGGTTGTTGTAATGCAAATGCGCCCCAGGCGCGATACGCGCGATGGTGTCCATTTCGACGGGCGAGGCCACATCAAAGCCTTTGACGCCTGCGGCGACCAAATTGGCCAACACGGTTTCATCCGGGTTGGATTTGACCGCATAGGTCACAAGCCCTGGAAATCCTTTGATAAACCGGCGCGCGGTCGCCTGCAGGATGGCGGGGGAGAAAAACAACACCGGATGGTCCGGGCTGTGATGACGCAGATATTCGGTGGGCGTGGCCCAGATGGTTTTTGAGAGCCCCATTGGTCTGTCCTTTACCAATAGAGCGCAGCCACTCTCTTGCCCGGGATGTCCGGTTGGGATCGCACTTACGCGGTTTCCAAACCAGGCCAGGTACAGGATTTGGGGACGCTTGGCCTCCCGTTTCTGCCCTTGTTCCTGAAACTCAGTGGCCGTTATATGCATGTTGATTTGTTCGATAGAAAGAATAAAAACGTGCATAACTCCGGTCAATTTAACGATATGATCGGTTAAATTGACACTACGCATTGCGTGAAATGCCAGCACGGCGCAAAGGGCGCGCGCCATCGCAAAGGAGGTCGGCTTGGACGATCTGGATCAAAAGATATTGATGGCGCTGGCCGCCGATTCCTCAACCTCGGTGTCGCGGCTGGCCCGGCGGTTCAAAGTCGCCCGGTCCACCGTGCAAGCCCGGCTGGAACGTATGGAAACCAACGGCACGATCGCGGGCTACACGATCAAACTGGGGGATGTCGCGCTCTCACGGCGGATCAAAGCCACTGTGTTGATTCAGGTCGCGCCGCGCACATCTGCAGGCATCGTGATCAAACTCAAGGCCATTCCAGAGGTGGAAATGGTCGCAACCTCCACCGGGCGTATTGATTTGATTGCCCAAATCGCCTGCGACAGCACCGAAGACATTGACGCAACTCTGGATCAGATCAACGCGATCACCGGAGTGCAAGACATTGAGAGCCTGATCCATCTCTCGACCAAATTCGACCGATCCATCTGAGTTCGGGCGCATCGCATTATCGGGCTGGAGGGGACCCCACAAGAGCCGCACCACGCCGATGCGCACCATCTTCGCGCCCGCCGTAAGCGACATCTTCGATCATCTTGATTGATGCAATTACAGATCGCGCGGGGTCCAAAAGTTGATTGACCGTGCCCGCAATATAGACCCCTGCCTCCGGCGCATAAAGGCAGATGGTGCCGCCCAACCCCATATGGCCCAAACTGCGCGGTGCCGATTTGAAAAACCGCGATGGCGGTGCATTCAACCGATGCGGCAGTGACATCCACCACGGCACTTTGATTTGCATCAGGCCGACCCCGTACTCCGTGGGAAAATACATCGGTCGCCAATGATAGAGTCGCGGTAAAATACGTTTGTCGAATAAATAGCCTTCGAAAAAACCACGGATAAAAATCAACGCCTCACGCGAGGTGGTGACAATACCACCATCCGCCTGAAACGAGGCCATGGTGCGCGGCACCCGCACTTCGCGGTCCTTCGACATAAAATTGATCGGACGCGTATCAGACGGATCGCAATACAGATAGGTGGAGGTCAGGCCCAAACGGTCAATCACCCGACGCCGCAGCACCTCGCCAAAATTTTCGCCCTCAATGGCCTCAATAACCCGCCCAAGCATGTGAAAATTCGTGTCGGTATACAGCGCCTTGCGGCTTTGTCCGGGCACGGCAACAGCGCCGTGCGACCGGCTCCGCTGCACCACCTCATCGAAACTCCATGCCGTGTCCACCCCGGCACCAATGGCATGTTTGAGCGTACGCGCCTGATATTTATAGAGGAAGAAATCGCCGAACCCCGAGGTGTGCGACATCAAATGACGGATGGTCACCCGATCCGTATAATCCACCCCTTCTCTGACCAACAATTCCTCATATTGCTTATCGTGGCCCAGATAGGTCAAAAACGGATCGTCCAACCCGATTTTGCCCTCTTCGATCAACTGGAGGAGAATGGACGTGGTGTAAAGTTTGGTCGTCCCGGTCGCGAAATAGGGCGTGCGACTGTCCAGCGCGCCTGAGCCCACATGGTACTCCCGCCCGGTGCTCCGATCATAGAGAGACATCGCGACACCGTTGTGCCACGACGTCCGCGTTAACCGATCTGCAATGATTTGAAGACGCTTCGGGGCTCGCCCCATGGTTCTTCTCCTTTCGGGTTCCGCCCTACTGAATGCACAAGAAGCCTTAACAGCAGGTCAATACGCCCGCTTTCGAGTGAAAATGAACGGGGTTTCTCCCTTTTCCTCGCGCCCCCCGCGCGGTAAACAACGGCAAAGCGAAGTCGGGGACTGCGCGAAAAGGAACTGGGCGAAGAAAACATGGCAATGGAAAAGACATTTGACGCGCGTGACGCAGAAGCGCGGATTTACGAGGCCTGGGACAAGGCCGGAGCATTCAAAGCCGGGGCCAATAAGTCCCGCGACGAGACCTTCACCATTATGATCCCGCCGCCCAACGTGACGGGCGCGTTGCATGTGGGCCATGCCTTTAACAACACCATCCAAGACATCTTGATCCGTTGGCACCGGATGCGGGGCTTTGACACGCTCTGGCAACCCGGCCAAGACCACGCGGGCATTGCGACCCAGTTGATGGTGGAAAAAGAACTGGCGAAATCCGGTAAAAAACGCACGGATTTCACCCGCCCCGAGTTTTTGGAAAAGGTCTGGGAGTGGAAGGGCCAATATGGCGCGACCATCATCAACCAACTCAAACGTCTGGGCTCGACCTGTGACTGGTCGCGCAACGCCTTTACCATGTCCGGCGCGCCCGGCGCCCCCGCAGGCGAAGAGGGCAATTTCCATGACGCCGTGATCAAAGTCTTTGTCGACATGTACGACAAAGGCCTGATTTATCGTGGCAAACGCCTGGTCAACTGGGACCCACATTTTGAAACCGCGATTTCCGACCTCGAAGTCGAGAACGTTGAAACGCCGGGCCATATGTGGCATTTCAAATACCCGCTGGCAGGCGGCGAGACCTACACCTATGTCGAAAAAGACGAGGACGGCACCGTCACTTTCACCGAGGAACGCGATTACATTTCCATCGCCACCACCCGGCCCGAAACCATGCTGGGCGATGGCGCGGTTGCCGTTCACCCGGATGACGCGCGCTATGCGCCGATTGTGGGCAAGCTTTGCGAAATTCCGGTCGGACCGAAAGAACACCGCCGCCTGATTCCGATCATCACCGACGACTACCCGGATATGAACTTCGGCTCGGGCGCTGTGAAAATCACCGGCGCGCATGATTTCAACGACTACCAAGTCGCCAAACGCGGCGGCTTGCCGATGTACCGGTTGATGGACACCCGTGGCGCAATGCGCGACGATGGCCTGTCTTACACGGACAGCGCGCTTTTGGCGGCGGAGATTTTGGCCGGCAAAACGTTCACCGAGGCCGAAGTGGATGCCGTCAACCTTGTGCCCGATCACCTGCGCGGATTGGACCGGTTCGAGGCGCGCAAAGCCGTGGTCGCCGAGATCAACGCCGAAGGCCTCGCCGTGATGACCCGTGTCACGCGCAAAGTCAAAGACGACGAAGGTGTGGAGTCCGAGATCACTGAGACTGTGCCCTACGTCGAAGACAAACCGATCATGCAGCCCTTTGGCGACCGCTCCAAAGTCGTCATCGAGCCGATGCTGACCGATCAATGGTATGTCGACGCCGAAAAAATCGTTGGCCCAGCCTTGGATGCGGTGCGCGATGGGCGCACCAAAATCATGCCCGAGTCCGGTGAGAAAGTGTATTTCCACTGGCTTGAAAACATCGAACCCTGGTGCATTTCGCGTCAGCTCTGGTGGGGGCATCAGATCCCGGTGTGGTACGGTTTGGACCTCTCCGCGCCGAATTTCAAAGACGATGAGGGCGATGGTGCCTTGGACGAGGTGGAATTGTTCCGCCTGTTGACCGAAGGCGGCATGTTGCATCTTGGTGATGTGCATCACTGCGCCGCCGAATTTGACGGCGTGATCGCCGCGTTTGAGGGCGAATTGGCCGATGTGCCGACCCCCATCAACCATGCGCGGATCGTCGAAGTCGACAGCCGCCAAGCCGCGATCGAAGCCTTCGCCGAAAGCCTCGCCGCCTATAATGTCAGTCAAGATCCGACCAAACTGGTCTACCCGGTCTGGCGCGACCCCGATGTGCTCGACACTTGGTTCTCATCGGGCCTTTGGCCAATTGGGACGCTGGGCTGGCCCGAGTGGGATGAGAGCACGTCGAAATATTTCCCGACCGATGTTTTGGTCACTGGCCAAGACATCCTGTTCTTCTGGGTCGCCCGGATGATGATGATGCAACTCGCCGTGGTCGACGAAGTGCCGTTCCACACCATCTACCTGCACCAACTCGTCCGTGACGAGAAGGGCAAGAAGATGTCAAAAACCACTGGCAACGTCATCGACCCGCTTGAGATCATTGATGAATACGGTGCCGATGCGCTGCGGTTCACCAATGCCTCAATGGCCTCCATCGGCGGCGTGTTGAAACTCTCGGTGGATCGGATCAAAGGCTACCGCAACTTCGGCACCAAGATCTGGAACGCCGCGCGCTTTGCAGAGATGAACGAGGTGTTCGAAAACTACGACCCTGCCGTGATCCCGACACCCTCTGCGACCGTGAACAAATGGATCATCGGCGAGACCGCGAAAGTCCTCAAAGAGGTCGATACTGCCTTTGCGGAATACCGGTTCAACGATGGGGCCAACGCGCTCTATGCCTTTGTCTGGGGCAAATTCTGTGACTGGTATGTCGAATTGGCGAAACCGCTGTTCTACGATGGCGACGCCGCCACCTTGGCCGAAACCCGCCAAACCATGGGTTGGGTCTTGGATCAGGCCCTGACCATGCTGCACCCGATCATGCCGTTCATCACCGAAGAGCTGTGGGGCACAGTCAAACCGGGGCGCAGATTGTTGGCGATCTCCGATTGGCCGGAACTGTCGCTTGATCTGGTCGATGCCGAGGCCGACCGCGAGTTGAACTGGGTGATTGATCTGATCGAAACGATCCGCTCCTCGCGCGCCGAAGTGCATGTGCCTGCGGGGCTTAAAATCCCGATGATTCAGGTCGAGTTGGACGAGGCGGGCAAAACCGCTTGGGCCAACAACGAGGCGTTGATCATGAAACTCGCGCGTCTTGACAGCCTGACCCCCGGCCCGATGCCGAAGGGCGCGATCACCATCACGGTTGGCGGCGGCACATTCGCCCTGCCGCTCGAAGGGGTGATCGACATTGCCGAGGAAAAAGCCCGGCTTGAAAAGGTCTTGGGCAAGCTGTCCAAAGAGCTTGGCGGTCTGCGCGGACGGTTGAAAAACCCGAACTTCGTCGCCTCCGCCCCCGAAGAGGTCGTGGCCGAGGCACAAGAGAATCTGGCCGCGCGCGAAGAGGAAGAGGGCAAGATCAAAGCCGCTCTCGCCCGCCTCGCTGAAATCGGTTAAACCTTTGACACCATTAAAAAAGGCCCGTCATCTGGCGGGCCTTTGTTTTGAGTATTTGGGCTGCAATGAAGGCTTATTCGTATTTGGCCGCGCGCTTTTGCATCTGCGCCATGACGCTTTCCATTTGATCCTTGGTGCCAATCAAGGCGCGCTGTTCGCGGCTTTCTTCCATCAAGATATGCGCGCGCGGATTTGGGCTTTCGGCCACATCAATCAACCGCTTGGCGGCCTGAATGGCTGAGGGGCTTTTGCCCGCGATCATCGTGGCAATCTCAAGCGCGCGGGCGTGGGCGTCTTCGGCAATGTGGGTGACAAGGCCGTAGGCCAAGGCGCGGTCCGCCAGGACGACCTCATGGGTATAGGTCAAAAGCCGCAACACATCCGAGCGCAGCACCCGCGGGAACAGAACCATCCCACCCATATCGGGCACCAACCCCCATTTCATCTCCATGACCGACAGCTGCGCGTCAAAGGCGGCAATGCGAATATCGGCGGCGATCGCCAATTGCAGACCCGCACCAAAACAGGGGCCATGGAGGGCGGCAATCACCGGGATCGGTAGGTCATAAAGCGCCAGAGAAAAGGCCTGAAACGCGTTGCCATCGCCATGGGTGCGCCGCATCACCAGATCGTCCAAATCCTCTGACATGAAGCGTTGGAAATTTGAGGTATCAAGCCCGGCACAAAATGCCTTGCCCGCCCCCGAGAGCAGTACCACACGCGCATCCGAACCCGCGATTTCGGTCACCGCGGACAAAAGATCGGTGACCAAAGCCTCTGACACTGCGTTCAATTTATCCGGGCGGTTGAGCGTCAGATGGGCAATGTGATCTTTGATCTCAAGCGTGACAGTCTTGGGGGTTGCGGGCATGGTGGCTCCTCCTGTTGCCACTACGCTATCAAGGAGATGGCATAAGGTCAGGTCTGACGTTGCGACGCTTGCGCAAGGCATCAAGTTGAGGCAGGAAAAGCGCCATGACAGATATGACAGACCCACGCCAAACAGCGCTCGCCCAAACCCTGCCCGCCACCGTGCCCTTCGTGGCCCCGGAACGGATGGAGGAGCTGCGCGGCGCGCCGTTTGATGCCCGATTGGGCGCGAATGAATTGTCCTTTGGCCCCTCCCCGAAAGCGCTGGAGGCCATGGCGCAAAGCCTAAGCGGCGTGTGGACATACGGTGAGCCGGAGAACCGCGATCTGCGTCTGGCGATAGCCGCGCGTCACGGCATCACGCCAGAAAGCGTCACCGTGGGCGAAGGCATCGACGGGCTTTTGGGCAATCTCGTGCGGCTTTATGTCGGACCCGGCGAAACAGTTGTGACCTCGGCGGGCTCCTATCCGACCTTCAATTACCATGTCGCGGGGTTTGGCGGCGCGTTGCATACGGTGCCCTATAAAAATGATCACGAAGACCCGGAGGCGTTGATTTCCAAGGCGCGCGAAGTGGGGGCCAAGCTCGTGTACTTGTCCAATCCAAACAATCCGATGGGATCGGTGCATTCGGCGCAAACTGTGCAAGACATGATAGAGGCGGTGCCCGAAGGATGTTTGATGATCCTGGACGAAGCCTATAGCGAATTTGCCCCCGAAAGCACCCGACCCGCGATTGATGTCACTGACCGCCGCGTTATTCGGTTTCGTACCTTTTCAAAGGCCTATGGCATGGCGGGCGCGCGGATTGGCTATGGCATTGCGCATCCGGTTGTGGCCACTGCTTTTGACAAAATTCGCAACCATTTTGGCGTCAATCGCATAGCGCAGGCCGGGGCTTTGGCGGCGTTTGAGGATCGGGATTACCTGTCTGAAACCCTTGGAAAGGTCGCGCTGGGTCGCGCTAAAATTATACAAATCGCGCAAGACAACGGTTTAACGTCCCTGCCCTCCGCCACCAATTTTGTCGCCGTCGATTGTGGCCAAGACGGGACCTTTGCCCGCGCGATTTTGACCGCTTTGGCGGCGCGTGGCGTGTTTGTGCGGATGCCGGGGATCGCGCCGCTGGACCGCTGCATCCGTATTTCGGTGGGCCGTCCAGAGGAGCTTGAGGTGTTGGCCGCGCGCCTGCCGCTGGCTTTGGCGGACGCACGCGCGGCTGTGGCCTAAGCGGGTTATACCCGCGAGGCCAAGAGCTTGGCCGCCGCCACCGACCCGCCGCTTTGGTGCGGAATATCGAGCGCGACAAAGGCGGTTTCGATCGCACCGATGATGCCAAGCACCATATGGGCGTTGATGTGGCCCATGTGGCCGATGCGGAAATAGCCATCGGATTCGGCCGAGCCAATGTCGCCAAAACCCAAGGAAATCCCCAGCGTGATACCGAGATGTTCGGTCAGCCAAGTCCGCAACTGCGTGGCCGCGGGGGCTGCGAGGCCCAAGGTCGTGACCGCATGAGAGCGCGCCGCAGGGTCCGCGATGTTGAAATGCAACGGTGCCCCCCACTGATCCACAGCGGCCCAATAGGCCCGCGCCAAGATTTCATGCCGGGCATAGACGTTGTCCAAGCCCTCTTCCAAAATCATATCAACGGCTTGGCGCAGACCATAGAGATGATGGGTTGGCGGCGTGCCGTCGAAATATTCATAAAGATGCACCGGATTGGCGCGCGTTTCCCACGCCCAATAAGGCGTGCGCAGATCGACATTGCGCCCCGCCTCAAGTGCCTTATCTGAGAACCAGACAAAGCCCAGACCCGGAGGCGTCATCAGGCCCTTTTGCGAGGCGGCGATCATCACATCGACGCCCCAAGCGTCCATCTCAAACCGCTCACAGCCCAACGAGGCAATCGCATCAACGGCGTAAATCGCGGGGTGGCCGGCGGCATCAATGGCTTGGCGCGCCAGAGCAATATCATTGCGCACCGAGGTGGCGGTGTCGACATGGGTGACCAAAACCGCTTTGATCTCATGTGCCGTGTCGGCCCGCAGGGCGGCTTCCAAACGGGCGGGATCAATCGGGGCTTGTTTGCCAAACTCGATCACCTCAACCTTGGCCCCCAAACGGGCCGCAACATCCGCCCAGCCATGACCAAAATTGCCCGTCGCACAGACCAAAACTTTGTCGCCGCGCGAGATCATATTGGTGAGCGAGGCTTCCCAAAGCCCATGGCCGTTGGAAATATAAAACGCCATGTTATGCGCGGTGCCCGCGATCTTGTTGAGATCGGGCACGAGACTACGGGTCAAATCGACCAATTCGCCGGTGTAAATATTCGGCGCCGGGCGATGCATGGCCTGAAGCACCGGATCGGGGATCACGGAAGGACCGGGAATGGCTAAGTAATGGCGACCGTTGGCAAGTGTCATGGGCTGTCCTCAAACTCATATCAGGCCCAAGCGGTATCTCTCCAAAGCGGCCCCGTCAATTGTCGCTCCTGTCACAGAGGGGTGCGCAGGTTTGGAGGAACCCCTCCGGCACAGAGGCACGCGCGCGCCTTGCTTGCCCCGGCGGGCAAAGGGCGATAAAGAGGCGCGATGATTTTGCAATCGGAGCCCTGATGTTCAAGACGCTAAAAAGAGGGTTCAAAAGGTTTGAGCGCGGTGAGGTCGGCCAGTTTGGCAATGACGTGTCCACACCACGCACCCGCAGGCTTGCGATGTGGCATTTCCACCTGTTTGACCATGCGTTTTTGCGCGGAATTTGGACCAACCTGTATGAGATCGCGCCCTGCGTGTGGCGGTCCAATCAGCCTTCGCCTGCGCGGATCAAACGCTATGCTCGAATGGGGATCAAAACCATCCTGAGCCTGCGTGGCGACAAAGACCTGTCGTTCATGTTGTTGGAAAAACAAGCCTGTGCCGAACATGGGATCACATTGATCACCACCAACAAAGCCGCCGCACGCGGAGCCCTCTCAGGCAAAGACTACGTTGAGCTGATCGACCTTTTGGCCTCGATCCCGAAACCGTTTTTGATCCATTGCAAATCCGGCGCAGACCGGGCGGGGCTGGCCTCGGCGCTCTATCTGTTGCACTGTGAAGGGGCCTCAATCAAAGAGGCCAAAAAGATGTTGAGCCTGCGGTTCATGCATCTCAAAAGTACGAAAACCGGCATTTTGGATCATATCCTTGATCTCTATGAGGCCGATCTCAAAGCCGATGGCCCGATCCCGATCCGGGACTGGTTTGAGACCCGCTATGACATTGAAAAGGCTCGCACCTTCAAAACCATGCGGTCCTTCCCCTAAGAAAGCGCCCCGATGAGCACGCCCGCCCCCATCATCCCGGACACCGGTTCACGCATCTTGATCGCGTGGCTTTGGCGCGATTATTTGCGCCGCTATGTAGTGTTGGTGGCGGTGGCTTTGGTGTTTATGGCCCTCGAAGGCGCGATGTTGGGGGCGCTGTCCTATCTGATCAAACCGATGTTCGACCGGGTCTTGGTAGCGCAAAACGGCGATGCCATTATTTGGGTGGCGCTTGCCGTTTTTGGCGTCTTCACTGCCCGTGCGATCGCGTCCTTCAGTCACCGCGTCATCATGGCCGTGGTCGGCCAAAAAGTGTCCGCGACCCTTCAGGCCCGGCTTGTCGCTCATATGCTGACCCTCGATGGTCGTTTTTTCCAGGACCACCCCCCCGGCACCCTGATCGAACGCACCCGTGGCGACAGCGCCGCCGTCTCAGGCGTCTGGGGTACGGTGCTTGCGGCCTTTGGCCGGGATTTCATTTCGCTCTTGTCACTGCTGACCGTGGCGATTTTGGTCGATTGGCGCTGGACGTTGATTGCTGTGGCGGGGGCTCCCCTGTTGGCCGTTCCGGTGACGGTTTTGCAAAACCTCGTGCGCCGGACCACGCGTAGCGCGCGTCAGGCCTCGGCCCGCGTGTCGACCCGGTTGGACGAGATTTTCCACGGCGCAACCACGATCAAACTCTCGGGCACGGAAGCCCGCGAGGCAGATCGCTTTCATGGCGAAATCAATCACTTCGTCGCCTCGCAAATCAAATCCGAAGCGGGACAAGCGGGCATTCCGGCGCTGATGGACATCGTTGCGGGCTTGGGCTTTTTCGGCGTGTTGCTTTACGGCGGCCACCAGATCATCGACGGCACCAAAACCGTCGGCGAATTCATGTCGTTTTTCACCGCCATGGCCTTGGTGTTTGAACCGTTGCGGCGTTTGGGCAATGTCTCCGGCGTCTGGCAGGCGGCGCGGGCGTCGTTGGAGCGCATTCATGCGATCTTTGCCGAGCGGCCCGAAATCACCTCGCCAGCAACGCCCAAAGCCCTGCCCATCGCCGCCAAAGACGCCGACATCCGGTTTGAAAACGTGCATTTCGCCTATGCTGACGCCCCCGTGTTAAACGGCACGACCTTCACCGCAGAGGCCGGTAAAACCACCGCTTTGGTCGGCGCCTCCGGGGCCGGAAAATCCACCGTGTTCAACCTGATGACACGGCTCGCGGACCCACAGGCCGGCACCATTTCCATCGGCGGGGTCGCCACGATGGATCTGTCCCTGCCCGATTTGCGCGGTCTCTATTCCGTGGTGTCGCAAGACGCACTGTTGTTTGACGAAAGTCTGCGCGACAATGTCTTGATGGGGGCGAAAGCGGATGAGGTCAAACTCACTGCCGCTCTCAAAGCCGCCCATGTCGATGATTTCATCCCCAAACTCGACCATGGCCTCGATACCCAGGTCGGCCCGCGCGGATCGGGGCTTTCGGGTGGACAACGGCAACGGGTGGCGATTGCCCGCGCCGTGCTGCGCGACCGTCCGGTGTTGTTGCTCGATGAGGCGACCTCTGCCCTTGATGCGCAATCGGAAAAGGTGGTTCAAACCGCGCTTGAGACCCTCTCCAAGGACCGCACCACTTTGGTCATTGCCCACCGCCTCTCGACCATTCGCAACGCGCATAAGATTGTGGTGATGGACAAGGGGCAGGTCGTGGACGAGGGCACCCATGATGAACTCTTGGCGCGCGGCGGGCTTTATGCCGACCTCTATCGCCTGCAATATGCCGATGGCCGCACCGTCAGCGACGGTAAGACTGGGCGAGCTTTGAAGGGGCCGCGCCCAGCCGGTAGCGCAGAAGACGGACAAGGTTCCGGCCTCCTTGCCGCAACCAGCCGTGTGTTTGGTAATGTGCTGGGTCTGTTTGGACGCGCAAAGGACTAAGCACGATCCTACCCTTGAGCTTGCGCGCCATGGCCACGTCTTCCATCAGTGGAATGTCGTCAAAGCCACCGATCTCATCATACATGTCGCGCGAGATCAAAAGCGCCTGATCGCCATAGGGCAGATCAAACCATTTGCTCCGCAGATTGGCCCAGCCTGCGGTCCATTTGGCGCGCATCCCCGTGGTGCCGCGAAACGCCAGAGAATACACCATCGCCTTGTCATAGCCATGCGCCAGATGGATCACCGTCGCCTCGGCCCAGCCTTCGGGCAACCATGTGTCGGCATGCAGGAACAACAACCAATCGCCCTGAGCCACCTCCGCCCCGCGTTTGAGTTGCCCCCCCCTTGAGGGTGCGCCGACGATCAACTCGGCACCGACAAAATCGGCCATTTTCTCAACCCCATCGGTCGAGCCGCCATCGGTCAGGATCAACTCCCGCACCAATCCCGCATCCAAGCCCTCCATCAAAGACAGCATGGTATCGCGCAGCTTCGGCGTGGCGTTCAGGGTCGGGATGATGACAGAGATCGGCGCGCGCATGTGTTTCCCGCTTTTCGTGGCTCTTTTCCTTCCTATATGAAGAGTGGAAAAAGGGGAATGAGCATGACAGACACATCCGCACGCAGCGTCATTGAGATCACAGGCGAGGACCGCATCCATTTCCTGCAAGGGTTGGTGTCCAACGATATGCGCCACTTGGAACATGGGCCCGTCTATGCCGCGCTTTTGTCGCCACAGGGCAAATTCATCGTCGATTTCTTTTTGGTGCCCGAAGGCGAGGCCGTGCTGTTGGATGTGGCGCAGTCCGAGGCGGAGGCGCTTTTGAAACGCCTGACCATGTATAAACTGCGCTCCAAGGTGACCTTGAGCCTGAGTGAGCGCACCGTGTCGCGAGGACTTGGCGAGGCACCCGACGGGGCCATCCAAGACCCCCGCACCCCCGACATGGGATGGCGCGCCTATGATGGACGGCCCTCGCAAGAGGTCGATTGGGATGCAATCCGGGTGGCTCATTGCGTGCCTGAAACCGGGATAGAGCTGACCCCGGACACCTTTATCTTAGAGGCCGGATTTGAGCGTCTGAACGGGGTCGATTTCAAAAAGGGCTGTTATGTCGGCCAAGAAGTCACCGCCCGGATGAAACACAAAACCGATCTGCGCAAAGGCCTTGTGCGTGTGACGATCACCGGCTCCGCCCCCGTCGGCACCGAGATCACCACTGTGGATGGAAAACCTGCGGGCGTTTTGTTCACCCAATCCGGTGGCCACGCCATCGCCTATCTGCGCTTTGATCGCGCAACGGGCCCACTGCGCGCCGGGGATGCGGAAATTTCCGCTTAAGCGACAGCAAAGTCTTAACTTTTCAAATCTACCCTGCTCAGGCATGATCATCATATATGATGTCAGGGAGGACAAACGTGCGGGCCAATTCTTTCAAACGGTGGGGCAGCCGATGACCACACCCTGTATCATTTGTGTTGCGATCACCGGCTCTTTGCCAACCAAAGCCGACAATCCAGCGGTGCCAATCACCGTGGCGGAGCAAATCGAGTCCACCCATGAGGCCTATGAGGCCGGGGCCAGCATCGCCCATTGCCATGTCCGCGATGACGAAGGCAAACCCACCTCCGATCCCGAACGGTTCGCGCGGCTCAAAGAGGGCATTCAAACCCATTGCCCCGGCATGATCGTGCAACTGTCGACCGGCGGTCGATCCGGGGCAGGCAAAACCCGTGGCGGCATGTTGTCCCTGCGCCCGCCGATGGCCTCCCTCTCCGTTGGCTCCAACAATTTCCCGACTCGCGTCTATGAAAATCCGCCCGACCTTGTCGATTGGCTGGCCGCAGAAATGATCACCTACGGTATCAAACCCGAAATTGAAGCTTTTGATCTTTCGCATATTTATCAGGCCAAACTGATGGCGGATCGAGGCCAGATCAAAGGCACGCCCTATGTGCAATTCGTCATGGGCGTCAAAAATGCCATGCCTGCCGACAAGCGCGTGTTTGATTTCTACGTCGAGACCGTGAAACACCTGTTTGGCGAAAACACACCATGGTGTGCTGCCGGTGTGGGGCGTCATCAGCTTGAACTCAACGAATGGTCTGCCGCAGCAGGCGGTCACCTGCGCACCGGGCTTGAGGACAACATCCGTATTGATCGCGACACCTTGGCCCCGTCCAATGCCGCCTTGGTCGAACTGGCTGTCCTTGCCGCCCAACGTCACAAACGCCCCGTCGCCACACCTGCGCAAGCGCGGGCCATCCTTGGATTGCGAAAGGGCTAATCGTTCGCGCTGTCAGCGCGTTAAACATCGCGGCGATCAGATGATGATCGTCGCGCATTCCAAGGCACATCCCGCCACGCACAACATATCGCCATTGCAGCCGCGCGAACATTCCTTAAGGCAGTTGGCCGCATGTTCGGGCGTGCGCAATTTCGGGTCCAAAATCGTTAAATCGGGAACGCCCTCCGCACTCATCGTGACGCGCGCGACCTCTTCGTCATCATCGGCAAACAGGATGGTGATCTCCGTTGGGCTGTCGATGCGCGCGCGCAGCCCCTGACCCGTATCCGGGTTGATGGCAGTCAAAGTATAGGCAAGACGGCTTTTCGCGAGACTGGCTTCTGTCATGGCATCCTCCTGTGACAACTGAGCAAAGTTTCCCCCCGTTGCCTCATGCCTGCAATGATCTGAGCCTGTGCAAAAACGCATAAAAAACGGCCCATAAAGGGCCGCCTTTTGTCCGTTTGCTCTAAACTGCTTAGGCGCGTTCAGAATATTCCATCGTCTCGGTGTTCACCACGATGTCCTCGTCCTGGCCCACAAACGGCGGCACCATCACGCGCACACCATTGTCCAGGATCGCAGGCTTAAACGAGTTCGCGGCAGTCTGTCCTTTGACCACCGGCTCGGTTTCCACAATCTTGCAGATCACCTTTTGCGGCAGCGTCGCGTTCAGCGCCTCAGAGTCATGGAATTCCACCACGATTGTCATGCCATCTTGCAAAAACGGACGGCGATCGCCCAGAATATCGGCGGGCATCTCAACCTGATCGTAGGTTTCCATATCCATGATGGTCAACATGCCATCGCTCTCATAGAGGAACTGCATGTCCTTTTGCTCCAACCGCACACGCTCGACCTTATCGGCGGAGCGGAACCGTTCGTTGAGCTTGCGCCCGTCACGCAGGTTCTTCATCTCGACCTGAGCAAAGGCGCCGCCCTTGCCGGGTTTGACGTGATCGACTTTTACAGCGGCCCACAGGCCCCCGTCATGTTCCAGCACGTTGCCGGGGCGGATTTCGTTACCGTTGATTTTGGGCATATGTCTAACCGTGGCCGTTGGTTGAAGAATGAGTTTCGCACCCTATATCCGTCCAAGGGCAGGCTGACAAGGCAGTCCTCTGGCGGCAACTGCGCGGGATTTGATCCGTTTGAGAAAATGTTAGCGCCTGAACTTATGCACAAAATGCATAGGCGCCATGCAAATGCGTCGTATCCGAATCGACACAAACCTGTCATAAGGGCCCGCACGCCAGAAAGACAAGAGCAATAAAACAAGGAAAAACCATGGCTGAGTTCGTTGATGGCACCGCATTCAACTATGAGCAAGGACAACGCGCCCGCAAACTTTTTGCGGCTGTTGTGTTGGCTGCACTCGATGATGCGATCGCCGATGATAAGAAATACGGCAACGGCCCGGAACAAATCGCCCGTTGGGCACGCTCCCGTGATGGGCGCGAAGTTTTGTCCTGTGCCGGGATCGACCCATGCGAACGCGTGGTCTCCGGCCTGATGGAATTTGTGTCGAAAGGCATTCGTACCTCTGTCGCGCTGTCACGCGAAGAAAGCGAACGTCGCAACGCACAGGCGGAAGCTGCCTAAGCTCTCCGATCCCGCTGCTATTTCTGAAGAAGACGCGCCATGCTGCTCGCTGGCGCGTCTTTTCTTTTGCCGCCATGCCGTCATACTGCGCGCACCCTTGGTTCAACCTGATGGAGCCCGCGCATGCCCCAAAAAAAGAAAATCGACGTCCCCTCACTCCCCGCCAAAATCGGCACGCTCTATCCCCCGCCTTACCACACAAACACCCGCGCCCGTGTCAAACGCGCGCTTGGGGACACGGCGGGACTGACGCAATTTGGCGTCAACATGACCACGCTCCCCCCCGGCACATGGTCCGCCCTGCCCCATTGGCACGAAAAAGAAGACGAGTTCGTCTATATCGTTTCGGGCCATCCGACGCTGGTCTATGGCGACACCGAAGAACAGCTCGCTCCCGGTGATTGCGCCGGCTTCAAGGCCGGTGAAGAGATCGGCCATTGCCTGCAAAACCGCACCGACAGCGATGTGATCGTGTTAGAGGTCGGGTCGCGCATCGCCGGCGAACGCGCCTATTATCCGGGGCTCGATCTGATGGCGGACACCGCGTCCGACGCCTTCTACCACCACCTCGACGGCACCCCCTACGCAGACATCAAACGCCGCGGCCCTGATGACGACTGAGATTCCGCGCATTTGGCTTTCGTCTTCAACGCAGTTCAAATACTCCTCTTAAAACCGAAAGAAGAGGGACAGCGGCGTGACCAAAGCGATCATGATCCAAGGCGCGGGTTCGAACGTGGGCAAATCCATGTTGGTCGCGGGCATCGCGCGCGCCATGAGCCGCAGAGGCCTCAAAGTCGCGCCGTTCAAGCCGCAAAACATGTCCAACAACGCCGCCGTCACCGAAGATGGCGGTGAAATTGGCCGGGCGCAGGCGCTTCAGGCCCGCGCTTGTGGCCTACGACCGCACTCCGACATGAACCCCGTTTTGCTCAAACCCGAAACCGACGTCGGCGCGCAGATCGTGGTACAGGGGCAACGGATCGACACCCTCAAAGCCCGCGATTACGGCTCAATGAAAGCCACTTTGATGCCCGCGGTTATGGAGAGTTTTCACCGCCTTGCCAAAGGCGTCGATCTTGTCGTGATCGAAGGCGCGGGCAGCCCGGCGGAGATCAACCTGCGCGCCGGAGACATTGCCAATATGGGCTTTGCCGAGACGGCGAATGTGCCCGTGGTGCTGATCGGCGATATTGATCGCGGTGGCGTCATTGCACAACTCGTCGGCACTTATACGGTCCTGCCCAAGGCCGACCGTGACCGGATCAAAGCCTTTGCCATCAACAAGTTTCGCGGCGACGTCAGCCTGTTTGCGGGCGGAACACGCGCCATTATCGAGGCCACAGGCTGGGCCGATCTGGGCACCCTGCCATGGTTTGATCAGGCCCATCGCCTGCCCGCAGAGGACGTGATGGACATCACCTCACGCGGCACTGGCGAGATCAAAATCGCCGTGCCAAAACTGTCGCGCATCGCCAATTTCGATGATCTCGACCCGCTGGCCGCTGAGCCGAATGTGACCGTTCAGATTGTCGAACCCGGCCACGCTCTGCCGGGAGACGCCGATCTCGTTTTGATCCCCGGATCAAAATCGACCATCGGCGATCTGGCATTTTTCCGCAGCCAAGGCTGGGACATCGACCTATTGGCCCATGTCCGTCGTGGCGGCCATGTGATGGGAATTTGCGGCGGGTATCAGATGCTTGGCCAATGGATCGACGACCCGGACGGGATCGAAGGTCACGCCGGGCGGCATCCCGGACTTGGGCTTTTACAGGTGGAGACGCTGATGTCCGCCGACAAACGGCTGGCCGAAGTCACCGCAACCGAGCGTGCCACCGGCGCGCGTGTCACCGCCTATGAAATTCACATCGGTCGCACGGAGGGGGCCGATTGCGCGCGGGCGTGGCTGTCTCTGGACGCCCCAGACGGCGCGCGGTCCGAGGGCGCGATGTCGGCGGATGGGAGGATCATGGGCTGTTATTTGCACGGGCTGTTTGCCAGCGACAGGTTTCGCAACGGCTATCTGGCGCGGTTTGGCCTGAGCGATGGAATGTCCGATTTTGACGGTGGGGTCGAAGCAACCCTTGAGGCGCTCGCAGATCACATCGAGGCCCATTTGGACCTCGATACGCTCTACGCCCTCAGTTCGGAGATCTGACTATTCGAATTCGCGCAGGGTCAGCGCGCGCTGCACTTCTCGGCGCACCAGACGGCGGACGTTGCGCGTGATGCGCTCGCCCATTGCGCCTTGCAATTCCTCGCGGATCACCTGCGCCACCAATTCGCGCAGAGCCTCCTCGTCCATCATGTCTTCGTCGGCATAGCCGGCCAAAGCCAACTCTTCCTCAAGTCTCGGATCGGGATCGGCCGCCACCTCTTCAGCCGCAGCCATGTCTTCGACCTCTGCCTCTTGCGCTGGTGGAAAATCATCAATCGCGGGGTCCGTGGACGCGGCGGGGGTTTCCTCGATCACTTCGGCGTCGTCAATGTGATCACGGCCTTGGTCAGACGGGCTCATCGCGGGGTCATCCTCCTGCGGGACACGGAAATGAAGCACACGGGCTCCGGGTTCGGCAAAGGCACGCGGCATAGACCGCGGAATTTCCGCCTCAAGATCCTCAGATCCATCCGGCTCCCACTCATAGGACTGCGCCCCCACGGCCGTTTCAAGTTCGGCAATCCGCTGTTCCAAACTCAGCCGCGACACATGGGCCGCAGCTTCAACATCTGGGGTGTCGTCGAACCCGGCGGCCCAATCGACCTCCTGCGGTGTGCCTTCGACGTCGGCGGCACCAACCTCTTGCGCCACCAAGCTCTCAAGTTCGTCGTTCGGCGCTTGCGCCTCGGTCAAATCTTCCTCGGGGGGCCTTTGTGCATCCTCAGGCAGCGAAACCACCTGATCCATCGAAAGAATCAACGGCTGGATGTCTGCCTTCGTCCCGGCCACGTCCTCGATCTCAGGGGCAACCTCATCGGCAGAAGCACCCACGTCCTGCGGCTCAGCAGGGTCTTGGGGCACGCGGAAATCAGGGGTCAGGATCAAAGCGGCCGGAGCCTGAGAGCGAACAGGCGGCTCATCCCGCGACGCAGGTTGAGCGCCACCAGAGGGACCACCATGATGACTATGGGTCTCAGCCACCAAACGCCGGATCGACGCAAGCACGTCCTCCGCATCCATATTCGTCATCGGATCAGACATCCCGACTCCCTCACTCACTACAGTTTATGGTAGCCAGCTTCGGCGTTACACACAAGGGATCGCAGAAAGCAGAAAACCCCCGCCGAACGGTGATCTGGGCAAGATGCCGCAAAACCGTCAGACGGGGGCTGTCAAAAAACTGCGTTTATTTGCGCATCAAACCTTCGAGGACACGATCCAATTTGTCGCCTTGCGGGCTGACATAACGGGTCGGTGCGTTTTTCACCGCATTGTAATAGGCGGCGGGATCATAGACCGGGACGTTGAGTTTCAACTGATCCACAGTGAGCATGCCAAGCGATTGCAGCACCGCATAGGATTGCGATTCGCGGGCAATGCGCGCCTGAATGGCCGACACCTGCGCGTCGAGCAAATCTTGCTCCGCACTCAGCACATCCAAAGTGGTCGAAGCGCCCAAATCGGCCTCTTCTTTCACACCATCATAGGCCACGCGCTGAGCACGAACATAGGCGTTGGAGGCTTCTTCAGAGGCGGCATAAACCGACAACATCGCCCAGTTGGTGCGCACGCCTTGCTCAACTTCGCGCGCGGTTTGTAACAGCTCGGCACGAGAGGCATCGCGGTTGGCGATGCTTTCACGGATCGCCGAAGACACGGCCCCGCCGGAATAGATCGGGCCAGAGACACCAAGGCTCAAACTCGTGACGCCGTTATTGATGGTCAAGTCATCTTTGTAGGATTGCGAGACCTGCCCCTCGACCGTGGGAAACAAATTGCGTTCCGCGATGTCCACCGCAATATCCTGCGCCGCCGCTTGGTGTTGCAACGCAATGATCCCTGGGTGGGTTTGCTTGGCAACCGTCACAGCCGCCTCAAGCGTTTTCGCCGGAAGCGGGATGCTGGGCGGATTTGACAGGTTGCTCGGATAATGGCCGATCGCGACCTTATAGGTCTCGCGCGCGGCGGACAGGCTGCCCTGAGAGGCGGCAAGGCTTGCACGGGCAGAGGCCAGTTGCGCCTCATATTGCGACACTTGTGTACGGGTGATTTCACCCACCTCAAACCGATCTTGCGAGGCTTTGAGGTTTTGCTGGTTCAACCGCACCGCACTTTGGCGCAGGTTCACCAAGGCCTGAGCTTCGCGCACACCCTGATAGGCGGAAACCGCATTGGCCAAAACCTGTTGTTCCACATTCACGAGGCCCGCACGCGTCGCCAAAACCACCTCTTTTTGCAGATCGACAGACAGTTTGTTACGACCAAACGTGTAGATATCCATCGACGCAATAAAGCTGAGCGTCTCGGACCAATCTTCTAGGACATTGCCATCGGAGCCAAACGACTTTGAACCCGAATATTTGTAGGCGATGGTCGGACGCAGATTGGACAGCGCACCGGCCACCCCTTCGTCCGCGGCACGCAGGGTGGCGCGATTTTGCTCCAGAAGACCGGAGTTTTTATAGGCAGACGCCAAAGCATCGCCAAGCGTCTCAGCGGCCGCCGCAAAAGGCACCGCCATCAAACTCAGCACAGCCGCGCCAGAAAAAAGTACCTTTTTAAATCCTGTGGTCTTGCTCATTGGCCTCAGCCCCTTTGTTATCTTACGAACGCCGGGGCCGACCCGGCCTATCGAACGTTCTGCGTCAAAGCGCGAACTCTGCGTGTTTTTCAAATCCGGACAGTACAGGTGCCGTGGCGTTGAACACCATGCGCCATGTGACCTCACCCTCTAATTTGTATCCGATACGGACGATACCAAGAGCTCCGTCGAGAAAAATCGCGCAGATACGCCCTTTTTCCTTCAACTGGGCCAAAATGCCACCCGGCAATTCTTCAACACCGCCTTGCAAGATTATCACATCATAGGGTCCGTGCTGCGGCGCACCCGCGCTGATCGGGCCGGTTTCGACGATCACATTGTCCGATCCATTGTCGGACAGCGCACTGGCCGCCTCTTTGGCCATGTCCTCGTCTTCTTCCACGGCCACGACCGCCTGTGCCATCCGCGCCATCACGGCCGAGGAATAGCCCAAGCCGCAGCCCAGATCGAGCACCAGCTCATCGTTTTGAATGTTGAGCGCATCGAGCATCTTGGCCAAAACCCGCGGATCCAACACAACGCGCCCGCCCCCGAGATCCACATGCTCGCCAACATAGGCACCATCACGTTTGGACGCAGGCACGAAATTTTCGCGCGGCGTGGTGAGCATCGCTTCGATGATCGGGAATTTGGTCACATCAGACGGACGCACCTGTGTGTCGACCATCGTTGTACGGAGCTGGGCAAAGTCTGGCATAAGCTGAACTCTTTCGTTCATTGTCTTTGACCGTGTTTTGCCACAAGCCGCCCGCCTGAGCAACACGTCAATGCACATACAAACGGACCCAACCGCACGCACCCCTGTGCAAAATCCTATCAAATGGCGTCTTGCACAGAAATTATCCTTGCTGTAGATAGCGCCTCACCATTTCGGCGAGTTGGCGGAGTGGTTACGCAGCGGATTGCAAATCCGTGTACACCAGTTCGATTCTGGTACTCGCCTCCAATACTTTTAATGACATAGCTGGTTCCTCTTATTAGGGGTATCATTGCGGGTGTAGCAGCGTTTTAGCTTTCGGACAGAGTGACTACACCTTTCGGACGAAAATTTTCGGCGAACCCGTTTTTGGGTGAGGGGCCTTAATCAGGTGACTCGAGCTGATCGGATGAAATCACGGCACATACTTCTCGGCACGAACCGTTACGGTGCCAGCAGCTGGATGTATGGCTTCGACTGTCTCATTTTTGAGCATCAGACGGGTAGTGTTTGCACCAGACACGAACCCGGTTAGCGTTAGTCCGCTCTGCATCTGGTCAAAACCGACCGACAAAACGTCGCCTGGAGACGCGCCATTTACTGTGATGGTCGTCGTGACGTATCCGCCAGCAGCGATGCTGCCCGGATTCCAAGTTGCGCTTGCACGTACAGATGGGGCGAGCGTGTCTGTGCACGTTGCCTGAATGAGCACCTTTTTCGGCTCAGAACCACCTTCTGTCACAAGCGCATCACTCAATCGCAACCCATGGCAGTTCAGAAGGTCTACAGGTTGCAGTGTCGATGCATGGTTGTCCCCAACATATCCGGGACCGATAGAGCCAGACACGTTGTTCAGCCGCATGCCGACATGAGATGCGCTGTCGTCCTGATTATAATCACGCAAATTCACTGACCCGATTGCGACACCTGTGCAATTCAGACCGACCAAACCTGTTTCACCAGCACTAATTGAGGTGATGTTCCCTCTAATCCCGCTTACGTTCCCCAGATAAACTCCCTGGCCACCCGCGTCTTGCGAGAATATCTGCAGGTCAACGTCCGTTGGTCCGGTCACATCTCCCGCCACTTGGATGCCTCGGTTCGGACCACCGTAAGAACTTACGGAACCAACAATGCTCTCAGTGTTGTTGCCAATATCGATCGACGGCTGAATTGGATCGGCACTGTGCGCGCAGTTGTAGGAGATGACTTCAACATGAGGCCGAATGTTACCATGCGTTTCAGGTGCATTGTTGGGACCGCCGCCCAAATCTTTTACAACCTTGAAACCAGACGACGCACAATTGAATGCGCGACCACGCAATGCACTGTCAATTGACCCGACCAAAACACCTCCGCGTTCAAAGCTGGAAACTACGGTAAAATCCAGATGTCCGCACCGCTCATTTGCGGCCCCGCGCGCGGTGTATCCGACGACCGACACGCCATCATCGCCAGTATTAATCGTGCGAGAACCGATGGTGTAGACATCGACGCATGGCCCATATGTCAGGTCGTTATAGATACCAAACCCGTCGGCGAGAGTATTTCTAGCCACCCCATGATAAGCACGAGAATTCTGGCAGCCTGAGAACATCAAACCACCTCCGAATGTGCTGAGGATATGCGGTTCGTACACCTGCGCATCTTCGCACCCGATCAACTTAATCCCCGGACGTGCGCGCCTTGTGGTCGGCGCAGTAGTAGACCGGACGAAAGGCCTGATAAGTCGCAAAGATGTCGCGCCGGTGATCTCCAGATAGGGGTGGTCGGTTGAGCCGTCGCTGTCATAAATAATAGCATACCCCTCAGCGAATTCGATCGTCGTGCCGACTTGAATAGCACCAGAAAGCAATTGGCCGAGGCTATTGACGCCCGGCAGATGAATATCCGTATCGATGAAAAGGTGCTTTTCGCGGGTTTCCAACAAACCGATAAATTCAGGCCAAAGCGTCGTTGCATCTTCGCCAAAGTTGAACAATCGCGCTGCTATGCGCCCGCTTTCATCTTTCACGGCGGAGACCCCAAGGCCGTTTAAATGCAGGTACGGCACAGACAGATCCTCGCTGTATTTAAATCGACCGTCTTTGGTTTTGTGTACTTTATTCTGGCCGCCCGAATTCTGGCCGCCCGACGTGGCGGTAGCCTGCATTTCGTCAAGCGTCTCATATTCGAACTTCGCCCCATCGACGGATTTCGACAGCGGATCAGTTCGCGCCATCTGTTTGGCGAAATCACCAACCGTCTGAGGCGCCGTGCCATCCTCAGTGTTTACAATCACACTCTGGGCTAAATAAGTCGGGTCGAGGTCACTTGTCTTAACACCATTTGCCATGTGTCGTGCTCCTATATGATGGTGATTTCAAATGGCCCCGTCAGGGGGCCAGACAGGCCATCCGCGTTTTTCGGTTCTATCCAGATGTAGTGGGTGCCTTGGGTCAGACAACCCGAGGTTTCGAGGTAGGCGACAACGTCATCGAGCATGTCGTTGCCGCTAACGGCCTGAATGCGGTCGCTGTAGGTGCCGTCTGCGATGATAGCTGTGCCAGGGCGATCCGAGCCGCCCGTCAGGCGCGGGGTCAGGCTTCCGGCAGTGATGCCAGAGACCGTGTAGCCGAGGCGGTAGTATTTGCCCGCCGTGGTTTCAAAGGGCTGGCTGATCGCATCCGCTGCGCCCGTCGTATGGGTCGCCACGCCGCCTCCAACGGCCCATCCTGCGTCCAGCGTCCAAGTGGCGGGGTTCTCCATGGAGCCGCCCGCAATGAGGTTCTCGCGGGTGGTGTCGCCTAGCGTGGTCGAATAGCTGGACTGTGGCACAACGATGATCGTCACGGTCACAGTAAAGGGGCCATAAACGCCCGTCGCACTGATCCCTCGCGCCCGGATTTCGACCTCGCGTCCGGATTTCGACGGTGTCGCCACTACCATAGGGTATCGAAAATCGAATGCGGCTGTTCGTTCTTTCCCCTCTTAAGTTTGAACCAGAGGTTAAAATGAAGGGAAATTCTGATTGTCCAACGACCCAAATCCTATTGTGATGGCTTGACCACCCCCTCACGCCGCAACACCTCCTCCAGCCAATCCATGAACGCTCTGAGCCGAGGGGCGAGATGGCGCCTGCGCGCATAGAGGATCGAGATCGGAACTGGAGAGGGTCGAAACTCGGACAGTACCTCAACGAGCCGTCCGGCTGCAATGTCATCGGCGACGTCATAGGCGGGAACCTGAATCAGCCCGTGCCCGTGCAGTCCCCCCGCAACATAACTCTCCGCGTTGTCGACGCAGAGATGGCTTTGCATGGCAACGGTGATCTCACGCCCGTCCTTGAGCCCATCCCAGCCCGACGAGAGGGCAGGCATGCGCAGCGCGTAGTTGACCAGATGATGTTTCGCGAGATCGGCAGGCGTCTGCGGCACCCCGAATTCCGCGAGATACTCCGCCCCGGCGCAGGTCAGCATCGGCACATCACCGATCTTGCGGCAGATCAGTTCGCTGTCCTCCAAAACGGCCAGACGCACCACCGCGTCGATCCCTTCCGAGACCAGATCGATCATTCGGTCGGTGGCGCTGATCTCCAGCGTCACCGCCGGGTATCGGGCGCGAAAGTCCTGCAGGTGCGGAATGACAAGACGCCGTGCGATCCGGCTTGGCATGTCGATCCGCAAGCGCCCCGAAATGTCATCGGGACGGAGGCGAAACTGTCCTTCGGCCTGCCCGAACGCATCGACCAGATCACGGGCGGTGTCGGCAAATTGCAACCCTTCCTGCGTCGGACGCACCACGCGGGTGGTGCGCTGCAAAAGCTGCACGCCGAGGCGGTCCTCCAGCGTCTGCACCGTGCTGGACACGGTCGAGCGCGGCAGGCCGAGCACCTCCGCTGCGCGGGTGAAGTTCCCGCTGTCCACGACCTGAATGAACACCTGCATCTGTTGAATCCGATCCATGCCTATTGTTCGTCATTTCTGGCAGGTAATGTCAAGAATGGCCTGATTATCTGAATGGGGTGACAGACTATCTTCCTCGCAAGGCGTCGATCTGAAAGGCGCGCTCAAATGCGGAAAGGAAATGACATGTCGAGAAACAGCATCGAGGGAAAAGTGGTTCTGATCGCCGGCGGCGCGAAGAACCTGGGCGGGCTGCTCGCACGCGAGTTCGCCCAATCCGGCGCGAAAGCCGTTGCCATCCATTACAACAGCGACGCCACCAAGGCGGCGGCGGAGGAAACCGTCGCGGCGATCAAAGCCGCAGGCGCAGAAGCGGTGGCCTTCCAAGCCGACCTGACCTCGGCAGCGGCGATGGAAAAGCTGTTCACCGACGCGGTCGCGGCGGTGGGGCGTCCCGACATCGCGATCAACACCGTCGGTATGGTGGTGAAGAAGCCGATGGCCGAGGTGACCGAAGAGGTTTTCGACCAGTCCTGCGCGGTCAACGTCAAATCCGCCTTCTTCTTCCTGAAAGAGGCCGGCAAGCACCTCAACGACAACGGCAAGGTCTGCACCATCGTCACCTCGCTATTGGGCGCCTATACGCCTTTCTACGCGGCATACGAGGGTCTGAAGGCACCGGTGGAGCACTTCACGCGTGCGGCGTCGAAGGAGCTCGGCGAGCGCGGCATCTCGGTGACCGCGATCGGCCCGGGGCCGATGGACACCCCGTTCTTCTACCCGGCGGAAGAAAAGGAAGCGGTCGCATATCACAAGACCGCCGCCGCGCTCTCGCCCTTCTCGAAAACCGGCCTGACCGACATCGAGGATATCGCCCCCTGGATCACCTTCATGGTCTCCGACGGGTGGTGGATGACGGGCCAGACGATCCTCGTGAACGGCGGCTACACAACCAAGTAACCACGACGGCGGCGGAGCATCGGCTCCGCCCCCTTTTTCGGTTCAAAGAGACGCGAGCACAGCGAAGGGATTTCAAATGACAGCTTCAGACATCGTCCTCAAAACCAGTCTGGGTGTGCGCCGGAAACCGCGGCGCATTCTCTCCATCGTCTCGAACACCGCCGAACTCAAAGGGTTTCCGGTGGGCTTTTTCGCCGAGGAAATGACGCGAGCCTTCCTGATGTTCACGGAGGCGGGACATCGCGTCGACCTCGTGTCGCCGAAAGGCGGCGAGGTGATGTTCGACACGCACAGTGATCCGCGCACCCCGAACGGCGCCTATGCGGACGATCTGATCAGTCTCGGCTTCGCCCATCATGCGCAGTTTGGCGCGATGCTGAAGGATACGCCGCCGATCAGTTCGGTGTCGGTAGATGAGTACGATGCGGTCTGGGTCGCCGGTGGGGGCGGACCGTTGCTGACCTTCAAGGACGATACCGCGCTGCATGCGTTGATCGCAGATTTTTACGAGACGGGCAAAATCGTCTCGCTCATTTGTCATGGTTCTTCCCTGCTACTCTGGACACGCCTGTCGAACGGGAAGCTGCTGGCCGAGGGCAAGAAATGGACCGGCTTCACGGATGCAGAGGAAGAGGCGGTCAATACGGCCTTCGGCATGATCCTGAACGACTACACGATCGAGGCCACAGCGAAGGACATTCCCGGAACGGAGTTTCTGTGCCGGGATGCCAATGAGCCATTCGCCATCCGCGACGGTCGCCTGATCACCGGGCAGCAGCAGTACAGCAGCGGTCTGACGGCGGAGCTTGTCCTCGAGGCGCTGGAAGACGCCGAATGAGCGACGGCGGCAGGTCCGAACATGGAGATGGCGATATGAGCAATGCGTTTCAGACGATCTTTGACCGCCAGAAAGCGGCGTTCCTCAGCGACCGCACGAAATCGCGCGGCTGGCGATTGGATCAACTCGCCAGAATGGAGCGAATGCTGCTCGACCATCGCGACCGCTGGTGCGCGGCGCTGCATCAGGATTTCGGCAAGCCACCCTTTGAACAGCAGTTCGAGATCACGGTGCCGATGGGCAATATCGCCTACTATCGGGACAATCTGGACCGGCTGATGGCCCTTGAAGAGGTCGAAATTCCCGAAGGCCTTGCCAAACTCGGCCAGCGTGGGGTGATCCGGCGCGAACCTTATGGTGTGACTCTGGTCATCGGACCGTTTAACGCGCCGATCCTGTTGTTGCTCGATCCAGCCATCGCCGCGCTGGCGGCAGGCAATCCTGTGATCCTGAAACCGGCCAACACCACGCCGGCCACGGCGGCGCTTTTTGCAGAACTGGTGCCGCAATACTTCGAACCGGAAGACGTTTCCGTGGTTACCGGCGGACGAGAAGAAATCTCGGCGTTGCTGGAGCTGCCGTTCGACTTCATCTTTTTCACCGGCAGTTCGGCAGTGGGCAAAGTGGTCATGCGTGCTGCGGCCGAACACCTGACGCCAGTGATCCTGGAACTGGGCGGACAGAACCCGACCATCGTGGACGCGACGGCGGACCTCGATCGCGCCGCTCAGGCCATCGCTTGGGGACATAACGCCATCTCGGGTCAGTGGTGCATCGCTCCGGGGTTCGTCTGCGTGCATGACAGCGTCGCCGATACCTTTGTCGAGAAACTGAAAGCTGCGGTCATACGCATGTACGGGACCGATCCGTCACAGAGCCCTGACTTCGCGCGCATGATCAGCGAAAAGGACACTCAGCGTGTTGCGTCCTACATCCTGCCGGACAAGGTCGTTCTGGGCGGCAGTTCCGACGTATCCGCCCGCTACGTCGAGCCGACGCTGCTCTACCCCTCCGACTGGTCAGATCCAGCGATGCAGCAGGAGGTGTTCGGCCCGGTTCTGCCGATCCTGCGCTATGACGACATCAGCACCGTGATCCAAACGCTTAAGACACGGGACAAGCCGCTCGCTGCCTATATCTTCAGCCGGGACGATGCGATGATCGAGCGCTTTCTGCAATCCCTGTCCTTCGGCGGCGGCTGCGTGAACCTGACCAATCTGCATTGCTGGGTCGGGTCGCTGCCCTTCGGCGGAGTTGGTCATTCGGGGATGGGCAAGTATTACGGTAAAGCCGGGTTCGATGCGCTCAGCAATGTTAAGTCACTTCTGATCTCGCCCGCCGAGAGGACCGTCGATGTCTATCCGCCCTATGCGGACAAGGACATCAACGCGATGCTCGCGCCATTTGCCTGACGCCCGGAGGTCTCACATGCATACTGTTCTCGTGATCCTTGGCGGCCTTGTCCTGATGGCAGTCATCTATGGCGTTGCGCTCTGGCGCGGCGCTTCCCTGCGCGGTGCTTTTCCCCTGTTTGCCGTCCTCTGGGCGGCAACCGCCGCGATCAATCTTTGGGTCGGCGTGGCCCATGCGGGATACGGCTTGGCCGAAGAATTGCCGATCTTCGCCGTGGTCTTCGGCGTCCCTTGTTTTGTCGCCTGGCTTCTGGCGCGGCGGTCGGCATGACGGATCCCCGGATCGGCGAGGTGATCGCCTGGTGGCAAGACGCGGTCGAGGAATGGTTCTCCCAATCGCCCGCCTTCGACGCCGCCGTTCGCAGAGGCTTCGCACCCCTGCATGAGGCCGCTATGGTAGGCGAACTTGCGGCATGGCGAGACACGCCGGAGGGCTGTCTCGCCATGTTGATCCTTCATGATCAGTATCCACGCAATGCGTTCCGTGGCACCAGGGAGATGTATCGCACAGACCCCCAGGCCCTGTCGGTGGCGCGTCATGCCTGGCGGCAGGGTTTTATCGACCGAGTGCCGCAGGACCTGCGCCTGTTCATGCTGCTGCCCTTCGCGCATTCCGAGACGTTGGAAGATCAGAACCAATCGGTCGCGCTGCATCGCCGCGACCTGCCCTCGGGGCTTCATCGGGCCAGACGCCATCGTGACATCATCGCCCGCTTCGGTCGGTTTCCCCACAGGCAACCGATTTTCGAGCGCGCACTGACCCCGAAAGAAATCCGGTATTTGAACACAGGCGGATTTCAGGGATAGTCAAGAAAATCTAACAGGAAGCTTTCATGTCCAACCTATTCCACCGTCTTGTTCCGACGAACGCCCTACGGGCGCTCCGCCCCGAAGACACGCCCCGCGTCACGACGATGGAGCTGTTCTTCGATCTCGTCTATGTCTTCACCATCATCCAGCTTTCCCATTACCTCCTCGAACATGCCAGTTGGCTTGGGGCGCTGGAATATGTGACGCTGTTTGCCGCTGTCTGGTGGGCGTGGAATTATACCGCATGGGCGGCCAACTGGGTCAACCCCGACCACCCGAGCGGGCGCGGGCTGATGATCGTGCTGATGGGCTGCGCGCTTCTGATGGCCGTGGCGGCACCACAAGCGTTCGGCGACCGCGCTGGGTTGTTCGCTTTTGCCTATGTGGCCATGGCCCTGATCCGGGCGGGCTACATGGCCTTTGTGTTTCGCGGTCAGGTCATGGGGCGCAACTATACCCAACTCGGTGCATGGAGTGCGATTTCCGGTCTCTTCTGGATATTGGGGGCCTTCATCGCACCCGCGCGTCTGGAGCTTTGGATTCTCGCCGTTTTGATCGACTATGCCGCGCCCTACGTCGGTTTTTGGCTGCCCGGCAAAGGCGCGACGCCGATGTCGAGTTGGACATTGAAGGGCTTGCATCTCTTCGAGCGCAACCAATTGATCTTTATCATCGCGCTTGGGGAATCCATCCTGCTGCTGGGCGGCTATCTGGTCAGTCACGAGATCCACTTGGACACGGGTGCCGCTGCGCTGATCGGCTTCCTGTTGATCGTGACATTGTGGTGGATTTACTTCGTTGATCTGTCGGAGCCGGGCGAGCATCGGTTCGAACATGCGACGGACCATACCAGCCTTGCCCGCGCCGGTCTGGCCTACGCACATGGGGTCGCGGTCTGTGGTGCCATCGTGACCGCTGTCGCCATTGAGATGATCGTGGCTCATCCACATGACGCGATCCATGCCGAGACCGCGATCATCGCCTTTGCCGGGCCGTCGCTGTTTCTGCTTGGGTGCACGATCTTTCACCGCGTCACGGCGGAACGGCTGCGTGGGCTGTACCTTCTGGCCGTGGCGGCGCTGGCGGGCTGGGGCTGGCTGGCCCTGAGCCTGCACCTAAACGGGTTGTGGCTCGGTATGGGCGTTCTGTTGATCGTGTTGGCCATGGCGGCTCTGGGCCACCGGAAGGCGGGTTGAGATGCTGTCCCTGTCCACGGCCCGCAACCAGGTTGCCGCCAATGCCGCTTTTCTGGCAGCAATCCTGATCCACAATCTGACCTATCCGCTGTCGGCGGCGGGTGGGCTATGGCCTGCCCTGTTCTACGGCTTCTACGCGGCAATCTTTGTGGTGGCGACATGGGCGCTCACGGATAACCAGACCTTGCGTGCCCTCGTTGGAGGCGCAGGGTTTGCCGTATTTATCGCGGGCCTCTTGAACTCCTATGCCCCTTCGAAGGAGGCAGCGCTGGCAGTTTACCTGACCTCCATCGCCTATCATCTCGGCATGATCGTTGTTCTGGCACGCTACACCTTCGGGGCCAAGACCGTGATGACCGATGTGCTGATCTCGGCAACCTCGCTCTATCTTGTCATCGGATCGGGTTTCGCCGCCGTACTGGCCTTCATCGAATGGTGCGTGCCGGGGTCGTTCGTGGCAAGCTCCGGCGCGGCAATCGACTGGCAGCAGATGGTGTACTTCAGCTACGTCACGCTGACCACGCTGGGCTATGGTGACATCACGCCGGTTGGCTTTTACGCCCAATCTTTCGTCAGCTTTGAGGCGATCGGCGGGACGCTCTATACCGTGATCCTTCTCTCGCGACTGGTCGGGCTGCACGCCAGTCGGGGGTAGGTGGAACATTTCCACTGCCCTGCGCAATGAGCTTGCTGTAGCAAGCCATGTCGTTTTGTCGGCCTTTTCGACGCGTTCGGTAACTACGAACTTGCTGGTACGGCCGATTACGACAAAGAGATATGGTTTGCCTTTAGCCGTCCGTATCTCAGCAATACCCATGTGAAAGAAACTGATGGGATCGCGCTTGAAGCGTTGCCGCTTGGGCTTATCTCCTTGTATCGCAGGCAGGCACGAGATTCCATGACGCTGAAGGCACCGATACAGTGCTGACCGGCTCAGGTGTGGGATAATGGGCTGAAGGGTATAGAGGCAATCATCAAGTGGTCACGACATGTGCCGCCGGAAAGCAACGACCGTCGCCTCTTTGTCTTCGCTGAGAACGGAGGGGCGCGGTTCCTTCGGCCCCGTCTTGCGAACTTCCACCGTCTCGCGCTTTCGCCACTTCGCGACCGCCTTCGGGTTGGCGCCGAACTCCCTGCTCAACTCTACAGTTGAAGCGCATTGTTTGCCGCGTGGTCACCTCCTCGGTTTAATCGGTGCCGTGTCGTTTTCCTTGATGATGCTGAAACTGGACTGACGCCGCACAAAGCAGCGAAGCTGGCTTCGGATTTGAGCCGTTCAGGATTGTCGCCTGCGCTCAGCAACAATTGAGCCGCGCTGTTAAACCCGACCCCGTTGCGGGTGAGATGGCGGGGGATGCGACGCTTGGACTCGTCGGGACCTTCGCGCTCAACGACGATGTGGCGTTTTGGCCGTGATCGACAATCTGTCCGATAAACCCTATGCGACATGCCTAAGTCGCTCAAACACCTTTGACACATCGGTCGAAAAGGTCAATGAACCGGGTCGCAACGTCTATGTTGCCGTGCAGATGCAATTCTGACCCTTGCGTTTCGGGCGTGCCGCCTGTGTGGCGCGCCCTCTTTGTTGAAAGGACATCACCATGGATGCTGAAAAACTGGGATTTCTGATCGCGGGCGGTCCCGCCATTTGGGCGATCTCTGCGTTGTCCGTGATGACCGTCGCTTTGATCCTGTGGAAATGTTGGGATTTTATCCGATCTGGCCTCTGGGCCGGCGGGCATGTCACCGAACAGGCCGTGCAGCTTTGGCAAGCGGGTGACAGAGACCAGGCCCGTGCCGCCCTGGCCCATCGCCACAGCGTGCGCGCCCGTCTGGCCTATCGCGCGATGCAGGTCCAAGCCGCCGAGCATTTGCCCGACGCTTTGGCACGCGAAGAGGTCGAACGCACCGCGCGCGGGCTGTTGAAACGGGCGGCTACGGGGCTGCGCGGTCTGGAACTTGCCGCCACCATCGGCCCGCTTTTGGGACTTTTGGGCACTGTGATGGGTATGATCGCCGCGTTTCAGGCGCTGCAAACCGCGGGGGCGCGCGCCGATCCGGCGCAGCTTGCGGGCGGGATTTGGGAGGCACTGCTCACCACGGCCGCCGGTATGGCCGTGGCGATCCCGGCGCAGATCGCGCTGACATGGTTCGACACCGCGATTGACGGTGTGCGCCATGATTTGGAAGACATCGCAACGCGCATCTTCGTGCCGCTCCCCAAAGGGGCAATCGCCCCTGATGAGACCCGGCCATGAACACCTTTGCCTTTGCCCACCCACGCCGCACGCGTCGTCCTGATCTGACACCGATGATTGATGTCGTGTTCTTGCTTTTGGTGTTTTTCATGTTGGTGTCGCGCTTTGGCACCCAAGGCGTCTTGCCCCTGACCCCCACAGGGGGTGCGGCAACCGCGTCTTGGGAGGGTCCGCCGCGTGTGGTCGATCTCTATGCCAATGGCGACATCCGGCTCAACGGCAAGGCGGTCTTTGCCGAACATTTGTCCGGTTCGCTCCAGCCCCTGATGCCCAGCCCGGACTCGGCGGTGATCATCCGCACCCATGACGCCGATTTGCAGCGGCTTGTGGACACCGTTGATCACCTCTCAGAGGCCGGGATCACCCGCCTGATCGTGATGGAGTAAGCCGTGAACCTGTCTGCCCCGCCAAGAAAACGCGTCACGACTGGGCTTTTGCCCATGATCAATGTCGTCTTTCTGTTGCTGATTTTCTTCCTGATTGCGGGCGAAATGCAGCGGCCGGAGCCGTTTGACATCACCCCGCCCGAGATTGCCGAAGCGCAGGAGGCCGAAGGGGTGTTTTCGCTGTTCCTCGATCCCGAAGGCCAATTGGCCTATCGTGATCTGATCACCTCTTTCGAGACCCGCCAAGCCATTCTGAGCGCGATTGACACCGAACGGCGCGCCGGATGTGACGGTGACCTGTGCGACACCGTGTTGCTGATCCATGCTGACAAAAACACCCCGGCGCATTTCGTGGCGCAACTGCTGCCACACCTCGGCGCGCTTGGGTTTGAACAGATCAATCTGGTCACGTCGGGTCTTGCGCCCTCCAAAGGTGAGCGGCCATGACACGCGCGGCTGAGGCTTTGCTTTGTGTTGCCCTGTCGCTTGGGGCGCATGTTGCCCTGATGGGGATAGCGCCGCGCCTGGGCGGGGTCGAAGCACAGGGCGACGCGGGCACACAGCTTGTGAGCATGGCCGCCTCAACCGCAGCACTTGAGACCCTTGTAGAGCAATGGGATGGTTTTGCGCCACCGGAGAGCCTGACCGAGATCGCACCGCCCGCGAGTCCGACAGAGGCTTTGGATGTGCCACAGAGCGCCAATGCCTCCCCGATGCCTCTTGAGGCGCCACCGATGGCGATAACAAACCTCAGCCGACCTGAGCCGCAAAGCCTCGATGTCGTGCCTCCCGAGGCCCCAAAGCCGCCCGATCCGCCTGCGTCCCTTCCCCCGGATGTGCCAAAATCCTCACCTGCGAAACCAGTGCCATCGCAGCCGGTGAAACGCCCAAGTGCGACCCAATCCGAGGCGCAAAAAGCCGCAGGTTCTGGCGGGCAAACCGCGCGGGGCACCAGAGGCGCATCGCAGGAGGCCACCTTGGACGCTGGTCAGATCAAACACGATCTCAGCGCCTGGGGCGGCGGCATCCGCGCCGCGATTGAGCGCAAAAAACGCTATCCCTCCGCCGCGCGAGGGGCCAAAGGCAAGGTGGTTTTGCAGATTTCCGTGGCCCGCTCCGGTGCGTTGAGAAGCGTGGCCGTTGCGCGATCCTCGGGCAATGCCGTGCTGGATCAGGCCGCACTCTCTGCCGTTCAAAGCATTGGCCAATTCAAACCCGCGCCGAACTCACTCACGCAGAATTCCTATTCTTTCAGCCTGCAAATCAACTTCGCACCGCGCTGAAGCCCGACGTCCAACAAGGGTTTCAACGCCGCCAATCTTAATCTTGACAAAAATAGTCGCTTTAAATACTTAAACGCAACAGACGCAAGCTCCCCTCTGGCAGCCAGCATTTCCAGGCACCTTGAGGGGATACGTATGACCACGCACACAAGCCTGCGGGCTCTTGTGACGGCTTTGGCTGTCACGCCCGCATTCGCCCTGCCGAGCTTTGCACAAGACGGCACAGGCACACCCACCGATTCAACCATCGATTCAACCTATGGCGCATTCATCGGAACGGTCACGCTGGGCGAAAGCCTGCGCGGCATTCAAACCGACACCGCCACCTCGGAGACCGAAATCTCGCAAGAGGAATTGGACGCAAGACAGGCCTCGACCTTGGCCGAATTGCTCGGCACCATTCCCGGCGTGACCCTGTCCAACGCCGCCAGCCCGCAAGGCTCATCCATCAACATCCGTGGCCTTGGCGCCGATGCGGGCACCTACGGCTCCAACACCAAAGTGTCCGTCGTGATCGACGGCGTGTCCAAGGGCCAAGAGGAGCTCTACCGCCAAGGCAGCCTTTTGACGATGGAACCGGAACTGTTCAAATCGGTGCGCGTCGTGCGTGGACCGGGCGAGAGTTTTCGGTTTTCCTCAGGGGCCATCGGCGGCACAGTCGAAGCCGCAACCAAGGATGCCGCGGATTTTCTCGACGATGGCGATACATTCGCGCTGCGCCAGAAACTATCCTATGAAAGCAATGGCGGCGGGGCGCTGAGCAGCACCATTCTGGCCTGGGCACCGGATGATAAACTCGATGTGTTGGCCTTTTACGGCTACCGCAAGAACGGCGATTACACCGACGGCACCGGCACAAAGCAGGCCGATACGGGGTTTGAACTGCCCTCCGCGATGGTAAAGCTCAAGTATCATGCGACGGATGAGTTGAGTTTCACCGCCTCGATTTCCAAATCGCAAAACCGCCTCAAAGACGTCAGCTACGATTACATCGGCTCTCTGTTTCCCGTGCGTGTCGATGCCGACATCGAGGACACCACGGCCCTTTTGGCGCTTGGCTACAATCCGTTCTCGACCGACCTCGTGAACCTGACGGCGAAATTGACCTATTCGGACGAGTTGATTTCAAACGTCTCGGATACAACGTCTTCGGACATTTACAACGCGGACAACCGCACCAAAGGCTTGGCGTTTACCGTTGAAAACACAGCACTCTTTGCAACAGGCGCGGTCGATCATTCGGTTCTGACCGGGATCGAGATCGGCAAACGAACCCGCAGCTCGATCAGTGACACCGGCACCAACGCTGGGTCCACCCCCGGTGGCACGGATGAATATGTGGCGTTTTATGCCACGGATGAGATGACCTTTGGTGCGCTGACCTTAACCCCGCAATTGCGTTACGAACATCAGACCCTGACCTCTCGTGACAACGAAGCCCCCTATCGTGGTGTCCCCGGCCCGGCGGATGGCACCAGCTTCAAGAAAGACGCTTTGGTCGGCGCGTTTTCTGCCCGTTATGCCATCACCGATCGTTTCGCGGTCTTTGGCACGCTCGCCTATAACGAAAACCTGCCGATTTTGGACGATCTGCGCTCAGACCTGATCGCCACCTCGGAAAAGGCCTCAACCGTCGAAGTCGGCGTCTCTTATGATGCCTCCGATGTCTTCGGCGCAGGGGATCGGCTGCGGGCGAAACTGACCGGGTTCAAAACCCATGTCTGGGACAACACCACCTACACCATGGCAAGTGGCAGTTATGGCGATGTGATTGATCTCAAAGGGCTGGAGTTTGAGGCCTCCTATGCCGCCGCCTATTACGTCGATTTCAACGCCTCGATGACCCGCGGCGAATGGGACAACGGCGAGGATTTCAACAACGCCCCGGCGGACACCGCACAATTGACCTTGGGCAAACGCGTGTTTGACAACCAACTCAATCTCTCCACTGAAATCCTGCACGGGTGGAGCAACTCCCGCACCACAGGCACGGACGGGGCCACAGCCCCAAGCGACGGCTACACAACCGTGGGTCTAAGTGCCGCCTATATCCCCAACAATGGCTGGGCCGAGGGGGTCGAATTCCGCGCCTCCGTCGATAACCTCTTTGATGAGGACTACCGCCCCTATCTGAGCAGCCGCACGGCACCGGGGCGCAATGTCACGCTGTCCCTGACCAAAACCTTCTGATCCCTCGCGCGTGCACAGTCAGACGACCTGCGCGCGCCCAAACGCACATTTAGGATATCCCCATGACTGAACACCTGACCGCTTCCGACATTCGCAGCGCCAAAACCGACGCCATCAAAATCCGGGACCGTGATTTGGCCGAAAAACTCGGCATTTCCGAAGCTCAGCTTGTGGTGGCCTTCGCCGGCACCCATGGCGCGCATCGCGTCACACGTATTGCGCCACACCCCGACGAGGTCCTGCCCCGCGTCAAAGAGCTTGGCGAAGTGATGGCACTGACCCGCAATGCCTCTTGCGTTCATGAACGGGTTGGCACGTTTCTTGAATATCGCGCCGGACCACATGCCTCGATGGTGCTGGGGCCAGACATCGACACGCGTATTTTCCCCAAACATTGGGCGTTCGGGTTTGCCGTCGAAGTGCCCACCGAAAATGGCACGCGCAAATCGCTTCAGTTTTTCGATCACGCGGGCGATGCGTTGCAAAAAATCTATCTGCGCGAGAGTTCGAACCATGCGGCTTGGGAGCCGCTGGTGTCCGATCTCGCCATCGAGGATCAAAGCGACACGATCCGCGTTGCCCCCCGCGCGCCCGCCCAAGGCGCCAAGATGAACATGGACAAGCGCGACGCTTTGCTGAGCGAATGGGCCAAGATGAGCGACACGCATCAGTTCAACCGGATCACCGCCAAACTCGGCATGAACCGCCTTGGCGCCTATCGCGCCGCCCTTGGTACGCCGTGGGTGCGCCCGGTTGCGCCGGACTGTGTTGAGCCGTTCCTGAACGCGGTGTCCAAGGCGGCTCAAAAGGTGATCCTGTTTGTGGGCAACCCCGGCAATATTCAGATCCATTGGGGCAAGCTTGAGACCATCAAAGTGATGGGGCCCTGGCTCAATGTGCTGGACCCGATGTTCAACCTGCATCTGCGCGCCGATCATGTGGCCGAAGCCTATGTGGTTGAAAAACCGACCAAACGCGGCCCCGCTATTTCGCTCGAAGCCTTTGATGCCCAAGGCGATTTGATCTTCCAATGTTTCGGTCAGCGCGATGGTGACACCGATGATCTTGCCACATGGCACGGCATTCTGGCCGATCTTCCGACCCGTGAGGAGGCCTTGGTATGAGGTCTGCGTTTTTTGCCCTCGCGCTCGCGCTCCCCACAGGGGCCGTCGCACAAAACTATCCCGACGCACAGGCCATTGTTGCCATTGGCGGGCCGGTGACCGAAACCATTTTCGCCCTTGGCGCAGGCGCGCGGGTCATCGCCCGCGACACCACCTCGCTCTACCCCGAGGCCGTGACTGCGCTGCTGGATATCGGCTACATGCGCCAATTGTCGGCGGAGGGGGTGCTGTCTGTTGGTCCCGACCTGATCGTCACCCGCGACACGGCGGGACCGCCCGAAACGCTGGACCAATTGCGCGCGGCCTCAATCCCGGTGGTCAGCATCCATGACAGTTTCACCAAAGAGGCGGTTTTGGACAATATTACCGCCATCGGTGCCGCAATTGGCGCAGAAGAGGCGGCGGCGACCTTGCACGCCAAAATTGCCGCGCAATTCGCGGAACTTGACGCATCCCTCGCGGAGCAAACAGACAAGCCACGCGTCTTGTTTATCCTCTCGAACCAAGCCGGACGGCTCAACGTCGCTGGTGCACAGACCGGCGCAAACGGGATCATCGAGATGGCGGGCGGAGATAACGTCATGGCCCCTGCGTTCAACGGCTACAAGATCATGGGCGACGAAGCCCTGATCGAAGCCGCCCCCGATGTCATTGTGATGATGACGGGCGAGGCCGACCACGAAGGCCGCGCCAATGAAATCTTTGCCCTGCCCGCCTTGGCGCAAAGCCCCGCCGCCGCTCAGGGTCGGTTTGTCAAGGTTGACCCCGCCGCATTGGGGTTCGGCCCGCGCACCGCAGTTTTCGCGCAAGACCTGCATGAGGCGCTGGTCGGCACAGCCCCCGCCGAAAGACTGGAGTGATCCATGGCATTCGTGACCTCGCGCCTCGCCCCACGCCGTCCCGCAGCGCTTGCCGGAGACCGCCAGATGCGGGCTTTGGCTCTGCGCATGGCGTTGGTCATGGCTTTGATCGTGGTGATGTTGCTCAGCCTCGGATGGGGTGCGGCCTCGGGCATTGACGTGCCGGGGGCCTTGGCCGCGAAAGCCGGGATCGGCACGGCCAGCCTGCGCGACATGGCCATCGTTTGGGACATTCGGATGCCGCGCATGGTCACCGGCGCGCTTGTCGGCGCGGCCTTGGCGGTGTCTGGCACGGTCATGCAGGGGCTGTTTCGCAACCCTCTGGCCGATCCCGGTCTTGTCGGTGTCAGCGCAGGCGCGGGGTTTGGCGCGGTGGCCGCCATCGTTTTGGGCGGGTTCCTTCCCGTAGCGATCCAAGCCGCCACCGGGGCTGCTCTCATCCCCTTGGCGGCGTTTCTGGGCGGTTGGGCCTCGACGCTTGTCCTCTATAAAATCGCCACACGCGGCGGGCACACCTCCGTGGCGACGATGCTTTTGGCGGGCATTGCCTTGGGCGCGCTCACCGGCGCGGTCACCGGATTCATCGTCTATCGCGCCAGTGATGATCAATTGCGCGACCTGACCTTTTGGGGCATGGGGTCAGTCGCAGGGGCCACTTGGGCCAAACTTCTGGCCGCCGGTCCGATCATCGTGTTGACCTTGATCAGCGCGCCGTTTCTGGCACGCGCGCTGGATGCTTTGGCCTTGGGCGAACCTGTCGCCAACCATCTTGGCGTCGATGTCCAACGGATGAAACGCCTCGCCATTCTCAGCGTCGCGGCCTCGGTCGGGGCCTGTGTCGCGATCACCGGCGGCATTGGTTTTGTCGGCATCGTCGTGCCGCATCTGCTGCGTTTGGTGCAAGGCCCGGTGCACCGCCTGCTCCTGCCCAATGCCGCCATTTTAGGCGCAATCGTGGTCCTGTTGGCCGATATGATCAGCCGCACGGTTGTGGCCCCCGCAGAGCTCCCCATCGGGATTGTGACCGCCGTGTTGGGCGGGCCGTTCTTCTTGTGGATCTTGCTCAAAAACCGCGCGATTTTGGAGATGTAACCATGCTTGAGGCTCACAGTATCACCGTCACATACGGCAGCCGCCGGGTTTTGGACAGGGTGGATTTCACCGCCAAAGCCGGTGAGATGACTGCCATCGTCGGACCGAACGGATCGGGGAAAACCACCCTGCTCAAAGCCATCACCGGCGAGATCAACGCAGGCGGCGTGACCCGTCTGGATGGGCAAAACATTGCAAAGATGTCGTCGGCTGACTTGGCCACGCGCCGCGCGGTATTGCCACAATCCGGCCATGTCGCCTTTCCCTTTACAGTTCTGGAACTGGTGCGGCTGGGCCTGACACGGGGCTTCGCGACCTCTGCGACCTCCGGACAAGACACCCTGCCTCACCAAGCCCTCGCGCGGGTGGGATTAAGCGGATTTGAAGGCCGCTCGGTCCAGGAGCTGTCCGGCGGCGAGCGGCAGCGGGTGCAATTGGCACGGGTGTTATTGCAAATCTGGGAGCCGGTTTTGGACGATATGCCGCGATGGTTGTTTCTCGATGAACCTGTCTCGGCGCTTGATATTGGGCATCAGTTGGTGGTCATGCAAATCGCCCATGATTTCGCGCAAATGGGCGGTGGGGTTGTCGCCGTCATGCATGATCTGAACCTCACTGCCATGTTCGCGGATCGGGTCACACTTTTGGACCAAGGCCGGGTCCAAGGTGTTGGCACCCCCAAAGAGGTGTTCACCGATGCGCATCTGTCGGCCTGTTACGGCTGTACGCTGCGCACCAACACACCGCCGCCCTTTGGCGGGCCGTGGATTTTACCGCAAGCGGCCTCGCATCACCCCAATCACATCCGCGCCTCCGCCCGCGCGCCCCACTCTTGATCTGATGGAGATGACATGTTCTTCCCGCCAAACCGTTTGATCCAAATGACCTGCACCTTTTGCCTGATTGCGGGCACCGCCACCGCTTTTGATGCGCCGGTCGTCGAGTTGAACACCGCCACAGCCGCACAAGACGCCTGTCGACTGACCTTTACCGTGACCGCCCCCACCGGTCTGAGCGCCCTTGAAACCCAGACGGTGTTGTTCGACCAAAAGGGCGGCGTGCGCAGCTTTACCCTGTTCGACTTTGGCACGGTGCCCGAGGGTGGGTTGCGGGTGCGGCAATTCGATGTGCCGCAAACCCGTTGTGACGATGTGGGCATGATCCTGTTCAACAACGTCGAGACCTGCGCCACGGCTGCGGGCAACGCCTGTATTGATGCCATTTCCTTCACCTCGCGCATGGACACGATGGAGGTGCAGCAATGATTTCCCAAGCTTTGCTCCGCCTGTCCGACCTCATTGATTTGGGCGGGCCGGTTGTCGCCCTTTTGATCGGGTTTTCCGTGTTGGCACTGGCCTGTGTCCTGTGGAAAGCGCTGGTGTTTTACGCCAATGGCATCGGCGCACAGGTATCGCGCGGATTTGGCCGCGACATCGTGGTTCAAAGCCAAATGGCGAAACGATCAGGGCGGGCCGAGGCCGACATTCGCGCCCGTGCAACCGCGCGAATGGAGCGGGATTTCGAACGGGTCGGGCGTGGTCTGCGCCTGTTGGATGTCATCGCGCAAGTGGCCCCCCTGCTTGGGCTTTTTGGCACCGTTATGGGCATGATCACCGCCTTTCAAACCTTGCAAACGGCGGGTGGCACAGCCGATCCTGCGGTGCTTGCAGGCGGGATTTGGGTCGCCTTGGTGACCACCGCGGCCGGGCTGATCGTGGCGATGCCGACTTCGATGGCGCTGTCGTGGTTTGATGGTTGTCTGGAGCGTCATGAGCGCGCGCTGCGCGATGCGCTTGAGGAGGTATTGGTGCCAAATCTGTTCAACGCCCCCACCACATCTGATCGCCCGTTGGAGCCGGTCCATGCCGGGTAATCCGCGCACCTCACGGGGGCGGCTGTCGCTCACTTCGCTGATCGACGTGATCTTTCTGCTGCTGTTGTTCTTTATGCTGTCCTCGACATTTTCAAAATTTGGCGAGGTGGAATTGACGGTCTCCGGTGGCGCGGCGTCCCCCGATTTTGATGACACCCCGGTGGTCTTTGCCCGGCTTGATGCTGACGGTGTCGTGATCAATGGCCACAGATCGGCACCGGCCGATATAGCTGCCGCCGTGGACCCGTTTCGCCGCGACGGCCACGCCCGCCTGTTGTTGTCAGTGTCACAAAACGCCGATGCGCAGGGGTTTGTCGAGGTGGTCCAAGTGTTGAGCGCCTTGCCCAACACAAGATTTGCCGTTCTGGAGTAAACCATGCGTCGCCTTTCCAACCGCCGGACCTCCCGCACAGAGCCGACATTGCCACTGATCAATGTCGTGTTTTTGATGCTGATCTTTTTCCTCGTGGCCGCACAGGTCGCCCGCCCCTTGCCCTCTGAGGTCACTTTGGTGCGCACCGACGATCCCAATGTGGTGCCGCCGCCCGATGCCTTGGTGCTGATGCAGGACGGCTCTTTGATGTGGCGCGGGGAAGTGACGACGGTCGAGGCCTTTGTGACGACAACCACCGCCGACACATCCGCGCCCACTGATGCCTTGCGCATTTTGCCCGACGCCCGCGTGCCCGCGCAGGCGCTGGTCGCATTGGCGCGCGAGATCGCCGTTGCGGGGGGCGGCACGCATGTCCGGGTGATGACAGAAAGGGCCTTGCGATGAAAAAAACGTGGTTCCTGGGCGCGCTTTGGGTCTCAGTCGGGGCGCATGTCTTTGCCGCCGGCTGGATGCCCGCCGCCCCCGCGCCCGTCTTGGACGGGGGTGTGGTGGCGGGTGAGGTGGCGCTCGGATTGGGGTTCGAGGATTTGGTTGCAGGCTCCGTGCACCCGGTGGTCCCGATGGAAACGCCGCCTGTTTCTGCGGTTCAAACGCCTGAAACCCCACCCACGGATATGCCCATCCCGACCGAGGCCCCCGTCCCGCCCAAGGCGCTTGTGCCAGACAGCCCGCAGGTGACGGCACAAGCCCCACAGGAGCGCATTGTGGCACACACACCACCGCCCAAACCCACGCCGCCAGAGGTCAAGAAACCCCCAAAACCGGCAACACAACCGCCGTCGCAATCCGGCAATGCGGACACAAACGCTAAGAAGGGCGCGGTAACGACCACGCCGGGTGACGCAGCGCAGCGGTCGCAAAAAACCGCCAAACCCACGGCATCGAACGCCGGAGACGGGGCCGTTCGCTCCTATCAAAGCCAGATTTTGCGCAAAATCGCGCGGGTGCCAAAACGCTCTGCGGGCGCACGGGGCAAGGCGATGGTGGGTTTGACCATCACCGCCTCGGGCGCGATTTCAAACGTGGCGATTGTGCAAAGCTCGGGCCATGCCGGGATCGACAAAATCGCGCTTGCCCAAGTGCAACGCGCCGGTCCGTTTACCCCGACACCGACGGGAAAGCCGATCAAACTTGTCGTTCGGTTTGAGAGCAAAGGCTGACGCGCACCCTTTTGATGCGCCCGCAATGGCGGGCCGCTACCAGACGTAGATCTCGATCTTGCTCGCCACGATCTCATAGCCAATCTCGGCGATCTCCGTCGATTGCAACCGCGCGTTCAGGCGGCCATAGACCCAGATCGCATCCCACAGCTTGTTTGATGGCCAAGGCGTCTGCGTGGTCACATAGACCAATTGATTTGGCGGCGGCGGCGGCACATGGATACAGGCCCCGGTATAGGGCACCAGGATAAACCCGGTCACGCCCTCGGCTCCGATTTCCATCGGAATGATATAGCCGGGCAATTTGACCGACGCGCCGTCCAGAGCCGTGTTCAACTTGGTCGCGTTCTCGTCAAAGATCGGTTTCCACGTGTCGTTTTGCTCATCAAGAGCGCCTTCACCGATGATCTCCGAATAGGGCACGCCGGGCGGGATCAGTTCCTCCCAGGTGAGTTCCTGAAACGGCATGGCGAGGGCCGCGCGCGGCAGGGCTGTGGTTGCGAGGGCAAGACAGCCGAACTGTCTGCGTGTGAGGGGAAGCTGTGCTTTCATATCCGCACCATCATGCCATCGGCGAGCGACAAGCGATAGGCCCTGAGCGCCGGAAAAAGGCTGGTGAGCGCTGCCGCGCCGATCACGAAACCAAGCGCCAAGGCGTCGCGCGGCGAAGGCGGCTCAATCGGCAACCAAATCCCAAAGGCGGCGTCCACCCAAGGCTGTCCAATCACGAGGCCGAGGTACAAAAACCCGAGGCCAAGCAAAGCCCCCGCCGCCGCCACCAGCATCGCTTCAAGCACCAAAAGGCCCAAAATGGTGCTGGGCCGCGCCCCCATCGCGCGCCAAATCGCCATCTCCCGCCTACGCTCATTGAGGCTTGAGAAAATCATCGCCATCATGCCAATCAGCGCCGTCACCACCACCATCGCGGACACGCCGATCAAGGCGGTTTCGGCCACTCCGACGATCTGCCAAAGCTCCTGAAGCGCCACCCCCGGCAGAATGGCCAACACGGGCTCCTCGGGATAGTCGTTGATCCAGCGTTGCAGGCCAAAAACCTGCAACCGCGACTTGACCCCGACCAGTGCCGCCGTGATCGCGGTGGGCGTCAGGTCCATGTCGCGAATGACCTCGCGCGGCGTGATCTGGCCGGACTTCGCGCCACTTTGCCAATCGACATGGATGGCCTCAATCGCCTCGAGGCTGACGATCACTGTCCGGTCCACGGGCGTCCCGGTTTTGGCGATGATGCCCGCAATCCGAAATGGCTGATCGTCATGGGCGGTGAAGGAGGCAAGCCCATGCGACACCACGATCGGATCGCCCACGGCGTAGCCCAAAGTGGCGGCCACATCGGCACCGACGACCGCATCGTAAAGGTCCTCGAGCCCATGGCCTTCGGGGATCTCCAACGCTCGCCCGCCGCGATATTTGTAATGTTCAAAAAACCCCGATGTCGTCCCCATGACGCGAAACTGGCGATGGCTGTCGCCCAGTGAGATCGGCACGATCCAATCCACCTCGGGGCGGGATTTGATGTCCTGATAGCTGTCCCATGTCACGTTGTTGGTGGCGTTACCGATGCGAAAAACGGAATAGAGCAAAAGCTGCACCGACCCGGAACGCGCCCCGACAATCAGGTCCGTGCCTGAAATCGTGTCGGCAAAACTGGCGCGTGCGCCGGTGCGGATTTTTTCCACACCCAGGAAAAGCGCGACCGAAAGCGCGATGGCCAGAATCGTCATGCCAACCGTCAGGGCGCGCGCGCATAATGACCCGATGGCCAGACGCAAGATCATGCTGCGCTCCTTTCGGTACTCACAATATCCGCAAGGCGGATGACCCGGTCGAACCGCGGGGCGAGCCTTTCGTCATGGCTGACCATCAACAGCGCAGACTGCACTTCATCTGTGCGATCAAACAACAGGCGCAGAAAACTGTCCTGTGTCTCGGCATCGAGCGCCGAGGTGGGTTCGTCCGCGACGATCAAAGGCGGCGCACCGATCAGGGCGCGCGCCACCGCGACGCGTTGTTGCTGACCCACGCTCAGCCGCCCCGCCTGCCTGCTCAAAACCTCATCCGGCAGGCCAAGTCCGGCGCAAAGCCGCGCGGCTTCTGTCACGGCACCCCCCGCGCGGGCCCGCCGATGCGGCGCAAAGCGCAGCGGCAAAAGGATATTGTCGATGACCTTCGCATAGGGCAGCAAATTGAACTGTTGAAAAATCACGCCGATCTGTTCGGCCCGGAACCGGTCGCGCCCGCCCGCGCTCAGCGTGCCAAGATCGGTGCCGCCGACCGAGACCCGTCCCCGCGTGGCAGGAACGATGCCGCAGATCAACGACAGAAGCGTGGATTTCCCCGATCCGCTGGCCCCAATCAGCAGCACCCGTTCACCGGGCGCCATCTGAAAGGCCGGACAGGACAGAGAAAACCCGCCCCGGCCCGGCCATGCAAAGGCAACATCATCAAGAGCAAGGACGGGTATCGTCATGGTCAGTCCAACGTCAGTTTCGCAACCGAGCGATTGATCTCCGCCGCGCCCGCGCCGGTTGCGGTGACATAATGCGCCTCGATTTCATGTGCGTTTTCAAAGCGTTCGAAGAAGGGGAAGCCAAGGGTGGTGAGCTCTTGCGGCTGGGCACAGGCAAAGATGTAGCGCGCGTGGAATTCGCTATGTGCGGCCCCCTCCGTATGGGCGTGATCGTCGCCGTCATCGTGGCTATGCGCCTCGGTCGCAGCGTCCTGATCATGATCGTCATCCTGATCGTCGTCGTGATCGTCGTCGTGATCACCGGCGTGAAGATGGGCCAGAACTTCGGTCAACCGGCACCCCGCAGCCTTTGGCAGCGCAATGACGTTTTCAGGCAGCAACAGCGTGCGGATCGCCGCCTCCACTTTGTCCTTATCCGCATCCGTGCTGGCGGCGTATTCGAAACCGACAAGATCCATGCCGGGCGACATAAGGTTCATCTCGATGATCTCCCCCTCGACGGCAAGCTCAAGCGTGCTGACGCCATGGACATGCGCGTCCATTTCGCGGGTCTCTTGCGCCCACAGCGGCGCGGCAGTGAGGGAGGCCAGAAGGGCAAAACGGATCGGTTTCATAAGGGGTCCTTTCGGTGTCATATAAGTCAAAGTTTGAGGGTCACTGCAACACAGACGCGATGTGGCGTTTGGGCAGAGTTGGGCATTGCACAATAAAACGCGCAACGCTGACAGATGCCGACAGGCGCTGAAGCGTGTCATGTGGTGCTGTCCTGATCTGTGAAACGAGCGGCGGCCTTGGGGGCAAAGGGAAAGGCCTTGTCGCGGGCGAGGGTCTTTTGTTCGGCGCGATCCAGGCGCGCCAATATCTGTGCAACGCCTTCGCCGCGCGCCTGCGCCCGCCGCAAGATTTTACGACAGGATGCGGGCGACCAAGGCAATGCGGCCTCTGACAACCATGCACGCACGGGGGCGGGCAAAGTGTCATAGGCGCGCATCGGGTCTTCGCTGCGGCGTTTGGGTTTGAGGCCCGTGGTGCCCCGGTTCGTCGCCCTCATCGTGCCGCCTCCGGGGCCTCTGGCCAATGGTGATGATAGCTCATGCCACCGCCGCTCGCCGCCAGACGGGAAACGGATCGGGCAGATCGGTCCGTGCATCGGGACCCACGGCCAGATATTCGGGCACAAGACAGGCGTCCAGACGCGCCTTGAGCGCGGGCCAGTCAATCCCCGAGCCGATAAAGACGATCTCCTGCCTGCGGTCGCCCCAAGGCTCGGCCCAATGCGCGGCCATATAGTCGCGCGCACCCTCATGATCCGGCCAGCGGTCCTTTGGCACTGCGGCCCACCATGTGCCCAGCGGCTTGACCGAAGACAGAGCCCCCGCAAGCGAGAACTCCGCCACCCAATCGGGCTGTGTCGCGATCCAGAAATGCCCCTTGGCGCGGATGACACCACTCATTTCACCATTCAACACGGCCATGATTTTCTCTGGCTCAAACGGACGGCGGGCGCGGTAGACATGGCTGGTGACGCCGTATTCTTCAGTCTCGGGCACATGATCGGCAAAGCCGTATAGCTCCTTGGCCCACATCGGATGTTCATGCGCTTTGTCAAAATCGAACAGCCCGGTATCAAGGATCGCCTCCGTCGGCACCACGCTGTGACTGGTCTCGATGACCCGCGCGTCGGCGTTCAGGCTCCGGATGATCTTGCGTGCCGCGTCCACCTGATGCGGCTCGGCGTCACCGACCTTGTTGAGGATCACCACATCGGCGAATTCGATCTGTTCGACCAACAGATTGACCAGTGTGCGCTCGTCTTCGTCGCCCAATGTCTCGCCCCGGTCACGCAGGAAATCATGGCTGGAATAATCCCGCAACAGGTTCACCGCATCAACCACGGTCACCATCGTGTCGAGGCGCGACACATCCGACAGGCTCTCACCCGCCTCGTCGCGGAAATCAAACGTCGCGGCCACGGGCAGAGGTTCGGAAATCCCGGTCGACTCGATCAGCAGGTAATCAAACCGCCCATCCTCGGCCAGCCGCCGCACCTCTTGCAAAAGATCATCACGCAGGGTGCAGCAGATGCAGCCATTCGACATCTCAACCAAGGTCTCATCCGTGTGGCTGAGGTTCGCCCCACCCTCGCGCACCAGATCGGCGTCTATGTTGATCTCTGACATGTCGTTGACGATCACCGCCACACGCCGCCCCTCGCGGTTGTTCAACACGCGGTTCAAAAGCGTGGTCTTTCCCGCGCCCAAAAAGCCGGACAAAACAGTGACGGGAAGGCGGGTATCGGTCATGGGGTGACCTCCAAGGGTGTGACAAGATCGGGAAACAGCAGCGAGGCATGGCAGCCCGTGCCCGCCTGCGCGCCATCCGCAAGGGCGAAGTTGATATTGGGCATCGGGCGGGAAAGATCGCCTGCGGCAAACACGCCCGGCACGCTGGTCTGGGCCATCGCGCCAACCTTAACGAACGACCCCGTCGGCCCGTCGGCCGAGGCGCAACCAAGCTGTTCTGCCGGGCTGGCCGCCAAGCTTGTCCGCGGGCCGACAAACAGCGCCGCAAAGCGCGCGGTGGCGCCGCCGCTCAGGCTGAGGTCTATGCCCGTGGCATCGGCGGTTGCGGTCTCCAGCGCTCTGGTCTCAATCTGAACCCCTGCTGTGGCCAGTACGTCGAGGTCAAGCCCCTCCATCCCACCGGTGATCAGGGTGACCTGCGCGCTCCAATCGGCCCGCAACATCAAGGCCTGATGCGCGCTCATCGGATGTGTGGCGAGAACGGCCAGCGGTGCGCCCTTGACCTCATAGCCGTGGCAATAGGGACAGTGCAGCACGGTCTGCCCCCAAGCCTGTGCGAGACCGGGAATGTCCGGTAAAATATCGCGCACGCCATGAGCCAGAATGATGCGTTTTGCGGCACTTTTTTCGCCATCCGCAAGCGTCACCGAGAACGCGCCCTCTTCACCATGGATTGCTGTAACCGTACCGCTGCGCTGCGTGACGCTCGGATAGGCCCTCAGGTCGGCTCGGAACCGTTCAAGGATTGCACTGGGCGAGAGACCGTCCCACCCCGCCACACCATGCGCGCCGGATGAGTTTCGGTTGCGGGGCACCCCGGCGTCGATCACTGTGACGGATCGGCTGGCGCGCCCGAGTTGAAGCGTGGCGGTCAGCCCCGCGAAGCTGCCGCCAATGATAACTGCATCTTGCATTTGATACCTTTCGTCATGCGCGCCGCTGCTTTGACAGGGCGCGGTGGTTTTTGGGGAGGAGGTATAAGTATGTGATCACATTACATTACATTGCCCTACGGAGACAGATCAGCGCGGCATGTGGGCGAGACAGTGAGTCGGGGCATCGCTGATTCCATGTTACTTTATAACGCTCAACCTGATTATACAAAATGTAATAACATTACAATAGATGCTCAAGCGAAGGTGACTTTACCCCATCCGACCGGAATCGCGCACAAACGTCCCGCTTTGACGTTCAGAAATCGGGGCAACATGCTATGACTGCCAATCGCACCCGCGTCACAAATCGCCCCCCTGATGCGCGTTCTGTACAAGCCCTATGAAAAATGCTGGCGATCCACCAGCCAGTCCTGAGCGCCTTGAAGCGTGGCGCGATAGACGGTGGCCCCGATCGCTTCACCCACCGCCGTGTGCAGGCCAGCATAATCGTCGACCCCGACAGGTGCGGCGACCGCGATACAATCGGTGCCCGTGCCAGTGGCAAAGCCGGTGGCCGTGCCGCCAATGCTCTCAAGCGGCAAGGCAGCATCAAGAATGGCGGCGGTGCGGGCCTCGGCGATGATCGTGAGCGCCTCAATCAACCCAGCCTGCGACAGACCATGGCTCAGCCGCACCGCGATGTTGATCGTGCCCCAGGCATCGTGAGGCCGCAGCACGCGCATCCCCACACGCTCCGCATTGGACAGGCCAACCGTGGCAACGCAGGTGGCGCAAATGCCGTCCACCACCGCCTCGGTTTGTTGAAAACGCCGCACATCGCGCGAGGTCAAAAAGGCCACGGCCTCTTGCGCGTCAAGCCCGGCCAACTCGCCCAGCAACCAATCGCGCGCATTCAGCGTTTCGGTCAGATCGGCGTTGCGGACCTCACGCCATAGGATGCGCCGCGCGGCGACAAACCCCGGACGGTTCAGCGCCCAGCTGAGCACCTGCATCTCCTGCCCGAGATCGAAAGACAGCCAAGGCCGGTTCAGCGCGACAGTCATTCCAGCACCTCGAGCGGTTGGAAAACCGGGCCTTGAGGCGTGACCTCGAACCAAGCTGAAATGCCGAATGTATCGCGCAAAAGCGTGGGCGTCAGCACCGAGGCGGGCGCACCATCAGCGACAATACGGCCCTGATCCAATACGATCAGCCGCGTGCAATGGCGCACGCCAAGACCGAGATCATGCAGGGACACGATCACCGCCTGACCTTCGGCGGCAAGGGCTGAAAACGTGCGCATGGTCGAAATTTGATGCGCCGGGTCCAGCCCGGCAATCGGTTCATCAGCCATCAAAAGCGGCGCGTCTTGCGCCAGCGCACGTGCCATCAAAACGCGGGCCTGTTCGCCACCTGACAAGGCCGTGACGATGCGCTGACGGAACGCGGTCAACCCCATCCGCGCCAGCGCCCGGTCCACCGCCGCACGGTCCTCGGCACTGGCGCGTTGCCCCGGCGACAGATGCGGTGTGCGGCCCAGCGCCACCAGTGTTTCAACCGACACCGGCCAAGCAATCTCGCGCGATTGCGGCATCCACGCGGCGGCACGGCCGCGCGCCCGCGGCGGCAATTGCGCCAAAGACGAACGCCCGTGATGCGGCAAAATCCCCAAAATAGCCCGCATAAGCGTGGTCTTGCCCGCGCCATTTGGCCCGATCAACCCAACGACCTCGCCCTTGTCCACAGTCAGGGAGACGTCTTGCAACACCGCCCTGCCACCGAGCGAAACGGCGAGTCCTTCGACGGAAAGCAACGTCATAGCCCCCTCCGTGTGCGATAAATCAGATGCAGGAACAGCGGCGCGCCGACCAGTGCCGTCACCACGCCAAGTTTCAGATCGCGCATGGGCAAAATCACCCGCACGACAATGTCCGCCGCCAGGAGCATCACCGCCCCCCCCAGAGCCGAAGCCCAGAGCAGCCGCCCCGGACGGGCGCCGACCCAGCCACGCAACATATGCGGCACCACGAGGCCGACAAACCCAATCGCCCCCGCCACGGCGGTGGAGGCACCGACCACGCAGGCCGTGCCAAACACCAACAACAGGCGCAGTTGGACAAGGTTGATCCCCATCGCCTGCGCCGCATCTTCGCCCAATGTCAACGCATCAAGCCCCCGGCGCATCAGCGCCAACATCCCCAACCCCACCACAATCAACGGCAGCGCCAACCAGACATGGGTCATCGACCGATCCGCCAGCGAGCCCATCATCCAGAACACGATGTCATTGGCGGCAAAAGGATTGGAGGACAGATTCAAAACCAAAGAGGTCAAAGCCCCGGCAAGGGCCGAAATCGCGATGCCCGCGAGGATCAGCGTCAGCGACCCGCCACGCGGCCCCGCCAGTATCAGCACCAAGACCACCCCAATCAACGCGCCCGCCAGCGCCGACAACGGCAGCGCCAAAGTGGTAGTGGCCGCGATGCCGGTTTGGATCGCGATCACCGCGCCCAAAGCCGCCGAACCCGACACGCCGATCAGCCCCGGATCGGCCAATGGGTTGCGCAGATAGCCCTGCATCGCCGCCCCCGACATGCCAAGTGCCGCCCCGATCATCAGCGCCAAAAGCGCGCGTGGCAGGCGGATTTCGCGCATCACCAACGGGATGGGGCCATCGCCGCCAAAGATCAGCGCGCGCAGACTGTCCAGCGGCGCAATGCCTGCCGGGCCGATCATCAAGGCCACGCCAAACAGCGTCCCCATCAGGATCAAAAGGATCACATGGAGGCGCATCAATCTTCTCCGTTTGTCAGCGTATGGCGCAGGCTTACCATCTGCGCGACCGCGCGCAAAACATATGGCGTGCTGCAGACCCAATCGCTATCGGACACGCTGCCTTCTCTGCGGCTGTTTTGGGTGGCGCGCAGGGCAGGATGGCTCAGAATATCTTCGGCGCGCGAGCCGCCCGGATAGGGACGGCTGGTGATCACCGCTTCGGGGGCCTTCATCACCAACACCTCAAGAGGCATGTTCCCGCCCCAGGCATAGGCTGCCTCGTTGGCCAGGTTGGTGAACCCTGCCGTGGCTAAAATTTGCCCCGACAGGCTTTGCGCCCCTGGGGTATAGCCATTGGCCTCATAGAGCACGGCAGTGGGACTGCGCCCCCCCTCCTCCCGAAAGGCTTTCAAATCCGCGTCATAGGTCGCGATGACCTCTGCGGCTTTGTCCTGTTGGCCCAAAACGTCGCCCATCCGCGCGATCTGTGCGGGCACGTCGCCCAGTGCGGTGACAGGCGCGAAAATCTCGACCCGCACGCCCAAGCGTTGCAGTAAGGCGACGGTGGCGCGAGAGGTATACGCTCCGGCGACCACCAGATCGGGCTGCATCAGGTAAATCTCTTCGGCCTGACCGCGATTGGCGGGATAGGCTTTGGCCTCGTCCGCCATCGCGGAAGAGCGCGGATCGGAGGCCAAGAACGACACCGACCTCAATTGCCCCGGTGCCGCCAACATCATCGCAAGCTGATCGGTGCACAGGTTCAGCGAGACAACGCGCGCGGGGACCTCCGCGCGCGTCATGACGGGGGCACAGCAAAGCAACACCCCCGTCAGAGCAAAACCCAAAATGGACCTAGAACTGTGCATTGAGCCCGACATAAACCGCGCGGCCCCGCGTGGCATAGCCCCAGACCTCGGTGGCCTCCGCATCAAAGAGATTTTCGACCCGCCCGGTGAGTTGCACCCGGTCGGTCAGATCATAGTGCGCCGCCACATTGACGGTGGTGAAGCTGGGCAATTTGACCGTTTGATTGCTTCCCCAGTCGTAATTGCCCGCCACATGACGCAGATCGGCGGACACCGCACCGCGCCCACCAAAGGCGTCAAGCGTACCGCCAAGTGTCAATTCATGGCGCGGACGGCGGATTTCGACGCTGTTGTCGGGGTTTTTGGCCTCAAGATAGGTATAGCCAAGACGCAGAGACAGCGCGTCGGTGGCCTCAAGCGCGCCCGCGATCTCGACACCGCGCCGGTCGCTGTTCCCGGTCTGGTTGATATAGGTGTACCCCGGATCGGTGCTGACAGCGGTAATTTCATCCGTCAGGCGCTCCTTGAACAGGGTCACATCCACTGTCCCCCGGTCGCCAAAGATCGGCAGCTCGACACCGAGATCAAAGCTGAGATTGCGCTCCGGTTGCAGGTCCGGGTTTCCGGTGCCGCCATAGCTGTCATAGAGTTCGAAATAAGCGGGATTGACCACGCCCTCGCCCGCAGACCCATGCAGCCGCACGCCATTGTCCAAGAGGTAGGACAGGCCGAGGTTCCATGTTGTCGCATCCTTGAACACATCGTTGTCGTCGAACCGCGCCCCGGCCTGAACATCAAGCCCCGAAGCAAAGCTGCCGCGATATTCGAGTGCCACCGATGTCGCCGCGCGGCCATAGGCCGGGTCAAGAGTACTGTCATCCTCGCGATGTTCCAGCAGCAGATTCAGAAGCTGATCCGCCTGATCCACCGCGCCGTCAATGCCATAGCTGAGCCGGTATTTCACCGCATCTGTGGTGGTCTTGGTGGTGGCTCCGCCATTGTTTTTCAACCTGTTTTGGGTGGTTTCAACGGCCAGACGGTGGGTCAATCGCCCCTCCATCATGCTGTATTCGCCAAAGACGCCAGCAGTCAGCTCATCGCGATTGGCATACTGCGTGGGATCGTCCACGATATAAGACTCCGCATCCGTCGCCATCCAGTTGTCGCTGTCATATTCGTAGCGTTCCTCAGAGCGGCGCAGGGTAAAGCCCAGTTTCAGAGCATCTGTCGCCTGATAATCGCCCGACAGGATCGCGGTGGAGCGCGTCAGCCCGTCCTTTTCCCCACCATCGCCGGACAGATCAAAGCCCGGATCATCCATGTGCGACAGCGCCAAAGACACACCGCCGCGCGCGTCCCTACGCGCCACAAAGGTGCTCGCAGTGGTGCCGGAGCCAACCTCAAGACTGCCATTCAATGTCGTGCCCTCCGAGCCTTTGCGGGTGATGATGTTGATCACCCCGGCGGAGGCGTTTGAGCCGTAATAGACCGATTGCGGCCCGCGCAGCACTTCGATGCGCTCGATATTGGCGGTTTCCAGACCGCTGAAAATATATTCCCCGTCGCCCCCGGCGGCGGCGATGCCGTCGATCAGGACCAGCGTGTGGTTGCCTTCGCCACCGCGGATGCGGATTTGGGTGTCACTTGTGCCAGTGCCATTGACCGACACGCCGGGCAAGGCGCGCAGGGCGTCCTGCACCGTGGTGATGCCGCGCTCTTCGATGTCTTCTGCGGTGACGACACTGACGGCACGGCCATATTTTTCGGCAGCAATCGGGGACAACCCGCCGGTGACGATGATCTCGTCCAAAACGAATGTCTCCTGTGCGGCAACCGGCGCGGAGAGTGAGAGCAGGCCAGCGGATGCGGCCAAAACTGTAAAGCGGTTCATGTATAACCCTCGAAAACGACCCTTTATGGTCGCGGATGTGAACAATGTCAGTCGAGGGAAAGTGACCCCCCGCAGACGGTGAAATCACCACATGCGGAACGTCCGCAGCCCGGCACGCCCCACGCGTCCGAACAGGGTGAGCACCTTGGCAGGTCTCCTGACTCACGGGTCATCGCTGGGCCGAACCTTCCCGTCACCCAATGGGCGACAGTGGCATTTTCCGGCTTCGCTCTCCGCCTACAGTTGCGGGGGCAGTTGTGGACTTGGCACCCATTGGGTGAACCGAACCACATTCCCTTTTAACCGGACGGCGAACCGCCCGGACCAAAGCGGGTTTTTCCTAATGGGATTCCTCGGCGCTGTGAAGTCTAAAAACAACGGCGGCCCATCCCGGTCAGAGATCGCTCCCCTGCCCGTGGACGGGCGCGCATTCTTCGCCAATCGGAAAATCGCTCTTGGTTCAGCGCTCTTTTGACAAAGGATTGAAACAGGCAAAGGCGCGCCCGGTTTCATCGGTGGTCAGCGCCGGTTTCTCGGCGCGACACCGATCCGTTGCAAAGCCGCAGCGCTCGTTGAACGCACAGCCCAAAGGCGGCGACAACGGATCGGGCAATTCGGTGGCCGCGGTCTCGGGCGCCACAATGGGACGACCGACCTCGGGGGCACTTGCGGCCAGAAGCGCGGTGTAGGGGTGGCGTGCATTGGCAAAAATTTCGCGCGCGGACCCCACTTCGACAATCGCCCCGAAATACAAGACGGCGATGCGGTCGCTGACCGCTTCGACCACCGCCAAATCATGGCTGATGAACAGATAAGTCAGGCCGAACGTCTCCTTGAGGTCTGCCAACAGGTTCAAAACCTGCGCCTGCACCGATACGTCAAGCGCAGAGACCGGTTCGTCCAGAATCAAAATCCGCGCTTGGGCCGCCAAGGCGCGGGCAATGCCGATCCGTTGCGCCTGACCGCCGGAAAACTCATGCGGGTAGCGATCAAGAAACTCCTCACGCAGGTTCACGGCGGCGAAAATCTCGTGGATACGGGCGGCACGGGTGGCTTTGTCCATTTGGTGCAACCGCCGCAGGGGCACCTCCATGATCTGCCGAATGGTCTTGCGCGGATTGAGGCTGCTGATCGGATCTTGGAACACATATTGGATGCGCTTGCCAAAAAGCGCGGGGTCGGCATTGTCCAAAACCGCGCCTTCGATTTCAATCTGGCCGGTGCTGGGCGGCAAAAGACCCACAAGCATTTTTGCCAATGTGGATTTGCCACAGCCCGACTCGCCCACGATCCCCAAGGTTTCTCCGGTTGTCACTGTCAAATTCAGCGGCTGCACCGCATGAACCATCGCTTTGGGTGGCCCAAACAGGCGTTTGCCGACCGCAAAGGACTTTGACAGATCGGTCAGTCTCAGGGCCTCACTCATACGATGCGCTCCTGTTTGGTTTCGGGGAAAAGACAGCGAGTCTTGCGGCCCGCCCCCGTTGGCATGAGCGCTATCGCATCTGCGCGACAGGCGGGTTCGGCCTTGTCACAACGCTCGGCAAAAGCACAGCCCACGGGCAATCTGTCCACAACAGGCGGCAGCCCCGGAATCGCGGCCAGTTTGCGTTGCCCGCCGCCCAAGGTCGGCACACAATCGATCAGGCGGCTGGTGTAGGGGTGGTGCGGGTTGCGCAGAACCGCCTCGGTCGGACCTTCCTCAACGATCTGGCCTGCATACATCACGGCCACACGGTCGCACAATTGGCCGACGACACCGAAATCATGGGTGATGAAAATGATCGCCAGACCACGCGCGCGCCGCAGGTCGCTGAGCACCGACAGGATTTGCGCCTGCACGGTGACATCAAGCGCAGTGGTTGGTTCATCCGCGATGATCACGTCGGGGTCATTGGCCAGCGCCATGGCAATCCCAACCCTTTGGCGCATTCCGCCAGACATTTCATAGGGATAGCTGTCGATCCGGCTCTCCGCATTGGGGATACGCACCGATTTGAGCAGATCAATCGCGCGGGTACGGGCCGCCTCTTTTGACAGGGGGTCATGGGTCTGGATCGCTTCAATCAACTGATCGCCCACCCTATAAAGCGGATGCAATGTCGCCAAAGGGTCCTGAAAAATATAGGCCACGCGACGCCCACGCAGAGCGCGCAACACCTCATAAGGTGCACCGATAAGATCCGTGCCGTCGAAATGCACCGCACCGCCAGTGATCACACCCGGAGGCGAGGCGACAAGCCCCATCACGCTCAGGGCGGTCACCGATTTGCCCGACCCGCTTTCGCCGATGATGCCAAGGCATTCGCCCCGCTCAACATGCAGATCGACGCCACCCACAGCTTTATACACGCGATCACGCACCCGAAACTCCGTGCGCAACCCGGCGATATCCAAAAGACTGTCGGTCTGCGCGACTGGCACAGGACCGTGACGATCGACCGTGGTGGCAGGCATCGGGCGGCTCAGCGCGCCGGATTTCAACCGCGGATCAAGCGCATCGCGCACCCCGTCGCCCAACAGATTGATCCCCATCACAATGACCAAAATCATCGCGCCGGGCACAATCGAGGTGTGTGGATGGGTGATCAGCGCCGAACGGGCCTCGCCCAGCATCGAGCCAAGATCGGCTTGCGGAGGCTGCGAGCCGAGACCAAGGAACGACAGCCCCGCCGTCTCCAAAATCATCCAGCCCACGGTCGTCGACATGGCGATGACGATGACCGGCAAGACATTGGGCAACACTTCGCTGAGGATGATTTCGCGGTTGCGCATCCCCGACAGGCGCGCCGCATCGACAAACTCCTTATGGGCGATGCCAACGGTGATGCCGCGAATGTTACGGGCAAAAAACGGCACATTGACTGCGGCCACCGCGATCAGCGCATTCATCAGGCCCGGCCCAAGAGCGGCGACAATCGCCAGCGCCAGAAGAATATAAGGAAACCCCATCAGCATATCGACACCGCGCATGATCACATTATCGGTGCGCCCGCCGTAATAGCCCGCGATGATGCCAATGGCCGAGCCGATGGTCGCGGCAATCATCGCCGCGGCCAATCCCATGGCAAGACTCAGGCGGGTGCCCCAGAGCAACCGGCTGAGAAGATCGCGACCCAAATGGTCTGTGCCCAAAACCGCCCCGGCGCTGAACGGCGGTTGAAAGCGATTGGGCGTGTCGATCACATTCGGGTTGGCCAATGGCAAAAGCGGCGTGATCAGGGCCAAAAGCGCGACACAGCCGATCACGATCAGCCCGACAAGCGCCAATCGGTTGCGCGCCAGCAATGTCACAAAGCCCCTCATGTTTTGATCCTCGGGTCGAGCATGGCCTGCGCCACATCCACCATGATGTTGAACATCACATAACAGGCCGCGATGAACACCACCCCGCCCTGCACCAATAAAATATCCCGCTTCAGGATCGCATCGACCAACATCCGGCCCACGCCGGGCCATTGGAACACCATCTCGATATAGACCGCGCCAGACAGCACAAACCCGGCCTGAATGCCCAAGACCGGAATGATCGACACCATCGCGGCGCGCAACGCATGGCGCCAGATCACGCGCCGTTCGCGCACACCTTTGGCCCGCGCCGTGCGGATGAAATCCTGTCGCAGAACTTCCAGCATGGCCGAGCGCGCCAACCGCGCAATCACCCCGGTCGCCACCACCGCCAACGCGAGGGCAGGCATGAACAGGTGATTGAGCAACACCCACACCGTGCGATCGCCATAAATGGGCCACATGCCAGAGACCGGAAACCACCGCAATTGCACCGCAAAGATCAGGATCATCATCATACCGAGGAAAAACGACGGGATCGAAATGCCCAAAAGCACGACAAAGGTGATCGCCTTGTCGGCCCATCCATATTGACGCGCGGCGGACACCACGCCCGCCGCCACGCCCAGGAGCGAACACAACACAAAGGACGTGCCCGCAAGGATCAGCGTCGCCCCGAAACGGTCAAGCACCTCGTCCAACACCGGACGGTTGAGCGCAAAGCTGCGGCCGAAATCGCCTTGCACCATATGGCCGAGCCAAATGAAATAACGCGGCACCAAGCCCTGATCCAAGCCAAGATCACGGTTCAGCTTTTCGACGTTTTCAGGCGTGGCATAAGAGCCAAGGATCGCCGTCGCCGGATCGCCGGGGATCATCGCCATGATCAAGAACACGATCACGCTGATGCCCAAAAGCACCGGGATCGCCGAGACGAGCCGTTTGAGAATATATCCGGTCATGTGATCGCCCCCTCAATGTGGCGCGACCCCGCAAGAGATCGCGCCGCCTACCCTCAATTTTTGGTCACATCATCCAAAAGCAGGAAGAACGAAGGCTGCAACGAAAAGCCCTCAACGCGATCAGAGGTCACGGCGTTTTGTTTCCAGTTGGCCACGAACACCCAAGGTGCATCGTCTTGCACGATCACCTGCATCTCCTGATAGAGCCGCGCGCGTTCGTCCTGATCGGTCTCGACACGGGCCGCATCAAGCAAGGCGTCCACTTCGGGGTTGGAATAATAGCCGGAGTTGAAACCGCCCTTGTCTGGCCAGGCTTCGGTGCGCAACGCGAGGAAGGGCAGCGTGTCCGGGTCATTGGTCATCCACGCCATTTCCGCCATATCCGCCTTGCCTTCAAGCCCGGGGTTCACATTGCCCAAAAAGGTGTTCCACTCGTAGGTTTCGATTTTCACGTCGAGCCCCACGGCCTCCAGATCGGCCTGGATCGCGGTGCCCATGGCGACAGGGTCCAGCATGCCAGAACCGCCTTCGGTGACATAAAATGTCAGCTCCGCGCCTTCGGCCCCCGCCTCTTTGAGCAAGGCCCGCGCCCGCGCGGGGTCATAGGGATAGGGATCGAGATCGGTATTATACGCCCAGGCAAATGCGGGCGGCGTTGGACCCGCGGCGACCTCTGCCGTGCCTTCAAGCACGTCATTGACGATCGCCTCTTTGTTGATCGCATAGTTCGCCGCCTGACGCACGCGCTTGTCGGCAAAGGGGCCTTCTTTGGCATTGAGGATCAGGAACCAGACATGCGGCCCCGCCTGTTCATAGACGGTATAGGCGTCGCTTTGAAACTCGCTCAGTGCCACGGGCGGCACTTCGACCATAAGATCAATCCCGCCTGCCAGCATCTCGGCCGAGCGGGTGTTGGCATCGGTGATCGGGCGGAACACCACGGTTTCAAGCTTGGGTGCGCCGTCCCAGTATTCGGGGTTGGCCTGCACCACGACGGCCTCGTTGCTGCGCCATTCGCCAAAGGAAAACGCCCCCGTGCCCGACGGATGCCGGCCGAAATCGGCACCATATTCCATGACCGCAGCGGGCGAGACAATCAGGCCGGTCGGATAGGCGAGGTTGGACAAAAATGGGGCGTAGGGGGCGTTGAGCGTAAAGGCCACCGTCAGGGGATCAATCACATCGACGCTCTCGACCGCCGAAAAGAAGAACGCCAGCGGGAACGGGCCGGTGTTGTGATAGGGGTGCGCCTCATCCAGCATTCGCTCAAAATTGAACTTCACGGCCTCTGCGTCAAAGGCGCTGCCATCATGGAACATCACGCCCTCCCGCAGGGTGAAGGTGTAGACCGTACCATCCTCGGAAATCGTCCAGTCGGTGGCCAAAGCGGGTTCAACCTCAAGCGTGCCGTCTTTGTAGCGCACCAGACCGTCATACATGTTCATCAGGATGCGGAAATCATTGACCGCCGTCACCGCCGCCGGGTCAAGCGCCTGCGGCTCCGCAATTTGACCGACGATCAGCACATTCTCGGGCGTTTGCGCCTGTGCGCCGCCCTGCGACAGCACCAGCGCCGTGGCCGCGGTCGCCGCAAGCAGGGCGCGGCGGGAAAGGGCTCGGAAAGTCATGGGATATCCTCTCTGTTGCATTCTATTTATAATGATTAATTGCATTTGGACAAATTCTCATGATAAATTCAAGGCAAATGTGTTAGAGGTCGCATCATGACATTTTCCATTCTCACATATGACGAAAAAACAGGCGTTTACGCTGGGGCCGCCGCGACAGGCAGCCTCTGCGTTGGCGGCTGGGTGTTGCGGGGTGACATCGAATCGGGGCTTTGCGCCTCTCAGGGCACCGCGCCCAGTACATTCTGGCGCGACGATGCCATGCGCCAATTATATGCCGGAGCGGTCGCCACCGATGTGGTCGCATCGCTGACAGCGGCGGACACAGGCCGCGATCACCGTCAACTCTCTGTGCTGGACCGCTCCGGCGGCACGGCGGGTTTCACCGGGGCTGAAAGCGTTGCCTTTGCCGATGTCATCGCCACCCCAAACCTGATTGTGGCCGGGAACATGATCCAATCACGCGCTGTCTTAGAGGCCATGGCCGAGAGGTTCCGAAACAGCACCGGCGCGCCCGCCTCCCGGCTTTTGTCCGCCCTGCGCGCAGCCGAATCCACAGGCAGCGACATACGCGGATTGCAATCCGCCGCCCTCTTGATCCTCAACCCAAAGGCCCCGCCAATCGACCTTAGGATTGACCAAAGCGACACGCCGCTGGACGATCTCGCGGCCCTTGCCAACAAGGTCAGCCAGCCGCCCTATGTGCATTGGTTGGGGGAAGTCCCGGTCACAACCGACCGCACGCGTGCGCCGGTCGGCCCCGTCGCGCCCGCGCCGATCACGTAGAAAACAGCCCTGAAGCGTTTCGCAAAAGACTTCAGGATGTTGGTGTTTCAGCCATAAACTCGCGGGTGATCCGCATTTCCTGGGCGTTCATCATCGTTTCAGCACCCTCCATATGCGACAGCATGATCGCACGCGCGCCCGGACCGTCGCCGCGCTCCAAGGCATCGACAAGCTCAATCTGGTGACGCCGCCCCCGCTCCCATAACTCCTTGTTGGGCGCGGCGTATAACCGTCGATAAACCGTCAAATCCGCCAAAATCCGCGCCATGAAAGCGATGACAAAGCCCAACAAGTCATTGTCCGAAGCCTCCGCAAGCCGCGCATGAAAGGCCAGCGAAGAGATGTGCTGTTGTTTTTCCTCTTCGGGCGAGCGCGCGGGCTCAGGGTACTGATGCGCCATTGCGCGCAATTCCGCCAACGTGCTGTCATCCAAATGGCCCGCAAGATTGGCCACCATTTCCGGCTCCAACAATTTGCGGATTTGGTAGATGTCAGACAGGGACAAATCCTTAAAGTAAAAGTAATTGCCGAGCAAAGACATGGCGCGATCCTTGCTCACCTCGCCCACCGAACTGCCCCCGCCGGGACCGGTCTTGGTGACGATCAACCCCTGCGCTTCCAGGATGCGCATCGCTTCGCGCACCGTGCCTTTTGACACTTTGAATTGCGCGATCATTTCGGCCTCGTTGGGTAACTTGTCGCCTTTGCGCAAATCGCGTTCGACCACCCAGCGCTTGATCTGATCAGCGACCTGAACAGGACGCGACCGCTTAAGCGCGCGCGGTGCATCGGTGACTTTCGGATCGGTGACTTTCGGGCTGATCGGAGGGGCTGTATTTTTCATCATGATAATTTTCTAACCGAGGCGGTAGGGCTTGGGTAGAGCCTAATTCATCATAATAAATCTAAGCGCGCTCATGCGGGGGCCACTGGCCCAGCACCGACAGGGGCCTCGTTCAATTGCGCCTCTCACTCAGCCGCGCCCGTGACGTCGCGCCCATGAACTTCGCGCCCATGACGTCGCGCCTTTGCGTCCCAATAGGTCTTGAGCAGATATTTCGTCGTCGGCGCGTTCATTTTTTTGCGGGCATTAGACAGGTGCATGTCGACAGTGACGGGTTTGATCCCAAGCTCCATTGCAATCACCTTGATCCGCAATCCCGCGCTGAGAAGATCAAGACATTGGGTCTCGCGCGGACTCAGAACAACGGTCGGGCCATCTGTGGCGAGCCGACCACTCAGCCCAAACAGCACAGGCTTGATCTGTGCGAGATGCGCCCCCTTGATCGCCTCGACCTCATGCATCGACTGGCTGGAGCCAAGGTTCCAGCCTTCGGGTCTGCGCGTCGTGGGATAGCGTGTCGCCACAGAAAACCCGGCGTTGAACCCCGCATCGCCCGCCGCCGCGATCAGGTCTTTTTGCCGCCCGGTCAGATACGCGTATTGATTCATATGGGCTTTGCCGGTGTCAACCGGAACAGGCGAGGTCAGGCAATACTGTAAGAAGGGATCGTCCTGCGCGTAGCCATTGTCCACATAAAAGCTCTGAAACCCGTCCGGCATCGTTGTGCGCACACTGGGCCCGTCTGCCACGCCGTTCTGGGCAATGTAGATAACGCGATCGAATCCCAGATGGTCAAGATAACGCCGAGCGGCGCCCCAACAGGCCTCGGGACACGCACCTGTGGCAAGCAGATGGTAGATATCTTCGACATGCATCGCGAGACCTATGGAAAACCATACATTGAAATAAAGCGGCGGAGCGGCTCTGTTTCAAGGACATTTTGGTGTCACAAGTCACGAATCGTTCAAAGGACTTTAAAATGCGCACAGCGTTTAAGGGGCTGATGGCCGCCCTCTTCTTGTCGCTCCCGATGATGGCATCGGCCCAAGAATCGGCCCAGGACAGGGCCTCGGTGCTGATCCTGGATGCCTCAGGGTCGATGTGGTCGCAACTGGACGATGGCACCTCCCGGATCGAAGTGGCGCGCGACGTGTTGAGCGATTTCTTGGCGGCGCGCGATCCGGCACAACCTTTGGGCGTCATCGCCTATGGTCACACCCGCAAAGGCGATTGTACGGACATCGAAGTGCTGGCCCCGGTCGGGCGACAAGACCCTGCGGGATTGGGCGCCCGGCTGCGGACGCTGAACCCGCGCGGCAAGACGCCCTTGGCCGACGCCCTGCAACTGGCGGCGTCGCAAATCCCCGTCAACAGCGAAGAGGCGGATATCGTTCTGATCACGGACGGGTTGGAAACCTGTGGCGGCAATGTCTGCGCGGTCGCGTCCGGTTTGGCCGCGATGGGCATTCCTGTGCGCGCACATGTGGTGGGGTTTGGCCTCACTGAGACCGAAATGGCCCAGATCGCCTGTGTTGCCGACACCACGGGCGGGCTTGTTCTATCGACCCAGTCTGGCACCGAACTGGCCGACGCCTTGATCCGCACCACGGCGCCCGTTGTGGCCGATGACCTGCCCGCAGATCAGGCGACGCTCAATCTCACCATCCGCGCCGACAGTGCCGGACGTCCGGACCGGGTGCAATTCAGTGCCGAAAACCTGGCAACCGGGGCCATGAGCGCCCTTGGCACCTTGGATTTCACCCAAGCGGCGGCTCTGCGCGTGGACCTGATCGCCAGTGACTACCGGATCATCGCCGATGCGGGCGAGATGGGCCATGGCGAGATCGTGGTGCCCGTGGCCGCCGGGGACAGCCGCACCGTTTATGTGCCGTTTCAGGGCCTTTTGCCCACACTCGACATGCCCGCTCCGACAGGCGCGTTTCGGGTGGGGGTCAACGCATTGCTGCCCTACCGCGTGCGTCAGGAAGGCTTGGCCACTGGCGGCGGTGATTTCATCCTCTCCCTGTTGCCCTTGGATGCCGCCACCACAACGGATCGGCGTTCTGATTATGCGAGCCAAGACAGCACCCTTGGCGGCCATGTCGGGGCGTTTCGTGCGCCGCCGGAACCGGGCGATTATCTTTTGACCTTCAGTCGCAACGCCGAGCTGCCGATAGACGCGGTGATGAAAGCCTTTATCGTGACCTTTGTGGAGCGCCCTGATGTAACGCTGACCGCCCCGCCCGCCGTGGAACCGGGGGCCGAGATTCCAGTGACCATCGCCGGCGGCATGGGCAGCGACGATTGGCTTGAAATTCGGCTGAACGATCAACGCGTCTCTTGGGACAACACCGTCCCGCTGGCCGAGTTTTTTGACAATCGCTATGGCCCTGCCAAGCCGCTTTTGGCACCAACACAGCCGGGGGAATATGAGCTGGTCTATATTTTTGGCGGCCTTGATGACGCACATCAGGTTGCGACCCGCCTGCCCTTGACGGTCGGCACTGTGGTGGATTTTGACGAGGACGCCCGCGCCACAGGTGCAGATACAAACACCGCCGCACCGACGCCCCAAACGACCCAAGCCGCGCGCTGTGATGACGACAGCGGCTGCGGCATGGGCGAGGATGCGCCGCAGGCCGGATCGGGTGTGGTGCAGGTGGTGATTGCCGCCGACGGGGCGCAGGGTCAGCCGATTGACTGGACGCTCGTTCCCATTGGTCGCGAGGGCGAAAGCCCCATCGCCTCGGGGGCCGCCATTTCTGGACCTTGGATCACGGTGCTGGATGAAGGCCTTTGGGGGGTCAACGGCGTGGCCGATGGGGCGACATATTTTGGCCAAATCACCGTCAGCGCCAGCGGGTCCGCCTCTTTCACGATCCCGCGTGACATGCCCACCGATATGGCCGTCGATATGGCCACCGACATCGAACCGCCCCTCTCAGATGACATCGGATTTGCCTGTGATGATGCGGTCCAATGCAGTTTCGAGGACCCCGAGGCACAGATCATCGGCGTCCTGCCCGCAGGCTGGGTCACCGATGTTCCGACCCGTGAAGCCTATGTGGCAGGCGGGGATCGGGGGCTGGTCCGCATGAGTTTTTTCAACCCTGATGCGCCCGAGAACACCGTCATCCTGAACCCGCGTCAGTGGCTCAAGACGAACGGGCCCTGCCTTGAGGTCCAGCCCGGCCTACTCTGTCACTTTGACCCCGCCAGCGCAGAGACCCTGGCGACGTTTGACATGCTCAAACTGCTGTTGCGTGATACCGCGCCCCGTAACCTTCCCAGCCCGGCCGAGGCGATGGCGACTATCATCTCAGATCTGGCCAAAGAGGACCCCAATGCCGCGCGCGCGATGGAGGCCCTGATGGGAGCCGCAGCGGCGGGCGGCAACGGCGCGATGCCGGATATGGGGTATGTGCTGGGCACGCTGGCCACTGAAGCGTCACCCACTGCGTCATCCTATATGCCGGGTGAGGTCTTGCGACGCTGTTCTTTAAAGGCCGCCTGCCCCTTTGAACAGCCCAACGTGCAGATCGCCGGCATCCTGCCGCCAAGCTGGTCCGTCGAGGTGATGACCCGTCGGCCAGACGGCACCGTTTCCACCTGGTTCACCGACAAAGACCCTGCGGGCAATGCCAAGCGGATCGGGCTGAACCAGAGCGGGGGAGACAGCTGTGTTGCGACCCGCGTCGGGACGCTATGCGCCTTCACGCCCTACATCGCAACCGATGAGATCGGGTTGATCGCCTCCACCTTGGTGCAGGGCAGCGCGGCGGATGTCCGCAACGCCATTGCCGACAAAGTCGATGCGCCAAAACCGATCACCAACCCCGCCGCGCTTGACGCGTTGTTGTCGCAACTGGAAGGAAACTGATCCATGCGTGCCCTTCTGACATGTCTTGCCGTGATGGCCGCCGCACCGGCCACGGCGCAAAATTGCAATCCGCCGATCCTGACATTTCGCGGCGACACGCTGACCTATGAAACGCCTGCCACGGACGTCTATGCCAGCGGCGGCGTAGCGGCCATTGTCGATGAGTATGTCGAAGGCCGTGCGGTTTTGATCGACGCAAACGCCCGCACCACGCGCAACATCAATCTGGCCGAGGTGACGCTCGCCGAAGTACAGGTCTTGGTTGGGGCCGAGCGGATCGCCTTTATCGGCCCAGCCCGCTGTCGCCCAAATATGCCCGGCCTGCCCGAAGACCTGTTCCCCGAAGGTGAACCCGCCACGCCCAACACGCCCGTCGTTCTGTTCCCGGATGACCCAGAGGGGGGTGGCCCGCGCGATGGTCTTTGGCAGGCCAACATCGGCCCGACCCGCATGCAAGGCTGTCCGCCGATGGTGGCGCAAGCGTTCCCAAACTCGCCCGGCGCGCTGCCGGGGATGACGGGGGACACCCGCCGAATGACGTTTTCCTCCCCTTTTGATCCCAACACATTAGAGATGTCGCACACGATGAAGGCCCGCTGGACCCAAACCGGGAAAAACCGCTGGCAGACCGACGTGTCGCCCGAAGTTTTTGACCAAATTCCACAGGGCGCGGGAGGCGGATCGCGTTTGTCATTGGTGCTGGACGTAGTCCGTCCTGATCTGATCCGTTTTGACCATACGATCGAAATCATCTTGCCCGATGTCGCTGTTGCGATGTTGGGCGTGAGCCCCAATGGCTGTCGCGTCATTGGCCGCGACACCTGGCAACGGATCGGCGACTGACAGGGGGCTCCATGGACCTTCTGGGCGCGTTGCAACCTGTCTGTGCGCGCCCGGCTTTGCACACACCCCCCGCCCTCCAGCACCCGCGCAACAACACTTCTGCGTTGATGACGGCGTCTGGACATAGCCGTGCAAATCACACCATAGTCCGGCGCAACTGCGTACAGAAATCTGGGGCAAACCCCTTATTCGTTTGATCAAAATATCACCGAATGCCCCGATAGGAGAATGTCATGAAATTCCGGTTTCCCATCGTCATCATCGACGAGGACTTTCGATCCGAAAACACCTCCGGCCTTGGCATCCGCGCCTTGGCGACGGCGATTGAAAGCGAGGGATTTGAGGTCTTGGGCGTCACCAGCTACGGCGATCTGTCGCAATTTGCCCAACAACAATCGCGCGCCAGTGCGTTTTTGTTGTCGATTGATGACGAAGAGTTCAGCCCCGGTCCCGATCTTGATCCGGCGGTGTTGAACCTGCGAAATTTCATCGAGGAAGTGCGGTGGAAAAACGCGGATGTGCCGATCTACGTTTACGGCGAAACCAAAACCTCGCGCCACCTGCCCAATGACATCCTGCGCGAATTGCACGGCTTCATTCACGCCTTTGAAGACACGCCGGAATTCGTTGCCCGCCACATCATCCGCGAGGCCAAACAGTACCTCGAAGGCATCCAACCGCCGTTTTTCAAGGCGCTGTTGGACTATGCCGAAGACGGGTCTTATTCATGGCACTGCCCCGGACATTCCGGCGGCGTGGCGTTTTTGAAATCACCCATCGGCCAGATGTATCACCAGTTCTACGGCGAAAACATGCTGCGCGCCGATGTGTGCAACGCGGTTGAGGAACTCGGTCAGTTGCTTGATCACAACGGGGCGATTGGCGCGTCTGAGCGCAACGCCGCGCGCATTTTCAACGCCGATCATTGCTTTTTCGTCACCAACGGCACCTCGACCTCGAACAAAATGGTCTGGCATCATACCGTGGCCCCCGGCGACGTGGTCGTCGTGGATCGCAATTGCCACAAATCCATCCTGCATTCGATCATCATGACCGGCGCCATTCCGGTGTTTTTGAAACCGACGCGCAACCATTACGGCATCATCGGCCCGATCCCGCAATCCGAGTTCGAACCCGAGGCGATCAAGGCCAAAATCCGCGCCAACCCGTTGCTTGCGGGCGTCGATGCCGATGCGGTCAAACCGCGGATCATGACGCTGACCCAGTCGACCTATGATGGCGTGTTGTACAACACCGAGACCATAAAAGACCTGCTCGATGGCTATGTCGAGAACCTGCATTTCGATGAGGCCTGGTTGCCGCACGCCGCCTTTCACCCGTTCTACAGCACTTATCACGCGATGGGCCGCAAACGTGACCGCAACCAGCATTCCGTGACCTATGCCACGCAATCCATTCACAAATTGCTGGCGGGCATTTCGCAGGCCAGTCAGGTCTTGGTGCAGGACTCCCTTGATACCAAACTGGATCGCCACCTGTTTAACGAAGCCTATTTGATGCACACCTCGACCAGTCCACAATATTCGATCATCGCGTCTTGCGATGTCGCGGCGGCGATGATGGAGCCTCCGGGAGGCACCGCTTTGGTGGAGGAAAGCATCCTTGAGGCGCTCGATTTCCGCCGCGCCATGCGCAAGGTCGATGCCGAATTTGGTGAGGGCGAATGGTGGTTCGAGGTCTGGGGCCCCGATGAGATCGGCGACGAGGGCATGGGCGCGACCAAGGATTGGGTGCTCAAAAAGACCGACGCCGATGGCGTTCAACCGGTGGATGGCAAAGACGCATGGCACGGCTTTGGCGACATGGCGCCGGGTTTCAACATGCTCGACCCGATCAAAGCCACATTGATCACCCCCGGCCTGAATTTGGATGGGCGGTTTGAAGACACCGGGATTCCGGCCTCGATCGTGTCCAAATACCTGGCCGAACATGGGGTGGTTGTTGAGAAAACCGGGCTTTACAGCTTCTTCATCCTGTTCACCATCGGCATCACCAAAGGTCGTTGGAACACGCTTCTCGCCGCGCTCCAACAGTTCAAGGACGACTATGACCGCAACCAACCCCTGTGGCGGACCATGCCGGAATTTTGCGCCAAGCATCCGCGCTATGAACAAATGGGCCTGCGCGATCTGTGCCAACATGTGCACACGCTTTACGCCAAATATGACGTCGCGATCCTCTCAACCGACATCTATCTGAGCGATCACACCCCGGCGATGACGCCCTCTGATGCCTTCGCCCATATCGCCCAGCGCACCACGCAGCGGGTGCCGATTGACGACCTCGAAGGCCGCATCACCACCAGTCTGGTCACGCCCTACCCGCCGGGTATTCCGCTTTTGGTTCCGGGCGAGGTGTTCAACAAAAAGATCGTTGATTACCTCAAATTCAACCGCGAGTTCGCGCGCGAATGTCCGGGGTTTGAAACCGATATTCATGGTCTGGTGCATGAGATCGGCCCAGACGGCGTGTCGCATTACTTTGCCGATTGCGTGGCGCAGTAAGCGCTCTCACGATCACGCGCCCCTGACCTTGCTTAGGGGCGCGCTTTGCCTCGGACAGCTCTCAAGACCGCCAATTCTCAAGCCTGTGCGAGACAGATCCCGATCGCAACGCGCTTGCCAACTCTGCGCCTCCCGCGTAAGCCGGAGCGAACCCATCGCATCGACCAAACCCATAGCCATCGGGGGCTTTTTGCTGATCTATCGCCTTCTTCTGACCGCGCTCAGCCCGCTTTTCGCGCTGCTCATGCTGCGCCAACTGCTGCGTGGTCGCGAGCGCTTGTCGGATTTGGCGGAGCGCTTTGGGACGGACCTGTCCGCGCGCCCGACCTCCCGCGCGCCAATGCTATGGGTCCATGGGGCCTCAAATGGCGAACTCACCGGCGCGCGCGCCCTGATCGAAGAGGCCCTGCGCCGCGCCCCTGACCTTGAGATTCTGGTTACGACCAACACTGTCACGGCGCGTAAGATGGTCGGCGATTGGGCCTTGCCGCGCGTCACCGTCCGGCTCGCCCCTTTCGATCTGCGCCCGGTGTTGCGCCGCTTCATCCGCGCCACACAGCCCGCGGCCCTTGTGTCGATCGAAAACGAAATCTGGCCCAATCGCTTTGCCCTTTTGGCGCGCAACGCCATCCCGGTGATCGTGGCAGGGGCGCGCATGTCGGACCGCACCGCCCAGCGCTGGGAAAAAATGGTGCCGATCTTTGGCGGCGTCATCCGCCCCACCATCGCCGCCATCACCCGCCTTGCCGCCCAAGACACCGCCTCGGAACAGCGCCTGTTGCAACTAGGCCTGCCGCCCGCCGCCCTTTTGCCGAAAATGAACCTCAAAAGTACGGTCGACATTGACATCGCGCCGCTGAAAAACGCCGACCCCATTGCGGCGCAGTTTGACCGAGTCACCACGGTTTTGGCCGCCTCGACCCATCCGGGCGAAGAGCGCCCTGTGCTTGAGGCATTTCACAGCCTGCGCCAAACCCACCCGCATGCGCGGCTGATTTTGGCCCCGCGTCATCCCGCCCGCGCCGACACAATTGCAACCGAATTGACCCGCGCCGGGTTTGCCTTTGCCCGCCGCTCCAAAGGCGATGCCCTTGGCGATGCGCCCGTCTATCTGGCGGATAGTTTGGGCGAAATGCCGCTGTGGTACGGGCTCGCAGGCATCAGTTTCATTGGTGGCTCTTTGATCAATCTCGGTGGTCACACCCCGTTTGAACCGGCCCAATGTGGCACCGCCATCCTACATGGCACCTTTGTGTCCAATCACCTCTCCGCCTACCGCGCGCTGGACACGGCAGGGGCTGCGCTTGAAATCACCGATGCGGCCTCCCTGGCCGAGGCCATGCGGGGCTTGATGAACGAGCCAGCCCGCGCGACAGCAATGGCAGAGGCCGCCCATGCCGCACTTGCGCCTTTGCGTGGGGCCGCAGCCCAGCAAGAAGCATTTTGGGCCGCTTTGGCCGATGTGCCCAAATTAAAAGCATTGTCATAAGAGATTTTTGCGGCTCATATCTTAGAGACGCGATTTTTCTTTCCGAGTGTCATACGGCTTTGGTACTGCTCGTCCATGCTGGGGCGTGATTGGCTTGGGAGGGTCTGTTGCACTCAGCAAGGGGCAGGAGAACCACGGACCTATGTCGATGATCAGAGCCAGACAGCATCCGGTCAAACTCGGGCGCAGCACCAAAGACAGCGTGCGCACCCAGTTTGGTGCGTTGGTGTGGCGCTATCGCAAAGACAAAGTTCAGGTTTTGTTGATCAAATCGCGCCGCCGTAAGCGCTGGATCATTCCCAAAGGCTGGCCGATGGATGGCCAGACCCCAGTGCAAGCTGCCGCCACCGAAGCGTGGGAAGAGGCGGGCATAAAAGGTCGCCCTGCGCCGATTTGCATCGGGCTGTATTCCTACCTGAAATATCCGCGCGATGGGCACCCCCCGATGCCCTGTGTCGTCGCCGTCTTTCCACTCAAAGCGCGCTGGGTGTTTGACAAATATCCCGAAGCCGATCAGCGTAAACGCAAATGGGTGACCCTCAAAAAGGCCGTGGAGATGGTCGATGACCCGGAATTGGCCCAAATCATCCGCCATTTCGATCCGCGTCACTACCGCCTCTGATCGCCGCGCTGTCAGTGCCTTGAGTTTGCGGCACATGCCCCACAGGATTGCCAAGCCCGAACACGGGCGGTATGTTTGAACCCTGCCCTTCCCCTATGATCGCCCCGCCATGATCCGTTACATGCTTAAATGCGACCAAGACCATCAGTTCGAAAGCTGGTTTCGTTCGGCTGACGCCTTTGACACACTTTGTGCACAGGCTCAGGTGAGCTGTCCGATCTGTGGCTCGGAGAAGGTCACCAAGGCGATGATGGCCCCGAGGGTGAGCACCACACGTGCCACCGGAGCCGCGCCCTCGGCCCAGCCAGACCCGGCCCCAGCTCAAATCACCTCACACACCGCGCCCCTCGCGCCGGATCACCCGACGCCTGAGCAAATCGAACGTGCCATGGCGAAACTGCGCGCCGAAGTGGAGCAAAATTCCGATTATGTCGGTGTCGAATTCGCCGATGAGGCCCGTAAAATTCATACTGGCGACGCCCCGGCGCGCGCGATTTACGGCGAAGCAAACTTTGAGGACACCAAAGCATTGCTCGAAGACGGCGTGCCGATTTTGCCCCTGCCCTTCCTGCCCAAACGTAAGATGAACTGACATGCCCCCCAAGCCCCCAATCGCTCTCATCACCGGCGCGTCGCGCGGCATCGGCGCAGCTTTGGCGCACGAGCTGACCTCTCGGGGTTATGAGGTCATCGGCACCTCGACCAAAGGCGGCGATGGATTGCTCCCGCTCGACCTGTTGGACCCACATGCTCCGGCTGCGTTGGCAAAGACCCTGTCGGGCCGCTCCCTCGACCTCTTGGTCTGCAACGCCGGGTTGTATTTGGACAAAGGTCAATCGCTTGCCGACGGATACCCAAGCGAGATGTGGGCGACAGAATTTGCCGTCAACGTCACCGGCGTGTTTCTGACGGTTCAGGCGTTGCTGCCCGCCCTCCAGAGCGGCGACGCGGGCGGTAAAATCGCCATCATCTCGTCGCAAATGGCCTCGCACAGCCGCGCGCCGGGCGGTTCTTACATCTACCGAGCCAGCAAAGCCGCCGCACTGAACCTTGGCCGCAATCTTGCCACCGATCTCAAATCTGTTGGCATCGCAGTCGGCATTTACCACCCCGGCTGGGTGCAAACCGATATGGGCGGCACGGGGGCCGAAATCAGCGCGGAGCAATCCGCAAAAGGCCTCTCAGATCGGTTTGCGGCCCTGTCTTTGACCACAACCGGCTGTTTCGAAACATGGGACGGCCGCGCGCACGCCTATTAAGTGCCGCGCCGCTGCTTCATTGCTGTAAAAATACTCACATACCAACACGTGCCGCTCTTGCGCTTTCGCCCAAGGTCTCTTAGGACGACGTGGTTAAATTTAACGGGGGAACGGGGCACATCATGCCAATTCTCGTGATGAAATTCGGCGGAACATCCGTCGCCACGCTTGACCGCATCCGCCGCGCCGCAAAGCGCGTGGGGCGTGAGGTTGCAAATGGCTATGACGTGATCGTCATCGTCTCTGCCATGTCGGGCGAAACCAACAAACTCGTCGGTTTCGTCAATGAAACCTCGCCGATGTATGATGCGCGTGAATATGACGCCGTGGTGTCCTCGGGCGAGAACGTGACGGCGGGGCTGATGGCGTTGACCTTGCAAGAGATGGACGTGCCCGCTCGCTCCTGGCAGGGCTGGCAAGTGCCGCTCAAGACCAATTCCGCCCACGGCGCCGCGCGGATCGAAGAGATCCCGACCGACAATATCTTGGCCAAATTCGGCGAGGGCATGAAAGTGGCTGTCGTGGCGGGGTTCCAAGGCATTTCGCATGAAGGCCGGATCACCACGTTGGGCCGGGGTGGATCAGACACCACCGCCGTGGCTTTTGCCGCCGCTTTTGACGCGGAGCGGTGTGATATCTACACCGATGTGGACGGTGTTTACACCACCGACCCGCGGATCGAAAGCAAAGCCCGCAAGCTCGAGAAAATCGCCTTTGAAGAGATGCTTGAACTGGCGTCGCTTGGTGCGAAAGTGTTGCAAACCCGCTCCGTCGAATTGGCGATGCGCTTTAACGTCAAACTGCGTGTGCTGTCCTCGTTCGAGGAATATGACCCCAATGCTGGCACGTTGATCTGTGCCGAGGAGGATATCGTGGAAAACAAACCTGTGGCCGGCGTCGCCGCCTCCCGCGAAGAAGCCAAAATGACTCTCGTGTCGGTTGCTGACCGTCCCGGCATCGCCGCCGCCATTTTCGGGCCTTTGGCCGAAAGCGGTGTCAACGTCGATATGATCATCCAAAACATCTCCGAAGACGGTCGCACCGATATGACCTTTTCCTGTCCGGTGGATCAGGTGGCCCGCGCGAAAGCCGCACTGGATGCCGCCAAAGAGCGCGGGGACTTTAATTTTGAAGAGCTGATTTCCGACACAACCGTCGCGAAAATTTCGCTCGTTGGCATTGGGATGCGCTCGCAATCCGGTGTGGCCGCCAAGATGTTCAAAGTGCTCTCTGACGAAGGCATCAACATCAAGGTCATCGCCACCTCCGAGATCAAAATCTCCGTGCTGATCGACCGTAAATACACAGAATTGGCGGTTCAGGCCCTGCACGACGCGTTCGAGCTCGACAAAGCCTAAGCGCGCGCATCGCGTTCAGACGACCCCAGACCCCTGCCTCACTGGCGGGGGTTTTCTTTTGAACCGCGCTTCGGCGATTGGCCTAGAGCTTCTGGCGCCTCTACGGTATCGGTTTCCTTCTCGCCTTCCTTGGCCTGACCCTCAACACCCCATTCCTGCTCTCATTGGGCCTGCTCTCATTGGCCTGCTTTGGCTTGGCCATGCCGGATTTGATCGGATGCTGGGATATTGCCTGAAATCCAACGACCGTTTTGACATCTCCCACTTGAGTCGGATCGGCAAAACCGCAGCTAAAATCGCAACTCAAATCGAAGTGCGCGTCACTGAGGTCGCCACAGGTCAGGGGGGTGTTCTTTCTGCGCATGCAGCATCAAGGCACAGAATTTTCTGCACTTTTTCCGCGCAATTCTTTGCTCACAACCGCTCTTAAGGTTGATTTCCTCTGGGCAATCGCCACATCAGTGCTCTAAACATGAGACGCCAAAAACAGGCGCGAAGGGAACGGCGGGACATGCCCCAACATCTGGAATCTGAGAGCCGGAAACTGCTTGGTCGGCTGCGCGACACGCTTGCCGAAAGCAGTGCTGGCCAAACCCGTCTGGATCGCATCACCCATCTGATCGCGGACAGCATGTATACCGAAGTCTGTTCGATCTACCTGTTTCGCGATTCCGATACGCTTGAACTCTGCGCCACCGAAGGTCTCAAGGCCGAAGCCGTCCACAAAACCCGGATGCGCGTCGGAGAGGGGCTTGTCGGCCGTGTCGCGCGCGCGCGCAGCATCGTCAACACCGCTGACGCGCCCTCTGAGCGCGGCTTTCGCTATATGCCCGAAACGGGCGAAGAGATTTATTCCTCTTTCCTTGGTCTACCGATCCAACGTCTGGGCGAAATCCTAGGCGTCTTGGTGGTTCAATCGAAGGAGGCGCGGGAGTTTTCCGGCGATGAAATCTATGCGCTTGAAGTGGTCGCCATGGTGCTGGCCGAAATGACCGAACTCGGCGCGTTCATTTCCGAAGAAGGCGGTATGGCCGCGCTGCACCAACACCCGGTGATGTTCAAGGGCGCAACAGGTCAGGAGGGTGTGGCCGAGGGCAATGTCTATCTGCACGAACCGCGCGTCGTTGTGACCAACCCGGTGGCCGACGATCCCGAGGCCGAAAAAGTCCGGCTCAAAGCCGCGATCGACACGCTGCGCCTCTCGGTGGACGGCATGCTCGCCACCGTGGAACCGGCGGAAAAAGACCAGCGCGAGGTGCTTGAGGCCTACCGGATGTTCGCCAATTCGCGCGGCTGGATGCGCCGGATGGAAGAGGACATCGACCGAGGCCTCTCCGCCGAGGCCGCCGTTGAAAAAGAACAATCCACCGCACGGGGTCGTTTGGCCACCGCCCCCGACCCCTATATGCGCGAGCGACTGCATGATCTCGATGATCTGTCCAATCGCCTGTTGCGCATTCTGACCGGACAGGGGTCAGAGACCGGGGCGGAAATGCCCGAGAACCCGATCCTCGTTGCCCGCAACATCGGTCCCGGCGAGTTGTTGGATTATGGCAAGAACCTCAAAGGCATCGTGTTGGAACAGGGCTCCGTTGGCTCCCATGCCGCCGTGGTGGCGCGCGCCTGGGCGATCCCTTTGGTGATCCATGCCGAGGGCATCACCACCGAGGCGTTGAACGGCAATGCGATCCTGATTGATGGTGATCAAGGCATCGCGCACCTGCGGCCCGACGACACTGTCACCCTTGCCTTTCGCGACAAAATCGCGATGCAGGCCGAGGCACAAAAACGCTATGCGGGTCTCGTGGGTCTGCCGGCCGAAACCGCCTGTGGCAAAACCATCGCCATGCATATGAACGCGGGGCTGATGGCCGATCTGCCGTCTCTGGCCACCTCTGGCGCGGAGGGCGTCGGGCTGTTTCGCACCGAATTGCAATTCCTGATCCGCAACAAAGTCCCGCGTCGGGGCGAGTTGGCAACGATCTATGCGCAAGTCATGGACGCCGCGCGCGGCAAGCCCGTGGTGTTTCGCACTCTCGACATCGGCTCCGATAAGGTGCTGCCCTATATGAAGCCGCAGGACGAGCCAAACCCGGCGATGGGCTGGCGTGCGATCCGGGTTGGGTTGGACAAACGCGGCGTCATGCGGATGCAGCTTCAGGCCCTGACGCGCGCCGCCGCAGGCCGCCCGCTGACCGTTATGTTCCCTTTCGTGGCCCAGTTCGAAGAATTCCGCCAAGCCCGTGCGATCCTGATGGAAGTTCTGGACAGCGAGGCGAAACTCGGCCACGCTCCCCCCGCCTCAATCAAGGTCGGCGCGATGTTGGAAACGCCTTCTCTGGCCTTTGCCCCGGATCGATTTTTCGAGGAAACCGACTTTATTTCCATCGGTGGCAATGACCTGAAACAGTTCTTTTTTGCCGCAGATCGTGAAAATGAACGGGTCCGCAAGCGCTATGACACGCTGAATTATTCCTTCCTCAGCTTCATCCGCCAAATCGTCGCCCGCTGTGACCGATTTGGGACGCCGGTGTCCTTTTGTGGTGAAGATGCCGGGCGTCCGCTCGAGGCCATCGCACTGACCGCCATGGGCGTGCGCACGCTCTCGATGCGCCCGGCCTCAATTGGTCCGGTGAAATCGGTGTTGCGCCGGTTGGACTTGAATGAAGTGACGGCCGTGATCGACGAGGCTGCCGCCCGTGGTGCGCAATCGGTGCGCGCAGATTTGATCGCCTATCTGGCGAACCACGGCATGATTGCTTAAATTTATGAATTAACGCTTCATTTCGACCCGCAACAGCTCTTTGAGCTGATCAAAACTCTGATCGCTGTCCTCGGCCAAACGCAACATACCAAAGCTGACATGGGCCATGTCCTGATAATAGGCGGTGTAGGCGTAATTGGTTATAGCTCCGGCAACAGCGCCCAAAATCGGCACGGTTTGCGCCGCGAGTTTTTGCCCCAACACCACCGACAGGCGGGGCGCGACACGGGCGATGATCCCGTTCAATGTCGCCCCGGTCAAGGTCGTGCGTGTCGCCAGAAACCCAAGGTCGGCGCCGTCATCAGTCTCCAAAGGGCCTGCGGCGGCAAAGACTTGGATACAGGCTTTACGGATGTCCTCGCGCTCCGGGTCAAACCCGTATTCTTCCGCCACATTTTGAATGGCATGGAGCAACACGGTCGTGGTCACCGGCAATTCAGCCAAGGCCGTTGGCAATCCGCCCGCCCCACCCGCCGCGCCCAAACCGCAGGTCACAGCCCGCGACAGCCATGTGGTGCCCTTGACCGTGCGCCGCCCGCGCGCCGCTCCATCAAAAGCCAGTTCAAGCGCCGAAAGCGTTGCCCCTTCAAGATGTGCGCGCACAGGTTTTGGCAATTTGCCAAACAGCCCGTCCGCCGTGCCGCCCACGAGGTTCAAAAGCTGCATCCCCGGCGTGTTGGCACGTTTGAGCCGACGCGCAAGGGCGCGAATGGCCTCCGGAGTCGGAGCTTGCAACACGGCGTTGTCACCGTCGGTCAGGGCGGGTGTTTTTTGTTTCATGTATGATAATTGGGGGGACTGTCGGGCTTTGCCAAGTCCCAGATGGGCGCTCAATCGTCTTTATGCACCAGTCCGGACACGGTATCCCACGCACCGGGCCGCAATGCCACTCCCAAAACCCGGTCCGGGTTGGTTGGTGGCGGCATTTCGACATGGTCCAGTTTTTCAAAGCCAAAGCGGGCATAATAGGGCTCATCCCCGACCAAAAGCACCCGCTCCCAGCCCAGTTTGACCGCCTCGGCCATGGCTTCGGTGATCAACAATCCGCCCAAACCCTCGCCTTGCCGTGTCGGGTGAACGGCCACGGGGCCAAGCAACAAAGCGCGATCTTCTCCCGTGCCCACCCGGATCGGCCAAAACCGGATGACGGCGGCCAAAATCCCATCTGGATCGCGCGCCACGAGGCAAAGATCGGACACTTTTTCAACGCCATCCCGCAATCGGTACGAGGACAACAGTTCGCGCCCAGGCGCGAAACAGGTGTCATAGAGGTTCTCAACCTCCCAGTAATCATCCGCCGTTTCAACTTCGAGCTGATACACGCCTGCCCCTGCCCTTGTCCTTCTTTGACCGAACCCGCAATGCGCCCGGATTTTGGCTCGAAATCCCGCGAAAGCGTTTTACGAAAATCGACCCCGGTGATTTTCGTAAAACGCCGTGCAACAGCCTGATGTCGCGGGCCTTTTCAAGGCCCCCCTGCCTCAAGTGAATTGAAAAGGCTTTAACACGGCGCTAGATGAGGGGCAACGCGAAGAAGAGGACAGCGCCAAGATGTTTTATCGACCCACCGAGGGCCACGGCCTGCCGCATAATCCGTTCAACGCCATCGTGTCGCCGCGCCCAATCGGCTGGATCTCGTCGCGTTCGGCCACAGGCGTTGAGAACCTCGCACCCTACTCGTTTTTCAATGCCGTTGCCTATGTTCCGCCTCAGGTGATGTTTGCCTCGGTCGGCAGCAAAGACAGCATCCGCAACATTCGCGAGACCGGAGAGTTTTGCGTCAATCTGGTGAGTGCGGCGCAAATCTCTGTGATGAATGCCTCCTCCGAAGCCTTGGACTTTCACGAGGACGAATTCACCCATTCCGGGGCCCTGCGCGCGCCCTGTCGCGACATCGCCTGTTCGCGGGTCGAAGACGCGCCCGCCGCACTCGAATGCAAAATGACCCAGATTGTGCAACTCGAAGGCAAGGACAACCATGTGGTCTTTGGCACAGTCGTCGCCATCCACATCCGCCCGGACTGCGTGGTGGACGGACGGTTTGACGCGGTCAAAGCCCGGATGTTGTCGCGCCTTGGCTACCGCGATTATGCCGAGGTGACCGAGGTGTTTGAATTGACTCGCCCGAATGATTGAGGGCATGACAGCGAGGCGCGCGCATGCAAAACAGACGCGCCTCACCTACGCACGCCGCCTCGATAGAAGGACATGCCCCGCATGACGATCACCCATCAGGACGAGTTGGACGGGTTGAAAGACATCGGCCGGATTGTCGCCAACACGTTGCAGGTCATGTCGAAAGCGATGGAACCCGGCATGACGACACGCGAACTTGATGACATCGGCAGCGCCTGTCTTGAACGCGTCGGTGCCGTGTCTGCGCCGCGCGCCACCTATGGGTTTCCGGGCACCACCTGCATCAGTGTGAACGAAGAAATCGCCCATGGCATCCCAGGAGATCGGGTGATCTCTCCCGGCGATCTGGTCAATATTGATGTGTCGGCGTCCAAAAATGGCTATTTTGCCGACACTGGTGCGACCCATCGGGTCTCTACCCTGTCGTCCAAATCTGGACCGCAGAAACTGGACCGCCTGTGCCGCGATGGCAAACGCGCCATGCAGATCGGGATCGCACAGGTCGGCGCAGACAAACCCTTGGCGGGCATCGGCAATGCCATTGGCCGCTTCGCACAGGCGCGCGGATACACGCTGATCCGCAATCTCGCCAGCCATGGCGTGGGTCGGGCGTTGCACGAAGACCCTGAGGAAATTGCCACGTGGCCAACGCGGGGTGACAAACGCCGCATCCGCAAAGGGCTTGTGCTCACCGTCGAACCTTTTCTGTCCACAGGTGGGCTTTGGGCCGACCAAGGCGAGGATGGCTGGACCCTTTACAGCACCCCAAGCGCCCCCGTCGTCCAATACGAACACACGGTCGTGGCGACCAGCAAGGGCGCGCTGATTGTGACGCTGCCGGGTTAGCCTATCAAACGGTCATGCGGCATCCTCAACGCAACCGTTTTGTGAAAACGACGCGCCTTCCAACGGGACGAGGCCACGGACCTCTGACTCCCGTTGAAAGCTGATCCAAGACCAGATACGGCAGAAAGAGAGAGGGCAGCTTCTCCCCACCCCTGTCGGCTTTGTACTTATTCAGCCACACCCATAGGATACGGAATGCGCATTCAAATCGACGTCGCGATGACCTACCGCTTTCCAAACCCGAACACGGTGTTTTTGGCGCTTGAGGCGGCTCATGCGCCGGGCCAGGAGATCGTCTATGAAAGCCTGTTGATTGGCGATGCCGAGATCAGCCGCATCAATGGGGATTCGGATGTGGGTCAGCGCGTCTTTGCCCGCGTGCACGGCTATGAGATGTTGCTCAATTACAGTGCGCTGTTGGACATCACCCGCCCGCGCGTCGCCCTTGATGGGCTTGTGGCCGCACCCTGGCATATGTTGCCGAGCGAGGTCGTGCCCTACCTGCGGCCCTCGCGCTATTGCCAGTCGGATAAATTCGTCAGTTTTGTGAGCAAACGCTTTGGCGGGCTTTCCGGTGGGCAAAAGGTGGCCGCGATCCGCGATTGGATCGAAACCAACCTGTCCTATGTCCCCGGAAGCTCCGATACCGACACCAATGTGTTGGAAACCTTCGCCGGACGCCAAGGTGTGTGCCGCGATTACGCCCATCTGATGTGTTCGATGGTCCGAGCCGCCCAAATCCCCGCCCGCATGGTCGCCACCTATAGCCCCTATGTCACGCCACAAGATTTCCACGCCGTTGCCGAAGTCTGGCTCAGTGGCGCGTGGCATTTGGTCGACGCCACGGGCATGTGCCACGCCGATGACATGGCGATCATCTCGGTCGGTCGTGACGCCTACGACATCGCCTTTATGGAATCACAAGCGCCCGCAGAATTGTGGTATCAATCGGTCTGGGTACAGCGGGTCGAGACGCCCACTTGAAACGGTTCGCGGCGGGTCCCGCATCCGGCGGGCGTAATTGCCCCTTGCGCGCCCTTTTTCTGCGCCGCAAACTTGCATCAACTGGCCATGCAAGGAGACAGCAATGCAGCGAATGATTGGTGTGATGGGCGGCTCGGGGGTCTATGAGATCGACGGGTTGGAACAAGCCACATGGCAAGAGATCGACACCCCTTGGGGGGCGCCCTCCGATGCGGTTTTGACCGGCACGTTGGAGGGCGTCAAAATGGCCTTTCTGCCCCGTCATGGACGCGGCCATGTGCAATCGCCCAGCACCGTGAATTATCGCGCCAATATTGATGCGATGAAACAACTCGGCGTCACCGATCTTGTGTCCGTCTCCGCCGTGGGGAGTTTTCGCGAAGAGATGGCACCGGGCGATTTTGTCATTGTCGATCAATTCATTGATCGGACATTCGCACGCGAAAAATCATTCTTTGGCACCGGCTGCGTCGCCCATGTGTCGGTCGCCCATCCTGTCTGTGAACGCCTGTCTGGCTTGGCCTATGAGGCGGCGCGCGCCACTGGCGTGGCGGTCCATAAAGGCGGCACTTACCTCGCCATGGAAGGCCCGCAGTTTTCTTCGATGGCCGAAAGCAAACTGTACCGCGAGTGGGGCTGTGACGTGATTGGCATGACCAATATGCCCGAGGCGAAACTCGCCCGAGAGGCCGAAATCTGCTACGCCTCCGTCGCCATGGTCACCGATTATGACAGTTGGCACCCAGATCACGGCGCGGTCGACATCACCGCGATTTTTGCCACGCTCAAGGCCAACACGCACCACGCCAAAGCACTTGTCGCGGCCCTGCCCGCGCTGCTGTCCGAGGCCTACGCGCCCTGCGAACACGGCTGTGACCGGGCGCTTGAGTTTGCCATCATGACCGCGCCGGACAGACGCGATCCGGCCGTCATCGAAAAACTCTCGACCGTCGCCGGTCGCGTTTTGAAAGGATAAGACATGAGTTTTGATCTTTGGCTGGCCTTCGCCGCCGCCTCTTTCGTGTTGCTGATCATCCCCGGCCCGACCATCCTTTTGGTGTTGTCCTATGCGCTGACCCAAGGCAAGCGGGTCGCCGTTGCCACCGCTTTGGGCGTCGCCTTGGGCGATTTGATCGCCATGAGCGCCTCGCTTTTGGGACTTGGCGCGCTGGTGGCCGCCTCGGCCACGGCCTTTGTTGCGCTCAAATGGGTTGGTGCGGTCTATCTGCTCTATCTCGGCGTTAAAATGCTGCGCTCCGCACCCAAAGCCAGTCTTGGCGATGTGACCCAGATGGATCACGTCAGCGCCACACATGTGTTTGGTCATGCCGCCCTGGTCACCGCGCTCAATCCCAAATCCATCGGCTTTTTCATCGCCTTCGTGCCGCAATTCATCCGGCCCGAGGCGGCCCTTGCGCCGCAATTCGCCGCCCTGATCGCCACCTTCGTGGGGCTGGCCGCACTCAATGCGCTGGCCTATGCGCTTTTGGCCAACAAGATGCGCCAACGCATCCAACGCCCGCGCGTGTTGCGCAATTTGACCCGGACCGGCGGCGTAGCCCTGATCGGCATGGGCGCGCTGACCGCCACGCTCAAACGCGCGTAAGCAAAAGGAATCTCTATGAAAACCGTCAAAGATTACATCCGTACCATCGTCGATTTTCCACACGAAGGGATCATGTTTCGCGATGTCACCACCCTCTTTGCCGATCCGCGCGGGATGCGTTTGGCGATTGACCAGATGCTTGCGCCCTATGTCGGAATGCAGATTGATAAGGTCGTCGGCCTTGAGGCGCGCGGGTTTATTTTGGGCGGCGCGATTGCTCACCAACTTTCCATCGGCTTTGTGCCGATCCGCAAGAAAGGCAAACTGCCGGGCACGGTGATTTCCGAGGAATACAAACTCGAATACGGCGAGGCGATTGTCGAAATCCATGACGACGCGATCCAACCGGGCGAGAAAATCCTTGTGGTTGATGATCTCTTGGCGACGGGCGGCACGGCGGCGGCGGGGATCAAATTGATCGAACGTTTGGGCGGCGAAATCGTTGGCTGTGCCTTTATCGTCGATCTGCCGGAGCTGGGCGGGCGCGCCGTTTTGGAAAACCTAAGCTATGACATTCATGCCCTGTGCCAATTTGAGGGAACGTGAACGGTTTGGTAAGGACTCAAGCCTAATCATTGCCCTGTCCCGAGGAGCCGGGACGCTGTTTGCACCACATGTGAGTGATCACACGCGCCCTGACCGCCCCCCGGTCAGGGCGTAGTTTTTACTCAAACTGATCGTCGATCTGGCGCAAAACCGCGCCGGGATTCATGATGCCTTTCGGATCAAGTGCCGCTTTGATCGCGCGCATCGTGGCCAATTTGACCGGATCGCCATAGCGCTCCAAGTCTTCCATTTTCAACCGCCCGACCCCGTGTTCGGCGCTGATCGAGCCATCATATTCGGCCACCAGATCATGCACACAGGCCTTTACCGCGCCCCGGACATTCTCATACTCGGCGCGGCTGCGCCCCTTGGCCGGGAACGCATTATAATGCAGGTTGCCATCGCCCAAATGGCCAAAGCAATTGACCCGGATGTCGGCGATTTTTCCAAGTCGCTCAATCCCTTCAGGGATAAACTCCGGGATACGCGACAGCGGGATGGAAATGTCGTGCGACGAGATCGAGCCAATGCGCCGATTGGCCTCGGGGATGTTTTCGCGTAACGCCCAAAAGGCCTGACGCTGGACCTCATTTTGCGACAAAACACCATCGCTCACCAGCCCAGCCGCGCTGCCCGCCTCAAACAGGGCGGAAAGTCGCTCTTCAGGGTCACTCACCCCGGACAGCCCCAGATCAATCAACACGCACCACTCTGGAGGAGTCTCAAACGGCTGGCGCAGATCGGGCATCGTCTCCGACAGAAACGCGAACCCCATGCCGGACATCAGTTCAAAGGCAGAAATGCCATCGCCGATCATCGCTTGCGCCATGGCCAAAAGCTCCAATGCCGCCTGTGGCGAGGACACCACAAACACCGCCGCGGCCGCGTGATCCGGGCGCGGGAAAAGGCGCAAACTGGCCGCGGTGATCACGCCCAATGTGCCCTCGGCACCGATCAACAGGTTCCTGAGATCATAGCCCGTGTTGTCTTTGCGCAGGCGTTTGAGACCGTGCCAAATCGAGCCGTCCGGCATCACCGCCTCAAGCCCCAAACACAGGTCGCGCGCATTGCCATAGCGCAGCACATTCAACCCACCCGCATTGGTCGCAAGATTGCCCCCAATGCGACACGAGCCTTCAGACGCCAAAGACAGCGGAAACAGGCGATTGGCCTCCGCGGCCGCAGCTTGGACATCCGTCAAAATCGCACCCGCTTCGGCAATGATCACGTTTTCCGACGCATAAACTGCGCGGATCGCCGTCATGCGTTCCAAAGACAAGATCACCGGCGCGGGGCCGTCATAGGCCACCTGCCCCAAAACCAGCCCCGTACCCCCACCCAAAGGCACAACGCCCACGCCCGCCTCATGGCACATTCGCACCACGGTCGAGACCTCTTCGACGCGGCCCGGACAGGCGATCACCGCCGCCTGGCCATGGTAACGCCCACGCGGGTCCTCCAATTCACCGGGACGACGCGAGCGCAGGGTGCCGGAGGGCAAAGCCGCCGCAAGGCGGTCCAAAAACGCGGCTGTGGCGGGCTGGGTCATGGATCAAGCTCCTCTGCGCCAATCAAGCGCCGTTTGGGCCACGCTCAAGCCAAGCCCACAGTGGTTGGACCACGCCGATCATGGCGCAGTGCCGAATAAAGAACGTGATTGCGCCAGCGCCCGTTGATCTGAAGATAGGATTGCGCCACGCCTTCGTATTTGAACCCGGCCTTTTCCAAAGCCCCGCGCGAGGCCACGTTTTCGGGCAAACATGCCGCCTCGATCCGGCTGAGGTCCATCCGTGAAAAAGCGCGATGGACCATGCCGGCGATGGCCTCTTTCATATACCCTTGGCGGGCATAGCGCGCGCCGATCCAATAGCCGATGGTGCCCGCTTGCGACGGGCCACGGCGGATGTTGTCAAGTGTGAGCGCCCCCAAAAGCGCTTGATCCTCACGACGGATCAAAAACAACGCCAATGCCGCATCCGATTTATACGACCGCTCGGCCCAAAACACCCTGTTGGTGAAGGCTTTGCGCGCCAAATGATCCTCGGCCCAGGTCGGCTCCCAATGTTGCAAAAAACTGGCACTTTCCCCCCTGAGCGCTGCCCACGCACGGTAATCCGAATGCAAAGGCAATCGGAGCACAAGGCGCTCCGTATCAATCCTCACCTTCGGTCGGCGTTGGAACATCAGGCGGCGAACCTTTCACGCAGGTCTGCCAAATCGGGCGCACCTTTGACCGGACCGTAGAGCGCCATGGAGGCGCGGCTTGTGCCGATCTTGGCCAAGAAATCGCGCACCCCGTCCAGAGTCACCGCATCAATGCGCCTGACGGTTTCGTCCACCGCAGGCACCCGGCCCCAGATGCCAATCATCCGCGCATTGCGTTCGGCACGCGAGGAGGGGCTTTCCATCCCCATGAGCAAACCCGCTTTGATCTGAGCACGGGCGCGGTCGACCTCAACCAAGGTCATCTCATCGGCGGCACGTTTCATTTCATCAATCGTCAGCTCGGCCAATTCGCCCACCTGATCGCCCGACGTGCCCGCGTAAATCGTGGTCATGCCGGTGTCAGCATAGGCCCCCGATTGCGCATAGATCGTATAACACAGCCCGCGTTTTTCACGCAGTTCCTGGAACAGCCGCGAGGACATGCCGCCGCCCAAGGCGGTGGTCGCGGTTTGAGCGATGTAGATGTCTTCGTCGCGATAGCCCGGCCCCTCGAAGGCGAGGGTAAAATGCGCCTGTTCGAGTTTCTTGACCTTGCGGAATTCGCCGCCTTCAAAGCGCGCCGGATCGGCGTGGTCGCGGCCATGGGATTTGAGCCCGCCGAAAATCTCGGCAGCCTCTGCGACGATCCGGTCGTGATCAATATTGCCCGCCGCCGAGAGCACCATCCGCTCGGGGCTGTAATGCTCTTCGACAAAACCCGCCAAATCATCGCGGCTAAAGCTGCGGACCCGTTCGGCAGGGCCTAAAATGGTGCGGCCAAGCGCCTGTTTCGGAAAGGTCGCTTCTTGCAGCCAGTCGAAAATCACATCGTCGGGCGTATCAAGCGCCTGACCGATCTCAGACAAGATCACGCCACGTTCGACTTCGAGTTCGCGCGGATCGAAGATCGGGTTGAGAACAATGTCGCCGATCACATCAAGCGCCAAAGACACATCGTCTTTGAGCACCCGCGCGTAATAGGCCGTGACCTCGCGTGACGTATAGGCGTTCAAATAGCCCCCGACGTTTTCCAACACTTCGGCGATCTGCAACGGCGTGCGTCGCTCGGTGCCTTTGAAGGCCATATGTTCAAGGAAATGCGCGATGCCGTTTTGCTCAACGCGTTCGTGCCGCCCACCGGCCAAGACCCAGACGCCGATCGAGGCGCTCTGCATCGAGGGTTGAAGTTCCGTCACAATGCGGAACCCGTTGGGCAGTGTATGAATGCGTGGGCTCAAGCGAGACGCTCCTTAATGAGAGATTTCAAGCCATCCAGGTCATTGGCGACCACTGTAAAGCGCTCGTCGCGCTCAAACAGGTCGGCCATATGCACAGGCAAGGCCGGGTGGATGCCACAGGCGGCCTCGACTGCGGCAGGGAATTTCGCCGGATGCGCGGTCGCCAGCGACACCATCGGCACATCCGAAAGATGCTCTTCCGCGACTTTGACCGCAACGGCTGTGTGTGGGCACAGAACCTCACCCGTGCGGGCCTGCATGGCGGAGATGGTGGCGGAGGTTTCGTCCTCGGACGCGCGTCCAGAGGCGAACGTGTCGCGCAGGCGATCCATCGCGCCTTGAGAGATTTTGAATTCGCCCGATTTGAGTTCCGTCATCAATTGCGCAATCGCCGCGCCTTCGCGGTCATAGACGTCAAACAAAGCGCGCTCAAAATTGGAGCTGACTTGGATGTCCATCGACGGGCTGATCGAGGGGGTCACGCCCTCTTTGGTATAAGCGCCTGTCACCATGGTGCGGTGCAGGATGTCGTTTTGGTTGGTGGCGATCACCAGATCCTTGATCGGAAGGCCCATACGCTTGGCAATGTAGCCCGCGAAAATGTCACCGAAGTTTCCGGTCGGGACAGTAAACGACACCTCGCGATGCGGCGCGCCCAGCGAGACGGCGGAGGTGAAATAATATACCACCTGCGCCAAAACCCGCGCCCAGTTGATTGAATTTACGGCGGCCAGTTTGACGTGATCGCGGAACGCGATGTCCGCAAACATCTCTTTCAGCGCCGCTTGGCAATCGTCGAAATCGCCCTCAACGGCGAGCGCATGCACATTGGCCTCAGGCGGTGTGGTCATTTGCCGACGCTGCACGTCGGAGACGCGGCCATGCGGGAAGAGGATGAACACATCGACGTTGGACAAGCCTTTAAAGGCCTCAATCGCCGCCGACCCGGTATCGCCAGAGGTCGCGCCAACGATGGTCACACGTTTGCCAGAGCGCGACAGGGCCGCCTGGAACAATTGCCCGATGAGTTGCATGGCGAAATCTTTGAATGCCAAGGTCGGCCCGTGGAACAATTCCAACAGGAAATGGTTTGGGCCAAGTTGCACCAAGGGCGCGCGGGCGTCGTGTTTGAACCCGGCGTAGGCCTTGGCGATGATCTCTTTGAATTCGGCGTCGGTGAACGTGTCGCCGATGAAGGGCCGCATGACAATAAACGCCGCCTCTTCATAGGACTTTCCAGCCAGACCTGCGATCTCATCCGCGCTGAGTGTCGGGATGGTTTCAGGCACATAAAGCCCGCCATCGGAGGCCAGCCCCGTCAGCATCGCTTGTTCGAATGAGAGCACCGGCGCTTGGCCGCGGGTCGAGATATAACGCATTGTGTCCGCCGCTTTAAACTTTTCGGGTTCTGATACGCCACAAGAGGAAGAGAGTCATCCCAAACCAGACAAGACACAGCGAAAACCATGTGATCGCGTATTGCAGATGGTCATTGGGGATGCCTTCGATGCCCACCGGGATCGGCTCGATCCCCTCCCCCGTGCTGTCGCGCGCGACAATCAGGATCGGCTCTGTGCCCAAAGCCACCGCCATGGCAGGAATATCGCGACCAAACCAGATGTTGCGGCCCAGATCCGGCGCGGGTGTCGAACTGTTCATATCATCGGGCCAATGCAGATTGCCGACCACAGACACAGCCCCTTTTGGGCGCGGCGCATCCTTGGCCATTTCTTCCACAAAGCCACGATCCAACAACACCCGACGCCCATCCGAAAGCGTCAAAGGTGCTACGATCAAATAGCCCGCACCGATCTGTTTGCGCGAGACCAGAACATGCAGCTCACCCTCGCCAATCACCCCTTCGGCCATCACCGGAAGGTATTTCATCGACGGGTCCACCACGGCAGGCAGGGGCACCGGATCGGCGATGATCTCGGCGGTGATCTCGGCCAAAATACCCGCCTTCCAGTCCATCCGCGCCAATTGCCATGTCCCAAGCCAGATCAGGATGCCACAGCCGATCACACCGATCAGGGTGGGGAAGATCATTCGTTTGAGCATGCCGTCTCCAAAACTGGTCCCACGCAAAAGGGCGCGAATATCGCGCCCTTCTATCAAGTCTTTACCGTGAGCAAAATACTCATCCGATCTGTGCCAAATTTATTGGCCCCAGATGTAAACCGCCACGAAGAGGAACAGCCAAACGACGTCCACAAAGTGCCAGTACCACGCCGCAGCCTCAAACCCGATGTGATCGTCAGGGGTGAAATGCCCCTTCATCGACCGCACCAGACAGATGGTCAGAAAGATCGTGCCGATGATGACGTGGAAACCGTGGAACCCGGTCGCCATGAAGAAGGAGCCAAAGAAGAAGTCGCCGCCAAATGTATAGCCTTCATGTACGAAAAGCTCATAATATTCATAGGCTTGGAACACGGTGAACAGACCGCCAAGACCAACACCGATGGCCAGACCGGCGATGATGTCTTTGCGCACGTTGCCATGCACCAAAGCATGGTGCGCCCAAGTCACAGCGGCCCCAGAGCACAGCAGGATCAGCGTGTTGATCAGCGGCAGGTGAAACGCGTCGATCGGGATGATTTCTGGCGGCACATAGGTCGCGCCCGGATATTCGGACATCGGGTAGAGCGTGTGTTTGAAAAACGCCCAGAACCATGCGGCAAAGAACATGATTTCGGACATGATGAACATGATAAAGCCATAGCGTAGGCCGATGCGCACCACTGCTGTGTGGTCGCCCGCCTGGTTTTCTTTGATCGTGTCCGACCACCAGCTCCACATCACATACAAAACGCCGATAAAGCCGATCAGGAAAATGAACGGGTTGTCGTTGGCCATCCATTGGACAGCGCCAAACAGCATGACAAAAGCTGAGGCAGCGCCCATGAGCGGCCACGGCGACGGCGGCAGGATGTGGTAATCGTGGTTCTTTTCATGCGCCATAATGTGCGTCCCTCTCCCTTGAGGTGGTTGCCCGTATGCGAGCTTAGTTCAGACCTGAAACCGGGGCTGCGTCGCTCTCAAGAGCGGCGTAGTCGTCGGGCAGGTCGGTTTCGTGAAAGGTATAAGACAGGGTGATGCGTTGTACGAACTTCGCATCCCGGTCTGTGGTGATTTCAGGATCGACATAAAAGGTCACGGGCATCAGCACACGCTCGCCCGGTTTGAGCACCTGTTCGGTGAAACAGAAACAGTCGATTTTGGTAAAAAACCCGCCCGCTTCAAACGGGGCAACGTTGTAGGACGCGGTGCCTCCGATGGTGCGATTGGTCGGATTGTAGGCCTCGTAAAAGGCCAGCCCGGTTTCGCCAATTCGCAGTTCCATCGTGTGCTCAACCGGTTTGAATTCCCATGGCATATCCGGGTCGGTGTTGGCGTCAAACCGGATTTTGATCGTCTTATCCAGAATCACATCGGAGCCTGTCGAGGCCTCAGCCGTGGTGCCGCCAAAGCCGGTCACCGCGCAAAACCAGCTATAAAACGGCACGGACGCCCAAGCCAGCCCGCCCATGAGAGCAACGACCCCCACAAGTTGCAGAACTGTTTTTTGCGGTCCCTGAAGTGCCATTACTTCGCAATCTCCCGTTGCATGATCGCCGGGTCGATCACGGTGACTTTCGCCACGGTCAGCCCCAGCATCAAAATGACAAACACGCCCAAGGCCAGTCCAAGCCCAACATTGCGCGAGCGCCGCCGGGTATGAATTTCGTGAAGTTTGGTGATTGCCATCTTAAAACGGCCCTCCAAGGCCCGCGGCCATAAGCCCTTTGTCCAGCATCAGCGCCGTGAAGTGCAGGAAAGTATAGGCCAGTGACAGTTTGAAAAACGCCCGCTCTGCCTTGTAATTGTCGGCCTCGGCCTGCTCTTCATTGCGGCGCCAAATCACAATCGCACCCTTGAGGAACAAGCCATTGAGCACGACAAAAGCCACCAGATAGGCCCAGCCTGCCAAGGGTGTGAGGAACATTGCACCTGCGGTCAGCGCCAAAAGCACGGTGTAGGCCAGGATATGATTGCGGGTGACGCGTTTGCCATGGGTCACGGTCAACATCGGCACTTTCGCCTTGTCGTAATCCGCGTTCATGAACAGTGCCAAAGCCCAGAAATGCGGCGGCGTCCACATGAACACCAGCATGAACATCAACACGGACGGCAGGGTGATGTCACCCGTCACAGCGGCCCAACCGATCATCGGAGGAAAGGCACCGGCGGCGCCACCGATCACGATGTTCTGCGGCGTCGAGCGTTTGAGCCACATGGTATAGACCACGGCATAAAAGAAAATCGTAAAGGCCAAAAGCCCGGCGGCGACCCAATTGGTCGCAAGCCCCAGCATGACGACAGAGAAAGCCGACAAGGTGAGGCCAATCGCCAGCGCCTCTTCGGGGGCGACTTTGCCCGACGGGATCGGACGCGATTTCGTGCGTTTCATCACCTGATCAATATCGGCATCATACCACATGTTCAGCGCGCCGGACGCGCCGCCGCCAATGGCGATGCACAGAATGGCGAAAAAGCCGATAAACGGGTGAATGCCACCGGGCGCGACGATCATGCCCGCGAAGGCGGTGAACACGACGAGAGACATCACACGCGGCTTGAGCAAGGCGAAATAATCGCCAAACCCGGCCTCGCGGCTGTCGTCCATGTTGATCGTCGCGTCAGTCATCGCGTCTACCTATTCCTTGGCCCTGCCCTCTCAAACCTGCCCTTTGGGTCTGTGCCTGTGGGGTCTATGTCTGTGCGGACAGGGCGTTTTCGTGCGTGGGACTTAATGTGCCAGATGGGGCGGTTGACCCGCCCTCACCTGAAATGATGAAAGACGCTTACTCAGCCAAGGCCAATTTAACCGCGCTCGGAGCGGTCTCGATCGAGGCGTATTCTTCTTTCGCGCCCGCCAACCATGTGGCGTAGTCTGCCTCGGACACAACCTTCACCGTGATCGGCATAAAGGCGTGATCCTTGCCACACAGCTCGGAACACTGACCAAAGAAAGTGCCGGTTTTCTCGGCTTTGAACCAAAGTTCAGCCACACGACCCGGAACCGCATCCTGTTTCACGCCAAAGGCCGGGATGGTCCAGCTGTGGATCACATCCGCGCCGGTCACGCCCATAACGATGGTTTTGCCAACCGGGACAACAACCTGTGTATCCGTTGCCAAGAGGAACTGATCGGGGGTGTAACCCGCATCGGCCAACATCTGCTCAACCTCAGGGGTGCGCATATACTCGCCGCCCGTGGCCGGTTGACCGATCATGTAGCTATCAAAGGCAAATCCTTCGTCCACATATTCGTAGCCCCAGTACCACTGATACCCGGTCACTTTGATGTAAATGTCGCCCTCGGGGATTTCCTGTTGCTTGAACAGAACCGGAAGCGAGAAAGCCCCGATCACCACAAGGATCAAAATCGGCACGATCGTCCAGGCCACCTCGATTTGAGTGTGATGGGTGAAGGTCGCCGGGGTTTTGTTGCTGCGCGAATTATAGCGCACGATCACCCAAAGGATCAAAAGCGCAACGAAAAGGACAATCGCACCGATAATCCAGTTCAGCATATGATCCAGACCGTGAATATCGCGCGCCAACTCGGTCGCGGCGGGCTGAAAGCCCATTTTCCCGGAAACAGGCGCACCCAAAAGCTCACCAGCATCTTGGGCAAAGGCTTGTGTCGCGCCAAGGGTTGCGAAAAAAACGGCCGCCAAGCCGGACAAAAGGGGTTTTGTGCGCATTCTCTCTTCCCATTATTGCAGTCGAAGGCAGGGGCCTGTCGATGCCGCCCCGTTCATGCGGGTGCGTTTTCGTTTGAGTCTTTCCCATCAAAAACCATATTAGACGCGACGGGACAAGAATTCCCCGCCGCTTTGAGCGGTTTTTTTGATCTAGATCAAGTCCCAAGGGAGAAAAATCAATGCCATCGAGACGTTTTGACCCATTTACAAACACACTCGACTTCGACACGTCGCTGGCGATTCTGCGCGCAGCCGTGGATGGGGCCGATGATGGCGAACTGTTCTTTGAACGGCGCACCTCCGAAGGCATCGTTTTGGACGACGGACGGATTCGCACCGCCTCCTATGATGCTTCCGAGGGATTCGGCCTGCGCGCCGTGCGCGGCGAAACCGCAGGCTACGCCCATTCCACCACAATCAGCGAAGCAGCAATCAAACGCGCCGCGGAAACCGCCCGTCTTGCGGTGGGCGATGGCGGCGGCACCTTGGCCGACGGCCCACGCGCCACGAATGTCAAACTCTACACCGACGAGAACCCGCTCGACGGCGCGGCCTTCGAGGTCAAAATCGACACATTGGGCGAGATTGACGCCTATCTGCGCGACCTCGACCCGCGCGTGGTGCAAGTCTCCGCCACGCTGGCCGCCTCGCATCAAGAGGTGTTCATTCTGCGCCCCGAAGGCACGCTTGTCTCCGACATCCGCCCGATGGCACGACTCAACATTTCGGTCATTGTCGATCAGGCCGGACGACGCGAAAGCGGCGCGTCGGGCGGCGGCGGGCGCTATGGCTTTGACGGTCTGTTGCAGCCCGAGCATTGGAAATCCGTCGCCCGCGAGGCCCTGCGCATTGCCACAGTCAACCTTGAGGCCGTCCCCGCCCCCGCGGGCGTCATGGACGTGGCCCTTGGCAATGGTTGGCCGGGTGTGTTGTTGCATGAAGCGGTCGGCCACGGGCTTGAGGGCGATTTCAACCGCAAAGGCACCTCCGCCTTTGCGGGCCTGATGGGGCAACAGGTCGCCGCCAAAGGCGTCACCGTTTTGGATGATGGCACGATCCCGGATCGACGCGGGTCGATTTCGGTCGATGACGAAGGCACGCCCTCGTCCAAAACCACCCTGATCGAAGACGGCATCCTCGTCGGCTACATGCAAGACCGCCAAAACGCCCGCCTCATGAATGTCGCCCCCACCGGCAATGGCCGCCGCGAAAGCTACGCCCATGCACCGATGCCACGGATGACCAACACCTATATGCTCGGCGGCGACGCCCGACCCGAAGAGATCGTCTCCGAGATCAAAGACGGGATTTATGCCGTGGGCTTTTCCGGCGGGCAGGTTGACATCACCAACGGCAAATTCGTGTTTAATTGCACTGAGGCGTATCGGGTCGAAAACGGCCGCGTCGGCGCGCCGGTCAAGGGGGCGACGCTGATTGGCGATGGCGCCACCGCGATGCGCAATATCCGCGCCATTGGCAATGACATGGCGCTCGATCCCGGTGTCGGCAATTGCGGCAAATCGGGGCAATGGGTGCCGGTGGGCGTAGGGCAGCCGACGCTTTTGATCGGCGGGCTGACCGTCGGCGGCTCGGCCTGATCCACGCAGTTCGGCACCGGATCACGTTAACCATTATGAACAGGGCGGCCGAAGAGGTCGCCCTTTTGCATAAGTGAAGCGCGTGTTGCGAGCGGTATGGTAAAAAAATTCAAGACCATTGCACTAAAATGCAATCTTTCTTGGTTTTGGTAACGCCTCATTAACCAATTTGCGGCAATGTGAAAGGGCAAGAGACGGAGAGAGTTGATCTTGGAGTTCATCCCTTCCCACCACCCCCTCACCCCACCCCACACCGTGGAAGATCGGGTCGATTGGCTCCGCCTCTTGCGCTCACGCCGCGTTGGCATCAGCACCTTTTATCGGATGCTTGAGGAACACGGCGATGCGGCTACCGCCCTTGAGGCCCTCCCTGAAATCGCCAAACAAGCCGGTGTATCCGATTATCAAACCTGTCCGCGTGGTGTCGTTGAGGCCGAATTGAAAGCCGGTCGTAAACACGGCGCGCGTTTGATCACCCGCGCCGATCCCGACTATCCTGCCCTTCTTGCCCTGATTGACGATGCCCCGCCCGCGCTTTGGGTCAAAGGCGACCTGTCGCTGTTTGAACGTCCTTCCTTGGCGCTGGTCGGCGCCCGCAATGCCTCGTCTTTGGGGGTGCGTTTCGCCCGTACTCTGGCGCGTGAATTGGGCGAGGAAGGTTTTGCCATCACCTCCGGTCTGGCCCGCGGCATTGACGCGGCGGCGCATGAGGCGGCGCTTGCGAGCGGCACAATCGCCGTTTTGGCCGGTGGCCTGGATGTGATTTACCCCGCCGAGAACGCCGATCTTTACCATAAAATCGCCGAGACCGGGCTTTTGATCTCGGAACAGCCTTTTGGCATGAAACCCTTTGCCCGGCATTTCCCAATGCGCAATCGCATCGTCTCTGGCCTGTCTCATGCCACCGTGGTGATTGAGGCGGCGGCGCGCTCGGGGTCGCTGCTGACGGCAGGCAATGCTCTGGATCAGGGGCGAGAGGTCATGGCCGTGCCGGGGCATCCGTTTGATGCCCGCACATCAGGCTGCAACATGTTGATCCGCGATGGCGCCACTTTGGTGCGCGGGGCGCGCGATGTGATCGACACGCTGGCCGCCGCTTCGCCCTTGGCTCAAACCGTGCAACACACGCCCGCGACCGCCATTCCCGTCACACCCCGACCAACGCCCAGTCCAGACCCGCGCGCGCTCAAAGACCACGCCATACTGCATGCCGAAATCCTCGCCCGTCTCTCCGGCGCGCCCCTGCCGGAGGACGACCTGATCCGCGACATCGGTATCCCGGCGGATCAACTCAGCTCCGAGATTCTCACTCTCGAACTCGATGGCCGCATCTTCCGCAAACCCGGCGGGCTTTTGGCGCTTGGATGACCCCTCATTCCGCTCCCATTTCCCCTGTCACACGCCTTGTCACAAAAAATTCCCAAAGCCGTTGATCCACGGGTTTTTGTCCCGATACCTTTAGGTATCGCGCGGTCATCATGCCGCATGACGGGCAGAACAGGCTTGCTTTGGCGCAAAAAAACCGTAGATGCCACATTGACAATCAGTCGTTGCAGACCCCATTTTCCGCCGCCATAAGGCCAAGAAATCATAACCCGAAGGACAGTCCATGCCAGTTGTTGTTGTTGAATCCCCGGCCAAGGCGAAAACAATCAACAAATATCTCGGCAGCAATTACACCGTCCTCGCCTCTTATGGCCACGTCCGCGACCTCCCCGCCAAAGACGGATCTGTCGACACCGACAATGACTTCGACATGACCTGGGAGATCGGCGCGGACAGTCGCAAACACGTCAAAGCCATCGCCGATGCGCTCAAAAACGACGACGAACTGATCCTCGCAACCGACCCTGATCGCGAAGGCGAAGCGATTTCGTGGCACCTGCAAGAGGCGCTGACCAAACGCAAGGCGATCAAAAAATCCACCGCCGTGTCGCGCGTGACCTTCAACGCCATCACCAAAGCCGCCATCCTGGAAGCGATGAAACACCCGCGCCAAGTCGATGTGCCGCTGGTCGATGCCTATCTGGCGCGCCGCGCGTTGGATTACCTTGTCGGCTTCAACCTGTCCCCGGTGCTCTGGCGCAAACTGCCCGGCGCGCGGTCGGCAGGCCGGGTGCAATCGGTGTGTCTGCGCCTGATCGTCGAACGTGAAATCGAAATCGAGGCTTTCAATCCGCAAGAGTACTGGACCGTCAAGGCCCTCTTGGAGACCCCGCGCGGGCAATCTTTTGAAGCGCGCCTGACCCAGCTTTCGGGCAAGAAACTCGACAAATTCGACCTCAAAGATCGCCTCACCGCCGAAATGGCCGTCCAAGCGGTCAGCTCGCGCGCGCTCAAAGTCGCCTCGGTCGAGGCCAAACCCGGTTCGCGCAACCCCTCTGCGCCGTTCATGACCTCGACCCTGCAACAGGAAGCGTCGCGCAAATTCGGCATGGGCGCGCGCCAAGCCATGAACGCCGCGCAACGCCTCTATGAGGCAGGCCTCATCACCTATATGCGGACCGACGGCATCGACATGGCCCCCGAAGCGGTGACGCAGGCGCGCGACGCGATCAAAGCCCGCTATGGCGACCGCTATGTGCCCGCCAATCCGCGGATTTATAAAAACAAAGCCAAAAATGCCCAAGAGGCGCACGAATGTATCCGCCCAACCGATATGTTTGTGTCCCCCGATGAGGCGAAACTGACGGATGCGGATCAACGCAAACTTTATGACCTGATCTGGAAACGCACCATTGCCTCGCAAATGGAGGCGGCGCGCCTTGAACGGACCACCGTGGACATCACCTCCGATGACCACGAAGTCGTGCTGCGCGCTACGGGCCAAGTTATTGTGTTTGATGGGTTTATGGCGGTTTACACCGAGGGCCGCGATGATGTGGACGAGGATGACGAAGGGCGCCTGCCGCAGATCATGGACGGCGAAGCGTTGAAACGTGTCGCCGGTGGGCTCAAAGCGCAAGCCGCTGAAAAAGAGGCGATTTTGGCCGGTGATGACGCTATTTTGGGCCTGCAACACCACACCAACCCGCCGCCGCGCTACACCGAAGCGACTTTGGTCAAACGGATGGAAGAGCTGGGCATTGGCCGCCCCTCGACCTACGCCTCCGTGCTGACCACAATTGTGGATCGCGAATATGTGCGCAAAGAACAAAACCGCCTGATCCCCGAAGACAAAGGCCGGATCGTCACGATCTTTTTGATGAATTTCTTCCGCAAATATGTCGGCTATGAATTCACCGCCAATCTCGAAGAAGAACTCGACGAAATCTCGGCGGGCGATCTCGATTACAAAGAGGTTTTGGCAAAATTCTGGCGCGATTTCTCGGCGGCGATTGGCGAGACCTCCGAGCTGCGGATTTCCGAAGTGCTCGATAAATTGGACGCCGCCCTCGCGCCACAGCTTTACCCGCCGCGCGCAGACGGCAGCGACCCGCGCGTCTGTCCGCTCTGTGGCCAAGGCAGCTTGCACCTGAAAACCTCGCGCTCGGGTGGCTTTGTCGGCTGTTCGAACTACCCCGAATGCCGCTACACCCGCCCGATCAGTGGCGATGCCGCCGAAGCGGGCGACCGGATTTTGGGCGAGGACGAAGATGGCAACGAAATCTCCCTGCGTTCAGGTCGCTATGGCCCCTATGTGCAGCGCGGCGAGGTTTCGGAGGAAAATAAGAAACCCAAACGCGCGTCTTTGCCGAAAGGCTGGGACGCGGAGGCGATGGACCTTGAAAAGGCGCTCACGCTTTTGAGCCTGCCGCGCCGGATCGGGGAACATCCGGAAGGCGGCGTGATTTCCGCCAATTTCGGGCGTTTTGGCCCCTATCTGATGCACAAACTGCCGGGCGACGAAAAGCCGGTTTACGCCAATCTCAAAGACCCGAACGATGTGTTTGAATGCGGCATGAACCGCGCGGTTGAATTGATCACCGACAAGCGCAACAACCCGGGGCGCGGTCGATCTTCTGCGGCCAAGCCGTTGAAAGAATTAGGAGAACATCCCGATGGCGGCGGCGCAATCAGCGTCATGGAAGGCCGTTATGGCCCCTATGTGAAATGGGAAAAGGTCAACGCGACCTTGCCAAAGGACATCACGCCAGAAGACCTGACGATGGACCAAGCGGTGGCATTGATCACGGAAAAAGCGGCCAAGGGCGGCAAAAAGAAAGCCCCGGCGAAAAAGGCAGCCGCGAAAAAACCGGCGGCCAAGAAAACCGCCGCGAAAAAGCCCGCAGCCAAAAAACCAGCGGCCAAGGCTCCAGACGCGTAAACCGGGCAAAACGCCACCCAGCCCAGACCCCATCTGCCAAAGGGCCCCTCACCGGGCCCTTTTTGCTGCACCATTTTGTTGCAGTGCGGCATCCTCCATTGACAGCCCGCATCGTATTCATTCCAATTGCGCCGAACAAAACGGGAGAGAGTAATGAAGAAAGTATACGGCTCCGCCACAGAGGCCTTAGAGGGGCTTTTACATGACGGGATGTTGATCGCAGCCGGGGGGTTTGGGTTGTGTGGGATACCTGAGTTGTTGATCGACGCGCTGGTGGAAAGCGGCGTCAAGGACCTGACGATTGCCTCCAACAACGCGGGTGTCGATGGCTTTGGCCTTGGCAAGCTGTTGGAGACGCGCCAGATCAAGAAAATGATGTCGTCTTATGTGGGTGAAAACGCCGAATTCATGCGGCAATACCTGTCTGGCGAGTTGGAGCTTGAGTTCAATCCGCAGGGCACTTTGGCCGAACGCATGCGCGCCGGAGGTGCTGGAATCCCAGGATTTTACACCAAAACGGGTGTGGGCACGGTGATCGCCGAGGGCAAAGAGCACAAGGATTTCAACGGCGAGACCTATATTTTGGAAGAGGGTATTTTTGCCGATATTTCCATCGTGAAAGCCTGGAAAGCCGACGAGACTGGCAACGCGATTTTCCGCAAAACCGCCCGCAATTTCAACCCACCCGCCGCAATGTGTGGCAAGGTCTGCATCATGGAGGTCGAAGAGATCGTGCCAACGGGAAGCCTCGACCCCGATTGCATCCACATGCCCGGCGTCTATGTCCACCGCCTGATTCAGGGCAACCACGAAAAGCGGATTGAACAGCGCACGGTGCGCAAGCGTGAGGAGGCCTAAGCCATGTGGGATCGCAATCAAATGGCGGCGCGCGCCGCATTGGAACTCGAAGACGGCACCTATGTGAACCTTGGCATCGGCATCCCGACCCTGGTCCCCAATTTCATCCCCGAAGGCGTCAACGTGACACTTCAGTCTGAAAACGGCATGTTGGGCATGGGCCCCTTCCCCTATGAGGGCGAAGAGGACGCGGACCTGATCAACGCCGGAAAACAGACCATCACCGAACTGCCCAACACCGCCTATTTCGACAGCTCGTTCAGCTTTGGTATGATCCGTGGCGGCAAGATCGCGATGGCGATCCTCGGCGCGATGGAGGTCGATGAAAAGGGCGATTTGGCGAATTGGATGATCCCCGGCAAGCTGGTCAAAGGCATGGGCGGCGCGATGGATTTGGTCGCGGGTGTAGGCCGGGTTGTGGTGGTGATGGACCACACCAACAAACATGGTGAGAGCAAGTTGCTCAAGGAATGCACCTTGCCGCTGACCGGTCTTGGCGTGGTCGACCGGGTGATCACCAACCTAGGCGTGTTGGACGTGGTTGAGGGCGGTTTGAAAATCGTCGAATGCGCAGACGGTGTGACCGAGGCCGAGCTGCGCGCCGCGACCGAAGCGACGATTGTCGACTAAGGCCTCTGTGAATATCTAAATTCAAAACAAAGCGCGGCGGCCCAAACGGGTGGCCGCGCTTTTCACGTCGTTTTTCATGACCTTATTGTTCTAAAATAAGAAACAGCATCATATTCTTGCCCCAATTTGTCGCTAAAACATCGGGAAATCAGGCCACACACAGAGCCCAAAATGTCCATGACCGCCGAGCAGCGTCCCATATCTGCCAAACCTAAGGCATCGAACATGTCCCCACGTTTGCGCGACAGCGCTCTCATGCTGGGCCTTTTGGCGTTGCTCGCGGTGGGGCTGGTCGGAGCCGTGACCGCAACGGGTTGGGATGAGGTCCGCGCTCAAATCACCAAACTGTCGATCCCACAGGGCGCTGCGCTTTTGGCGCTCTCGTTGGTCAATTACCTGTTTCGCGGACTGCGTTGGCACCTGTTTGCCCGCCACCTCGGATTGCCGCTCTCCTTGGCCACCAACCTGCGCCATTTCTTGGGCGGGTTTGCCATGACGGTCACGCCGGGGCGGGTCGGCGAATTGGTGCGGATGCGCTGGATCAAACGCGAAACCGGCTGGGCGTTTGAACGCACAGCACCGCTCGTCTTGGTTGATCGTGCCTCTGATTTGGCGGCGATGGCCGTGTTGATGGGCGCGGCGCTTGTGGCCTCTGGGTCGCAAATTTCGGGCGCAGTGCCCGTCGTGATCGCCGCACTTTTGGCGGCGTTTATCGCCACGCGCCCCCGGCTTTTGGCCAGCCTCGCCCAGTTTGGGCATCGCAGTACGGGCAAGGCCCCGCGCCTGTTCGCGCGCATCCGCCGTGCGGCGCGCTCGCTTGAACCGTTCTCCAAAGGCGGCACATTGTTTGCGGGTTCGACTCTGGCTCTCTGCGGCTGGTTGGCCGAAGGGATGGCCTTTTATCTCTTGCTGCATTGGATGGGCGCCGAGGTTCATGCCGCCAGTGCCATCGCGATCTTTTTGTTTGCCACATTGGCGGGCGGGCTGACCGGCGCACCCGGCGGGCTTGGCGGAGCCGAAGCCGCGATGATCGCGCTTTTGTCCCTCGAAGGCGTGCCTTTGGCCATGTCCGTGCCCGCCACCGTCCTCATTCGCCTGACCACGCTTTGGTTCGCCATTCTCATCGGCCTTGTGGTTTTCCCTTTCGCTGAACGCCTGTCAAAGAAGGTCCAATATGGCCTGGAATAAACTCACCTACACCGGCTGGGGTCGCGCCCGCGTGGCCTCTGGTTTGGTGGCCCGCCCCGAACGTCTCTCGACCCTGACCCGTGATCTGACTGAGACCCACGCCCCCGCTTTTGGCATGCGTCGCTCATATGGCGATGTCGCACTGAACCACAATGGCCGCGCCTATGACATGACCCGGCTGGATCGGGTGATTGCCTTTGATCCGGCCACAGGGGTCGTCGAGGTCGAAGCCGGGATGCCGATCGGTGATCTGGGCCGCGCGTTTGCCAACAAAGGCTGGATTCCACCGGTGATGCCGGGCACGGGATTTGCCACGGTCGGCGGCTGTATCGCCAATGATGTGCATGGCAAAAACCATCATGTGATGGGCTCCTTTGGTCAGCATGTGACCGCGATCACTCTGATCCAAGGGGCAAAAACCCGCAAAATAACCCCGAAATCCGCCCCTGATCTGTGGAAAGCCACAGTGGGTGGCTTGGGTCAAACCGGGGTGATTGCCAGCGCGAAAATCCAACTGATGCCCTGCAAAGGTGACATGATGGTGTTGACCGAACGGCGCATTGATGGGCTGGACGACTTCCTTGTGGCCTTTGATGAGAGCCGCACCGATTACACCGTCGGTTGGATTGACGCGACCGCCACCGGCGCGCGGTTGGGGCGCGGGATTTTGGAGGAAGGAGAGATCACCTCCGGCATCAACAAAAGCCGCGATGCAGCGAAATCCGTGCCCTTTAATGCCCCAAGCTGGGCACTGTCGGCCCCCGTGGTGCGGGTGTTCAACGAGCTGTATTTCCGCCGGGTTCCGGCCAAGGGCCGCACCTCCGTCAAACCGATCACCGAACCATTTTTCCCGCTCGATGCGATCCACAACTGGAACCGGCTCTATGGCAAACGCGGCTTTCACCAATTCCAATGCGTCGTGCCGATGGATCAGGTCGAGATGCTGCGCGCGATGTTGACCCGGATCGGCACCTCCGGTCTGGCCTCACCTTTGGCGGTGCTCAAAAAGATGGGTGCGGGGCGCGGCGGCTATATGTCCTTCCCGATGGAGGGCTATACTTTGGCGGTCGATTTCCCCAATCGCGATGGGGCCGAAGATCTGATTTCCGAACTCACCGATATGGCGCATGACGCGGGTGGGCGGATTTATTTCGCCAAGGACGGCGTCGCCAGCGCCGCACAAATCGCGGGCATGTACCCGGACCAAGAGACATGGGCCAAAGCGGTGGCAAAAGCCGACCCAGAACGGGCCTTTGAGACAGACCTCGTGCGCCGATTGGGCCTGCGCGACGGCACAGGAGCGGCATGATGCAACAGAGCTGGATCATTTTGGGCGCAACCTCGTCGATGGCGCGCGCGATGGCGCGGCGCTTGGCGAAAGAGGGCGCGACCTTGTTTTTATGTGGCCGCGACATGGACGATCTGGCGGCCACGGCGGCCGATTGTCTCGCGCGCGGCGCTGTGTGCGCCGAAGCGTTGCTCTTCGACGCGCGCGACACCGACACGTTCGCGCCAATCATTGAGCGCGCGACAGCGGAAGAGGGCGTGATCAACTGCGCGGTCTTCGTCGGCTCCATGCCGGAACAAGACGCGATTGACGCCACGCCCGAGTTGATCGCAGGCGTCGTTACCGACAGCCACATCGGTCCGGCCACTTTCCTGCAAAAGCTCGCGCCTTACATTGAGGCACGCGGCCAAGGCACGGTTGTCGGCGTCGGATCGGTGGCGGGTGATCGGGGGCGGATTGGCAATTACGTCTATGGCTCGGCGAAAGCGGGCTTTGCCACCTACCTGTCCGGCCTGCGCAATCGGTTGACGCGCGCGGGCGGGCATGTGGTCACGGTGAAACCGGGGTTTGTCGACACGGCGATGACCTGGGGGATCGAGGGGATGTTTTTGGTCGCCTCGCCCGATGCCGTGGCAGGCGATATTTTAACCGCCGTCGCCAGGAAAAAGAACGTGATCTACACACCGTTCTTCTGGCGTTACATCATGTTGATCATCCGGCACATCCCGGAATTCATCTTTAAGAAAATGTCGATCTGAGCACGACAGAAAAACAATAAAAAGGGGGCCTTCGCGGCCCCTTTTTTCATATCTGCTAGTTTTGCGCCCGCACGGCATTGGTGGCAAACACACAGCCATCCGAGTAAAGCTCTGGCGGGGTCACGCAAAGCCCCTTGGCCACCTGCCACGCCGCCAAGACTTTCGGGACATAGGCGCGGGTTTCGGCGTAAGGCGGCGGACCGTTGTTGGATTTAACCGCGTTCTCTCCGGCATTATACCCGGCCAGCGCCAGCGCCACATCGCCGTTGAATTCGGTGATCAGCCAATCGAGATAGGCAATGCCGCCTTTGATGTTTTGATCCGGGTCTGTGGGATCGACGTCAAACCGCGCGGCGGTGTCTGGGATGAGCTGCATCAGACCCTGCGCCCCTGCCCCGCTCACGGCGTCTTCTTTCCCCGAAGATTCAACCGAAATCACCGCCAGCGCCAAAGCCGGGCTGACCTTGGTGCCGATGGAATGCAACAGCAACGACGTGCCATAGCGATTGGCCAGATCGGTGATCTGTTGAAAGCTGGGTCTGGGCACGGCCCGCGCTTCTGACTGGTCCAGCGCCGCCAAAGCCGCGCCGAACCGTTCGGGGCCTGCACCAAACAGATCATGCGGCACCGCGTTCCAATACCACGCCATCAAATCCGCGCTGGCGGCGTCCGGCAGGCCCTCAGATACAGCCGTCGGTTTGGGTGGAGCTTTGACGGTTTTCATGCCGGGTCGGATTTGCACCGTGATCAGATTGCCCGCCCCGCCCGTGGGCACGCCGATGCGCTTGGGCTTGACCTCAGGCCATGGCGGGGGCGGAACATAGGCCGTGGGCGCGGACTCTGGGTCGGCCTCTTGTGCCAGACTGGACGTCCCCCAAGCGCCTGCACATAGAAAAGATGCCAGCGCCAGCGCGGCACCCGCCTTGGACCCGACGGCGCAAACCCTGCGCACGACTGCGGTGATCATCAACATATCTCTGACTTTTACGGCTCGGGGTTGGCACGTCTTTGGCTTCGCGTGCTTTTGATTGACCCCAGTTTGGCAAAAATCATGCCGTTCTGCCAGTGATTTAGCGACAATCAGACTCAATCAAATTTGAATTTTAACCGATAAAACACCAAAAAAGCATTTTTATCCAAAATAGTTAAAATTTTTTATTGTATAGTTTCAATATGTTATATTGAAAACCTTCTAAAATTTTCGAGGGTCCAAAAACGTACCAATGCTGCCCAACTCCTGCCCCAGTTCAAAGGCCATATAGCCTCATCGAAAGCAAGACAGAGCGACACACGGCACGGGAAACGCCAACGCTCCAAACGCTAAGACGTGGAAAAAATCGAAATGTATCCTTGGAGGGAACACCAATGAAATTCTTCAAACTTGCAA
>NZ_AMRK01000003.1 GCF_000299875.1 Celeribacter baekdonensis B30
CGAACAAGCCGTGTGGGCGCGCGGGGCCCGGATCAGAGCGTGGCGCCCATCATCATCCGGACGATTTCCTCGTCATTGGTCTCGGCAGGTCGACGTTCGCCGGCCACCACCCCGCGGGCGAGGACGATGATCCTGTCCGCAGCGGCGAAGATATCGGGCAGGTTGTGAGAAATCAGAATGATCCCCACCCCCTGCTTTTTCAGGCGTTCGATGAGGGCCATGACCTCACGTTGTTCGGGGACACCAAGCGCCGCGGTCGGTTCATCCATGATGACAATGCCCGCCTGCCAATGGATCGCACGGGCGATGGCAATCGCCTGACGCTGACCGCCAGACATTTCGCGCACCGGGGCGGTTGGGTCCGGCACCACGATTCCGAGGCTGAGCATCACTTTCGCCGCATCTTCCCGCATCTTCTTGCGGTCGAGGTAGGGGACCCCGAGCACATGCTTGACCGCCTCGCGCCCGAGGTAAAGGTTCAGCCCCGGATCAAGATTGTCGGCCAGCGCAAGATCTTGATAGATCGTCTCAATCCCCGCCGTGCGCACCGCTTCGGGGGTTTTCCCCGTCAACAATGCGCCGTTCATGTAGACTTTGCCGTCGGTGGGTTGATAGACGCCCGAGATCATTTTGATCACGGTCGACTTGCCCGCGCCGTTGTCGCCTGCAAGGACGACGCATTCGCCGGGATTGACCTCAAAGCTGACGTTCTTGACCGCCTCGTTGCCGCCGAACCGTTTCTTGAGACCGTCGATCTTCAAAAGCGTAGTCATGATTTACCTCCCATAAGCCGGTCTTTTGACTGGTCCACAAGGACAGCAACAATGATCACGAGGCCCACCGCAACGAATTGCCAATAGGGCGGCAAGCCACAGAAGACGAGACCAAACTGGATCACGGCGATGATGAAGGCGCCGATGACGGTGCCGGTGATGGTGCCCTGACCGCCGGTGAGTGACGCACCTCCGATGAACACCGCAGCGACGGCGTAAAGCAGGATCGGTTCCCCCGCATTGGCGGCTCCGGCCGAAAAACGGCTGGTGTAGATCAGCCCACCAATCCCCGCCGTGAAGGCCGAAAGGATAAAGAGCAGGATCAGGTGCTTTTTGACATTCACGCCAGCCCGTTCCACCGAGGCACGGTTGGCCCCGAGCGCATAGGTGTGGGCGCCAAATCGCGTGTGCTTGAGCAGGTAGTGACAGACGAGCGTCAGAACGGCGGCCACGACCAGTGGAACCGGAAGACCGAGGATGTCACCATTGCCGAAAGCGCGGGTATGGTCGTTGCGGATCGACACCGTCGCACCGCCAGCCACAATCAAGGCCGCGCCACGGGCGATGCCATAGGTGCCGAGCGTACCGATGAAACTCGGCACATTCAGGATGGCAACAAGCCAGCCGTTGACCGCGCCGACCAACGCGGCAGCGCCGAGGCCTGCCAGCATGGCGAGGATCACGGTGACCCAGCCAGCGTCGGCGCCCGCCGTCCGAACGATCAGGGCCATGACAACCGCCGCGAAACCGGTACTGAAGGCGATCGAGAGGTCGATGTGACCGGCCACGATGACCAACGTCAGTCCAAGACCGAGCAAAAGGATCTGCGAGGCGGCAATCGAGATGGCTTGCAGGTTATAGATCCGGAAAAGTAGGGTGCTTCCGGTTTGGGTTTGTGCATAGATTTCGAAAAAGCCGAGGATGAGGATCAGGAACAGCCACGACCATGCGTTGAGCAGGGACCTCACGAATGAGGTCCCTCCGGGTTTAGTATTGGTGTTACTCCCGTTCACCGTATTGTCCGTCATTCTGAGTAGATGAATTTGGCAGTTGCGTCGTCATTGACATTGTTGGCGTCAATCACGGTAAAGCCGGTGCCGATTGAGACCGGAACGGAGTTGCCGGTGAGAACGGCATAGGCCGTCATCACACCGTAATAGCCAATCTCCGCCGGGTGCTGGGCGATAGCCGCATCAACGAGGCCCGAGGAGATGTTGTTCACAATCGAGGTGGGAGCATCAAAGGCGATCACGGTCACCTCATCCGCTTTGTTGGCGCTTTCGACACCGTTGGCAGCACCGAGAGCCGAAAAGAGGTTGGCGCCAAAGACGCCCGAGATGTCTGGGTTGCGCGCCAGAACGGCCTGAAACTGTGAGGCCGCCAACGAGGCGTCGTTTTCGTTATACTGGGTTTCAAGCACTTCAACGTTTGGAAAGCTCTCGGCCATCTCTGCCTTGAAACCCTCTTCACGCTGGTCCGTGGTCGAAATGCCGGGACGGACATTCGAGACATAGACCTTGCCTTCGCCCCCCATCTGATTTGCCATGTAGCGGGCTGCCATGCGGCCGCCTGCGGTGTTGTCCGAGGCGATGTAGGAGAATGGGAAATCCCCGTCTCCGGCACCGTCCTGATACTTGCCGTCGTCGATGAACGTGTCGACGGTGATGACCGGGATTCCCGCTTCCGACGCGCGGCGCAGCGGCTCGATCATCTGGACGCTGTCGGTCGGAGCAATCAGGATCGCATCCGGGCCGCGACCAATGACGGCGTCAAGGACCGGGGTTTGCAGGACCGGATCAAATTCTTCGGCCCCCTGAAAGTCGACGGTGATTCCAAGGGCGTCCGCGGCCGCCTGCGCACCACGATTCATGGTGATATAAAAGGCGTCAGTGGTGAGGCCGGGAATAAGGGTGATCCTGAGATCGTCCTGTGCTTGTACGGCTCCGGCGGAGCCGAGTACCGCTGCGAAGACAGCGGTTTTGATAAGATTTTTCATATAGGTTTCCTCCCTTGTTCGCACGGCTCCATTGAGCCGCATCTCTTGATCTGCCCCTTCCTCCTCAGGGCGAATCAAAGAACCGAAATTCGGTGACGGCAGCTTGCCGGGGTTCTCCTGGCCTAGCAAGAAGTAAATATCAGAAATATATTTCCAAACTCCGCAACTGTGGAAACCCAAATGGTTGCCGCATTCCAATCTGCCTCTTGATCCGCAGGTTATCCGCGAGTCCGCCTGAGACCGATTGCCATTTGTCGTCGCTTGGTGCAGGAGGTTTATGTCTGAAACATATTTCCAGTGAGAGCCGATGACCAAGCGCGTGAAACCCCACAAACTTCTCAATCGTCATATGATGCATACGGCGGCCAAGCTGCACTATCTGGAAGGATTGTCGCAGGTTGAGGTCTCCCGTCGCATGGAGGTGTCGACCGCGACGATCTCTCGCCTGCTGGGTCTTGCCCGGGACGAGGGGATTGTCCGCATTCAGGTGTTGGACCTCGACGAGGCCGACGGGCTGGGAAACAAACTTGCGGCGGCTCTGGGCCTGAAATCCGTCCGGGTGACGGAAAGTGACAAGGCCGTGGCGCTCAGCACACAGGTGGGCGCTTTGCTCATTGAGGCAAACCTTGCCCCCGGAGCTGTCGTGGCCATTGGCTGGGGCCGCACGATTCAGAGCGTCATCTCCGCCGGTCTGCCTAAGGTTCCCGAGGTGGTGGTCGTGCCTATAACTGGCGGGATGCATGAGACCGCGTCTCACTTTCAGATCAATGAATTCGTGCGCATGGCGGCGGAACAGATGGGGGGGGAACCACGGTTTCTCTATGCTCCTTCGATGGTGTCACCTGAGTTGCATTCCGTTCTCCTGCGCGATCCGCGCACGGCTCAGCTGATTGACCTTTGGGCGCGGGTCGACGTGGCAATCGTGGGCCTTGGGGCCTATTTGCGTGATGGGACGAATACCAGCATGGGATTCAGCGCGGCGGAGGCAACGCGGGTGTCAGGCGACGTCGTGCGGCACTATTTTGACAGGGAAGGGTGTGAAATTCGTTGGCCGGGGCAGGAGAACCAGATGTCGATTGGCCGGGCGCAACTCGAACGCATTCCGCTGTCTATCGGCGTTGCCATGGGGCGCGAAAAGGCGGCGTCCATCATCGGTGCCGCACGTTCGGGGATGATCAACGCTCTGGTGACAGATACCCGGGCGGCAAGCCAGGTGCTTGATCTGCTGGAAAGCAGCGAAACTACCTAGTACCTAATATAGAAATTTATTTCTGAAAAAAATTGTTGAGAATGAACTCCGCGACCGCTACTGCTTAGTCAAGCTGCGGGGGCTGGAGGGATTCCGAATGAGAATCGCATCATCTGCACCGATGGCAGGGGGAGGGGTCTCAGCAGAAATGCGGGATGCCACGACGGGTTCGCCTGTCGTGCCCCTGTCTGCGGTGTCCGCAGCCTGAGTGACCGGCACATGCCGGATGGCGAGATGATACGAGACAAGGATCAACCCGAATGACCAAATTGATGACGACAGCCGAACGCCGTGGGTACCGGCAGATTTGCGGGGACAACGGCTTGATGATGGTTGTTGCCTGTGACCAACGCGGCGGGATGCGCAAGGTCTTGGCCGACACCCCAGAGGGCCAATCGGCCATCGACGAAGCCATGCTGGGTGTGGTGAAATCCGGCATAGTGCGTCATTTGGCGAACAAAGCCTCCTGCGTGCTGCTCGATGCGGTATGCGCCGTGCCGGGGGTTGTGGACGATGGGACGCTGTCCCGCGACACGGGTCTGTTGATCGGTCTGGATGCCTCGGGCTGGGACACGGACGAGAACGGCTATCAAATATCGAAACTCGTGCCGGGCATCACGGCGCGCCGAGTGCGTGAGCTGGGCGGGACGGGTGCGAAGCTCATGGTTTACCTGCGGCCCGATCGGCCGGACGCCAACGTGATCAACATCGGGATCATCAAGGATTGCATCGCGGATTTCGCCGCCGAAGACCTTCTTCTGGTTGTCGAAATCCTGACCTACCAACTCGACGGTGAAAGCGATGAGGCCTATCGCGCGGCCTTCCCAAGCCTTATCGTCGAGAGCGCGCGGATTTCGTTGGAGCTTGGTTCCAAAGTTCTCAAGCTGCCCTATCCGGGGACGGCGGAGGCCTGTGCCGAAATCTCTGCGCTTTGTGGGGATGTGCCTTGGGCCGTGTTGTCTGCCGGTGTCGACCACGACACTTTCATCGGTCAGGTCGAAACCGCGATGCAAAACGGGGCCTCAGGCGTCATCGCCGGGCGCGCCCTATGGAAAGATTGCATTTCGTTGACCCCGGAGGTCAACGCGGACAATCTGGAAAAGATTGCCAGTGAACGGCTCAAGCAAATCCAGGACATCTTGGAACGCCATGCGGACAAGCGCTAACACAACGATCGGCGTGGATGTCGGGGGAACCCGCATCCGCGTCGCGCGGATCACGGCAGAAGGGGCGCTTCTGGACCGGGTGATCGAACCTGTCTGTCAGGACGCTGGCGGGTTTTTGGCGCAACTTTTGCGCTTGGTGGACAGGATGCGCCATGGGGCCACGGCTGTTGGCATTGGCATTCCAGGCCGTGTTGATGGCCGCACAAAGAAAATTCTTTCTGCGGGATATCTGGATATCGCCGGGCTTGATCTTGCGGCAGAGGTGCGACAGGCGACAGGGCTACCCGTCCGGGTTGAAAATGATGCGACCATGGCGCTGATTGCCGAGGGGTTCAGCCGTACGGGTGGGCGTGACGGGTTGGTCTTTATGGTGACGATCGGCACGGGCATTGGCGGCGCTGCGCTCCTTGATGGTCAGCCGTGGTACGGCGGGGGCCTGTCGGGTCAGTTTGGTCATATCGTCGTCTCTTCTGACGGGCCTCTGTGCAAATGCGGACGCCGCGGGTGTGTCGAGACATTCAGTTCCGGCACGGCCCTTGGGCGATTGATGGCCGAGGCCGGTATGCCCGAGGACATGCGCGCAGAGGAGGTGCTGTCCCGCGCCGAAGCCGGGGACGGTCAAGCGCAGGTTCTGCTCGATGTTTGGGCGGCGCCGCTTCAGCGGGCTTTGCAATCTCTGGTGTCGATGGCGGATCCAAAGCTGATCCTGGTGGGCGGGGGGCTTGGGCAGGAAATGTCTGCGGCTCTGGCGCATCTGGCGGACGAGTCGCGTTGGTTCACGGTGCTGGTCGAACCGGCGCGTTTGGGCGACACTGCGGGGGTGATCGGTGCGGGTCTCGCCGCGTTCGATATCGCCTCGGAGATGACGGGGCAATTCCGATGAGAGGCGCGGTGTTGGTCAACGGGGTGCCGGCAAGCGGCAAATCCACCGTCGCGACAGCGCTGGTGGCTCAGCTTGACGCAGCAGGTATTGCGGCGGTGCCGCTGAGCCTTGATACGGTCAAAGAAGGCCTTTTTGCGCATATCGGCACCGGCGACCGGGACCATAACCGGATGCTGGGTCGTGCGAGTTACCACGCCATTTTCAACTCCATTTCTGCCTTTCCGCAGCGCCTGATCCCGGTGATCGACGCGTGGCACGGATTTCAACCCGAAGAGGTTCTGCGCGCGCATATCAGGCGGGCCGGGATTGAGCGGCTGGTTGAGATCTGGGTGGCCATACCGCCCGATTTGGCGGCGGAGCGATACCGTGCGCGTTCAAGCGGGCGACATGCCGGGCATTTGCCCGCCTCCTATGCCGATGAACTTTACGAGCTCGCAAGCGTGGCCCGACCGCGCACATTGAGCCCGGTGATAGAGGTCGATGGGGATGCGCCGATACCGGACGATCTTGGTGCGCGGGTTCTGGCGGCGCTGAACGGGGAGGGCGGTGACGTCAGAGGGACAAGGTGACGGGCAACGTGACGGGCAGGCCCATCACAACCGACCAGCTTTGCGAGAGGCTCGTACGGTTGGGTCGCTCTGCATCCGCCTTGCCGATGGATGGGTTTCATTACGATGATGCGGTGCTCATTCAACCCTGAGAAACACCATGGGAGGAAGACAGATGGCGGATTATGACAAGGGAGCACTTCTTGTAACCGGTGCCAGCGGCGGCATCGGCGGCGCAACCGTGCGTTTGCTGTGTCACAAAGGGGCGGATGTGATCGCTGCTGGCCAGAACGAGGAAAAACTTGCAGCACTGGCGCATGAAACCGGCTGCCGGACCTTGGTTTTCGACCTGACCTCGGAAGACAGCGTTGCGGCGGCACTTGGCGATCTGGATCTGTGGGGAGTGGTGAATTGCGGTGGGTTCGGCGGTGAGATCGCAACGCCGATGGAGACTGACATCTCGGTTTTTGACAAGGTCATCTCGATCAATGCGCGCGGCGCGCTGCTTGTGACGAAATACACGTCGCGCACGATGATCCGTCTGGGCCGTGGTGGCGCGATCGTGAATGTGTCGAGTCAGGCTTCTTTGGTCGGACTGAAAGGGCATATCTCCTACGGCTCGTCAAAGGCGGCCCTCGACAATATCACCCGCGTGTCCGCCCTGGAACTGGGCCGCCACGACATCCGGGTGAACGGGGTGCATCCGACTGTGGTGATGACGCCGATGTCCGCGTGGTACTGGGGACGACCCGAGATCGAGGGGCCGTTTTTAAGCCAGATGCCATTGGGCCGTTGGGCCACCGAGGCGGACATCGCGGCGCCAATCGCCTTTCTGTTGAGTGAGGGCGCGTCGATGATTTCCGGCGTGGCCTTGCCGATCGACGGCGGCTATACGGCGGTATGAGACGGAGGTGATCTGTGCGCCGCGCGGTGATCCAGCAAAGTCGAACCGATGGTCGGGAGCGCCATAGTTTTTTGTAAGATCAAAAAGTCCTATAATTGGTATTATGTATATTAATTAGATACTGTGCCACCGGAACTACGTGTAATAATGCTTTGTAATATAGGTATTATATCCTAACTCCCACAGCTCGCCACACTGTTAAAACGTCGGTGGCGTGCAGGCGCTGAACATCACACAGGGCTCCGGCCCAACCTGACGAAACCGATGCGGTGTGCGGCTGTCAAAATAATACGCATCACCGGGCCCAAGAATTTTTCGCTCTTCGCCGACAGTGATCTCAATGCGGCCAGAGATCACAATGCCACCTTCCTCCGCCTCATGGCCATACATCACACGCCCCGTATCCGCGCCCGGTTGATAGGTTTCCTTCAACAACATCATCGCGCGCCCAAACAACGTCGATCCCACCTGTTTGAGCGACAGCTTGCCTTTGCCGATCTCCACAAGATCCTCAGCCGCATAGAAAATCTGCCGTTCAGGATCCGGCTCAAAGGCAAAGAACTCCGACATCCGCACCGGAATACCATCCAAGATTTTGCGCAGCGCCCCGACAGAGGGATTCATCTTGCCGGACTCAATCAAGGAGATCGTCGAATTGGGCACGCCGACCTTTTTGGCCAAGGCCCGCTGTGACAGCCCGGCACGATCGCGCAACACGCGCAGTCGATGCCCAAGCGCCAGATCGTCCTGAACGCCGGAATGCGGTTGATGGTGAGTCGTGGAGACTTGGGTGTTGGAAGTGTTCATTATATCTAAACTTCTGTTTCAAGACCCTATGATTATAAGGGCTTAAAAACAGAAAGAAACAGACTATTGTGATATTCAAATCCCGCATAGCGTTTCTTTAAACACAGATGTGAAAGGCTGTTCCCATGACCAATTCCGAGCTTGCCACCCGCCGCGTCAACGCCCTTGCCCGTGGCGTCGGCGTTATGACCGACCATTTCGCTGCCCGCGCGCTCAATGCCGAAGTCTGGGACGAAGATGGCAATCGTTTGATCGACTTCGCCGCAGGTATCGCCGTGGTCAACACCGGTCACCGCCACCCGAAAGTGATCGAAGCGGTCACCGCACAGCTCGGCGCCTTCACCCACACCTGTCACCAAGTTTTGCCCTATGCGCCCTATGTGCGCCTGGCCGAACGGTTGAATGAAAAAGTACCGGGTGACTTCGTCAAAAAGTCCATTTTTGTCACAACTGGCGCAGAAGCCGTTGAAAACGCTATCAAAGTCGCGCGTGCCTATACCAAACGCGACGCCGTGATCGCCTTTGGCGGCGGCTTTCATGGCCGCACTTTTATGGGCATGTCCCTGACCGGCAAAGTTGTGCCTTATAAGGTCGGCTTTGGTGCGATGATGTCCGACGTGTTCCACGTCCCCTACCCCTGCGCTCTGCATGGCGTGTCGGTCGATGACACATTTGCCGCAATCGAGGCCCTGTTCAAAGCCGATCTTGACCCGGCCCGCGTTGCCGCCGCGATTTTCGAACCGGTCCAAGGTGAAGGCGGTTTTTATCCGGCCCCGGCAGAATTTGTCACCCGCCTGCGCGCGCTTTGCGACGCCCATGGCATCGTGATGATCGCCGACGAAGTGCAAACCGGCTTTGCCCGCACCGGCAAACTGTTCGCGATGGAGCACTATGGCGTGGCCGCCGATTTGACGACCATGGCCAAAGGCTTGGGCGGCGGTTTCCCGATCTCTGCGGTCACCGGCCGCGCCGAGATGATGGATGCGGCTGCCCCCGGCGGTTTGGGCGGCACCTACGGCGGCAACCCGTTGGGGATTGCGGCGGGCAACGCGGTGTTGGATGTGATCGAGAGCGAAGGCCTCTGTGATCGTGCCGAAATGCTCGGTGGCAAACTCAAAGCCGTTTTGGCCGAGATCCAAAAGACCACGCCGGAATTGGCGGATATTCGTGGTCCGGGCTTTATGGTCGCTGCCGAATTCCTCACCGCCGATGGCAAGCCAAACCCGGAGCTGACCGGCAAAATCCGTCTGGAAGCCTTGAAGCGCGGGTTGCTTTTGCTCACCTGTGGCGTCTATGGAAACGTCATCCGCTTCCTCGCACCGCTCACCATCGAAGAGACCGTGTTTGACGAAGCCATGACCCTTTTGACTGAGGCGGTCGCTGCCGCCAGAAAGGCCTAAGATGCGCGAACTGAAAGATCCAAGTCTGTTTGAAACCCGTGCCTATGTGAATGGCGTCTGGATCGAAGGCAAAGCGACATTCCCGGTGGAGAACCCCTCCACCGGCGACATCATCGCCCATGTCACCGACATGTCCGCCGAAGACGTCAGCATGGCGATTGACGCCGCTTACGCCGCCAAACGCGCCTGGGCGGCCAAAACCGGCAAAGAGCGGTCCGCGATCCTGCGCAAGCTCTTTGATCTCATGGTGGAAAACGCCGACGATCTGGCCACGATCCTGACCATGGAAATGGGCAAGCCCTGGGCCGAAGCGCGCGGTGAAATCCTGTATGGTGCCTCCTATATCGAATGGTTCGCCGAAGAGGCCAAACGCGTCTACGGCGATCTCATCCCCGGCGCGCAAGCCGACAAACGCATGGTGATCATCAAGCAACCCGTGGGCGTTGTCGGCGCGATCACACCGTGGAATTTCCCCAACGCGATGCTGGCGCGCAAGATGGCCCCGGCCCTCGCCGTGGGCTGTACCATGGTGGCGCGCCCGTCCGAATTCACCCCGCTCTCCGCCATCGCTTTGGCTGTATTGGCCGAACGCGCCGGCGTGCCTGCGGGTGTGTTCAACGTGTTGCCGGGTCTGGACGCGTCGGGCATGGGTGCCGAGCTCTGTGCCAACACCAAAGTCGCCAAGATCACCTTCACGGGGTCCACCCGCGTCGGCAAAATCCTGATGCGTCAGGGCGCTGAGACGATCAAGAAACTGTCGATGGAATTGGGTGGCAACGCGCCGTTCATCGTCTTTGATGACGCCGATATTGATGCGGCTGTCGAAGGTGCGATGTTGGCGAAATTCCGCAACAACGGTCAGACCTGCGTCTGTGCCAACCGCATCTATGTTCAGGCAGGCGTCTATGACGCTTTTGCCGAGAAACTCAGTGCGGCTTTGGGTGCCCTGTCGTTGGGCGATGGTTTTGCCGAGGGCGTCAACACCGGGCCGCTGATCAACGCTGCAGCCGTGGCGAAGGTCGAAGATCACATTGCCGATGCGGTCGCCAAAGGCGCGGAAGTTGTCATCGGTGGCACGCGCTCCAACTTGGGTCGGACCTTCTTTGAACCGACATTGATCAAGGGCGTGACACAACAGATGAAGGTCGCGACCGAAGAGACCTTTGGCCCGCTCGCGCCCTTGGTGAAATTCGACACCGAAGACGAGGCGGTCAGCTTTGCCAATGCCTCCGAATTCGGTTTGGCCGGGTATTTCTATACCCGCGATTTGAACCGTGCGTGGCGCGTGGGCGAAGCGCTTGAAACCGGGATGGTCGGCATCAACACCGGGGTGATTTCAACCGAAATGGCCCCGTTTGGCGGCGTCAAACAGTCCGGCATGGGCCGCGAAGGTTCGAAATACGGCTGTGACGACTATCTCGAAATCAAGAACCTGTGCTTTGGCGGCTTGTCCTAAACAGCCCCGAAGCTCTTAAACACATAACCTCCCGCAGTCTCTGCGGGAGGTTTTCTTTATCCGCCTCTTTATCCGGCGCGGGTGAGCATCCCGAACAGATCGCGCGGATCGTCCGGGTCGGCCAAAAGATCAAGAGGTTCGGAAAATGCGGTCCCCGCCACTTTATCGCGCACGAACCGCAGGGCGGAAAAATCCTCAATCGCAAAGCCAACACTGTCAAACAGCGTCAATTGATTGGCATCTGTGCGTCCCGGCACCTCGCCACGCATCACCTGCCACAGCTCTGTGACCGGATGATCTGCCGCAAGTTGCTGAATCTCACCCTCGATCCGGGTTTGCTCCGGGTATTCGACGAAAATCTGCGCCCGCGTCAGGATGTCTTTGTGAAGCTCGGTTTTGCCCGGACAATCGCCACCGATCGCGTTGATGTGCTGGCCGCGCCCGACCATATTGTCGGTCAGGATCGTCGCGCATTGTTTGTCAGCGGTGCAGGTGGTGATCACATCCGCGCCTTCGACAGCCTCTTGGGCGGAAGAACAGGCCATGACATCAAACCCCTGCCCCTCTAAGTTGCGCTTGGCCTTGGCCGTGGCCGCCGGGTCGATGTCATACAGCCGCAAGCGGGTGATGCCACAAAGCGCACGAAACGCCAGCGCCTGAAATTCGCATTGCGCGCCATTGCCGATCATCGCCATCACCGACGCGCCTTTCGGGGCCAAATAGCGCCCAACCAGTGCCGAGGTCGCCGCCGTGCGCAGCGCGGTGAGCAGCGTCATTTCCGTAAGCAGCACCGGATAGCCATTTGAAACTGAAGACAAAACACCAAAGGCCGTGACGGTCTGAAACCCCTCTTTCATGTTCTTAGGGTGGCCATTGACGTATTTGAAACCATAAAGCTCCGCATCCGCCGTCGGCATCAATTCGATTACGCCCTCAAGCGAATGCGAGGCAACGCGCGGGGTTTTGTCGAACTCCGGCCAGCGTTTGAAATCCTCTTCGATATAGGCGGCCAAGTCCGACAAAAACCGATCGACGCCAAGACTGTGCACAAGGCGCATCATATTGGCGACGGAGACAAAGGGAACATAAGCTAATTCAGAGGGTTGCGGCGTATTCATCATCCAAAACTCCGGGTCATACGGTCCAAAACGCGACGGCCAAACAGGCTGGCCGTCAAATCGCACATCAGCTTCGCCGTGCGCCCGCGTTCGTCCAAAAACGGATTCAATTCCACAAGGTCGAGCGAACTCACAAGCCCACTGTCACAGAGCGTTTCCATGATCAAATGCGCCTCACGAAAGGTCGCACCGCCCGGTACGGTGGTGCCGACAGCGGGGGCAATGGCGGGGTCGAGAAAATCGACATCAAAGCTGACGTGTAACAGACCGTTGGCCGCCGCAACACGGTCCAAGAATCCGCGCAAAGGCGCCAAGACCCCGGTCTCATCAATCGCACGCATATCATGAACTTCAATGCCTAAGGTACTGATAATATTGCGTTCTGCCTCATCGACCGAGCGAATGCCCATCAGGCACAGGTTTTCAACCGGCACTGAGGCGGCCAGATTTGGGTAGGCGTCAAACCCCGCTTGTCCGGTGTAATAGGCCATCGGCGTGCCGTGCAAATTGCCGCTCTCGGTGCTGTCCAATGTGTGCAAATCCGGGTGCGCGTCGAGCCAGAGCACAAACAAAGGCCGTCCCTGCTCCGCGGCATAGCGTGCGAGACCTGGTACTGTACCCGCCGCCATCGAATGATCGCCGCCCATGAAAATCGGTAGGTCATAGGCCTTGGCGGCCGCATAAGCAGCCGGTTCCAACGCTTCGATCCAAGCGATCGTGTCCGAGAGGTTGTGCACGGATGGGTTGGCATGGGGCACGGGCGGCTGTGGCGCGACGTGTACGTCGCCAAGGTCAAAGACCTCCCAGCCCAAAGAACGGATCGTGCGGGCCAATCCGGCGGTGCGCAGGCTGGCCGGACCCATCAAGCAACCGGGCTGAGAGGCCCCGGTTTCAACCGGTGCGCCGAGAATCGAACAGGTGCGTGTCATGGCTTTTCCTTTGGTTTTGATAAAGATGCACGAGGGTCGTGACGAAATGTACTGACTTATTGATCATATCGAATATATTATTGATCAAAGTGACCAGATATTTGGACAAAATGAACATGACGCCTCTTTCCGCCTCTGACCAAGCCCTGATCGCAGCTTTGCGGATGAATGCGCGTATGTCGATCACCGAACTGGCGCAGGTGGCCGGATTGTCCCGCACCACGACGCGCACGCGCTTGGACGCGCTGGTGGCGGAGGGCCGTATTCGGCGCTTTACCATCGAAACCGATGTCGATGTCGAAGGCGAGGTGAAAGCCATCACATTGGTCGAACTTCAGGGCAAAATGTCCCGCACCGTGATCCGCACCCTGACCCGCATTCCAGAGGTCTCAACCGTCTATGCCACCAACGGATCATGGGATTTGGTGGTCGAGATCAAAACCGACAGTTTGGTGAATTTCGACCGGGTTTTGCGTGAAATCCGCGAGGTGCCCGGCGTGCTCAATTCGGAAAGTTGCCTCTTGCTTGCACATGTGACGTCGTAAACCGGCGGGTGCATATGCGGCAAACATGCCGCGTTTTGTACAGTTGTCAAAGCTGATGCAAGACGCCCCTTGTCTGTGCTCTATGTTGATCATTACACTTCAGGCATGGGTGATGGAACGACCGAAGAAAAACTGCACAGCATTCTTGACGCGACCACAGTGCAAGACGTGTGGGAGCGGATGCTGGAATTTGTGCTTGAGGCTGGCTTTACCCATATGTTGTACGGTTTCACCCGGTTCCATAGTGACTCGGGCTTTGGTGACGACAACGACCACTTGTTTTTGACCAATTTCGGTGCCGACTATATGAAGGGATATTTCCTTGAAGGGCGCTATCGCAACGGGCCAATGGTGCATTGGGCGCTGAACAATGTTGGCACGTGTTCCTGGAATTGGATCAATGAAAACTTTGACAATTTCACCGCTCAAGAACGTGAAGTTTCCCTTTACAATCGGTCACTTGGCGTCACTTCCGGATATACAATCGCGTTTCAAAATGCGCTCAAACGGGCCAAGGGCGCGGTTGGCATATCGGTTCAGCCCTTTGTGGGGACCCAAGCCGATGCCGATGCGATTTGGGCCGAAAAAGGGCGCGATATTGAATTGGTCTGCGGTGTGGCCCATTTGAAAATCATCGCCATGCCGATGCCACAACGGGTCTTGACGTCGCGCCAACGCGAGGTGCTTGAGTGGATCGGCGATGGAAAAACCGTGGCGGATACGGCGCAAATTTTAGGACTGAACAAGGCCACCGTGGAAAAGCACCTGCGTTTGGCGCGTGAATCTCTGGGGGTCGACACCACCGCGCAGGCGGTGCTCAAGGCATCCTTTCACAACCAAATGTTCACGTTTTGATCAAAAGGTAAGGATTGCCGTAGTTTCACCTTGGCCGTTCTTATGGGAAACTGAATGTGTTCCTGCTTTCGGGGCTTGGCCTTTGGAACGGGGGGGTTGGGATCGCTCACGTCATTTCGCTTACCGACGTCCTACAGGGGGTGCGGGCCTATTGATCGGCTTAGTGCCCCCTTTTTACATTCCCTTTTACATCGGAACCCTGCTCGACGTCCGCAAGATTTGGTGGCTTCACGCACCACAAAACACGCGAAAACACGCGCCATAAAAAAGGGCCGACCCGAAGGCCGACCCCATTCGTCTCACAGTCTAAGCAACTGTGACTTAGCCTTGAGCCGCTTTCGCAACTTCAGCGGCAAAATCTTCTGCCACTTTTTCAATGCCTTCGCCGACTTCGAGACGCACAAAACCGGTGATTTCAACACCAGCTTCTTTTGCGGCCGCTTCAACGGTCAAATCGGGGTTCACCACGAAAGCCTGACCCAAAAGTGTGGATTCAGCGATGAATTTCGCCATCCGGCCTTTGATCATGTTTTCAATGATGTTTTCCGGCTTGCCAGATTCACGCGCGATGTCGATCTGTACTTGCTTTTCTTTCTCGACGATGGCCGGATCGAGATCCGCTTCGCCCAAAGCCGCCGGGTTGGCCGCCGCAATGTGCATGGCAACCTGTTTGCCGAACGCATCGTTTGCGCCATTGAGGCCGACGAGAACGCCGATTTTGCCCATGCCGTCTGCCGCTGCGTTGTGGACATAGGTCACAACGGATGCGGCTTCGATTTTGGCCATACGACGCAGGCCCATGTTTTCGCCGATGGTCGCGATCTTGTCGGTGATGATCTCGGACACAGCTTTGCCGTTCACTTCAGCCGCGTTGAGCGCCTCAAGATCGTCAGCCGCCAGAGCCGCAGACGCGATGTCTTTGACCATCGCTTGGAATTCAGCGTTTTTACCAACGAAGTCGGTTTCAGAGTTCACTTCGACAGCAACACCAACGCCACCATCAACAGCCACACCCACGAGACCTTCAGCCGCCGTACGGCCAGCTTTCTTGGCGGCTTTCGCCAAACCTTTGGTGCGCAGCCAATCCACAGCGGCTTCGAAATCGCCATCGGTTTCGGTGAGCGCTTTTTTCGCGTCCATCATGCCCGCAGCCGTTGCTTCGCGCAGTTCTTTCACCATTGCAGCAGTGATTGCCATATCGGCTCTCCTCGAATGTCTTTGATCAGTCTCGGGGGCGGGCTTACCCTGCCCCCGTATCACTTTTGTAACGCCCGCGCGCAAATCGCACAGCGGGTCGTTAAATTAGGCCTCAGCGGCTGCGGCTTCAGCAACAGCTTCTTCAGCCATTGCTTCTTCGAACGCACCGATATCAACGCCAGCGGCACCCATCTGATCGGTCATACCGGCCAAAGCAGCACGCGCGACGAGATCGCAATAGAGCGAAATAGCGCGCGATGCGTCATCGTTGCCCGGGATGATGTAATCCACACCGTTCGGGGAACAGTTGGAGTCAACAACAGCCACAACCGGGATGCCGAGTTTTTTGGCTTCGAGAATGGCCAGGTCTTCTTTTTTCACGTCGATGACGAAGAGAAGATCCGGCACGCCGCCCATTTCACGGATCCCGCCGAGGGAGGCCTGAAGTTTGGCTTGGTCGCGTTCCATGTTCAGGCGCTCTTTCTTGGTGAGGCCTTCTGCGCCGTTTGCCAACGACTCATCAATCATGTTCAAACGCTGAATGGACTGGGACACGGTTTTCCAGTTGGTCAACGTGCCACCGAGCCAGCGGTGGTTCATGTAATACTGTGCGCATTTTTCAGCGGCTTCGGCAACGGGGCCAGCGGCCTGACGTTTGGTGCCGACGAAGAGAATGCGGCCACCTTTCGCAGCGGTATCACGCACAACCTGCAGCGCCTGCTCCAACATGGGCAAGGTCTGTGTCAGATCGAAAATGTGGATGCCATTGCGTTCCCCATAGATGAATTCCTGCATACGCGGATTCCAACGCTGGGTTTGGTGACCAAAGTGTACGCCAGCTTCCAAAAGCTGACGCATCGAGAAATCAGGAAGCGTCATGTCCATAATCCTTTTCCGGTTTAACGCCTGAGCAGAGGTTCCGAGACTGATGTCTCAACCGGTGGACCTATCGAGGATGTCTCCCCCGAAGGCCCGCCTCCGCCTGTGAAGTGATCGCGCATATAGAGGTGTCTTTTCCAAAGTGCAAGCCCCTGCCCGCCCAAACACCGGTGTTTTGCCCGCAGGCGTGCTTGAGGCGGCATTCGGACCGTAAATTTGCACCCATGTGCGCCCATCTGTGCCGGCAATCCTTGCCATTCGGTCAAATTTGCGGTCATGGATAAAGCCATGAGTACACCACATGATATCCTTTGTATCGGGTCCGTGTTGTGGGACGTCATCGGACGCTCGGATCGCGCCATGCGGTTGGGCTCCGATGTGCCCGGACGGATCATTCGCGTTCCCGGCGGCGTGGCGATGAACATTGCCATGGCCTTGGCGCGGTTTGGCCTGTCGCCCGATCTGTTGACCGCCATCGGTCGCGACCCGGCGGGCGATGAATTGATCTTGGCCGCCACTGTGCGCGGCATTGGCACCGGTCATGTCTACCGCTCCGAAGACCTGCCGACCGACACCTATATGGCGGTCGAAGGTGCGAACGGTTTGATCGCCGCCATTGCCGATGCGCATTCCCTGGAGGCGGCGGGCGACAAAATTCTGCGACCGCTCGCAGATGGGCGCCTGGGCAGCCGTGAGACCCCTTATAAGGGGCCGATCGCGCTCGACGGCAATCTCACCACGCAGCTTTTGCGCGAGATCGCCGTTTCACCGCTCTTTGCCCGTGCCGATCTGCGCATCGCGCCCGCCAGCCCCGGCAAGGCCGAACGGCTTTTGCCGCTGCTCGATCACCCGCGCGCCACCTTATATGTCAACTTGGAGGAAGCCGGGCTTTTGGCCCACACCACTTTTGACAGTTCGGCGCAGGCCGCGCAGGCGCTGGTCGCCAAGGGCGCGCATCGCGTGTTGGTCACCAATGGCGGCGAAGATGCCTCCATGGCCCGTCACGATATGGTCCTCACCCAAACCCCGCCGCCCGTGCTTGTCGCGCGGGTCACTGGCGCAGGCGATACATTTATGGCCGCACATGTTGCGGCCGAAATGCAAGGCGTGGATGAGGCAGATGCGCTCACCGAGGCCTTGAACGCCGCCGCCCAATATGTTTCTGGAGATACCCCCCTATGACCGATCTGAAATCTGGCCTGCCGATGATGTACGCCCCCGAAGTTGTGGCCGCCTTGGACACGGGCGCGCCGATCGTGGCGCTTGAATCGACGATCATCACCCATGGCATGCCCTACCCGCAAAATGTCGAGACCGCACGGATGGTCGAGGCGGATGTGCGTGCCGCCGGGGCTGTGCCTGCCACCATCGCCGTGCTTGATGGCGTGTTGCACATCGGCTTGACCGACACTCAACTGGAAGCTCTGGCACAGGCCACCAATGTGATGAAAGTCTCACGCGCCGATATGCCCGTCTGTATCGCCCTTGGCGCGACGGGTGCTACCACCGTGGCCGCCACGATGATCGCCGCCGAGATTGCCGGGATCAAAGTCTTTGCAACGGGTGGCATTGGCGGTGTGCATCGCGGGGCCGAAGAGACCTTTGACATCTCCGCCGATCTGTTGGAACTGGGCGAAACCGCTGTGACCGTGGTCGCGGCCGGGCCCAAAGCCATTCTCGACATTCCGAAAACGCTCGAAGTGTTGGAAACCCACGGTGTGCCGGTGATTGCCTATGGCCAAGATGAGATTCCGGCCTTTTGGTCGCGCGCCTCGGGCCTCAAAGCGCCGTTGCGTTTGGACAGTCCCGAAGACATAGCGCGGGCGATGCAGGTGCGCGCGGCGATGGGCCTTAAGGGCGGTCAGTTGATCGCCAACCCGATCCCAGAGGCGGATGAAATCCCGCAAGAGGTGATCATGCCCTTCGTGGACACCGCATTGAAAGAAGCCGACGCCCAAGGCATTTCCGCCAAAGAGGTCACGCCATTCTTGTTGCAACGGATTTTTGAGCTGACCGAGGGCCGATCGCTCACCTCCAACATCGCCTTGGTGCGCAACAATGCGCGATTGGCGGCCAGGATCGCTGCCGCGCTGTGCGCAAAGTAAGCAGATCGGCGACAGCTTGTAAAAATCATAAGAATTATGGCGGGACCCGCGCTTTTCAGGGTCCTGCCATGTTGTGTCGGGGCCAGTGCCACCCTAAGTTCTGGGAAACTGGCGGTTTCGCCCCTAATGCAGTGACAAATCGCGATGACCAATCCATTTGAAGATGGCCCCCACCTCCCTCCACGCAAACCAAGCCTTGGGGCACGGCTGCGCGCGGCCTTTTTGACCGGCCTCGTCGTTGTCGCCCCTATCGGCCTAACCGCCTATGTGATCTGGACCGTGATTGGCTGGGTCGATGGCTGGGTGCTGACCTTTGTGCCGCAGGCCTATCATCCCGACGCGTTGATCAACCGTTTGTTGGGCTATACCGATCCTTTGGACCAAATTCACATCAACCTGCGTGGCGCAGGCGTGATCATTTTCCTGCTGTTCACCGTCGTCGTCGGCTGGATTGCCAAGGGCCTTGTTGGGCGCTCTCTGATCCGTTGGGCCGAGCGGCTTGTCGATCGCACCCCGATTGTGCGGTCGATTTACAATGGCCTCAAACAGATCGCCGAAACGGTGTTTTCGCAATCCGACACGTCCTTTGACAAAGCCTGTTTGGTCGAATACCCGCGTCGGGGCATCTGGGCGATTGGATTTGTCTCGACCAACGCCAAAGGCGAAATCGCCAAACGCACGCCAAGCGATGAAGTGATGTTGTCGGTGTTTGTGCCCACGACACCCAACCCCACCTCAGGATTTTTGCTGTTTTTCCCGGAACATGACGTGGTGATTTTGGACATGTCGGTCGAAGATGCCGCCAAACTGGTGATCTCCGCCGGGCTGGTCTATCCCAATTCCAAAGATCCGACCCAGCCCGTATCGCACTGAATTCGAGGTCAGGCGGGCTATTGTGTCAGCCAAACATCTGTTTGAGATCGACACTGGCGCGTTTGCCCAAATCATCAAAATGCGCGTCCAGAAACCGATCACAGGCCACGCGCCCGGCCTCTTTCATCCGCATCAAAAGCATCGGTGACGGTGACATTTTGGTACGTGAGGACAAATCCTGCATCAGATCGTCATCGGCGATCATATGGATCAAAACGTCTTTCATACTGCCCTCAGGCAAACGATTTTCGGCGATCAGTTCGCGGACAAATTGCACCGCGCGCAATTCGCGCAACAAAGACGTGTTGAACGAAATCTCGTTGATGCGGTTTTGAATCTCTTCCGGCGTGGTCGGCGTGCCCGGACGCTCCAGCGGGTTGATATTGACGATCACCACGTCTTGCGGAAATTCCGGTTCAAACAGTGGAAACAGCGCCGGATTGCCGGTGTAGCCACCGTCCCAATAGGGGTCCGTGATGCCCGTGATCGGGTCGGTCAGATCGACCGCCTGAAACAATTCCGGCAAACAGGCCGAGGCCAAAACCACATCCGTTGTCACCTCCTCATGCGAAAAGACCCGGATTTTTCCGGTGCGCACATTGGTGGTGGAGATAAACAGCGCGGGTCCCGTGCCCGTATGCAGAATGTCGCATTCCATCGCATCGACAATGGGCCTGAGCGGGTTTTGATAAAACATACCATAGGCATAGGGGCTGACCATCGTCGTCACGGATTCAAAGAAATTAAACGGCATTGCCGCTTCCATCATCTTGGTCATGATTTCCGTGGTTGGCCCGAATTGCCGCAACCATGCGGACAGGCGCACATCGGTGATCGCCCCCATTTCGCCCCAAAGATCATCGAGCGCCGCTTTAGCGCCCGCGCGACCATTGCGCACCATCCCGGCTTTCAGCGCCACCCCGTTGAGTGCCCCCGCCGAGGTGCCCGAAATGGCGGCGATTTCGATCTCGTCATGCTCCAGCAACCGATCCAAAACCCCCCAGGTAAAGGCCCCATGCGCCCCCCCGCCTTGCAACGCGAGGTTGATCTGCTTTGGTCTGATTTTGGGTTTGCGCGTCATCTGAAGCCCTTTCCGGGACTGTTATTGGCAAAGGCGCGCCGCGTTGGGTGCGCCTTTAGATGTCATGGCGGCCAAAGCGCGGCCTCGCAGCGGGATCAACATCGCATCACGTCGCGCTTACAGGGCGGTCCAGCCACCATCGACAGAAATCGTCGTGCCGGTGATTTGCTTGGCATAATCAGAGGCCAGGAACACGCAAGTGCCGCCCAATTCTTCAACGGTGGCAAATTGTTTCGACGGCTGACGGTCCAACAACACCTCACGGATCACGGTGTCGCGGTCCATATTGTATTGCTTCATCGTGTCGGGGATTTGCGCCTCCACCAGCGGCGTCAACACATAGCCCGGACAGACCGCATTACAGGTGATTGGCTCTTCGGCGGTCTCCAATGCGGTGACTTTGGTCAGGCCGACGATACCGTGTTTGGCGGCAACATAGGCGGATTTATAGGGCGATGCGGTCAGACCATGTGCCGAAGCGATGTTGATCACTCGGCCCCACCCGGCTTTGCGCATCATCGGTAGGGCGGCTGCGGTGGTGTGAAAGGCGGAACTGAGGTTGATCGCGAGGATGGCGTTCCATTTTTCGACCGGGAAATCATCAATCGGGGCAACATGTTGAATACCGGCGTTGTTCACCAGAATATCGCACGCCCCCGCAGTCTCGATCAGGGCGCGGCAGTCGTCGGATTTGGACATATCGGCCTTGATATAACGGACCTCAACGCCGTGCTCTTTGGCCATGTCTTTGGCCAATTGGTGATCCTCATCGCGGTCTGTGAAAGAATTGAGGACGATGTTCGCCCCTGCTTTGGCCAATTCATGGGCGACGCCAAGCCCGATGCCGGAATTCGATCCGGTGATGATGGCAGTTTTGCCTGAAAGCGGTGTGTGCGTGCTCATGGCAGGTCTCCTTTATCTGTTCCCTCATAACTTACGTGCTGCGGGTGCAAAGCAAAGGGGAGAATCACATTTACGGCAAAGAATCGGGGTCACACTGTGGCGAGGCAAACCGTGATTGTGCGTGAAGTGGCGGCGTTTGAACCGATGCACATCCACCGATCAGCCAAGCCTGCTTGGGGTTTACCCAGAGTGAGGGCAAAAAAAACGCCCGCACAAGGCGGGCGCTGAGTTATTGAGGCAGGTTTCATACAGGCAAGAAACCTATCGAGCAGTGAGGTCTTTATACGCGTTTCTCCGCCGCACTCCAAGCTAAAAGTTTGAATTCATGTCCAAGCCGTCGTAGTTTCACCCTCAATAATAACACAAAACGAAGGCATTGTTCGCGATATGGCACAGCAGTTTTTCCAAACCCTTCGCACAGGCTCTGCGGCGGTCACCCTTTGCCTTTTGGCCAGCTCGATTTTGGCCGCACCGCAAACCGGGCTGGCGATGTATGGCGACCCTGACTTGCCCGCCGATTTCACCGCCCTGCCCTATGTCAATGCCGATGCGCCCAAAGGCGGGGCGATCATCACCGGCGAAGGTGGCAGTTTTGACAGCCTCAATCCCTTTATCCGAAAAGGCAAAGCGCCGTGGCAATTGCGCTACCTTATGGCCGAAAGCCTCATGGGACAGGCGTATTCCGAACCTTTCACGCTCTATTGCCTGCTCTGCGAAACCGTCGAGACCGACGCAGATCGCACCTGGGTTGAATTCACCCTGCGTGACACGGCCAAATTCTCTGACGGCAGCCCGGTCACCGTCGAAGACGTAATGTGGTCCTATGAAACGCTCGGCACCCAAGGCCATGGCCGTTACGCCACGTTGTGGGGTCAGATCGCGCGCATGGAGCAGACCGGAGAGCGCTCGGTCAAATTCACCTTTAACACGCCCAATCGCGAATTGGCGCTGTTGACGGCGATCCGGCCCATTTTGAAAAAAGCCTATTGGGACGACAAGGATTTCACCCAATCCGGCTTTGACAACATCCCCGTTTCGTCCGCCCCCTATGTGATCACCGATGTGCAGCCCGGCATGTTTGTCGAACTGACCCGCAACCCCGAGTATTGGGGCAAGGACGTGCCGTTCATGCGCGGTCAGGCCAATTTGGACACAATCCGGTTGGAATATTTCGCCGACGCCTCTTTGGTGATCGAGGCGTTTAAGGCCGGAACGCTCAATGCACACCGCGAATTCAACATCCAGACCTGGAAAGACCAATATGATTTCCCCGCCGTTGCACGTGGCGACGTGATCAAATCGGTGATCCCACATCAACGCCCCACCGGCATGACCGGCTTTGCGATGAACACCCGCCTGCCGCAGTTTGCCGATTGGCGCGTGCGTCAGGCGATGATTGAAGCGTTCAATTTCGATTACATCAACGAGGCCCAGACCGAGAGCCAACAGACCCGGATCACCTCCTATTTTTCCAATTCGCCGCTTGGCATGCGCCCCGGTCCCGCCGAGGGTCGCGTGGCCGAGCTTTTGGCCCCCTATAAAGACCAGCTTTTGCCCGGCACGCTTGAGGGCTATGACTTGCCCGAGACCTCTGGGCGGGAATTGGACCGAGGTGCGATGCGTCGTGCGATCGGGTTGATGGAACAGGCCGGATGGACGATCCAAAACGGCCAGATGAAAAACGCGGCCGGACAGCCCTTTGCCTTTGAGATCGTTCTCAAGGTTGGGGATGATGAGAACCAGTCGATCATCGACACCTATACGCAAATGCTGCTGCATCTCGGGATCACGCCGAAAATCTCCGTCGTCGATTCCCCGCAGTACACACAGCGGATGGAAAGCTTTGATTTCGGCATGACCCCGGTGCGCTATGGCCTCTCGCTCAGCCCTGGCAACGAGCAATACGCCTATTTCGGCCAAGCCGCCGCCGACACCCCCGGGTCGCGCAACATTGCCGGGATCAGTGATCCGGTGGTCGATGCGATGATCGACAAAATGTTAGATGCGGAGAACCGCGAAGACAGCTTGGCGGCCACCCGTGCACTCGACCGGGTGCTGACGGCGGGCCGCTATGCCATTCCGCTTTATGCCTGGAACGAAAGTTTTGACGCGCATGTGAAAGAGCTAAAATATCATGACACCTTGCCGCTCTATGGCGACTGGATTATGTGGCGGGAAATGACGTGGTATTGGCAGGAGTGATCCGCCGCGTATTACCCGCCAAACCTGATCCGATACCCCTCTGCATTTTGGGAAGACAAACATGAGAAAAGTAGCCCTTATCCTCCTCACCCTCGCGCTCGCCTCTTGCGGCACTGTTGCCGGCGTGGGCGAAGACATCACCGGCGCCTCGCGTACGGTTCAGGGGTGGTTCTAAGCGGTGCTTTTGAAAGGCACCGCGCTTATCCTCTGTCTGAGTCTGGCATTGTCCGGCTGTACCGTGGCGCGCGTGGGGGCGAAAGCCACCAAAGGCGTGGTCAAAACCACCTCTAAGGTCGTGTTCTGAGCCGCTTATGTCAGCGACGTCACCCAAAGGATCGTTGCATCTTCCGGGCTGACTGAGATCACATTATGCCCCATCGACGCGTCATAATAGGCGCTGTCGCCCCGACGCATTTCGACCGGCTCATAGAACTCGGTGATCAATTTGATCACCCCGGTGAGCACGTAAAGAAACTCTTCGCCATCATGGCGCACCCAGCCATCGAACTCTTCGAAATCCCGCGCCCGGATTGTGGCGCGATACGGCAGCATGGATTTTTTGGTCAGAGCCGTCGCCAACATTTCATGTTCATAGGTCGCCGTCGGATGCGCCACCCCTTCGCCCGATTTCGTCACCGCCATGCGGCCAGAAATCTGCGCCCGTTGCGGCGGGGTGAACAACTGCGGCACCGAAATCTCAAGCCCCACCGCAAGCTTTTTGAGCGCATCATAGGTCGGTGACATCTGGCCGTTTTCGATCTTGGACAGGGTGGACCGCGCCAGTCCCGCCTGTCCCGCCGCCTGCTCCAATGTCCAGCCCCGCGCCTTGCGCAGATCGCGCACCCTGAGACCCAAATCCAAAGGCCGCGCCTCATCGGGCGTGCCTTCGCCGCTTTCGCGGGCCAATCGGATCAGGCTCGGGGTGCGTGTGTCCGGGCCTGTGGTCGGGGCTGTGTCTGGTGTCGGTGTATCGCTCATGCCGTCTTGTAGCGCCTGTGAGACAAAAAAGAAAACCCCCGGATGCTGTTGCACGCATCTTCGGGGGTTCTTGGGACGGGCGGTAGCTTGGGGGAATGCTCGTGAGGTTTCCGCCGACCCTAAACGTGAGGACCTTTGGCTCTATTTGCCGCTTGGCAATTCGCCGGTCAAAAATTCGATCTGGCTCAACCCGTCCGATTGAACCCGCGCCACCAATGTGTCGAGCGCCCCACCGGCAATCGCCAAAGCCGCCAAAAGCCCCAGTGCAAGGGTCGCAACAGGCATACGCATCCGGCGACGGAAAGAAAGCGCATCATAAGACCCGTTGGGGCCGCGACCTTGAAAGGTACTGAACTGCTTGCCGGAGATATACGCCATGATGATGAACCTTGTTGAACACTAAAAATCAGTCGTTGCAGTGAGTTAATCATGAGTCGCGCGCCGCGTCACGCGCGCCAATCGGTAACATCCCCGCCCCCACTGACCACAATTTTCAACAGAACACATCAAGAACAAACCAGGAATTCACACGGTTTGCAAAGTTGCAAACCCACCCCAAACACAAGATATAGGTCAATGAGAACACCTGCTGGACTGGAAAATGTGAGCTATCGGAATATTTTCCTTTTCTCACCCCTCCCGCCTCAAAGCGTCATGGGCTATGTACGCCAGACCAAATTGACGCCTCAGCCTTTCGGAGCCCGCCCATGATCTCGCCTGTGATCCCCCTTGATATTTTCCACGATCCGATCTGCCCCTGGTGCGCCATCGGCAAAGCCCGGCTCGACCGCGCCTTAGAGGCCCGCCCCGATCACCCTTTCGCGCTGCAATGGCATCCGTTTCAATTGAACCCGACGATGCCCAAGGGCGGCATGGAGCGGCAGGCCTATTTGAATGCGAAATTCGGCGGCGCGGAGGGCGCACGCAAAGCCTACCTGCCGATCATCGAGGTGATGCTAAAGGAAATGCCCAAGGTCGATCTCTTGGCAATCCAGACCACACCCAACACCTTGGACGCGCATCGGCTGATCCATTGGGCCGGGATCGAAGGCCGTCAAACGCCGATGGTCTCCGCCCTCTATCGCGCCTATTTTCAGGAGGGTCGCGACATTGGCGATGTGGAGACTCTGGTCGCGCTGGCCGAACGCGTTGAGATGGACGCGGACGCGGTGCGTCGCCTGTTGCTCTCGGACGCCGATGTCGAGGAGATTCAAACCCGCGACACCCATGCGCGTGAGCGTGGCGTCAATGCCGTGCCGCTTTATATCGTCGCCAACCAACATGCGGTCGAAGGCGCGCAGCCGCCCGAGCTTTGGATGCGGGTGATCGACGAATTGAACGCTCAGATCGCCGCAGATGATCAGGATGATGACCCGTCACAGGCCTTGGTATGATCCCATCCGGGCTTTGGATCGGAGTTTGGTGACCTCGCTGGGACCCAGATCCCGCCCCATGCCTTGATGTTCCCCGCAGCTCGGATTTGGCCGCCAAAGCACCGCCAGACCTCAAAACCACCCGAGCCAAACCGAGAGTCTGCGCATCTACGCACAGCCCCCCAAGCAGTAGGCTGACTGGTCAAATCGAAGCCCACCTCATAAGGTGCCGCGACTTTTATCGACAGGATTTTCCATGCCTCGCCGTTTGCCGCAACTCGAATTCACGGCTCTTTTAGCCCTGCTTTTTGCCATCGTCGCCTTCTCCATTGACGCCATGCTGCCGGGGCTTCCCGACATCGCCGCTGACCTGACTCCCAGCGACCCAAACCGGGCGCAGCTGGTGCTCGCGGCCTTTGTCTTTGGCATGGGATTTGGCACGTTGGTCAGCGGACCGATTTCCGATCATTTCGGACGCAAGCCTTTGATCTTGTTTGGACTTTTGCTCTACGCTTTGGGCGCGATCTTTGCCGGTCTATCGCATTCCATGGAGATGATGCTTGTGGGCCGCGCCCTTCAGGGCTTTGGTGCCGCCTTCCCGCGCACCGTCGGTGTGGCCATGGTGCGCGACCTCTATGAGGGGCGCGATATGGCCAAAATCATCTCCTTCGTGATGACGATTTTCATGCTGGCCCCGGCCGTCGCCCCCTCTGTCGGGGCTTTGATCATTGGCAGCTTTGGCTGGCACGGGATTTTCGCGTCTTTCGTGGTTCTGGCCGCAATCAGCGCCTCGTGGTTTGGTCTGCGCCAAAGCGAAACCCTAGCCCCGGAAAATCATCGCAAACTCAATCCGCGCGATCTGGTTCAAGGCGTCCGTCATGTGCTTGGCATCTACAATGTCCGGCTCTACATCCTGATCCTGACCCTTGGATTTGCTCAGATGTTTTCCATCCTTTCCTCGGTTCAACAGATTTATGACCAAGGCTTCAATCTTGGCGCAAGTTTCCCCTATTGGTTCGGCGCCACCGCCATTCTCAGCGCCGCCGGGGCCATCATCAACGGCACTTTGGTCACCCGCTTGGGCATGCATGTGATGATCCGCCTGGGCTACCGCATTGCGGTCACCGCCTCCCTCATCGCGCTGATCTTGAACCTGACAGGCCTCGCCGGGGCCACCCCCTTTGGCTTTGCGGTGTTCTTTGTCTGGACCGTGGCGATGTTCTTTATCAACGCCTTCACCTTTGGCAATCTGAATGCTCTGGCCATGGTGCCATTGGGTCGCATGGCGGGCATGGGCAATTCGGTGATCGGCGCGCTGTTCACCATGGGCTCCGTTGTCATCGCCGCCCCTGTCGGTCTTGCGTTCAACGGCACCCCTGTGCCGGTGATGGTCGCAGGGGTGATCTGTTCTGGACTGGCCCTGGTGCTGTTCCGTCTGGAACGAAAAGAGGCCTGATCTTTATTTTTTAGGGGCTTGCGCGGCAGACTTCGCGTGATTGGCTAGGTCTTGGGCGATGGAAAACGCGCCCTTGATCTTGTCTGACTCCCGCGGCCAGTCGCGGCGCACGATGATCTTGTTGTCCTTGACCTTGGCATGGCCCTTTTGCGCCTGAATGAAATCCACAAGCCCGGCCGGATTGGCGAATTTGTCATTGTGGAACTGGATCGTCGCACCTTTTGGCCCGCCGTCCAGACGCGCAATGCCTGCGGCGCGGCATTTCTCTTTGATCCGAACAACAAGCAACAAGGTATTGACCTCTTTGGGCAATTTGCCAAACCGGTCGATCAGTTCGGCGGCAAAACCTTCAAGCTCCACTTTGGTGTGTAGGCCAGACAGGCGGCGATACAGCCCCAAGCGCACATCAAGATCGGGCACATAAGTCTCTGGAATCAAAACAGGAACGCCCAGATTGATCTGCGGCGCCCATTGCCCGTCATCGTCCAGAGTGATCGCCTCTTGCCCGGATTTGATTTTGGCAATCGCCTCTTCCAACATCGCTTGATACAGCTCAAACCCGACCTCTTTGACATGGCCGGACTGTTCCTCACCCACAAGATTACCTGCACCTCGAATGTCAAGATCTTGAGATGCAAGGGTAAATCCGGCGCCCAACATATCGAGAGACCCCAGCACCCGCAGCCGCTTTTGCGCCTGAGGCGTCAAAGGTGCGCGTGGTTTGGTGGTCAGATAGGCATAAGCGCGGGTTTTGGCGCGGCCCACCCGGCCCCGAATTTGGTAAAGCTGCGCCAGACCGAACATATCGGCGCGATGGATGATCATCGTGTTGGCGGTCGGAATGTCGATGCCACTTTCGACAATGGTCGTCGCCAAAAGCACATCATATTTCCCGTCATAAAAGGCGTTCATCCGATCGTCCAACTCGCCTGCGGCCATCTGGCCATGGGCGACAACATGGGTGACCTCGGGCACTTGGTCCTTGAGGAAGGCCTCGATCTCCGGGATGTCTTTGACCCGCGGCACGACGAAAAAGCTCTGTCCGCCGCGATAATGTTCGCGCAGCAAGGCCTCGCGCACGGTCACCGTATCGAATTCCGAGACATAGGTGCGGATCGAGAGGCGGTCGACCGGCGGCGTGCCAATAATGGACAAATCACGCACCCCGGTCATCGACATTTGCAAGGTCCGCGGGATCGGCGTGGCCGAAAGTGTCAGCACGTGAATGTCGGATTTGAGCGATTTCAACCGCTCTTTATGGGTTACGCCAAAGCGCTGTTCTTCATCAACGATCAGCAAGCCAAGGTTTTGAAACCGCACATTTTTCGCCAAAAGCGCATGGGTGCCGACAACAATGTCGATCTCGCCTGAGGCCAACCCGTCGCGGGTCGCGGCCATGTCTTTTTGACTGACAAAGCGCGACATCGGACGCACATTGACCGGCAAGCCCCGGAACCGTTCGGCGAAGGAGCGGAAATGTTGCCGCGCCAACAGCGTGGTCGGTGCAATCACCGCCACCTGCGCGCCAGACAGCGCCGCGATAAAGGCCGCGCGCATCGCCACTTCGGTTTTGCCAAATCCGACATCGCCACAGACCAAACGATCCATCGGCCGCCCGGCTTCGAAATCCTCCAACACATCTTCGATGGCTTTGAGTTGATCCTCGGTCTCAGAATAGGGAAAGCGCGCGCAAAATGCCTCCCACATATCTTGTGGTGGGATCATGATCGGGGCTTTGCGAATATGACGTTCGGCGGCAATGCGGATCAGCTTTTCGGCGATCTCGCGAATGCGGTCTTTCATTTTGGCTTTTTTGGCCTGCCATGCGCCGCCGCCGAGCTTGTCGAGCAAGCCCTCGTCATGGCCATATCGACTTAAAAGCTCAATGTTTTCAACAGGGAGGTAAAGTCGATCCCCGCCCGCATATTCGAGCAAAAGACATTCATGCGCCGCCCCTAAAGCGGTGACCACCTCAAGCCCACGGAAAATCCCGACGCCATGATCGACATGAACGATCAAATCGCCCGCACTGAGCGACGAATGTTCGGTGAGGAAATTCTCGGCGCGCTTTTTACGGCCCGGACGGCGCACCAAACGGTCGCCCAACACGTCTTGTTCCGAGATCACCGTGACCGATTGGCCCTCGCCAGTCGGAGCCTCAAACCCTTCTTCGAGCGCCCAGACCGACAGGAACACCCGACCCAGACTCTGGCCCTGACCGTCGGGCACATCGCGCCAATCGTCGATCTCGATGAGCCCGGTCATGTCCTGGTCTTCAAGCAGGGTTTTCAACCGATCCCGCGCGCCCTCCGACCAGGAGGCAAGCACCACCGCCCCCTGTTTGCGGCGTTTCTCAACATGCTCTGCCAACTCTTCGAAAAGATTGACGTTTTCCATTTGCCGTTCAGGCGAAAAATTGCGACCCACGCGCCCGCCTGCGTCCAAAACTCCGGGACCCGACGCCTGTGGCAGCGGATGAAAATGGATCACCCGACGGCCCGCAATTGCCGCTTCCCAGGCCGCATCGTCCAGATACAAAAGCGCCGGCGGACAGGGTTTATAGACGCTGTCCATCCGCCCCTTGGCCGTGAGCGCCTCGCGCCGGGCATCATATTGATCGGCGATTGAAGCCCAACGTGAAAGGCGCGCCGCAGTCGATTGATCATCAAGGGAAATGGACGCATCTGGCATATAGTCAAACAGCGTGTCGAGCCGGGCGTGGAAATACGGCAACCAATGCTCAAGACCCGCGTGTTTCTTGCCCGCAGAGACCGCCTCGTAGAGCGGATCATCGGTGCCCGCCGCGCCAAATTCAACGCGGTAATTTTGTCGAAACCGGGTGATGGATTCCTCGTCCAAGATGACTTCAGACACCGGGGTAAAGGTGATTTCTTCCAAGCTGTCGATGGTCTTTTGGCTGGCCGGATCGAAACGGCGCAGCCCGTCTAATTCATCGCCAAAGAAATCAAGCCGCACCGGCAATTCCTGCCCCGGAGGAAACACATCAATGATGCCGCCACGGATTGCGTAATCGCCATGTTCGACCACGGTCGGCGCTTGGGTAAAGCCCATGCGCACGAAAAAACTGCGCAGTTCGGCCTCGTTAACGCGCTGGCCTTTGCGCATGACAAAGGCCGCCTGTGCGAGTGTGTCACGGGTCGGCACGCGCTGAGTGGCGGCGGAGAGCGTGGTCAACAACACGAACCGTTTCGGCATCGCCCCATGCGCCAGCGCGGCCAACGTTGCCATGCGCGCGGCGGCGACATCGGAATTGGGCGACATCCGGTCATAGGGCAAACAATCCCAGGCCGGAAAGTCGATCACCGGCAGATCGGGTGCGAAAAATCGCAAAGCGGCACGCAGGGCGGCAAGGCGTTTGTCATCGCGCGCGACATGGATCACCGGACCGTTTGAACGGCTGACCTCGCGGGCCAGGAGAAAGGCGTCAAACCCCTCAGGTGCGCCCCCAAGGGTGAGATGGGTGGATGGTTTCATGCCAATCAGCCTCCCAGCGGACCCGTGACGATGTTTTGGTACATGCCCCACATCGCCGTGACAAAGATCGACACCATGCCGATGAGTTGTACGAAAAACCGATGACGGCGCAGCACAGAGATCAGCGCCTCGCCTGTCGGCGCATGGCTCGCGATGTTTTGCGCGGTGCGAATGTTGAGCGCGCCGACAAAACTCATCGGAAACAGCATCAGAAACACCGCCTGAGAAAACTCAACGCCGTAGAAAAACCCGGTCACGCCCAAAAGGGTGATCACGGTGGCCGCCAGCGCCGTGAGCATCAGACCGGAGACCTCAGCGATGTTCAAAAGCCGCCCGGTGTTGATCCGCACCATGTCTTCAAGGTCCTGCATCCGCTCGCCGCCCTGACGCTTGGCCTTGAGCGCCAAATCAAACGGCACACCCAAGACAAAATGCGAGGCGGTGGACCACAGGATCGCCAATCCGATCCAATACCACATGTTCGAAAAGGACCGCGTGTCGAGCACTTCGAAAAGGGTTGCGTAAATATCCAAGGCTCTGCTCTTTTCTTATGGTTTGGTCTTTAGGGGCATGGTGCCGCCCCAAAAGAGACGACCTATCCGTCTTCTAACGCCTCTGTGTCGGGATGCAACGTCAGGCTGTGCACAGATTAGTGCCCCCACGCGGCAATTCCTACCCTTGAAGCGTCCCAAAAACCATGTCACCCAAAGACACCCATCGCAAAACCGAGGCTATCCCCATGACCCGCACCATCGCCCCTTACCCGCTGACCCGCCTGCGCCGCCCCCGTAAAATGGAAGCGCTGCGCGGTCTTGTGCGTGAAAACAGCCTTTCGGCTGAGGATCTGATCTGGCCGGTGTTTGTGCGCGAAGGGGTGGATGAGGCCACGCCGATCGTGTCGATGCCCGGCGTTGAGCGGCTGACAATTGACCGTTTGGTCACGGCGGCGCGCGAGGCCTATGAGTTGGGCATCCCGGCGATTTGCCTGTTTCCCTATATCGAACCCGAGCTGAAAACCGAAGATTGCGCTGGCGCGTGGGACCCGGACAATCTGGTCAACCGTGCCATTCGCGCGCTCAAAGCGGCGGTGCCGGAATTGGCGATCATGACCGACGTGGCGCTTGATCCCTATAACATCAACGGCCATGACGGCTATGTCGTGGATGGCGAGATCGTCAATGACATGACGGTCGAAGCCCTGGTCAAAATGTCGGTGGCGCAGGCGGAAGCGGGCGCGGACATCATCGGGCCGTCCGATATGATGGACGGACGCATCGGCGCGATCCGCCGAGCGTTGGAAACCGACGGGCATTCGAACGTCACGATCATGTCCTATGCGGCCAAATATGCCTCCGCCTATTACGGCCCGTTTCGGGATGCGGTTGGGGCCTCTGGCGCGCTCAAGGGCGACAAAAAGACCTATCAAATGGACCCGGCCAACTCAGATGAAGCGCTGCGCCTGATCGAACGCGATCTGTCTGAGGGGGCGGATATGGTCATGGTCAAACCGGGGATGCCCTATCTCGACATTTGTCGCCGGGTGAAAGACCGCTTTGGCGTGCCGACCTTTGCCTATCAGGTGTCGGGCGAATACGCGATGGCAATGGCCGCGATTCAGAACGGCTGGCTCGATCATGACAAGGTGGTTTTGGAAAGCCTGATGTGTTTCAAACGCGCCGGATGCAACGGGATTTTGACCTATTTCGCCCCGGCAGCGGCGCGGCTTTTGCGCGGCTGAGGCGCGTTCAAGAGGCAAAGCATGGGCGAAACCCGCCAAAACACGGGCCTTTGGGCTTTCGCGGGATGACAGGGCGCGGCTTTTCGTCATATACTCGGGCAAAATCAATGGGCCAAAGGCCTGTAGCACCGAAAAGAGCAGTATAAGGGCATTCACAATGAACAGACTTCAACGCCGGAGCTTTATGATCGGATTGGGCAGCGCGGGTCTTTTGGCCGCGTGTGACAATTCGATGCGCTCCAACGGCTCCGCCACCATTGACGCGCGGGTCGATGCCACGCTGAGCCATCTGTATTCCAACTACCCCGGCACCACGGCGCTGCGGGACAAATCCGTCGGCATGTTGGTCATGCCCTTGATCACCAAGGCGGGCTTTGGCGTTGGCGGATCTTATGGCCGTGGTGCGTTGCGGGTTGGCGGCGTGTCGGTGGATTACTACTCCTCGACGCAAGCGACCTTTGGCCTGCAAATCGGCGCACAGCAATACGCCCATGTCTTGTTCTTCATGACCAATGAGGCGCTCAGTTCCTTCCGCAATTCTCCGGGCTGGTCTGCGGGCGCGGATATGGAATACGCCATCTCCAACCGCGGCGAAAACATCACCGCTGAAACGCTGACCTCGCTGTCGCCGGTGATCGCCGTGGTCTTTGGTCAGGCGGGCTTGATCGCGGGCGCCACTGTTGAAGGCACAAAATACACGCGGATCATCCCGTAAGCCTTTTCAATATCGAAGACATACAAAACGCGGGCCTGATTGGACCCGCGTTTTTTGTGAGTATTTATATCACGGTAAAGACAATCCGATCTCAGCCGCGTTACGGCACCGCCTCTTCCAACACGCCATCGGCAGACATTTGGGCGTACAGAAGCCCTTCGCGCAGGCCCCGATCCGCAACAGACAGCCGATCCGTCGGCCAAATCCGCAACAGCGCCTGCAAAATCGCCGCTCCCGACATGATCAATTCCTGTCGATCCCGACCAATGCGCGGATCACGTTTGCGCCCTGCGGGCCCCATGGACAGGTAGTCCCGGATCACCCGGTCAATCTGTTCCGAGGTCATCCGCAAACCATCGACCTTATTGCGGTCATAGCGCTTGAGGCCCAGATGCGAGGCGGCAACCGTCGTCACCGTTCCCGACGTGCCGATGATCTGAAACCCTTCGCGGGCCGGATCATTGGCATAGGGGGTGAAATCCGCAAGTTTCTCTTCGAAATACCACGACATCAAGGCAAACCGCGCCGCGTCATCTTCGACATCGGAGAATTGCTCCATCAGCGTCGCAACCCCCAAGGGCACCGAAATCCAATCCACAACTTTGGCATGGGGAAAGGGGCTGTCGGCGTTTTTAAACCCGGTGTGCAACCGCATGATCGCGCGCGGACGTTCGGCGCGGGGCACGGTCGAGAGGTCAATCCAGACCAATTCGGTCGAGCCGCCGCCGATATCCACCACCAAAAGCTGTTCGGTCTTGGTCGACACCAGAGGTGCGCAGGAAATCACCGCCAGCCGTGCCTCTTCCTCGGGTTTGATGATCTCAAGCCGCAAACCGGTTTCGCGCTGTACCCGGCGCAAAAAATCGCGCGAGTTTTTCGCCCGCCGACAGGCTTCGGTTGCGACCAGTCGCATCCGTTTGACATCATGTTTCTCAAGTTTCTTGCGACAGACCCGCAGGGCCTGAATCGTGCGCGAAATCGACGATCGACACAAAGCTCCAGACGATTCCAACCCGGAGCCGAGTTGAACCGATTTCGAGAAACTGTCGACCACATGAAACTGACTGCCCTTGGGTTGGGCAATCAACATGCGACACGAATTTGTACCGAGGTCTAACGCAGCATAAAGCTCCGCCGGGTCGGCAAGTAGAGGCGCGGGGGTCTCGACCGCTTTCGGGAACGCGCCCGCACCAGTGGGACGCTTGGGCGTCATATCACACGCCCTCCATATCAAGTTACCCCTACCATAAGCGGATTTTTGCACATCGGGCAAGACACCTTCTGGCCCTAAGCCTTCACGATTTCGGTGACGGGCCTCCTGCCCCCCGCGCAAATCGTGATCGCGGCTCTGCGGCTCGCGCCCGCCTCATGATCTTGATGAGAATTTTTCAGACGCCCTACGCCATCCAACCCTTTCGTGTCCCGGTCCTTTCTTTTATGCGTTTGGCAGAGTTTATGCTGAGTTTATAAGGCGCAAAGGGTCTCTCATGTCGGATATGACCATCATCTATTGGCGCGACATCCCCGCACAGGTCCGTGTTGGGCGCGGGCGTCGTGCGGCACGCGCGGTGTTGCCCGAGCGGTTCGAACAGGCGATCGACCGGGTGGCGATGCGCATCGGTGCGACCGATGGCGATGCGTACATGGCCGAATGGCGTGACGAGACCGTGAGTTGCGAGGGCGCGCCACAACAGGCCGCCGATGAAAAAGCCGCCGCATTGGATGCGGCCTATGATAAAGAGCGGCTCAAAGCCCTCATTGACAATGACGGGCGCGAGCCTGCCGCTAAAGGATAGACCATGACCCGCACCGTGATTGAGAGCAAAACCAAAACCGTTGTGATCGGCTTTGACGAACCGTTTTGCGTGATCGGCGAACGCATCAACCCGACGGGCCGCAAAAAACTTGCGGCGGAATTGGAGCTGGGCGATTTTTCCACCGTCGAACGCGATGCTTTGGAACAGGTCGCCTGTGGTGCCAGCATTTTGGACATCAATTCGGGTGCCGTGTTTTCCAACAAAATGGCCGAAGACCCGCGCTATGCTGACAATAATTTCGTTGAGCCGCCGCTGATGCGCGAACTCGTTGCGCGCATTCAGGCCATCGTCGATGTGCCTTTGTGCATTGACAGCTCGGTGCCGGATGCCTTGGAAGCGGGGCTTGAAGCCGCTGAGGGCCGTCCGCTGTTGAACTCGGTGACCGGCGAAGAAGAACGGATGGAGCGCGTGCTACCGCTGGTGAAAAAATACAACGTGCCGGTCGTGGCGATTGCCAATGATGACACCGGGATTTCCGAGGACCCGGATGTGCGTTTTGAGGTTGCCAAACGCATCGTCCAACGCGCCGCCGACTATGGCATTCCCGCCCATGACATCGTGGTTGATCCGCTGGTGATGCCCATCGGTGCCATGCGCACGGCGGGCCAGCAGGTGTTCACCTTGGTGCGTCGTCTGCGCGATGAGCTGGGCGTCAACACCACCTGCGGCGCATCGAACGTCTCCTTTGGTCTGCCACATCGTCACGGCATCAACGCCGCGTTTTTGCCGATGGCGATTGGCGCGGGCATGACCTCCGCGATCATGAACCCGGTTCGCATTCAGGAAATGGAAGCGATCCGCGCCGCCAACCTGTTGATGAACCACGACCCCGACGGCACCAAATGGATCAGCTTTGCCCGGATTATGGATGCCGTGGCCGAAGGCGCGACCTTTGCCGAAGCGGCAACCGCCTCTGCCTCGGCAGGCTCTGGTGGTGGGCGTCGCGGCGGTGGGCGCCGTCGTCGGTAAATCGCTGTCAACCATCGAGTATTTGGATCACAGTAAAGACAGGAGTACGCGCATGGCCCGGCTGATTTGCCTGAACAAGCCCTTCGATGTGCTCTCGCAGTTCACCGACAAAGGCACCGAAGGGACAACCCGTCGCACCCTCTCGGACTTTGTTCCTGTGCCCAAAGTCTACCCCGCTGGGCGGCTTGATCGCGACAGTGAGGGGCTTTTGCTATTGACCGATGACGGAGCACTACAGGCGCGGATTTCCAACCCGCGTCACAAGATGGAAAAGACCTATCTGGCGCAGGTTGAGGGCAATCTGGACGAGGCCGCTTTGAAAGAGCTGCGCCAAGGTGTGATGCTCAAAGATGGCATGACCCGCCCTGCCCGCGCCCGCCGCGTCGATGCACCCGATTGGCTTTGGCTGCGCACCCCGCCGGTGCGCTACCGCAAATCCGTGCCAGACTCCTGGCTCGAACTGACCATATCCGAGGGCCGCAATCGCCAAGTCCGGCGGATGACGGCCCATGTCGGCTTTCCGACCCTGCGGCTCATCCGCCTTTCCATCGGACCTTGGGCCTTGGACGGTTTAGAAAGCGGCGCTTGGCGTGACGATGATCCTTTGAAAGGTTCGAAATGAGCAACTCAGATCCTCTGGTGATTTTCACCCCCTCGGGCAAACGCGGCCATGTGGCGCCGGGCACCACGGTGTTGCAAGCCGCGCGGCAATTGGGTGTCGATCTGGATTCGGTCTGTGGCGGGCGCGGGATTTGTTCGAAATGTCAGGTACAGCCGTCCTTTGGCGAACACGCGAAACATGGCATCCATGCCGACCCGGGCGCGCTGAGTGATGTCAACACCGTCGAAGAGCGCTATGACCGGGTGCGCGGGCTGAAACCCGGGCGGCGTTTGGGCTGTCAGGCCTGTATCCAAGGCGATGTGGTGTTGGATGTGCCGCCGGAAAGTCAGGTCCACAAACAGGTGGTGCGCAAGGCCGCAACCACACGCGTGATCGAAATGGACCCGGCCACCCGCGCCGTCTATGTCGAGGTCGAAGAGGCCGATATGCACGCGCCCACGGGCGATTGGGAACGGTTGAAAACGGCACTGTTTGAGCAATGGCAGGTTGATCCCGTCACCCTGCCCCAGACCTTGCCGATCCCGATGCTGATCGCGATGCAAGCCGCTCTGATCAAAGGGGGTTACAAGATCACCGTGGCGCTCAACACGGCGCGCACGGGTGTGATCAAACTGGTCGGCGTCTGGCCGGGCTTTACGGAGCCATCGCTGTACGGTCTGGCGGTCGATCTCGGGTCCACCACCATCGCCGCGCATTTGACCGATCTGACCACCGGTGAGGTCAAGGCCTCGGGCGGGGTGATGAACCCGCAAATCCGCTTTGGCGAAGACCTGATGTCGCGGGTTTCCTATGCGATGATGAATGACACGGGGGCGGCCGACATGACGGCCGCGGTGCGCGAAGCGATGAACACGCTGGCGCAGGAGTTGGCGCGTGAGGCCGGGATTGAGGTCACGGATATTTTTGAAGCGGTGTTCGTGATGAACCCGGTGATGCACCACCTGCTTTTGGGGTTGGACCCGACTCCTTTGGGGCAATCGCCCTTTGCGCTGGCGACAAATTCCGCGATGGACCTGTCTGCCGCTGAGTTGGGATTGAGCTTCGCCCCCGCAGCCCAAGTCTATATCCTGCCCTTGATCGCGGGCCATGTCGGCGCGGATGCCGCAGCCGTGGCGCTCTCGGAAGCGCCGCAAAAACGTGATCCGCTGACGTTGATTGTCGACGTGGGCACCAATGCTGAGATCATTTTAGGAAATAAAACCCGTGTCTTAGCTTGCTCTTCTCCGACGGGACCGGCCTTTGAAGGGGCACAGATTTCATCCGGCCAACGCGCCGCGCCCGGCGCCATTGAGCGGTTGGAGATTGACCCCACCACAAAAGAACCGCGCTTTAAGGTGATTGGCTGTGACCTGTGGTCCGATGATCCCGAGTTTACCACACAAACGGCGGTCACTGGCGTGTCTGGCATTTGCGGATCGGGGATCATCGAGGCGGTGGCGGAAATGCGCATGACCGGGATCGTCGATGCCAATGGTTTGATCGGATCGGCCGAGGCCACGGGCACCGCGCGCGCGCGCCCCGAAGGCCGCACCCACAGCTATTTGATCCATGACGGATCAGAAGACGGCGGCCCGGTGATTTCGGTCACTCAAGGTGACATTCGCGCCATCCAATTGGCCAAATCCGCGCTTTACGCCGGGGCGCGGCTGTTGATGGATGAATTTGGCTCGGACAAAGTGGAGCGTGTGGTTTTGGCCGGGGCCTTTGGCGCACATATTTCGCCAAAACACGCGATGGTTTTGGGCATGATCCCGGATTGCCCGTTGGAGCATGTCACAAGTGCGGGCAATGCGGCGGGCACGGGCGCACAGATCGCGCTTTTGAACGTGGCCTCACGCCGCGAGGTGGAGGCCTTGGTGCATGAGATCACCAAGATCGAAACCGCGATTGAACCACGGTTTCAGGAACATTTCGTCGCCGCCAATGCCATCCCCCACGCCACCGATCCGTTCACCGGGCTGCGCGCCGTGGTGTCCCTGCCCGAGCCGTCGTTTAACAGCGGCTCAAGCGGCGGCACAGGACGACGCCGGCGGCGGTAAAAGGATAAAACTTGCGCGCGGTTTGGTGCAAATCCACTTGACCGCCGCGCGCGGTTTGACTACCTAGGCCCACACGGCGCGCGGGTATGGTGAAAAGGTATCACGGCAGCTTCCCAAGCTTTAGTTACGAGTTCGATTCTCGTTACCCGCTCCAAACGTCCCATTTGATCCCCGAATTTTGCAGGAGACATCGCGTTTCGACGCAGCGTCTCTCTGGGCGATCGCCTCTGTCCACGCTAGGGATTGATTTAAAGGGGAGACGCCACATGACACATCCATTTTTAGAAACCGCCAAGGCCGCGTTGTTGCAGCGGCTTGAGAGTGAAAATTTTGAAAAATCCGTCTCGCTGCGGATCAAGGACGTGGGCAATTTGGTGATTTTTGGCCAAGGGGTCGAGGTCTCTGACGCACGCGCCGATTGCGCGATCATGGCCGATCAGGAGAGTTTTGAGAAAATCCTCGCCGGAACATTGAATCCGATGAAAGCGGCGCTGTTTGGCAAGCTGAAGATTGCAGGGGATGCGAAAACCGCGATGAAATTTGGTGCGATGTTTGGTTGAGGCATCACATTAAAATAACCACATAACACACAGAAAAGGCGCTACATTAGGCGCCTTTTTGCATTTATTTTTAGAGGGTTCAGGCCGTTTTGGTCTGCAAATATTGCACCAATTGTAGCGTCGAACCATCTTTGCCCGCACCATCCGCCTCGCCCGCCAAAACCGGCTGCAACGCCAGCGCCAGCTCCTTACCCAGCTCAACCCCCCATTGATCAAACGAGTTGATGCCAAGGATCACGCCCTCGACAAACACCCGATGCTCATAAAGCGCCACGATTTGCCCCAAAACGAACGGTGTGAGTTTTTCATAGGCCAGCGTGGTCGACGGACGATTGCCAGGGAAAACGCGATGGCGGGCTTGCCGTTCCAATTCCGCGCCCTCAAACCCTTTGGCGGCCATGATCGCGCGCGCCTCATCCAGCGAGCGCCCGCGCAACAAGGCCTCAGATTGCGCCAGACAGTTGGACACCAAGAGCTCGTGCATATGCTCCAGCCCTTTCTCATGACCAAAACGCCCGACCAAAAATTCACAGGGCACAACCCGCGTGCCTTGGTGGATCAATTGGTAAAACGCATGTTGCCCGTTGGTGCCGGGTTCGCCCCAGACAACCGGTCCGCTGTTGAATGGCAAATCCGTGCCATCCATCGCCACGCCTTTGCCGTTTGATTCCATCTCAAGCTGTTGCAAATAGGCCGGAAGCCGCACCAAACGCTGCTCATAGGGCAAAACCGCACGGGTGGCGTAACCACAGACCTGATTGTGCCAAATCCCGACCAGCGCCAAAAGCACCGGAAGGTTGTCTTGCCACTCGGCCGTGCGGAAATGCGTGTCCATCGCCTGCGCACCGCGCAGGAATTCGGCAAATTTTTGCGGTCCAATCGCCAACATCAAGGACAGGCCAATCGGCCCCCAGACCGAATAGCGCCCGCCGACCCAATCCTCAAAACCAAAGACCAGATCCGGGTCGATACCAAAGGCGGCCGTTTTGTCTTTGGCGGTGGAAAGGGCGGCAAAATGTTTGGAAATCCCCTCTTCGCCGACCGCTTTGACCAACCAATCGCGCGCCGCTTTGGCATTGGTCATGGTTTCGATCGTGGTGAAGGTTTTCGAGGCGACAATCACCAGCGTGGTTTGCGGGTTCAACCCCTTGAGCACGTCGTTGATATGGGCGCCATCGACATTGGACACGAAATGACAGCGCGGGCCATCCTCATAGGGTTTGAGCGCCTCATAGGCCATCACCGGACCCAGGTCCGAGCCGCCGATGCCGATATTGACCACATCCTCAAACGGCGCACCGGAATAGGCGGAGATCGACCCACGCCGCACCCGGTCGGCAAAATCATCCATCCGCGCCAGTGTGTGACGCACGCCCGCGATCACATCCTTGCCGTCAACCAAGACCTCGCCGCCATCGAGATTGCGCAAGGCTGTGTGCAAGACGGCGCGGCCTTCGGTGTCGTTGATCTTTTGACCCGAGAACATCGCTTCGCGTTTCTCTGCGACGCCTGCAACCTCCAAAAGCGCCATCAAAGCCGCAAGCGCAGAGTCATCCATATTGGTTTTGGAATAATCAAACAAAAGACCATCCGCTATGGCCGAAAACCGCGAAGCCCTGTCCTCATCCTGTTGAAAAAGCTCAAGGATGTGACGGTCTCCCGCAGTGGCATGGAGCGCTTTGAGTGCTGCAAAATCAACGGACATTTGGTCTCCTTTGGGCGGGCACCGATTTGACCGGATCGTCAAACCCTTGCGTCACCTCGCTTATACTGGATTTGTTTCAATCTTGCTAAAGGCGTCTTGAAATCGGCGCGTTCAGGCGTCTCTTTTGCGCCCAAGGCCCCCGGAATGATCAAGGCGCCCAATGAACATGCGCTTGTGGCAAAAACACCGACACGGGGGCATCCTGTGCGGGCAGATCGCGGGCGGCCTCATAGGCTTTGCGCTTGCCTTCGCCGGTGATCAGAATGTGGGTCGAAATCGCGGTTTTGAGCGCGTTCGCCGACAGGGTGATCCGGGGTTCGGCCGCACCGGGCGCGCGCATGGCCAAAAGCGTTGGCGCTTCATCCGAGAGCGCCAGGCCCAATTGATCCGCACCGGGAAACAGGCTTGCGGTGTGCATATCGTCGCCCATGCCCAAGAGCAGCACATTGATCGGCAAAATCGCCTCGATCGCGGGCATCAACCCGGCCAAACCGTCCTCAGGCGTGGGCACATCGGCATAGAGCGGGATCAGGCGTGCATGTGCCGCTTTGTTCACCAAAAGGCGACGTTTGAGCATGGCGGTGTTGGAGCGCTCAGAGCTCTCAGGCACCCAACGTTCGTCATTGAGCAACACGTCCACCCGGTCCCAGTCCAAGCTCACGTCCGAGAGCGTGTCAAACACCGGCCCCGGCGTGGAGCCGCCAGAAACGCAAAAACTCACCCGGTCCTGATGGTCCAAAGCGCTGCGCAATTCTCCGGCAATCTTATTGGCCAGATCAAGCTGCATCACCTCGCGGTCGGGGTATTCGATAAAACTCATTCCTTAATCTCCCGCCAGCGCCGCCCTTCCCGGTGAAGCATCATCGCCGCGTCCTCGGGGCCAGAGGAATAGGCGTCATAAAGTTTCGGAACGTCAGAACGCGCTTCCCAGCTTTCGATCAAAGGATCGGTCCAGGCCCAGGCGGCTTGGACCTCATCGCCGCGCATGAACAGGGTTTGGTTGCCGCGAATGACATCCATGATCAGCCGTTCATAGGCATCTGGAATGTCATCCGCCTCCTCGCCCAAGGCATCGGCAAAACTCATATCCAGCGGCACATCAATCAGGCGCATCCCGCCCGGACCCGGCTCCTTGATGGTCACTTTCAACGTCATGCCCTCATTGGGCTGCAACCGAATGGACAGCACATTGGCGTGCCGCCCGGCCTCTTCGCCAAAGATCGAATGCGGCGCGTCTTTGAACACCACGGCAATTTCCGACGCGCGGGCTTTTAGCTTTTTGCCGGTGCGCAGATAGAACGGCGTGCCCGCCCACCGCCAGTTGGAAATCATACAGCGCAGCGCGATGAAACTTTCGGTGCGCGACCGCGGATCACCGGCGTCTTCGCGGTAGGACGGTTCGGTTTCGGTGGCATCATATTGACCACGCACAATGTGATGGTGATCAATCGGCTCCAGCGCGCGAATGACTTTGAGCTTTTCGTCGCGCACCGCATCCGGGTCAAACCGCGACGGCGGCTCCATCGCGATCAGGCACAACAACTGCATCAGGTGGTTTTGCACCATGTCGCGCATCGCGCCCGATTTGTCGTAATATTCACCGCGCCCGCCCACGCCGACGGTTTCGGCCACGGTGATTTGGATGTGATCGACATATTGCGAATTCCACAGCGGCTCGAACAGGATGTTGCCGAACCGCACCGCCATCAGGTTTTGCACCGTCTCTTTGCCAAGGTAGTGGTCGATGCGGTAAATCTGTGTTTCGTCGAAATGTTTGGCGAGGTCCTGGTTCAGCTTTTTGGCACTGGCCAGATCACGCCCAAACGGTTTTTCAACCACGATACGGGCGTCTTCGTCGGCAATGCCATGGGCTTGCAGCCGCTCGGCCAGATCGCCAAACAGGCTGGGCGCGACCGAGAAATAATAGGCTTTCACCACATCCTTGCGCATCAAGTCGCGCAGATCACCCCAGCCATCCTCACCTTTGGCGTCGACCTGAACGTAATGCAGCCGCTCTAAAAACGTACCGATCAACGCGTCATCACACTCGTTCTTTTTGGAAAACTCGCGGATCGCGTCGCGCACAATCTGGCGAAACTCTGCGGTGTCATGCTCGGACCGTGCGGCGCCAATGATCCGCGCGGTTTCCGGCATCTGGCCAGAACAAAACCGGCGATACAACCCCGGTAGAATTTTTCGCCGGGCCAAATCACCCGTACCACCAAAAATCACGAGGTCGAAATCCTCGACCGGAATGACGCGAGAAGCCATATGTCTGTTCCTTTCGGCCCGCAGCATTGGGGCTTATGAGGCGTTAGCGCTAACGCGGATCATTTACCGCGATGGCACCTCAGAGTCTAGCACCGCTTTGCCCTCTCTCAAGCCTGAGTTTTTCCAAAGCGGCAATTCACATCCCTGTGCATCCGATTGTGCGCTCTTTTCACAACGGCACCGAGGCTTTAGCCTGATCAAACTCTGATCTCAAAACACAGAGCCCTTACCAGAAAGCCCGCAGAGACTTTTATGAAAGACGTGATGAAAGACATAATGAAAGACTTGGACACGCCCCAGCCCGCCACCAATCTTGGCAAATTCCAAGACCCAAAACGAACCGCCAAAGGCGACGCGCGGGCCACCGTCGCCCTTACTGATCCGCAAACCCTGTGGTTCAATACGGGTACATTGTGCAACATCACCTGCGTCAATTGCTATATCGACAGCTCGCCGACCAATGATGCGCTGGCCTATCTGACGGTTGCGGAGGTTGAGAGCTATTTGAACGAGCTCGACGGTTTGAAGTGGGGCCTGCGCGAGATTGCCTTTACCGGTGGCGAGCCGTTTATGAACCCGGATATGATTGCGATGGCGCGGGCGGCGCTTGTCCGGGGCTATGAGGTGTTGATCCTGACCAATGCCATGCAGCCGATGCAGCGCCCGCATGTCAAAACCGGGCTTGTGGCGCTCAATGACGCGTTTCCCGGCAAGCTGACGCTGCGGGTGTCGCTCGATCATTGGTCCGAGGCCAACCACGATGAGATGCGCGGCGCGGGCAGTTTTCAAAAGACCTTGGCGGGCATGGATTGGGCGCGGGATGCGGGGCTGACTTTGGCCGTGGCGGCGCGCTCGCTTTGGCATGAAACGGATCAGGACGCGCGGACCGGATTTGCGCGGATCTTTGCGGAAAACGACTATAAGATCGACGCGTATAACCCCGGAAAGACAGTGATTTTCCCAGAAATGGACATGTCTGTCGAGGTGCCCGAAATCACCACCGCCTGTTGGGGCATTCTCAACAAATCGCCGCGCGATGTGATGTGCGCCTCAAGCCGGATGGTGATCAAACGCAAGGGTGCAGCACCTTCGGTCGTGGCCTGTACGCTCTTGCCCTACGCGGCGGAATTTGAACTGGGCGCGACCTTGCGCGAGGCCTCTGGCGAGGTGGCGCTCAATCATCCGCATTGTGCGAAATTCTGTGTTCTGGGTGGGGCGTCCTGTTCGGCTTAATGTCGCCGCCAAAGTCTCAGGCGTCCAATTCGCTGTCCCAGTAGAGATAGTCAATCCAGCTTTCATGCAAATGGTTCGGCGGGAATTTCCGCCCCATATTGCGCAGCTCCTCAGACACCGGCGGGCGCGGCGGTTTGCGCAAGCTCATGCCCACCTGACGCAGGGATTTCGACCCTTTCTTCAGGTTGCACGGCGAACAGGCCGCCACCACGTTTTCCCAGGATGTGATCCCACCACGGGCGCGCGGGATCACATGGTCAAAGGTCAAATCGCCGCGCGAGCCGCAATATTGGCAACAAAATTCATCGCGCAAAAACAAATTAAAGCGCGTGAAGGCCACGCGCTTTTGAGGTTTGACATAATCTTTGAGGACGACGACCGACGGGATTTTGATCCTGCAACTCGGGCTATGCACATAGTCGTCATACTCGGCGACAATATCCACCCGGTCCAAAAACACCGCCTTCACCGCCTCTTGCCATGGCCAAAGCGACAGCGGGTAATAGGACAAGGGCCGATAATCCGCGTTGAGCACCAAGGCCGAATGGGCCTTTACCGCATTCGGTTCGCGCACAAAATGTGTTCTGAAATCTCCGTCCATCCTCACGCACCAATCCCGCCTTGCGACCATCTGGGTTCAAGGACGGGACACCCCGTCCCTCATATGTCTCCACTATATATCGCGGCTTAAACCTGACAAGCCCCTGTATATATGTGGTCCGCTCCATTGCGTTTTATCGCGTGTTCGTGACGCCTCTGTGACGGAGCGCGCGCCTCTCTGGCCCACAGATTAGGCAAAAGGCCCCGAAATCACGTCGGTAAACGCCATTTTTTGGGCAAATACGTCATCATGGGTCACCACAATCATCGCACCGCGCCATTGTGACAGCCCCAATTCAAGCGCTTCAAGAGCCGCGAGATCAAGGTGATTTGTCGGCTCATCAAGCAGTAAAAGCGGCGGCACCTCCGGGCTCGCGGCCAAAAGCGCGATCCGCGCCCGCATTTTTTCGCCGCCCGACAACTCTTGCACCGGCGCATGGGCCGCATCGCCGCGAAACCCGGCGCGGGCCAGACACGCGCGCAATTGCGCCCCGGCAACCGATGGAAAGGCCTGCTCCGCCGCCGCGATCAATGACCCCGCGTCATGGGAAAATCCGCCATTTTGGTCCAGCATCGCACAGGGCACCAAGCGATTCACCTGCCCCGAGATCGGCGCAATCTCCCCGGAAATCGCGCGCAAAAGCGTCGATTTCCCCACCCCGTTCGGCCCGGAAAGGCGCAACCGTGCGGGGCCGACCAAACTTAAACTAATTGGTCCAATATTTTGATCTCCAACAGTAAAAACAGCCTCATCAAGCTGCAACATCTGCTTTGACGGCGGCACATGAACCGCGGGGAAATCCATATGCACCGGAGTTCGCACCTCGATCTTTTGGGCAATCTCTGTTCGCTCGGCCTCAAGAGCCGCCTTTTTGCGCGCCTCCGCCGTGATCCGTGCCGAGGCACTGCTTTGCGCGCTCTCTTTTGCCATATCCAAAAGCAGTTTCGACTGTGACCCGTCTCTGAGCTTTCGCCCTTGCCGGGCCCGGCGGTCTTGGCGCGCGGCAGACTCCCGCCGTTTTGCCTCGGTCTGTTTTTCCTGCCGTTGCATGCGCGTGGACGCCTGCTCCAATCGCGCCAAATCCGCATCCCGCGCCGCCGCAAACGCCGTCCAGCCGCCACCAAACACCGTCACCCCGCCGTCCGGGTCCAGCGACACGATTCGATCCATCTGATCCAACAGGTGGCGATCATGGCTGGCGACACACGCGATGCCGCCATGGATGCGACTGTGATCTCGCAGCGCCTGCGCCACCATCGCCTGCCCGTCGCGGTCCAACGCATTGGTCGGCTCATCGAGAAGAACAATTTCCGGCGCATCAAAAAACAGCGCCGCCAAACGGGCGCGCAGCTGTTGACCGCCGGACAGCGTACCGAGCCTGCGGTTGAGGTCCACATCGGACAGGCCGAACCGATCAAGCTGCGCCAAAAACCGCTCTTCGAGTGTCCAATCTATCGTTTCGAATGCCGCCTTGGTCGCCTCGCCGCGCAACGCGCACCACAGGTCCAAAAGCGGGTCCGTGACCCCGAAGAGATCCATCAAACGCATCGAAAGCGCGGCCTGTTGATCCAACAGCCGTACAGGATGGGAACAGATACAAGTGCCCACCACCAAGGGCGCGCCAAGGCGGCCCGCGATGAAATTTAAAAGCGTGGATTTCCCTGATCCATTGCGCCCGACAAGCCCGGTCACACCGGGGCCAAGCGTCAGATCAAATCTCTGCCGGACAGTCGGGTGGGCGGTCGCGGGCGCCTTAACGCTTGCGACGGTCCTCAACGCGGATGCGGATAGGGAGACGTTGCTCAGTCGGATGCTGAGACTTCGAGATGAGGGCATAGGCCACCATGACAGCAGTTGCACCAAAGGCGATTGCGGTGGTCATGATCAGGTCCATTTTTCAGCCCTCCTAGCTAATGATAGAAATGTAACACTCAAAGGCCCGGGGTCAAGGGGCTGGACCTATATGCAGGTCCAGCTTTGAGCAAAAAGATGAAAAGAGCGCTAATTTCCGCCGACAAAACAAGTAAATGCCGGATTTATCCCGCAATTATCCCTTGGTCGGCACGTCATAGCCCAGTTTTTCACGCAAAAACGCCAAGGCCACGGACAGGCCATCCGGCGAAATCCCATGCCCCGTGCCGCGCATGATATGGGCGTAGGTTTCAAAGCCCGCGTCCTGCAACGCCTGCCCCGCCTCAGGCAAGGCTTGCGGCGGCACCACATCGTCCTCATCGCCATGCAGCAACAAAACCGGCATTTTCACCCGCATCTCATCACCAAGCATTTCCGGCTCCAAAAGGCGGCCAGAGAAGCCGACAACACAGGCCATCGCATCCTCGCGGCGCGGCGCGATATGCAGCGACATCATCGTGCCCTGAGAAAAGCCGACGAGCGCCAATTGATCGGCCTCGATGCCGTAATCGACCATGATATTGTCGAGATAATCATTCAATTCATCGACCGCGCGCATCATGCCGTCGCGCGATTCCTCTTCGGACGATCCATCAATCCAAGGAATCGGAAACCATTGAAATCCCATCGGATTTCCGGTGCAACGCTCGGGTGCGTCGGGCGAGAAAAACACCGTATCGGGCATATGTTCGCCCAAAGGGTCCGCCAGCCCCAAAAGGTCTTTGCCATCCGCGCCGTAGCCATGCACGAACACGACAATGGAATTCACCCGGCCCGACAGGCTGTCTTTCATATGGTTGGTCAGATTGGTCACGTCACATCCCCTGTCTCAAATCACGTCTCACCGCACGCCTTCGCGCTGTTTCAGCACCCGGTAGTAGGCCCAAAGCAGCCGCGCTGCAACCGCGCGCCACGGGGTCCAGTCTTCGGCCATCTGCCGCATGACCCGCTCTTTTGGCCGCTCCGGCAAATCGAACAGAATCTTCGCCGCCTCTTGCAGCGCCAAATCGCCCGGCGCAAAAACATCGGCATGGCCCAATGAGAACATTGCGTAAATTTCAGCGGTCCACACGCCAATGCCCGGCACATCGACCAGCGTGGCAATCACCTGATCCGTCGGCGCCTCCCGGAGCGCGCGAAAATCAATCCGTGCCTCGGCCAGCGCCTTGGCATAACGCACCTTTTGTCGTGACAAGCCACAGGCGCGCAATTCGTCCTCGCTGGCCCACATGATCTTACGCGGCCCGGTCAGCTTTGCGGTTTTGAGCCGCGCCCAGATGCCATTGGCGGCGGCGACAGAGATTTGTTGGCTGACAATCGCGGCGAAAAGCTGTTCAAACCCGTCTTTATTGCGCCGGAGCGGCAAAGGCCCGGTCAGGTGCAAGGCATGGGCAAAGCGCGGATCATACTCGGCCAGCCACGCCGCGCCTTCGGTGACATCCGCCTCGCAGGTGATGATCCTATGTGCGCCCATGTGCCGCCGCCCATTCCAACGCATCAAGCATCTGTTCGCGCCGCTCGATCCCCGCAGGCACCGCAGGGCGCGCAATCATCGCCACCGAAATCCCAAGCTGACGCGCGGCGTCCAATTTCGCGCGTCCAGACGCGCCGCCTGCATTTTTCACCACCATCCAATCGGGTTTGAGTGCGCGCAATGTCTCCAATTCCTTGCCTTCGGAAAACGGCGGGCGCCCAATGACATACTCCCCATTGGGATAGGGAAACGGTGCCTCTGGCGGGTCGATCACCCGGCAAATCAATTGCCGATCCGCCAAATGCGCCATCTGGGTCAGGCTTTGCCGGCCTGTTGCCAAAAACACCCGCGCGCCGACCGGGATGATCGTCGACAAACCCGCGTAATCCGCCACCTCATGCCAGGCATCCCCCGGACGTGAGCGCCAGCCCGGGCGTTCATAGCGCAAATACGGCAGGCCGCGCCCGGCGCAAATCCGCGCGGTGCGGGCGGTGATTTGGGCGGCGAATGGATGGGTCGCGTCAATCACGGCGGTGATGCCCGTGGCGTCCAAATAGGCCTCAAACCCGGCGTCCCCGCCAAAGCCGCCGACCCGCGTCTCCACCGCCATCGCCAGAGGTGTGCGCGTGGCCCCGGCCAAAGAGGCCACGGTTTTGATCCCCGCCTCGGCCATATAGCCCGCAAGAATGCGCGCCTCGGTTGTGCCCGCCAATAAAAGGATCATTCTGCCCGTCCTATGATCTCGCCTGTGCGGTCGATCACCACGATGTCAAACGTGGTTCCACGCCCGCCGAACCGCGCCTCAACCGCCGCCAAGGCCTTTTGCGCCACAGCAACGGCAAAGTCAGCCCCTTTACGCTCATACATTTCCAATGCCGTGTTCGATTGCGCAAGTTCCGGGTCATTCATCTCTTTGGCCCAAAAGGCGAAATCCACCTGCGCGCGTTTGGAATGTAAATCCATCTCGCCCTGCGCCAGCTTGGCGATTTTGCCAATGCCGCCACCAATGGTGACACGCGGTACCGGGTGTTTGGCCAGATATTTCAACATCCCACCGGCGAAATCGCCCATGTCCAACATCGCGCCTTCGGGCAAATCATACAACCCCCGCACCACCCGCTCGGACGTCGCGCCCGTGCAACCCGCCACATGGGTCAACCCTTCGGCGCGCGCCACATCAATGCCGCGATGGATCGAGGCAATCCAAGCCGCGCAGGAAAACGGCCGCACAATGCCTGTGGTGCCCAAGACCGACAAACCGCCTTTGATGCCAAGCCGCGGGTTCCATGTTTTTTGCGCAATTTCTGCCCCACCGGGGATCGCAATCGTGATTTCAACATCGGGAGATTGGCCCAGTCGCGCGGCCATCTCCGTGACCTGATCCGTCATCATCTGGCGCGGCACCGGGTTGATTGCGGGTTCACCGGGCGGGATCGGCAGACCGGGTTTGGTCACCATGCCGACGCCCTCGCCCGCTTTGAACACCACGCCGCCACCTGACACCGACACGCGCGCGCGAATTTCCGCGCCGTGCGTGACATCCGGGTCATCGCCCGCGTCCTTGATGATACCGGCTTCGGCCCAATCCGGCCCTTCAGCGCGGTAGGAGAGCGCAAACTCCGGTCGCTCGCCTTTGGGCAAGGTGATCCGCAGTTTCTCAGGGAATCCCTCCCCCCATAGCGCCATCAACGCCGCACGCGTCGCCGCCGTCGCACAGGCCCCCGTGGTCCAGCCACGGCGCAAAGGTTTGGTCACATCCGTCATTGCCGCGACTATAAAGCGAGGCACGTCAGATTGACCACGGTGTTTTTCGCGCAAGCCACGGGTTGAAACGCTTTGTCAAACCCCCTCTCACCCGTCATAAATCCATCATGACCGAATCCATCTTGACCGACTCCACGCTGACGCTTCCCGGTGGCACATGGCCCACCCTTGAACCCGGATGGGTTTGGCTTTGCGGTGCCGGTCCCGGTGATCCGGGGCTGATGACCTTGCATGCAATTCATGCGCTCAGACAGGCGGATGCGATCGTCTATGACGCGCTGGTGTCGCCCTTGATCCTTGAGTGGGCGCGCCCTGAGGCCGAACAGATTTACGCCGGAAAACGCGGCGGCAAACCGTCGGCAAAACAGGCCGATATTTCGTTGCAACTGGTTGATTTGGCGCACGCGGGCAAACGGGTGTTGCGCCTCAAAGGCGGCGATCCTTTTGTCTTTGGCCGCGGCGGCGAAGAGGCCCAGACCCTCATCCAGCATGGCGTCAATGTGCGCATCGTGCCGGGGATTTCGGCGGGGATCGGGGGGTTGGCCTATGCCGGCATTCCTGTGACGCATCGCGACGTCAATCAATCGGTGACCTTTGTCACCGGCCATGATCAGCGCGGTGAAACCCCGGACACGCTGGATTGGGACGCTTTGAACCGTGCGTCGGGCGTGTTGGTGATCTATATGGGAATGAAACACGCGCCCACGATCCAAAAGGGTCTGTTGGACGCGGGCCGCCCAAAGGACGAACCTGTCGCCGTGGTGTCCCAAGCCACAACGCCCAATCAACAGGTGTTGGAAACCACTTTGGGCGCGATGGTCGACGACATTGCCGCCAACCACATGGAACCGCCCGCGATCATCTGTATCGGGCGCTCGGTGTTGATGCGTCAGGTGCTTGATTGGCAAGCCTTGGCCCGTGGTGAGACCCCGCGCAATCTTGATCCGCTGGGTCGTGGCAAACCCGCCGAGGACCGGTGATGACGCGCGGGCTGTTGATCGCCGCGCCCAGTTCCGGTTCTGGCAAAACCACGCTGACCCTTGGCCTTTTGCGCGCCCTCAAACGGCGCGGCGTGAATGTGCGTGGTGCGAAATCTGGCCCCGATTACATTGATCCGCGGTTTCATGAGGCCGCCTGTGGCGCACCTTGTCCGAATTTGGACGCTTGGGCGATGGGACCGGATCGGTTGCGCGCCTTGGCGGGTGGAGAAAGAGACGGTGACACCCTGATCATCGAAGGCGCAATGGGCCTGTTCGATGGGGCGCCGCCCGAGGGCAAAGGCGCATGCGCCGATCTGGCCCGGCTGTTCAACATCCCGGTGATCTTGGTGGTCGATGCGTCGCGCATGGCCGGGTCTATCGCACCTCTCGTGGCCGGGTTCGTGGCGCATGATCCAAGCGTGCATGTGGCGGGCGTGATCCTCAACAAGGTCGGGTCCGAGCGCCATAAAACCATGCTGCTGCGCGCCTTGACCCCCTCTGGCCTCCCGGTGTTCGGCGCCCTGCCCCGATCCTCGGGCTTGACCCACCCGGATCGCCACCTTGGTCTGGTTCAGGCCGGGGAACGCCCGGATTTGGAGGCCTTTTTGAATGCCGCCGCCGATGCGGTTGAGGCGGCTTTGGATGTGGAGGCGATCCTGGAATTGGCAGCTCCGATCACAGGCGCGGAGCACAGCCCACGCATACCGCCCCCCGCCCAAAGCGTCGCGGTGGCGCAAGACCAAGCCTTTGCCTTTGCCTACCCGCATCTTTTGACCGATTGGCGTGACCAAGGCGCAGAAATTCGTTTCTTTTCGCCACTGGCCAACGAGGCCCCGCCGCCCTGCGATCTGGTGTATTTGCCCGGCGGCTACCCGGAGTTGCACGCCGGACGCCTCGCCGCCTCGCATGTGTTCCTGCAAGGCCTGCGCGAAGCGGCGGCACGGCGTCAGGTGTACGGAGAATGCGGTGGCTATATGGTTTTGGGGGACGGCTTGATCGACGCAGACGGGGTGCGGCATAAAATGGCCGGGCTTTTGGCGCTTGAGACCTCCTTTGCCGCGCGAAAATTGCATTTGGGCTATCGTCACGCGGTGGCCGCATCCGGGCCGTTCCCGGGGGGGTGGACCGCGCATGAATTTCACTACGCCAGCACGATCAAAGCCACGGGTCAGCCGCTTTTTGAAGTGCGGGACGCCGAAAACACCGATCTTGGGCCACAAGGTTTAATCAACGGTTCGGTGGCCGGGTCCTTCTTGCATCTGATTGATCGCGCCTGATCGGTGACGCCTGAACCAAGCCCACGCAGGGCTTAGGCAAAAATCGCAAAGCGACCCCTTGAAAGACGCGGCTTTCCAACCGGGCCTGCGCCCGTTACACCCGGTCCGACATATTCACAGATCCGCAAGAGTTCCCCATGCCCGAGCACGCCATGCCAGAACACGTCATGACCTCCGATCCCGCCCGCGCCCGTCGCAACGTGTACATCCTTGTGATGGCACAGGCGTTTTTGGGCGCGCAGATGTCGATGATCTTCATCATTGGCGGGCTGGCCGGGCAATCTTTGGCCAAAAACCTGTGCTTTGCCACTTTACCGATCTCCGCGATTGTCTTGGGTTCGATGTTGGCGGCGACGCCTTTGTCAGCGGCCATGCAGCGCTATGGCCGCCGTGCGGGGTTTTGGATCGGCACCGGTTCCGGCGCGATTGGCGCCTCCATTGGCGCCGTGGCGCTGTTGCAGCAAAACTTTTGGCTGTTTGTGGTTGGCGGCCTGTTCACCGGGGTCTATCAATCGTCCCAAGGCTTTTTTCGCTTTGCCGCCACCGACACCGCCGATGACGCGTTCAAACCGAAAGCCATTTCCTATGTGCTCGCCGGCGGATTGGCCTCGGCCCTCATTGGCCCGCAATTGGTCAAACTCACCTCTCAGGCGATGGTCGTGCCCTTCCTTGGCACCTATCTGGCGGTGATCGCGATCAACGTCATCGGCTCCGTCTTGTTCCTGTTCCTGCGCATCCCGAAACCGCCCGTCTCCACCCATGGTCATGTCGTTGGCCGCTCCCGGCGCGAACTGTTGCGCGAACCTCGGGTCTTGGTGGCGATCATCGTCGCCATGGTGTCCTACGCCCTGATGAACCTGGTGATGACCTCCACACCTCTGGCCGTGGTCGGCTGTGGCTTTGAACAAAACACCGCCGCCGATATTGTCTCTGCCCATGTTGTGGCGATGTTCTTGCCATCGTTTTTCACCGGGTTTCTGATCTCGAAATTCGGCGTCGAACGGATCATGGCCACCGGGCTTGTGATCCTCGGAGCCGCCGGAATTGTCGGCATGATGGGCGTCGATATCGAGAATTTCTTTGTCGCTTTGGTGCTTTTGGGGATCGGTTGGAACTTTGGCTTCATCGGTGCCACGGCGATGCTGTCCTCGTCGCATGAGCCCTCTGAACGTGGCCGGATTCAGGGCCTCAACGACCTTTTGGTCTTTGGCGGCGTGACCATGGCCTCCTTGGCCTCAGGTGGGTTGATGAACTGTTCCGGCGGCTCGGCGCAGGACGGCTGGACCGCCGTCAACCTTGCGATGATCCCGCTGCTGACCTTGGCGGGTGGGGCGTTGATTTGGCTCTGGATGCAACCGAAATCCAAGTGAGGCTTGGACTTTAAACCCCGGCCTCGGCGCGCAGACGATCGCGGTGCCGGGCCAACCACAGCGCCGACAGATAGAGCGGACCCACGTCCAATTGACCCGCATCGCACATCTGCATCAACCGATCAAAGCTGATCAGGGTGGAGGCAATGTCTTCATGTTCGCTCTCAAGCCCACCGACTCCGGTCACATCATCGGGCAGATCGGCAATGCCGATATAGGACAGCACATATTCGGTCATCGCGCCGCTTGAGGGGTAATATTCGGCGACTTTATGCAGCGCCTTGACGGTGATGCTGGCCTCTTCCTCGGCCTCGCGCCGGGCGGTGTTTTCCGCTGTCTCTCCCGCATCCACCCGCCCCGCAATGGGTTCCAACATCCATGGCCGCGCATCGCCGCGCGCATAGGGACCAAAACGGAATTGCTCGATCACCAAAACCCGGTCTCGTAGCGGATCATAGGGCAAAACCGTCACCGCATCCGCCATCAAAAACGCCGCACGACGCATTTCGCCGGAGGTACCCCCGTCAAACCGTGTGTGGGTCAGATGGGTTTCATCCACGGCAAAAAAGGAGGTGTAAGGGATCTGGCGGTTGGTTTCGGTGACATCATGGCGCGTCATGTCGCAGCGATCACTGGCACGGGGTCGTGTGCCACGGCGGGCCCTTAAGCGCGCCCAAGCCCGGATCAGGATCATCATACGCAGCGCGCGCAGCTCACCCGCCGGTTTTTGCCCGATATACAGCACCACCTCCTCGGCGGCTGCGCGCAAAAATGCCTCGGTGAGATAGGTCTCCTCGCCATGGATCACCTCATACAGATAGGTGATTTGCTCTGGGCTGTAGCGATCTGAAAGGGCGTTATACTGCGGCGGCATCGGGTCCATGAGGGGATCGGTCACGCCCATTTTCGCACCGCCTTTTCCGTGATCCAACCGCCAAAAAAACCGCCAACAATGAGAATGGTCAACACATCCGGTTTGATCAGATAGAGCCCATATTCGCCCATCAAGCCGACCATTGACACCAGCGCATCCCCCGGACCGTGATAGCGATGCGACATCGAGCGGTGTATCATGGTTTCAAAAGCGAAATAGAACACGCTCCAAAACGCCAGGATGATCGACGAGGACAGACCATAGCCATAGGCCGCGCGCATCGTGTCGCCCGCCCGTTTGCCCATAAATATCCAGCCGGTCAAAAGCCCAAATCCGCCACTGATATAGGACATGAATCCCACCTGTGTGCCATCGGGGAGATGGTTTTTGACCAATTCCGCCGCGAACCATGCCAAAAGGGCAAACCAGATCGAAGAAACAAGTTTTGCGGCTGTGGGCATAGGCACCTGCTTTGGAATTGTGAGCGCAAGGAGGTCACGAGGGCTTGGTCATCGTAATCTGCGTTACGTCGCAATTTCCACTGTGAAAGGTCGCAGCGCAAGAGGCGAGATAAAAATTCCACATCCGACGGAACCGATCATCAAACCCCAGCGCTTCGATCTGATCCCATTTGGCGTTAAACACCTCATGCCAGCGCCGCAATGTGACGCTGTAGCTTTCGCCAAATTCCTTGGATTTCACAAACTCAAGCCCGGATTTGGCGATCTGTTGGCGCAGCACCGTGGGACTGGGCAACATGCCGCCCGGAAAGATGTATTTTTGAATGAAATCAACGGAAGAACGGTAAACCTCAAACCGACGATCTTGCAGCGTGATGATTTGCAGCGTCGCATTGCCCCCCGGTTTCAAACAGTCGCGCAGGGTGCCAAAATAGGTTGGCCAGTATTTTTCGCCCACCGCCTCGAACATCTCGATCGAGGCAATGCCGTCATATTGGGCGCGCTCGTCACGATAATCCTGAAGTTTGAGTTGCACGCGATCCGACAGGCCCGCTTTTTTGATCCGTTCGGCGGCAAATTTAAACTGCTCCTCAGAAATCGTCAGCCCGGTGACTTTGAGCCCCCGTTGACCCGCCGCATATTCGGCAAACCCACCCCAACCACAGCCAATCTCCAACACATGATCGCCCGGTTTCACGCCCATTTCATCGACCATAGAGGCGTATTTCGCGATCTGCGCGGCTTCCAAACTCTGTTGCCCCTCCTCAAACAAAGCCGAGGAATAGGTCATCGTCTCATCAAGCCAAAGCCCATAAAAATCATTTCCCAGATCATAGTGATAAGAGATATTTTTCTTGGCCTGACGTTTGGAATTGGTGTTCAACCAATGGCGCATCCGCTCATAGGCACGCACAAAGGCCATGCCCGGAAACCCGTCGTAAAGATCATCATTGTCGGCATGAAGCAGGTCCATGAACGCCATCAAATCCGGTGTGCTCCAGCCCTGATCAAGGTAATCCTCGCAAAACCCAAGATCGCCTTCGCGGATGAGCCGGGCAAAGACATCGTCCGAGTGGACATGAATCTCGGCCACAGGTCCCGTCGAGCGCCCTTCGGCGCGAAACACCCGCCCATCCGGCATCACAAAATCCAACCGCCCGCGCGACATATTGGTCGCAACATCAAACACTTGAGTGAAATATCGCGGCAGGTTGCCCTGCCCCTCTGTTGAGGTAAACACCTCTTTGGCCTGTGCCGGCCGGGTGGTGTGATCAAGCATCTTGGCCTCCGTTTATCCCTGTAGCGTCGTCTTGTGGTTCATCTTGGAGTGTGGATGTGGCGGCATATTCCGCCCCGTTTTACCCCCAAATATAGCATAAATTCGCGTTTCGTCACGGTTTGAGCCGCGCATAGGCCGCAAGGGCCCGCACGCGCCCCTCTTTCAACCCAATGATCGGCTCCGGGTATCGATCCTGATGAGACAGGCCCCAACTTTTGGGCACCGCCGCGAAATAGGACAAAGCTGTCTCGCTCGGCTCCGCCTCTCCCTCGGCAATCCACGCCCGCAGATAGGCCCCATCGGCATCAAATTTCTCGGCCTGACCATCGGGGTTAAACACCCGAAAATAAGGCGCGGCATCGGGGCCACATCCGGCCACCCATTGCCATCCCATCGCATTGGCCGCCGGATCCCAATCAATCAAAGAATCCTCAAACCACGCCCGGCCAATCCGCCAATCAGTCAGCAAATGTTTGGTCAAAAACGACGCCACAATCATCCGCGCCCGGTTGTGCATCACCCCGGTGACATACATCTCGCGCATCGCGGCATCGACAAACCGCACCCCGGTGCGCCCGCGCCGCCACGCCTCGGCGTCGTCATTCTCGCCGCGCCAGTCAAACTCATCCCAGCCCTCGCGGTGATTGCGATGGGCCAAATCCGGTTCGCGATACAACAGATGATAGGCAAACTCGCGCCAGACGAGTTCTTTCAGGAAATGCTCGGCACCTGCCGCCCCTGCCTCCATCGCATGCCATCCTGCGTGCCATATGCGTCGCGGTGATATTTCGCCGTAGGTCAGGTTCTCCGACAGGCCCGAACACACCGGCTCCGCAGGGAAATCGCGCTTGGCCTTATAGGCCTCGACATGGCGCTCGATAAACGCATCAAGCCGTGCCAAAGCCGCTGCTTCGCCAATGTGACAATGGGGCAAAACCACCGCCGCCCCGCGCTGCATCTTGCCCCCCATTTGCCAATCGACCAGCGCCTCACTCTTGGGCCAATCCTGTGGCCAAATCACATCCGGCGCAGGCAAAAGATCCGCCACGCTGCGCGCGCGCACCGTGTTCCAAAACGGCGTGTAGACCTTGTAATAGCCGCCGGTTTTGGTCTCCACCGTCCAGGGCTCAAAACACAGATGACCGTTTGAGGATTGCGCCTGAATCCCCGCAGTTTTCAGTGCCGATTTGACGGCCGTGTCGCGTGCAATCGCCGCTTTGTCATACAGACGATTCCAATACACGCCCTCGGCCCCAAGCTCGTCGGCCAGCTGCAATAGCACCTCAGAGGCCGCACCAGAGCGCAGGACAACCCGCCCGCCCAAGGCCTCAATCCGCGCAATCAGATGCGCCAACCCAAGCCCCATCCGCCATTTCGGCGCCGCACCCAAATCCGCGACTGTGTCATCGAAAATAAACACAGGCACAACCGCGCCCAAAGCAGCCGCCGCGACCAAAGCCGGGTTGTCTGAAAGGCGAAAGTCTCGCCGGATCCACCAAATTGACGTCATTTTCTCTCCGCGTTCCAAATGGTTACGCGTGCGCCTTGGCCGTGGATCACTCTGGCAGGAAATATTTTGACCAAGGCCCTTACCATGGTCCAAATACTCAGATCACGCCGCCGCCTCGTCGCGGTCTTCGGCCTGTGCCGCCCACATCGCCGCGTATTTGCCATGGGCGTTCAACAGCCCCTCATGGGTGCCGCGCTCGACCACCTGCCCCTGTTCCAGAACCACGATTTCATCGGCATCGGCCACGGTGGAGAGCCGGTGCGCAATGGTGATCACGGTGCGGCCTTCGCCAGCGGCCTTGAGCGCGTCCAAAATATCGCGCTCGGTCTGGGTGTCGAGCGCCGAGGTCGCCTCATCGAGCAACAGGATCGGCGGGTCTTTGAGCAGCGTGCGGGCAATTCCCACCCGCTGTTTTTCCCCGCCCGACAGTTTCAACCCGCGCTCGCCCACCTGGGTCTCGTAGCCGTCTGGCAGGCCGATGATGAAATCGTGAATCCGGGCCTTTTGCGCGGCTTTGACAATCTCCTCATAGCTCGCCCCATCACGCCCATAGCCAATGTTATAGCGGATCGTGTCGTTGAACAGCACCGTGTCCTGCGGCACCACGCCGATGGCGGCGTGCAGGCTGTTTTGCGTCACATCGCGAATGTCCTGACCGTCGATCTGCAACGATCCGCCGGTGACCTCGTAAAACCGAAACAGCAACCGGCCGATGGTGGATTTGCCCGACCCGGACGGGCCAACGATGGCCAAAGAGCGCCCGGCGGGCACGACAATATCCACGCCTTTGAGGATCGGACGGGCCGGGTCATAATGAAATTCAACTTCTTTGAGTACCACGGCCCCGCCCGCCACCTGAAGCTCGGGCGCATTGGGCGCGTCAAGGATTTCTGCGGGTTGATGCAACAGATCAAACATCGCCTCCATATCGACCAGCCCCTGACGGATTTCACGGTACACCGTCCCAAGGAAATTCAGCGGCATGGTGATCTGCACCATATAGGCGTTGACCATGACAAAATCGCCCACGGTCATCGTGCCGTTTTCAACCCCAAGCGCGGCCATGACCATCACGATCACAAGCCCCGCTGTGATCAAAAAGCTTTGGCCAAAGTTGAGAAACCCCAGCGAATAGGCGGTTTTGACCGCCGCCGTTTCATAGGCTTCCATGGCTTTGTCATAGCGCGCCGCTTCGCGTTGTTCGGCGCCGAAATATTTCACCGTTTCAAAGTTCAAAAGACTGTCGATCGCCTTTTGATTGGCGTCGGTATCCTGGTCGTTCATCTCCTTGCGCAGCTTCACCCGCCATTCCGTGACCTTAAAGGTAAAGACCACATAGGCGAGGATCGTCCCGGCCAAAACGGCCATATAGGAGGCACCAAAGGCAAAGGAGACGACCACCAAAATCATAGCAAGTTCAATCGCCAAAGGCCCGATACTGAACACCAGAAAGCGCAGCAAAAACGCCACGCCTTTGGTGCCACGCTCAATAATCCGGCTAAGCCCCCCGGTTTTGCGGGCAATGTGATAGCGCATGGAGAGGGCGTGAATGTGATTGAAGGTCTCAAGCGCCAATTTGCGCAGCGCCGATTGCGCCACCGGAGCAAAGACCACATCGCGCAACTGGTTGAACCCGTTCGACATCAGCCGCGCCATGCCATAGGCGACGGTCAACCCAACCGCCCCCATGCCCAACATCCAGGCCGCCGATTTGGCGTCCCCGGCCAAAGCATCGACGGCGGCTTTGTACAACACAGGCGTGCCAACGGTGACAACTTTCGCCGCCATCAAAAACACCAAGGCGATGATCACCCGGATTTTGGTGGCACGGACTTCGGCTTTTGGACCTGCGTTGGGCCAAAAATACGGGATCACGGCACGGATCACCGCCCATCCATTTTTCGGGCCTTCGGTGGTGGTCATCGGGCGGTTGCCGCGCATATGGGCTGCCTTTCGGTGGCATGTTTCAAAGCGAGCGACACAATCGCGCAGACCACCGCCGGGCACAAGCCCCGATGCCGCACAGCCTGCTGTGCCTTCGGTCTCACACCTGATCGGATCACTCAGGTAAAACGAAAATCTGCCCCGGATAGATCAAATCAGCATCGCGAATTTGGCTTTTGTTGGCATCAAACACCCGCACATACATCACCCCATCGCCATAGGTTGCCGAGGCAATCCCCCAAAGCGTATTGCCGGGCTGAACGGTCACAGACATGATGCGTTTGGCCGGGGCCGGGGCCGGAGTTGGGGCCGGGGTTGGAGCTGCGGCTGGGGTCGGTTTGGAGAGCGGGGCTTCAAGGGGCGCGCTCGTCTGCCCAATCGGTATCGCCGCATCCCCCGCGGACGTCCCCGCCAAAACCGCCACATCTTCACGATGGAACGGGATTTCGGCGCGCTGTGTGACCTGCCCTGTCGCGTCCACCTGATCGGCGCGCAACCTGTAGCGCCCCGGAGCCACATGGCTCAGTTCCTGCCGCCATTGCCCATCCGCGCCAATCGAAGCCTCGGCCTTGAGCGCCTCCATGAGATAGAGCCGCACACTCTGCCCCGGCGCGCCACGCCCAGACACAAACACCCGCCCCTCGGGATCGTAAGTCACCGCATCAATGCGCAAGTCTCCCGCCTCAGTGCCCGGCTGTTGCAACACTTTGACGCCCTCATCGGTCGCGATCATCACTGTGGGGGCAACTGGTGGGACACTTGCGTTTTCTGCTGTGCTTTCTGCCGTGTTTTCTGGTGTGGGATCGGTCTGTGACTGTTCCCCCGGTTCAGCAGTCTCACCAGTCGCCCCAGCCTCGGCGGTCCGCAAAATCGACGTTGCCACGGCACCTCCCGTGGCGGAGGCTGCGGCCGCATCCCCCGGTTCGCTTTGTGCCGCGCCCGTTTCCGCCGGGACGCCATCCACCGCCACAGCGGCACTCTCGGTGCTGACATCAAGGTCCGGCACCGCAGCAAAGGGTGCAATGATCACACTTTCGGCGCTGTCCAACACGTTTTCGCTGCCGTCTGGTGTGTCCGCATTCGCCCCGCTGCGCAGGCGCATTTCGCGCGGGCTATCGCTCCCGGCGAGATCGAACAAGGCGACAAATTCGCCGCGGCCGTTGGCCGATGTGCGCGCCACCTCTTGACCATCGACCAAGATTGCCACCTCAGCCCCCGCCTCGGCGCGTCCGGCCACCGTGGCCAAGCCATCGGGAGGAATGCGCACAAGATCGAAGGCCGGATAGCTCTGTACCATGCCTGCGGGCGCGATCTCTTGGTCCGTTGGCGCTTGGCTTTCGGGGCTTTCGGGCGCGACCGTGTCCGCCGCCTCCCTCCCTGTCCCACCGTCAGAGATCCCGATCTCAGAGGTCAACGCCGCTGGCGCGCCCGGCGCACCGCCGCCGGGATAGGCCACATATAATGTGTACCCGATCCCTGCCACCAACCCGATCGCCACCACTGCGGCGACGGGCATCATCCATCCCTGCGTTTTGCCCATTGTGTCCTTCATCCCCATATCCCACGCCCAACACGCCAAGCAGAGTTTGGCCCGGTCAGTATGACCGCGCGACCAAAGCACCACCACATTGCTTTTGACAAGGGTTGAGACAGCCTAGCAAGGGGGCTAACAAGGGTCAAAGACTTCCTTTTTCAAAGCGTTTCAAGCAAAGCCCGTCCGCACTGGCTTTCGGCGCCCCCCTGACGAGGCTGACATGTCCCACAGCGTTTCCAGTCAAACCTGCCTCAGATGTTCCTGGAAACGCTTTAGAAAGTACGCGTCATGACAACCGCCGCCTCTTCAACAACCTCGCTCTTTTCCGTCTGTGTCTATTGCGGCTCGCGCGCGGGCGGCGCGCCCAACTATGAAGCCGCCGCCACCGCCTTTGGCCGCGCTTTGGCCGATGAAGGCTGGCGTTTGGTCTATGGTGCGGGCGATGTCGGATTGATGGGGGCCGTGGCGCGCGCGGCCCAGAGTGCGGGGGCTTTGACCTTTGGCGTGATCCCGACGCATCTTTTGCCCAAAGAGGTCGGCAAACGCGATTTGACCACCTTCGTGATCACCGAAAACATGCATGAGCGCAAAAAGGTCATGTTCATGAACTCGGACGCCATCGTCGTCCTGCCCGGCGGCGCGGGCTCTTTGGACGAATTTTTCGAAGTGCTGACCTGGAAACAAATCGGCCTGCATGACAAACCGATCTTTCTTTTGTCCACGGATGGCTATTGGAAACCGCTTGAAGGCCTGATCGAACACATCATTTCCGAAGGCTTCGCACCGATGTCGACATCAAGCTATTTTGAAACGGTCGAAACGGTGGAAGAGTTGGTTGCGGCATTGAGGGCGGTTCGGGGATAAGGCGGGCCAAGCGGAGCAAGGCCCAGACCAAGCGGATTGCGCAGGCCGGACCGCGGCTCTAACAGCAGCCTCAGATCAAAGAGGTTGCAGGACGTGAGCAACGCGACAAAAACACCTTCGGTGCGCGGCGTCCAAAGGCCCCTACGTCGGTGGTCGCGCACTGCACACAGGTCATCAGCACACACGCAAAGGTGTCGGCCTTGCCAGTTGCTCCCCCTTTCAGTCCCGCGCGATCTGGGAGATACTGTGATGACACGCCAAAACGAATGGCCCCCATGCAACAGCCGATAGAAAACACCGCGCAGGCCATACAGGAGAGGGTCGATGCCTTTGTGCGCAGCCACTTCCACTTGGCCGCGACCCTCCGGCTACATCGCGTCGCATTCGGGTGGGATCTGTTGCGTGCGCCCATCAACGTGGCCCTTGCGCCGGTGTTCTTGTTGGTCGGATTGGCGGCGGTCGCCTCACGTCTGGCGGGGTTTAGCCGTTTGGAGGCTTGGCTGAAGGCGCGGCAGATTTTCCTCAAAACCTCTGTGGCACGCGTGATCGAGGCGGACATCGCCACCGACCTGCTTGAGGGCGCCACTCTGACGCCACACAGCCGCGCATTGATCACCGATTATACCGGCGTCCGCTCTGCCGTTGCCGAGATCACAACATCGTTGTTTGTCCTCTTGGCCGGGCTGTTGCTCTTCGGGACGGCCACGCCGGGTGTGACCTCGCTGACCCCGAAAGTGTCGGAATATGTCGCGCATGCCTCAGCCGTCGCGCATTTCCCACTTGGTTCAGGATTGGGAAGCCTTTGGTACGGGGTCTTCTCCGTGAGCTTGCCGATCTGGTTCGTCGTGCTGACGGGGGTGGCATTGGCCATGACCGCCTCTCTTGTGACCACCTTCGCCGGGTGCATCGCCGACCCAATCCAAGCGCGGCTTGGCATTCACCGACGCCGCCTGATACGGCTTGTTGAAAGAATTTCTATGGCGGAGGGGCAAACATCCGGCCTCGCACCGGAACACATTCTGGCGCGCCTCGCTGACCTCACAGATGCGGGCATCAGCCTACTGCGATTTTTTCGCTCGTGAGGCGTGGGGTGAGGAGGAAAATGACTGCGGCGCGCAGCAGGCTTGAACATTTGGCCGCCTCATTTTCCAATGACAAACCCACTTCAAATCAAATAGATGCCGTAGCAGATCGCATTTCCAAGTGAGGCGGAGCAACCTGAGCATTTCCGTGACCTATCGTGACCAATTGAACCATCGCTTTGGCCAAGCCATTCGGGACGCCGTTTTAAAAGACGTCTCACAGGATCGCGACGTGGGCCGCGTCATGGACACAAGCCCCCTTCGGTGGACTGTGACGCTTCTGTCGCTGTTGATTGTCAGCACCCCCTTTTGCGTGGCCGCTTTGGGCCTCGTGCTTATCGTGGTTCGCCACGAGAGTGTCGTGGCGATTGGCGCGGGCGTCCTGTTTGTGGCTGTCGGTTACTATTTACGCACGCCAAAGCATAAAAACACGAAAGCCACACTGCGACGCCCCGATGCGCCAAAGGTGTTCGGTGTGCTTGATGACATCTGTGCACAGATGAATGCACCCAGGATCGACGGCGTTCATGTCCTTGCTGAAGTGAACGCCTATATGGCCGAATATAGCAAGACGGAGCGGATCTTGGGCCTCGGCGCGCCGCTTTGGCTGGCGCTTGAGCCCGCTGAACGCGTGGCTCTGCTTGCCCATGAAATCGGGCATTTGATCAACCATGATCCGGCGCGGGGGCGGCTGAGCTATGCCGCCCTTGGCACGTTGGCGCGCTGGCAGGATCTCTCTCACCCGCCCATGCTCATAGATGGGGCAACCAACAGCCGTTTCTATTTTGAAGACCGTGGTCTGATCGATCAGGTGTTTGGCTTTCTGTGTGGCACTGCGATTGCGGCCCTGTCGCGCGGGTTTGAAACCCTGATGTTTGCCGACAGTCAAAGGGCCGAATATTTGGCCGATCTTGCGGCCGCATCGGTGGCAGGGACAGCGGCCAAAACCGAATTGTTGCGAAAGCTCATTCTCTCGCCCTTGGCCGAAGATGCGCGCACGCAGACCTATTTTGATGGCTCAAAACACATCGCGGTCTTTGACAAAATGGCCCGCGCCATAGCGGCCCCCACCTCTGAAAAAGCCAATGCCCTCAATGCGGAGGCCATGATGTTGCTACACCGGATCGACAGCACCCACCCGCCCACACGCTATCGTCTGGATGTGGTGGCGGCAGCGGGTCACCCTGCCCCGGCTCTTGACGCGGCTCAGATGGATTGGGCGGGGATGGACCAAGAGCTGTCCGCCTTTTTCCAGCGCATGGAACGGGCGCTTCTGTCCGAGATCATCGTTCAGTAAACAACCCGCGCATCGGCCAAAGCCAGTGCGTCCCCCTCACCCTGCCCGCCGCAGCTTTCGCGCTGCCGACTCCGCCCGGATCGCTTGCACCGAATAGAGCGCCAGAGCGCTCCAGATCAGCGGCATGGCGATGGCGTGCCAGTGGGTGAAGGGTTCGCCAAAGATCAAAACGGCCAGTCCGAATTGAATCGTGGAGTTCCAATATTGCCCCATGCCGACCACCGTCATCGGCAAACGCCGCGCGGCTGTGGCGAAAAAGATCAAGGGCACGCCGGTGGCCAACCCGGCCGCGATCAACAGGAGACTGCCGGACAGGGAATGGCCAAACGCCCCCGCCGGTTGCGCCACACTGCCGCCCCAGCCGAACAGTTCCGCCCCGATCAAATAAGCCAAGGCGATGGGCACCAAAAGCACCACCTCGCCTGTCACCGACAGGATCGGCCCGGCGTCGAGGGATTTCTTGATCGCGCCGTAGCTGGCAAAGGTGATCGCCAAGGACAGCGCCAACCACGGCAAAGCCCCAAGCCCGATCCCCAAGACAAGCACGGCCAGCGCCGCCAAAAGAATAGCCGGAACTTGTAACCCGCGCAGCCGCTCGCGAAAGGCCAGCATGCCGATCAACGTGGCGACCAGCGGAAAGACGTAATAGCCAAACGAGGCCTCAAGCGCCTGCCCGGATTGGATCGCATAGATGAACAGACCCCAGTTCACCGAGATCAAAAGCGAGGCCGGGATCACATAGCGCAGCTTTGGCCCCCGCATCAGGGTCAGCAGGTCGTGCAAACGGCCCTGATAGGCCAAGTAACCGCCAAACAACACACAGGTCCAAAGCGTGCGATGCGCCAGCACTTCAAAGGCTGGCACATCCGCCACCGCTTTGTAATAGAGGGGCGACAGGCCCCAAAGGGTCTGTGCGAGGATCAGGGCAACGAGGCCTTTTTGAGTGTCGGTCATGGGCCTCAAAAAGCGTGGATTTGGCGCGATGGCAACGCTCTAAATCCGCACAGGGGCTAGGATTTAGAGCGGAACAGAAAACGCTTGGATCGCACGGAGGAAAATCTCTGCCCCGATCGGGATCAGAGCATCGGGGAAATCGAAATCCGGGTTGTGCAATTCCGGTTGATCGGTGCCCGAGCCCAGAAACAGCATGGCGGCGGGGATTTGGGTGCCAAAGAGGCCAAAATCCTCGGACGGGCGCATCGGGATGGCACCTTTGACGCGCGGCAGATCCTGCGTGGCACTCTCTAAAAGCGCTGTGGCGGCGGGCGCATTGACCGAATGGCTGAACGGGTCATGCACGGTGATCACCGGGGCGAACTCTGCGCCTTCCGCCTCAATCAAGGCCCGCGCTTCGGCCTCAAGGGTCTCCATTTCCGCATTCAGCAATGTGCGCAGCGTGACCTGTAATTCTGCCTCGCCGGGGCTGATACCAAAAGATGGCACGCCAAGCCGGGCATGGGTCACGGTGGCGAGGCGAAAGCGCGGGTCTTCTGTCGGCACATCGCGCGACAGCGCCGCAAGCGCCGGGATCAGCCGCGCCAAAGCCAGCCCCGGAGAGTGGCCATTCTCGGGTCGGGCGGCGTGGGAGGTTTGGCCCGTGAAAGCGACATGCAGCCCTTTGGAGGCACAGGCCACCGGGCCCTCTTGCAAGGCGATAGCGCCCAAAGGCAGCTTTGGCAGATTGTGCAGCGCAATTGCCATATCAGGCTGCAAGGCGGCAAATTTGGGATCGTCCAAAACCGCCCGCGCCCCCGCCCCGGTTTCCTCGGCGGGTTGAAATAATAACACCACGCGTGTGGCCGGAGCGTGGCGCGACAGAGCCGAGGCCACGGCAAACAAGATCGCCATATGACCGTCATGTCCGCACAGATGCCCGACGCCGTCGACCTCTGAGCGATACTCCGGCCCTTCGGCCTCCAAGATTGGCAAAGCATCCAGTTCAGCCCGGATCATCAGCGTTGTCCCGCCCTGCAAATCTTTCGGCCCAAACACCGCCGCCACGCCCGTACCGCCCAAACCCTCGACCACCTCGGCCCCGAAGGCCCCCATGCGCGCCGCGATCCGCTTGGCCGTTTCAAATTCGGTGCCAGACACCTCCGGGAAACGATGCAACTCATGACGCAGCGCCACGGCCTCGGCCAGCGTGTCGGGATCAAGGGTCCATGCGTTCGGCAGTGGGGTCATGTCATGCGCTCCTTCGTCATGCTTGCCTGTGTGACAAACTGCACCGCAACTGTCCACGCTCCAAAGCAAACCCGCCAAAGGCAAAAGGACGCCCCGAGGGACGTCCTTTCCATTCCATTATGATCGCAAAGATCACATCCGGTCGATCACATGCGCGATGCAACATTTTCCCAGTTGACCAGTTTGTCGAGGAAGTTCGACAGGTAGACCGGGCGTTTGTTGCGGAAGTCGATGTAGTAGGAGTGTTCCCACACATCACAGCCGAGCAAAGCGGTTTGACCAAAGCACAGCGGGTTCACACCGTTTTCGGTCTTGGTGACCTTGAGCGAACCGTCGGTGTCTTTGACAAGCCAGGCCCAGCCGGAGCCAAACTGACCTGCGCCCGCCGCGGAGAATTGTTTTTTGAACTCGTCAACCGAACCAAAGGCTTCGACCAAAGCTTTTTCAAGCTCGCCCGGCATTTTTTTCTCGCCCGGCCCCATCATGTCCCAAAATTGGCTGTGGTTCCAGTGCTGGGAGACGTTGTTGAAGAGGCCGGATTGGGCCACAGCAGAGGCATCGTAAGTGCCTTTGATGATCTCTTCGATGGATTTGCCTTCCCATTCGGTGCCCGCAACCAGCGTGTTGCCCACGGTCACATAGGCGTTGTGGTGCAGGTCATGGTGATACTCAAGCGTCTCTTTGGACATGCCGAGATCGGCCAGAGCGTCGTGAGCGTAAGGAAGATCGGGAAGTTCGAATGCCATTGTAGGGCCTCCATTTCAGAAGTTGTGCGTTTCTGTCGGACATATACCTGAGCCGGGAGCGGTCCGGGGTCAAGGGCGAATGTTTAGACTCATTTGCAAAAACGGCGAACACCCGCTGTGGAGCAATGATCAGAGGCGCATAGAAGGTCGGATTTCGGGGATTTGGGTTTTCTGTTGTGTCCCCGTGATGACGCGACCTATTCAGTATCTTACGTCACAGCCACCGCAGGATCAGAACATCCCCTGAGCCATCCGGTCACACCTGCGTCATTGGGGGTTTCACGACAGGCAGCGGACGGGTAAAGCTGTGCATCACATCTGCCTTACATGGACCCTGACATGACCTTTTGGATCATCGCCACTGCCATAGCCCTTTTGTCTATCGCTCCCATCGCTCTTGTGCTGCGCCGTGGCCGCGGAATGGGGGCGCAAAGCACCTCGACCGCCGAGATCGAAATGAAAGTCTACCGCGACCAGCTCAAAGAGGTGGAACGCGATCTGGCGCGCGGGGTGCTCTCGCTTGATGATGCCAAACGCGCCCGCACCGAAGTGTCGCGCCGGATGCTTGAGGCCGATAAAGAGCATCAGGGCGGCAAAGCCGGTGCGCCCAAAGGCACGCTTTGGGGCGCCATCGCTTTGGCCGTTGCCCTTTTGGGCGGCGGGGTCTGGCTCTATGGCGACCTCGGGCAACCGAAATACGAAGATCTGCCCCTTGCGCACCGGATTGCCTTGGCCGACGAAATCCGCGCCACGCGGATGAGCCAGGACGAAGCCGAAGCCAAAGTCCCGGCCACACCGATGGCGCAACAGGCAGACCAGCAGTTGGTTGATCTTGTGATCAAATTGCGTGCGGCGTTGCAATCGCGCCCGGACGAGCTTGAAGGCCACATGTTGTTGGCCCGCAACGAGGCCAATATCGGCAATTTCCGCGAGGCTTATTTGGCGCAAAGCGAGGTGATCCGCATCAAAGGCGCGGAGGCCACCGCCGAAGACTATGCGCAAATGGCCAATATGATGATCTTGGCGGCCGGTGGCTTTGTCTCGCCAGAGGCCGAAACGGCCCTGTCCAACGCGCTCAAACGCGATCCAAACAATGGCATCGCCGTGTTTTTCTCCGGTCTGATGTTTGCCCAAAACGACCGCCCGGATATGACCTTTCGCCTCTGGCAACCGCTGTTGACCCGCTCTGAGCCGACCGATCCTTGGCTGCCACTCATTCGCGAGCAAATCGAAGCCGTGGCTCAGGCTGCGGGCATCCGCTACACCCTGCCGCCCGCCAACGATGGTCTGAAAGGCCCCTCGGCAGAAGACATGGAAAACGCCGCCGACATGACGCCGCAAGAGCGCCAAGAGATGATCCGCGGCATGGTCGAAGGCCTGTCTGCCCGTCTGGCCAATGAGGGCGGCACGCCGGAAGAATGGGCGCGGCTGATTTCCTCGCTGGCGATGCTGGGCGACACGGAACGAGCCAAAGCGATCTGGGGCGAGGCGCAGGTGATCTTTGGTGCCGACCCGGCCAAACTGGCCGTGGTGCGCGGCGGGGCCGAACGCGCGGGATTTGTCGAATGAGCGCGCTGATCACCGATGATATGGCGGAATTTAAAGCCACCCTGCCCGTCATGGCCCCATTGGCGGGGTTGGATTTTGGCGACAAGACCATCGGCGTGGCGATCTCGGATCGGTTGCGCTCGGTCGCCTCACCAACGACCACGATCCGTCGCAAGAAATTCACCTTGGACGCCGAGGCGCTTTTGGCCCTGTTCAAAGAACGCGAAGTCGGCGGCATCGTTTTGGGCCTGCCGCGCAATATGGATGGCTCCGAAGGCCCGCGCTGTCAAAAAACCCGCGCCTTTGCCCGCAATCTGGCGCAGTTGACCGAGATTCCGATCACCTTTTGGGACGAACGCCTCTCATCCGTTGCCGCAGACCGCGCCATGTTGGAGGCCGATATGTCGCGCGCCAAACGGGCCGAAAAAATCGACCAAGTCGCCGCTGGCGTGATCCTTCAGGGCGCGTTGGACCGGCTTGGGCATTTGTGAGGCTGCGATGAGCGACGAGATTTGGCGCCGTGACGAGATTGAGAGCCCTTGCACCAAGGTCTGTCAAATCCACCCAGACACGCGGCTGTGCCTTGGCTGCGCGCGCTCGATTGAGGAAATCGGCGCTTGGTCGCGGATGACGCCTGAGGTGCGGCAGGAGATCATGGCGGATTTGCCGAACCGCACCCCTGCCCCGACCACGCGCCGCGGTGGCCGGGCCGCGCGACTGAAACGTCAGATTACCTGATTTTTAGAGAGTATTTGGCCTGCAATGAAAACGGGCTTCATGGCAGCAAAAATACTCACCCCATCATCGCCTTACGCAGCATATTGAGTGCAACGAGGATCAGGAAACCACCAAACACCCGCTTGAGCGGTTTGGGGTCCATCGCATGGGCAATTTTCGCTCCCAAAGGCGCGGTGATGAGTGTCATTGAGATCACCACAAGAAAGGCCGCAATGTTCACGGCCCCGATGGTGAAAGGCGGCGTGACCTCCGCCGGAATATCGACAAAGAGAAAACCGATGACTGACGGGATGGCAATGATGGCACCAAAGCCCGCCGCGGTGGCAACGGCGCGATGGATCGGCACACCGTAAAGTGTCATCGTTGGCACGCCAAAAGACCCGCCGCCAATGCCCATCAGCACCGACAAGAACCCGATCAGCGGCGAAATGACCCCCCGCATGAGGCCTTTGGGCATCTCGGAGCCCAACCGCCATGCGGCATTGCCAAAGGCCATATAGAGGCCGATGAACACGGCGACACCGCCAAAGATCATCTGAAGCGTGACGGTGCGCAGGCTTGAGGCGACCAAAACGCCCACCACGGCGCCAATGACAATGCCGGGGGCGAAACTTTTCAGGATCGACCAGTCCACCGCACCCTTTTTGTGATGCGACAGCACCGAGCGGATCGAGGTGACAATGATGGTGGCCAATGAGGTCGCCAGGCAGATTTGCATCAACTGTGGCGAGCCATAGCCGAGGCCCGCGAAGGCATAATAAAACGCCGGGACCAAGACGATGCCGCCGCCGACGCCCAAAAGCCCGGCCAGGATACCGGCAAACGCGCCAATGGCGGCGATCAACAGCGCGAAGGGCATCAAGGTTGCAAAGTCCATCATGATTGGGTCCCTTATTCTACATTTTTCAACAGGCTTACCGACAGTTTCGCAGATTGACCAGAGGGGCAAAGCGCCCGAAACTTACAGGTGGCTCAGGCCAGTTTCTCCCATTTTGACCCGCGACCGCTCTCACACAGCACCCTCGCCCTCCCGAATGAAGGTCTCCCCATGTCTCCGCTGTTCAAAAGCGCCCTTGTTTTGGGCCTTCTTTCTGCCGTTGGGCCTTTTGCCATCGACATGTTTCTGCCCGCGCTTCCGGCGATTGCGGCGGATCTTCGTGCCAGTGTCGGCACGACGCAGGGCACGATTTCGCTTTATTTCATGGCCTTTGGTCTGTCGCAGTTGATCTATGGCCCCTTGGCCGATCAAGCCGGGCGCAAAGTGCCGATCTATATCGGCTTGACCCTGTTCATCATCGGGTCGATCGCGGCGACGCTTGCGCCCACCATCGCCGCGCTGATCACCGCCCGGATGATTCAGGGGGCGGGCGCGGCCTCATTGATGGTGGTGACCCGCGCGATCATTCGCGATCAATATCGCGGCTATGAAGCGACCCGGTTGATGTCCTTGGTGATGTTGGTGTTTTCGGTCTCGCCAATGTTTGCGCCGCTGGCAGGCTCTGGCTTGATTCTCATGACCGGGTGGCGCGGCATCTTTGCGGCGATGGCGGTGGCCGGGATCGTGGCCTTTGTCATCACAGCCCTGTTGCAGCCCGAAACCTTGCCGAAAGACAAGCGCGTCAAGGTCAGTCTGAGCGCGATGGCGCGCGGAGCCCGGACGCTGTTTCACGATCCGGTGTTTTTGGGGCTGACCTTTATTGGCGCGTTTTCGATGTCGGCATTTTTCGTCTTTATCGCCTCGGCGTCTTTTGTCTACACCGAGAGCTTCGGCCTGACGCCGGCGCAGTTCTCTCTGGCCTTCACCGTCAATGCCATGGGATTTATCGGTGCGTCACAGATTGCACCGGGGCTGATGCGCAAACATGGGGCGTTGAAGATCATCAGTCTTGGCGTGTTTGGTTATGCCGCCTCGATGCTGGCGCTGTTTGCACTGGTGCTTGCAGGCTTTGGCACGTTTTGGGTCATGGTGGCCGGGCTTGTCGCCACCTTTGCCTTTGTCGGCCTGATCATCCCAACCGCCATGGTTGCGTCTCTGGACGATCACGGCGAGATTGCCGGGCTGGCCTCCTCATTGGGCGGCACGTTACAGATGGTTGCGGGCGGGATCATGACCGCCGCCGCAGGGCCGTTCTTTGACGGAACGCCCCTGCCGATGGTGGCGGCGATGATGACCTGTTCTCTGATTGCGCTGATCCTTTTGCTGGTGGTCACACCGCGGGCGCGGATGCGGATGACACCGTTTTGAGGTCTCCTCAGGTCAGCCGTTCAGATCGACCACAACCCGGCCTTTGATCCCGCCTTTGAGGATCAACGCCCCAAGCTCCGGCAGGTCTTCGAGCCGGGCGGGATGGACCATCTCTTCGAGTTTCTCCATCGGCAGATCGGTGGCGATCCGTGCCCAAGCCCGCAGGCGGGCCTCTTTCGGTTGCATCACACTGTCGATGCCCAAAAGGTTCACGCCACGCAACAGAAACGGAATCACTGACGTCGGCAAAGCCGCGCCGCCCGCCAACCCCACAGCGGCCACAGAGCCACCGTATTTCATCTGGCCCAGCACCCGCGCCAACATCTCGCCACCGACGGCATCGACGCAGCCCGCCCATGTCTCGGTCTCAAGCGGGCGTTTGACCGCCTCGTTGATCTCTTCGCGCGCCACGATTTGGGTCGCGCCCAGATCGCGCAGATAGTCCGCGCTCTCGGGGCGTCCGGTCACGGCGGCGACCTCATAGCCCAGATGCGCGAGGATCGCGGTGGCAACCGAGCCGACACCGCCCGACGCCCCTGTGACCAAAACCGGACCCTGCCCCGGTTTCAACCCGTGATCTTCCAGCGCCATCACCGCCAACATCGCGGTAAAGCCCGCCGTGCCGACCGCCATGGCTTGACGTGTGTTCAGACCTTTCGGCAGCGGCACCAGCCAATCGGATTTGACCCGCGCCTGTTGCGCATAACCGCCCCAATGCACCTCACCGACGCGCCAACCGGTCAGAACCACCGGATCGCCGGGTTTGAAATCAGGGCTGTCCGAGCTTGCGACCGTGCCAGAGAAATCAATGCCCGGCACATGCGGATATTTGCGGACCAAACCGCCGCCTTTGGGCGACAGGCACAGCCCGTCTTTGTAATTGAGGGTGGAATAATCAACATTGACCACCACATCGCCCTCAGGCAGCGCGTCCGTGTCGATCTGTTTGATCTGGGCCGTAGCCAGCCCGTCCTCGCCTTGTTCCATCACCAATGCTTTGAACATATGTCTCTCCCGTTTTGTCGAAATGGCCGCTGTGCCCCGCAGGGCGTGCCAGATGGTCTTGCAAGCGGCGCTGAGTCTCCCCATAAATGTCAGACAATTAAATCGTGAGCGCAAGTCAAATGCCTGACAATTCAAAATCGCAGCAAAAAACGGCTGAAAAGGACCTTTCTGCCCAGATCGCGCAGGCCATTCGCGATGCGATCCTGTCCGGGGATTTGGTGGCGGATGATCGGTTGCCGTCTGAGGCGGAGCTGTCGGACACCTATGGCGTCTCGCGCCCAACCGTGCGCGAAGCATTGAAACGGCTGGCGGCCCAAAGCCTGATCCGCACCAAACGCGGCGCGTCCGGTGGGGCCTTTGTCCATCGGCTGTCCTATCCCGAAGCCTACGGTCAGTTGGCCACCACAGCGACCCTGTTGCTCAGTCTCAATGAGGTAGATTTTGCCACCGCCTGCCGCGCCCGGTTTGCGCTTGAGCGCGGCTGCGCGCCGCTTTCGGCGCAAAACCGTGACGTCGATCATTTGGCCGCAATGCGGGCTGAAATCACCCGCCAATCCCAACCCGGCCTCTCAGACGAAGCGTTTTGTGCCTCGGATGTGGCGTTTCACCGAGCTTTGGTCGATGGCGCCAGCAACCCGGTCCTGTCCTGGCATTTGGCGGGAGCTGTCGAAGGGATGCAGCCCTTGATGAATATGATCACCTTTCGCAACCGCGACAGGGCAGAAATTGTGGCGCTGCACATTCGGATCACGGATGCTCTTGAGGCCCGCGATGCGGCGCTGATCGACCAGCTTTTGAACGCGCTTTGCACCGTAACGCTGCGTCAAGCGGAAGCCACCGAATCGCTGCACGCGCAGAAAAACTCCGGCGCCCGCATCTAATTTGATCAAATTATCAGCAAAGCGATAGAAAAAGCCCAAACCGGCCCTCTCTCCCCCTTGCACAAGTCAAAACCCGTGATAGCGTCGATCACTGAAATTGGTCCACTTTAGGGAGACGACCCAATGAACAGCTTTAAACTTCTGTGCGCCTCAACGGCCCTTGCCACGCTCGCGGGCGCGGGGTTTGCGGAAGACGCAGATCTGCTTGTGTTTGATTACTCCGGTTTTGAAAACGCCGACTTCCACACCAAATATATCGAGAAAAACGGCGACGTGCCGTCGTTTGCCTTCTTTGGCGAGGAAGACGAAGCGCTGCAAAAACTCGTCTCCGGCTTTAAGGCCGACGTCAGCCATGTCTGTGCCGGATCGGTGATGAAATGGGTCGAAAGTGGCATTCTGGAAGCTTGGGACACCTCCAAAATCACCGATTATGCCAACCTCGACAGCAATCTGTTGGGTGCAGATACGGCGGCGGCGACGTCCTATTTTATCCCGTCCGATTTCGGCTCCACCGCCATCGCCTATAACATGGATGAGGTGCCCGCCGAAGACGTCGCCTCGCTTCAGGTGTTCAAAAAGCCGAAATACGAAGGCCGCATGACCCTGCCAGACAACGTCGATGACGCCTATGCACTCGCCTATCTGGCGACCGGCACGACCAATTGGCAAAACGCCACGGATGAGCAATTTGAAGCCGCCTCTGACTGGCTGCGCGAAGTCCACCCGAACCTGCGCACCTATTGGACCGATCCGGGCGAATTGGCTCAACTTTTGGCCACGGGCGAAGTGTTGGTGGCCTGGGCCTGGAACGAAACCTACCCGACCATGGTTGGAGAAGAGTTCCCGATCGGCTTTCAACGCCAAGCCACCGAAGGCTCGTCGCTGTGGCTGTGCGGTTATGTGAACCTCAAAGACGCTCCCGGCTCGGAAGACAAGGCCTATGACTTTATCAACGGCTTCTTGGATGTCGCCAACGCGGCCCCTTTGATGGAGGCGGGTTACGGCACGCCGAACCTTAAAGGCCTTGCCACTTTGGGCGATCAAACCTTGATCGATGCTGGCCTTGAGCCGATTGACGCCCCGATTCTGGCCCAATTGCCGATGTCCATTGAGTTGCGCGAAAAGCAATCCGAGGCCTTTGAGAAAATCAAAGCCGGGTTCTAAGCCGGTCTCAGCACCCCCCAAAAGAAACGCCGCTCCTTTCGGGGCGGCGTTTTGCGTTTGATCGAGGCCATCCCTCTTCTGCCCCTCTTGAACCCGGCCCCGGAACCGCTTAGGTATGAGGTGTTCGGGCAACCGGACTATGGACATAAACGCGCTCGTAATACGCGGATCGGACCCGGGGGCGGTACCCGGCGTCTCCACCATACACCCATCGGTTTGGACCTTCATTTGAGGCCTTGGCGATTTGGATCATGGGGACGAAATAGGATCGACGGACGTCTAAAGGGGTTTGCTTTGTTTCGGTGAGTTACCACCGTTATCGGTACACTAAAGCTAGTTGCAAATGACAACAAAGCTCCGATGGCTCTCGCAGCGTAAGCTGTGCGAAAAATCGAAAACTAAGTCCTTAGGTTTAGCGACTTAAGGCGGGGTTCGCAGGTACCTGGCAACAGAAACCTGCACTTTCCCCCTCTCTGCCGGATAAGAAACTTGACGTTAGGTCAATTTGTAAATTCGTCTGGATTTAAACCAATCCTTTAGGGTTTGCGCCCATAGTTTTTAAAGGTCATGGACAGAGGCGGATGAGAAAATGAACGGCGTTGAACTGCTGAAAGCATGGTATGAACGGGTCTGGGTTCAGGGCGATTTATCCGCCATTGACGACTATTTCGGCATCTCTGGTGCCGCCTCCGGGTTGATGACCGATCTTGCCGCCGAGCTTGAGGATTTTCGCGTCCTCGTCCCCGCCGTCCTTCATGCGCTGCGCGATGTGTCCTGTGACATTCTTGATTCGATGGAACAGGGCGATCGGGCGTGGGTCCGAATGCGCCTCAACGCAAAACGCGCGATGGACATGAAACCGGTCTCCATTTCGGGTCAGGTGATGATCCGCACCAAGGATGGCAAAATCTGCGAAGCCTATAACAACTTTGATTTTGTCAGCTATTTTGAACAAATGGGCAACCTTCCGCCCAACACAGTGGCGCTCTGCCTTGCGGGTGAATCTTTAGGCTAAGCCTGAGCTGCTCAGAAGCTGCGCAGAGCCCAGAATACGATTTTTCTTGCCTTGCGCGAAATTTGATCAAAAGTGATCAAGCCGGGCCCTTTGTCTACCCTAAAAGCAATGCTCAAACGCGCCATCTCTATCAGGCGCATACGGGGTAGATCATCGCCTGTCCGGCGTCTTTCCATAGGTGATCCATGACCAAATTCCTTGCTCTTCCTCTGGCTCTTGCAACGCTCGCGTCCCTGCCCCTGAGCGCACAAGACGCACCGCTGCCGAAACTCGGGCCAAACGCGACCCCCATCACGCAGGCCACGGACTATCTGCGCCAAACGCCCGCGCCCGATTACTGGGCCTTCGCGCCCTATGTGAAAATGCAATTCACCACCTCCGCCTGCTCGGTCGCCGCCATCACGGGGGCGGTCAACGGGCTTTCCGGCCTGCCCACCAATGCCGAAGACACGGTGATGACCCAGCCTGACCTGTTGGAACGCGTTGGCGACGCCCATTGGTCCGACATCTCCGCCGAGGGCGGCGATGGTGTGACCTTTGCCGAGCTTGAGACCTATGCCGGAAAGGCGCTCATAGCGGCCGGTCTCGACAGCTATACGGTCAGCGCCTTTAAACCCACTGACGCCTCGGAAGCCACGCTTGCCACCGTGCGCGAGTGGTTGACACTCAACGAACAGAGCGCCGAAGACGCAATGATGATCTATTTCAACCAAGGCGTCGTCACCGGCGATTGGGACGGCCCGCATGTCTCCGTCATCGGGGCCTATGATGCGGCCAAGGACGAGGTGTTGATCCTGGAGGTCGATCAGGAATGGTACATCCCCTATTGGACCTCGGTGCCGGTCTTGGTTGAGGCGATGTTGAAACCGACCTCGGCGGAGCATGGCGTGCTTGAGGGCGAAACCGGCGGTTTGGTGCGCCTGGCACTGGCAAATTGAGCATCTAACTCTTGACCCAAACGCAGGGGCGTTTACCAAAGGCGTGCCGGACATGACCCCCGGACAAACGCGAGCGCCCGGATGACGCCCCTGCCCCAAACACCTCGGCCACAAACACCCCTGCCCGACTTTCTCAAAACCTTCGCCCGCATTGGCCTGTTGTCCTTTGGCGGACCGGCGGCGCAAATCGCGATGATGCATCGCGAAGTGGTCGAGACCCGCAAGTGGATGGACGAGGAGGGATTTCTCTCCGCCCTGTCCTTTTGCATGATGTTGCCCGGCCCCGAAGCGATGCAGCTTGCCACCTATTGCGGCTGGCGTTTGCGCGGCGTGCCCGGCGGTGTCATCGCGGGGCTGTTTTTCGTCCTCCCCGGCGCATTGGTCATGTTGGCGCTGGCGGCGCTTTACGCCCATTTCGGCCACCTGCCCCTCTCTGAGGCGCTGTTTTTAGGCGTCAAAGCCACGGTCACTGTGATCGTGCTACAAGCCCTGTTTCGCTTGGGCAAAAAGGCCTTGGGGCGGGTGGATCGTTGGGCGATGGCGGTGATCTCTTTCGTGCTGATTGCGGTGTTTGCCGTGCCGTTCCCGGTGATCGTCTTGGCCGCCGCGCTCGTCGGCGCGCTCACCGCTCCCCCCGCAGAGGTCCAAATCCACGCCGCGCCCAAAGCCCATCACCTGCCCCGCACGCTCGTCGTTTGGGGGGCGCTGTGGGCCGCGCCCTTGCTCAGCCTTTGGGCCACGGGCCAAGAGCGGCTTTTGGCAATCGGTTTGTTTTTCTCCCGCCTTGCCGTGGTGACCTTTGGCGGTGCCTATGCGGTTTTGGCCTATATGAGCCAAGAGGTGGTCAACAACCAGGGCTGGCTCACGCCCGAGGCCATGCTTGACGGCCTGGGACTGGCCGAAACCACGCCGGGACCGCTGATTTTGGTCACCGAGTTTGTCGGCTATATGGCGGCCACCCCTTTGGGCCTGTGGGGCGGCGTGATCGGCGCGTCTTTGACGCTTTGGGTCACCTTTGTGCCTTGTTTTCTTTGGATTTTCGCGGGTGCCCCTTACATCGACTGGATCAGCACCCGCCCAAGGCTCTCGGGTGCTCTCAAGGCAATCACCGCCGCCGTGGTGGGCGTCATCGCCTCGCTGTCATGGTGGTTCACCCTGCATGTGCTCTTTGCCCAAACCACACGGATACAGGCCGGGCCTGTGCGCCTTGATCTGCCGATGCTGCAGAGCCTCAACCTCAAGGCCCTCGCCCTCATGGTGCTGGCGGCGATTTTGCTCTTTGCGTTCAAGCGCGGATTGATGACTGTGCTGGCCCTCGTGGCCCTTACAGGCCTCGCGTTTCATATTGTCCTTTGATGACCTCTTTCCTTAGCCGCAGAATCTCGTATGCTGCACCACAGGAGACACAGAAAGGATGCACAGATGGCCAAAACCATCGACTACGGGAACCTCATGCATGACGCGATGCGTGGTCTGATCCGTAAGGTGCTGGACGGCGTGGCCAAAGACGGCCTGCCGGGGGATCATCATTTCTTTATCACCTTCGACACCATGCACCCGGATGTGGAACTGGCCGATTGGCTTTCGGATCGCTATCCCGAGGAAATGACCATCGTCATTCAGCATTGGTTCGACAATCTCGACGTCACCGACGATGGCGTGGCGATCACATTGAATTTCGGCGACAGCCCGGAGCCTTTGTACATCCCCTATGACGCGATCCGCACCTTTGTCGACCCGTCGGTGGAATTTGGCCTGCGCTTTGAGACCCAGGATTACGACGTCGAAGAGATGGAGGGAGACGAGATTCCCCATGACGCCGAAGTCAAAAGTTTCGAGCGTAAGGATGAGACCGACACATCCGGCACCGCAACGGACGGGCCGAAAGAGGCGGAAATCGTCTCGCTCGACAAGTTTCGCAAATAATAGACTGGCCGCGCGGCCCCTTTTTAACAGCCGCGAAACAGCTTCGTGAATTTTGCGTAACGCGATCGGCTCCCCCCTTGTCAGATTACACGGCGATGGGCACTGCTATCTCAGCATCACGCCAGAGGAGAGCCACATGCCACGCGATTTTGCTGTTTTCCTTGGAGAGATGATCCGCAACCCCGACGATGTGCGCGCGATTGCGCCCTCCTCCTCGGCTATGGCACGGGTCATGGCGGCGGGGCTTGAAGACATTGACGGGCCTATCGTGGAAATCGGGCCGGGCACCGGCGTGTTCACCCGCGCGATTTTGGAGCGCGGCGTGGCGCCCGAACGCCTCACCCTGTTTGAACTGAACGCCCGGTTTTGCGACGATCTGCGCAGCAAATTTCCCGGCGTTCAGGTGCTCAACCGCTCCGCGACCGAAATCCATCACGTTCTGTCCCCCAATGTCGGCGCGGTCTTGTCCGGCGTGCCGTTGCTCAACCGCCCTACCTTGCAAGACGGCATCCTCGCCTCGGTCTTCGCCTCCCTGCGTCCGGGCGGCGTCTTTACCCAATTCACCTATGCATTCAGTTCGCCGATCGAGCCGGACATGCAGCGTCAGCACGGCATCACGGCGCGCAAGAAGGGCACGATCTGGGCCAATCTGCCGCCCGCACGGGTGTTTGAATATACACGCCAGCCGATTTAGACGTGTCACCGGCCAAAACCGGCGATCTTTTAGCGCTACCATGGCGTTGTATGCGTCCGTATACATTGCATGAGCCCCCCTGAGCGCGTATAGCCGAGGCAATATTTGGCATTGCACCAAGGGAGATCCCCCATGTCCACCCCCGTGACCACCACCCGCACCGAAACCGATAGCTTTGGCCCGCTCGAAGTCCCAAGCGACAAATATTGGGGTGCGCAAACCCAGCGCTCGATCCTGAATTTCCCGATCGGTTGGGAACGTCAGCCGGTGCCGATCATCCGCGCGCTGGGCGTGGTCAAAAAGGCCTGTGCGATGGAAAACATGGCGCAAGGCAACCTGTCCAAAGAGTTGGGCGATGCAATTGTCGCCGCAGCGAATGAGGTGATCGACGGCAAATTCGACGACAACTTCCCGCTCGTGGTGTGGCAAACCGGCTCCGGCACCCAGTCCAACATGAACGCCAACGAAGTGATCTCGAACCGCGCGATTGAAATGCTCGGCGGCGAAATGGGGTCGAAAAAGCCGGTTCACCCGAACGATCATTGCAACATGGGCCAGTCCTCGAACGACACCTTCCCGACCGCGATGCATGTCGGCATCGGCATGCAGGCGCGCGACGTGTTGCTGCCGGGGTTGACCAAATTGGCCGAGGCGCTTGAAGTCAAAGCCGACGCCTTCAAAGACATCATCAAAATCGGCCGCACCCATACCCAGGACGCGACGCCGCTGACCTTGGGTCAGGAATTCTCCGGCTACGCGCACCAAGTCCGCATGGGCATCAAGCGCGTTGAGATGTGCCTGCCTGCGATCTACGAATTGGCGCAGGGCGGCACCGCCGTGGGCACCGGGCTGAACACCAAAAAGGGCTGGGCCGAAGCTGTGGCGAAAAACATGGCCGAGATCACTGGCCTGCCGTTTGTGACCGCGCCGAACAAATTCGAAGCGCTGGCCGCCCATGACGCCATGGTGATGTTCTCCGGCGCGCTCAAAACCGTCGCCTCCTCGTTGTTCAAAATCGCCAACGACATCCGCCTTTTGGGGTCCGGCCCGCGCTGTGGTTTGGGTGAATTGATCTTGCCGGAAAACGAGCCGGGGTCTTCGATTATGCCGGGCAAGGTCAACCCGACCCAGGCCGAAGCCCTGACCATGGTCTGTGCGCATGTCATGGGCAACGACGCCGCCGTCGGTTTTGCGGGCTCGCAAGGTCATTTCGAATTGAACGTTTACAACCCGATGATGTCCTATAACGTCTTGCAATCCATGCAGCTTTTGGGCGACAGCGCCTCCGCCTTTACCGACAACATGGTGGTGGGTATCGAGGCCAACGAACCGCGCATCGAAAAACTTCTGCACGAGTCCCTGATGCTGGTCACCGCCCTGGCCCCGACCATCGGCTATGACAACGCCACCAAAGTTGCCAAAACCGCGCATAAAAACGGCACCACATTGAAAGAAGAAGCCATTGCTTTGGGCTTTGTCGATGAAGCCACCTTTGACGCCGTGGTGCGCCCGGAACAGATGATCGGCCCGAAAGGCTAATGTCAGCGAGCAGGGCATCGCGGAAAGCGGTGCCCCGTGCCCAAGCTGGGCGCAGCAGCGGCGGATGTGAAAATCTGGCGACGTTATAGGCCGCCAGACCGTCATAGATTTTGTGGTGATTTCGCGATGATTTCGCGGTTTTAGGACTCACGCGCGATCACAGTCCCGCGGGTCATCCGGCAGGCGGCTTTCGCTTTGCCGTTAGTTTTGAGGCGCGTAGGAGCGCATCACCTCTTCGTATCGCGCAGTGGTGATCTCCGGGTTATGGGTCTGCACGCAGGCGACCATTTCCGGACGTGCGCCCTCGGGGGCGACGACCTCGCCGGCTTTATAGCGTTGTTTCGCGGCTTTCATCTCTTCGCGCGAGGGACGGTTGGCTTTGAAACATTGGGTCAGCTCTTGCTTGGTCAGGCCCAGATCCTTGGCGATGTCCTCGACCGGAAAGCGGCCCTGCGCCGTGGCGGGCAGAGCGAGGGTGATGAGAAGCGGGGCGGCAAGAAGGGTTTTCATGTGGTTCTCCTGTTTCATGGAGCCTCTGATACGCACGGCGCAGCCGCCTTCCGTCGCCAAAAACGAAAGGCGACCCGAAGATCGCCTTCACTTTATTTTGTTGGGGTTTCTGCGTAGGGAGTCGCTGTTTCGCGCGTAGCGGATCAGCCTTGCGCCCGATCATCTGTTCCGGCCGGACCACGGCGTCACAGGCGGACGATCGGATCGACCGAGCTTTTACCCTGACGAAATCAACATTCTGTGCAATATTCCACAGCAGGCAGGCATTCTTTCCCGCTGTTATGCAACTGATGCATAGGTGATGCATAAAAGACAATGCATGCAAAAATGCAAATCTCTATCAAACAACATTGTTTTACATTGATCGGCATCAAGGTAGTTTTACGCAAGTGATCTATGATGATGATATCGTCCAAGGCAAGAAAGAGTGGACAGCGCTCCACATCTGTATTGGACATCATATGACTCCGGGGAGGATAACATGACATATTTTGCCACATCCAAAAAATCTAAACTTATGAGTGCTTTGTCCATTTTGGCATTGAGTGCGGCTTTGGTCGGTACCACGGCCTATGTAATGAGTGTAGATATTGTGACACCCGCCTATGCGGCCGAAGACGGGGAAGACGGTGGACAAAAAGGCCCACACGCTGGCTCTGGCGATGGCGATTCCGGCAACAGCGGGAAAGAAGGTCATGGCGGCCAATCCACCGGTGCACAGGGATCTGGCCAAGGCGGGCCGGGCGAAGACTCTGAAGGTGCAGGCCCGCGCGCCAATCAAGACAGTTCCAACGCAGGGGCTGGTGGGCCGGTTTGGGCCAACGAAGGCATCCCAGAAGTTGAAATTGGTCGCCTCAACGTGGCTCGTTCACCCGAACATGTGTTGGATCGTGCCCTGACAGAGGCGCTTGCGGAACTGTCGGGCGATGCGGTTGAGTTCTATAATCTCAGCCTCTCCGACATGATCGCCGAGTTGTCGCTCAATTGGGATGACACCGTGATCATCGACAGCCCGCTGCAAAGTCTGGCCTTGTTCCAGGCCTATCTCGAAGGGGACTCCCCATTGGCCTCCAGCGGCGTCACAAACAATGTCGATACGATTTTGGCCGCGCTTTTGGGGGTCGCCTCTGACAAGACCGTCACGATTTCGACCGACACTGTGATCGCCGTCACGACCATTCTTGGTGTGCCGATGAGCGCCGCTGATGCCGCCGATCTTGCGGCCAATGCCGAGGCCATTCGCATCGCAGTTCTTGCAGGTCACGGTTAAACCCCGTCGATCTGATCACAAACAACAAAACAGAGGCCCCCATTGGGGGCCTTCCCCACAGACAGACATTGCCCTTAATGAACAGATAAGAGTCTATGGAGCACCTATGAAACCGATTACGCACCTATCCCGCCTTGCACCGCTCGCTTTGAGTGTCGCGTTGACCGCCGCCATGACGGCCCCACTGACCGCCGCGCCCGACAACCTTCCCGGCGCAGGTCTTGCCAGTGTCACCTACGGTCCCTATCTGCGTGCCGAATTTGGCATGGCCACCACGGATATCAATGACGGATCGTGGCAACCCCACGGCTATCCCTCTGACCCACAAGTCAATTTTGACCTGAGCGGCGAAGATGGCAGTTTTGGCACCGTGGCGATGGGCTTTGACTGGATGAATGGCTATCGCTTCGATCTGGGGATGACGTTTTCCGAATCGATGAGCGTCAGCGGCCCCTGCGCCTCGGCCTCCGACGGGTCGGATTGCGCCACTCATGCCGATATCACCTCGGCCACGCTGGACACCAGCGCTCTGATGGGCAGCCTCTATTATTCGCCGCTTGAGGCCGCCGGCAAAAACACCACCTTCAATCCGTTTGTCGTCGTCGGGCTTGGCCTTGCCAACAACAAAGTCGGAGAGTGGACCCGGACCAATGACAGCCTGTCGACCGGGGTTGATCGCAGCTTTGAGGGCGACAGTTCCACCAGCCTGGCCTACTCCTTGGGCTTTGGCGCCAGTTGGCAGGTCACCAAACCCGGCCAATGGCCCGTCATCCTGGAAGCCAGCTATCGCTACTATAATTTTGGCACAGCTCAGGGTGGCAGCACCCCGATTAATGGTGGACAGTCTCCGGTCACCCCGCTGAAATTCGACGTGGACAATCAAGTCGTGAGCATTGGTGTGCGCGTGCCGCTTCAGCGCATGTAAGTCATCAGCCATCGAAACACGCCAGCCCCGTTCCTCCACCGCGTTGAACGGGGCTTTCGTATCTGATCTTGGCGATGACCTGCGCATGGGATAGATTGCCGCCATGAGCACCGAAAAAAACGTCGCCAATCTCAATCAGTTCCGCAAGGCCAAGGCCCGAGCGGACAGGCGTGCATTGGCCGATGAAAATGCGGTGAAATTCGGGCGCAGCAAGGCGCAAAAGGCGCTCGAACAAGCGCAAACCGCCAAAGCCAAGGCCCTTTTGGACGCCCACAAGAAAGACGACAGATGAGTGCGCGGCCTGTCAAACGCTCGCTGACGCTGCACGGTCACCGCACCTCTGTGTCGCTCGAAGATGCATTTTGGCGTGCCTTTCGCGCCATCGCCAAAGAGCGTGATCTACCGATCAATGTGCTGGCCGCCGAAATTGACGAAACCCGCGGCGTGGACAGTGGTCTGGCCTCCGCGATCCGGGTCTATGTGTTGGACTACACTCAGAAAAAATTGCTTTAGAAAAAGCCCCATGTCGGCGACTGAGACGCAACTGCCAAGCGCAGGGATTTGCGCGCGGGCCCCTGCCCCAAACGTCCCTCCAAGACCACGCTTGGGTCTTTCGCCGCTTGCCGCAGGACTGGCAACATCATCACCGCGTCGATCATCGGCGCGCGCGCGGATTTGCCAAGGTTTGAAAGCTGCTGCGCCCCCCAACGGGCCTGTTCCAACGTGGCTTTCGCCAATGTTGCCACCGCCTCTGGCCGACCATCTAGCAAAGGCACCCGTCCCGCGTCGACAAGTGCCGGGATCGCCATGAAATAGCGCGCCAAAGCCCCGCCTTGGCCCAGACTGTTGAGTGCTTTTGACGCCGTATCGGGTGCCCCCAAAAGCCGCGCCGCGACATGTAGCGGGATCGTGTATGTGGCGTGGAGATAGCGGTACAGCGCCGCCGCGTCTTCATGCGGATCGCGGTAAATATCCCATTGCCGCGCCGTCACCGTGGCGTCCAGCGCCTCAGCCGACGCCGCATCCAACACAGCAGCCAAAGGCGCCGCCACCTCATGGGCGCGCGGGGCTTTGCCTTCGGTTTTCTCGGTCAACACATCGCGCCAAAATTGCAGGCGCATCTCCGCAATCATGCTTTCTTTCGTCACCCAGGGCGCTTTTGCGACCTCCAGACAAAAGGCATGGATCGGAAACAACACCTCGCGCGCGGCCACAGGCGCGGCCATGGTGGCGCGAAACCGGTCTTCGTCGCCCTTTTGGACAATCTCAGCACAGGCTTGTATGGACATTATTTCGCTCTCATTCTGCACCAAGCGCCTGCGCGCCATCGCGCGTCAGTTTCCACAGCACCGCATCCAACAGCGCCTCAAACGACGCATCTATGATGTTGGACGACACGCCGACCGTCGACCAACGCCGCCCCAATGTGTCCTCGTGATCAATAATCACGCGGGTCCGTGCCTCTGTACCGCCATTGGTGATTCTTACTTTAAAATCAACCAATTCCATGTCGGAAATCAGGTCCGAATAAGGTCCCAAATCCTTAACCAGCGCCTTTGAGAGCGCGTTGACCGGGCCACCATCAGAGCCATCCGCCATGATGCCTTCAGACACGGACAAATGCCGCTCGCCCGCGATATTGACCACCACCGTGACCTCGGACAGGTGGATCACCCGGCCCTTGGCGTCCTTGCGGCGTTCGACCGTGGCGCGGTAGCGCTCGACCTCGAAAAACGCGGGCATCAAGCCCAATTCGCGCCGCGCTTCCAACTCGAACGAGGCTTGCGCGGTGTCATAGGAATACCCCTCCGCCTCACGCTCTTTGATCCGGTCCAAAATCCGCCCCAGATCGGCCTTTGTCGACACGTCCAATCCCATATCCGCCAAGCGGGAGCGCAGGTTGGATTGCCCGGCCTGATTGGACATCGGCACGATCCGGGCGTTGCCGACGATCTCCGGCGGGATGTGTTCATAGGTGGTTGGGTCTTTGAGAATGGCGGAGGCGTGAAGGCCCGCTTTATGGGCAAAGGCGGAGGCGCCAACATAGGGCGAACTGCGCAAAGGCACGCGGTTGAGGATGTCGTCAAGCATCCGCGACACCTTGACCAGATCGCCCAAAGCAGCCTCAGACACCCCGGTGTCGAGCGTCGACCTATACGGTTCTTTCAGTAGAAATGTCGGGATCAGCGTGGTCAAATTGGCATTGCCACAGCGTTCGCCCAGACCATTCAACGTGCCCTGCACCTGACGCGCCCCGGCGTTGACCGCCGCCAGTGAATTGGCCACCGCATTGCCGGTGTCATCATGGGTGTGGATGCCCAAATGGGTGCCGGGAATGCCGGATTCGATGACCTTCAACGTGATCTGATAGACCTCGCCCGGCAACGTGCCGCCATTGGTGTCACAGAGCACGATCCAGCGCGCGCCATTGTCATAGGCGGCGGTGAGACAGGCCAGCGCATAGTCGGGATTGGCCTTGTAACCGTCAAAGAAATGCTCGGCATCAAACAGCGCCTCGCGACCCTCTTTCACCACATGGGCAAAGGATTTGGCGATGTTGTCAATGTTCTGGTCCAGCGTGATGCCGAGCGCCGTGGTGACGTGAAAGTCATGGGTCTTGCCGACCAGACAGACGGCCTTGGTGCCCGCGTTCAACACCCCCGCAAGGACTTCGTCATTCTCCGCCGAGCGCCCTGCCCGTTTGGTCATGCCAAAGGCGGTGAAGGTGGCGCGGGTTTTGGGCGGTTCGGCGAAAAATTCGCTGTCGGTCGGGTTGGCACCGGGCCAGCCGCCCTCGATATAATCGACGCCCAGATGATCGAGCGCCTCCGCGATCATGTGCTTTTCCGGCGTGGAAAATTGCACGCCTTGGGTCTGTTGGCCGTCTCTGAGGGTTGTGTCGTAGAGGTAGAGGCGGTCTTTGGTTGTACTCACAGCAGCCCCCCCTGTTTCCAAGTGTCGAATACTGGCGGGATGCCGACCCCCTCAAGCTTTGAAGCATCGAAGTTGGGACCCGCGTCAAGTTCCACTCCATCCTTGGTCATACGCACCTCAACGCCCGCTGCAAGCAGAGATGATTTAAGAGAATCGACTTCAGAGAAATCCTTAGTTTCTTTTGCACGAGATCTGTAGGCCTCTAGCAACATTGAGAAAACTGAAAGATCAACTGCTTCTTCTGCCCAACGTCCAAGTTCCGGCGTAAGCAGTCCAAGAAGGTTCGCCGAGGCAACGAATTCACTATAAGCTGCATCAACATCAAATGGTGGCATATCGGCACCATTTTCGAAGGCATCCAAATTGCTTGCGAGCCTATGAAGCTCGGAAAGCGCGTCATGTGTGTTCAGATCATCAGCAAGTGCCTTTACTATTTCAGGCGATGGCTTACTAGCAACTACCCCATTCGAGAACGAACGCCATTTCCACAAAGTCTTCTTCGCCTGCTCCGCCTTCTCCGCCGTCCAGTCCATCGGCTTGCGGTAATGCGTGCTCAGGAACACAAAGCGGATCACTTCGCCCGGAACGCTCGCCATTCCGTCGTGACCGTCCAACAGGTCCCGCACGGTAAAGAAATTGCCCAGAGACTTGGACATTTTCTTGCCCTCAACCTGCAACATTTCGTTGTGCAGCCAATAGTTGGCAAAGCCCCCGCCGTCATGATCATGACCATGGGCGCAGCAACTTTGGGCGATCTCGTTTTCGTGGTGCGGGAACATCAAATCGTTGCCGCCGCCGTGGATGTCAAAACTCTCGCCCAAAAGCTCATAGGACATGGCCGAGCATTCGATGTGCCAGCCGGGGCGGCCATACCCCCACGGGCTATCCCACCCCGGTTGATCGTCTGAAGACGGTTTCCACAGCACGAAATCCATCGGATCGCGTTTGTTATCCGCCACTTCGACACGCGCACCGGCAATCATGTCATCGACAGACCGGCCCGACAAAGCGCCGTATTTCTCATAGGAGTTCACCGAGAACAGCACATGCCCCGCCCCGTCCGAATAGGCGTGGCCCTTTGCGATCAACGTCTCGATCATCGCGATCATCTGCGGGATATACTCGGTCGCGCGCGGCATCTCGTTCGGGTCCAGTGCCCCAACTGCGCGCATATCATCGAGATACCACTGCGTCGTTTCATCGGTGATCTCGCGAATGCTCCGCCCGCTCGCCTCGGCACGGGCGTTGATCTTGTCATCCACATCGGTGAAATTGCGCACATAGGTGACGTGATCCGCGCCGTAGACATGCCGCAGCAGACGATAGAGCACATCGAACACGATCACAGGCCGCGCATTGCCAATATGGGCGCGATCATAGACCGTCGGCCCACAGACATACATCCGCACATTGTCGGCATCAATCGGGGTGAAAACCTCTTTTTTGCGGGTTTTCGTGTTGGTCAGCTTGATCACGGTCATAAGCGCTCCTCAGGGCCATCCCCGCGGGCTTATCAGCTTACTTTTTGAGAGAAAAGAGACCGACCCCGCGTAACTTTCGTTAGCAGATAATGCAGCAAATAATGATGGTGCAAATGTTGGTCATGGAGACCTTATAGCCAGCGGCTTTGGCCTTGCAAAGCCCCTTTTGGCGCGGCACCTTGGCACCATGACACAGCACCCCATTCCCGACCCGATCCACAGCGTGCCCGAGGGCATCGAACAGCTTTTGGAAATCATGAAGCGCCTGCGTGATCCGAAGGGCGGTTGCCCTTGGGACATTGAACAGGATTTCGCGACGATTTCACCCTACACAATCGAAGAAGCCTATGAGGTCGACGACGCGATCACGCGCGGCGACATGGCGGATTTGAAATCCGAGCTGGGGGATTTGCTGTTTCAATCGGTGTTTCAGGCGCAAATCGCGGCGGACAAAGGGCTTTTTGACTTTCACGATGTGGCAAAGGCGATCTCGGACAAGATGATTTCGCGCCATCCGCATGTCTTTGGCGATGAGAGCAATCAAAAGAGCCCGGAACAGCAAACCCTTGATTGGGAGCGCGAAAAAGCCGCCGAGCGTAAGCGGCGCGGCGAAACGCGGGTTCTGGACGGGGTGGCGATGGGATTGCCCGCCTTGATGCGGGCGCAAAAATTGCAAAAACGCGCGGCCCGCGTTGGGTTTGACTGGCCGGATGTGTCGCATGTGATCGACAAAATCCGTGAGGAAGCGGCAGAATTGGTCGAAGCGCGTGAGAGCAAAACCCAAGCGGATGTGGCCGAGGAATTCGGGGATTTATTGTTCGTTATGGTCAATCTGGGCCGCCATTTGGGCGTCGATGCCGAGGAATCCCTGCGCAGTTGCAATGCAAAATTCACCCGTCGGTTCAATGCTATAGAGGACGGACTTGCGGCAAAAGGCAAGACGCCCCAAGACAGCGATCTGGAGGAAATGGATGCGCTTTGGGACGCGGTGAAAGCGGCCGAGAAAACCGCCAGATAGATCGAAATCACTCGGCTACATTTTCCGAGTAAATTTATCACCTATTGACCTGATGGTTTTTGTCGGGTTTAAAAGCCACACATGAAGCCTTGGAGATTCTGATGCCTTTTAAACCCAACTTCGCCCTGACCGCTGCCCTGACACTCACCGCCACGGCAGCAAGCGCCGATGTGAACGTCTATTCCTACCGTCAGCCCGAATTGATCGCGCCGCTGACCGAGGCCTTCACCGAGGAGACAGGCATCAAGGTCAACGTCGCCTTCCTCGAAAAAGGCTTGGTCGAACGGCTCAAGGCAGAGGGCGATCGCTCCCCCGCCGATGTGATCTTAACCGTTGATATTGCACGGATTTCCGAAGCTGTGGATGCGGGTGTCACTCAACCTTTGATGACCGAGACACTGGCACAAAATATCCCCGCCACATACCATGACCCCGAGGGCAATTGGTGGGGCGTGACCACGCGGGCGCGAATTGTCTATGCCTCGAAAGAACGCGTGGCCCCCGGCGAAGTGACCACCTACGAAGACCTCGCGGACCCGAAATGGAAAGGCCGGATTTGCACCCGTTCGGGAATGCACACCTATATGATCGGCCTCACCTCCGCCTATCTCGCCCACCATGGTGAAGAGGAAACAAAGCAATGGCTTCAAGGGCTTAAAGACAACCTAGCCCGCAAACCCCAGGGCAATGACCGCGCACAGGTCAAGGCGATTTGGGCCGGGGAATGCGACATTTCCCTGGGCAACACCTATTACATGGGCGCAATGTTGGCTGACCCGGAGCAAAAGGTCTGGGCTGACTCGGTGCGCCTTGATTTTCCGGTGTTTGACGTCGAAGGCGGCGGCACCCATGTGAATATCTCCGGTGTGGCGCTCACCAAAGCATCAAAGAACATCGCCGAGGCCACTCAATTCATTGAGTTTTTGACCTCCAAAGATGCGCAGGAAATCTATGCGGAGGCCAATTCTGAATACCCGGTTGTGCCCGGCACAGAACCCTCAGCCCTGGTCGCAAGCTGGGGGGAATTGACGCCCGACAACCTTGGCCTGATTGACATCGCCAATGCGCGCGGCGAGGCTTTGAAATTGACCGAGGAAGTCGATTACGACGGCTAATGGCCGAAATCCGCATCCCAAAATTGACTGACCCCGCCTCGATGAATGATTTGAGGTGGGGTTTTCACGCGATTGGCCTTGATGTTCGATCCATTTCGACGCATTGAAGCGCTCCTTTCACAGCGCCCCTCTTTTGGCCCCCCGAGTCTCCTATGCCACGTTTTCAGATTGACAGGCCGCACCGCCTCTCGCACAATCCCCTCCATGACACATCTGTTCGCCATGACTTCGTATTATCGCTGCTCCACATAGGATGCGGCCATTTGTCATGTAAATTTCACGGCCGCCATAGGGCGGCTTTAATTTTCTTGGTGTCCTGTGGCGCGTAATCAGGAGACCCAAGTGATGACCAAACCCCACCCCGCCAAGACCTCGCATCTGACGCATGTGCCCTTGTCCATCCGCCCGATGGAACGGACCGATTGTGCGCGCGTCTTGCAGATGATCGATGCCTTGACCCGCCATCATGGTGACCGCATGAGCCTTGATGAGGCCTCGTTGATTGACCTGATCTATGCCCCCTCGCCTTGGGCGCGTATTTTGGTGGCGGAGAGTCACGGTAAAACCGTGGGCTATGCCGCGCTTGTCGGTGGGCTTCAGTTGCAATTTGGCCTGCGGACCATGGATTTGCACCACCTCTATGTCGACGCGGATCAGCGCGGCATGGGCATTGGTCGCGCCTTGATCGAGGCGGCGCGAGAAACCGCGCGCAATCTGGACTGTGTGCAACTGACGGTTGGCACCCATGTCGAAAACAAACCGGCGCAAGCGGCCTATTTGGCCTGCGGGTTTGAACCTTTGGCCCCGAGAGGCCCACGCTTTGTGATGACCTTGAGCTAAAAGAACGGGCTGAGCCGCGCGATGCGGCCCCGCCCGATCCCTTACAGTTCGATCACATCCACGCGCTGACCTTTGACGGCAAGGCCGATCTCGCCCTTGCACAGGCGCAGCGCATCGACGCCAAACACCTCGGCCCGCCAGCCTTTGAGTGCCGGAAAATCGCGTTTTCCAGCGGCAATCATATCCAGATCAGAGGCCGAAGCGATCATTTTCGCGGCGACATTATAGGTGTCGGATTTCGCCTTGAGCAGCACCCGTAACATGTCGGCCAAAGCCGGATTGACCTGTAACTTATCATTACTCAGGTCCAGTTTGGGCATCTCGGCGGCGGTGTATTTTGACGCCTTTTCAATAGCTTGCAAAATACCATCGGCGATCTCACCTTTGCGCGCTTCGCGCAGCAAAAGCCGCGAGCGCGACAGGTCTTGCAGCGAGGTCGGCTTGGTCGAGGCCAATTCCAACAACGCATCGTCTTTATAAACGCGGTTGCGCGGGATGTCGCGGCTTTGCGAATAAATCTCGCGAAAGGCGGCAAGCTCTTTGACGGCGGCCAAGAATTTGCCCGAGCTGGTGCGGGTCTTGACGCGTTTCCACGCCTCCTCCGGCTGCACCACATAGGTCGCGGGCGAGGTGAGGATTTCCAGCTCCTCGGCCACCCATTTTTCCCGGCCTTCGCGTTTGATCTCATCGCGCAGGAATTCGTAAATCACCCGCAAATGGGTCACATCCGCCAGCGCATAATTTTCCTGTGCCGTGGTCAAAGGACGGCGCGACCAATCGGTGAAGCGCGAGGTCTTGTCCAAATTTTCCTTGGCAATTTTGCGCACCAAGGTCTCGTAGCCGACCTGTTCGCCAAAGCCACAGACCATGGCCGCGACCTGGGTGTCGAACAGCGGATCGGGGATCACGCCGCCTTGGATGAAGAAAATCTCAAGATCCTGACGCGCCGCATGAAACACTTTGACGACGCTGGTGTCGCGAAACAGATCATAGAGGGGCGCAAGATCGAGGCCCTTGACCAACGGATCTAACAAAACCGCATCTTCTTCGGCATCGCCCGGAATGGCGAGCTGAACGAGGCAGAGCTTGGAATAATAGGTCCGTTCGCGCAGGAATTCGGTATCGACCGTGACATAGGCTTGCTTTTTGGCGCGGTCGCAGAAGGCCTGAAGGCCCTCGGTCGTTGTGAGTGTGATCATCTAGACTTCTTTTTTGAGCGGCGCGGGGTCATCCCGCCGATTGGACCGTGATACGGGGTTTGCGGGCGAAATGAAAGTGCTTTGCCCGAAACGCGGGGAACAGCGGTTACAGATCGACACGGGTGATGTCCCCCACGACAAAGCGTCTGAGGACGGCAGGATACAGCGCATGTTCGCGTGGAAGCACACGGGCCGCAAGGGTGTCTGCAGTGTCATCGGGCAAAATTGGTACCCGCGCCTGCCCCAAAATCGGCCCACCATCCAACTCGGCGGTGACTTCGTGGACCGAGCATCCCGCCTCGGAATCCCCGGCCTCAATGGCGCGTTGATGGGTATGAAGGCCTTTGTATTTCGGCAAAAGCGAGGGGTGAATATTGAGCATCCTGCCCGCATAATGCGTGATGAAGCGCGGCGTCAGAATGCGCATGAACCCGGCCAGTGCGATGATATCTGGCGCATGAGCATCAATCGCAGAAATCAACGCCTCTTCAAAGGCTTCCCGATCCCCCTTAAAGTCTTTATGATCGACAACAGCCGTGGCAATGCCCATGTCGGAGGCCTTGTTCAGACCGCCCGCACCCGGCACATTCGAGAGCACCAAACAGGGGCGCGCCGGATGATCGCCCACCATGGAATTTGCCAGCGACACCATATTGGAGCCGCCCCCCGAAATCAGGATGGCGACCTTTTTATGTGTCCCGCTCACTTAAGCTCGCCCTCATAGGTCACGCCACCGCCCACGGTGATTTCGCCAAGGCGGTAGACCGTTTCGCCCTCGGCCTCGAGCAATGCGCTCAGAGCTTCCGCCTGATCTGCGGCCACAACGGCGACCATGCCGATCCCGGCGTTGAAGGTTTTGAGCAATTCGTGCTGCGACAGGCCCGCAGTTTCGGTCAGCCAAGCAAACACCGGGCTCAAGGTCCAGGCGTTGAGGTTGATGTCAGCGCCATAGCCTTCGGGCAGAACGCGCGGCAGATTTTCGGTCAAACCGCCGCCCGTGATATGCGCCAGCGCATGAACGCCGCCCGCACGGATCGCTTTGAGCACCGGTTTGACATAAAGCCGGGTCGGTTTGAGCAACTCATCGCCCAAGGTCTCATCCGAGAACGGCGCAATGTCGGACCACCGAAAGCCCGCGACTTCAACGGTTTTGCGCACCAAGGAATAGCCATTGGAATGCACGCCGTTGGAGGCAAGCCCCAGCAAAACATCACCGGCCTGAACCCCCGCAGGCAGGTCAGAGCCACGCTCCATCGCGCCCACAGCAAAGCCCGCAAGGTCGAAATCGCCGTCTTCATACATGCCCGGCATTTCGGCGGTTTCGCCACCGATGAGCGCACAGCCGGAGAGTTCACACCCCTTGGCAATACCTTCGATCACGGCCGTGGCATTGTCGAGTTTGAGTTTGCCCGTCGCAAAATAATCCAGGAAAAACAGTGGCTCAGCACCCTGACAAACCAGATCATTGACGCACATGGCGACCAAGTCGATGCCAACGGTCGAGACGTGATCGGTGTCGATCGCGATGCGCAATTTGGTGCCAACGCCATCGGTGGCGGCGACCAAGATCGGATCATCATAGCCGGCGGCCTTCAGATCAAACAGCGCACCAAAGCCACCCAGCCCGGACATCACCCCCGGACGCGCGGTCTTTTTCGCCGCCGGTTTGATCCGCTCCACAAGCGCATTGCCCGCATCAATATCCACACCCGCATCCGCATATGTCAGGCCGTTTTTGCCGTCGCTCATGATCTCTGGTCCCCAAACTGGCATCATTTGCTCCGCGCTTTAACGCAGATGGCCGATAAAGAAAAGCGCGAGCTTGCAAAAGAGCGCTCTATCACAGCCACTCTTGACCCCGGCGCGCGTCCGCAATAGTCACAGCATTGGTAGGGGCCTGTAGCTCAATTGGTTAGAGCAGAGCGCTCATAACGCTTTGGTTGCGGGTTCAAGTCCTGCCGGGCCTACCAAAACTCAATAAAATCAATGATGTGATGGAAGATTGGGCATTTTTAACGCCCTCTCCCGCCTTTGGTGCGGTGATGTACCAGATCAACGTGCCAAAACCAAATCGGCCTTGAGTCCTCCAAGCGTCTCGCTGACCCCAAGCCGGAGTGTGCCACCATGACGGCGCGCCACATCAAGCGCGATGGCAAGGCCAAGCCCGACGCCCGAGCCGCGGTTTTGATTGCGCGCGGCGTCCAGGCGCACAAAGGGTTGCAAGGCGCGCTCGCGGGCAGAGGCCTCGATCCCCGGCCCGTCGTCTTCAACCGACAGGACCACGGCACGCTCAAACAGGCGCAGGCTCAGTTGGGTTCGGTTGCCATAGCGCAGAGCATTTGAGACCAGATTGTCAAGCGCGCGGGCCAGGGCCTCGGGCCGGGCCATAAGCCAAACGTCATGATCCGGCATCTCACCAAGGCTGACCTGCCCCCCGGCACGGTCGGCCTTGGCTTTGGCCGCCACCACCAGCGCACAGAGATCAAGCCGCACCGGCTCTTCCAGCGTGTCCGACCGGGCAAAGGCCAAAAAGGCATCAATCAACCGCTCCATCTCATCCAGATCGGACTGCATGGCGGTGATGTCTTTGGTGTCCTCGGGTGGCACATCGAGCATGGCTAGCCCCAGACGAATGCGCGTCAAAGGCGTGCGCAGATCATGCGATACACCGGACAACATCAATGTGCGCTGTTCGATCTGACGCTCAATGCGCGCCCGCATATTCAAAAACGCCGCCCCGGCCGAGCGGACTTCGACCGCGCCCGCCAGCCGATAAGGCCGGATTTCACCGCGACCAAAGCTTTCGGCAGCGCGCGCCAATTGTCGGATCGGCCGCAATTGATTGCGCAGGAACACCGCCGCGATCAATGTCATCACCACGCCGGTGAACAGCGTCCAGACCATCAATTGATGCGGATTTGCGGCCGACGCGCGACGACGCGGCAAACGCACATCCAAACGGCCCGCATCGGTCAGGATCGACAGATGCACCACCGCGGGCTGGGTCAACACATCCACCCCTTCAACCCCCTCAATGCCTGCGCGCAAAACCGCCGCGATGACCCTTGATGAGACGTCATACCAAGGGCGCGCATCGGCGACCGGTTCAAGAGTGCCAAAGCCAGAGGCAAATTCCAACCGCGCATCAAGTTCGGCCAGGGCTGGCGCGATTTGATCCTCGGGGATCCCCTCCACCGCCGCCACATAGAGGTTCAGCTCGGCCACCACCCCGCGCATCAATTGGCGGGTGATGTCTTCAAAATAGCGTTGCGAAAAGGTAACCATGACCACAAGTTGGATCACCACGACGGGCACCAAAAGGATCAGGGCGGCGCGCCCATACAGCCCGCGTGGCATATATTTTTTGAGCCAAGTAAAAAACATGCGCTATTGGTAGCCTTGCTGCCGCATCAATGGAAAGAGAAATCAAGTGGACCCGCGCCCAGACACCCTGACCCAGCTTGACGACGCCGTGATCCGTATTCTGGCACCGAACCCCTCGCCAATGACCTATTGGGGTACAAATACCTATGTGCTGGGCACCGGAAACGCCCGCGTTTTGATCGACCCCGGCCCGGATGACGCCAGCCACCACGCTGCAATTTTAAACGCCCTGCCCCATGGCACCCGCCTCACCCATATCCTCGTCACCCACGCGCATGCCGATCACAGTGCCGGCGCGCGCGCTTTGGCGCAGGAAACCGGGGCACCGATTCTTGCCTTTGGCGATGCTCAGGCGGGGCGCGCCGCGCATATGGACGCGCTGGCAAACGATGGGCTTTTGGCCGGGGGCGAAGGTTTGGATCACGGCTTTGTTCCCGACGAAACCGTCCCTCATGGCACCGTACTGGACACCCCGGCGGGCACGATCAAAGCGCTGCACACCCCCGGACATATGGGCAACCACCTGTGTTTTGGCTTTGGCGATACGGTCTTTTCCGGCGATTTGATCATGGGCTGGTCCTCGTCGCTGATTTCCCCGCCCGATGGCGATGCGGCGGCGTTTCGCGACAGCTGTGCCTTGGTGATGGACCAGGCCCCGGCCCGTCTCTACCCCGGTCACGGCGCGCCGGTCAAAACCCCAGGTGAACGGATCAGGTTCCTGCTGCACCACCGTGCCGCGCGCGAAGCGCAAATCCTGCGGGTTTTGGCCGAGAAACCAATGGATCTCCTCACCCTCACCCGCGCGGTCTACACCGATCTGCCAGCCTCCCACCTGCCCATGGCCGCCCGCAACACCTTGGCTCATCTCATTGATCTAAGCCAAAAAAACCGGGTTTCTGCTACGCCAGAACTCGCTGAATCCGCGACCTTTTCAGTGCTTTGAAAGAAAGCGGCACAAAAATCCAAGTTTTGTCATAAAACCCCCTTGCACGGCCCAAACCACATAGCTATACAGCGCCACATGTTCCGGCGTAGCTCAGCGGTAGAGCAGTTGACTGTTAATCAATTGGTCGTAGGTTCGATCCCTACCGCCGGAGCCAAAGATTTCAAGGGCTTAGCTGTAAATCAGCTAGGCCCTTTTTCTTTGCCTTTTGCTCTGGGGGAACACCGGGGGAACAGATCGCATTTGTTGCCTGAAAGCCCGTTTCGACCTACTCTGACTGCACTTTAAAGCAATTGGAGGAATGAATATGAGTGAAGGACGTGACAGAGATTATACTGTCCAATTCTTTGAAGATTCATCTGCCCGAACCCTTGTTGCAGATATGAATTACTGCATACGCGCTGGGGAAGATGCCACAATTGGCCAAATCCTTGACAGAGAAATTAGGAACAATCCATCACTCAGCGAATTGTATATCGTCGTCACGCCAGTCTAGAAACTATTGAGAGCAATCTATGAAGATACTAAATTTCATTGCCTATGTCTGCTGGGGGCTAGCTGGCATATTCATAATTATAGCTATCGCCGAACCGACATCATTTATGTTAGCGCTAGGCCTTTCGGTTTCGCTAGCAATTTCTGGCGTCTTGTTCTTCTCATTTAGCAAGGTGATTTTTCTTCTAGAAGAAATTCGCGATTCAATAACTGGTAGCAGTGCGCCCAGCACGAGCATTGAACAAAGCCACTCCTCAAATTCAAATACGGTGGTGGCGGATAAGTCTCCGACTCGCACCATTGAAGAGATTTCAAAGGACCTCGAAGAAATGAAGAAACGGGTCGCACAATAAAATAACCCCCCGCCATTACAGCGAGGGGTCAGTGCGCTTTCGACAAAGAGCGCGAAGGCGGGAAGCTGAACATAACCGCCGCCACCTCTACAATTTACCTGCCGCCACGCTCTGGCGCAAAATTCACGATTTGAGCGGCCTTATCCAAATCAACCCCCGCCTCTTTCGCCATTGCCTCAACAATCTGCCCCGTAGCCCGCGCTCGGCCACCAGAATCAAAGGTTTGCAATGGTCGCATAACGTCCAGCGTCACACCGCCGCCCAGCTTCTCCGATGCCTCTTGGGCCATGAGAGCGGCAACAGGAGTAAGCGCCCATTGCCACGGAACCCCGCGCCCAATTCGTTAAGGCCAGTGCCCGCCGCTTCGAGGAAGCGCACGATTTGGGAAACAATCGGGGCATTCTCATACACTTCAGCCAATGCCGTCTCGACACTGTGCAACATGCCAGCCGCCAAAGATGCACAGCGAAGCGGTGACATGGCGGGCGTCAGATAGCGACAAGACAGGATAAGCCCCTATTCGAGGCCTGAAACGTTACATTACACGTAACGTCTTCGACCTCATCGCTCGCCGCCACAAACAGATAAATCAGGCTCAGATTGCGGCTTGACACTGAGAAGGGCGTCCAAGGCTCGCAATTCACCAGCCGCGAGTGGCAGATATTTCTCAGCCAGCACAATCTGGAATCTGGCATGAGCCGACGTGGGAATTGTCACGATAACGCGGTAGCAGAACACGATAACGCGGTGGTAGAAAGCATCTTTCAACTCCTGAAACGGGAGCGCCTCCGGTGGAAACCTACCAGACTCGCGACGCAGCCCGACAAGAGGTGTTTGACGACATCGGGATGTTCGACCCCCCGAAACGCAAGCACACAAACAACGGTATGCTGTCACCCGTTGACTATGAAATCAAACAACAGAGAATGGACGAGGCAGGTGTCTGGGAGGGCACCTCATTGATTTTGTCTCTTACCGTTTCTGTCATTTTTCTCCTTTGTCGAAATTTACACGTTTTCCATCAGGACCAATGACTTCCTACCGACCTGCGCAGATTGATTTCAACACCCCCTGTATCTGCTCACATGAGAGAGAGTCGCATGTGCGGTTTCCTAGGTCGTCGAACTTCCGATACTTCGCAGCAAGTGCGTCTTCGTGGTCGTTTCCTCCTAACATATTGATATTACGTCGTCTTGCTTCCATACTCAAACCAGCATTCACCACACACCGAGACGACACCACGACGGAATCTGTCATGGTTGATCGACAATCTATAGGTGTAACGGGTGTTCGTGGTTGCCGACGACATCGGCAGGCGGTAACATCACACCAAAGGCGCGCTACGCGCTGATAAATATACGATTTTTCGCAAAGAGGCGACGTATCGACGTGAGTGGTCCAGGTGCCACAGGACCAACCGACCCTCTCTCCCCGAAAAGTGCATTTTGACGTAGAGAACCAACATGGATGTGACGCTATCAGAACTTGAGCAACATCTGTGGGGGGGGGCGGTCAGGTTGAAGGACATGGTGTTGTTACCAGCGCCGATCTATAGGAAGTGTGAGACGTGAGCGGAAATTCTGCAATGAAAACAAACAAAGAAATTAAATTTGTTAATCAAAAATTTCCGGACATGGCGCGCATCTCGAGTCTTCTTGAAATTTGTGCTGCACAAAACACATGGGCTAACCGTGGACCATTGTATGAAAAGCTCGCAAATGATTACTCAGCTCATTTTGGCTTGACAAGCGCCTGCTCCATAACTCCATGCGCCAACGCAGGAATTGCATTGGAGGCAATGGCTCGCGTTTTGGCGTCGCGTGAGGATCGTAAACTCAAATGGGTGGGGTCTGCATTTAGCTTTCAAAACCTAGGGCGCGGGTTTTTCGCGGATATGACGCTGTTGGATTGCACCGAGCAAGGGCTTTTGGACCTCGACCGCGTGAGGGAGCTGCCGAGCGATAGCTTCGATGGTATTATTGTTGTCAATCCATTCGGGCTTTTCCAAGATTTCTCCGAATATACAGCCTTTTCACAAGAAACTGGGAAGTTTCTTCTAATCGATAACGCGGCGGGCATCAGCCGCTCAATGCCTGACTGGCCGTGGCAAGCACTCAGTCTTCACCACACCAAGCCATATGGTATGGGCGAGGGTGGCTTAGCGCTTACGCCGTCAGAAGCATCTGGGGAACTTTACAGCCTGCTCAATTACGGTCCTGTGCCGCGAGACGCGGCAAGTTGGCTAAACAATGGCAAGCTCTCTGACATAGCATGCGCATTCTTGATCGAACGGCTGGAAAAAGCGCCGGAATGGGAACCATTGTATCTGGAACAATCAGCGCGCGTCCACCGAATTGCTAGTGGCCTCGGTTTCTCGCCCATTCGTCCATTTGGAGTGACAGCACCTGCTATGAGTTGGGGATACATAGGACCCAACGAAATTCCGCTTGAACGAGTGATGGAGACGCGGCGGCTTACCTTTGCAAAATACTACAAACCCCTCGCAGAATCACCGAAAACAAAAGCGCTTTACGCGCATCTCGTCAACATACCGACCCATCCGGACGTCGCCGCACTCACAGATGGTGAACTGGAGGACGAAATTGCGCGCTTGCTATGATGTGTCCTGACCGGTCTTGATTATTTTTGCAGGCACACCAACGGCTGTACAGTGAGGCGGTATAGAGCGAACCACCGCAGCGCCGGCCCCGATCACAGCTCCGTCGCCGATTGAGATACCCTGTATGACAGTCGCACCTGTCCCAATGTCGACGCCTTCTCCCAATGTGACGTAACCAGAAATATTCGCTCCGGGACTAACTGTCGAATAGGCACCCAACTCCGCATCGTGACCCACGGTTACGCTCAGGTTTAAGTGCACATGTGGAGACACGATGATATCCGTCGTCAGACATGCATTGGCACAAACCAGAACTCCCTCGCTGAGAGATACTTTTGCCCCGATCCACGCGCGCGGGTGCACCAGTGTCGGGAAAACGTGACCGAGCGCCCCCAGCTTCTCAGCGACACGCCTTCTCACTGACGGCGCGCCGATAGCAATTGCAATGTTTGCGCGCGCTCCTCGTTCAAGTGACGATATGTCGTCCACCACTGGTAATCCGTGCACGGATTCTGGACGAGCGAAGCCGGGATCAACGACAAAACCCAAGCAGTTCCACTGTGGCTCCTGCGCATTGAGTGCATGCAGTATCTGCAATACCTCACGCCCAAAGCCACCGCATCCATAAATAGCAATGTCACGCACCTAATGCCTCTCCCTGATGGTGTCTGACCCAGTCAACTCTTTACCCAAAACGCTCCTTCAGAATTGCCAAAAAATGCATTACATTTTCTAACTCTCGCTCCTTCGCTTGGCGCATGTCCGCGATCAGTTGCTTGCGTGTGGAACGCGCCCAGTCCATTTCTTCTTCGCCATATGCCACGCCGTTTTTTAGCTCGAACCCTGCGTGCCAATCCTCTGAACTCAATCCAGGTTGAGGAACAACAACCGGTATGCAGCCACAAAGCACTGCATAATAAGCATACATTGTATAAAGGTCGTGACAATAGAATACTTCAGTCGTGTTGAAAATCTCGGCTATCTCAGCGTGGCTTTTTCCGTCCAGTGGAATTGCGTCGTCGGGAGTGGGGATTTGCGCGGCCGTTGCGGTTCCTTTGCGGATCATGCGACACGATCCCGATCTCTCGCGCCCTAAGTCACGGTATATGTCATCGCGGAGCCAGCGTACCTGCAACAATCTGCTTGGGGAAATTCCTTCAATGCCCTGCGCGAAAGTTTCTTGATAAAAAAAAATCTCATCATCTGCCCCGATCCGCGCATCAACCCCAAAGAAACCAGGACGGTTGAGAAGCCAGCGCACGACCCGCCTAGCACCTAGTGGGTTTCCAGATACTGTCTCGGGATATACAATAATGCCGTCGCCGACGCACTCACCTGAGGCAACAGGAACGTCCATACTTGGGTGCGATTTAAAATTCCTGTGCTTCCGGAGGCCATTCCAGGTTTTTATTGCGCGAAGCCAGCGTGATCGGACGTCAGAATAGTCTTTTATATACGGGACAGCATATGCCTCGACACCAAGCATTCTCATCCGATCCACGAGCACGTGAAGGACGATTATACCGCCACTGTTTTCATCGAAAGATGGGCACATAACGAAGATCGGGAGCGACGGGCGCTCCACTTTTCTGGATGTCAACATTGCCTTATATCGTCCTATTTTTTGACTGTGCCGCAGCTTGCATTTGCAGATTGTGATCATATACCGATAAACTCAAATTTTTCAAATTCTTGATAGGATCAAGCCTCATTGATTTGCTTGAGAACTGCACGCTCTACGTGATCCAAGCTCCCGGACTGATGGGGGTGAGGACGCGTAACCTTTTCTGGTTGACCGAGGAGCATAGGGAGCGGCAACAGCCGTTCGTCCCGATGATCTGCGCCCAGATGACACGGCTTTCCTCATTCGTCTGCTCCTTCGCGGTTGAGCAGATCAAGGCTGGATTGCGGAACACGTTCTCACAAGCCTTCTGACAGGGCATGATGGATGTTCCAGAACGATAGAGAAATGCAGAGCATCGTGATGAAAGATGTCGCGGGATTGTGGGATTCTTCGCGGTGCCCGATACGGTTAAACTTGCGGAAGAACTTGGACACTTACGGAAGAAGGTAGGAAAGAAATGAACGGTTTGGCGATGTTCTTGGGCATGTCCCTAAGATTCGGGGGCGTCGGTGGGCTGCTTTCCGGCATTCTTGCACGTTCTTTTCACCGGGCAATGATGTGGGCCGTCGGCTTTGGAGTTTTGGATACGGTTCTTTTAACCATGGCTTCGGCGACTTCGCGCTTTGCACCGGAATTGATTCTGATTGCAGTTTTTTGGGGTCTTGTCGATTGGTTCCTCGTCGGTCGCTTTTTGCAAGACGCCGGGCTTTCAAGGCTGCGGCAATCGAAACAACCGCGAAATAAACAAAGCTACGTCTCTTCATAGCAAACGGGGCAGTGGTTCCTCATTGGCCCTTCGGCGGCCCGAACCACATAACAGGTCGCAAAGCCCCGCAGCGGGTCGGACTCGCGGCCTATGAACGTCAATCAGCCTTGGTTTTTTTGCGCCTTTTGCCCTTTTTAAGCGCCTCAAAGCCGACAATCACATCCAGCAATTCCGTGGTGATGTCATCTTGGCGCACCGCGCGCATTTGCCCGGTCAACCCCTCCAGACGGTCGTCGATCGACTGTTCCGCCTGCTGCATCAGCGACATCCGTGCGGCGTTTTCGGTGACCAGCGCTTCGGCGGCGGCGCGAAACATGCTGGCGAACAGATGTTCACGGATCAGCGCCATCAACATATCCTCGGCCGCCATTGTAAAGGACGGTAGCGTGCGCGAGACCCAAGGCGTGGCGGACAGAACGCGCAAAAGCTCAGAGTCGAGCGGCAAAAGCGACTTGATGTCTGGCACCTGCCCCGCCCCGCCGTCTCGGGTAAAATAGGCCAGAGACACAGAGATGTCGCCCGGATGGGCCGCATGGCGGATGTCGTCAAGGCGCTGGGTCAAGAGATTGGACAACCGTCCGATCCCGTCCACCGAGGCGGGCGGAAACAGCGTCTCTTTCGGGGTCATGCCCTGATCGGTCAGCGCATCTTCCATCTGCGCGCCAACGCAAAGCAGAGTGAGCGGCCCCTCCGGCCAATCTTGCACGGCTTGGGCGACATGGGCAGCCAGCGCCTCGTTGTAATTGCCGCATAATCCGTGATCTGAACCAAAGACAATCAGCACCCGCCGCACAACCGGCGTGTCCCTCGCATCCAATGGATAGTGATGCAAAAACGCCTGAAATCCGGTCAGAACCGTGTCATGATAGGCCTCGATGGCGCGGGCAGCATGATCATAAGGCGCGGCGTTGATGACCGAAAGGGTTTTCATCGTATGCACGATGCCGCGAATGCTGTTCATGCTCTCGGTGCGCCGGGTCAGGCGTTCAAGCGACTGGGTCATCCTGAGCGTCCCTTGCCTGTCCCCTTGCCTGTGCCTTTGTCTGGCCCGCCGCCCGCCTGCCGCATGTGCCGACCCAGCTCGACCATCCGGGCGCGATCCGCTTCACTGATCGGCGCGTTCTCGGCAATGCGTTGGGCCAGATCGCCCAGATCGGCGCGGGCACGGGCGCGCAGCCGCAACACCACCGCCATCGTCTCCGCCTCGCTCAGCCCGTCAAACTGCCCCTCCATCGCAGCGACCAAAACCGTGAGCTGTTCGACCGCCGACATCGGATCACGCTCCGCCTGTCGCAAGGCGCCGCGCACCGCTGCCCCACGGGTCAACCGCGCCCGTGTCGCCTCATCAAGCCGTGTGCCGAAGCGGGCAAATTCTTCCAACTCCTCAAATTGCGACAGCATCACCCGCAAGTTGCCCGCCACGGACCTGAACGCTTGGCTTTGCGCCTTGCCGCCAACGCGCGATACCGAGACGCCCAAGTCCACCGCCGGAAATTGATTTTTGCGCACCAATCTGGGTGACAGGTAAATCTGGCCATCGGTGATGGAAATCAGGTTGGTGGGAATATAGGCGGACAGGTTTTCGGCTTGGGTTTCGACCACGGGCAGCACGGTGATCGAGCCGCCGCCCGCGTCATCGGTGAATTGTCCGCCACGCTCCAACAGCCGGGCGTGGATGTAGAAAATATCGCCCGGAAAGGCCTCGCGCCCCGGCGGGCGGCGCAGCAACAGCGAGAGTTCGCGATAGGAGCGCGCGTGGTGGGTCAGATCGTCCATCACCACCAAAACATCCCGGCCCTGAGCGGCAAAAAACTCGGCCATGCTCATCGCCGCATAGGGCGCGACATAGGCCAGCCCGGCGGCGTCTTCGTCGCCTGCCGACATCACAATCGTGCGCGCCAACATACCGCCTTTGCTGAGCGCGCCGATGACTTTGGCCACCGCATCGCCACGCTGACCGATGGCGCAGTAAATGCAAATCAGATCGGTGTCTTTTTGGTTGAGGATCGCATCCACCGCCAAAGAGGTCTTGCCGGTTTGCCGATCCCCGATGATCAACTCACGCTGGCCCAACCCCACGGGCACGGCGGCGTCAATCGTTTTGATCCCCGTGGCCAAGGGTCGTTTGATCGCCTGTCTGTTGAGGATTTTCGGCGCTTCTGCTTCGACCGGGTGCTGGGCCTGGGCCTTGATCGGCCCTTTACCATCAAGCGGCGCGCCAAGCGCATTGACCACCCGGCCCAACAGCGCAAACCCCACCGCCGTGCTGACCACCCGGTGCGAGCGCAGCACCGTGTCGCCCACGGCAATCCGGTCAGATGGACCCAGCAACACCACCCCCAAACGGTCCGGTTCAAGGTCCAACACGATGCCCTGCACCCCACCCTCAAACAGCAACACCTCATCCGAGAGCGCGCGCTCCAGCCCGGTGACGATCACAATGCCATCGGCGATCTCCGCGACCTTGCCGATCTCGCTGAGATGCGGCTTGGGGGCTTTCAGGGTCAACAATGTGTTGACAAGTCGGCCTGGGTCAAGATCAGGGACAGTCACATCGCTCTCATGCTTCATTGGATTGCGCCTTGAGGTCGCCCCCTGCGGACAGGTGATCCTGAATCACCGCGTCCAACCCGTCCAAATAGCTGTCCACGGTCCAGGCCACCTGTGCCCCCCCCATGCGCAGGACAAGCCCCGGCGCCTGGTCCGGGTCAGTGCGAAACGCCGGTGTCACACCAGGAAAAGCGGCCTGAAGCTCCGCACTCAGGGCCGTTTGCGCCGCCTCTGGCAGGGTCGCATGACTGGTGAAAACCGCCTCCGTCGCGGGTCCAGAGGCCTGTTTGATGTCAGAGACCATCGGTTTGATTTGGCCTATCAGGTGATGGGCCATGCGCCCTTCCAATGTGTCATCTGCCAAATCCATCAGTGCCTTACGGGTCAAAGACAACAAAGCCCCTGCCCCTGCACGGTGCAATTTGATGCTGTATTTCTGCCCCTCTTCCGTCAAATGCGTCTGCCAGCTTTTGCGCTCTTGGTCGATGCGGGCGTGGGCCTCGGCCAACAGCGTGTCGCGTTCAATTTCGGCCTCTTGGCGCAGGCGCTCAGAGACATCGGATTGTGCCGACTGCAGCTCCGCAATCTGGGTGCGATAGGAGGCCTCCGTCGTTTTGGCGGCGGCTTCGGCCTCAGCGGCCTGTTGCATCCGGGCCTTGATCTCGGCCTCACGCGCGTCGATGCCGTCCAAAATCGGCCGATATAAAAACCGTTTCAAAAGCCAGATCAGCACCAGAAAATTGGCGATCTGGGCCGCAACCGTGATCCAGTCGATCGACATGATTTACCCGCCCACACCCGGTGCAACCGTCTGCGCCGCCGCAACGGCGGCGTTCCAGAACGGGTTGGCAAAGAGCAGGATCATCGCCACGACGAAACAATAAATCGCCGTGGATTCAATCATCGCAAGGCTGACGAACAGGGTGCGCGACAGGGTTGAGGCGGCGTCAGGTTGTTGGGCAATGGCGCTAAGCGCGGTGGAGGCCGCCCGCCCTTCGCCAAGCGCCGGACCAATGGCGCCAAACGACACGGTGATGCCCGCTGTAAAGATCGAGATGGCGGCAATGAGACCGAGATCAGTCATGATGTTTCCTTTTCAGTCTGGGGAGGATGTGCGGATTCGGATGAAGAGGCTCTTGAAGAGTCTGTGGCGCTTGAGATGTAAACCGTCGCCAGAATGGCAAAAATATAGGCTTGGATCATGCCGGTCAGCAGGCCCAGCACATCCATGATCACCGGAAAGAAAAATGGAGCAACCCCGAGCAGAATCGTGGCGATCACCGCCCCGCTCATGATGTTGCCATAGAGGCGCACGGCCAAAGAGACGCCGCGCGAAAATTCGGAGATGATATTGAAAGGCAGCATGATGAACGAGGGTTGGAGATAGGTCTTGAGATAGCCCCCAAGGCCCCGGCTGGTGATGCCAAACAGCGGCACGGCAATCAGGACGGAGAGCGCAAGCGCTGTGGTGGTGGACAGCGACGCGGTGGGCGGTTCAAACCCCGGAATGACCAGCAGCAAGTTGGAGACGGCGACGAATAAAAACAACGTCCCGGCATAGTAGAGCAACGGGCGATCCGAGCGTCCGGCGATCTCTTTGATCTGGCCTTCGATGCCCTGAACGATCACCTCCAACATGGTGCGCCAGCGATTTGGCGGCACATCTGGGCGCAGATTTCGGGTGACCAAAATAGAGCCCAACGTCAGCACCAACATAACGATCCAGGTGAAAAACACCGTGGCATTCAGCGAGATGCCCCATAGGTCGAACAAGATGGTTTGGTCGGGGGACAGGGTCATGATGTGGCTCCTGATCCAGGGGTAAACAGGTCCAAACGGATGGCGAGAAACCGCAAGATGACAAAGGCCAAGGCAAAGCCGGCAAAGGCCCAAACCCCGGCCAAGGTCACCACGACCCAGCCCGCGCCGAGCAAAAGCACCATGCGCAAAACCGCGCTCAGGATCAGGACAGGAACCGGGCGCGTGGCTTTCAAAGCGCGCCGCATGCCATAGGCAAGGCCGGCAAAAAACACCGCACTCATCACCGCGCCACTGGCAAGCCCGATCAGCAAAGCCATCCAATCCACGCTCACCGCGTCTATCGAAATCATCGCTCGCCTCTTTCTTTGCTGATCCATGCCCCGGCGATGAACGCCCCAAGCACCACACCGCCCAAAATCAAAGCGATGGTCCATGAAAACGTCTGTGGCGCGACCCGATCCAGCCACATCCCCAAAAACGCCCCGCCCACCGTGGGCACAGCAACCGACCAGCCGACCATGCCAAAGGTGCTGATGCCACGCAACGGGCTTGGGGGGGGATGATCGCGGGTCGATTTCATCCGCTGGGCATGACGTGCGATGTCACGGGCAGACTGGTCTGATCGGTCCGATTTGGGATCTGGGGGGTTGCTCATAACGATGGCTTTCGCAAATCGGCAAAGCGGCGCACCATATTGGCCTCAAGCCGCGACAGGGCGGCGCGCGCGATGCGTTCGTCTTCGTCCATCTGGATGAAACTGTCTTGCACCCGGTCTTGCAGACTGACAAGATCATCCCCCGCCACACCGCGCCGGGTGGAGACACTGACATGATGGCCCTTTTTCACCAAAAGCCCCTCATCAAGGCCAAAAATCACCTCGCTGCCATCCGTCAGAACCAGCGTCAGAACCGAAGGCACCAGCGCCGTGACCATATCCATATGGTTCGGCAAAATCCCAAAGCCGCCGTTCTGCGCCACCGCCATCAACCGCGTCGCTTGCCCTTTAAACAACGTTTTGGTCGGCAGGCGCAGGGTGACGCTCATCTCAGAGGCAAGGCTCATGTCGCCCCCTTCAGGTCCTGCAACCCGCCGATCATGTAATAGGCGCTCTCAGGCAAATCGAATTGGCTCTGGCCCAAAATATGCTCACAGCCGTCGAGCGTGTCCGAAATCGGCACCGATCTGCCCGTCGTGCCCATGAAAGAGCCGGTGGTGAAAAACGGCTGGGTCAAAAACCGCTCCAATCGACGGGCGCGGGCCACGGTGGCCCGATCCGCCGAGGACAGTTCTTCGAGGCCCAGCATGGCGATGATGTCACGCAATTCTTCATAGTCGGCCAAGGTCCGGCGCACCGCGCGGGCGATGTCATAATGGCGTTGGCCAACCACCGAGGGCGTCAACATCACCGAGGCCGACGCGAGCGGATCGACCGCCGGATACAGCCCTTCGCTGGCGCGTTTGCGCGACAACACGACCGAGGCCGAGAGGTGCGAAAAGATATGCGCCGCCGCCGGGTCGGTGAAATCATCGGCCGGGACATAGACCGCCTGAATCGAGGTGATCGCACCTTTGTTGGTCGAGGTGATCCGCTCTTCCAGCGCCGCCAATTCGGTCGCCAAAGTCGGCTGATAGCCGACCCGCGAGGGCATCCGCCCCATCAGCCCCGAGACCTCGGACCCGGCCTGAACAAAGCGGAAAATATTGTCGATCAACAGCAGCACATCCTGACCTTTGTCGTCGCGGAAATATTCCGCCATGGTCAGGGCGGTGTTGCCGATCAAAAACCGCACGCCGGGGGCCTCGTTCATCTGGCCAAACAGCATCACGGTCTTGTCGCGCACCCCGGCCTCGCCCATGTCGCGGTACAATTCCTCGGCCTCGCGCGACCGTTCGCCAATGCCGCAAAACAGGCTGACGCCCTTGTGATGTTGGACGGTGTTGTTGATCAGCTCAGTGATCAACACGGTCTTGCCCACCCCCGCGCCACCAAACAGCCCGGTTTTGCCGCCGCGCTCAATCGGCGACAAAAGATCAATCGCCTTGATCCCGGTCTCAAGCGTCTCGGACTGCAACACCCGGTCGCTGAGGTTCGGCGGGGCTTGGTGGATGGAGCGCAGAGCGGCACCTTTGGGCGCGGGACGTCCGTCAATTGGCGCACCGAACACATCGAGCATCCGCCCCAAGACCTCATCGCCCACCGGCACCGTAATCGGCCCGCCGGTGTTGCGCACCGCCATGCCCAGACCAAGCCCGCGCACGGGGGCCAAGGCCATGGCCCGCACCAAACCGTCGCCAATTAAGGCCGCAACCTCAAGCGCCACATCGCCGGCATAGAGCAGATCATGGATACGGGGCACATCCCCGTCAAAGGCGACATCGACAACGCCGCCGCGAATGGCGGCGATATGACCGTCGCGGGACGCCGCAGCATCCACGCCCGGCTGATCACTTTGATGTTTAACCTCTTTCGGCGTGGCAGTCATAACATGTTTGACCCTTTTTCAGATCCAAAACCCAGCGCGCACAGCACGCCCGACCGGTGAGTCCTCTCCAATCAGTGTAGCCTGATAGAAAACCACAGCAATGACATTGACCCAGGTCAGCATAGGGTGACGGATGAGAACACAAACATGTGAGGGCGACACCAAAGACCGGGCGCTGTCTGGCAGACATCAGGGGCTTTGTCAGGGCGCATGCCCTTGATAGAACAACATGATAGAACAAAGCGACAAAACAGCGAACAGGCGGAACACCATGGCACAGAGCCTTGTCATCATGGGGGTAAGCGGTTGTGGCAAATCCACGCTCGGGCAGGCCATGGCGACGCAGCTTGAGTGGCGCTTTGTCGAGGGCGACGATCTTCACCCGCCCGAAAACCGTGCCGCGATGGCGGCGGGGCGGCCCTTGGATGACACAATGCGCGCGCCGTGGCTGGACCGGATCGCGGCGGAGTTGTCGCAAGACGCGGGTGTCGTGGTCTCCTGCTCCGCGCTCAAACGCGCCTATCGGGATCGGCTGCGCGGCGTGCCGGGCGTGGTTTTTATCCACCTCGCCCTGCCCTACGATGTCGCCAAATCCCGCGTCAGCGCCCGCGCGGATCACTTCATGCCCGCCACCTTGATCGACAGCCAATTCGCCACGTTGGAGCCGCCCGCCAACGAACCCGATGTGATCGAGGTCGACGCGACGGCAAGTTTTGACACGGTGCTGAACACAGCTCTTGCGAGCCTTGCAAGAATGGGCCGCTCAGCGCCTTAACCCTCGGCGAGGGCATGGATTACGTTGCATGGGCTGGCGACTGAATGTCATTGGCACTGGCGTTGGCACTGGCTTGTCTGGACTGGCGCTGAAGTGCAGGCCGATCAAGGTTATGGCTGACTTTGGCGCCGCGCGCGCCGGATCAGAGACTACCGCCTGACCTCAGAGCTGAGCCGCGACCGTACAGCCGCCTTGCGGCAGCATCATATCCGGCTGCGGCAGGTTCAACAACGCCTCAAGACCGGCATTGTCTGCAATCAGATCTTGCAAGGTCATGCTGTCCAACACGCCGTAAAACGCTTCTAACGCCGCCGTGAGCGCCACGCGCAACCGACAGACGGCACTGAGCGGACAGGTATTGTCATCGCCCGCGAAACATTCGGCAAAGGGTACGCCCGCTTCGAAATGACGAAACACATCGCCGATGGTGATGCTGTCGGGGCTGCGCGCCAAAGCGATGCCGCCCGACCGCCCGCGCGTGGTGTCGATATAGCCCTCATTGGCCAAAAGATGCACCACCTGCGCCAAATGGTTCTCGGATGCATTCGCCGCTTTGGCGATCTCCGCACGGCGCACCATATGGCCGGTGTTCACGGCACAGGCCATCAACACACGCATGGCAAGATTGGTTCGGATTGTCAGCCGCATGGCGGGGGGCTCCCTGTGAGATTTCTGACAGCTTATAAAGCGGTGCTTTGTGCCACGTTGATCTACATCAGAAAGGTATATTTCAAATAGAGAAATAACCGCTTTCGAACCGACTTTCGGCCTCGGACCCGTTGATTGCGGTCAAAATAAGCCGATTTTCGCGGATCGTCAGCGATTTTACGCCATCAAACCCCTCCGGGCGCGGCAGAACGGCGATGGCATGGCGCAGGGTATGGCGGGTCTCTGGAGCAAGGACGAGCGCGGTGGGCACGCCTTCGCGGGCAATCGCATTGTCACCAAGCGCCGCTTTGTGGCCCTCCGCCCCGGCCGTACAGCCATCTTCAATGCCCAAAACCCCGTCATGGCGCCCGTCCCACGGCGCATAGTCGCGCCCGCCATTGGAAATCCACAGCATCGTCACCGGCATCACCGCGCTGTCTTTGAGCACCACGACAATGTCATTTTGTGCCGCACGGGTCACGGCGGTCCAACCGATCCCGACCTCAGCTTCCACCAAAGTGACGAAATCCTCATGCCCGCTGCCGCGCGGATACTGGGTCAGGTCCACCATGCCGCCCCCTGCGGCGGGAAAGCGCGTCAGATCGGTGCTGCGCCCCGGATAGGCCAAGAGATGCGCCGGTTCCAAAGGGGCCTCTGGCGTCAGAGCGGCACGTTTGGGCGAAGTGGCAATGGCATCGCCGGGAGAGACGCGGATCATCGGGTGATGAGCAAAGGTCAGCCCGCCCGGTGCGGTTGCCTCATGCGGGCCGCCTTCGATCACATGGGTTTGATAGAGCACGGGGTGGTCTTCGCAGAGCCGGATGTCTTTCGTCACCCGCGCGCCCATGATGTCGTGATCCAACATCAGTTTCATCCCCGCACATCCCGCGCCTTGATAGCGGCTGATCAGATGCCAGCGCGAATTGGCGCTCCAGCCATGCGGTGGGCCGGGCACAAGATCGGAGGTGCCAAAGGGAGCCGCCAGAAAATCCCCCGCCAGATGGGCGTCGATCACACTGTCGGCGGCCTGCGCCGAGGGCGTACCGACCCAATGGGCGGTGTGCAAGATGTCATGACCGCCCAGAGAAAAGCGGCGAATATTGCCGACCTCAGGATCAAAGGCCAGGTCCGCAGGCCCGGCTTGAATCCTCAGCCAGCGCTCCAAGATCAGCCCCTAAATCCAGTGGCCACAACGAATTTTTCCGAACTGTCCGAACGCGACGCGGGCGGTTTGACATGCACGACCTTTTCAAACTTCTGTTTGAGCAGCTTTTGCAAATCGCCCTCCGCGCCGCCCGCCAGCACCTTGGCCACGAACGTGCCCCCCGGCTCCAAGACGTCAAAGGCAAAATAAGCCGCCGCTTCACAGAGCGCCATGATGCGTAGGTGGTCGGTCTGTTTGTGACCCGACGAGGCCGCCGCCATGTCCGACATCACCACATCGGCATTGCCGCCCAGCCAGTCTTTGACCTTTTGATCGGCATCGTCTTCCATGAAATCGAGCTGATGAATTTCGGTGCCCGCGATCGGATCGACCTGTTGCAAATCGACGCCCAGAATAGTTCCGATTTTCTTGCCGGATTTTTCGCCCAAAGCATTGACCCGCTTGACCGCCACCTGACACCACCCGCCCGGCGCACAGCCCAGATCAACCACCCGCGCGCCGGGCACAAGAAAGCGGAATTTGTCGTCGAGTTCCAAAATCTTAAACGCCGCCCGCCCGCGGTAGCCCTCATCATGGGCCCGCTTGACATAGGGGTCGTTCAGTTGGCGCTCAAGCCAAAGCGTCGACGAGAGTTTCCGCCCCCGCGCCGATTTCACTTTCACCCGCAGTTCGCGCGCACCGCGTCCTGAGCTTTTCTTTTCGGTCATGTGTTTTGGGTCCTTTGATCAAGGGCCTTATAGCAGGGGGATGGGGATGGGGGAAAGGGGGGTGTTACCCCCTCACTCAAACGCCTTCAGCCGCTTCATCAGGCTCGAGGTGTCCCACCGTCCGCCGCCCATCTTCTGCACGTCTTTGTAGAACTGATCGACTAGCGCGGTGACCGGCAGCGACGCGCCGACTTCATCCGCCGTGGCAAGGCAGATTGCCAAGTCTTTGCGCATCCAATCGACGGCAAAACCGTGGTTGTATTCGTCCGCCAGCATGGTTTTGTGGCGGTTGATCATTTGCCATGACCCGGCGGCCCCGCCTGAGATCACTTCGACCAAGGCCTCACCGTCCAGCCCGGATTTTTCCGCCAGATGCAGCGCTTCGGACAGGCCTTGCATCAGGCCCGCGATACAGATTTGATTGCACATCTTGGCGGTCTGGCCCATGCCGACCGCGCCCAAGAGTTTCACAATCTTGCCGTAAGCGGCCATCACCGGCTCCGCCGCCGCGAAATCCGCCTCAGTCCCGCCACACATCACCGAGAGCACGCCGTTTTCCGCGCCCGCTTGACCGCCCGACACCGGGGCGTCGACATAACCGATGCCAAAGGCGGCGGCGGCTTCGGCCAGTTCGCGGGTGACCTTGGCGGAGACCGTGGTGTGATCGACAAAAATCGCGCCTTTTTTCATCCCCGCAAAGGCCCCATCCGGGCCAAGGCAGACCGAGCGCAGATCATCATCATTACCGACACAGCTCATGACGAAATCACACCCCTCAGACGCCTCACGCGGGGTGGCGGCATATCCGCCCTGATGCGCCTCGGCCCAGGCCTGTGCCTTGGCGCTGGTGCGGTTATAGACGGTGACCTCATGGTCCTTGGCGGCCAAATGCCCGGCCATCGGGTATCCCATGACGCCCAAACCCAAAAATCCGACTTTCGCCATGGCTTTCCCCTTTGCGATCTATGTGCTTTAACGCGAGGCCAGAAGCCTAGCCCATCGGGGCGGCGCGTCAACACCCATATCCGCACAGCGGCCCCTCGGGTCCGACCCAACACGACTGATCCCATGCCCCTCTCCATGCCCACCATGCCCCGCATTTTTTCATTGCTGCTCAAACTCGTGTCCGCGCTTGTGATCATCACGGTCCTGGGCATTTGGTTGACCTATTGGTTGGCCTCGCGTTCCCTGCCCGATTATAATGCGGATCATACGGTGGCGGGGATTTCCGCCCCGGTCGAGATCGCCCGAGACAATGCCAATGTGCCGCATATTTTTGGCGCCACGGATGCCGATGTCTATTATGGCCTCGGCTTTGCGCATGCTCAGGATCGGTTGTTTCAGATGATGTTGCTCAGGCGCACGGCGCAGGGCAAGCTCTCTGAGGTTTATGGCCAGCGCACCTTTGCCACCGACGAATTGATGCGCCGTCTTGGGCTTTATGCCGCGGCGGAGGCCTCGGTGGCGGCGCAAACGCCCGAAACCACGGCGGCGCTCGAAGCCTATGCGCGCGGCGTGAATGCCTGGATCGAAGAGGTCAACAAAGGCTCGTTGGGGCGCGGTGCGCCAGAGTTCTTTTTGTTCCCGACAGAGATTGCCTATTGGCGGCCTGCTGATTCCATCGCCATTCTCAAACTCGTCGCGGTGCAGCTCTCCGATCAAATCCCCAACGAGGTTTTACGCGCGCGCACCTCTTTGTTGATCTCGCCCGAACGGCTGGCCGATCTGATGCCCGATGCGCCGGGTCAGGGCACCGCAGTTTTGCCCAAATATGCCGCGCTTTTCCCCGATGTCGCGCCGTTCACCGCCAACTCCGGCATCGACTATGCGCTCGCGCCCTTCCCCAAAGCCGGGCTTGCGGGCGCGTCCAATGTTTGGGCCGCCTCCCCCCGGCGCTCCGCCTCGGGTGCGACGCTTTTGGCCAATGATCCGCATCTGGGGTTTTCCGCTCCGGGGGCGTGGTATTTGGCGCGGCTGGAACTGGGCACGGGCGGCGTGATTGGCGCGACTGTACCAGGGGTTCCGGGTGTTGTGTCGGGGCGCGGCGAGGATTTTGGCTGGGGCATCACCGCCGCCTATCTGGATGACGCCGATCTTTATGTGGAAAAGCTCAACCCGGACAAAGCGGACGAAGTTCTGACCCCGGCTGGGTTCAAACCGCTGCGCACACGGGCCTCGATCCTTCAGATCAAAGATGCGGCCCCGGTGACCTTGACGCTGCAATGGTCCGAAAACGGGCCGATCTTGCCAAAAAGCGCCTTTGACGTCGGCACGATCACGCCGCCGGGTCATGTCATGTCGGTGGCCTGGACCGCGCTGGTGTCCGATGATCGCTCGATGTCGGCGGTGGTGGCGCTGAACCACGCCCATACGATGACCTCCGCTTTGGTGGCCGGGCGCGATTTTGCCGCCCCCGCGCTCAATCTGGCGCTCAGTGACCCGGATCGGGTGGCGATGAAAGTCATAGGGCGCGCGCCTTTGCGGGACGCCGCGCATCAATCCAGGGGCCGCATTCCCTCTCCGGGCTGGATCGCAACCAACCGTTGGCAGGGCTGGCGCAGCTATGACGATCTGCCAGAGTTCGACGCGGGGCCGGATGAGATCATCGGCAACACCAACAACAAAACCGTCGATGCGCCCTTCCCCGATCACCTGTCTTATCACTGGGGGGACAGTCAACGCATTCAGCGGTGGCAACGGCTGATGCAATCGCGTGAGGTCCACACCCGCGAGAGCTTTATCGAGGTGCAAAACGATGTGGTGTCGCCCTCTGCGCGGGCTTTGTTACCGCTCGTTGGTGCCGATCTTTGGTTCACCGGCGAGGCCGCCCCTGAGGGCACGGTTGAGCGTCAACGCCAACGTGCGCTTGCCCTTTTGGCGGAATGGAACGGCGAGATGAACGAACATCTGCCCGAACCTTTGATCTATTACGCCTGGATGCGGGCGCTGCAAGATCGCCTGATCCGCGACGAAATCGGCCCCTTGTCGCATGAGTTCACCCATGTCGAGCCGCTGTTTATCGAACGGGTCTACCGCAACATCGGCGGGGCCTCCGTGTGGTGTGACGTATTGCAATCCGCCCCGGTCGAGACCTGTACCGACATTGCCCGGCTTGCCTTGGACGATGCACTTTTATGGATTGGCGAGCAATATTCGACCAATCTCGAAAGCCTGCGCTGGGGGGATGCGCATATAGCCCAGCACAACCACCCGGTTTTGGGCAATGTCCCGTTCCTCAAATGGGTGGTGAACATCCGGCAATCGACTTCGGGCGGCGACAATACCTTGATGCGCGGCGTGACCTCTGGCGAGGCTGACGATCCCTTTGCCAATGTCCATGGCGCGGCCTATCGCGGCGTCTATGACTTTGCCGATCCCGACAGTTCGGTGTTCATCACCGCCACCGGGCAATCGGGCCATCCGCTGTCGCGCCATTACGATGATCTGGGCGAGCTGTGGCGGCGCGGTGAATATGTGCCGATGAGTTTGGACCCGGATCTGGCGCGCGCGGCAGGTGTGGGCGTGACGCATTTGACCCCGGCGGATGCGCAAGATCAATGAGAGCTGCAAAGAGGATCAGCCCGACACCTGGGCTGATCCTGTGGCGTAGTCCGCATTTATTTCTCAACCGGAAATATTTTTAACCAACACCTTGCCAGAGGCGCCGCGCTGCCGCATCCTTGCCGAAACACACGCGCACAAAGGATCATCATATGGCTTGGGTCTATCTGACCATCGCTGGGCTGCTCGAAGTGGCCTGGGCCTTCACCATGAAACAATCCGACGGCTTCACCCGCCCGTTGGACACCGCGCTGACGGCCGTCTTTGCGCTCAGTTCCTTTGCCCTTTTGGCCATGGCGATGCGCAGCCTGCCTTTGGGAACGGCCTATATGATCTGGACCGGGATCGGCGCAGTCGGGGCGTTTATTGTGGGCATTGTGGTGCTGGGCGAGGCCGCCACCCTGCCGCGTTTGATCGCGGCGGGCTTGATTTTGGCCGGGATTGTGACCATGAAACTCTCACATTGAGCCGCGCAGCCCGCGGTGATTTCATCCGGTGAGTGGCAATGGACGAGTTTGAAAAGATGCAGGCCGGGGAGTGGTATTGTTGCCTTGATCCGGCGCTGGATACGCGGCGTTTGCGGGTCTTTGACGCGGTCCACGCCCATAACGCCACGCGTCCCAGCGCGCGCGGCAACATCGCGCCTGAGCTGCGCGCGGTTTTAGGCACAGCCCCGGACACGGCCCGGATCGAAGGCCAGTTTCGTTGCGTCTATGGCGTCAACATCCATCTGGGCGATGCGGCGTTTTTGAACGTCGGATGCGTGATTTTGGACAGTGGCCGAGTGGAGATTGGCGCGCGGTCGATGTTGGGTCCGCATGTGCAAATCTACTGTGCCGATCATCACCGCGACCCAAAGCTGCGGAGTGAATTGATCGAACGCGCCCTGCCCGTCCGCATTGGACAAGATGTCTGGATCGGTGGCGGCGCGATCATTTTGCCCGGCGTGACGATTGGCGATGGCGCGATTGTCGGCGCGGGCAGCGTGGTGACCAAAGATGTGGCCCCCGGCGTGACCGTGGTCGGCAATCCGGCGCGGGTGGTGACGCCGTCCAGAGAAAGCTGACTTAAAGCGTTTCGGGATTAACTTGAATAACGAGTTTGTCCCGAAACGCCCGCATCCTAAGTTAGGCTCCGCGCGTTTCGGATTTAAGTCGTATCTCACCTTAAATCCGAAACGCTTTAGGTCAGGCGTCCATCTTGCCCGGCTTGACCTTGCCCGCAAAGACGATGAACGCCGCACCATTTTTCAGCGCCTTCTCAGCCGCAGCCTTTTGATCGGGGTCTTTCAGCAAGGCGGGGTTGGCGGAGACGGCTTTGCAATTTTTGACATGCACTTTGTCCCAACCTTGCGCACGCAGGTTGAACACGGCGTGTTCCAAAGCGACGCCATGCGCCGGGGCGACAACAAAGCCGATGATCGGTCTGCGCAGGCCGGGGCGTTTGGCGATCTTCGGTCCTGCCGTCGCTTCCAGCAACAGCATATAGAGTTTTGCCGTCCGTTTTTCCGCCATCTTACATCTCCCGAAATTGCTTTTCTTGCCGCGGGGTCCAGAGCACCGTCATCTGATACCCCTCCTCGGTCGCCGTTTCCTGTTCCACCACACCCTCGGCGAACAACCAAGCGCGTTGTTTGCCCTGTGCATAGGGCAACAGGAGGTCGCGACTGATTTTTTCCTCTTCGAAATATTTCGAAATGGCGGCCAAAAGATCGGCCACGCCTTCGCCGGTCACTGCGGAAATGGCGAATTTATCATCCTCAGATTGCGCGCGCTCAAGCCGGGCCTGACGCGCCTCATCATCCAACAAATCAATTTTGTTCCAGACCTCAAACATCGGCGCATCTTCTTTGATGCCCAGATCAGAGAGGATTTTACGCACATCCGCCGCTTGTTCGTCGCTTTTCTCATGGGAAATATCGCGCACATGCAAAATCAGATCGGCGTCCAGCACCTCCTCCAACGTCGCGCGGAAGGCGGCGACAAGTTGGGTCGGCAGGCTGGAGATAAAACCCACCGTATCCGAGAGAATGATCTCGCGGTCGGTGCCACCCTGCGGCGCTTCCAAGACCACGGAGCGCATGGTCGGATCGAGCGTGGCGAACAACATGTCTTTGACGAACACATCGGCACCGGTCACCTTGTTGAAAAACGTCGATTTCCCGGCGTTGGTGTAGCCCACCAGCGCCACGATTGGGAACGGCACCTTGGCGCGCGCGGCGCGGTGCAATTCGCGGGTTTTGACGACTTTCTCAAGCTGGCGTTTGAGCCGCAACAGGTGGTCGTCAATGGCGCGACGGTCGGCCTCGATCTGGGTCTCGCCGGGACCGCCGACAAAGCCCAAACCACCGCGTTGCCGCTCAAGGTGGGTCCAGGCCCGCACCAGGCGGGTGCGTTGATAGGTGAGGGCTGCCATTTCGACCTGCAACACCCCCTCGCGGGTGCGGGCGCGATCGGAAAAAATCTCTAAAATAAGCCCCGTGCGGTCGAGAAGTTTGACCTTCCACTCTTTCTCAAGATTGCGCTGTTGCACCGGGCTGACACGCCCGTCGATCAACACCAAATCGACCTCGGCCGCGTTCAACCGCTCTTTGAGTTCGGCGATTTTGCCCGAGCCAAACAGTTGCCCCGGCTGCATTTTCGGCAGGCGCACGATCTCTGAGCCAACCACCTCAAGTTCGGGCAAAGCATCGGCCAAGGCCACGGCCTCTTCAAGCCCCGCGACCGGATCGCGGCGGTTGCGATCTGATGTAATATCCGGGTGGATGACCCATGCGCGGGTCTTCAACACCTCATGTTCGTGCAGTTCGGACAATCGTATTCCTTAGGGTTGCGGGTGATCTCAGGCGATTTTCGCCGCTGATTTCACCCAATCTCTACTCTGCCGCAGGTAGCGATTTGCACGCCAATTTACAAGGGCACGCAAAAAGGCACAGAGCCAAACGACCCGTGCCAAAGCCGAGATGTCATCGGCTCATTGCGCCTTCACAAGACAGGACAGGGGCGAGACGCAGGGCCGCACCCCCGTGCCGCTTACTCTTCGCCGTCGTAGAGATTGATCGGTTGCGCCGGCATTATGGTCGAGATCGCATGTTTATACACAAGCTGGCTTTGACCATCGCGACGCAGAAGGACGCAGAAATTGTCAAACCATGTGATCACGCCCTGAAGCTTGACGCCGTTGATCAAAAAAATCGTTACGGGAACTTTGGTTTTGCGGACATGATTGAGAAATGCGTCCTGGAGATTCTGTTTGTCACCGGCCATGATACTTTGCCTTTATTCTTGCGCTTATGATGCGAGCTGTCCCTCGGGCGACAGCACTTGGCGACACGTTCGCAGGAGTTCTTAAGGAATGTCAAGATAACGGCATGATTTTTGGCCAGATGCCGGGAAAGGCGGCACAATTTTGCGTCACTGCGGCCACTAACGCCGCCAGAATTCCGGGTTCAACAGGGCAATAATCGCCAACATCTCAAGCCGTCCCAAAACCATGGTTCCGGCCAGGATCACCTTTTGCGGGTCTGACAATGAGGCGTAGCTCATCGAGGCTTCGCCTGCGACCTTGATCAAAGGTCCGGTGGTGGTCAGCGCCGAAATGGTAAACACCGCCGCCTCTTCGAATTCCACGCCAAACAGCGCCAGCAACATCATCACGAAGGCGATGGTAAAGGCGAAAACCATGAAATAGACCCATGCGACATAGGCACCTTCGCGGCGGATGCGCCGCGCATTGGCCCCCGCGCCGCCGACCGAATGCGGCGAGATCAGTTTTTCGATCTCGCGTTCGCCGTGGCGCACCAAAGCGTAAAGCCGGATCAGCTTCACCCCGCCCGCCGTGGTCGCCACGCCGCCGCCAAAGATCGCCAACCCCATCAACAACACGCCCGGCGCTTGCAAGCCGGACCACAGCCGTGCCTCGGCCCAGCCCGAGCTTTCGAATCCTGCGGTTGAGAGAAAGGACAGCACCATGAACAAGCTGCCCCAGAGCGAGGACAGAGCGCGCCAGAACGTCCAATCGCCGGACACCTCCAAAACGCTGACCCAATGGCGCAGAAACAGGAAAATCGGCACGGTGATCATCAGGGCCAGTGCGATTTTCATTTCCGGGTCGCGCCACAGCGGCGGCGCATCGGGGCGCGGATGATCGGCGGTGAAGGTTTTGCGCGACAGCGCCAAAAACAAGAAGGCAAAGACCAAAAGCTCGCCCATAAACCCGGCGCCGCCACTCTCCAACCCGCCCACGGGCGAGATACCAGAGGTGGCCATGACCGACATCGCATGGCAGAGCGCGACATAGGCCGAGGAGCCGACCATCGAGAGTGCGAACCACAGCGCCAAGGTCAGGCCCAGATAGATCGGGAACAATTTGGCGGTGAAGCGCGCCAGGCGTTCGGGGGCGGCGGCGATGCGGGTGATTTGTGAGGCGCGGGTCTCGCTTTGGCCCGGTTCGCGCGAAGAAATCACCTCGAACCCGCCCAGATTCAGCGGTGCCAACACGGCCACGGCCGTCACCCACGCAAACAAACCGCCCAGCCAACCGACCAACGCCGTCCACAGATGCACCGGGCGGGACAACCGCGTCGGATCGTCAAACAGCGTCGCTCCCGTGGTGGTCAGCGCCGAGACCATTTCGAAATACGAGTTGAAATAAGTGGTGGTTTTGGTCGCCTCGTCAAAGGGCACGGCGAGGATCAGCGGCAGCAGCGTATAGGTCGCCAAAAGCGTCAAAAGTTGATTGCGCCCCTCACGGTCACGGTCGCCCGCGCTGTCGCGGTCTTCGGTGCGCTCGGGACGAAACCGGGCAATGGCAATGAACATCGCCAGCGAGGAAAACAACACCGCCGCATAGACGAAAGCCCGGGCATCGTCCCATTCGCGCAGACCAATGGCATAGGCCGCAGGGATCATCATCGCCGTCCCCGAGACCAGCATCAGCTGGACAAAAAATGGCATGCGCGCAAAGCGGTTCATTAGAAAAAGTCGATCGACACTTGCAACAGGCGTTCGACCTCAGGCACGTCGGCGGCGAGCGAGAAGATGGTGATCACATCGCCCTCATCAACGCGGGTGTCGCCCGTGGGTTTGACGTATTTATCGCCTTTGACAATCGCCCCGATCAAGACGCCTTCGGGGAAGGCTATGTCTTTGATGCGCTTGCCGGAAATTGGTGAGGTGGAAAGCACTTGCGCCTCGATCACCTCGGCCTCGCCATCACCGACCGAATAGACATTGCGCACCCGACCATGACGGATGTGGCGCAGGATCGACGAGACGGTGGTGGCGCGCGGGTTGATATAGGCGTCGATGTCGAGCGCGGTGAGGATCGGCACCAAGGTCGGGTCATTGACCAGACAGATCGCCATCGAACAGCCCGCCTGTTTGGCCCGCACGGCGGAAAGCATATTGACCTTATCGTCGTCAGTGACGCAAAGCACGGCGTCGGTGCGGCTGATGCCCGCCTCAGAGAGCAGTTCCTGATCCAACGCATCGCCATTCAACACAATGGTGCGCTCCAAACTGTCGGCGGCGCGTTCGGCGACCTTACGGTTTTTCTCGATGATCTTGGCCCGCACCCGGTCGGTGCGTGCCTCTAAAGCCTGTGCCACAGCCAATCCGACATTGCCGCCGCCAAGGATCACGACGCGGTCTTGCTTGCCTTGCTTTTTGCCAAAGATTTCAAGGGTTCGGGTGATGTCATCCGAGTGGGTGAACACATAAATCGCATCCCCCGCATAGAGTTGATCGTTGGGTTCGGGCGCAAACAAACGCCCGTCGCGGCGCACGCCGACAACGATGGCGCGCAGGGTGGAAAACAGATCGGACAATTCGCGCAGCGAGGTGTTGAGCACTGGGCAATCTTCGACCAAGGAGATGCCCATAAGATGCACACGACCCGCCAAAAACGCTTGGGTGTCAAAGGCGGCAGGCGCAGCCAGACGGCGCAGCGCGGCCTCGGCCACCTCTTTCTCCGGGCTGATCACCACGTCAATCGGCATGTGATCGCGACGGTAAAGATCGGAATAAATCGCGGTCAGATAGCTTTGCGCCCGCAGCCGCGCGATTTTACGCGGCACGGCAAAGACCGAATGCGCCACCTGACAGGTGACCATATTGACCTCATCGGAATAGGTCGCGGCGATGATCATATCGGCATCGCGTGCGCCCGCTTTTTCCAACACATCCGGGTAGGAAGCAAAGCCTTCGATCCCCTGCACGTCCAATGTATCGGTCGCGCGCCGCACCAAGGCGGGGTTGTTGTCGACGACGGTCACGTCGTTTTTCTCGCCCGAGAGCTGTTTGGCGATTTGCCAACCCACCTGCCCCGCGCCGCAAATGATGACTTTCATCGCATCATCCCTGACTGTTTTGACATCGTCGTTTCAGCTAAGAGGCTTGTCATGTCTGAACCTTTTGGTCAACTCGTCTCACTCGGCGTCTTCCGAGACATAGGCGACCCGCCCGCCTTGTTTGTTGCCGGTCATCACGCCCAAGGATTTGAGTTTGCGGTGCAGTGCGGAGCGCTCCATGCCGACAAAGGTCGAGGTGCGGGAGATATTGCCGCCAAACCGGTTGATTTGCGTCAACAGGTATTCGCGCTCAAACAATTCGCGGGCCTCTCGCAAAGGCAGAGTCGCAATGGCGGGCGACAGGATGGCGCGGGAGTCATCCTCGCTGCTGACATCTTGCGCCGGCAATTCTTCGGCCTCGATGTCGCCCGATGACTCGCCCAGGATCAACACCCGTTCGATCACGTTTTTCAACTGCCGCACATTGCCCGGCCAGGTCATCGTTTGCAGCATCGCGGCGGCATCTTCGGAGAGGGCGCGCAGCGGCAGACCCTGGGTGCGGTTGAGCATCTCAATGAAATGATTGGCCAATTCCGGGATGTCTTCGCGGCGTTTTTCCAGCGCGGGCACCTCGATCGGCACCACGTTCAGCCGGTGATAGAGCTCTTCGCGGAACGTCCCCGCCGCAATCTCAACCGCCAGATCGCGCGCGGTGGACGAAATCACCCGCAGATCGACGGAGACCTTCGCCGTGCCGCCGACGCGGGTAAATCGTTGATCGACCAGCACGCGCAGGATTTTCGATTGGGTGCCAAGCGGCATATCCGCCACCTCGTCGAAATAGATCACCCCGCCATGAGCCTGTTCCAACAAGCCTTTCTCAATCCCACGGTCCGGGCTTTCGCGGCCAAACAACACCTCTTCCATCCGGTCGGGTTCGACCGTGGCCGAGGACACGGTCACAAACGGCGCATCCTTGCGGTCGGAATGGGTATGAATGAACCGCGCGGCCACCTCTTTGCCAACGCCCGCAGGCCCGGTCAACATCACCCGCCCATTGGATTTGGTCACCTTGTCGAGGTTGATTTTGAGCTGTTTGAAGGCCGAAGACACGCCGATCATTTCAACCTCGGCACCCCCGGAGCGTTTGAGCGAGGCGTTTTCACGCCGCAGTCGCGAGGTCTCCATGGCGCGGCCGACAACGACCATCAACTGATCAATATTGAACGGCTTCTCGATGAAATCGTAAGCGCCCTGTTTGATCGCCGCCACGGCGATTTCGATATTGCCATGACCGGAAATGATGATGATCGGCACATCGGGATGTTCGCGTTTGACATGTTTGAGAATGTCGATCCCGTCCATGCCGCTGTCTTTTAGCCAAATGTCGAGCACCATCAGCGAGGGCACCTGATCATTGATCTCTTTGAGACAGTCCTCAGAGTTCGACGCCAAGCGCGTTTCATAGCCTTCGTCGCGCAGAATATCTCCGATCAACTCCCGGATATCGCGTTCGTCATCGACAATCAAAATGTCAGCCATGTGTCACACCCTTTACCTCAACGTTATACTGCAAGCTTTTGTTTTTCATCTACTTCCACCTCTTCGATCAAGGACAGGCGTAATGTCGCCTGCGCCCCGATCTGCCCCGAGGGATCAAGTGGCACACCGTCCGTCAATGTCAGGGTGCCGCCATGTTCCTCGATGATTTTTTTCACAATCGGCAAGCCCAACCCGGTACCCTTTTCGCGTGTCGTCACATAGGGTTCAAACAGGCGGGAGCGATCTTCGGGCAGGCCGATCCCATTGTCGGTGATGGTCACCACCGCCTCTGTGCCGTCGCGCGTCAAGGCCACATGGATATGCGGAGTGTGGCCTTCTGGTATGCCATTTTCGTAAAGACTTTCAATGGCTTCCCCGGCATTTTTAATCAGGTTTGTCAACGCTTGACCAATCATCGTCGCATCCACCTCTGCCCAAGCAGACCGGGGCGTGATCTCGGCGGTGATGGTCACATCGGGCTGGGCATTTTGTTGCAACAACACGGCGCCTTTGACCAGTTCAACCAAATCATGATCACGCCGCTCAGGCGTCGGCATCCGGGCGAATTTTGAAAACTCATCAACGATGCGACGCAAATCCCCGGTCTGGCGCACGATCACCGAGGTGTATTGCTCCAAATCGGCGCGGCCCTCTTCGGACAATCCCTTGCCAAATTTGCGCAAAATGCGTTCGGCCGACAATTGGATCGGCGTCAGCGGGTTTTTGATTTCATGCGCGATCCGGCGCGCCACATCGCCCCAAGCGGCCAAACGCTGTGCTGAGACAAGGTCGGTCACATCGTCAAACACCACCACATAGCCTTCCAGCAATCCGTTCACATCGCGCCGCGTGGCGATACGCACCAACAGGCTTTCTTGTGCGCCGGAACGGATCAACCGAATTTCCTCTTGCACCACTTCGCGGGCCTGACTGCGCAGCGCGTCAAACAGCGGGCCAAATTCCGGCACCACGACCGCAAGGGCCTCGCCCGTCACATCGCGCTCCCCCACGGACAGAAGTGCGTGCGCCGACCGGTTGGACAGGGTCACCCGCCCCTCGGCGTCCAGCCCCATCACCCCCGCCGTCACCGATGAGAGCACCGAGTCAAACAGGCGGCGGCGGCGGTCAATCTGTTCGTTGCGGTCCAAAAGTTCGTTGCGCTGGATGTTGAGCTGGCCGGTCATTTGGTTGAACACCTGACCCAGCGTGGCGATTTCATCATCGCCATCCTCGACCAGAACCCGCACCGACAAATCGCCCTCGCCGACCTGTTTCGCCGCCCCGGCCAGCCGTCCGATCGGGCGCGCCAGACGTTCGGCAAACCACAGGCCAAGCCAAGTGGCGGCCAAGATCAAAATGATCGCAAACCCCAGATATAAAAGGCCAAATTCAAACAAAAGCCGCCCGCGCTCGCTTTCCAACTGATTGTAGAGCGCGATGGAATCCTGGGTATCATCAAGCAGGTTGAGGATTTTGCCATCGACATCGCGGGTGACATAAAGATAGCGATCCGAAAAGCCCGCAAGGCGCTGCAAGGCGCGGCTTTCGTTGCGGTCCCAATCGTCAATAAGCACCAGTTCGCCGGTTTCAGCCCGGCGCAAATCCGCCTCTGAGGGCTGTTCATAATCAAACAGATAGGAGCGTTCGCCGCGCGCCCGGATGTCGCCCGCGCGATCAATCACATAGGCCTCACGCAAGCCGCGTTGGATCAGCCCCTGGCCCTGATTGAGCACCTGACGCAGCGCGCCATCGGGCAGGATTGTCATGGACCGACGGCGCTCGATGATGAAATTGGCCAGCGCCCGCGTGTCTTCGGCCAGGCCGTCGTGATGCTCTGCCTCATAGGCTTTGGCGGCCTCCAACGAGGAGCCGACCACATTGCGCACCCGATCCGAAAACCAGCCCTCAAGGCCGAAATTCACCGTCACCACGGCAAAAATCGCCACGGTGATGGTCGGGATCAGGGCAAGGAGAACAAAGACGCCAGAGAGGCGCAGGTGCAGCCGCGAGCCTTCGGAATGGGCGCGGCGTGCGGCAATGACCCGAGCGATGCGTTGGGCAACAAGCCCCGCCACCACAAGGACATAGACCACATCGGCCAAAAGCACGACGCGCAGCGACCCCGATGCGGGGCCGTGATCCAACGGGCCAAGCACCAAAAAGGTCGAGATTGCCAGGATCGGCCCCAACACAAACACCGCGACAGTCGCGGCGTTTTGCAACCGACGCAGGCGTCGCAGGCGCATGAGCCTGTTCCAGCTTTGCTTGCCGATTGTCTGTGCCAAAGCCCACCTCGTACTGGTCCACCGGAGCGCCTTGGCCCGGTGATCCGGTGCCGAAAACGCCCCCTCACACCGTGGCACCAAGGACGCAGCAGCGTGATATTCCTGTCACTGCGCCCAAATCACCACGGATGTGGCCTATTTACATCAGTTTGCGGCGGCGTGTCACCTGAATATCGAGGTCGTTGATCTTTTTTCTCAAGGTATTGCGGTTGATGCCAAGCAAGTCGGCACATTTGGCCTGATTTCCGCCGACGGAATCGAGCGCAATTTCGATCAAAGGCCCTTCGACCTCCTTCAAAATGCGCTGATACAGACCCGGTGAGGGCAAAACCCCGCCATGCAGGTCGAAGTAGCGGCGCAAATGCTTGGCCACAGACGACGACAGCTTTTCGCCCTCGCCCCCGCCCTGCAATGGCTCCATCGCGGGCTGATTGCCCAGCACCAATTCGACTTCGGTGCGGGTGATTTCCTCTTCGGGGGCGGTCACGATCAGCCGCCGAATGGTGTTTTCCAACTGACGCACGTTGCCGGGCCAACTGTAGGCGCGCACAAGTTCGAGCGCCTCATTGGTAAAACGGCGCGCCGCCATGCCATCGCGCTCGGCCTTGCCCAAAAAGAAATCGGCCAAAAGCGGAATATCGTCGACCCGTTCGCGCAGCGAGGGCACCGAAATCGTCACCCCGCCCAAACGGTAAAACAGATCCTGACGGAAGGCGCCGTTTTCCATTTTCGCGCCCAGATCGGCCTGAGACGTGGCCATGATCCGCGGCGCATTGTCGGTGAAACTGTCGAGCATCCGCACGATCCGCGCTTGCGCGTCCTCGTCCAGATCGCCGACCTCATCAAACAGGATAGACCCGTTTTTGGCGCGCGAAATCACCGTCGCCGGGCCTTCCATCGTCGCCAGATCAGAGGCAGAGACCACCACAAACGGCAGGCTGCGACGATCGGAAAAATCATGAATGGCGCGTGCGATCAGGGATTTGCCCGTCCCGCTTTCGCCGGTGATCAGCACCGGAAGATCGGTATTCATCACCCGCGCGACCAAGCGATAGAGCGTCTGCATCGCGGGCGTGCGCCCCACCAACGGTAGGTCTTCCTGCACCGTTTCCGAAGGCGCTTTGGCGGTCGAGGGCGCCGGATTGGCGCGGCGTTTGACCTCCAACGCTTTTGCCGCCCGTTTCATCAAATCCGGCAAATCAAACGGTTTGGGCAGGTAATCAAAGGCCTCCGCTTCGGCGGCCTGAATTGCGGTCATGATGGTGTTTTGCGCCGAAATCACGATCACCGGCAGGCCGGGACGCAGTTCCGCGATGCGCGGCAGGGCCTCAAGCCCATTGCCATCGGGCATGATCACATCGGAAATCACCAGATCGCCTTTGCCCTCTTCCACCCAGCGCATCAGCGTCACCAATGATGAGGTCGCATGGACTTTACACCCGGCGCGGGTCAGCGCCTGGGTCAAAACCGTGCGGATTGTGCGGTCGTCATCCGCGACGAGGATCGTACCATCCATTATCGTTCTCCTTGTCCGTCTCGCGTTGGGATCAGGTCAGTAACGTCCCGATCCGCGCTCTGCCCCTTTTGAACGGGGATTTTCACACTTATATGACGTCCCTCCTTATCCATCGGCGCGTTCATCACGCGGCGCGACGGGGAGAGAAATCCGAAACACTGTTTTGCCGGGCACGGAGTCCACGGAAATCCAACCTTCATGGTCGGAAATAATCTTTGAGACCAATGCAAGGCCAAGCCCGGTGCCATTTTCACGTCCCGAGACGAAAGGTTCAAAAATATCGGCGGCAATCTCCGGCGGCAGGCCGGGGCCATCATCAATAATCTCGACCTGAAGCGGCAGGGCCGCCCCCGAGCCATCCTTGCGACGCAGCCGCAGCGACAGGTCATAGAAGGTGCGCAAACGGATCGTCCCACCGGATTTTCCCGCAGCTTCTGATGCATTTTTGAACAGATTCAGGAAAATCTGCAACAATTGATCGCCATCGACATAGGTCGGCGGCAGCGAGGGATCGAATTCCTCGACGAATTTCATCGAGGCGGCGTAGGACAGCTCGGCGGATTTACGGGCACGGTCCAACAGGTCATGGATGTTGATCGGACGCTTTTCGGGTGGGCGCAGATTGCCGAATTGTTCGACCTGCTCCAACAAGGCGACGATCCGACGGCTTTCGGCGACGATCAAATCGGTGAGTTCCAAATCTTCGGGGCTCAGGCTCATCGACAAAAGCTGGGCCGCGCCGGTGATCCCCGCCAACGGGTTCTTGATCTCATGCGCCAACATTTCCGCCATGCCAATGGCAGAGCGCGCCGAGGTTTTGACCTGATGCGATCGCCCCAGACGATCGGCGATCTGGCGCGGCTCCATCAACAGGATGAGCCAGTTCTCGACGCCTTGTAGTGGCGCGATTTGGATATTGCATTGCACCGGGGCGGCGTTGCCCCCCGAGACATCGACATTGTTGATGAACATCGGCGAGCTGTCGCGACGAACACGCGAAAAGGCTTCTTCCAGCGGCGCATCAATGGCCAATTTATCAAACACCGGCACGTTTTTGAGCGATTTGGCCGAGGCGTTGAGGAACAACTCGGCGCTCGAATTGATCTCAACAATCTGATCGGCCTCGTTGATCATCAGCGCCGGTACGGGCAGCGAGGGCCAGAGCGTGTCAAAACGCGCATCACTCATGCGGCAAGTCCTTCTGTGCAAAACGCGTCAGGCAAAAGGTCCAACACGGCCTTGGGCGCTTTTGCGGTCAAGATCCGCCGCCGCAACTTATCCATCGTGCCCGCCTCATCCATGTACCATCCCAAATGTTTGCGCATCACCCGGCCACCCAGCTCGGTGCCGTAAAAGCCCAGACCCGCCTCGTAATGTCCCGCCACCAGATCGGCCAAATCACCGCCCGCAGGTGCGATGGGTGCGGGGGCGCCGGTCAGATTGGCGGCGACTTGCGCCAAAAGCCAAGGCCGCCCCTGCGCACCGCGTCCAATCATCACGCCGTCGGCCCCCGAGGCCACAAGCGCGCGGCGCGCGGCATCGGTCGAAATGATGTCGCCGTTGGCGATCACCGGGATGCTGACCGCGTCTTTGACCGAGCGGATCGCGGCCCAATCGGCCTGACCTTTGTAGAGCTGACAGCGGGTGCGGCCATGAATGGTGATCATCGCGATGCCCGCCGCCTCGGCGCGGCGCGCCAGTTCGGGGGCGTTGCGCAGCGCGTCATCCCAACCCAGCCGGGTTTTCAACGTCACCGGGATCGACACGGCCGCCACGACCGCCTCGATCAAGCTCAAAGCATGGTCCAGATCGCGCATCAGGGCCGAGCCGGAATAGCCCGAGACCACGCGTTTCGCCGGGCAGCCCATGTTGATGTCGATGAGTCTCGCGCCGTTGGCTTCGACCATTTTGGCGGCCTCAGACATCCAATGCGCCTCACGCCCGGCCAATTGCACGGCGGAGTTGTCGACGCCAAAACCCAACTCGGCCTTTTCGCGCGACCCGGCGCGGGCGTTGACCATATCGTGAGAGGCCACCATTTCAGACACCACAAGCCCCGCCCCAAAGGAGGCGACAAGCGCGCGGAACGGCAGGTCGGTGATTCCGGCCATTGGGGCCAGAAACACCGGCGGATCGAGGGTGAGGTGCGCCAAACGAACGGGCAAGCGATTAATCCTTGTGCATTTCAAACAGGGGTAGCGCTCACTTATGCGAGTCGCAAAGGAATGAGGGCAAAAAAGGTGCGAAAACAGGCCGACGCACAAAATTTAATCGATCTGACGGTGAAAACAGCGCCATTGCAAGGCTGCGCGTCACCGATTATCCCATCCGCATGACAAAAGGACTTCCAAAACGCGCCGCTTTGATCGTCGCGGCCGGACGTGGCACCCGCGCGGGCGGAGCTTTGCCCAAACAATGGCAACCGCTCGGCCAAGTTCGGGTGATTGATCATGCCGTGGCGGCGTTTCGCGATCTGGTCGATGTGATCATGGTGGTGCATCACCCGGACGATCTGGTCCTGGCACAAACCCTTGAAAAGGTGGACCTTGTGCCGGGGGCCGCCCGCCGATCCGACTCGGTCAAGGCCGGGCTGACGGCGCTGAACGGTCAGGGCGTGGATCAGGTGTTGATCCATGACGCAGCGCGCGCGCTGGTGCCCCGTGAGGTGATCCAAGCGGTGATCGCGGCGCTCGACAGCGGATCGGGCGCGGCGCCGGCCTTGGCAGTCACCGACGCGCTTTGGCTCGGCGCAAAGAATGAGAGCGGCACGATTGTCGAAGGCACACAGGATCGCACCGGATTGTTTCGCGCCCAAACGCCGCAAGGCTTTGCCTTTGACGCCATCCTGCACGCGCATCAGGCGCACAGTGGCGAGGCCGCCGACGATGTCGAAGTGGCGCGCAAGGCCGGGATGGACGTGACGATCACGCAAGGCTCCGAAGACAATTTTAAAATCACCCATCCCGAAGATTTCGCCCGCGCAGAACGGCTTTTGGCCGCGCGCGAGGCGGCACATCGGGCGGGACAGAAGGAGACGCAGGGCATGGAATTTCGGCTTGGCAATGGCTATGATGTGCACAGGTTTGGCGAGGGCGACCATGTGTGGCTCTGCGGTGTGAAAGTGCCGCATGGTAGGAGCCTTCAGGGCCATTCGGACGCCGATGTGGGGATGCACGCCCTGACGGATGCGATTTACGGTGCATTGGCGGAGGGCGACATTGGTCAACATTTTCCGCCAACTGATCCGCAATGGAAAGGCGCCGAGAGCCATATTTTCCTGCGCCATGCAATCAAACTTGCGCGCGACAAGGGCTATGAGATGATGAATTGCGATGTCACTTTGGTCTGTGAGCGCCCTAAGGTTGGGCCACATGCGCAAGCGATGCGGCGGGCCTTGGCCGAGATTATGGACATCGCGATGGATAAAGTGTCTGTCAAAGCCACCACCTCGGAGCGGCTCGGGTTCACCGGGCGCGAAGAAGGCATTGCCGCATTGGCAACAGCCGCATTGATGACACAGCGCTGATCAAGGATCGTTGAGATGAAACCCATTGCAGAACTGATCGCCACCCTCGCCCGTGTTGGGTATATGACCCCTGCCCCCGGAACTTGGGGTTCTGCCGCGGCTGTGCCACTGTTTTGGGCGCTGGATCTGGCGCTTGGCGTGCCCGGCGTGATCATCGGCATCGTCGTCGCCTTTGTCGCCGGGCTGTGGGCCACCGGCGTGATGACCAAGGGGGCGGAAAACCACGACCCCTCCGAAATCGTCATCGACGAGCTGGTCGGCCAATGGATTGCCCTGTTGCCAGTCGCGATTGGCTCGGCCATGGCAGGCGCGCCTTCAACCGCGCTTTGGCCCGCCTGGCCCACGGCGTTTTTGGCCTTTCGCCTGTTCGATATTTGGAAACCCTGGATCATTGGCAAGGCGGACCGCCGTGGCGATGCTTTGGGTGTGATGTTGGACGATGTGATCGCCGGCGTCTTTGCCGCGATTGTGGTTGTGGCCTTTGCTGGCGTCTATCACGGGATCATCATGTGATGACAGTCGAACTCGCGACAGAGGTCTTGGCTTTGGCGCGGGCGCAAGGTGTGACCATCGCCACCGCCGAAAGCTGCACCGGCGGGTTGATCATCGGCGCGCTGACCGAGATCGCCGGATCTTCCGACGTGGTGGACCGTGGGTTCATCACCTATTCCAACGCCGCCAAGATCGAAATGCTGGGCATCCTCCCCGCCACATTGGACGCCCATGGCGCGGTGTCCGAACAGATCGCGCGCGAGATGGCCGAGGGCGCTTTGACCCGTGGGGGCGTGGGGCTTGCGGTGTCGGTGACGGGCATCGCCGGACCGGGCGGATCGGAGCACAAACCCGAAGGCCGGGTGTGTTTTGGACTGGCGCAAACGGGCCGGGCGTGCCGCGTTGAAACAGTCGAATTTGGTGCTTTGGGGCGCTCCAATGTGCGCGCGCAGACGGTGATCCATGCGCTGAACCTGCTCAAAACGGCTTTGGGGCACCCCACTCAGGGCTGATATTCCTTTTTCGATTATTTTTTATGCTCACGCTTATTTTTAAGAATGTTTTTTAGACTTTTTGTATTTTGCTCTATTTTTAATCCCTAAAAATCCACAATTGCCCTTTTTTAACCTCCACCAAAGACGCTTTACGCGCCACTAAGCGTAAATTTTGGCCTTAGGAGGGGAATATGGTCGGAGCGGATACAGCGTGGATTCTTGTCGCCACGGCACTTGTCTTATTCATGTCATTGCCGGGGTTGGCACTGTTCTACGGCGGGCTGGTGCGGGCGCGCAATGTGTTGAGCGTGTTCATGCATGTCTATGCCATCGCCTGTTTGATGAGCCTGCTCTGGCTCGCGGTCGGCTATTCCATCGCCTTTGGCGAGGGCAATGGCTATTGGGGCGGTTTGGGCAAAATCTTCCTCTTCGGCATTGACGCCAACACCGTAAAAGGCACCCTGCCCGAGGTGTTGTTTTTCGCCTTTCAAATGACCTTTGCCATCATCACCCCGGCGTTGATTGTCGGGGCTTATGTCGAACGGATTTCCTTTGGCTTCGTGCTGACCTTTTCCGGGCTTTGGATGCTGTTGTGCTACGCGCCGGTGGCCCATTGGATTTGGGGCGGTGGCTTTATGTCCGATGGCGGGATTTTCGGTGCGACGGGCACGCGCGATTTTGCCGGTGGGATCGTGGTGCATGAAACCGCGGGGTTGGCGGCGCTGATCATCGCGGTGATGCTGGGTCGTCGCAAGGTGGACAATAAGCCGCCGCACAACCCAGGATATGTGATGATCGGGGCGGCGATGCTTTGGGTCGGATGGTTTGGGTTCAACGGCGGGTCGCAATTGGCCGCCGATGGCGGGGCTGCAATGGCGATCACCGTGACGCATATTTCAGCGGCCGCCGCGTCGATGACCTGGGCGTTTTGGGAGCGGATCAAATATGGCAAAGCCTCGCTTGTCGGCATCGTCACCGGCACCATTGCCGGACTGGCCTCGATCACCCCGGCCTCGGGCCATGTCACCCCGGTTGAAGCACTGTTGATTGGCGCAATCGCGGGCATTCTCTGTCAGGAGATGGTCAATCTGATCCGAGGCAAATTGCGGATCGACGACACGCTGGATGTGTTCGCGGTCCATGGCGTTGGCGGGATTTTTGGCACGATCATGATCGCCGCCTTTGGTGCGGGCACTTGGATGGCGCAGCTTGGTGCCTTGGTGATTGTCGGCCTGTTCACCACTATTGTGACCGTGACATTGGTCTATGTCACCAAGGTTTTGGTTGGCTTTCGGGTCGATGCGGAGACGGAACACGCCGGGCTTGACCTCGCGCAACATGGGGAAAGCGCCTACGACCACAATTCGTGAGGGACACGGTATAAAACAGCAAAGGCGGGGTTTCTCCCGCCTTTTTCACCTCTCAAAGCTGAAAAACTTATTTATAGAGCTCTGCCGCACGGCGTTCAAAGGCCCGCACGATCCGTTGCATCGCATCATTGAACACCATGCCAATGATCCCCTGCAGAATCGCATTTTTGAACTCGAAATCGACGAAAAATTCAATGTCACAACCGCCGTCAGGACTGTCCTGAAAGCTCCACCAGCTTTTCATATACCGAAACGGCCCGTCGAGATATTCGGTGTCGATCTTTTTCTGAGCGGGGAAGAGCGTGACGCGGGAGCCAAATTTTTCGCGGAACACTTTGAACGAAATCACCAGATCGGCCAGCATGACCTCGTGATCGCCCACACTCGTGCGCGAACGGATGCGCGCGGCGGCGTTCCACGGCAAAAACTTGGGATAGCTTTCAACGTCTGCGACAAGCGCATACATTTGATCGGCGCTATAGGGGAGATGTTTTGTTTCTTGGTGCGTCGGCATGGTCACTGGTTTTCTGTGTCGTCCCTCGGTATGTCTATGCCTGAGGCACAAAATGCAAGGGGTTAGCATGTCGCAACGGCCATATCACATCGACGTCATGATTTCGGCCAAGGCCATTGCCGCGCGGATCGAAGAACTCGCCCGCCTCATTCGCGACGAGTATAAGGACACTGACAAATTGGTGGTTGTCGGCTTGTTGCGCGGCTCATTTGTGTTCATCGCCGATCTGGTGCGCGAATTGGAGATGAATGTGGAGGTCGATTTTCTCGAAGCCTCCTCCTATGGCAATGCGACCGAAAGTTCCCGCGAAGTCAAAATCTTAAAGGATTTGCGCGGGGCGATTGAAGGGCGTGACGTGTTGGTGGTTGAGGACATCGTCGACACCGGCCACACGCTGACGGCGGTGTTGGAGCTGTTGCGCTCGCGCCATCCGCGCAAGTTGGAAACCATTGCCCTTTTGGACAAACCGGCGCGGCGCGAAGTGCCGCTGAAAGCGACATGGACCGGGTTTGAAATCCCCGATGCCTTTGTCGTCGGCTACGGCATTGACTTCGCCCAAGCCAACCGTAACCTGCCCTATATCGGCACGGTTGTGTTTGACGATGAGGGCACTGCGGAGGCATCCGCGTGAGCCAATTGCGCTGGCTGCTGCGCGCCAAACGCTGGGCGCAGAACCCGCCGTCAAAGTCGCGGGTAAAGTTTGTGTTCGCGATCATCGCGGTCTGTGTTGCGCTTTACGGCGTTGAGAAACTGGTTGGACTGCCCGACTGGATGCAGGTCAATGGCGCGAGCAAGATCAAAGTCCGGCCCGTGCCCTGAGCCGCGCGCACCCAGATCCCCCCACCCTGAACATGGATCAACGGCCTCCCAAAAGCTGCTCCTGCTCGGCCTCAAGCGCTGTTGAAATCCGCGCACGGGCCAAGCGCAGCCGGGGCGCATCGGCCAGATCGGCGTGCGAGGCGACATAAATCGGCACTGGCGGCACCTCAAGCACCGGCTCCACCTGCACCAGACCCGCCGACCCATTGCCCAAAAACGCAGGCAACATCACCCGCCCCAATCCGGCCTCAGCCAAAGATTGCAGCGACAGGAAACTGTCGGCGGCGGCGGTAAAGGTGGTTTTGCGCCGCTCCAACGCCTCGCGCAGCTTTTGCGCGACGGGCGAACGTCCGATGGCCCCGGTCAACCCCAACCAGTGATCGGCAGGCACATCGGGTGAGGCGGCATAAAAGCCAAAGGCCATTTGCGCGGCCATATCGCCAACCAGATCGTCAGGCAATTTATAGGTCGGGCGCACGGTGACATCGGCATGAAGCCGCGACAGATCAAGGTGGGCGTTGTTCGACAAAAGCTCAAAGGACAAATCCCTTTCGCGCTGCGACAGACGTGCCAAAAGCGGCGGCAGGATTTTGTGGCAAAACGAGTCGGTCGAGGTGACGCGGATCACCCCCGCCAAAGGCGCTTCGCCCGCGCGCGCCAAGCGTTCGACCGCGTTGACCGCAGTTTCGACCTCGCGCGCGGCTTCAATCAGGCGCAGATTTTCCGGCGAGATGTCATATCCGCGCACGGATTTTTCAAACAATTCAACGCCAAGACGCGCTTCAATCGCGGCGACCCGGCGCAACACTGTGGCGTGATTGACACCTAAATGCCGCGCCGCGCCTGAAACGGAGCCAGTGCGCGCGACGGCCAAAACAAAGCGAAAATCATCCCAATTTGGCCTTTGCATCATCTGACACCTTCTCTCCCTGTGATGCTTTATTTTAACATGGGTGCGTGCAGGGGTGCTTTGAGGGAAATCACAAAACGCACATTTTGCACAAGGCAAACGCCCCATGCCCTGATCTCGTGCCCTGATCTCGCATCCAGATCACCCCAATGCGGCGCTTTGATACAACCGGACTTTGAGACCACCATGGGCGATGGGGGCTTGGGGCGGCAACCAAGGGAGCGTGGTGGCCTGTGCCAACTGATCATCAGAGGTGATCATGCCGACGCGCCAGCCGGAAAACCGGTCCTTCATCACCTCGCCAAAGGCAGAATAGAGCGCGAACAGGTCCTTTTTCTTGCCGATCCGCGCGCCGTAGGGCGGGTTGACGATGACAAGGCCCGGCGCGCCCTCGGGGCGGGTGATCTCGGACACAGGCACAGGCTGAAATGTACACATATCGGCCACGCCCGCGCGCTCGGCATTCTCGTTCGCCATGCGCACAACATTCACATTGCGATCAGAACCGTAAAACTGCAAAGCGCTCTCATGATTTTGCCAATCCGCTTTGATGTTTTGCACCCGCGCCGGATCATAGGTGGCGAGGTGTTCAAAGGCAAAGTGGCGGGCACGTCCGGCCATCATGTGCCGCGCGATTTCCGCCGCCTCAATCACAAAAGTGCCGGACCCACACATCGGGTCAAGCACCGGCTCCGTGCCATCATAGCCACAGGCGCGCAAACACAGCGCCGCCATGGTTTCGCGCATTGGCGCTTTGCCCATGGCCTGTTTGTGGCCGCGTTTGTGCAGACCCTCGCCGGAGGTATCAACGGAAAGCTGAATATTGTTGTCGTCGAACCGGGCTTTGATCACCAGATCGGCGTCGTCCAAGCCTTCGGCAATCTTGACGCCAAATTCCTCGGCAATGGCGCGTTCAAACCGCTCGACCGCCGCCCCAGCGTGATAGATTTTCGACTTTTTGTTGGTGCTGACTTCGACCTTGAGGGAGAGCCCCCCGGTCAACACGCCCTGCCCCAAAATCTCGTCCCACGGGAATTTGCGCGCACGTTTGTCAAGTTGCGCCAAATGAAAGGCGCGAAATTCGCCAAACCGCGCCAAGACTTTCGACGCACCGCGCAAGCACAGGTTGGCGCGCCAGACATCCTCCCACGTGCCACGGATCGTCACCCCGCCCGGCGAGAGCACGGGCGCGTCAAACCCCGCCTGCTGCACCTCAGCCATAAGCATCGGCTCCAGCCCCGGCGGGGCGGTGAGGAAAATCTCAAATGTCGGGTCGGTCACGTCAGGCCCGGCCGAGCTTTTGCAAACGGTTGTCGCGCAGGCGGGCAAAATCGTCGCCCGCATGATAGGACGAGCGCGTCAGCGGCGTGGCCGAAACCATCAAGAACCCTTTGCCATAAGCGGTCTTTTCATAGGCTTTGAATTCGTCCGGGGTGACAAACCGATCGACGGCATGGTGTTTTGGCGTCGGCTGAAGGTATTGGCCGATGGTCAAAAAGTCGATGTCGGCGGCGCGCATGTCGTCCATCACCTGATGCACCGATTGGCGATCCTCGCCCAGACCCACCATGATGCCGGATTTGGTGAACATCGTCGGATCGAGCTCTTTGACCCGCTGAAGCAGGCGCAGCGAGTGGAAATAGCGCGCGCCCGGACGCACGGTTGGGTAGAGGCCCGGCACCGTCTCAAGATTGTGGTTGAACACGTCGGGCTTGGCGGCCACGACGGTTTCCAACACCGCATCGGAACATTTCAAAAAGTCCGGCGTGAGAATTTCGATCGTAGTGTCAGGCGCACGGTGACGGATGGCGCGGATGGTTTGGGCGAAATGCTCTGCCCCGCCGTCTTCCAAATCATCGCGGTCCACCGAGGTGATCACCACATGTTTGAGGCCGAGTTTTTGTACCGCATCGGCGACACGGCCCGGTTCAAACACATCAAGCGCGTCCGGGCGGCCCGTGGCGACGTTACAAAAGGTACAGCCGCGGGTGCAAATTTCGCCCATGATCATCATCGTGGCGTGGCCTTGCGACCAGCATTCGCCAGCGTTCGGACAGCCCGCCTCTTCGCAGACCGTCACCAGCTTATGCTCGCGCATGATGCGATGCGTTTCTTTATAGCCCGCCGAGGTCGGTGCCTTGACCCGAATCCAATCCGGCTTTTTCGGCTGGGCATTGTCAGCCCGATGCGCCTTTTCAGGGTGGCGTTGGTCGGGAATCTTGAGATCACGCATGGCAGGGCCTTTCTCCGTTTGGACCATGATATAGGCAGTCTGCCCGCAAATGTCTCGCGAAAACCACGCCATTTGCTTCTGCAGCATTTTTCGCCGCACCCGCATTGAAGCGTGCTTTAGAATCGCTCTAAAAGGGCTGCGATAGAAGACTGCGTCCCGCTTTCACGGGACACCCAAACAGGAGTTGACCGATGAAAGCCGGATATAAACTGCCCGAAGTAACCTTTCACACCCGCGTGCGCGACGACAGCATTGGTGGCGACAACCCGTTCAAATGGGAAGACAAAACCACCGCCGATTACTTTGCGGGCAAACGCGTTGTGTTGTTCTCCCTGCCGGGCGCCTTCACCCCGACCTGCTCGACCTACCAGTTGCCGGGGTTCGAGAATGGCTTTGCCGATTTCCAGGCCGAAGGCATCGACGCGATCTACTGCATGTCCGTCAATGACAGCTTTGTCATGAACAAATGGGCGCAATCTCAAGAGCTTAAAAATGTCAAAGTCATCCCCGATGGCTCCGGCGAATTCACCCGCCGCATGGGCATGTTGGTGCGCAAAGACAACTTGGGCTTTGGCCTGCGCTCCTGGCGCTATGCCGCTGTCGTCAACGACGGCGTCATCGAAGCCTGGTTCGAAGAGCCCGGCCTGTGCGACAACCACGGCGAAGACCCCTACGGCGTCTCCTCTCCTGAAACCGTGCTGTCCTACCTCAAAGAAGCGAAAGCCGAAGCCGTCGCATAAGACCGTCGAACACGTCTTGGAAAGGCCCGTGGGACATCCTCCTGCGGGCCTTTTGCATGTGCAGCATAACGACAGATGGCGAAACATTTGCATAGCGGGACTTCGCGAGACGCATGGCGAATATCGGGTTTTGGGCTTTGATCACGACTTGTTTAGAAAAAGCCTCTAAACTGCCGACATCTGATGATTTAAGACCTCCCATTGAAGGCTCCCCATGCGCGCCCTTTTGCTTTTCTGTCTCACTTTCTTGCCCTTCGCCCTGCCCTCTGGGCCCGCCCATGCCGGGACCTGTGAGGATTTGTGGTATAGTCGAAATTGGATCATGGACCGGGCGGGCTATTGCTTTGGTACGCCACTGGGCCAGACCTATTTTGACAATTCCGATTGCACTGGCAAAAACGTGTCGCTGACATCTCGGGACGCAGAGCGCGTGGCGGAACTGCGGGAAATCGAACAATATCAAGGCTGTACACTCAACACGCAAAGCACCTATCTCGCCCTTGATGACATCCAATTCCGCAGGCTTTTGGTCGAGCAACCGACGCTCTTTCCAGAGGGCGAAGGCTTCCTTTGCATGGGCTATACTGGCTATGGGGTGTCGCTTTTGGCCGGACCAGAGTCGAACAGTGGTGTCATAAGCGCGCTTGAACCCGGCGATTGGTATCGCACCCGGCACGATGACATCGGCGCCTGGACCTATATCATCGTCACAGCCCCGCACTCTGAGCGCGTCAAAGCGGCGGGCTGGGCAATGTTTGCACCAGACAGCTACATGCAATGCCTGGCGGCAGCCGGTTAACCGCGCCGCCGCGCCTCCTCCATCAACTCGCTGCCCGCCTCAGACAAAAGGGCGGCCAGATCCGTGAACCATGTTTTGGCCTCCGTCGAATGCCGCCGCACCAAAGCGATGGTGCGTTGAGGTTGCGGTTCGGGAAAGCGCAAGACCGTCATGTCGGGGCTGGCCGCCTGTTCGGAACACAGGGCGATTTCGGGCACGAAGGTCAGGCCGAACCCCTGCGCCACCAATCCGCACAGCGTCGATAAAGAAGACGCGCCCAAATCAACGGTTTGGCGCGCACGCGTCAGGCCGCAGACATCCAAGGCCTGATCCGCCAAACAATGACCCTCGTCCAACAGCAAAAGCGCATCCGGCGGCAGATCGGTTGGGCGCGGCGGGGCAACCGGCGCGCTGAGCGCGTCAATCCGCGACTTTGACCCCGCCAAAAGGAAATAATCGGTAAACAGCGGCTCCGCCATCACCCCCGCCACATCATATGGCAACGCGATCACCGCCGCATCCAACTGGCCGTTGATCACCGCCGTCAAAAGATCGGCAGTCTGGGCCTCGCGCACCCGCAGATCGAGATCAAGCGCGGCGGCTTTGATCCGGGTCAGCGCGCGCGGCAAAAGATAGGGCGCAATCGTCGGGATCACCCCAAGGCTCAGCCGCCCGTTCAGCCCTTTGGACTGGCGAATCTCGGCTTCCAGATCGCGGGTCATCGCCAAAATCTTCTGTGCCCGCTCCAACACCACCTGTCCCGCCCGCGTCAAACGAATGTCGCGTGGCAGCCGCTCGACCAACTGCGCACCCAGATTCAGCTCCATCTCTTTGATTTGCTGGGACAAGGCCGGTTGCGTGACATGCACGCGCTCGGCCGCGGCGGAAAAGCTGCGGGTGTCGGCCAAGGCAACGAAATAGGTCATTTGTCTGAGCGTCAGCATGGCAAGCCTTTCTATAATTTAAACTAATACTCAATCATAAAAAGTACAATTTCATTTAATTCATATCTCGTGACACACTCGCCGCAAGAGACAGACCCACATGAAGGAAAAGACAAGCATGACCACCCGTTTGACCACCTCCGCCGGCGCGCCGGTGTCGCATAATGACACGTCCAAAACCGCGGGTCCGCGCGGGCCCGTGATGCTTGACGATTACCAATTGATCGAAAAACTGGCGCATCAAAACCGCGAACGCATCCCCGAGCGCGTGGTTCATGCCAAGGGCTGGGGCGCGCAGGGCACTTTCACCGTCACCCATGACATCACGCAATATACCTGCGCCGACATCTTTTCCAAGGTTGGCAACAGCTGTGACATCCTTTCGCGCTGGTCCACCGTGGCGGGCGAATTGGGCGCGGCGGATGCCGAACGCGATGTGCGCGGGTTCTCGGTGAAATTCTACACGGATGAGGGCAATTGGGACGTCGTTGGCAACAACACTCCGGTGTTTTTCATCCGCGACGGGTTCAAATTCCCCGACTTCATCCGCACCCAAAAACGCCACCCGAAAACCAACCTGCGTTCTCCCGAGGCGATGTTTGATTTCTGGGCCGCGCAGCCCGAGTCGGTGCACCAAGTCACCATCCTGATGTCCGATCGCGGCATCCCGGTGAACCCGATGCACATGCACGGCTACGGCTCGCACACCTATTCAATGTGGAATAAAAATGGCGAGCGGGTCTGGGTCAAATTCCATTTCCGTACCCAGCAAGGGATCAAAAACCACAGCTCTGAAGCGGCCGAAACCCTGATCGGCAAGACCCGCGAGAGCTATCAGGAGGATTTGTTTGCCGCAATTGAGGCCCGAAATTTCCCGAAATGGGAACTCAACATTCAGGTCATGCCCGAAGCAAAGGCCGAAACGGTGGAGTTCAACCCGTTCGATCTGACCAAAGTCTGGCCGCATGATCAATTCCCGTTGATCCCCGTGGGCATGTTGGAGTTCAACAAGAACCCCGACAACTATTTCCAAATTGTTGAAAACGCGGCCTATTCTCCGTCCAACAAGGTTCCGGGCATCGGTTTTAGCCCCGACAAAATGTTGCAAGCGCGCGTTTTTGCCTATGCCGACGCGCACCGCTATCGCCTTGGCACCCATTACGAGGCCCTGCCCGCCAATGCGCCGAAATGCCCGGTGCATCACTATCACAAAGACGGTGCGATGAATTTCATGGGGCCAAGCACCGGGCATGTTGATGCCTATTACGAGCCGAACCAATACGCCGAGAGTGCCAAGCCGGATGTGAGCGTGGCCGAACCGCCGCTGAAAATCTCAGGCGATGCGGATAAATATGTGCAAGAGGATGCGGATGCCGATTACGTCCAGCCCCGCGCCCTTTATGCCGATGTGATGCAGGCGGATGAGCGCGCTCGGTTGCACGCCAATATGGCGGGCGCGATGGCGCCTTGCTCAATGCCTGTGCGCGAGCGGTGGCTGGCGGTTTTGGGCCGGGTTCACCCGGAGTATGAGGCAGGCGTTCGGGCGGAATTGGCCAGGCTCGACGCCTGAACCGCCGCACAGGCCTGACATGAAGCTTGAAAGGGTCGGACAGAGTCCGGCCCTTTATTTTTGCGAAAAGATGCCCATCTAAAAGGAATGAACAGGACAGACTGACCAGAAAAGGACAGTACCATGATCCGCATAGACACGCTGAACGACACTGCCCTCGCTGTGACCCTTGAGGGCAACATCACCAGTGACGATATCAAGGTCGTCGAGACCGCGCTTGAACCCATGTTGCAACGGCCTGCGCCCTATGGGTTGATGGTGGATTTGACGGGATTTTCCGATTTCACGGCGGGCGCTTTATTTGAAGATTTTCGCTATGAGATGTCCTTGATCCGTCGCTGGAACGAGTTTCATCATATGTCCATCGTCACCGACCGCAACTGGGTTGGCACTTGGGTCGGGATGATACAGCCGCTGTTTCCCAAAATCGAAATCAAGCTTTTTGGCCCCGACCAACGCGCCGAAGCGCGGGCTTTTGCCGCCAGTGTGACCTCTGCGCCTGTCACCTAAAACATTGGGCATCAAAAGAAACGCGCCATTGGCGCGTTTCTGTGTTTTCGCGTGATTGGCTAAATCGCTCCACTGGAGCGATTTTAACGCCAATCACCCAATCAGATTTGAATAGCCCGCATCGTCATAGTGCTTTTTGAGCCGCTGAAGTGCGATACGCAGCACGATTTTGCCCGAACGCGCCGACCAGCCCATGCGCTTTTCGGCCTGCTCCATCCCTTCCAGATAACAACAACAACGTAGCGCAACATCGCCAAGCCCCGGCCCAAGATCGGCCAAAGCTGCGGCCACGCGAGCCTTGGCGGACTCGGGGCCAAAGCCCTTGGAATCGCCGGAAAATTCTCCGCGCCCGCCCCCCGTAAGGAAGCGATCCCAATTCTGCGCCACACGCGGCCCCATTTGCGCAAGCTCAAAATCCTCGCGCAACCGCTCAGCGGCCGCCACCAGATCAGGCGGTAAAAACGCTTCGCCGCCCTTGTCGCGCCGCCGCGACAAGACCATCACCGGGCTTTCAGCCGCGTTATAGCGAATGCGTTTGGGCCTGTCGTCCGCGAGCGTCGGCTCATCGCGAAACGCCCAATCGCGGTGTTGATCGCCAAATTTCATCGGCGCTTCGGCAAAACCGGCCCGCGCGCTTTCGTCTTCGGCCAAAAACCGGCGCAACGCGGCGCGGCCCGCGGCGGTGATCGTGTAGCGGGTGATTTTACCCTTGGCCTGCGCCGTGATCCAATCCTTGAGCGCCATTGCCTGAGCAATCGGTCGATCCAGGACCGCGGTGCGTGTGGTGCGCCCATCCGGCAGGTCGCGCACCACCACGGCCTTTTCCATATCTTTCGCCACAGCCAGACAAGCCCCCGGCTCGGACAAGCGCCGCAGGATGCGCCGCGCTTCGCGGGCAATGGTGGCGTCATCTGGCGGGGTCTGCCCGTCTGCGTGATCGAACGGCGTTTGGTCTGTCATCGTGTCCATGTCCTTCGCTGGGGGCTTAGGGCAACCTGCGCCATGAAACGGAACTGTGTCTTTCGGAGTGAGACGGCTGAGGGTGGTCAAGGCTTCATCGATCAACGGGTCGTCGCGTTTTTGTTCCACTTTGCGCACCTGACGCATCACGGTTGAGGGGGCACAGCCGCCCTTTCGGGCCAATTCACGAATGGTGTCGCCCGTCTCTGTATGCGCAAGATATCGTTGCGCCTCCTGAGGCACCCATTTCGGTAAGGGTCGCCCCTGTGCAGATGGATATTTCCCGTTGTCCAACATTGTTCCCCCAAGTTCACTCTTCAGCATTGTTTCTATTTTAGACACAGTCAGATTGGGAGCCTTCACCAATCCACAGGATATCCACTGGCTTTGCACAGATTATCCCACAAATTACCCCGAATCTGACCACAACCATGAGTTGCATTGGTTACCTAAACGTTAATTGTTTCCTGTTTTGATATTATCGTTTCCAACTCATAAACAACCGAGCAAAGGACCGTTCGCATTGCGGAAACAATGCGCAACACACGTTTAGGTTGTGCCAGAGTGAGGAAGAACCGTGATGCCGGGGCCGCATGTCCAACACAGACATCCCTCAAAAGCGCGGGCATTCATGCAACAGGAGACCATGATCATGAACGATGTCACAACCCTGCTCAACACGCTGCGCCGCCCTCGCCTTTTGATCCGCGCCGCCCGCTTTGGTCTCAATGATTACAACCGAAACCGCGACCTGAAACGGGTCATGCGCACCGCCAATGCCCCGTCGCCAGCGCGCGCCGTGTCCTCTTTGATCGAGGAAGAGGCCAAGATCGAAGAGACCCGCCGCTCGGGCGACGCCGCCTATAATGTGACACGCCATGTCGAAGTGTTGATCGCGCTCTTGGGCGAGGCCCGGCTTTTGCCGCGCGAACAAACCGCCGCCTGAACCTGATTTGAGCGCCCCGCCCGGGCGCCAATGCCCCCCGTTTCCGCCATCTCTGTTTTAAAATTCACAGGGGCCGAAACGGGGGGCTCTTTTGTGTAAAATGATCCGCGCACCACAGCAAAGTTCCGCAAGCTGCAAAATCCACACGCATTCCATGTCGATTGGGCACATATGGCGGGAATCCATCTTGCCACAGAGGCGGAGCTGCGGGTAAAGGCATGTCATGACTCAAGTGATCCATGACCGCCTCCTCATCATCGACTTTGGCTCTCAGGTGACGCAGCTCATTGCGCGTCGTCTGCGTGAGTTGAATGTCTTTTGCGAAATTCACCCCTATCAAAACGTCACCGAGGCGTTGCTGAAAGAGATTGCGCCGAAAGCGATCATCTTTTCCGGCGGCCCGGATTCGGTGATGCGCGAGGGCAGCCCGCGGCCGCCGAAAGCGGCCTATGATCTGGGTGTACCGATTTTGGGCATTTGCTATGGCCAGCAGGTGATGATGCATGACCTGGGCGGCCGGGTCGAAGCGGGCGAACATGCGACCGCCGAATTTGGCCGCGCCTATGTGACGCCGACCGAGACCCGCCCGGAGTTTTTGAACGGCTGGTTCATGGATGGCACGGGCAAAGAACAAGTCTGGATGTCGCATGGCGATCACGTCGCCGAAATAGCCCCCGGCTTTGAAGTCTTCGGCACCTCCCCCGGCGCGCCTTTTGCGATCACCGCCGATCTTGAGCGAAACTTCTACGCGGTGCAGTTCCATCCCGAAGTGCATCACACGCCGAATGGCGCGACGATTTATGAGAATTTCGTGCGGCTTGCGGGCTTTACCGGCGACTGGACCATGGGCGCCTACCGTGAGGAAATGATTGCGAAAATCCGTGAACAGGTGGGCGACAATCATGTGATTTGCGGTCTGTCCGGTGGTGTTGACAGTTCGGTCACCGCGATTCTGTTGCACGAAGCCATTGGCGAGCAACTGACCTGTGTATTCGTCGATCACGGGTTGCTACGCCTCAACGAGGCCGAGCAAGTCGTCAAAATGTTCCGCGACAATTACAATATCAAACTGATCCATGCCGATGAGTCTGACCTGTTCTTGGGCGAGCTGGAGGGCGTTTCCGACCCTGAAACCAAGCGCAAGATCATCGGCAAGCTGTTCATCGACGTGTTCCAAAAATACGCCAATGAGATCAAGGACGCGAAATTCTTGGCCCAGGGCACGCTTTACCCCGATGTGATCGAATCTGTGTCCTTCTCGGGCGGCCCCTCTGTGACGATCAAATCGCACCACAATGTCGGCGGTCTGCCGGAAAAAATGGGGCTGAAACTGGTCGAACCGCTGCGTGCCTTGTTCAAAGACGAGGTGCGCGCGCTGGGGCATGAGCTGGGCCTTCCGGCCTCCTTCATCGGTCGCCATCCCTTCCCCGGTCCGGGCCTTGCGATCCGCTGCCCCGGTGAAATCACCCGCGAAAAACTGGCAATTCTGCAAAAAGCCGATGCGGTTTACATCGACCAGATCCGCAAACACGGGCTCTATGACGAGATTTGGCAGGCTTTCGCCGCAATCTTGCCGATGCGCACCGTCGGCGTGATGGGCGACGGGCGGACCTATGATTTCGCGCTCGCCTTGCGCGCCGTGACCTCGGTCGATGGCATGACGGCGGATTACTATCCGTTCAGCCATGATTTCCTGGGCGAAACCTCGACCCGGATCATCAACGAAGTCAAAGGCATCAACCGCGTGTTTTATGACTGCACCTCGAAGCCGCCGGGCACGATCGAATTGGAATAAGCCCCCGCAGGCACGCGATAAAATCACAAAGGCGCTCTTTGGGGCGCCTTTTCTTTTGCCAAGCCGCCTCAAGGGCGGGTATTGCACTGGGGATCAACTGGGAGGGGACGATTTTGGCAAAAGTCATGCTGACAGGAACGATGCGCTGTAAGCCGCATGAGGTCGACAGTGTCGTGGCGCTTTTGCCCCGGCACCACCGTCTGAGCGAGGCCGAACCGGGGTGTTTGTCCTTTGAGCTTTGGCAGGACGAATTGGACCCGTGTTGTTTTCATGTCAGCGAAGTGTTTCGCAGCGAGGCCGATTTTGCCGCCCACCAAGACCGCACCCACAGCTCAGATTGGGGCCGCGTCACCCAACATATGACCCGAGATTTCAATAAGAGAGTGCTATGACCAACGCGCAAACGCACCCGATCCGCGCCGCCTTTTGGATGATGGGCGCGGTGTTCGGGTTTTCCTCCATGGCCGTGGCCGGGCGCATGGTGTCGGCCAACCTCGATACCTTTGAAATTCTGGGCTATCGCTCTCTGTTCGGCCTGATGATCGTACTGCCCGTCGCGATATTTCAGGGCCGCCTGTCCGAACTCAGACCGCGGTCTTTGCCGCTCCACATCGGTCGAAATCTGGGCCATTTTGCCGGTCAAAACCTTTGGCTCTTTGCCCTGACATTGATCCCATTGGCGCAGCTTTTCGCGCTGGAATTCTCCTATCCCATTCTCGTGGGCTTAGGTGCCACCGTGTTTTTGGGCGAAAAAATGACCCCGACCCGCGCCTTGGCAGCACTGATGGGCTTTGCCGGCATCCTGATCGTGGCCCGTCCATTTGGCGCGGACGGTCTGTCCATCGGCCTGTTCGCCGCCATGGCCTGTGCCCTTGGATTTGCCACCTCGGCCCTGTTCACCAAACAACTCACCCGCACCGCAAACGTGTCGATTCTTGCCATCATGTTCTGGATGGTGACGCTGCAACTTTTGTTTGGATTTGTCTGCGCCATGATGGACGGCTCCGCCGCTTGGCTCACGCTCACAGACCTGCCTTGGGTCATCTGGATCGCTCTGGCCGGGCTTGGCGCGCATTTTTGCCTGACCAAAGCGCTCAGCCTCGCCCCCGCCTCCATCGTCACGCCAATAGACTTTCTGCGCCTGCCTGTGATCGGCGTGGTCGGGATGCTGCTCTATGGGGAAAGCCTTGATATTTTTGTTTTTATCGGCGCAGGCATCATTTTTGTCGCCAATTACATCAACATCCTCTCCGAGTCCCGTCGCACAGCGACATGGCTCGCGTGATCACGCTGTTGCAGCGCCGCAAGGGGTCATTTTAAAACTATGACGCGGCGTCAGAATTGCTTGAAATTTCGCACAGGCTTAGGCTGAAATCACAACATGTGCGGCAAATCGCGCAACGACTTCACAAAACAGTGACAACACCACTGAACCACCACAGAACCACCAGATCGACAAAATAAAACCGTGTCGGCACCACTACATAAAGGAAACGCGCCCAGGGCTCGTTTAGGGATGGAGACTATGAAAAACACATCAATTTTGGCATTGGCCTGTGCGGTCACCGCGACAGGCGCATTTGCAGGCGGGATCGACAGGTCCGGTCAATCCATAGCGCCGATCTTTGAAGATGGCAGCTATTTGGAATTCTCGTTTGGGAGCGTGAGCCCAACGGTATCGGGCGTTCAGACCGGCACCTATAATGATGGCACGACGGTCGTTCCGGGCTTGGGTCAGTCCTCTGGCAACATGGTCGAGTCATACACATCCGTCGGTGCCGCCTATAAAACCGACCTAAATGACAAATTCAGCGTTGCGTTGATTTTTGACCAGCCTTTCGGAGCTGACGTCAATTATTCCTTCGCGGACTCCCCCGCGCCCTACGCCTATACTGGTTCCACAGCTTCGATCGATTCCAACAGCCTGACTGCAGTGCTGCGCTACAAAATCAACGACCGCATCTCGGTTCTTGGTGGTGTGCGTGAAGTGACCTCTAAGGGCAAAGTTGCGCTGTCCAACGGCTATACGATGAACACCACCACAGAAACCGATTGGGGCTATGTGATTGGTGCGGCCTACGAGATCCCCGACATCGCCCTGCGCGCGGCTCTGACCTATAACTCTGAAATCACCCATGATTTCACCACGACCGAGAACGGCGGTTTTGACAGCCCGATGGAAACCCGCCTGCCGCAGTCGGTCAATCTCGATTTTCAAACCGGGATTGCCGCAGATACGCTGTTGATGGCCTCTGTGCGTTGGGCCGAATGGACCGCGTTCGACATTTCGCCAACCGGCTATGTCGCCAGTGCGGGCGATGCGCTTGTCGATTACGACGATGACACGATCTCCTACAGCTTGGGTGTCGGGCGCCGGTTCAATGACAAACTGAGCGGTTCCATCATGGTCGGCTATGAAAAATCCACCGGCGGCTATTCTGGCAACCTCGGCCCAACCGATGGCTACGCCTCGCTGGGTCTTGGCCTGAAATATCAGATCACCGAGCAAACCGCGATTTCGGGGGGCGTGCGCTACGTTTGGATCGGCGATGCCGAAACCGAAAACCCAACGGCACCGGGCACCACATTTGGTGAGTTCACAGGCAATGACGCCACCGCGTTTGGCATCAAAATTTCGCACTCGTTCTAATCTGCAGGTCAAACAACCTGTAAAGATGGATGTTTCAAAGGCCCCGCCCCTCCGCGGGGCCTTTTCACATGTATCTAATGCTTCTGATCACATTTCGTGATCCTCTTTTACACAAATTCCGGTTTGCCTGCGCACCTGCCCTCCGCCATGGTCCGCACAGATCGACACCGTCCCGACGGGACATCCACAGGACACATCTCATGGCCCCGCAAAAAACCATTTCCGCCGCAGCATGGCTTGGCCTGGCCGCCATGGGTTTGCTCTGGGGCGGGTCTTTCCTGTCTGTCGCGCTGTTGATCCGCGAGTTGCCAATCTATTGGGTCGTCGCCGGACGCGTCACCATCGCAGCGCTGGTGTTATGGTCCTATGTGCTGATCAAAGGCCTGCCGGTCCCGCCAATGCGCCACTATCTATGGCGTTTCATCGTCGTCGGCTGCCTGACCTCCGCCCTGCCGTTTCTGTTGATCACCTGGGCGCAACACCGCATTCCCTCGGGACTTGCGGGAATTCTCAACGCCTCCACCGCGATTTTCGGCGTGCTCTTTGCAGCGCTGTTTTTTGCCGATGAAAAGCTCGGTCTGCGCAAAGGTGCGGGGGTGATTTTGGGCGTTTTGGGCATTGTCACCGTGATCGGCCCGGACGCGCTTCATGCCTTTGATCTGACCTCTCTGAGCCAATTGGCGATGATCGCGGCAACAATTTCCTATGGCCTATCCAATGTCATTGGCCGCAGGCTTTTGGCCGATCTCAAACCGCAAGTTGCCGCCGCCGGGATGCTGTCGGGTGCCGCCGTGTTTGCCCTGCCCGTGGCGATTGTCACCTCCGGTCCGCCGCCGATGTCGCTGATGCCGTCCACATGGGGCGCGCTTTTGTACCTCTCGGTGATGGCCACAGGTGTGACCTATTTGATCTACTACCGTGTGCTCAAATCGGCGGGTGCGGGCAACACCTCGCTGACCACGTTGATCGTCGCACCGGTGTCGATCGCGCTCGGTGCCGTGGTCTTGGGCGAAAGCCTCTCCCCCTCGGCCTATGCCGGGTTTGGCCTGATCGCGTTTGGGCTTTTGGTCATTGACGGTCGGATTTTGGCGCGGCTCAAGCGCATCAACCCGGTGCAAACATAACACAGCCCTGGCCAAAACCCCTTGCTCCAGCCGCGCCCACATGGCACCCAAGGGTGGATCAACAAAGGATGCGAGATGCGTTACACCTCGGGCAAAGACTGGCACGGCTGCGCCGCCAAAAGAGTTATTCTCTTTGGCATGTCAGGTCTTGGAAAAACTCATATTTCCAATATGTTGCGGGACACCAAAGCCTGGTATCATTACTCGGTCGATTACCGGATCGGCACGCGCTACCTGGGCGAGGCGATTGACGACAACCTCAAAAAGGTCGCCATGCGCGATCCGTTCTTGCGCGATCAATTCCTGTCTGACAGCATCTATATCAAATCCAACATCACCTTTAACAATCTGGCCCCGGTCTCCTATTTTCTCGGCAAACCCGGCGCGCCGGAGTTGGGCGGCATTCCGATGGTCGAATTTCAACGCCGTCAGGCACTGTTTCGCACCGCCGAAGAGGCCGCATTGATGGACACGGGCCATTTCATCAGCCGCGCCCAAGACCTCTACGGCTATCCGCATTTCGTCTGCGACACCGGCGGGTCGATCTGTGAATGGGTCGATGCCAAAGACCCAAGCGATCCGATCCTGAAAGCGCTCTCAAAAGACGCGCTTTTGGTCTGGATCAAGGGGTCGGAGGCCCATACCGAAGAGTTGATCCGCCGCTTTGACCGCGCGCCCAAACCGATGGCCTATCAGCCGGAATTTTTGGCAGCAATCTGGGACGAATATCTTAGCGAGAAGCGCGTCAGCGAAGCCGAGGTCAACCCTGACGATTTCATCCGCTACACCTATGCCCGCGCCCTCGCCCACCGTCAGCCGCGCTATGCCGCCATGGCCGAAAACTGGGGCGTGACCGTGAGCGCCGAAGACGTGGCGGCGGCCAAAACGCCCGAAGGCTTTGACACGCTGATCGGTGAGGCGCTTGATTTTCGAGCCTCGTAAACCTAAATGACTTTCCCACCACGAAGGACCTGACAGATGCCCATCACCTTGCCCGAAAACCTACCTGCCTATGACGTGCTCTCGGCTGAGGGGGTGATGGTCATGGGCGAAGGCCGGGCCGCGTCACAGGAAATCCGCCCCATCCGCATCGCGCTTTTGAACCTGATGCCGAAGAAAATTCAGACCGAAAATCAGTTTGCCCGTTTGATCGGCGCAACGCCGTTGCAGATTGATTTCAAACTGATCCGGATGAGCGAACATCAGACCAAAAACACCGCCGCCGAACATATGGAAGAGTTTTATCGCCCCTTTAACGAGGTCAAAGCCTCGGGCGAGAAATTCGACGGTCTGATCATCACCGGCGCGCCGATTGAACATTTACCGTTTGAAGAGGTGACCTATTGGGACGAGCTCAAAGAGGTGTTTGAGTGGACCCAAACCCATGTGCATTCGACCTTTGGCGTCTGTTGGGGCGGCATGGCGATGATCAATTATTTCCACGGGGTGAAAAAACACGTTTTGGAAGAAAAGGCCTTTGGTCTGTTCCGTCAAAACAACCTTGCCCCGGCCTCGCCCTACCTGCGCGGATTCTCGGACGAATGTTACATCCCTGTGAGCCGCTGGACCGAAATGCGCCAAGCGGAAATTGACGCGGTTCCGGCGCTGATCCCGTTGTTGGGCTCGGATGAAACCGGACCGTGTCTGGTACAAGACCCGGATCATCGCGCGCTCTATATCTTCAACCATTTCGAATATGACACCGGCACGTTGAACGAAGAATACCGCCGCGATGTCGATGCCGGAAAACCGATTGTGCCGCCGCTGCATTACTTTCAGAATGACAACCCGTCCTTGCGTCCGGTGAACCGCTGGCGCTCACATGCGCATTTGCTCTACGGCAACTGGATCAACGAGATTTATCAAACCACCCCCTACGACTTGGCAAAGATCGGTGAGTAAAGCCCTGATCATTGTCGCCCTTTTCCTTACGCTGATTGCGGCAACGGTTTTAATCGCCCAAAAACGCGGTCAGGTTGCGATGCGAAAGGCACCGCAAACGGGTGAGATGGTCACCACTTTGAGTGGGCAAATCGTCCATGTCGAACGCTACGGCCCCGAGGATGCGCCGCCCATCGTGTTGATCCACGGCGCCTCCGGCTCAACCTATGACATGACATTCCGCCTCGCCCCGGCGCTTGCGGATCGCTACCGCGTCTATGTCGTGGATCGGCCCGGCTTTGGCTATTCGCCCGCTCTCAGTGACGAAAGCCTGGCGGCCCAGGTGCAAACCCTGCGCGATGCGATAGCCACGGTCGAGCCACGCAAAGTGATGGTTTTGGGTCACTCTTACGGCGGCGCGGCGGCCCTCGAATGGGCTTTGCAGGATCAGGATAATGTCCTCGGTCTGGTGCTGGTCTCCGCCGCGTCGCATGAATGGGAGGGGGACCCGTCGTTGTTTTACCGCACGCTCGCGACCCCGGTGATCGGCGACATCTTTGCCTGGATGCTCATGGCCTATGTGCCCTCCCCCGTCTTGACCTCTGAAATAGACGCGGTGTTTGCGCCGCAACATGCGCCTGAGGGCTATACCGCCTCGTTCCAACCGCGCCTGTCCCTGCGCCCCACGACCCAGACCTTAAACGCCCGGCAACGCGTGACGCTCAAGGCGCAACTGCGCGACATGACGCCAGATTACCCCTCCCTCACGCTGCCGATCGAAGCTGTGCATGGTACGGCGGATACCACCGTGGGCCTTGACATACACGCCACTCGATTGGACCGCGACGTCGCCTCCGATCATCTGGTGCGGCTTGAGGGGCTGGGCCATATGCCGCATCAGGTGGCAACACAGGATGTTGTGGCCGCCGTCGACCGACTGACCGCACGTCTTGCGGGCCGCTGACCCGCGCAGTTGCATTGCACTCGCATGCCAAAAGCCCCATATTGTTAAGAGTATTAACACGAAAGCCGTGACATGACCGACCTGCCCTTTGATGGCGCGATTTCTCGCTACTATTCAGACGAAGCCCCCAAAAGCATCCGCAAAGCCATCGCGGAAGGCAGTAAAAAGGACATCCTGTCCGACACTTACCCCTATTCATCTTGGATGAAAAAATCCGACTACCAAGACGAGATGGACGCGTTGCAGCGCGAATTGGCCAAGCTGCTGGCCGATATTCGTGCGACCGGAAAGCGGATTGTTATCGTGTTTGAGGGCCGTGATGCGGCGGGAAAAGGCGGGACGATCAAACGCTTTCGCGAAAACCTCAACCCGCGGTCAGCGCGCGTTGTCGCGCTCTCGAAACCGACCGAACACGAAGCCGGGCAATGGTATTTCCAACGCTATGTCGATCACCTGCCAACCAAGGGTGAATTGGTGCTGTTTGACCGCTCGTGGTACAACCGCGCCGTGGTGGAAAAGGTGTTTGGGTTTTGCACCGATGATCAGCGTGACAAATTTTTTCACCAACTTCCCGAATTCGAGGACATGTTGATCTCGGAAGGCATTCAGCTTTTCAAAATCTGGCTCAATGTCGGGCGCGCCGAACAATTGCGCCGCTTTTTGGCTCGCGAAGGCGATCTGTTGAAACAGTGGAAACTGTCCTCGATTGATGTCGAGGGGCTCAAACGCTGGGATGAATATACTATGGCGATTGCCGAGACTATGGAACGCTGCCACAGTGAAACCGCGCCTTGGACGGTGATCCGGTCGGATGACAAATACCGCGCGCGCCTCAATGCGATCCGTGCTGTGCTCAGTCAGATTGAGTATAAAGGCAAAGACGAAAAAGGCTTGGGCGAGATCGACGATAAGATCGTCGATGGTCCGGCCCTGTTGATCACGGGTGACGTGGACGAATGAGCGGCATCGTATGACCAAAAAGCGCGGCTATCATCACGGCAATCTGCGTCAGGCCTTGGTTGACGCGGCTCTGAGCCTGATTGAGGAAAAAGGCCCGACCGGGTTTTCCTTGTCCGAGGCGGCCAAGACGGCGGGTGTGACCCCCGCCGCCGTCTATCGTCATTTCGAGGGCCGCGAGGACCTGATCGCCGAGATTGCCCGACAAGGCTACGAGGTCTTCGCCGATCTGTTGGATTACGCCTATGAGACCGGACAGCCCTCCGCCTTAGCGAGTTTCGAGGCCGTGGGCCGGGCCTATCTGGCCTTTGCGCGCAAATATCCGGGGCATTATGTGGCGATGTTCGAGAGCGGCATCTCGGTGCAACGCACGCCCGATCTGTATCAGGTCGCCACGCGCGCGTTGGGCGTGATGGAACAGGCCGCCGTCAACCTGTCCGAACATATCCCGGCCGAGAACCGCCCGCCGCCGCAAATGGTTTCGGCCCATATCTGGGCGATGTCGCATGGCGTGGTTGAGTTGTTTGCCCGTGGCTCCCCTGGCACCAAAAGCCCGTTTCCGCCCGAAGATCTGTTGGAAACCGGCATCGGGATTTACCTGCGGGGGCTAGGGCTGATCCCTCAGGACAAATAGGTAGATCTGTTCACTTTGAGACATAAAAACGTGAGACACAAAACGGGCTTTGGAGACACTGACCAAAGCCCGTTTTCTTGTTTGAGCTGAGCACGATCAAAGCGCTTGTTCGATGGGGTTTAGCCAAACACAACCAAAGCGCCGGGGGACCAGCTGATGCGGGCGCGGGTGCCGACCTCAAGCACGTCACGGCCAAACAAGTTGCGCATCGACAGGCGCACTGGCGTGTCCACCCCATCGAATTTCACGTCGTAATAGGTCATGTCACCGTAATAGACGACCTCTTCGATCATCGCGGGTGCTTCGCGGTGGGTCGGCGTTTGACCCTCATAAAGGATGGTCAGGGTTTCCGGGCGGAACCCGACCGTGGCCGCGCCTTCGGGGAAGCCTTCCGGGCATTGCTCCTCGGTGATTTCGGTCTCGCCCAGCCCGACGATATTGACGATTTTCTTACCGCCCTCGTGGCGACAGGTCGCGGGCAGAAAGTTCATCACGCCGATAAAATCCGCCACGCGCTTGGTTTTGGGGCGGCGGTAAAGCACTTCGGGATCATCGCATTGTGCAATCTCCCCCTCAAACATCACGGCGATCCGGTCGGACATGACCAGCGCCTCTTCTTGGTCATGGGTGACGAGGATAAAGGTGATGCCAACCTCACGTTGCAGCTTGATCAGCTCCACCTGCATTTGTTCGCGCATCTTGCGATCAAGGGCCGAAAGCGGCTCATCGAGCAACAGCACTTTCGGTTTGAGCACCAAGGCGCGCGCCAGGGCGACCCGTTGCCGTTGCCCCCCAGACAGCGCATGAGCGGCGCGGTTGCCATATCCTGAGAGCCCCACCATGTTGAGCGCAGCCTCTGCGGCTTCGGCCTTTTCCACCTTTGACAGTGGCGATTTGCGCAGACCGAAGGCGACGTTTTCGGCCACGGTCAGATGCGGGAAAATCGCGTAGGATTGGAACACCATATTGGTCGGGCGCTTGTTGGCCGGAACCCCCATCATATCCTTGCCCGCCAGCATGACAGAGCCGGAATCAATGTCTTCGAACCCTGCGATGGTGCGCAAAAGCGTGGTCTTGCCACAGCCCGACGGACCTAAAAGGGAAAAGAATTCGCCCTCGCCGATCTCAAGGTTGATCCCACGCAGCGCGTGATACTCACCATAGTGTTTTTGGATATTCTGAAGCGAAATAAGTGGTTTACGCTCAGGTTTTGCTTTGATCGTCATTAGAGGAAGCCCCCGGTGTCTTTGAGGCCTGCGCGCTTGGCGCCACGGCGACGGAAAATTTCAGCAATAGTGATGAGCAGGATCGAAAGAACCACAAGGATCGTCCCAAGCGCCATCACGGCGGGCAGCAGTTTTGGGAACCGCAGCATGGAGAAGAGATAGACCGGCAGCGTCGGATCGGCGCCGGTCAGAAAGAACGCGATGATGAATTCATCCATCGAAATGGTGAAAGAGATCAACAGCGCCGACACGATCCCCGGCATGACCAAAGGCAAGGTCACACGGCGAAAGGTCGAGGCGCGGGTTTCGCCCAGATCATAAGCGGCCTCTTCCAGTGACGGATCAAGGGCGGCAAAGGCGGAATTGAGAATGGCGATGGCGAAGGGCGTACAGATCAGCGTATGCCCGGCGATCACCGACCAGGAACCGGTGGACAGGCCCAGTTTCAGGATCACGACCAAAAGCGACACCGCGACGATGATTTCGGGCAGCACCAAGGGCAGCATGATAAAACCCATGATGCCCTTTTGGCCCGGGAAGTGATAGCGGGTCGAGGCCATGGCACCAAAGATGCCAAAAATCGTCGCCAACACGGCTGACGTCACTGCGATCTTGAGAGAGTTGAACAAAGCGCTGTGCATTTCCGTGATGTCCAACAGCGCCGTGAACCATTCGGTGGTGAACCCGGTCAGCGGAAAGGCGATGATCGTCGAGGTGTTGAACGCAAACAGCGGCAACAGAAAGATCGGCGCGTAAAGAAACACCAGATAGAGAATGGCATAGGTTTTGAGCGTTTTCATCAGCCGCGCCCTCCTTTTTTACCGCCGCCTGCGGCCCGGTAGCCTACGATCAGGAACACAATCGCGATCACGGCGACGATCAACATCGCCAAGACCGCCAAAGTGGCTCCCAAAGGGGCGTTGTTGAGGCGCAGGAATTGGGTTTGGATCATATTGGCAATCATGGTCCCGCCCGGACCGCCCACAAGTTTCGGGGTGACGTAATCCCCAATTGTGGGGATAAAGACGATCAGTACAGCGGCGACCACGCCCGGGGCGGCCAAAGGCAGGGTTACGCGCAGAAAGGTCATGGTGCGGCTTTCCCCCAAATCGCGCGACGCCTCAAGATAAGAGCGGTCGATTTTTTCAAGTGCCACAAAGATCGGCAGGATCGCAAAAGGCGCATAGGCATGGGCCAATGTGATGATCACGGCGTTGACATTATAAAGGATGAAAGTCAGCGGTTCGTCGATGATACCGACGAGTTTCAGCCCGGAGTTCAACACGCCATTGTAGCCCAAGATCACTTTCCACAGGAACACGCGGATCAGGTAGGAGGTCCAAAACGGGATGGTGATGAGGAAAATCCACAGCGATTTTTGCTCTGGCTTGACCCCGAAAGAGACGAAATAGGCAATGGGAAAGGCCAAGAGAACGGTGACCACCGTCACCGACCCCGACACCATCAAAGAGCGCAGCATCAATTCACGATAGAGTGGATCTGACAGCGCCTCTTTGTAATTGACCAATGACAGGCCGGGAGCAAAATCTCGTACCCCTGTCTGGGTCAGGAACGAAATGACAACAATCGCAATCAAAGGCACCGCCAAAAGCAACAGCGCGTAAAGTGCCGTGGGCGAGACGAGCAAAAGCCCGACTCCTTGATCCGTTCTGAAAAATCGTCGCAATTTTTCCCCAGCTGTCATCATATTTCCCCTTCGTGCGTGGTATTGCCCTTACGCTCCGCAAATTTGATCAAATTTGCAAGAAGTTTTATTTCAGGCCTGTTCCATGACCGACAATTTCAATGCATTTGCCACTTTGTCTAGCATCAAACAGGTATATTCGCGTTTGCATGACGCGCATCTTCTTTTTCATACTGCGGCACAAAGCATCATAAAACTGGCGGATGCGTTGGCGAAACAGCTTACGGCAGCGGCGAGAGCGGTACTACGGGGATTTGAACCTTCGAATGATATAATCGGCCCCTTGGTCGCGCACCGCCGCAACCACCCCCTGCGCCAAAAACCGTGAGGGGGCGTATCCGCGTCAAGATGGGTCACAGGCGCTTCATGATATAGGGCTCGATCGGCCATATGGCCCAGGCGTTTGGAGCGGCCAAGAGCAAGTGCCACAGTCCCAGAAAAGGGCACGATAAGACCATAAAAAAGGCCGCCAACAGAACCCTCTGCGGCGACCTTTTGCGATATATATCCAGCGAAATTAACGCTTGGAGAACTGGAAGCTCTTACGGGCTTTGGCTTTACCGAACTTCTTACGCTCCACAACGCGCGAGTCGCGGGTCAGGAAGCCTGCGGCTTTCAAAGCGGCGCGCAAGGAGGGATCGTAAAGCTGGAGGGCTTTGGAAATGCCGTGCTTCACAGCACCGGCCTGACCCGAAAGACCACCGCCTTTGACGGTTGCGACAACGTCGAACTCGCCTTCACGGCCAGCAACAGTAAACGGCTGACGCAGGATCATCTGAAGCACGGGACGTGCGAAATAGACGTTCTGTTCTTTGCCGTTCACGGTGACCTTACCGGAGCCCGGTTTGATCCAAACGCGAGCGACCGCGTCTTTACGTTTGCCGGTTGCATAGGCACGACCCAACGCGTCACGCATCGGTTCAACAGGAGCGGCAACAACAGCGGTTTCACCAACAGCAGCGTTCAGCGCGTCCAAGGATTTGATTTCTTCAACCATGATTATGCGCTCCGAGTGTTTTTCTTGTTCATGGACTTAACGTCCAGAACTTCGGGATTCTGAGCTTCGTGCGGGTGCTCTGCCCCTGCGTAAACGCGCAGGTTGGTCATTTGCTGACGAGACAGTTTGCCGCCCGGCAACATACGCTGAACCGCTTTGGTCACGACGCGCTCGGGGAATTTGCCCTCAAGGATCTGACCGATGGTGCGGGATTTGATGCCGCCCGGATGGCCCGTGTGCCAGTAGAAACGCTCGTCGGTGCGTTTTTTGCCGGTCAACTGGATTTTGTCAGCATTGATGATGATGACATTGTCACCCATGTCCATGGACGGGGTGAAGGTGGCTTTGTGTTTGCCACGAAGGCGCATAGCGACGATCGAAGCAAGACGGCCCAGAACAACGCCCTCAGCGTCGATCAGGATCCATTTCTTGTCGATGTCCGCCGGTGTTGCGGAAAAAGTTTTCATTTGTCTTGCCCTTTAGGGTGGGAATTCGGATGGGCGAGTTCTAACGGTTTCGCGCGCCACGTCAAGCGCCACAAATCTTATTTTATGTAGCAAATTCAGCACGTTAAAAAATAGGTATTATTTTACCCCACATTTTTCTGCTTTTGGAAGCCCAAAACGTCTCTTTGCCTGCATCCCTCGACCTTTCCATATGTTTTCCAGCACTGTCACTCAAATCCCCCCTCACCGAGGTATAGATCTCATTTTCGGTATACATTGGTATACCCCACTTCCCTTTTTCTGCCCAATGCGCTATGAAATCCGCGACTCCCCACCCTCCTCCGTTCCAAGGACATTCCTATGACCAAGATCAAGGTAGACAACCCCATCGTTGAGATGGACGGCGATGAAATGACCCGCATCATTTGGGACTTCATCAAGAAAAAATTGATCCTGCCCTATCTCGACATTGATCTGCTTTATTATGACCTCGGGATCGAAGAACGCGATCGGACCGAAGATCAGATCACCATCGACGCCGCGATGAAAACCCGCGAGGTTGGTGTCGCGGTCAAATGCGCCACCATCACCCCTGACGAGCAGCGCGTCGAAGAATTCGGCCTCAAACAAATGTGGAAATCGCCCAACGGCACGATCCGCAACATCCTTGGCGGCACAATCTTTCGCCAGCCGATCATTTGTAAAAACGTGCCGCGCCTCGTGCCCGGTTGGACCTCGCCGATCGTGGTCGGGCGTCACGCTTTTGGCGATCAATATAAAGCCACCGATTTCCGGTTCCCCGGCAAAGGCCAGTTGACGATGAAATTCGTTGGCGACGATGGCACTGTGATCGAGAAAGTCGTCTACGACGCCCCCTCCGCCGGTGTATATCAGGCGATGTACAATCTGGACGACAGCATCCGCGACTTTGCCCGCGCCTCGTTGAACTACGGCCTCAATCTCGGCTGGCCGGTCTATCTGTCGACCAAAAACACCATCCTCAAAGCCTATGATGGCCGCTTCAAAGATATTTTCGAAGAGGTCTATGAAGCCGAGTTTGCCGAAGACTTCAAAAAGGCTGGCATCTGGTACGAACACCGCCTGATCGACGACATGGTTGCCTGTGCGATGAAATGGTCGGGCAAATTCGTCTGGGCCTGTAAAAACTACGATGGTGACGTGCAATCGGACACCGTGGCACAGGGCTTTGGCTCGCTGGGCCTGATGACCTCGCAATTGATGACGCCCGATGGCAAGATCGTCGAAGCCGAAGCCGCCCACGGCACTGTCACCCGCCACTACCGTCAACACCAAGCGGGAGAGGCCACCTCGACCAACTCTATCGCCTCGATTTTCGCTTGGACCGGGGGGCTCAAACACCGCGCCAAACTGGACGACAACGATCAATTGATGCGCTTTGCCACCACCTTGGAAAAGGTCATCGTCGATACGGTCGAAAGCGGCTTTATGACCAAAGACCTCGCGCTTTTGGTCGGCCCGGATCAAGGCTGGCTGACCACCATGGGGTTCTTGGAGAAAATCGACGAAAACCTGAATAAGGCTTTGGGCGGCTAAACTGCACTTTCGCGATGACAACAGGGCCGGAGCCGCAATGCTCCGGCCTTTTATGTCTGTGGTTGCCTCGACACGGCCTTGCACCTCGCCACACCCTTTGACAGACTGCACCACGGCGCGACCCAAACCGGGGTGCCGATGTTGACCTCAAAAGGAACAGTTATGAAAGACCTCACAAAATCTCTTTTCGCCGCGGCCCTGATCGCCCTCACCGCCTCCCCCGCCTTCGCGCATTTGCCGCCCGAAGAGCATGGCTCGTTTCTGGCCGGGGCCTCGCATCCGCTGTTTGGCCTTGATCATGTCTTGGCGATGCTGGCGGTCGGTGTTTGGGCGCTTCAGATCGGCGGGCGGGCGATCTGGGCTGTGCCTGCGGGCTTTGTCGGCGCGATGACACTGGGCTATATTGGCGCGCGGTTGGGGATGGCTTTGCCCTTTGTCGAACCGATGATCCTCGCCTCCTCGATCCTCTTTGGCGTCCTTGTGATGCTGGCTTTGCGTCCGGGCCTTTGGGGCGGCGTGGCAGTGGCGGCGTTTTTTGGCCTGTTTCATGGCCATGCCCATGGTGCCGAACTGGGGGCCGCCACAGCATGGTCCTTTGGCGCAGGCTTTATCCTTGTGACGGCCGCGCTGCATGGCTCTGGTGTCATTTTGGCCCAATATATGGCCCGCGCTCATCCTTTTGCGCCCCGCGCTTTGGGGACGGCATCCGCGCTTCTGGGCCTGTCGCTCGTCTTCGGGTAAGGCCCTAAATTTCTGCACAATTTTAGATGTTAGCGCCCCCTTAAGCCTGTGTGTCTAAACCCTGTCTCAAACGGAGAACAGAAGGTTTCCGACATGCAGTTGGCATCTGCCTATACATCTGCGGCCCTCACCGGTCGCACGCAAGAGCAACAGGCGCTCCGTTCGCCTTCCGTCTCACCGGAAGGGAACGGGGCCACTGGCGCGCGTGACAGCACGGCCCAAACCGCGGCCCCAACACAACATCAAAAGACCCGTGGGAAGCCATCCCAAACTGGCTCACCTGCGATCACACAAAGCACGGCTGAAAACGCGGCGGAGACGGCCAAAAGCGCCGTGAAATCCAAAACCGCGGGCGCGAATGCGGTGTTTGCCCGCTATGACCTGACCCAGATTTCGGCGACCGAGATTGATCAGATGACCTCCGAACTGAAATCGGCGGGGTTTGACGATCTTGGCTTTCTTATGAGCCTGGAACGGCAGGGCGCGACCTACCGAACCGAGATGGAAACCCGCGCCACGGTGCCGGGCTATGAGACGAACAGCGGTTTCGACGCGGCTGCGCCAATGGACCTTTTGGCCCAAACCCGCTCCGAACGCGATTTGGCCCATCGCTATGGCCAAACCACCGAACGGCTCGACAGCCAGTTGGCCAAATTGGAGGCGGCGCATATGAATCGCCCCTCTGCCGCAGCCCCGGCCGGGCCTTCGGCGCAAATGGCCGAAACCCTTGTGTTGTTTCAGGCCCAGCGACTTTGGATTGAATGACCCCTCTTGACGGATCCCTGTAGAAGAAAGGCAGCCCATGCTGATCGCCCCCAATATCCCCCAAACCAGCCTCACCACACAAACAGCCAGCGCCACGTCAGGGCCGCAGGCCCCAGTCACACACACAACGGAGCGCCGCGGGTTCACCGCTCAAACGTCTGCGCCCACGGCTGAGGCGATCTATGCAGACTACGATTTCACCAATATTTCGCCCGATGAGATCGACGACATGGCCGACCGGCTGCGCGAGGCCGGAGCCTATGAATTTAGCGACATGATGATGCTCGAAACCCGTGGCACACGGTTTCAACAACATCTGTGCGATTGCCTTTATGAGGCTGGGATCACCAACAGCCGCTCTTTCGACGGTGCGCAGAAAAGCGATGTCATTGCCTCGTTCACATTCCAGATCGAAATGTCGCGGCGCGCCGGAGATCCGACCGAATTTGCCCAAAAGAGCCTGGATCGGCTTGAGGAGATCCACGCGCAAGCCCAAGCGGATCGGGCCAAGGCACAGGCTGTGCCGTCCCGCGCCGCGCCGACGCCCGCTTTGGCGCAATCTCTGCTTGGCTTTATGGCGCAGTCTGGCTGAACTGCCGCTTTTTAGGGCAGCCTCCCTGCCCCGTCTCGTTGGGACAAGGCGGCTCTGCATTTTACGCTAGACAGGTCAGCATTCCTGTCCTACATACCCGCTATGCCCGCACCCTTTCCCATTCCGCAAAACCCGGCGAAACACACGCTGTTCGAGGACCTCCAAGGGTTCTCCATCGCGCTGATCACCACCGCCATCGGGTTGACCATCATCGCCCAGCTCGGGTTCATCACCGGCCAGACGGCGGGCTTGGCTTTGGTGATCTCTTATCTCACCGGCTATTCCTTCTCTTGGGTGTTTTGGCTGATCAATATCCCGTTTTATGCCCTCGCGTGGTTTCGCATGGGCAAGGAATTCACCATCAAATCGGCGCTTTGCGTCACGGCGCTGTCGATCCTTGTCGCGGTGATTCCGAAATGGATGTCGTTTGACACGCTCAATCCGGTGTTCGGCACCGTCGCCTTTGGCATCCTCACCGGATACGGGCTTTTGGGCACGTTTCGTCACAAAGGCTCGCTGGGCGGATTGGGCGTGGTTGCGCTCTATGCTCAGGACAAATACGGCATCCGCGCCGGGATTGTGCAACTTTGTTTTGATGCTGTGCTGTTCACCGTGGCTTTCTTCCTTTTCGAACCGTCCCGCGTGCTCTATTCCCTCTTGGGCGCGGTGATCCTCAATGGTGTGATCGCCTTTAATCACCGCCGCGACAGATATATCGCCAGTTGAGGTCCGCATCAGGGCCGTCAAAAGCCCCGAGGACACGCATGCAAACCGCAGACCCAAAAGCCGACACCCACAGCCTGCTCGAAGATGCGCAGGGGTTTATTTTCGGCACCGCCATGTGCGCCTTTGCCCTTGTGATGCTGCGCGATCTGGGGTTGGTGACCGGGCAGACCGCCGGTCTGGCGCTGTTGATCTCCTATATGTTCAAACTGCCCTTCGGCTGGGTGTTCTTTGCGGTGAACCTGCCGTTCTATTGGTTTGGCTACAAACGCATGGGGCTGAAATTCGTTCTGAAAACCTTTGCCTGCGTGGCGCTGATCTCGGTCTTTTCCGAGGTCTTCCCGCATTTCGTCTCCTTTGAAACGCTCAATCCGGTGTTCGGCGCGATCATGTTGGGATTCATGACCGGCGCGGGGCTGATGGCGATTTTCCGGCATGGCGGCTCGCTGGGCGGGATCGGCATTTTGGCGCTCTATCTGCAAGACGCGACCAAATTCAAAGCGGGCTATGTGCAACTGGCCTTTGACGCCTGCCTCTTTGCCGTTGCCGCCTTCATCTTGCCGTTACCGCAGGTGCTCTACTCCTTGCTCGGCGCGGTCGTCGTCAACCTTGTGATCGCGATCAACCATCGCCGCGACCGCTATATTGCAATGTAAGGGGGAACCAAGATGCCCAAACATTATCTCTTCCTTCTGGCGGCCATCGTCTCCGAAGTCATCGGCACAACCGCACTCAATGCCTCGCATCAGTTTACCAAACTCGTGCCCTCGGTCATCGTGGTCATCGGCTATGGCCTGTCGTTCTATTTCCTGTCGCACACGCTCAAAGTCATGCCCGTCGGCATCGTCTACGCCATCTGGTCCGGGCTGGGCATCGTTCTCATCACCCTCATCGGCCTTGTCGCCTTTGGTCAAAAAATCGACCTCCCCGCCCTCCTTGGCATGGCTCTCATCCTCGCCGGGGTTCTCGTGATCAATGTGTTCTCAAAAACCGTGACCCACTGACCCCTCCCACCCCATGAGCATTTTACGCGCCAAATGCGGGTTTTTCGCCGCTCTGGTGCTTTAAAGCTGGTGTTTTGCCGCCGGGCCGGGTAGGCCCCCGCGCAAGACATACCTCACACGGAAACCGCACCCTATGGATCTTCGCAATATCGCCATCATCGCCCACGTTGACCACGGCAAAACGACACTCGTCGATGAGCTCCTGAAACAGTCGGGCACCTACCGCGAAAATCAGGCCACCACTGAACGCGCCATGGACAGCAACGACCTCGAGCGCGAGCGCGGGATCACCATTCTCGCCAAAGCCACCTCGGTCGAGTGGAAAGGCCATCGCATCAACATCGTCGACACGCCCGGCCACGCCGACTTTGGCGGCGAAGTCGAACGCATCCTGTCCATGGTGGACGGGGTTGTGTTGTTGGTCGATGCCGCCGAAGGCCCGATGCCGCAAACCAAATTCGTGACCTCGAAAGCGCTGGCTCTTGGCCTGCGTCCGATCGTGGTTCTCAACAAGGTCGACAAACCGGATGCAGAGCCGGATCGCGCGCTTGATGAGTGTTTCGATCTCTTCGCCTCGCTTGATGCCGATGACGATCAGCTCGACTTCCCGCATCTGTATGCGTCTGGCCGCTCTGGCTGGTGTGACGCCGAACTCGACGGGCCGCGCAAAAATCTGGACGCGCTGTTCAACCTCGTGCTCAACCACGTCCCTGCCCCGCGTCAGCTCAAGCATCAGCACGAGCCGTTCAAAATGCTTGCAACCACCTTGGGCGCCGACCCGTTCCTGGGCCGCATCCTGACCGGTCGTGTGGAAAGCGGCACGCTCAAAACCGGCGCGACCATTCAGGCGCTGACCCGCAACGGTCAAAAAATCGAACAATTCCAGGTCAAGAAAATTCAGGCCTTCCGTGGCCTTGGCATGCAGGAAATCCCGGAAGCCATCGCCGGCGACATCGTCTCCATCGCGGGCATGTCGAAAGCCACCGTGTCCGACACGCTCTGCGCCCTCGAAGTGGACGCCCCGCTCGAAGCCCAGCCGATTGACCCGCCGACCATCACCGTCACCTTTGGCATCAACGACAGCCCGCTTGCCGGCCGCGATGGCAAAAAGGTGCAATCGCGCGTCATCCGTGACCGTTTGATGAAAGAAGCCGAAGTCAACGTGGCGATCAAAGTCACCGACACCCCCGGCGGCGAAGCCTTTGAGGTTGCCGGTCGCGGCGAGCTTCAGATGGGCGTTTTGATCGAAAACATGCGTCGCGAAGGGTTCGAACTGTCGATCTCTCGCCCGCAGGTTTTGATGCGCGAATTGGACGGCGTCAAAGTTGAGCCGATCGAAGAAGTCACCATCGACGTCGATGACGAATACTCGGGTGCTGTGATTGAAAAGCTGACCGGCGCCCGCAAAGGCGAGCTGACCGAGATGAAACAGCAAAACGGCAAAACGCGCATCATCGCGCATGTGCCGTCGCGCGGTCTCATCGGCTATCACGGCGAATTCCTCACCGATACCCGTGGCACGGGCGTTTTGAACCGCGTGTTCCACGATTGGGCCCCTTATAAAGGCCACATTCCGGGCCGTCGCCAAGGCGTTTTGATCTCCATGGATAGCGGTCAGGCCGTGTCCTACGCTTTGTGGAAACTCGAAGATCGCGGTCACTTCTTTATCGGCGCTCAGGCCGATGTCTATCAGGGCATGATCATTGGCGAACATAGCCGTGACAATGACCTCGAAGTGAACCCGCTCAAGGGCAAACAGTTGACCAACGTCCGTGCGTCGGGCACCGATGAGGCCGTGCGCCTCACCACCCCGGTGACACTGACCTTGGAACAGGCGATTGCCTATATCGACGACGACGAACTGGTCGAAGTGACGCCGAAAGCGATCCGTTTGCGCAAGCGCTACCTCGATCCGAACGAGCGCAAGCGCCACGCGAAATCGTCCAAAGCCTAAACAGCTCAGACGTTTCAGACTGATGACAAAGGCCCGTGTGAAAACGCGGGCCTTTTGCTTTGGCGCGCAGACTCTGTGCGGCCACGGGGACTGCGCCAAAGCGCGAAACTTCCTATATGGTGATCAAACGGAGGATCATCTCATGAAAAAAATCCAAACCCAAGGCGTGCATCACATCACCATCACCGGCGCGGACCGGCAAAGCTCCATCGACTTTTGGGAAGGTGTGTTGGGCATGCCCTTTGTCTTTGAACAGCCCAATCTGGATGATGCAAAACAAGGCCATCTGTATTTCGATCCCGGCGACGGACGGTTGATCACCGTCTTCACCTCAGAGGACCGCACACCAGGTCGGCACCGGATTGATCAAGGCCCCGGCTCCTTGCATCACTTGGCGTTCAATGTTTCAAAAGTCAGTTTCGATCACATCGTGGCGCGGCTCAATGCGCGCGGGATCACCCATTCAGGCCCGAAAGATCGCGGCTTTATGGACAGCATTTATTTCCGCGACCCGAATGGCATGTTGGTGGAATTGGCCAGCTACCGCTTTGAGCCGCCATTGGGGTTCACCCATACCGACGTGTTGCACCGCGCCCATCTGATCCGCGTGGCGGCGGGAGACGATCACATCGACACCGAACATCTGGCCGATGCGATTGAGGCCTTGGTCACCGAGCGCACAAACACGCTTTCTGAGGATCGCGGGCCGAAAAACCCGTATTCCACATAAAACGGCGCGGAATCTCTCCCGCGCCGCTTCATAAACTTTGATCCGATTACTCTTCGGTCTCAACCACCAAAAGCTCGCGCTCGGACGCGCCTTTGGCATGGCTCAGCGCCTCTTGGTATTCGGGCGAATGGTAACAGGCGACCGCCGCTTCAACCGTGTCAAATTTCGCCACAACATTGCGTGGGCGATCTTTGCCCTCAAGCTGCACATAGCGCGCCGCACGGGCAATGAATTTGCCGCCGTGTTTGGCAATGGCAGGACCGGCAAGCTTGGCATATTTGCCATAGGCTTCCTCATCCGTGACGGTCACATGGGCGATCCAAAGGGCTGGCATATCTTATCCTTTCAACAGAGTTTCAGCGGCGGCAATGGCAGCCTCAGCACCGGAGAAATCCTTGCCCCCGCCCTGCGCCATATCCGGTCGACCACCGCCACCTTTGCCGCCGACGGCAGGCACGGCGGCCTTGAGCACGTCGACCGCAGAGACTGTCGCGGTCAGATCATCGGTGACGCCACAGGCCACAGCGACCTTTCCGTCCTCTTCGGTGATCAACAAGATCACGCCCGAGCCGAGGTTGGTTTTATGGGCGTCAATCAGAGCCCGCAGGTCTTTGCCCGACACACCTTCAAGCGCTTGCGCAAGGAAGGGGATGCCGTTGATCATCTTGGCCTCGACCGCGCCTTTGGCGCCGCCGCCCATGGCCAATTCGCGTTTGAGATTGGCCACCTCTTGTTCCAATCTCTTGCGTTCCTCGGCCAGCGTTTTGACCCGCTCAACGACTTCGCTCACCGGCGTTTTGAGCGCGGCTGCGATCACCTCCGCCCGGTTCGCGGCCTCGGCCAGATGGTCAAGTGCGGCTTGGCCCGTCAGGGCTTCGATCCGGCGCACACCGGCTGAGGAGGCACTGTCGCCCAAGATCACACACAGGCCGATGTCGCCAGTGCGTTTGACATGGGTGCCGCCACACAGTTCGAGCGAATAGGTCATTCCATCCGCGCCTTTGCCGGTGTCAGCGCGGCCCATGGAGACCACGCGCACTTCGTCGCCGTATTTCTCGCCAAACAAAGCCTGCGCCCCAAGTGCGCGGGCGTCATCGGGCGTCATGATCCGGGTTTCGACCGGGGTGTTTTGGCGGATGTAGCCGTTCACATCCTCTTCAACCTTACGCAGTTCTTCCGCGCTCAGGCCTTTGGTGTGGCTAAAGTCAAACCGCAACCGATCCGGCGCATTCAGTGACCCGCGCTGCGCCACATGCGCGCCCAGCGTTTCGCGCAGCGCCTCATGCAACAGATGCGTGGCAGAGTGGTTGGCGCGGATCGCGGTCCGGCGAGCATGATCGACGATCAGCTCAGCCGCCTGTCCGGTTTTGATCTCACCCGTGGTGACTTTGCCGATGTGAATGAACACGCCAGCGACCTTTTTCGTGTCGGTCACATTTACAGTGCCGCCCTCGACGCGGATCAGCCCCATGTCACCGACTTGGCCACCACTTTCGCCATAAAACGGCGTCTGGTTGACCACGACCATGACCTCGTCGCCCGCTGTCGCAGACCCGACAGAGCCTCCCCCTTTGACCAGTGCCAACACCTGACCTTCGGCGCTCTCGGTGTCGTAGCCCAAAAACTCGGTGACGCCATGCTCTTCGGCAATATCGTACCACACGGTCGCATCGGCCGTTTCACCCGACCCGGACCAGGCCGCGCGGGCCTTGGCTTTTTGTTCGGCCATGGCGGCGTCAAAGCCTGCGGTGTCGACCGCACGGCCCTGTTCACGCAGCGCGTCTTGGGTCAAATCGAGTGGGAAACCATAGGTGTCATAGAGTTTGAACGCCGCTTCGCCCGGAAGGTTGGCACCCTCTTCAAGGCCGGACAATTCTTCGTCCAAAAGTTTCAGGCCGCGATCCAACGTATTGATAAAGCGCGTTTCTTCGAGTTTCAAAGTCTCTTCGATCATCGACTGACCTTGACGCAATTCCGGGTAGGCCTCGCCCATCTGGCGCACCAGTTCGGGCACCAGCTTGTACATGATCGGGTCTTTCGCACCCAACAGATGCGCATGGCGCATGGCGCGGCGCATGATCCGGCGCAGTACATAACCGCGGCCCTCATTGGACGGCATCACGCCATCTGCGATCAGGAAAGAGGTCGAACGCAAATGGTCGGCAATCACCCGGTGATGGACATTTTTATCGCCATAGGGATCGACCGAAGTCGCATGGGCCGAAGCCTCGATCAGCGCCTTCATCAGATCGGTATCGTAGTTGTCATGGCTGCCTTGCAACAGCGCCGCAATGCGCTCAAGCCCCATACCGGTGTCGATTGACTGCATGTCCAGTTCGGTCATCGTGCCATCGGCGAACTTCTCGTTTTGCATGAACACAACGTTCCAGATCTCGATGAACCGGTCGCCATCTTCCTCAGGACTGCCCGGAGGACCGCCCCAAATATGATCGCCGTGGTCGTAGAAAATCTCTGTACACGGCCCGCACGGTCCCGTGTCACCCATCTGCCAAAAGTTGTCGGAGGTGGCGATGCGGATGATCCGCTCTTCCGGCACGCCGACCTTTTTCCAAATCTCAAACGCCTCGTCATCGGTGTGGTAGACCGTGGTGTAGAGTTTGTCCTTCGGGATGTCGAAATCCTTGGTGATCAACTCCCAGGCAAAGGGGATTGCTTCATTTTTGAAGTAATCGCCAAAGGAAAAATTGCCCAGCATCTCAAAGAATGTGTGGTGGCGCGCGGTGTAGCCGACGTTGTCGAGATCGTTGTGTTTGCCGCCGGCGCGCACACATTTTTGTGCCGTGGTTGCGCGGACATAATCGCGTTTCTCCACCCCGGTGAAACAGTTTTTGAACTGCACCATGCCGGAGTTGGTGAACATCAACGTCGGATCGTTGCGCGGCACAAGCGGCGAACTGTCCACAACCTTATGACCGTTGCGTTCGAAATAGTTGAGAAAGGTGGAGCGGATATCGTTCACGCTGGGCATGTTGGGCTCATCCTTACAGGCGTTTTGGGGCCGCCAGATCTGGCGTTCAGGACGGTTTACCGCCCCTGTGCGATCCTGTCCATAACCGCGCATAGGAAAAGGGCCGAAACGCGATGGTTCCGGCCCCTCTTCCCTTGAAAACCTTTGGGTTCTTCGGCGGTCTAAGCCCGATCCCGCACTCTTATACCTCGTCAGCCTCGTCATCGACGATGTCGTCATGGGAGAATTCCGCACCCAGATCGAAATCCAACCCATGCGCCGCACGGATTTTATCTTCGATCTCAAGCGCAATTTGCGGGTTTTCTTTCAGGTACCGTTTGGCGTTTTCACGCCCCTGCCCCACGCGCTCATCGCCGTAGGAGAACCACGCGCCGGATTTATCGACCACGCCCGCCTTGACGCCAAGGTCCAAAAGCTCGCCGGTTTTGGAGATGCCTTCGCCATACATGATGTCGAATTCCACCTGTTTGAACGGCGGAGCGACTTTGTTTTTGACGACTTTGACGCGGGTTTCGGAACCGACCACCTCGTCGCGGTCCTTGATCGCGCCAATGCGGCGAATGTCCAGACGCACAGAAGAGTAGAATTTCAGCGCGTTGCCACCGGTCGTGGTTTCGGGCGAGCCGAACATGACGCCGATTTTCATCCGAATTTGGTTGATGAAGATCACGGTGCATTTGGAGCGTGAAATCGAGCCGGTAAGTTTGCGCATCGCCTGCGACATCAAACGCGCATGTACACCGACCGAGCTGTCGCCCATATCGCCTTCAAGTTCGGATTTCGGCGTCAAGGCCGCAACCGAGTCGACAACCACAAGGCTCACCGCGCCGGAGCGCACCAAAGTGTCCACGATTTCAAGTGCTTGTTCGCCGGTGTCAGGTTGGGAGATCAGCAGCTCATCCAGATTCACGCCCAGTTTGCGGGCATAGATCGGATCAAGCGCATGTTCGGCGTCGACAAAAGCGCAAACGCCGTTTTTCTTTTGCTCTTCAGCGACGCAATGCAACGTCAGGGTGGTTTTACCGGAGCTTTCCGGGCCGTAGATCTCAACGATCCGGCCTTTCGGAATGCCGCCAATGCCAAGCGCGATGTCCAGACCAAGCGAGCCCGTCGAGGTGGATTCAATCTCTTGCACCGGGTTGTCCGCGCCAAGGCGCATGATCGACCCCTTGCCAAATTGCCGCTCAATTTGCGCCAGCGCACTGTCGAGCGCCTTTTGCTTTTCGCCATCTTTTTTGGTCATGTTCGCCGCCGTAGCCATTGTTCACTTCCTTATTTCACACCAAATCTCGCACGGCAACGGGTGCAAATAAGTCACCTCATGCGGCGGTCTGGGACTGTTCTTGTTCGCCTCTTGTTCTCACGGATCTTTATGAGGACAAAAAGAGAACATTTCAACTCAATTCTTAACATTCCAATTTAAAGACAAATTGCACTGCTAATATTTAACAAATCGTTTACCGTGAAAGAACTGCTGAAAAATAATTCTATAGACAAATATGCCTTTGTTTATGAAAGGAAATCCTCCAGATAACCAAAAAAGACGCCGTCTCATCTTTAGTAGAACTGCGCCTGAACCGTGGCCGTCAGTTCCGACAGGGAAAACGGTTTGGGCAGGAACACCGAATTGGGGATGCGCGCCTGTTGTTCGGTGAAATGGTCTTCGGCATAGCCCGAGACAAACACCACTTTCACATCCGGCCGGGTTTTCAGGGCTTCCGAGACCCAGCTTGGCCCATCCATCCCCGGCATGATCACGTCAGAGACAAACACATCAATATGCAGGCTGCTGTCTTCGAGCGTTTCCAACGCCTCTTCGGCATTTTCCGCCTCGATCACCGTATAGCCCCGCAACCGCAAGGCGCGCGAGGCAAAGGCACGCACCGGTGCCTCGTCTTCGACCAACAGAATCACCCCGGAGCCGCGTTCGGCGGGCACAGATGCGTCAGGAATCGGTTTGTTTGCCGCCTCGACCACCGCCTCAGCCCGCGCGGTATGCGCAGGCAAAAAGATGGTAAAGGCGGTACCAGACCCGACCACGGAGTCCAAAAATATAAAACCCCCGGTCTGTTTGATGATCCCGTATGCCGTGGATAGACCCAGGCCCGTGCCCTCGCCCGTCCGTTTGGTGGTGAAAAACGGCTCAAACACTTTTTGCAACCGCTCGGGCGGAATGCCGATCCCCTGATCTGAGACGCTGACCACGACATATTCGCCTGCGGGCACCGTGGCTCGATCTCGGGTCAGGGCCTGGCGCAACACTTCGTTACGGGTTTCGACCTTGATCTCCCCGCCCGTCGGCATGGCGTCACGGGCGTTCACCACAAGGTTCATGATCACTTGTTCAAGCTGACGTTTGTCGACCCGGATCGGCAACAGGCCCGCGTCGTGACTGAGGGTGAGGGTCACTTTCTCCCCAACCAGCCTGTTCAGCAAATGGGTCAGATCAGACAGGGTATCGCGCAGGTCAATGACCTCGGGCTTGAGGGTCTGTTTGCGTGAAAAGGCCAACAATTGACCAACAAGAGACGCGGCACGGTTGGCGTTTTGGTGAATTTGGACGAGATCGCCATAATCCGGGTCGGACTTGTCGTGACGCAGCAGCAACAGGTCACAATGGCCGGAAATGGCCGTCAAAAGGTTGTTGAAATCATGTGCTACGCCACCAGCCAACTGACCGATGGCCTGCATTTTCTGGCTTTGAACAAATTGCGCCTCAAGCGATTTCAGCTCGGTTGCATCTGAGAGCACCGCGATCAATTCGATCTCATCTCCCTTGCCTTCGACCCGGCTCAGGGTGATTTGCAGGAATGTATCGTTTTGCGGCCGCGCCGCGCGGACAAATTCCGGCTTGCGCGCCCGCGCCATGGCCACATCCGTCACCCAATCCTGCACAGGCCGTCCCAGCCCTTCGACCAAATCGCCGAGTCTGAGTTGATCATGGGCCATGATCGACAAAAGTTCGCGCGCGGGTCGGTTGGATTGTAAAATCCGACCATCAACAGAGACTTTCAAAAGCGCCACAGGCAGCGCATCAAAGGCGTCCCATTCGCCCACAGAGGGGGTTTTTTCCGGCAAGAAATACACTTCCTTGCGCCCAGAGCCACCCGTTTCAAACTGGGCCACACGGGCATAGACGCGCCCTTCGGCACCCGACAAAACATGCACATCACCATGGCGGAGCGGCAGGTCGGTCACCACCCGATCCAAGGTCTTTTCGCGATGACCGATCAAGCGGCGCATGGCCTCATTCATAAACAGCACCGCGTTGTTTTTGCTCAGGGTCATCATCGGCAGAGCCAAAGCCTCGCCGTCCAGGGAGCTGCCCTTTTCGACCATATCATCCAGGCGCCATAAAAACCCGTCCTCCCCGATCATATGCACACCCAGGCGCACATGACCGTGGCGCATCACCACATCTTCGCGCGCGCCGCCCTTGGCCAAAGCCCGCGATTGCAGCCGCGCCAAAGTGGTGGCTGGAGCGGCAAAAAGATCCTCAAGGGCCGCCAAAAGCGTCTCTCCGCCCCGCCCGCCAAACCGCTTGATGGCGGCCCGGTTTTCATAGCCGATCACACCATCAAGATCTGTGGTGAAACAAGGCGCCGCATCATTGGCCACAAATTGGGCCAGAGCGTTGTGCACACGTTTACGCGCGATTTTGCGCAGATGGGTCAGCACACGCACCAGAATGGCGGCCCAAAGCAGAACGGCCCCCGTACCAAAAGCCAAAAGACCAAACCGCGGCAGCGGCAACACCAGAGCCGCGCCACAAAGCAAAAGCCCACCAATGGCAATGGTCATACTATAAGGAGCAAGGCGCTCGGCTTGTTTAGACAATGGGCCCGCTGTCATGCTGACGCTCGTCACAAATCCCCCCTCGTCGTGCAGTGCACGCCATTCTAAACGTGCAGTGCACGCCATTCTAAACGCGCTTAACACGCGACTTTTGGGGCAGAATGCCCCAGGCTGTCCGGTGGATCGTGTCATCCCGATCCGTTCCTCTCTTGTGCGATAATTTGGTTAATGACGCTTTAAGAGCGGAGGTTGGGATGAGGATAAACGTCGAAGAACTATCGGTAAAGTTGTATTGTTAACCTTTATTGCCCCTGAAAAGGGTTTTAAAGGTCATCTCAGAGCACAACAGCGCGCTGAAACACCGCGATGAAAAATCCGTCACCGCCCTCAAGCGGGCTGACGTGGCGGCTCATGCGCAGGGAGAACTCGGGGTGGCGCGCGGCGAATTTGGCCACTTGATCGTCGTTTTCGACTTTGAAAAGCGAACAGGTGGCATAGGCCAGATGGCCACCGGGTCGTACACGCGGCGCAACTTCGTCCAGAATATCCGCCTGAATTTGCACCAAATGCGACAGCCGGTTTTCGGTTAGCGCCCATTTGCCCTGTGGGCTGCGTGAAAACGCACCAGACCCGCTACAGGGCACATCACAGAGGATCAGATCATAGGCCTTGGCCAATTCGGATGTGCGGGCCAAAGCAATGTCAATCCCGGCGCGGGATGCGCGTGGGGCGATGTCCTGCATCCGGGCGGGATCAATGTCATGGGCGGTCAATTTCACATCCATGCGCGCACCGATGGCCAAGGCTTTGCCCCCGCCGCCAGCGCAATAATCCAAAACCGATTGGCCGGGTTCCAGCGGCAAAACATCAAGGATCGCCTGAGATCCAACATCCTGAATTTCAACCAGTCCGGTGAGATAGGCCTGAGACCGGGCCACAGCACGAGCATTGCGGGTGACTTTGAGCGCGGTGTCGCACAGAGGATGCGGCACGGCGTCAATGTCGTCTTTGTGCAAAGCCTCACGGGCGGTGTCCAAAGTTGCCTTGCGCGGATTCACCCGTAAAAACACCTCGGAGCGATGGCGCAACAGCTCAAGGGCAGCATCCGCATCGGCGCCCAAAGTCGCATCATACAGCGGCAAAAGCCAGTCCGGGCAATCCAATCGCACACCGCGCGGCGCGCTCGAAAGCGGCGCGGGTAGCGCGCGTTCGCCCTCATGCAAGGGGCGCGGCGCAAAGCGGTCGGTGCAAAAAAGCGTGTCGGGATCGGTGCCCGCCGCACGCAACGCCCCCAGGATCAATTGCCGACCGGAGGGGCGCTCGCCCGCCCCACCGAGCCAGGCATAAGAGCGCATGCAACGGATTGCATCAAACACGAGATCGCGGATCGCGGCGCGGTCTTTCGACCCGGCATAGCGGTGGCCGCGCGCCCATGTTGTCAGCACCCGTTCGGCATTTTCGCCGACGAGAACATCATCCAGAATTTCGATTGCGGCGGAAAGGCGAGCGGCTGGTGTCATGATGTAGCGAAAACAGGTTCCATATGAAAAAGCAACGGGGACTTACCGCGATCTGCGCCAAGCCCCCGTTTGTATTTGGTCAAACCCACCTCAGCCGACGCGGTAGTTCGGGCTTTCGCGGGTGATTTGCACGTCATGGACATGGCTTTCTTTCAGGCCCGCACCGGTGATTTTGACAAAACCACAGTTTTTGCGCATCTCAGCCACAGTGGCACAGCCGGTATACCCCATGGCCGCGCGCAAACCGCCAACCATTTGGTGGATCACAGCGCCCGCCGGGCCTTTATAGGCGACTTGGCCTTCGATGCCTTCGGGCACGAGTTTGTCAGAGGCCGCGTCTTTTTGGAAATATCGATCCGCCGAGCCGCGCGCCATGGCCCCCAAGGACCCCATGCCACGGTAGGCTTTGTAAGAGCGGCCTTGATACAAGATCACTTCGCCCGGAGACTCGTCCGTGCCTGCAATCATCGACCCGACCATGGCCACCGAAGCCCCTGCCGCGATGGCTTTGGCGAAATCGCCGGAGAATTTGATGCCGCCATCCGCGATCACGGGCACATCGCCCGCCGCCTTGGCGCAATCCATGATGGCGGTCAGTTGTGGCACACCCACCCCCGCGACCATGCGCGTGGTACAGATCGACCCCGGACCGATGCCGACCTTGACCGCATCCGCCCCCGCCGAAATCAGCGCCTTGGTGGCTGCGGCTGTGGCGACGTTGCCGGCGATGACCTGAACGTCTTCACGGTAGTTTTTCAAGCGCTCGACCGCCATGGCAACACCTTCAGAGTGACCATGCGCCGTGTCGATGACGATGAGGTCACAGCCCGCATCAATCAGCGCCACGGAGCGCTCAAAGCCTTCGTTGCCCACGGTGGTGGCAGCACCGACGCGCAACCGACCAAGGTCGTCTTTGCAGGCCGACGGGTGCAGCACGGCTTGTTCGGTGTCTTTGAGGGTCAACAGCCCGGTCAGATGGCCATTGGCATCGGTGACCAAAAGTTTCTCGATCCGGCGCGCTTTCATCAGCGAAATCGCCTCATCTCGATCCGCAGGCTCGTGCAGGATCGCGAGATTGTCCGAGCTCATCACCTGCGAGACAGGCGTGTTGTCGGAGGTGGCAAAGCGCATGTCCCGGTTGGTGACGATACCGACCACGCGGCGATCCGCATCCACCACCGGGAAGCCGGTGAAATTATACTGGGCGCACAGCTCTTTGGCATCCGCGATGGTTTGATCGGCGGTCAGGGTGATCGGGTTATACACGATCCCGCTTTCAAAGCGTTTGACCCGGCGCACCTCGTCGGATTGCCGTTTGATGTCGAGATTGCGGTGAATGACACCGATCCCGCCCATCTGCGCCATGGCGATGGCCATGCGGCCTTCGGTGACCGTGTCCATGGCTGAGGACATCAAAGGGATGTTCAACCGGATTGATTTGGTGACAAATGTCCCTGTGTCTGCCGTTGAGGGCAGGACAGAACTGGCCGCAGGAACCAGCAAAACATCATCAAAGGTAAGGGCCTCGCGAATCTCCATCGGGTCTCTCCATGGGGGATACGGTTTGGCACGTCCCTATTACATGGATGCCCCTCTATGGAAAGGGCGTTTTGCCGTTTTTCGTGACGCACCACGCAATATTTAGGGCCGCACTCCAGTTGGAAACGGCCCTATAGCGTCGATTTCAAAGCTGTTAAGACCTCAGACAGAGGCGGCGTTGGTGGCTTTGGACAGTTTGCCCTTGGTCCAAATCTGCATGATTTTGGCGGCAATGTAGACGATCACCAAGGAGGCCGCGACCAGGACCAGACCGCCAATCACGCGAAACGGTGTGGGCGAGACTGTGGCGGCGGCAAACATCAGATTGACAAAGGCCACCAGGGGAAACGTGAAAGCTCCCCAGAGCGCCGAGAAGTCACCTTTGGTCAAATATCGGATCGCCAAAAGCGCCACGATGAAAACGGAGAGACCCACCCAGGCAAAGGCCACGGCCAGCGTGGTATAGCCCAAAAACGTCGCCACGATGCCAAAGAGCGAGAGCGGCGACAGGTGAATGGCCAAGAGCGGGCGCAACGGCGGCGGCACATCGGATTTGGCGAATTGCACGGCGGAGATCACATAGATCGCGGCGGCTATCGGCAAGGTGGTGGCAAAGATGAACTGCGACAGGCCGATCCAGCCCAAGGGCACGGCGGCCAAGGGTGCGATGATGAAGCCGACGAAAGTCAGATGCCACACCGGCGTGACCCGGCGTTGTTCGACTGGACCCAGCGCAAAGGAGCGAATGGTCAAGATCGCTACGATGACTTGGGCCGCGAGAGCCAAGACCAGGACGGTTTTGGCGAATGCGACCGAATAGGGCACAAGCACGGCGGCAAACAAAAACCCGCTCGCCGCCCCGGCGGACAGCCCAGCCCGACCCGGTAAGATACGCAGATCATCGGCAACAACGCCCGGACGGCGCACGACTTTCGCGAAATAGGCCACGAGCGCGAAAACATACAAAAGCGACACCGCCCCCAAGATCATTTCCCCGATCCACGCGGGCCCAGCCATGACTTTGGCCGCGTTGCGCCAGGCAAGACCAAGGCCCAAGAGCCCCATGATCGGCGGGAAAATCGCCGGCGGCGTGGCGCGCCAAATGCCTTTTGGGGCCGTGTTGAACGGTTTGGGCATGATGCGGGGCGGAGTGTGCGACATGTTCGGGCCTTTCGCGCAGATATTGCAGGGGATGAATACCACCCTGCCCGGCTCAGAGGAAGCTATTGCGCAGCGCCGTGTTGTCGCGGGCTAAATATGAGGTTAAGGACAGCCCCCGAGGAACTGCCCTTACCTCATGTTCGATGGCTTAGTCTTTTGGCCGCATGCTCAACCCATTGGCAAAAAGATGGACCTTTGCGGGATCGGCGGTGAGTTTGACCTCAGTGCCGCGCAGATTGTTGTGGATGCCGGGGAGTTTGGCGATCAGCGGTTCTTGACCCCGCTCGGGCACGAAATACAACAACGTCACCTCGCCCAAGGCCTCAATAATATCCACCGTGCCGTTCAGGATTGCCAATTCATCCGTCAGCACCATGTCTTCCGGGCGCACGCCGACATTGACGCGCCGCCCCATGTCCGAGGCTTGGGTTGGGATCGCGGAAATGGCAATGCCTTCGCCGTCGAGTTTGACCTTGGTCTGCGCCCCCGTCTCGATGATTTCGCCGGGCAAGAGATTCATCGCCGGAGAGCCGATAAATTGGGCCACGAATTCATTGTCAGGACGTTCATAAAGATCAAGCGGGCTGCCGACCTGTGCGATGCCTTTGTTGGCCAAAACCACAATGCGGTCGGCCAGTGTCATGGCCTCAACCTGATCGTGGGTGACATAAACCATGGTGCTGTCTGGCATCGACTCTTTGAGCTGGGCAATCTCCAACCGGGTGGCGACACGCAGGGCGGCGTCCAGGTTGGAAAGCGGTTCGTCAAACAGATAGACTTTCGGGTCACGCACGATGGCGCGACCGATGGCGACCCGTTGACGTTGCCCGCCCGAGAGCGCTTTTGGCAGGCGGTCCAGATAGTCGTCAAGCTGCAAAATCTTTGCGGCTTTGGTCACCGCCGCGTCGATCTCTTCTTTGGATTTCTTGGCAATTTTCAACGAAAATGCCATGTTATCATAGACCGTCATGTGCGGGTAAAGCGCATAGGATTGAAACACCATGGCGATGCCGCGTTGGGCGGGCGGCACATCGTTCATTCGCTCGCCATCAATCTCGAACGTGCCGCCAGAGATTTTTTCTAGGCCCGCAATCATCCGTAAAAGCGTGGATTTGCCGCAGCCCGACGGGCCGACGAACACGATCAATTCGCCGGTTTTGATGTCGAGATTGATGTCCTTGAGGACTTCGACTTTGCCGCCATAGGTCTTGGCGACATTCTCCAGTTTCAGATCTGCCATAGTCTCTCTCCCCTCGCCTCTTAGATGTTTTCGCGCAGCATGATTGCCGGTTGCCACGGTCCAAGATGCAGTTTTCCGTCCTCCATCGGCGAGGCGGAATTCAATTCGCTGCCGACCTGATACCAATCGCCCTTTGGCGTCTCCAACGTGGCCGGTTGATCCGACAGGTTGAAGGCACAAAACAGCTCTTCTTCGTCATTCTTGCGGGTGAAGATCAAACAGGTATCTTCGACCCGCATATCCACCATCTCACCGGTTTTGAGCGCCTGATGCGCATGGCGAAAGGCAATCGCGCGACGGTAGTGATGCAGCAAGGCACCCGGTTCTTCTTCCGATTGCGCCACCGCCAGCGGCAAATGATCGGCGCTCACCGGCAACCATGTTTGTCCAGAGTTGGAGAAACCACCGTGATGGTTCGAGCGTTCCCACACCATCGGCGTGCGACAGCCATCGCGGCCTTTGAAATCCGGCCAGAATTGGATGCCATAGGGGTCTTGCAGGTCTTCAAAGGCCAGTTCGGCCTCCGGCAGACCCAGCTCTTCGCCCTGATAGATACAGGCCGATCCGCGCAGGCACATCATCAAGGTAGTAAAGGCGCGCGCGCCCGCCGGGCTGAGATTCCAGCGCGTCATGTGGCGCACCACATCATGATTGGAATAAGCCCAACAGGCCCAACCATCCGGGGCGGCCTCGGCGACGTTGTCCATCACCTCTTTGATGTATTCCGGCGACGGTGTGTCCCCAGACAACAGCTCGAACGCATAGCACATATGCATGAGATCATTGCCCTTGGTGTATTCGCCGAGGATCTCCAACCCGCGCTGTTCATCCCCGACTTCGCCAACCGCCGCCGCATTGTGCGGCTCCATCACCGCGCGCAGCTTGCGCAGGAACACAAGGTTCTCAGGCCGGGATTTGTCATAGATATGCTCTTGCCAGTTGTACGGATTGACCGCTGGCGCAGTTTTTGCCGTGCGCCGTTCGGGAGCCAAAGGAGGATTGTCGCGCAACTCGGCGTCATGGGTGTAAAAGTTGATCGTGTCCAAACGGAACCCATCCACCCCACGCTGCAACCAGAATTCGGCCACGTCCAAAAGCGCGGCTTGCACTTGCGGTTCGTGGAAATTCAAATCCGGCTGCGAGGTCAGGAAGTTGTGCAGGAAATACTGCATCCGGCCCGCGTCCCATTGCCAGGCAGAGCCGCCAAAGATCGACAGCCAGTTGTTCGGCGGCGTGCCATCCGGTTTGGCATCGGCCCAGACGTACCAATTGGCCTTGTCATTGTCATGTGAGCTGCGGCTTTCCTTGAACCACGGGTGTTGATCCGAGGTGTGCGACAGGACGAGGTCGATCAGAACCTTGACACCATATTGATGCGCCGTGTCGATCAGCGCGTCGAAATCGGACAGATGGCCGAACATCGGGTCCACGTCGCAGTAATCCGAGACGTCATAGCCGAAATCCTTCATCGGCGAGGTGAAGAATGGCGAAATCCAGATCGCGTCAACGCCCAGCGAGGCGATATAGGGTAAGCGTTGGACGATGCCCAACAGGTCGCCAATACCGTCGCCATTGCTGTCTTGGTATGAGCGCGGATAGATCTGATAGATCACCGCGCCGCGCCACCAATCTTTTTCGCGCGTAAAGGGTTTCATGGGGGAGGAGGAGATTACGTTCATGCAAGATGCTCTTTGATTTTTCGCTGATTATTTAACAGACCCGGCCAGCAGGCCGCGGACGAGGTATTTTTGCATAAAGAAGAAGACGGTCAGCGGCACCGCGATCGACACGAAGGCCGCCGTGGCCAGGATTTCCCAATTGCCGCCGCGTGTGCCCAGAAGTTCGACGATCTGGCGGGTCATCACCGTGGTGTCGCCGGAACTGTCGATCAGGAACACGAGGGCGACCAAAAGGTCGTTCCATGTCCATAGGAATTGGAAGATCGCGAAAGACGCCAGCGCCGGGAAGGACAGCGGCAGGATGATTTTGGTGAAAATCTGAAAATCCGTCGCGCCGTCCACACGGGCGTTCTCGATGATGTCTTTCGGCAGACCGACCATATAGTTGCGCAACAGGTAGATCGCCAGCGGCAGACCAAAGCCCGTATGCGCCATCCAAACGCCAAGATAGCCCTTGGAGGACACCGCCTCACCCGGTTCAAACCCCAACAGCCGTCCAAGGCCGTTGACGGTGGCAAAGCGGCGTAGGTTGTCAGGGTCTGGGGTGCCCAAAAAGGCAATCGTCGCCTCCACCACCGCGCCGTGGAAACTGAGCAAGGGAATGAGCGCCAGTTGCAAAGGCACGACCAGCAACGCCACCACAGCCGCAATCAACAGCGCGCGTCCTGGGAAATCCATCCACGCCAAAGCATAGGCGGCAAAGGCCGCGATCAGGATCGGGATGATCGTGGCCGGGATGGTCACCGTGAACGTGTTGAGAAAGGCCTTGCCCATCTTGTCGGTGGCCTGACCAGAAAACAGCACGGTTTTGTAGTTTTGCAAGGTGAAGGTTGGCGGCGTTTTGGCGGTCAAAAACACCCGTTCGCCGCGCGATCCGCTAAATTCCGTGGTTTTAAGCAGGGTGTAATCGCCATTTTCCGTGACGGTCAATTGCCCGTCCTCACCCAGATCGGCAGTGTCGCCGGGCTTGTAAGCATTGATGTCGCGCGAGGAGGTGCCCCAGACGGAAACGGTGCCAATCGGCAGGCCATCCTGTTCAAACAGGTTGCCTTCGATCACATAGGCGCCGTCGATCTGTTGCTGAAGCGCCGGATCGGCGGTGCGGATCATCACATTCTGCTCTTGCGGGAACAGGGCTTTCCACCAGCCGGAGCCGGAGATTTGATCCGCCGAGCGGAATGAGGAGACCAAAAGCCCCACGGTCGGGAACATCCAAAGAAAGACCAGAACGGCCACCGAAATGTGGACGGCCCAGGTCAAGGAGGACTTTTTGCCGGCAATATTGTCCATAGGTCCTGTCCTTTATTTCATTTCTTTGCGGGCGTTGTAGACGTTCCACACCAAGATCGGCGTGACCAAAAGCATGATCACCATCGCGGCGGCGGAGCCCACGCCCCAGTCATTGGCACGGAACAATTTGTCATACATGTAATTGGCCAAAACCTGGGTTTCCCATTGGCCGTTGGTCATCGCAAAGACGATGTCAAAGACCTTGAGCACAGTGATGGTGATCGTCGTCCAGACCACCACAATCGTGCCCATGATTTGCGGGATTTTGATTTTGAAAAAGATCTGAAACGGGTTGGCGCCATCGACAATCGCGGCCTCAATCGTTTCTTCGGGCACACCGCGCAAGGCGGCGGACAAGATCACCATGGCAAAACCGGTTTGAATCCAGATCAGCACCACCATCAGGAAAAAATTGTTCCAAAACGGCAGGGTCAAAAACGTATGCGGCTCACCGCCCAAAGCGACGAGGATCGCGTTGAGAATGCCGATCTGTTCGGTGCCCAACGGGCGCGCGTCATAGACCAGTTTCCAAATCACCGCCGCGCCGACAAAGGAGATCGCCATGGGCATGAAAATCAAAGACTTGGCAATCGCACCCCAGCGGATGCGGTCGGTCAATTGCGCCACCAAAAGCCCCATGGCAGTGGAGGCGGCAGGCACGACCAAAAGCCACAAGGCGTTGTTGCGCATCGCCTCCCAGAATTTCGGGTCGATCGACATTTTTCGGTAGTTTTCAAGCCCAATAAACGCCCCGCCCATGTCGCGATCTGTGAGCGAGAGGCGCAGCGTCTCAACCACCGGATAGGCCAGATAGAGGCCCAACGCCGCAAGTGCGGGGAACAGAAACAACCAAGGTCGGATCAAATTGGCGCGGTTGATGTTTCGGCCTGCGTGTGTGCCACGGGCCGGAAAAATCACCTTGTCCAAGAGAATATTGGAGAAATAGAAATAGCCGATGCAGGCGCTGACGCCGATAGCAATGGTCAAAAGACCTTGGACTGCTGGATGCATGTGCCCCTCCTTTTGCTTTGAGAGCCTCTTTGAGCTCCAAATCCGTCGTTTCTCAGCACATCGTGGTGCACTGAGCTTCGCTTATGTTCCGTCTCGGGGTCGATGGTTCTCTACATCCATCGAACACGAAAAGGCGATTTCGCGCAACTGCCGCGCTCCATCTGCTGCGGTGTTTTCAACCGTAACAGGAGTTCTGCGTCTTGCGATGTGAAATCTGTTTCCGGGGCCATGAAAACAGACTGTGGTCTCCCCTGCCCTTGGCCTGAACACACAGGCAGCAAAGAGAAATACGCAAGAGCAAAGGCGACCCGAGAACCAATCTCCCCGGATCGCCCGACATTGTCTGATTATTTCAGGGCATCCCAAGAGGCCTGAATATCGTCCGCCACGTCTTCGGCCGATTTACCGCCGGCGTAGTTGACCATTTCCGTCCAGAACGAGCCTGCGCCCACGCCACCCGGCATCAGGTCAGACCCGTCAAAGCGGAATGTTGTCGCGTTGAGCAAAATCTCGTTCATCGCCGCCGTCGGCGCATCGCCGAATTTCGACGCGTCCACGCCTTTGTGCGGCGTCAGGAAACCACTTTGGGACATCCAGGCTTCGTGGGCTTCAGGAGTCTCAAGGAACTTGATGAACTCCTGTGCCGCCGGGCTGTCATTGGTGATGGCCCACAAGGTGCCAGCACCCAAAACCGGATTGCCGAGGTCTTTTTCAGCATAGGATGGGAAGTAGAAGAAATCCGCGTCTTCGCCGACAACCGTGCCTTCCGGGAAGAAGGCCGGAATGAAGGACGCCATACGGTGCATGTAGCACTGCGGCGGCGAGGTGAAGAGACCTTTCGGACTGTCGCGGAAATCGGTCGAGGCCACGGCCCCTGCTCCACCAGACACATAAGCGTCATTGCGGGCGAACCAGCCGAATTCTTTGATCGCCTCAACGATGCGCGGATCGTTGAACGGGATCGAGTTGTCGACCCAACCGTCATAGACATCCGGGGTTTGGGTGCGCAGCAACAGGTCTTCGACCCAGTCAGTCGCCGGCCAGCCGGTCGCACCGCCGGATCCCAAACCAATACACCACGGCGTTTCGCCATCGGCGACGATTTGGTCGGTCAGGGCTTTGAGCTCTTCCATCGAGGTCGGGATGTCATATCCGGCATCTTCAAAGTTTTCCGGCACATACCAGACCAGAGATTTCAAATCGACCTTGTAGAAAAAGCCATAAAGCGCGTCGTTGCCGTCAGGGCCTGCGTAAGTGCCCAGATCAATCCAGGATTGACCCGCCGCATAATTTTCTTTCACCCACTCTTCGGTGCCTGCAGGCAGCGGTGTGAGGAAGCCGCGTTTGGCCATATCTGCCGCAAGACCCGGCTGTGGGAACACAGCGACGTTCGGGGCAGAACCGGCTTCGGCGTCGATCATAATTTGTTGTTCAAAACTGTCAGACCCAACGTAACGCACATCCGCGCCGGTCTTTTCTTCAAAAATGGCGAGCACTTTTTCGACCATTTCCTGGTCAGCACCGATCCAAGGGCCTGCAATCGTCAATTGTTGGCCAGCAAGGTCTTGTGCCTGCGCCGCACCCGCGAGCAAAGCCAGAGTGGCCGCCCCCGTAAGAAGTGTCTTTTTCATGTAAACCTCCCAGTTTTCATACCCCGACATGGGCACACTAAGCCTAGCGCTATCAGGTGAGAAATCAAACAGTTTCCAAACACCCAAAGCGCTTTGACACACCGTAGATTCCCTCAAGTTATCCTAAGAGTCAATGACAACGATCAACCTTTCGGGGTTCACTGTGCGAAAATACCCCGTATAAGGTTTCCCTTACGGCAGATCTCTGATGTGACGACATAAAAACGACCAATGGCATATCGGAATACTGCCCAAAGCCGCTTTACCTGTGGCCAAAGAACCCTCTAGCGTGGCAGTCAGCCAACCAAACACTACGAATAAAATACTACGAATAAATGGATGCCCCATGAATCTCAAAGAGCTTTCAGAACTGCTTGGCCTGTCTCAGACAACCGTGTCACGCGCCCTGAACGGCTACCCCGAGGTGTCAGAGAAAACCCGAAAAAAGGTCGAAGCCGCAGCCAAACAGCACAATTACACGCCCAATACGCGGGCCCGTGGCCTAGCCACCGGGCGCAACCATGCGGTGGGGCATGTGATTCCCCTCTCCACCGAACATGAGGTGGTGAATCCGGTCTTCACCGACTTTATCGCCGGGGCCTCAGAGGTCTATTCGCGCGAAAACTATGACATGCATTTGACGGTTGTGCCCGATGCCTCTGAATCAGATGCCTATCGCAAAATCGCCGCCAAAGGCTCGGTCGATGGCGTCATCGTGCATGGCCCGAAAGACGACGACCCGCGCATCAAGTTGTTGCGCGAGATCGGGATGCCTTTTGTCGTGCATGGCCGATCTGGCTCGACGGACGAGCAGCAATATTCCTGGGTCGACATGAACAACACCCGCGCCTTTGAACGGGCCACCCAGTTTTTGCTCGATCTCGGCCATCGGCGCATCGGCCTTTTGAACGGCTTGGAAACGATGGATTTCGCCGCCAAACGACGCCTCGGCTATCGCGCGGCGCTTGAACAGGCTGGTGTGCCCGAAGACGACGCCCTCTGCTACTCCTCTGAAATGACAGAGGAATATGGATTTTCAGCGACGACGAAAATGCTCGCCTTGGAGAGCCCACCCACTGCTTTGCTGGCCTCGTCGATCATCGTCGGCTTTGGCGTGCGCCGCGCGCTTGATGCGGCGGATTTGAAAATTGGAAAAGACGTTTCGCTGATCATCCATGATGACGATCTCTCCTACCTGCGCAACGGCAACAGCGAACCGATTTATACCGCCACCCGGTCTTCTGTGCGGCAAGCCGGACGGATTTGCGCCGAAATCTTGATGGATATGATCGTCAATCCCAACCGTCCGGCGCAGCATGTGCTTTTGGATGCGGAGTTGATTATCGGCCACACCACCGGTCCCGCACCGCAGGGCTGAGCCTCCACACAACCGCGCCTTTCGCCAAACGCCCTGATCCAGACAAAGAATCTTTAAAACAAATCATCAAAGCGCTTTGACATCCCGTGAACTCCACCTAAAACGTTATAGACTCATTGAAATGGCCACTCACCTCACCTCAGATTCCTTTAAATTTGAGGCGACCCGGTGTCAGGCAGGCCGAAACCAAACACGACCCCCGAAAGGACTCCCCATGATGGGCCGCACAAAAACACGGCAGCTTTTGACCCGAAAAGATTTCCCGGACGACTTTATATTTGGGGCCGCCACGGCCGCCTATCAGGTCGAAGGCCATCAATTCGGCGGCGCGGGCTCGACCCATTGGGACACGTTTGCCGCCACTCCCGGCAATGTGATCAACGCCGAAGACGGCGCGAAAGCCTGTGATCAATATCACCGTTATGGTGAGGATATGGACCTGTTGCAGGCCGGGCATTTCGACGCTTACCGGTTTTCGACAAGCTGGGCACGGGTGCTGCCCGAGGGGCGTGGGCAGGTCAACCAAGAGGGCTTGGATTATTACGACCGCCTCACCGACGCCATTTTAGAGCGTGGGTTGCAGCCGCATCAGACGCTCTATCATTGGGAAATGCCCTCGGCTTTGGCCGATCTGGGCGGCTGGACCCACCCGGATGTGCACAATTGGTTCGGCGATTATGTTGAGATCATCGACGCCAAAATCGGCGACCGCATGGCCTCCATCGCCACGATCAACGAACCGTGGTGCGTCGCCTACCTGTCGCATTTCATCGGCGCCCATGCGCCCGGAAAACGCGACATCCGCGCCACCTCCCGCGCCATGCATCATATTCTCAAAGCCCACGGTGAGGCGATGACCCGGCTGCGTGCCAAGGGCCGGGACAATTTGGGCATCGTGTTGAATTTCGAATACCCGACCCCGGCCTCAGACGCCCCCGAGGACATCAAAGCGGCAGCCGTTCAGGACGCGATCTACAACCGCTGGTTCATCGAAGCGATCACCAAAGGCACCTACCCCGCCGAGGCACTCGAAGGCTTCGCCCCGCATATGCCAACCGGCTGGGAAGACGATCTCAAGACCCTGATCCATCAGCCGCTCGACTGGCTTGGCGTCAATTATTACACCCGCCACATCCACGCCCATGATCCCGAGGCCGCCGCCTGGCCGCACACCAAAGAGGTCGCCGGACACCGCGCCACCACCCAGATGGGCTGGGAAATTTACCCGGAGGGATTGCACCTTTTCCTGACATGGCTCTCGGAGCGCTATGTCGGAGATTTGCCGATCTATGTGACGGAAAATGGCATGGCTTGGGAGGATCATGTCCGAAACGGTGTGGTGAATGACCCAGAGCGCTGTGACTTTATCCAAGACCACCTTGCCATGATGAAACAGGCGATTGAGGACGGCACAAATCTCAAAGGCTTTTTCTATTGGTCGCTTTTGGACAATTATGAATGGGCGTTTGGCTATGAAAAACGCTTTGGTATCGTCCATGTGGACTTTGAGACATTGCAGCGCACCCCCAAAGCCTCTTATCACATGTTCAAAGACATCCTGACGCGGAGCTGACCCATGAGCCGACATCCTGCCGACACCCTAACCCTTGTGGCCGATATTGGCGGCACCAACACGCGTGTGGCACTGGCCGATGGGGTCGATCTTTTGCCAGACACGATCCGGCGCTATTCCAACCGCAAATTCCCCGGTCTGGAAACAGTATTGCGGCAATATATCGGCGAAGAAGACGGTGTGGATTGCAAAGGCGCCTGTGTGGCTGTGGCGGGCCCTGTGCGTGACGGCGTTGGCACGATGACCAATCTGGACTGGACCATTGACAGCGACACGTTGCACCGCGCCACCGGGGCGGAACATGTCGCCATTCTCAATGACCTGCAAGCGCAGGGTCACGCTTTGGGCTTTGTCGATGAGGCCAATATCCGCCCGGTGATTGCCGCCGCCCCTGCTGCGCCTCAGGCGGTGCGCCTTGTGGTGGGGGTCGGCACCGGGTTCAACGCCGCGCCGGTGTTTGAAACCGATACAGGCCGGTTTGTCGCCCCCTCTGAATGCGGTCATGCCAACCTGCCGATCCGCAATGAACATGAGCTTGAACTGTGCCAATTCGTCGAAACCGCGCATGGATTCCCGGCCGTTGAGGACGTTTTGTCCGGACGCGGACTTGAACGGGTCTATCTGTTTTTGGGCACGCAGGCGGGGGACGCGCATGAAAAATCTGCTGCCGAAATTATGGCCGGTGTCGAAGATGGCTCTGATCCCCGTGCCATTGAGGCCGCGCGGCTCTTTGTCAAAATTCTCGGCACTGTGGTGGGCAACCTGTCACTGATCCAATTGCCCTTTGGCGGCGTCTATCTTGTCGGTGGTGTGGCCCGTCACATCGCGCCCTATCTTGAGCCATTCGGTTTCTCGGACGCCTTCCGCGACAAGGGGCGCTTTGCCGGTTTCATGAAAAACTTTTCGGTTTCCGTGATTGAAGACGACTATGCCGCCTTGACCGGATGCGCCTCTCATGTGCACAATATCTACCCGTAAATACCTGTTAAAATTTATAAAAAGGCTCCGAACGTCAAAGTTCGGAGCCTTTTTGCGTGATCTGATAAAAATGGAACAACGTAACTTCGTTTTAACTCCCTTGCCCTTACACCAGTCGATGTGACCGCAGATGTAAGGGAATTTTTAGATGTCTTTCCACTGCCGAAAATTAGGAGCGCCTGCATGACCACGCATGTTCAACTCCACGACCGGCTCGACTATCAATCCGTGGCTCCGCTTTTGAGCGAATTGAAATCCATCACCGACGCTGAGTTGGTGATTGACGCAAGCAATGTGCGCCATCTTGGCAGTCTGCCCCTTCAGGTGATCTTGTCCTGCGTCAAATCCCGTGCCGCCGAGGGCAAAACCACGCGTTTGGCCAATGCCTCCGACGGTTGCGTCGATATTTTGAGCCTTTTTGGCTTCTCTCCTGAAACCCTGACCCAACCGGAGGCCTGGACATGAGCCTTGAAGTCCTCGCTGTCGATGACAGCCGCACCATGCGAGATATGCTAAATCTCGCCCTCTCCTCTGCCGGCTTTACCGCCCATCTCGCCGAAGATGGCGTGCATGGCCTCGAAGTTCTCGAAGACATCGAACCGGATGTCATCATCACCGACATCAATATGCCCCGCATGGATGGGTTTGGCTTCATCGACGCCGTGCGCTCCGAGGAAAAATGGAGCCGCATCCCCATTCTCGTGCTGACGACCGAAAGCGCCGATGAGCTCAAAGCAAAAGCCCGCGCCGCAGGGGCGACCGGTTGGATTGTAAAACCATTTGATCCCGCCAAGCTCGTCAAGGCCCTTCAAATGGTTGCTGGTTAAGAGGTTCCTCATGTCCGACCCAATGGCAGAAATCCGCGCCTCATTCTTCATCGAATGTGAAGAACTCCTGGAAAGTCTTCAGGATGGCCTTCAAATGATGGATGACGGCGATACAGACTCGGAGACGATCAACGTCGTTTTCCGCGCCGTACATTCCATCAAAGGCGGTGCGGGTGCCTTTGGGCTCGATGACCTCGTGCGGTTCGCACACCGGTTTGAAACAGCCATGGATGAGGTGCGCACAGGACGTTTCGTCCCCGATGCCGAAGCCATCCGTCTCTTTTTTGCCTGTGCCGATATTCTGGGCGACCTGGTGCGCGCCGCACGCGATGAGGAAACCGTCTCAGAGGATATCACCGGACCCGCGCTCGAAAAAATCGACGTGCTGGTCGGATTAGAGGAAGAAGAGGAGGAAGAGCTCGACTTCACCCCGGCCACCCTCTCTTTTGATCTGGATATAGGTGGCGATCTGGGCGGGTTGCCCAACCTGCCGGACCTCCCTGATCTAAGCACATTCCCAACCGCGTCTGAGACAGAAGATGAGATCACGGAGTTCTCTCCTGTTGGCGGCGCAAAAGGGTTTCAGGTGATTTTCAAACCTGAGGATTCCCTTTACGCCTCTGGCAACGAACCTCTCTACCTGTTCCGCGCCCTGCGTGACTTGGGTGACATCTCTGTCGTCTGTAAATGTAGCGCTCTTCCCGATCTCGATCACCTCAACCCGGACACTGGGTATCTGTCGTGGGTGGTAACGGTTCACACTGAGGAAGCGGAACTCTCTGTGCGCGAAGTCTTCGAATTTGTCGACGGCCTGTGCCTCCTCGAAATATCGCCGCTCTCTGGGCGCGCGCCAGCAGCACTTCCAGACCTGCCTCCGGCGATATCCGCGCCGGCCACTCCCCCCAAGCCGGAACAGGCCGCTCCTACGCCCTTGGTCCCGTCGCCTCCAATCATCCCCGACATCGAAATGCCCAACGCACCTGCGGCCCCCGTCGTAAAATCAGCACCAATCGCTTCGGTGTCCGACGACGCCGAGGATGAATTTTCGCTCTCATCCCCCAACGCGACGAGCGGCTCAACGAAAACAACCGGCACGCCCACACAACCGCGCGCCACTGTTCGTGTCGATCTCGAAAGAATTGATCGCCTTGTCAATCTGGTCGGCGAATTGGTCATCAATCAGGCGATGCTCAGCCAATCTGTCGCAGAAGCGGGCCTGCCTCCGAACTCTCCAGTTTCAACGGGGTTGGAAGAATTTCTTCAACTGACGCGCGACATCCAAGAATCCGTCATGATGATCCGCGCTCAACCGATTAAATCGCTCTTTCAACGCATGGGGCGTATCGTGCGTGAATCTTCTGCCTCTGTCGGTAAAGAGGTCAGACTTCACACCGATGGTGAAAACACAGAAGTCGACAAAACCGTTATCGAACGTCTGGCGGATCCGCTGACCCACATGATCCGCAATGCCGTCGATCATGGCTTGGAAAGCCCGGAAACGCGCCTCGCAGCAGGCAAACCTCGTGAAGGCCACGTGACCCTCACCGCGCAGCATCGCTCGGGTCGCATTGTCATTGAGGTGGCCGACGATGGTGCCGGCATCAACCGTGAGCGCGTGAAAGAAAAAGCGATCGAAAAAGGACTCATTCCTGCCGATGCACAGCTCTCAGAGTCCGACATTGACAACCTGCTGTTCTTGCCCGGCTTCTCGACGGCCTCAGCCATTTCCAACCTGTCCGGTCGCGGCGTCGGCATGGATGTCGTCAGAAGCTCAATCCAGTCTCTGGGCGGCCGCATCAACATCACCTCTCAGGAGGGAAAGGGCACAACATTTTCAATCTCCCTCCCTCTCACTCTCGCCGTTCTCGATGGTATGGTGGTGCGCGTGGCCGATGAAACACTTGTCGTTCCCCTAAATGCCATTCTCGAAACGCTCACCCTGACCGATGGAGATCTAAAAGCGCTCGGCCCAGAAACCCATGTTGTCCAAATCCGTGGCGGCTTTGTCCCTCTTCTCGACCTTGGTGCAGAACTTGGCTATCGCTCCCCATTGGACAGCTATGTCGGAGGAATTGTCTTGTTGATCGGTCAAGAAGACGGAAACCGGGCAGCGCTCGCTGTCGATGCAATCGAAGATCAGAGGCAAGTCGTCATCAAAGGTTTAGAGGGAAGCTATGGGCGCGTCCCTGGCATCGCCGCCGCCACAATTCTCGGCGATGGACAAATCGCGTTGATCCTCGATCCCATGGATCTTGTTAGCCAAGCTTCCGGTCGAACCAAAATCCGCCAGCCCCAGCATTCACTTGTAGGATAAGACAATGACTGACAACGAAAAACAGACTGACGCAACCTCGATCGAACTGTTGTCCTTCCGCGTTGGCGGCCAAGATTACTCTGTCGACATCATGTCGGTTCGCGAAATTCGAGGATCTGCCAGAGCAACCTCCCTACCGCATGCGCCCTTTTTTGTTAAAGGTGTCATAAACTTACGCGGCACAGTTCTTCCGATCATAGACCTCGCTGCAAGACTTGGGTTGCAAACCGGTGAAGATACAGAGCGCAACGTGATCATCGTGGTTGACCTCGGAGGTCGCACCGCGGGCTTGATGGTCGATGCCGTCTCGGACATCCTTGCGATCCCGTCAGAAGAAATGCAACCGCCGCCAGATTTGGCGGCAGATGACGCGCGCACATTTGTTTCTGCTCTTACGATCGTTGATGGCCGGATGATCCGCATTCTTGACTTGGAGGCAGTGATGCCGCCCCAAGGAGAGGAGGTCGCTTGAGCGAGCTATCCATCATAAAAGGCCGCCCGGCGATCGAAAGCACAATTTCGGACCAAGCATTTGCTCGAATTGCTAAAATTGCTCTGCGAGAAGCAGGCATTGTGCTCGCGCCCTCGAAAATTTCTATGGTTAAGTCTCGTTTAACACGACGTTTGCGCGCTCTTGGCATGTCCAGTTTTGATTCATATCTAGACATTGTCGAGGCCGGAACCGATCAGTCAGAGATGGGCAACTTCGTTTCAGCGTTAACGACGAACGTTTCCCATTTTTTCCGGGAAAACCATCACTTCGATTTCTTGGCAAAAGTCATCCTACCATCGCTTCAACAAAAACTCGCGAATGGGGGGAAAGTCCGTCTTTGGTCAGCCGGGTGTTCAAACGGTCAAGAGCCATATTCAATTGCCATGACATTGTTGAATGCGGACCCAAGCTTAGCACGGAAGAACCTTAAAATCCTTGCAACCGATATTGATCCCGAAGTTTTAACTTTGGCAAAATCGGCACAGTACAAAGGCTCCCTGACCACGGGACTGACGGACGAAATCATCGCGAAACATTTCAGAAAATCCGAACAAGACGGTGAAGTTGTTTTAACTGTGAATTCAGATGTCCAAGATATGATTTCATTTCGTCAACTGAACCTACATGCCGAATGGCCAATGAAAGGAAGGTTTGACGCAATCTTTTGCCGAAATGTTGTGATCTATTTCGATGAGGAAACTCAAGTCCGTCTTTATCGTCGATATGCACAAGCGCTTGAAGAAGGCGGTTGGCTGATGCTCGGACATTCTGAACGCATTAACGATAGCGTCACCTCTCTGTTCAAGAATGCCGGTGTAACAACTTATCAAACTGTTCGTACCGAGACCCCATCCAGCCCAGTTGAGGGTAGAAATAGCAAAGGATCCAACTAATGGCACTTCGAGATCAACTTCGTGTCATTGTCGTGGATGACATGTCCACAAGTAGAGGCCTTATCGCCAATGCGCTTGACTCATTTGGCATTCGAAATGTCGCAAGTGCCGCTGACGGGCCTTCTGCTTTGCAAAAACTGGCCGTAGCTCCAGTACATCTTGTCATTTCCGACTACAACATGCCAGGAATGGATGGGCTACAATTGCTGCACGCGCTTCGTTCCAATAGCGCGACGAGAGGTGTTGGTTTCCTCCTTATAACTGGGCGCGCAGATCGAGAGATCATTGACATGGGCAAACGTTTGGGAATGAACAATTTCCTCAAAAAGCCCTTCGATCCAGCCGGTCTAAGAGCGGCAATGGAAGCGATTGTGGGGAAACTGTGATGAAAGCAGTCCAAACAATCGCTGGCATCACTCAAACCGTCGAAGAGGCGGCGGCCATTCCAATGGCGACTCTCAACAAACGCATCCAAGATGAAATGGTCGCCTTGGTTATTCTCGCCGCCGAGGTCCAGATCGCACTTGGCCCCACATTGGCAGAAGCAAAAACGCTCTCGCCGGCTGTCCAGCGCAGCCTCCAGGCAATCGATCGTCTTCACCAAACGCTGGATGATCTCCAGAGAGTCATGGGACATCTCGCATCTGCGAATGGCGACCAAGCCGTAAAAATAGAGCCGTTAAGCGACGTTATACGCCTCCGTCACCTTGCGCATAAACTTTTCGATAACATTGATGCCCCCTTCGCTCTCTCCGAGGATGACTCTGGCGAGATTGCTTGGTTTTGAAGGCATTTCAGAGAGATGGCCCTAGATTTTCGACCCGTTTGCAGCCTGATTAAGGTGGATCATGGTTTCAGTTCAGGCTGCAAGTCTCATCGGTTTTGTTTTGCTGTCATAGGCCTGATCAGGGGCCAAGAGGCCATGGTCGAGGACTCTCCTTGCGTTGTTCAACCGAACGCCAGAACAGCCAGGCTATCGAATGCCGCGAGATTCTTTACCGATGGCGTACTCAGTTTTCCAAACTGACCTCAGAGCTTTCGGCGGAGAATATCCTACAACATCTCTCAGTCCAGCGTAACCACGCCATTGATATCACGGCTTCCTGCTGCCGATGTGCATGATGATCGCGATAAATCCCAACTTTCCCAAGCCGTTCTATTACACCGCCTTGAATGCACCCTATCTGCCGCTCAGCGCGGTCGTATGCTCGGCCATCCTGACCTGGTTGAATTGAACTGTGATGGTGACGATTTCATCAGAACCTCTTGCGTTCAAAACACCCTATCCGAAGAGATCGGCGGGAACGTAGCCCCCGACCTTCGCATCGGCCAGCCAGCGTCGGTGACCCGATGCGGAGACTCGCCGCCCAGAGATTTAAGAAACGAATGCCTCGCGCATATTGCGAAATGCACTACTCCCCATCATAAGACGGGTATCACCTCGCCGTCGCGGACCCCGCCGACAACGTGGAGCCGAGACAGCGGTTACACAGCGGGCGCCCGCCTCTTTGGAATTTCACAGGAGCCCGGGGATTCATCACCCCCCTTCCACAAGCCTCACCAGCCTAGGCAAGCACACGCTGTGCAGATCATAATGAGCAATGGCTCGGCGCCGGGCTTCCTGCCGCAACGCTAAGAAATGTTCCGGTTCTGCGAGGCATTCGATCAACTGTCGACTCCATCCTGAAACGTCAAAGAAATCGACAAGCAAACCATTTTCGCCATGTTCGATCACTTCCTCCACCGGACGTGTGCGCGAGCCTACGACGATCGCACCGGCAGCGAGCGCCTCAACCAGCGACCAGGATAGTACGAAAGGGTAGGTCAAATAGGCATGGACCCGGCTTACGTGAAGGAGATTAGTGAAAGTCGAATAGGGAACTTTTCCAAGAAAATGCACACGGTTCAGGTCGATTTTATCGCTGACTTCCGACAAAAAAATGTCTTTCCAGGTTCCACCTTGTTTGGGGGGGGAGCCGTAGCTGACCTCATCACCGCCGACAATCACCACCTGTGCTTGTGGCCGAGCGGCCATGACATCTGGCAGCGCTCGCATAAAGATATGATAGCCTCGGTACGGCTCGAGGTTGCGGTTCACAAAAGTCAGCACCTCGTCACCGGGTCTCAGAACTTTTCCGTTCGGCAATGTCAGGCTGGCCTCGGCGTTAGGCGCAAGCTTGGTGCAATCCACTCCATCGTAGACGACCTTGATCATAGAGCGCAAAGAGGGGGGGAAAGTTGAAGCTTGCCATTCCGTTGGAGACAGCCCCACATCGGCATGCAAGAGCGCTTGAGCCAGATAGGCTGCGCGAGCCTGCGCTATTATGAGATCATCAAATTTCGGGGATCGGAACTCCAAGTCAAAACCAACATCCGCCCCTTCACCACGGTAGTAAAACTCGGCATAAGAAAGCAATCGTGCCTCTGGCCAAATTTCCTTAAGAAACAGAGTTTCGCCCCATCCGGAATGCCCGATGATGACATCGGGTACATAGTTTTCTTGATCGCGCAGCTTCAGCGCGGCCCGGGCCACGGTTGCTCCACGATCAGAGTGAATGGCGTAGCTGCGCCCAAGCCGGGCGGCACGCGGATCGACAGGTTGACAATCATGTTTATAGTACCAGGTGGGGATTGAGCTTGTGCGCTTATTCTTTACATCGGTCAATGCGCGGCAAACATGGCCACGCCGCGCAAGTTCAGGTGCCAGATATAGAAACTGACCGGGAAAGTTCTGATGAACAAAAAGAATTTCTAAAGGTCTGATCTTGTTCAAAGGCAGCTGTCGCATAGGTGATCTCTATCTTTCTCATGCGGATTCAAGTTTCAAATTCAATTCCTTGACTAAAACTCAACACGGAATGCTCCAGGGCCGCCAAACTTTTAAAGACAGTTCCAAATGCAGCGTCGAAGGTGGACTATTTCATGGCGGCAGCCACTCTGCGGTCTCTGCTCCATCCTCGAGATGTCCGCACACTCGCGATGCGCCACACGCCTCAAACCGCCCCTAACGCAGGCGGCAGGGGCGGTTTGAGGGCATGGATTTTGTCCGTTTCCTGAAACAGGCGTAAGGCGGAGTCAGCTCTGCCCCGCCATGAATCTCTCTCATTTTATCATGCGCTGATCTTCGCAGACTCATTGACCTGCGCCCCCGAATACTGCTGAAGAGGAAGCTGCCCATTGCGCGACAGCCGGCCCGCCATTGAGCGCGCGCGCCGCCCAGGGGCAAGCAGTCGCGCAGGTTCAAAGCGCTCATCGCGCTCGACATCTGCAGTGCGCAGTTCAGGGAAAATCGCGAAGATCTCGGCGATCTGGTCCGGGTGGATCGCCTTCAGCGCCTCAGGGCCGGTGAACAGCGATTCCGTCGGTGTGCCGTTCGACCAGACGATCTCGTGCTTATCAAAGAGAAAGTGGATATAGTCGATCTGCGGCAGATCCTGCGCTACCTCGATCCCGTCCAGTTCGAGAAGCTGTTTCGCCGCCACAAGAATTTCACGTGCGCCAAACATGCGCTCGGGCACCGGGCCGCGCACCAGAACGCGGTGCTGCGGCGAAACGATCAGGTCGCTTTCCGGCATGCCCTTGCCCAGGGCCCCTGCCCGAATCCGGATCGGACGCAGCTTCGGCGAGAGCGTGAGGTCACGCGCCGACAATGTGCGCCGACCGATCCAGCGGATCGGCTGATAGCCGCTGTCGAGCGTCAGCACCTTGTCACCCACCGCCAGATCGGCGGCGCGCAACTCGCCCTGCAGGGTGACGATCCGGGTATCGGGGCCAAAACACATGACATTGGTCTGGTCCCAGGTCAGCCCGCCGGTGACGCCTGTCATGGTCAGCGTCGGACCGGTCATGTCGGTGCCATTGAAGCTGATCACACCATCGGCGAGGTCGTCGTTCATCGCCGCGATCGGATGGACAAAGCTCGTACCGTTTGCGGCGTTGTAGGCCGCCAGTGTCGCGTCATTGAAGATGCCGCTCAGATCGACGAAATCATTGTTCGACTGATCCGCATCGGTATAGGGCCCGCCGCTGTCGGTGCCGAAATCGGTGATGATGTCGTTGCTGGCCTCATCCCACACGAAGATGTCGTCGCCAAGCCCGCCGGTCAGCGTGTCGTCGCCCGCCTCCCCTTCAAGCCAGTCGTTGTCATCGCCGCCGTCAAGCAGGTCGTTGTCATCGCCGCCCCAAAGGACGTCGTTGCCCTCGTCGCCCAACAGCGTGTCCGCGCCCTGCTCGCCTTGCAGCACATCATCGCCCGTGCCCCCCTCCAGCACGTCGTCGCCGTCGCCGCCCCAGAGCGAGTCGTTGTCGTCACCACCGCTCAGCGAATCATCGCCAGCGTCACCGAGCAGCGCGTCATTGCCCGCCCCGCCAATCAGGGTATCGTTGTCGTCGCCGCCCCAAAGCGTGTCGTGTCCATCGTTGCCTTCAAGGGAATCTGCGCCAGCCTCCCCCTGCAGCACGTCGTCACCGACACCGCCCTCCAGCACGTCGTTGCCACCGCCACCCCAAATCGTGTCGTTGCCGTCGCCTCCGGTGATGGAATCATTGCCGCCGACACCCAGCCCGTCAGCCCGATCGCCATAGAGCAGATCATTCCCCGTTCCGCCGCTAATTATGTCGGAACCAAGCTGGCCATATATTGAGTCATCACCCGAGCCGCCTGACAGGGTGTCATTCCCGCCGCTGGTGGTCATGCTGGCGTTGTCGCCTTCGATATGGTCATTCCCGCTGCCACCAACGACGGCATCATTCCCGGCATCACCAAACAGCCTGTCATTATCGGCACCGCCATTCAGCGTGTCGTTGCCGTTACCACCGAACATCGTGTCGCGACCGGTGGTGTTTTCGTATTCGATCAGGTTATCATTGCCGCCGTTACCGTAGTAAAGGTCGTTGCCGTTGCCGCCATAGATCCAGTCGCCATTGGCAGTGGGATTCGTACCCGGGTACAGCACCTGCGTGCCGTTGCCACCGCGCATCGTATCGTCGCCATCATGACCAAAATACCGATCGTTGGTATCGTCATTGGTCCAGCTGTCGTTGCCGTTGGTGCCGTTGATGTCAGCCATTCGTACTCTTCCTTATAACCAAAACACCCTAAACAAGTCTGCCCAGAGAATGGACAGACCCCATGCGACTGCCTGCATCTCGGGACCATTAAGCAGGCCTGAACAAGCTTTGACGAAAGCACCAGCCCTGCGATTCGGTCCATTTCTCTTCTGAGCGTCATGGGTGAAGCCATGTCGCGCCATCTGCGAGCACCGCAGCCAAAACAATATCAGGTGTCGGGAAAGCGCCGAAGCCCCGGTTGATGCCCGGCTGGTGGCCCGGCGGGCGGTCGCAGGCCCGGCAGAAGCGGCCCTAGCGCGGCGAAGCATCGGCGTCGAGCAGAGCCATCATCTCAGGGTCCAGTCGCGGATCATCCCTGGAAAAGACGCCACAGGCCGCGAGGTCCGCCTTCTGCGGGATTCTTCCGGGCAGCCGCTTGAACACGATCGGCATCGAATAGATCGGGCGCGTGAGAGCATTGTTCGACGTCATCAGCATGCCGGTGAGGAAGGGCGTGGAGGGCAGCGCGGGAGGATAAAGCGCGATCGACTGCAGTCGCGCATTGGGGTGGCCGACGTTCTGCACATCGGTGATATAGATGCGCTCCCACAGCCATTGCGCGATACCATTGACCTTGATGGGGTGCCGGCTTCGCACAAGCGCGCCCTGCGAAGTCGCATACATGATCGTCTTGATCAGGGTGAGATCGCCTTCCTGCGAAATCACGGTATAGGCGCGCCCGATCCTGTCGGGGTTGCTGCGCAGCGGGGTGCAGACGTGATAGCAGCCACAGAACCGCGCGAGGATGCTGCGGGTCTGCACTGTGTTTTGCAGCAAGGCCGTGATCACCTGCTGCATCTGGGTCGGAAGGCCCTTGATCCGCATCGGCGGGCGCCAGCGCGCCGCAAACCGCTCTGCTGGCAGCAGCAGGTCGTCTGGCTCCAGCTCAAAATGCGCGGCGATGTTCCGCAACGTCGCCAGTGACGGCATGCTGAGCCCGCTTAGGTATTTGCTCAGTTGTTGGCGGTTGATGCCGAGGGCTTCGGCTGCACGCGAGGTACTCGGATAATGGTGCACGAGCCGACGCAGATTTGTGGGGAATACTTTGTGCATATGACGCTCCACCTACCCTGCGAGATGCATCGCCGGTGTGCCGTCGGCGCGACACATACTGCTTTGGCGTTTTTCACACCGCTGCACCTGACGCCGAATTTGCAGGTGCCTTCGCGAAATACGCCGCCGAAACGATAAAAGAGGAAAAGACGATCACTTGGTACAGGGCGAAACTCTTACCCCTCTTGACGGGGCATGATCGAGTTTCGGCACAATATAAAAATATAATATAAAGATTATACCATACAACTAAAAGTTATCATCATACATGTGAAAGCTTACAACCCTTGTGACGGAGATGCTCCACCGAGACCTCCGCTCCTGACGCCCGCACAGCATGTCAACCGTGGAGCAAAATTGGCCACAGCGGCGGAGTAAAACCAGACCTGTCGGGAGTGGAGGGGGCCGATGCCGGAGAGGGCAGAATGCTACGCTAAGTGACCTACCACCGAACTTTCGTCAAGCCGCCGCGACCGGAGCCCGGTTGGTATTTACGCTGATCGGCGCAGATTGAACAATGCGTCACGCATCCACTCTCGATGACGCCACTCACCATTGTCCTCGACCCAATGGCGGACAAAGGCTCGTTACATCGGCTTTCCCAGCGCAATGTAGTGCCACTCGATCCGCTGCGCGGCGCCGAAGGTCAAGATTGCGTTACTGGTCAGTTCCGTGCCGTAGTCTCGGACGATCATCGTCCAACGCCTTCAGCCGCTTGGCCTTCGATACCGTCATGCCGCCAAACTTGGCCTTCCAGTAGTAGAAAGCGCCTTCCAACATGCCATGCGTGCGACACGAATTCGCGCACTTCGCGCCCGCCTCGTGGTCAGCCAGGATGCCGATAATCTGCTCGTCGGTGAATCGCGGTCACTTCATTGTCCGGTAATCCCCCCATTTTGAATGGGGTCCAGCCGTAGAGCTCATGCGGCTGTTTTCAGTTTTCTGGCGAGGGTCATGCCGCCGATCCCCATGTTGGGTCGCTGGTTGTTGTATGTCCAGATCCATTCAGTTGCGCCGGACTCTCATCAACAATCAACGGTGGAGGAAAAATCCAGTGGCAGGTCACAGCTTGTCTGCCACTTCCTTCGAAGTTTTGGGATTCTTCATCATCTCGGTCTCAGAAGCGATCAGATGAACCAGACATCCTCTGTTGCTCAATGCCTCGAATGACTCCCATGGGCGTGGATGTCTGACACCTAAAACAATTCAATATCATTCGTTTTTTCAGGTTTTGGAACCGCTTCAATCACGCGAGAATCGGCGACGAGCTTTTGCCTCGCCTTACCTAGGGCCGGCATAAATTCAATCCTACGGGCTTGCACACCTCCAAGGCTTTGACTGTCACATGGAATGCCCTCGCGCTGTAGGTAAGAAAGCACAAAAACTCCATTTTCATTCCCCGCATTGGTCAACCCCTTATACATCTCGGCACCGCCAAAAACTTTGGCGCGAATACGGCCACGGACTGCGCCGGCTCGCGTAAGAGCATTTATCAAAAGCTCCATAGCATTTGCACCAAATGAGCTGATGTCATTGCGCGATGACGGACCATCAGGAAGTAGAAAATGATTCATACCACCAACACCTGCGACTGGATCCCAGAGGCAGGTGGCAACGCACGAACCAAGAATCGTCGAAATGACAGTGTCTTCCGTATCGCCAATCGCGTATTCGCCTTGAGCAATATATGTGGATTTCTCTAAGGTCTTTTTTTGAGAAATTGTAGTCATTCTGCCCTCACGCCAATAGGAGTTTCGGCAAGTTGCAAGATCTCTTGTCCAAACTTGTCAAGGTCGGCCCATTTTTCGACCCCGCCCAATTCTCCGGCAACGCGAGGCATTCCAAAGACAACGCATGTCTCTTTGCTCTGACCAATGGTTTTCGCGCCTGCCTCTCGTAGTGCGCGCATCCCTTCGGCCCCATCCCGGCCCATGCCAGTTAAAATACCCGCGACAACTTTGTGAGCCATGTGACGGGCAGACAGAAACATGGAATCCACGGAAGGTCGGTGTCCTGACACAAGGGGTCCCTCAAAAAGACTGACGCGCAAAGTGGTAGTTCCCTCAATATTGAGATGATACGCCCCCCCTGGCGCAATCAGAACTTGTCCCGGGATCAAGGGCATTCCATCGACCGCGAGTCTGACTTCTGGTGCGACCAAGGGATTGAGGCGTGCGGCAAAGCTTACCAAAAACGGCTCCGGCATATGTTGAGTGATAAGCGTAGGGGGGCAATCAGAGGGAAAGCTCTGCAAAGTGCGTTCAATTGCATCGACAGCCCCAGTCGATCCCCCTATCAAACAAATACGTTGAAATGTTCGATTTTGGCGCGGCGTTATCGTCTGGTTTTTAGGACGTGGTCCGGACACTCTTGCTCTTGCAGCGAGGACAACAGTATCAGCCAACTTTGAAAACGTATCCTCACTGGCCCCAACTTTCGGTTTTTCAACACAATCGATTGCTCCCAAAGACATTGCTTCAACCGCAACATCACTTCCTTTGCGGGTCAAGGTGGACACCATTATGACTGGCATCGGTCGATGCCGCATCAGCCGATCCAAAAACTCAAGCCCGCTCATGTTGGGCATTTCGATATCAAGCGTCATTACATCTGGTCTATAGGTGTTTACAGCATCCCGCGCTTCACGCGCGGTTCCGGCTTCCGCGATGACTTCAAGGCGGGGGTCGGCTTCGAGGATAGACCGAATGAGGCGACGCATGGTCACTGAGTCATCGACAATCAAGACACGTAGCGGTTTCACACATAACTCCCGTTGAACCAATTGTTGAATGCATTGGCGCGTTCTAAGGCCTGAGGCCAATCTGCTTGCTTAAAAATCTTCCCAGTCGTCCTCGACCACAGGCTGACTTGGACGCGGTGCGGCATTCACTACCTGCTTCACGGGGACGTCATGTGGCCTTGGTTTTGCGATTGGGGTCGGAACTGCCTCTTTTCTCTGATCCACACTTTGTGCGCGGACAGTTTTTTTTGTATTTAAGCTCGCTCCAATCGAGAAACGAGATGTTGTCACAATGAGGTTTTCGGCTTCGCGTGTCAGCGAATGGCTCGCAGCCGTTGTTTGTTCAAACATGGCAGCGTTTTGTTGCGTCACTTGGTCCAGTTGATTGACCGCAACGTTAATTTCGGCGAGCCCGGAAGATTGCTCTCGGGAAGAAACTGCGATTTCGGAGACGTTTAGTGAAATTTCGGAAACCGAACTCACAATGCCACGCAAAGCTTCACCTGTTTCACCAACGAGACCAACACCTCGTTTCACCAAAGTACCCGACTTAGAAATCAAATCATTGATTTCCCGCGCCGCGTCAGAAGATCGCTGCGCGAGCGCTCGGACTTCCGAAGCAACCACGGCAAACCCACGCCCCGCCTCTCCGGCTCTTGCGGCTTCAACCCCCGCATTCAGAGCCAGAAGGTTGGTTTGGAAGGCAATATCATCAATCACAGATGTGATTTTGGAAATCTGATTGGAAGAACTTTCGATTTGGCTCATCGCTTCAACGGCTTCTTGCACGACCACACCTGAAGCTTCAGCATTTGCTTTCGCCGTCTCCACCATGTCACTGGCTTGATTGGCCCCTTCAGCCGCCGAACGAACCGAGGACGTCAATTGGTCCAATGCTGTCGCCGTCTCCTCAAGGGTTGCAGCTTGTTTTTCTGTTCGACGCGACAAATCATCAGCGGCATTAGATATTTCGGAGGCTTCGCCGCGGATCATGTCGGCATTTTCAACAACACTGCGCATCGCAGTCAGAAGGTTTTCAATGGCTTCATTAAAATCGAAGCGAAGCGTTTCATATTCAGGGGCAAATTTATCGTCAATGCGAGATGTCAGATCACCACTGGCCAGCTTTTTGAGACCGACGCGCAATCCTTCAACAACGCGATCCTGCTCTGCCTGCATCCGTTCACGTTCGGCTTCGGCGGCGATGATCGTAGCTTGGCTCTCAGTGATATCTGTGCCGAGGAGAATAATTCGAAACGGGCGGCCTGAGGCGTCGGTGACCGGGCTAAAGGTACCGTCGAGAATGGAGGTATGGCCTTCTTGATCCAAGAGTTTGAAACGCCCTTGGACATTTTCACCTCGGATCAAACGACCCCAAACCGCTCCATTTTTTTCTGCAAGCGATGCATCAAAGTTGAAGATTGAATCTTGGCCGACACCGACCAAATCATCAACCTCCATACCAACCATGCGGGCAAAATTTTCGTTGACCTTGGTGAATTGGCCATCAACGCTAAACTCCGCTTTGACTTGGATACTGTCCAAGGCGGAAATCACCGCTTGGTTGGTGCGAATGTCCGTGGCATCTTGCCACTCCATAACACACCCTATCTGTTCCCCTTCAAGACTGACAACTGAGTTTACGACCAAGGAGAAGTGAACATCACCCACCCGCATATCGGTTGAAAAGGGCATCTTTGAGGTATCAGACAGGACGGCACGAATGCGGCCAGGCTCTCTGTGGAAAATATCGATATTCGATCCAACAATTGTATCGGCATCGAAGTCTCCAAACATGACTCGGAAGTTGTCTTCATTTTCCTTCATCAATGTACGGGCGGCACCGTTCATGTAGGTGATGTTGAAATCGGTATCAATCATCATCAGTGCAGCAGAAGAGCCTTCGAATGCAGCACCTTTAAAGAGGCCGTCACGCGTGGCCTGTTCTGCACGCCCCAAAGAGTGACGGAATTCATCGAGAGCGGTCGCAATCATGCCGATCTCGTCGCCTCGTTCGGTGCCGGGTACCGTCACGCTATAATCGCCCTCGGATACGGTGCGCATTGCCATTTCTACGCGGGTGAGAGGTCGCGCGATTGTACGAGCGATGAAATAGGCAATGAGCGCCACGATCGCGGTCATCATGGCCCCCTGCCATGCCATTGTTTTTGCCAATGCCGCAGCCGGTTCAAGGATTTCTTCGATTGTTTGCTCTGCAATCAGCCCCCATTTTACGCCATGGTAAGTCACAGGAAAATAGGCCGAAATTTGATCGCGGCTGGTGCCGTAGTCTGTGAAAGCGTCAGGTTCGCGCAGATATCCATGCTGTCCCAAAAGAGCATTCTTCGCGGATTGAGACGTGATTTTCACCTTTAAAGTCTCATCGCCCGAGCCGTGAATAGTATCTGTGCGCAAAAGGTAATCGGAGCCGACAAGATAAGAATCCCCCGTACGACCAAGACCGGTCAAACGGGTCGTGATTTTATCAATGCTCTTGGCGGGCATTTGAAACGCGATGACACCGCGTTTGACGCCACGCCGGTCGAGGACAGGCGCGGCAATGAAAGCGGCAGGCGCGTCATGAGACGGAGCATATGCAGAAAAATCTGAAAAATAGACCTGAGGGCCGGTGGCATCCAGCGCGGCTTTGACAACGTTTCCAAGGCCGGTATCGGCGTATTCGCCATCGACAAAATTGGTTGCAAAATCCTGTTCTTTTAAAACAGAGTAAATCAAATCGCCTGTCAGCGAGAACACGAAGACATCGGAATAGCCTTTTTCCTCCACCAACTTTCGGAAGTAGCTGTGATAGAGCTTATGAACCTGACTGTAGGCTGACCCATCTTCGGCGTAACCGAGGGCTTGTTTTTGACCGATTTCATTCGGATTGTCCTCAATATACCATTTTTTCAAATGTTCGGTTTGATCGCCGCCTAGTGTCTCCCATGCTTCTCCAAAACCGCGAAGGGCCGAAATCACGGTTGGGTTTTCGGTCTGACTGCTCAGGTCAATGTCGACACCATTCAACCATGCTTCAAGTTCGAGTGTGCGCGCTTCAGCCACGGTCACAAGGGCCTCTTCGGCCTCAATGAGCAACGAGCTTGATGCGTTGCGATAGGCCACCATATTTGCGACCGCGATGGTGACAATAGTCAGTCCGATCATGATCGCCGGGAGTTTTTTCGCCAGCTTGATCCGCATAATATACTTCATTTCATTTCTCCTGGCATCGTCTTCACGCCCTTATTCAATGGCGGTGGTCTTGAGCAGATTACGGTCGTGAAACGGGCACAGTTGCCCTACACCCGTTGATGGATGCCTCGAAGAAATGAAGATTCGTTTAAGTCGCCCTGGTTTGCGTCACACAATCCATAGAATTTTATGGGGTCACGGGTATGAGCGCGGGCCAAAATCGTAAAAACCTTTACAGTTCAATGCCAAGGCGTGCGCGACCGAACCCTGGCCGATATAGCCGGCTTTTTCGGAGATCGGCGTACAAAAGTTTTCCGCTGAGTTCCAAAACCTCTGCTTCATTAACCTTTTGATAAAGGTATTCGTAGAAAATTTAGCACAGATACTCAGCCACGAACCTCGCACGCATCACTCAACAGGACTGGTCCCACCCCCCAAATACATAGGGTTTCCATCGCAAAACCGTCCTCTCAAAAAGAAGTCCCCGTGAAGAAATATAGTGACGTGTATGAGGCTCAATTGGCCCGGACAAAACAGAGGTGGAGGATCAGCCTGTCACCGTTCGTGCTGTGTCTCGCGGCCGTCCTGGGTGCCATCTTGATCAGCGAAACCGTGATCCTCTTGGCGCATATGCCACAAACGGTTCTGCCCGGATGGGGAACCATGCACCCCACCACCCTTGTCATATCTTATGTCCTCGGTGGCTCTTTGATCATGCAAAACCTAAGCTGGGACCGCGACCAGCCCGCCAATTCTCGGGTCCTCTATGGCGCCGCAGCGCTTTTGGTCCTTTTGATCTTGCGTCTAGCGGACCTGCAAGGCCGCCCCATCGCCGGAACCCTGCCTTTGATCGGCAGTTTGACGGACCCACGCCATGTCAGTCTGGTCTCTTTGATCGGCTCTGGCGCACTTTTCGTCGTCCCGCTTTTAAAACCCGCATCCTGGTTCAGAGCCTGGGCCGTTTTAGCCCTGTGCATCACGGTTTTCGGCATGGCTTTTAGCCAATTGGCACAACAGAGCATACCCCTCAAAAACCAGGTTTTTCTGGCACTCAACCTCAGCGAAAGCCTCGTGCTTTTGTGCCTCACTGCACTGGCGCTCAACGTGTCTGCGGCCCGCCCGCTGCTGTATCATCCCAAAACCCCGCGCACCAATCTGCTGATGTGGGGGCTGTTTGTGACAATCTGTCTGCTCTTGGTGCTTGACCTAACTTCCCTGACCCTCTCCACCTTCCAGATGCCGTTTTTCGTCGTCTCCTCTCTGCTCCTGTGCTTTGTCTGCGAAAAGGGCTTCAGACCGCTCGAACGTCAAGTCATCGCCGCCGGGTTGACACCCTCCCTCCAAAGTGCCGGATCGGCGATTCAAAACAACGACACTGCATCACAAAAGGCTCACGCCCCTCTCTCCTTCGCCCCCCTGCCGCGTCTTTTGCGTCCAAACCAATGGTTTACATTTCAGGCCGACACCGCCCAAAGACTGTGGCCCCTCGCCTGTGTGCTCTTTGCGCTGTCGATGGTATCCGAAACCAGATTTTCGCTGTTTTTGCACTGGTTTCCTGAACTGTGGTGGGGCAATGCCGTTTTGGCCTATGCTCTGGTTTTGCATCCGCTCAAGCGCTGGCCACTCGTCCTCTTAACCGGGGTTTGTGCCATGGGATTGGCGCGGATTTCCATGGGGCACCCCTTCGATTTTACGGTGATCAATATGGGGTTCGACGGGATCGAAGCGGCCTTGATCGCTGGAATCGCGCGGCTCGTGTTCGACATCAAACTGTCAGGGCGGACCTTTCAATCTTGCGATGTAAATCCTTTGGCCGTGGCCAGCCTGATTGTCGCCATCCTCTTTACCGTACTCACCGTGTCACTGCTGGCGGGGGCCACATTGCACACTCTTGCCCGGCAAAATCTGGGTCCAACTGTGCGCGCCCGCTGGCTCAGTAACGTGTTGGGCTTCGTTCAAGTCGCGCCCATCGCGGCGGGATTGATCTGGCAGATGCATTTTGGCATGACCCGGCTTGAAATGGCCGCTCTGCCGGGCCTGTTGATGACCCTGATGCTCGCCTTTTTGGCCTTTGTCTGTGCCTATTTCCCGGTCGAATATTTCGGCATTTCGCATTCTCTGTCTGTCGCCGTCAGCATGACGCTCTTGATCGCCACCGTCGCCCTGCCCTCCATACTTCAGATCGGCGCGGCCCATGCCGTCGTCTCCACCGCCCTGCTGATCGGGGCCGGTCTTGTGGACCATCGCACCTATGTCGAAGCCGCTTTTCTCGTGCTGCTCACCTCCAGCCTCGTCTTCATTGCCGGTGCTTATAAACAGCTGCGTCAGCGTGACCGGCTGTATCGCACCGCGCTTTTGGAAAACAGCCCAACGATGATCGTCACTCTGGACAGTCAGTTTCGCATCACCTCCGCCTCTGATCAGGTCTGTCGCTACCTGGGAGTCAAGCGCCGCGAGCTTATTGGGCTGTTTGCCTCTGAAAACGGATTTTTGAGCCTGCCCGACACATCTCAGACCAATATGCGCGCCTTTATGCGACACACGCCCGAGACCGATTTCACCCTCGAACTTGAAATCCGACAGCGCTCCGGGGCCCTGCGCATGGTATTGGCTGCTGTGCGCAAAAACACCAACCCAGGGCTACCCTATGCCTATCTGGTGCAACTCACCGACATCACCGAGATGAACCGCAACAGTCGGCTCTATAAAATGACCCTCGAAGAAGGCCCTGCCTTGCTTTTGGTTCAGGACGCCCGCCGTTTGACCCTAAACGTCGCCCCCGCCCTGTGTGACAGTCTGGGCTATGACCGAGCGGACTTGATAGGTCACGACATTGCCGATTTGACCTCCCCCAACACCCGCAGTTTTGTCGATCAGATGCGCGCGTTTGGCGATGGAGTCACACCGCCAGGCAATAAGGTTCTGGAACTGACCACCAAATCCGGCAAAGTTCGTAAAATGACGGCGCAACGACGGATCATCGACCCGAATGCGCAGGGCGATCAGCCCAAATATGTGATCCTGTTGACCGATGTGACCGAACTCGAAGCACAGCGCAGCCTGACCGAAACCTTGCTCAACCGGAACGCTGCCATTGTTCTGTCACAGGACCGCGATTGGCGTCTGCTTTCCGTCTCCGATGCATGGAGCGCGCATTTTGGCTACACACGCGAAGAAACCCTCGGGCGCGATTTGATCGACTTTATGCCGGTGGAGGATCAAGCGTTGTCCAAATCCTTTAGGCGCCATCTTCTGGCCAATACCCGCAACAAGGAAACCATATCCAATACCCTGACTTTGCTTACAAAATCAGGAGAACCCCGGATCGTTGAGCTGCGCAGCGTGATTGAAGAAAACGAAGATCGCTGGCTCAACATCATCATGGTGATCGATATCACCGACATCTCGGTGGCGCGGCAAAAACTGGAGCATTTGGTCGACCATGACGAATTGACCGGGCTCTATTCCAGGCGTGGCTTTAACAGTCGGTTTGCCGACCGCAAGCGCAGGCAGGATGTCGACGTGTTTTTAATCGACGTCGATCATTTCAAAAGCGTCAATGACGCTTATGGCCACGAAACCGGCGACGAATTGTTGCGCAAAGTGGCCGGGGTTCTCAAAGACAAAACCCGCGCTCATGGCTGCGCTTCACGGATTGGTGGCGAAGAATTTGCCATCATCCGCACGGCCACACAGGGCTGCCCCAACCGTAAATTTGCCGAAGATCTCGCCCGCGCCATCTCTGAGACAGCCGTGACCACGGCCTCTGGTCCGGTCACGCGCACCGTGTCGATCGGCGTGGCTCGGTTGACACAAGACATGCGGTTGGAGGACGGGATGAATTGGGCCGATTGGGCCTTGCGCGAGGCCAAAGAAGGCGGACGCAACCGCATTGTGATCGCCGACGAGGGCTTTTCGCAAAAGCTGCGTGACGATGGTAAACTGACCACCCACCGCGACATCATCAGCGCCCTCGAAGCGGGCGAAATCAACAAATATGTGCAACCGATTTGGGATGTCACGCGCGCAGAAATCGTGGGGTTTGAGGCTTTGATGCGCTGGCAACGGGCCTCGGGCGAGGTGGTGCTGCCGCGTCAATTCCTGCCTCAGTTGCAAAATGTGGTGCTCGCGGAAGAATATGCCCATATTCCATCACGCATCCGGCGCAGCCTGTTGAACACTCTCATGGCCTGCCCCGGCACCTATATCTGTTTTAACACGCGATTGGAATCGTTGGGCTTTCAAGGTGCGGCGCAGGCAATTTTGCGCGAATTCGAACCGCTCTGCGAGCTGTCGCATAGTATCGTTTTGGAAATCGGCGAACAGGCCATCACCGACCGGATCGATATGGATCAGGTGATGGTGGAAATCGCCATCCTGCGAGCGCGCGGCATTCGTGTCGCCTTGGATGATTTTGGCAAAGAGGGCTCAAACCTCAACCGCCTCACCCATTTGCCGATCGACATCGTCAAAATCGACAAATCTCTCATCGACCGGATCGTCATCGACCGTCGCTCACGCGAGGCGTTGCGGTCAATCGCCCGGCTCGCAGAGGCGTTAGAATTCGAGGTCATTGCCGAGGGCGTCGAAACCGAAGCCCAACGCGATATGTTGCTTGATCTCGGGCTGCATCTGCATCAGGGCTTTCTCTACGCCCGCCCGATGAGCGCCGAGGCAGCCAACGCACTCTACGCAACGCACAAGAGCAAAGATCAGCCCTCTCAAGACCTGATATCGACGTTCTAAAACGCCGGTCACGGTCCCGCCAAGCATCGGTGAGATGCGACCAGTTGGCCAGTTGATCTTGTCCATTCATTCCGCGACGCTGTACGTACGATTTCTCTTTCCCATCGACGTGGCCCAGATGCTGCGTCCAAAACCGCAGAGACCCATGAGCGCATTTCGGCACATGTCCACCGCCGTCAAACCGGGCCATCTCGCCCGGACGGTCGCGATGTTTGCCATGCTGCTTCAAGTGCTGTTTTTCGCCGAACATGCCGGAGCAAGCGCCGTGCGCGCCATGGGACATGCGGCACCGGGAGAGAAAATCGGCTTTCTCGAAATCTGTACCGGAGAAGGTATCGTCTTGATCCCGGTGGGCTCTGTCCCTTCGTCCACCACGGGTCCTGCACAGGGTCAAAACCACACGTCCGGGTCCTCATCCTCAAGCTGCGCGGTTTGCGTCTCTGCCAGCGTATGCGGATTTGACACCCCGGAACTGACGGTCTCGCTTGCCCTGCCCTTTGCTGCGGTCCATGATCTCCCGTCCATTGACGCGCCCGCTGCCATCGTCGTGCTGCGGCTGTTGTCCGGCGGGCCGATCCGCGCCCCACCCTTGCTCGCCTGATCCTTTTGGATCTATCGCCTTTAGGGCCGAACCCACTGCGTGTTTACTCAAACTTACACGCGAAAGCCATGAGTTAAGGCTGAGTGTCGGCGATGCGGGTTATAGAAGTCTTTGATGTATTGAGATGTATTAAAGGAGTTCGAGACACGTTCGCGACGCCTCTGCGGCGTATCATCCGCGCCTAAAACGTTCCGCGCTTAAGTCGAATCAAAGCAACAATCATCCCTTAAATTTTTATGAATAACAGAGATTTAAGGGGGATTGTGGCGGACAGACAGGGATTCGAACCCTGGAGACGGTTCCCCGCCTACACACTTTCCAGGCGTGCGCCTTCGACCACTCGGCCACCTGTCCGTGGAGCGCTCAATAGCGCGAAGCGCGCGACCTATGCAAGACCTGTTGCTCTATTTTCTCAAAGAAAAATGCAGCGAAGGAAAAGAAACCACGCAGGCAGGCCATTTTTGCGAAAACAACGGTTTAAAAGCGCGCCGAACTGCGTGATCAATCAAGAATAATCGTAACCCGCCGGTTCATCCGGCCTTTTTTCTCAATCTTGCCAAAGCGAATGCGCCCAATCTCGGAAGTCCGCGCCACATGGGTGCCGCCGCAAGGTTGAAGATCGACCTGATCCGCCCCCTGCCCGATCCGCACCAAGCGCACCCGGCCCTGCCCGGTCGGCGGCATCACCGACATGGTTTTGACAATCGACGGGTCGGCCAAAAGCGCCTCATCGGAGATCCAGTCATCCGTGACCACCAAATCACGTTCGATCAAGGCATTGAGCGCGTCTTCCAATGCCTGTTTGTCGGCGGGCGGCGCGTCCAGGGCAAAATCCAGACGGCCTTTCTCGGCCCCGATCGAGCCCCCCGTAACCGGCAGAGGAATGACAACCGACAACAGGTGCAGCGCGCTGTGGATGCGCATGTGGCGATGGCGGCGGACCCAATCGAGCCGTTGGATCACTTTGGTGCCAACCTCCGGCATCGGCGCGGGTTCGGCGGGCACAAGAACGATCTCGGCCCCCTCCCCCTTCACGGTCGTGGCAATCGCAAGCCCAGTGTCGCCCCAGATCAATCGCCCGCTGTCGCCCGGCTGTCCACCGCCGGTGGGGTAAAAGATCGTCTGATCCAAAATCACCCCGCCCTCGGGCGTATGCCCGGTGACCACGCCTTCGATATCCTGAAGATAGGCATCTTCGCGAAAAAGCGGTTGCGTCATGTGCTGTCTCCGTCTGCCTCGCCGGCCCCGTCGCCCGCCTCAAAGTCGCTGGGCTCAATCGCCGTAATCTCAGCCTCTGTGGCGGCCACGGCCCCGGCCCGGCTGCGCGGGGTCAGTGCCTCGGGATTGCGCAGCCAAATGTCGCGTTGGGCAAAGGGAATTTCAATGCCTTCTTCGCCAAAACGGCGGGCGATTTCATGGTTGATGTCGTTTTTCACTGCCACGATAAAGGTCACATCGCGCAAGATCGCACGGATTTCAAACTCCAACGCATCGGCACCGAAATTCAGAAACAACACCTGTGGCGGCGGGTTGACCGAGACCATCGGTTGGGCGTTGGCAATTTCTTTGAGGATCGTTTCGACCTTGCGCGTGTCGGTGCCATAGGCCACGCCAACGGGGACGATGACCCGGCCAATCATATTGCCGCGGGTGTAGTTGGTGACCTGATTGGAAATCAAATCAGCGTTGGGGACGATGACATCGGTGCGATCAAACGTCTCGACCCGTGTCGAGCGCACGGAGATGTCGCGGACATATCCCATCTGGCCGCCAACTTCGATCCAATCGCCCTCCGAAATCGGCCGTTCAATCAACAAAATGATGCCGGACACAAAGTTCTGCACAATGTTCTGGAGGCCGAACCCGATCCCGACGGAGAGCGCACCGGCGACAATCGCCAGCGCCGACAGGTCGATCCCGGCGGAGGTGATGGCAAAAATCGCAGATAGGAACACACCGATATAGCCGACCCCCGCGACGATGGCGTTCTGGCCGCCCTTGTCGAGCTGGGTCTTGGGTAGGACGGCGGTGGACAGCGCGGTTTTCAACAGCCGCGTTGCCCCAAGGCCAAAGGCAAAGACCAGGATCAGCGTCAAAAACACCGACACGGACAGATCGACCCCGCCAACCGGCACACCTTCGCGCATCCGGGCCCAAATGTCCCAAAGCCGTTCTTTGCGCATGCCCCAAATCAACGCCAGAACCGGCAGGGCCGCGAGGCTGAGTGCGAAGGTCAAAAGCACCGGGACCAAACCGTCGCCCTCATCATCCTTTTGGCGGGTGATCAGCGCATAGACATCAGAGGCCAAACGCGACAGCACGGTCAAAAGCGCCAAAAGCGCCAGGGACATCACGGTCGGATAGACCGCAGATACCGCCGCCGACATATAGCCAACAGCCCCCAAAAGTACCGCCGCCACAGCCACGAGCCGCACCAGACGTGCAACCAGATTGGACAGAAGCGCGGTGAACCTTTGCGGCCCCGCCTCGTCTTCGGTCTCGCCACCCTCAGAGGGGGTCGGGGCTTGCGAGGCTTTGCGTAAAATCAACGAAAACCGATAAAGGGAAATCGCGGTCAGCACCACCAAAGGATAGGACAGAACCGCTCGGGTGTCGTCGCTATAGCCATCCAGATCGGCCAATTGGGTCAAGGTGACTTGCACCGCAATCATCACCGCCATCAAGGCGGCATGCCCGGCCATCTCGGCGCGCTGACCGTTTGTCAGATCAAAAATAGGCCGATCATGCCCGCCCGCATACAACGTACGCCCGACAACCCAGCGCGAAATGAAATAGGACAGGCCAACAGCGGTCACCGCATTGAACAAAAGGACGCCACGCGGCCCCAAAAGCCCGGACGCCTGAGCCCCGGCAGAAATGGCCACGAGCCCCAGAACGGGGGCGATGATTTGTGACAGCGAGGCAATAAACCCGGTCACGCCCTGCCCGGCGGCCCCGACAAAGCGGGACCGGACAAAGCGGGTGAATTGTTCCGACCAATAGCGTCCGCGCGCCACCAAAACCAACGCGATCACCAGATAAAGCAACAGCGTGGCGGCATTGGCTTTGAGTTTGGCAATCCCGGTTTCGGAGCGGGCATTGTCCAAGATCGTGGTCCATGCGGTCACGCCCGTTTGGGTAATCGCGGCCAGTGCTTCGGGCCATAATGTGGGATTGATCGGAGAGCTGCCCAGTTTCATCAGGGCGTCGGTTTGGCGTGAGGTCAGTTCGGAATCGATCTCTGAAATCAAACCGTTGGCACGGGTATAGGCCTCTTCGGCGGATTTGACCGGAGCCTGTGCCGCCTCCAATTGCGACGTGAGGTCTTTGCGCCGTTTGGCGATCTCGGGTGCTTCGGTTTCGCCCTCGGCGGGTGCCGCCCCCAAGGCCGCGATCTGGGCCTTGAGCGTGTCGATCCGCGCACTGTTGGTGCTTTGGGCCTCCGAGAATTGCGTGCGCCACACCACCAACTCATTGCGCAGATTTTCCAATGTGGCATTGGCTGTGCCTGTATCGGCCAATTGCTTTTCGGCGGCACTGGCCTGGCTCGCCCAGGCTTTATAATCTGGGGCTGCAGCCTCCTGCGCGCTGACGGCGAGCGGCAGCGCGAGGGAGAGGATCAAAAGAAGGCGGGCAAATATGCGTGTGATCATACACCTTCATATACGTCAGGCAGATCGCGCGGTCCACGGTCCAGCCACTGCGGTACCGGAAGATTTTTTTCCTTCAAAAACTCCGGGTTGAACAGTTTCGACTGATAGCGCGTACCATAATCGCACAGCACCGTGACGATCGTATGCCCCGGCCCCATCTCCCGCGCCATCTGCATGGCCCCCGCGACGTTCACACCGGAGGAGCCGCCAAGGCAAAGCCCCTCTTTCTCCAACAGATCAAACACGACCGGCAGCGCCTCTTCGTCCGGCACCTGATAGGCGTAATCCGGGGTGAAGCCATCGAGATTGGCGGTGATACGGCCTTGGCCGATGCCCTCGGTGATCGAGCTGCCCTCAGAGGTCAGTTCTCCGGTTTTGTAGAAACTATAAAGCGCGGCCCCCATGGGATCAGCGATGCCGATTTTGACGCCCTTGGGCTGCAAAGCCAAGCCCACGCCCGCCAAAGTGCCGCCCGATCCAACCGCACAGATAAAGCCGTCGACCTGACCGCCCGTTTGTTCCCAAATTTCCGGTCCGGTGGTTTCAATATGGGCCTGACGATTGGCCACATTGTCGAACTGATTGGCCCAAATCGCACCATTGGGTTCGCTGATAGCAAGCTCTTCGGCCAAGCGACCGGAATAACGCACATAATTGTTCGGATTCTTGTAGGGCGCGGCGGGCACCTGAACCAATTCAGCGCCTGCGAGCCGCAGCATGTCTTTCTTTTCCTGCGACTGGGTTTCCGGGATCACGATCACGGTTTTGAACCCAAGCGCCGAGCCGACAAGCGCCAAACCGATGCCGGTGTTGCCCGCCGTGCCCTCGACAATCGTGCCGCCGGGTTTCAACAGACCCTTCGCCACCGCATCCTGGATGATGTAAAGCGCCGCGCGGTCCTTGACCGATTGCCCCGGATTCATGAACTCGGCCTTGCCATAAATCTCACAGCCCGTGGCCTCTGACGGGCCATTCAGGCGGATCAACGGCGTGTTGCCAATGGTCTCAATCAGATCGCGTTTGATCGGGGAAGGCGCAGACATGTGTTTCGTCCTTTTATCTCAAGTGTTTCGCGAAAAACCTGCGACACAGATTTGCGCGAAAGACTATAGCAGTCCCTGAATGTGTAGAACGCGCATTCCCCGAACTCAAGCCTCGCGCCATCAGTCAGGGAGCCTGTTCGCGCTTTTGCCACTCCTTCAGAACGCACGTTTCTCACCTCGGGCCATCCCCCAAACGCTCACATCCGCGATCAGGTCGAAAGGCGCGGTTCCAGTCGCAGCCAAATCCCGTCTTTCGAGCGCACGGTCAAATGCGCCACGGGCATCGGCGTTTTATCCGTCACCACCGTGATGCGGTAAGCGCGGGCCATCATGGCCAAAAGCAAGGGTCCCTCGACCATGGCAAACCCCGCCCCGGTACAGACCCGCGGGCCGGAGGAAAACGGGATAAACGCATCGCGCAGACATTGCTTGCCGTTCTCGGTTTTGAACCGATCCGGGTCAAAGACGTCGGGGCGGTCCCAAAACCGTTCGTGCCGCCCCAAATGCCAGGGCGACAACACGATCTGCGCGCCTTTGGGCACGTCGCGTTCGCGGAACCGCACCGGGCATTTGGCCTCCCGCACCATCATCGGCACGGGCGGGTAGAGCCGCAGCGTTTCGCGGAACACATCCTTGGTAAAGCGCAATTTGGAGAGATCCGAGAACGTCGGTTGATCGCCAAATGCCGCGCCCTCTGCCGCGACCCGGTCCTGCACCTGAGGGTTGGCGGCCAAAAGCCAAAGCGCCCATGCCAGTGCAGACGCCGAGGTCTCATGGCCCGCAAGAAAGAAAATCGCCACCTGATCGACCATCTCAGCGGTATCAAACCCCTGCCCCGTAACCGGGTCTTTGGTGGTCATGATCTTGGTCGCCAAATCATCAGGCGCCTGCCCCGCTGCGATCTCGGCCTGTCGCGCGACGGTCAGATCGGTGATCAACCGGCGGATCGCCCTGGCCCCTTGCCGGGTGTGTTTGCGATGAAACCGCGGCATCCATTTCGGCAACGGTACGAAGGCCGCGATGTTGAGGATCGGTTGGGCGCGTTGGTAGGCTTGGAATTCGTCAAACACGTCGCGCGCGACATGGTGGGTGATCGGGATGGAAAACAAGGTGCGAAAAATCACATCCGCCGCGGCATGCGAGGCATGGGGTTCGATGTCAAACGCGCCGTGCTCCGTGCTCAGGCGCTCGACCATGCCCCGCCCCGCCGCCAACATCGCCGGAAACGTGTCTTTGAGCCGCCCGCCTTCAAAGGCCGGGTCAATGATCCGGCGCTGCCGCAGCCAGGTCTCACCATTGGTCAAAAACACCGAATGGCCCAAAAGCGGTCGCAGCCCTTCGGCGATGCGTGACGACTTTGGAAAATTCATCGGTTCTTCATTGAGCACGCGTTTGACCAGCGCGGGTTGATTGACCAGAAAAGAGCGGAAAAACGGCGTTTTATATTCGGCCATCCATGCGCGATAAAGCTTGGCGGGCTGGGCCGACAGGATGTCTTTGCGAAACAGTTTCACATACTGGCGCAGGGTCGTTTTTTCCGGGCGCGGGGTCGGTTTCGGCGGGATCATATCAGGCTTTAGATCTGGGGGCATTATGGGGCCATGTCCGTATATCTGTTGGCCGGGATGTCGATCCGGCTGGGGCTGGGCATGTGCGTGGCAAAGCGGGTGCGAAGGGTGTGCCCTCCTGCGGTGATTTGAAAATAATCGTAGGGGCCGGGCCGATCAAAGGCGCAAAGATATTGAAAATGCAGGCGAAAAAATCGCCGCTTGAGCGCGTTCCACCGCGCGGGCGAGAGCGTATTCTTGAAAGCGGCAGAGATCACCAGCGGATATTTTTGATCTTTGGGTGCGACACCGGAGACTTTCACCGGATCGCACAGTGCAAAGGAACAGGGATCCCCCGGCGCCGTGACATCGAGCCAAAACAACTCCTCGCGCGCAGACAGGTAGGCCAAATCCCGGCGCAGGGCCTTGGCCTCGGGCAGGTAGGACACCATTGGCACCACCTGCCCCAGCGAGACGAACGACAATTCCGGACCATTGTCCGGCACATCACCCCTGCGGATAAGCTCCGCCAAAATCGACACGCCCACATGCGCGCCCGATGAATGACCGACGATCAAAACCTCGTCCCAGTCCTGACGCAAGGCCTCGGCAATATCGGCGCGAAATTCCGCCATTCGAGTGACCAGCGCGGGCGGATCCGCGCCGCGCCAACGCGCCGAAAACCCGTAATCATGCATCAGATAATAGGCGAAAAACTTGCCATCCTGACGTTTGAACCAGGTCAAAAGCGCATAGGCGAGGCCAAGCCCCGCCGCGATCCCAAGCCCCTGTATGAACGTCCCAAACCGCCCCGCCACCGCACTCACGCCCCAAAACAGGCCAAGCGCAACACCGAGTTGCAACAGCAAGACGCCAATCGGATAGAGCGCCGCCAACACGGGGCCGCGACGCAATTTCATCAATCGAAACAACGCGCCAGAGCCAATATAGGTCCAGGCCGTGCGGGCAAGGATCAGATAAGTGCGCAAAATCCCGGCGTCCATACTGTCTTGGACAATGTCCGACCAGACCAGCACGTCGATCTCGCTCTCGGTCTGCGCACCCTTGATAAGGCTGCACACCGACCAGCCAAATCGCCTGCCTTTTTTGGCAGACAGGTCGATCTTATAACCGGAAATCTCCGCCTGCGCGCGGCTTTCCTTACGATAGAGTTCGCGGTAGCGGCGCGGCGGGATCGGGTCATAGCCGGGGATGTAAAACACCCGCCGCCGCCTGACCTCTTGGTCTCCCAACTCACTGACTTGAACCGTCATGCCCGAACCCTTTGGTTTTCAAGCATCTTAGCGGGTAAATATGATGAAAATAAGCCCGAAAACGGCGGAGTTAACCAAGCTGGCTCAGCGCCGGGAAGGTTTCAAGCAGCCAATAGGACAGACGCGAAAATGCTCCCGTCAGCATCATCAGTCCGACCAAGACCAACAACCCACCCATGAGTTTTTCGATCACCCCCATATGGCGTTTGAGCCGGTTCATCAGACCCACGGCGCGGGTGATGAAAATCGCCGACAACAGGAACGGCAAGCCCAGACCAAAGGCATAGGTGGCCAAGAGCATGGTGCCGCGCGAGACCGAGCCTTCGGAGGCGGCCATGGACAGAATCGCCCCCAATTGCGGGCCGATACAGGGCGTCCAACCAAAGGCGAAGGCCAGACCAAGGATATAGGCACCGAATGCCGTGCCGCCCTTGTCGCCGGCATCAAGGCGCGCTTCGCGGTCCAAGATCGGAATGCGAAACACCGACAGGAAATGCAGGCCCAAAACCAGGATCACAACGCCGGAAATTTTGGCGAAAACCTCCTGGTTTTTCAGAAAAAACATGCCGAACGCCGAGGCCGTGAAGCCCATGAACAAGAACACGGTGGACAGGCCCAGAACGAACATGATCGCGGGCACGATCGCCTTGCGTGATCCGCGTCCGCCACCGGTGAGTTCATTCATCGAAATGCCAGACATATAGGCCAGATAAGGCGGCACGATGGGCAACACGCAGGGGCTCAAAAACGACACCATGCCAGCGGCCAAGGCCACGAGCATGGAGGGCAAGAGGGTTGCGTCAAAGAGATCGATTCCAAACATATCCTGCTCATGCCATGTCCGGGCGCATCTGGAAAGCGTCCGCTATGTCGCGCCCCCTCACTTTTGCGTTGGTGCGGTGCGCAGGCATACAAAAACGGCCAGGACTGACCCGGCCGTTTTGATCTATATTAGGTGGATTTAGCGTCCAATGCTCCACCAACCGCGGCGTTTCGGACCTTCATCCTCTGGCTCGGATGCGGTCTCGGGCGCGCTGGTGGCCTCAACCATCTCCGGGGCGGGCTCCGGTGCCGTTTCTGGCGCAGCTTCGGCCACAGGTTCGGCAACGGGGGCTTCCACAGCAACCTCGGCGACGATCTCTGGCACGACCTCCGCAGTAACCTCAGGCAAAGCCTCAACTTGCGCGGCCTCAACCTGCACAGCCTCAACTGGCGTTTCCGCCGCAGGAGCCTCCGCTTGAACCGCTGCCGCCTCCGCCGCTTTGGCGGCCTCTTCGGCCTCGCGTTCGGCTTTGGTCTTGCGTTTGCGCGGTGCGGGCTTCGGTTTGGCAACCGCAGCTTCACCTTCCCCCTCGGTCACAGGCTTTTTGGCCCGCGAACGTGTGGTTTTAGGCTTTGCCGCTGTCTTAGTCTTAGTCTCAGCCTCTGCCGCAGCTTCCGCACCCTCTTCCGCAACAACAGCGGGTTTGCGCGCCCGGCTTGTCCGTGTGCGCTTGGGCTTTTCAGCGGGGGCTTCCTCAGCGGCAGCCTCAGCCTCCGGTGCGACCTCGTCTTTGGTCTCTTCTTTCGTCTCTGTGACCTCTTCGCTCACCGGCGTTGTTTTGGTGCTGCGCGAGCGGGTGCGGGTGCGCTTCGGCTTTTCAGCCGGAGCGTCCTCAGCCGTCTCAGGCGCCTCCGAAGTGGCCTCAGCCGGCGCAGTTTCGCCCTCATCAGACCCGGTGTCGTCATTGGACTCACTGTCCTCATCCGACCCGTTTTCGCCCTCTTGCCCTTCAGGCGCATCGCCGGGTTTGCGACGACGACGACGGCGGCGACGGCGTTTCTTCGGCTTCTCTTCTTCGCCCGTGTCCTCGGTGGCATCCACGCTGCGCGGCTCTGACACCTCGACAGCCTCAGCCTCCTCACCCACGGCGTCGACCTGATCCTCCTCAGGCTCGACATAGTCGGCCATCAAATCGGCGGAGGCCGAAATCACGTTGCTCTGTTCGGCGACAATCACCCGGGTTGCGGTTTTGAACCGTTCGATGGTGAAATCCGGCGAGATCATGAACGGATCGGCCTCAAGACGCACGGCCATGCCGTAGCGCGCCTCGATTTGAGCCACACGTTCGCGTTTGATGTTGACCAGATAGTTGATCACCGCCACCGGCGCTTTGACCAAAACCTCGCGGGAGCGCTTGCGGGTGCCCTCCTCTTCGAGTTGACGCAGGATCGTCAGCGCCATGTTATCGTCCGAACGGATCAGACCCGTGCCGTGACAATGCGGGCACGGCTGGGTCGTGGCTTCCAACATGCCGGGACGCAGACGTTGGCGCGACATTTCCAACAGGCCAAAGCCCGAAATGCGTCCCACTTGAATGCGGGCGCGGTCGGTTTTGAGCTTGTCTTTCAGACGCTTTTCGACGGCGGCATTGTTGCGCCGCTCCTCCATGTCGATAAAGTCGATCACGATCAGACCGGCCAAATCGCGCAGACGCGCTTGGCGGGCCACCTCTTCGGCGGCCTCAAGGTTGGTTTTAAGCGCGGTTTCCTCGATCGAGCCTTCTTTGGTGGCACGACCGGAGTTGACGTCCACCGCGACCAGAGCTTCGGTCAAATCAATGACGATATAGCCGCCGGATTTGAGTTGCACGGTCGGGTTGAACATCGAACTCAGGTAGCTTTCGACCTGAAAGCGCGCGAACAACGGCAGGCTGTCGGCGTAATGTTTCACATTCTCGGCATGGGTCGGCATGATCATTTCCATGAAAGCCTTCGCTTCACGGAACCCCGCCTCGCCCTCCACAAACACCTCGTCGATGTCTTTGTTATAGAGGTCGCGGATCGAGCGTTTGATCAGGTCGCCCTCCTCATAGATTTTCGCAGGCGCTGTCGATTTCAGCGTCAGTGCGCGGATCTGTTCCCACATCCGTTTGAGGTAGTCATAGTCGCGTTTGATCTCGGTCTTGGTGCGTTGCGCCCCTGCGGTGCGCACGATCAGACCGGCGCCCTGCGGTACTTCAAGTTCGCCTGCGATCTCTTTGAGTTTCTTACGATCTGCGATATTGGTGATTTTACGTGAAATACCACCGCCACGCGCGGTGTTCGGCATCAAAACGCAATAGCGACCGGCCAGCGAGAGATAGGTGGTCAGAGCCGCGCCCTTGTTGCCGCGCTCTTCTTTGACGACCTGCACCAACATCACCTGGCGGACTTTGACGACCTCCTGGATTTTATATTTGCGCGGGCGCGGTTTGCGCACCGGGCGGAAATCATCCGACGTGTCATCGTCGGCCACGCTTTCGATGCTGTCGTCTTTGTCGGCGGCGGTTTCGGCGTCGTCTTCGTCGCCATCATCGTCGCCATGATCGTCACTGTCATCGCCTTGATCGTCAGCACTGTCGTCTGCCACGTCATCAGAGGTGGTGTCGTCCTCCTCCGCAGGCTCTTCCACCGGCGTGTCCTGTACGGCAAAGGCGGGCGATGTGCCCTCTTCGACCGGGCTGTGCCCGGAGGGGTCCGCGATCATGTCGTCGGCCTCGGAAGCCTCCGGTTCGATCACATCCATGCCGGAAATGCTTTGGGGAGCGCCGTTTTCTGTGGCGCTGTCTTGATCCGCATCCTCGCCCACGACCTCCTGGGTCTCGACCGCATCAGAGGATGTCACCTCTTCGGCCTTGGAGCGCGTGCGCGAACGGGAGCGGCGACGGGGGCGCTTCGGCTTGTCCTCTTCCTCTTCCTGCGCTTTCGCATAGGCCAATTCTTCGGCCATCAAGGCTTCGCGATCCGCAACCGGGATTTGATAATAATCCGGGTGGATTTCCGAAAAGGCCAGGAAACCGTGACGGTTTCCGCCGTAATCGACAAAAGCCGCCTGAAGCGACGGTTCGACGCGCGTTACTTTTGCAAGGTAAATGTTGCCAGCAAGCTGGCGTTTGTTTTCAGACTCAAAATCGAATTCCTCGACCTTGTTTCCGTCCACCACCACAACGCGGGTCTCTTCCGCGTGGGTGGCATCGATAAGCATCTTTTTAGCCATTGTTGTCTTTCGGCACCCACAACAGACGCGCCTCCCCTTCGGAGCGACGCGCGGGTTTGCGGGTGATGTTTTGAGGCGAGCGATCGTGCGGGCAAGGGCGCGGGGACGCAAGCGTCCCGTCTGTGCTCTAATCTTGCCTCGTCGCGTTGCATCGCGGTTCTTCTCCGGCACATCAGGCGCGCCCTTCGGCCCTGCCCTAGTCCCCATACAAATCCCCCTGTCCGGCTTGGACGTCAGGGGCGTTTCATGCCGCTGGATGTATCACGTCTGGCTTTGTCATGCCTGACCTTGTCTGCCCAGCGGCGGCATCGGTCTGCACTACGGGCGGGCGGCGTCGATGGGGTTCACTGATCTCAGATGGATCAAGGACCTCACAGGCGGCTCCAGCTCTCGCATGCAGCGAATGAGTCTCACGCGGTTTCCGGGGCGGCGTTTTCCCAAAGGACCCAATGGACCTCAAAGGGACACCAAGCCAGACCTGCGTCCTCCTATCAGTAGTGATCCCGCACCTCTATGACAACACGCAAATTTGCAAAGTGACATTTCACGTTGAAAATCGCGGAAAACATGTGCCCATCCGTGTGTCTATACATCCAAGCCGCCCGGCGGAACCCTATAATTTTCACCTTTTACCCGCCAGAGCTTAATAAATACTCACCTGATCCCGGCTCTCTGCCTCCGCTCTTGCACACCTCAGGCATCTGCGCTTTGCTGATCTCACCGTCCCAATCTCACGCGCCAATCTCGCTGTGCCCAAAGGAACCCGCAATGTCCCGCCCCCTGCTTATCACAGCCACCTTTTCCCTCATCATCGCCCTTCTCCCAACATTCTGTCAGGCCAAATCGCTTACCTGTGCGCCTGAATGGCATCGGGCCAATCTGACCAACTACACCTCCTACCCCGCCCCCGACAGCGAGGAATGCCTGGCCTATAATGGCTGTACCTGGGCGGGCCAGTTTTACGGCCTGGAGGACGCTCAGACCGAGGCATGGGTCGCCGCGCATAACATCGTGGCGGTGCATGAAAAGGATTGGGGCTGGCTGGGGATGAAGACACTGCGCCTGCGCCAAGGCGGGCATGAGATCACCGCTCAGGCCATCGACATTTGTTCAGATGCGGATTGTGACGGCTGTTGCACCAAAAACCTCGGCGGTGACGGCTATTTGGTCGACATCGAGGTCAATACCATGGCGCGGTTTGGCCCCGGCGAAGGTGTGGTTGACTTTCAGGTCTGTGACTAAGCCCCGCCCGATGATTGGCAGATCACGGGCGGGGCCAGAGGCGGTTACAGGTAATCGGCGCGTTGCAGGCTGTATTTGGCCATTTTCTCGTTCAACGTCCGACGTGGCAGGCAAAGTTCATCCATCACCGCGACGATAGAGCCTTTGTGACGGCGCATCGTGTTGTCGATCAGCATCCGCTCGAACGCTTCGACATATTCCTTCAACGGCTTGCCCTCTGTGGTCATGGTCTGCTGTTCCGGCGCGTCCGATTCTGACAAGAGCAGCGAGGTGATCGACCCCGACCCACGCCGGCTTTGCAGCACCGAACGCTCCGCCACATTGATCAATTGCCGGATGTTGCCGGGCCATGGTGCTTGCAACAATTGCGCCGCCTCCTGGGCCGACACTTCCGGCGCGTCGCAGCCGTATTCCTCGGCAAATTGTTGGCTCAACTGAGTGAACAGCGACAGGATGTCTTCGCCGCGCGCGCGCAGGGGCGGCGTGGTGATTTTCATCGCCGCCAAGCGGTAAAACAGGTCCGGGCGCATCGCGGACTCGCAGGTCCGGCCTTGTTCTTGCAGGTTGCAAATCGCGATGATCCGGGTTTCCGGCGGCGTGCCCTGTTCGTTGATCAGGGTCAGCAAACGCGCCTGAAGCGGCATTGGCATGGCCTCAATGTCTTCCAGCACCAAGGTGCCGCCACGCGCCTCTTCGAACAGCGGTTGAATCTGCCCATCCGGGTCGGGACCGAACAACCGTTTCGACAGATCATACTCATCCCGGCCAGCGCAGGCAAAGGTGATGAATTTTTTCGAGGCCCGCGCGCCAACCGCGTGCAAAGCATGGGCGATCAGTGTTTTGCCGGTGCCGGTTTCGCCGTCGATCAACACATGACCGTCGGCTTGGCCCAGATCCAGAATATCCTCGCGCAGACGCTCCATCACCGGGCTTGCGCCGATCAGCTTATTCATAATCCCGGTGCCATCGGACAACTCGCGCCGCAGCGCCCGGTTATCAAGCGTCAGCCGCCGCGCGTTGGTGGCCTTTTTCGCCAGTTCCGTCATCCGGTCCGGGTTGAAAGGTTTCTCCAGAAAATCAAACGCGCCGATGCGCATCGCTTCGACTGCCATCGGCACATCGCCGTGCCCGGTGATCATGATCACCGGCAGGCCGCTATCAACGCTCATCAGTTTCTTGAGAAACTGCATCCCGTCCATGCCCGGCATTTTGATATCGGTGATGACAACGCCGGGGTAATCCGACCCAAGCGCTTTCACCGCCTCCTCCGCCGTGGCAAAGGTTTCCGTGTCAAATCCGGACAGCGCAAGCCATTGGCTGATGGATTGGCGCATGTCTTGTTCGTCATCGACGATCGCGATTTTCATTGCCGTCGCCATGGTCTTTCCTCTTCTTTTTCGGCCCAAACTCTGGGCCTATTTAATCTGGGCCACTCTTAAGATGCGGCGTTACTGCGCCGCGTGTCTGCTTTCGCGCGACAGGGGCAGCACCATTTCAAAGGCCGCACCGCCCACCGGACGGTTGCGCGCCATCAATCTCCCCCCCAGTTCGGCGACAATCCCCGACGAGATCGCCAACCCAAGCCCGACGCCATCCCCCGGCGCCTTGGTGGTATAAAACGGTTCAAACAGCGTATCGAGATCCTCGATCCCGGTGCCATTGTCTCGCACGGTCACTGCGGCTTGGGTGCCGCCTGTGACCAATATTTCGATTTGGGGTTCCGATGCGGTTTTACAAGCATCAAAGGCATTTCTGAGCAGATTGACCAAGACCTGTTCCAACCGCACCCGGTCGCCATCGACGATCACCGGCTCGGGCGGCAGGGTGCGAATGATCTCGACCGAGCGCTGTTTGAGCTGGGGTTCCATCATCGAGAGCGCCGAGGACACGCACTCGCGCAAATCAATTGGCTGAAGCTGATCGGAGCCTTTGCGAGCGTAGGATTTCAGCTGTTTGGTGATCGCGGCCATGCGGTTGATCAGATCGTCAATCCGCCCAAACGAGGCCAGAGCCTCCTCGGATCGTTTGCGTTTGATCAACAGCCGCGCGCCGGCCAAATAGGTCTTCATCGCCGCCAAAGGTTGGTTCAATTCGTGGCTGACCGCCGCCGACATTTCGCCCAGCACGGCCAATTTCGACGATTGTGCCAAGGTTTGCTCGGCAACCTCAAGGCTTTTCTCCGCCCGCTTGCGTTCTTGAATCTCCCGTTCAAGGGCCGCGTTCAACAGCCGCAATTCGGCACTTTCGCGCTGAAACAGGCCCGCACGCGATACGGCGCGCCGCGAGGTCAGGTAAAACACACCAGACAGCAACACGGCAAAACCCATGATCTCAAGCGCCAAGAACCCGTTCACCCGTTCGCGCACAGAAGAATAGGCGGTGAATGAGGTCATCCGCCAGCCGCGAAACGGAATACGGCTTTCCAAACGCATCAAGGCCTCGCCGCCCAAATAGACTTCGGCGGGGTCCGGCGACCAATCGGTGGTGATCTGAAACGCGCGCTCAATCGCGGTTGGCGCGTCGGTGACCGCCAAGGCCTCGGTTTCGGTTTTCGAACGCCAACGCGGCTCGGTCGACAGGATGATCTGGCCTTCCGAATTGGCCACCACCACCGCGTCCGAAATCCCGGCCCATGTTTTCTCAAATCGCGCCAGATCGACCAGCACCACGATCACCCCGGCCAGCGCGCCATTGACATCAATCCGGCGGCTGTAAGTGAATTCATAAGCCCCGTTGTTCAGCTGGGTGGTTTTGAAAATCGTATCATTGGAGCGCAGCGCATCGACGAAATAGGACGATTGGCGATTGTTGGTCCCCAACAGCGAGCGATCCGTGGCCGCCACAACCCGCCCGCTTTCGTCCAAAAGCGTGATCCCCGCCGCGCCAATTTCCTGAATGTAGGAGATCAGATGTTGCGAGGTCTGGGCGAAATCGTTGGAATTGAGCGCACCGACCAAAACCGGATCGCGCGACAACAGGATCGGCACGATGGAATTGCGCTGAAGTTCCGACAGCAGGTTGCCGGAGTAGAGCGCCTGACGCACTTCGGCGCGGTTGCGCGTCAAAATGGTATAGCGTTCGGTCAAAAACAGGTTGGTGACCCAAATGACGCCAATGGCCGCCACGACAAACGCAACAAGCGCCAGCCGCCCGGCCCAGGTCATTGTTTTCGGCCTTTTCGGCCCCATCAGGTCGCGCTCACTCATGCAAGCAGAATACGCCCGCCCACCCCGGACCTGCAAGAGGTCGCGAGCGCGCATGCCGCGTCAAACCCAGCGGATTTTTGACGGTTTTCAACAATTTGAGCGGAGTTTCGCCACACAGAGGTCCATGGCGAGCCAGAGTTGACCCACCCTTAACCGGTTCAGGCCGAGACCACAGCCTCAAGCAGCGAGGCAAAGAACAAAGCCCCGTCCTCATTGCCATGCGCAGGTTCGGCGGCGCGTTCCGGGTGCGGCATCATCCCCAAGACGCGCCGGTTCGGTGACAGGATGCCCGCAATGTCGCGATCCGATCCATTCGGGTTGTCAAGATAGCGGAACGCCACAAGCCCCTCGCCCTCCAACATGTCCAGCGTGTCGGCATCGGCGGTGAAATTGCCGTCGTGATGCGCGATCGGAATGCGGATGTGCTGACCCTGGGCATAGGCGGAGGTATAGGGGCTGTCGGTGATTTCAACGGCCAATCCCACCGTGCGGCAGATGTATTTCAAATTGCCGTTGCGCAGCAAAGCGCCGGGCAAAAGCCGCGCCTCGGTGAGGACCTGAAAGCCGTTGCAAATGCCAAAGGCATAGCCGCCGCGCTCAACGTGTTTCTTCAACGACGCCACGACGGGCGAGTTCGCCGCAATCGCACCGCAGCGCAGGTAATCGCCATAAGAAAAGCCCCCCGGCACGCCGACAACATCGACACCCTCGGGCAAGTCCGCGTCCTTGTGCCAAACCATCGTGACATCCGCCCCCGCGCGCTTGAGCGCCGTGTACATATCGCGGTCACAGTTCGATCCGGGGAATTGCAGAACGGCGGCTTTCATCGGCAGAGCTCCTTGGCAGATAGGCAGATGGGAGGCATTCGCCCGCCTGATACGATGGGACGGGGTTTGGATCAAGTGGAGATCAGCCCAGATTACCCCCGTGTCACCCGAACTTGCCAACAATTGTTGCGCGCTGAACGGATGTCGACGAAAGCAATGTCCTCACGGATCAGCAATTCGGCGCAATAGGGTTTGATCTCGGATTGTGGCGTGATCCGCCCGGTGCCATAAACAATGCGTTCCTCGGCATTATAGGCTTTGATCAGATAGTCCGGCGAGCTGGTCAACACCGCCGGGGTTTCCGAACTGAAGTAAGGCGGGCATTCGGCGGCGCACAGAAAGATCGGCCCGGTTTCAGCATAGGGTTGCAATATAGAGAACGGTCGATGCGCGCAAATCAACATCCCCGCCCCTTTTGGCACATGGCACAAACAATGCCGACACGGCGCGGCGTCATAGGGGTTCAACACCCGCTCAGGCGTCTGGCCATTGGCATCCGGTTTGCCAAGGCGCAGCGCATGGGCGGTGAGGGTGGGCAGTCCTTGAAAGATCATCGTAACGCTCCTGTGTGGATGTGCCTCAGACCTAAAAAACCACCCCTCATTTGGCGACCCGGATCCTGTGGAAACGGATTTGGGGACCGAAGCGCCGTGACTTGCGGAGGACGGGGCTTGACCAAACAAGAAATGCAACTGGGAAAACCCAATTGCCCAACAAAAAACCGCCCCCAAGGGAGCGGCTTTTCAATGTTTTACAGACCCAACTCAGATCAGAGCAGGGTGATCCGGTAGCTTTCGATCACCGTGTTGGCCAAAAGCTTGTCGCACATCTCTTTGATCGACTCTTCCGAGGTGCCATCGGCCAGATCCAATTCGATCACCTTGCCCTGACGGACCTCGTTGACGCCCTCAAACCCAAGCGCGCCGAGCGCGTGTTGGACGGCCGCCCCCTGAGGGTCGAGAACACCGGTTTTCAGCATGACGTCGATGCGGGCTTTCATCGTGGGCAATCCTTTAGGAAGTTAGTTGATCAGGGTCGGCTTGTCGCCGATCGGGCCGTTCGTGGGCAAAACGCCAAGGCGGCGAGCCACTTCGGAATAGGCATCGGTGAGCGAGCCCAGGTCGCGGCGGAACACGTCTTTATCAAGCTTTTGTCCGCTTTCGATGTCCCACAACCGGCAACTGTCCGGCGAAATCTCATCAGCCACGATCAGGCGCATGAAATCGCCGTCCCAGACCCGGCCAATTTCGATTTTGAAATCAATCAGTTTGATGCCAACGCCATACATCACGCCGGACATGAAATCATTCACCCGCAACGCCAAAGCGACGATGTCGTCGAGGTCCTGTTGCGAGGCCCAACCAAAGGCGATGATGTATTCTTCGGGCACCAAAGGATCGCCCAAAGCGTCGTCTTTGTAGGAAAATTCGATGATCGGACGCGGCAGGCGCATCCCCTCTTCGAGACCCAGACGTTTGGCCATGGACCCCGCGGCAAAGTTGCGCACGATGACTTCGAGCGGAATGATCTCGCACTGGCGGATCAACTGCTCGCGCATATTGAGGCGTTTGATGAAGTGGTTCGGCACGCCGATGGCGGTCAGGCCGTTCATGAAAAACTCGGACAAGCGGTTGTTCAACACGCCCTTGCCTTCGATGGTGGCGCGCTTCTCGGCGTTGAACGCGGTGGCGTCATCTTTGAAATACTGGATCAGCGTGCCCGGCTCCGGACCCTCATAAAGAGTCTTTGCTTTGCCTTCATAGATTTTTTTACGGCGCGCCATGGGGCCTCCAAAAGCTGATGGGCCGGGAATCATCGCGACCGGCCTCTTTATGCCGCTCTTTAGGGCAAGGGAACGCCGGGAGCAAGTTCGGCGCCATATTTGCCCCCGCCAGAGCGGAAAACTCTGTCCAAACGCCACCTGCCCCATGCCAACACGCTGTGTCCTTTTAAAGTTTTTGATAAATATTCATTCATGCGTCTTGATATGTCGCAAAGATAAGTCCCATATTTTAAGTAAGATCAGCAGTTGAGGAGGAGCCAACAATGACCACATTTGACGACCGCGAAGCCGCATTTGAATCCAAATTTGTCCATGACGCCGAGACCCAATTTCGATTGGAGGCCCGTGCGAACAAAAAAATTGCGCTTTGGGCCGCCGATATTATGGGCAAATCCGCAGCCGACGCTTTGGCCTATGTGGCGGAGGTGATCCGCGCCGATATGCAAGAATCCGGTGCCGAAGATGTGATCGCCAAAGTCGCCGCAGACCTCGGCGCGCGCTCAACCGCCGCAGCGATCCGCGAAAAATATGCCGCCTTCCTGGTCGAGGCTCAACAAGAGATGATGCAATAAGTTTGGCGTAGTGCCGATCCGACAAGCCCGGCTGTGGTCGGGTTTGGTGGTTATCGTTCAGCCCCCAACAGACACCGTCAATCACTGTGTCAATCACAGTCAATTTTAGCATCACGGCCCGCAGTCATCCTGCGGGCCGTTTTCACATCTCCACCTCAAACACAGTTCTATTTGCCGGTCTATTTGCCGGTTTTGGCTGCGCCGCGCTCAAATTGAACGTGGATTAATCGAATCTTGGCAAACCGGGACTATTGCTCACAGACCAATCATGTGTGCGCTTGATCCCCCCAGCGCGCCAGAACCCGACCTCAGGCTCAGCCCAAAAGGACCACCTTCGCCATGCGCCACAGCCCGTTCGACATCGAAGAGGCCCTTCGCGTCCCCGATCCCGTGCGCTCGAAGTCCAAGCCGGTGCGACCGCAACTCGGGGTGAAACCGGGGGTGACACAGGGGGCGAAACCAGAGAAGACGAACGGCCTGCGCGCACTTTTGGGCAAACAGCTTTTGCCGCTGGCCATGACCCTGTTCATCGGCTGGCTGGTCTGGGGCAAGATCGCCCATCTCGACCTTGCCGCCATTGCCGCGTCCATCACCACGATTGGCCCCGGTCAATGGGGCCTCGCCGGGCTTGCCACAATGGGCAGTTTCTGGGCCGTCGGCCAATATGACCGTGTGCTGCATGCTCAGCTCGGCACCGGCATTTCCGCCCGTGCGGCACGCCTTTCTGGCATTGCGGCAATCGGATTGTCGCAATCCTTAGGCTTTGGCGCTTTGACGGGCGCGTTGATCCGCTGGCGGATGTTGCCGGAATTGACGCTTTGGCAGGCCGCACGCCTCTCTGCTGCGGTCGCGCTCTCCTTTTTGGCCGGTTGGGCCGTGGTCGCCGCCGTCGCGGTGCTGGCCTTTCAACCGGATATCCCGTGGATGAAATCGCTCGCCACCGGGGCGATTGCTCTGGCGATTGCGATGGCTGTGATTTCGGTCTACCCGCCCGGACCGTTGGTGCGTGTGCCGTGGCCCAGCCTGCGCGCCATGGGCACGGTCATCGGTCTGGCCGCCTGTGACACCATCCTCGCGGGCCTTGCCCTTTATGCGCTGATGCCGCCTGAGGTGTCCCTTGCCATCGGCCAAACCATTTCCGCCTATCTGTTTTCACTGGGCGCTGGCATCATTGGTTCGACACCGGGCGGGGTCGGTCCATTTGAGGCCACGCTGGCCTCATTGTTGCATACAATTGAACTTGACCAGCTTTTGGGCGCGGTTTTGGCGTTTCGTTTGGTCTATTACGCCCTCCCCGCCATGCTTGCCGGGCTGCTGATCTTGCGCGGACCCCGCTCCTGCTCGCTGTCACGCGAACCCGGTCTGGTCAAAACCAAAAGCGCACCCTACCTCACACCCGAAATGGAAATACAGCTCTTTTCCGCCCCGCGGGCAGAAGCCAACCTGTTGCGCACACGCGATTTTTCCCTTTTGACCTCGGAAAAGGGTCGCCCCTTGGGCCTTGCCGCCCCGATTGGCCAATCGCTTGTCATGCTCTCCGATCCGATTGCTGCACGGGGCTGCCCGTCTGCCGCCCGCGACGCCCTGTCTCGTGCCGCGCGGATGCGCTACCGCATGCCCGCGATTTACAAATGCGGCGCGCGCATGGCCGCCTCGGCGCGCAAGGCGGGGTGGAAAGTCCTCCCGACAGCACAAGAGGCGTGGCTCGTACCCGCTCGGTTTTCGCTCGAAGGCTCAAAAACCCGACAACTGCGCCGGGTGATCCGCAAGGCCGAAGAGGCGCAGATCAAAGTCCGCGAAGGCGCCCGCGACCTGCCCCTCGCAGACATGGATCGCGTGGCACAGGAATGGCTCGGCATGCGCGGCAAGGAGCGCGGGTTTTCCATGGGCACCTATGACCGCGGCTATATTTCCTGCCAAAGGGTGTTTCTCGCCTATCAAGGTGAAAATCTTGTGGCCTTCATTTCGCTACATGAAAGCCGCCATGAGATGACGCTGGATCTGATGCGCGCGGGATCTGCGGCCCCGGATGGCACAATACAGTTGCTGATCATCGAGGCCATTCGCGCCGCTGCCGCCTATGGCTGTCCGCGCCTGTCCTTGGCCGCCGTGCCCTGGGACGGTCACGACGATGACGCTTTGACCCGTTGGCTTCGGGGTAAGTTCCTTGCCAAATCGGGGGCTGCGGGTCTGCGCCGGTTCAAATCCGCCTTTGCCCCACAGTGGGAAACGCTCTACCTCGCCGCCCCGTCTCGCTTGGCGCTTGCGGTGGCGGGTATGGATATTTTGCGCCGGGTGACCGCACCTCCGCCCAGACCCACCGCGAACCCGATGAAAGCCTCACGCTTTGCCACCCACCGCACCCTGCATCTGTTTCGCCGCCGTCCCACTGGTGCGGGTTGAGGCGAACACGGCGCATCCCTTCTGTTCGCTCCTGGTCGTGCGAATGTGCAGCACGCTCATGATCTTTATGACCTGATTGAATTTGATAAATCGGGCCAGACATGGCACATGGGCTACAAACCCCCGGTCGGGCCGCCCGTCCGGGACCTTTTTCTTTGTCCGCGCGCCCTCGCGCCCCCTTATTCAGTCCCCCGGAGCCGCCATGACCGACGCCCCCCTGCCCAACGCCCTCTCCAAACTTCTCGAAACCCGCGATTGGCTGATGGCTGATGGGGCGACGGGCACAACGCTGTTCAACATGGGCCTGTCCTCTGGCGACGCGCCGGAGCTTTGGAATGTCGACAAACCCGAAAACATCACCCGGCTTTATCTGGGCGCAGTCGAGGCCGGGTCTGATATTTTTCTCACCAATTCCTTTGGCGGCACCGCCTCGCGCCTCAAATTGCACAAATCCGAACACCGCGTGCATGAGCTGAACAAAGCCGCCGCCGAAATCGGCCGCAACGTCGCTGATCGTGCCGGGCGTGTGGTGATTGTGGCCGGGTCCATGGGCCCGACCGGAGAGATCATGGAACCGATGGGACCGCTGTCTTATTCTGCCGCTGTCGAGATGTTCCACGAACAGGCCGAGGGGCTGAAAGCCGGTGGCGCCGATGTGGCGTGGATCGAAACCATCTCTGCCGCCGACGAATATAAAGCCGCCGCAGAAGGCGCGACTTTGGCCGGGCTGCCCTGGGTCGGCACGATGAGTTTTGACACGGCGGGGCGCACGATGATGGGCGTCACCTCGGCGCGACTTGCGGATATGGTTGAAAAAATGCCAACGCCTCCCGTAGCCTATGGCGCCAATTGCGGCACCGGCTCGTCGGATTTGTTGCGCACGGTTTTGGGCTTTTCAGCACAAGGCCATGAGCGCCCGATCATTGCCAAAGGCAACGCAGGTATCCCACGCTACATGGACGGGCACATCCATTATGATGGCACGCCCGAATTGATGGGCGATTACGCCTGTATGGCGCGCGATGCCGGGGCGACGATCATCGGCGGCTGCTGCGGCACCACGCCCGAACACCTGCGCGCCATGAAAGAGGCGCTTGAAACCCGTCCGCGCGGCGAGCGCCCAACCTTGGAACAGATCACCGCGAAACTTGGCGGATTTTCTTCGGCCTCAGATGGCACCGACGACAAAGGCCCCGCCAAACGCGAACGCTCCGGCCGTCGCCGGGCCCGCGATTGATCCATAGAGGAAAATGCAGATGACCCGCCCGGTCTCAGAACAGGCTCAATTGATCGCCCGCTTTGGGCGGCACCGCGAACAGATCCTGTTTGAGCGCGGGCAGCTTTGTCATGAGGCCGGTGCGGTTGAGCGCGATGTCAAAGCGTTGCGCCATGAGTTCGGCCCATTCGCCCTCGCCTCTCATCCGCTTGCCCCAATGGCTGTCATACACTTTACCGCCATGCAGCTCGCGCACGCGGTTCATCACCCGCTGCGCCCTGTCGGGCACATGGGTGGCCAGCCAATCTTCGAACAGGGGCGCGACTTCCAAAGGCAGACGCAACATGATGTAGCCTGCGGCCCTGGCGCCGTGACTGGCGGCGGCACCCATGATGGCCTCCAGCTCGTGATCGGTCAGCGCCGGGATGATTGGCGCAATCATGACGCGCACGGGGATGCCCGCATCGGTCAAAAGGCGCATGGTTTTCAACCGCCGCGCCGGCACCGGAGCCCGAGGTTCGAGTTGTCGCGACAAGCGCGAGCCCAGGGTGGTGACGGACAGACCGACCTGCACCAGCCCCTTGGCCGCCATCGGTTTCAAAAGATCAATGTCGCGTTCGATCAACGTGCCTTTGGTGGTGATCGTGAGCGGATGATTGTACGCGGACAGCACCTCAAGCAGCCCGCGCATCACCCGATCACGCGCCTCGATCGGTTGGTAGGGATCGGTGTTTGTACCGATGGCGATCGGGGCCACCTTGTAAGATGCGGCGCTGAGTTCACGGGCCAAAACCTCCGCAGCGCCCTTTTTGCGGGTCAGTCGGGTTTCAAAATCCAAGCCCGCAGACAGCCCGAGATAGGCATGCGTGGGCCGCGCGAAACAGTAAGAACAGCCGTGTTCACAGCCCCGGTACGGGTTGATCGAGCGGTCAAACGGAATGTCGGGACTGTCGTTGCGGGTGATGATTTTGCGCGGACGTTCGTCCACGGTCGTGGTGCGCGCGATGGTTTGCTCAAGCTCGGCATCCCAGCCGTCGATAAAGGTTTCACGCGCCAGCCGTTCAAACCGGCCGCTGGCATTCGACTGTGCCCCGCGCGCCTTGGGCACCAGCCCAAGCGGCAGCGTATCGGCAAGCAAATCTGGGTGTTGAGTGGAATCATGAGCCATGCCCAAAATGTAGAACAAAATGAGAACATATGCCAATCCCCATTGCGCGGGACTTGGCAGAAATCACCGCACACACAGGCGCAGTTTGGCCCTGTCCAAGAAGGAAATGCAGATGTCTGACAATGAAGACGACCTGATCCTGTCCGATCTCAACGACGATGAATTGACCGAACAGATGATGGATGACCTCTATGACGGTCTGAAAGACGAGATCGAAGAATCCGTGCGCATCCTGTTGGAGCGGAAATGGACCCCTTACGACATCCTGACCAAAGCGCTGGTCTCGGGGATGCAGATCGTCGGCGACGATTTCCGCGACGGGATTTTGTTTGTCCCCGAAGTGCTGCGTGCGGCGCAGGCGATGAAGGGCGGCATGGCGATCCTGAAACCGCTTTTGGTCGAAACCGGCGCGCCAAAAATGGGCAAAATGGTCATCGGCACGGTCAAAGGCGACATTCATGACATCGGCAAAAACCTTGTGGCGATGATGATGGAAGGCGCGGGATTTGAGATCATTGACCTGGGCATCAACACCGAGGCCGCGAGTTACATTGGCACGGCAGAGGCCGAGGGCGCGGACATTATTGGCATGTCCGCCCTGTTGACCACGACCATGCCCTATATGAAAACCGTGATCGAGAGCCTGACCACACAGGGTCTGCGCGACAAATATATCGTGCTCTGCGGCGGTGCGCCCTTGAACGAAGAGTTCGGTCGGGCCATCGGCGCGGATGCCTATTGCGATGATGCGGCGATTGCGGTGGAAACCGCGAAACGCCTGATCGCCGCGCGCCACAATCAACTCTAACCACGTGCCCACGACCGCAGGAGCCAGACATGAAAATTGACAAATTGGCCTTAATCCTCGTGGTCGTGGGCGGCGCAATTTTAGGGACGCTGTGGTTGGGATCCATGATTTTGGCCAGTTTGCAAATGCCCCTGATGTGGCCTGTGGTGATCGTCGCCCTCGTCGTGGGCTATATCGCATGGCGCGTTCTGGAGGACCGTCTGTCGAGCGCCGAAGACGATCATTACGACAAAATTGAAAAGTAAAAGGGTCTATAAATGCTTGTTTTGACAACTGAAACCGTCGCCGGGAGTGAGGTGTCCGTCTCTCTTGGACTGGTGCGCGGATCGACCGTGCGGGCCAAACACATCGGCTCTGACATTGTCGCATCCCTGCGCAATATCGTCGGCGGCGAGGTGAAAGAATATGCCTCCCTCTTGGCCGGAGCCCGCGAACAGGCGATGGATCGGATGATCGCAGAGGCCACAGCACTTGGCGCAGATGCGATTGTCGCGGTGCGGTTTCAAACCTCGGCCATCGCCCAATCGGCGTCTGAGGTCATGTGCTATGGGACCGCGGTCAAACTGAAATGAACCCCGTTCCGCTCAGTGATGAGGCCCTGCGCGATCAGGGCCTCGATCAGGTCGGCACGGGCAAGACCTTGGTCATCGCCTGTGGCGCTTTGGCCCGCGAGGTCTTGGCCCTGATTGCGGCCAACGGGTTGGATCATCTGACGCTGACCTGCCTGCCCGCGATCTTACACAACACGCCCGAAAAAATCACCCCGGCGGTCGAGGCCGCGATCCTCAAGCACCGTGGGAAATATGACCATATCCTCGTGGCTTATGGGGATTGTGGCACCGGCGGGCAGTTGCAGAATTTATGTGAGAGATACGGGGCAGAGATGATCTCAGCCCCGCATTGTTACTCGTTCTTTGAAGGGGCCGAGGCTTTTGCCGCCCATGGCGAAGTCACGAGTTTCTACCTGACGGATTTTCTCGCCCGGCAATTTGACGCCTTTGTGTGGAAACCGTTGGGGTTGGATCGCTACCCGGATTTGCGTCACATGTATTTCGGCAATTACGAAAAACTGGTCTATCTGGCGCAAACCGAGGACGCGGATTTGACCGAGACGGCGCGCGTGTGTGCCGACCGTCTGGGCCTGACATTCGAACGTCGCTTTACCGGCTACGGCGATCTTGAACGGTTTATCCGCGCCTGATGCGATTACGCTTTGGCTTTGGCCGCCGTTTCGCGAATGCGGGTGACCATGGCCCGCAGCCCGTTTGAGCGTTGCGCAGACAGGTGTTCGTCCAAGCCCAACCGCGCCAATTCCGCAGGGGCATCGACGGCCATAACCTCGGGCAAAGTCAACCCGGCGTAGAGTTCGTGCAGAATGGCAATCAGCCCCTGAACGATCATCGCATCCGAGGCCCCGGCAAAGTCAAACCGTCCCTCTTCAACCGTTGGCACCAACCAGACTTGCGAGGCACAGCCCTCAACCTTGGTGGCGGGCACTTTGAACGCATCATCCAAGGGGGCGAAGGCCTTGCCCATCTCGATCACATGGCGATAACGGTCCTCCCAATCGTCCAGAAACTCAAAGGTTTCAACGATGTCTTCAAAGCGCTCCGTCGCCATCGGGTCTCTCCTTGTTCCGTTGACCCTTCACATAAGGCGTCAGGGGGAGAAGGTCCAGCATCCGCGCCGATTGCGACCCTTTTCAAGCCCGCTGTTTTCAGGTAGCCCTTGGGCAAAGAGATTTATGGGGAGAGGCCCGATGCGGCGTCAGGTGATTGTTTCTGGGTTGGTGCTCATGTTGGTAACGGGCTGCGCCTCGATCAAAGAGTCGCGGATCAATCCTCTGAACTGGTTTGGCAAATCCGAACCGGTCGCCGTGTTGAATGATGACACCGCTGTCACCGTCCTGCCCTCCTTGGCGCCGCGCAAAGGCTATCCGAACTTCGTTGACACCCGGCCCTTGGCGCCGGCCATTTCGGATGTCAACGTGGTCAAATCGGCCTCTGGTGCCATCATCACCGCCACCGCAACCCTGCCCACGCTTGGCTATTTCGACGCCGAACTGGTCCGTGTGGCCTCTGCGGATGCCTCTGTCGCCGCCTATGACTTCCGCCTGCGCCCACCGACCTCCGCCGCGCCCACGGGCACCGCCGCACAACGTCGGATCACCGCGGCCAAATCGCTCTCGAACGAAGATCTTGCGGGCATTCGTACCATCCTCATCAAAGGGGCCGCAGGCGCACGTCAAGTGCGGCGCTAAAACGGCGCGGGCCGCGCTCTGGCCCGCCTTTACATCCCGGCTTTGCCAAGACATCCTGCGCCTCGACGAAACACCTAAGAGGCGCGCGATGTCCCCCAACTCCCCCCGCAATATCATCATCGACACCGATCCGGGCCAAGACGACGCCATGGCGATCCTTTTGGCGCTTGGCTCGCCCGAAGAGGTGAACGTCCTCGGCATCACCGTGGTCGCCGGAAACGTGCCTTTGGCCTTAACCGCAAAGAACGCGCGCAAGGTCTGCGAAGTGGCCGGGCGGCCCGATGTCAAAGTGTTTGAAGGCTGCGACCGCCCGCTGGCGCACACGTTGGTAACGGCGGAGCATGTGCATGGCAAGACCGGGCTGGACGGTATCGAATTGCCCGATCCAGTGATGCCGCTCCAGGATCAAAACGGCGTCGATTTCATCATCGACACGTTGCGAGCGGAACCTGCGGGCACGGTGACGCTCTGTCCTTTGGGGCCTTTGACCAATATTGCGACAGCATTCAACAAGGCGCCGGATATTATTGAAAAGGTTCAGGAAATCGTTTTGATGGGAGGTGCATATTTTGAGGTCGGCAATGTCACTCCTGCCGCCGAATTCAACATTTACGTTGACCCGGAAGCCGCTGATATTGTGTTTAAATCTGGCGTTCAACTGACCGTTATGCCACTCGATTGCACCCATAAGGTGCTGGTGACCGCTCCGCGCCTTCAGGCCTTTCGCGACTTTGGCACCCATCTGGGCGATGTTGTGGCCGGGTGGCTGGACTTTTTTGAGCGCTTCGATGTCGAAAAATATGGCTCGCTGGGCGGCCCGCTGCATGACCCGACCGTGATCGCTTATCTGATCAAGCCCGAGTTGTTTTCGGGGCGGTTTATCAATGTCGAGATTGAAACCCATTCCGATCTGACCCGTGGCATGACCGTTGCCGATTGGTGGGGGGTCACAAACCGCGCGCCAAATGCAATGTTTATGGCGGAGGCTGATGCGGACGGGTTTTTCGCGCTTTTGACCGAAAGGGTGGCGCGGCTGAACGGATGAGCTAAGTAAACGCGTGACACGAAACGGAGGGCGCGACATGGTCCAATTTGACAACAGCTACGCCCGACTGCCGGAGCGGTTTTATACCAAGATCGCCCCCGAAGAGGTGCCCGCCCCCGAGATGGTGCTGTTCAACGCAGAGCTTGCGGCGCAGTTGGGTGCCTCCGATTGGGACGCATCGGTGTTTGCCGGAAATGTGATCCCGGACGGGGCCGATCCTCTGGCACAGGTCTACGCCGGGCATCAGTTTGGCGGTTGGTCGCCACGTTTGGGCGACGGGCGCGCGGTGTTGTTGGGTGAGGCTGTCACAGAGCATGGCCGATTTGACATCCACCTCAAAGGCGCGGGCCGCACCCCCTATTCGCGCAATGGCGATGGGCGGGCGTGGATCGGTCCGGTGTTGCGTGAATTTATCGTCAGCGAATTTATGCATGCTGCGGGGGTTCCGACCACGCGCGCCTTGGCCGCCGTGCGCACCGGCGCGCGGGTGCAACGCGAACGCGCCCTGCCCGGCGCGATCCTCACACGGGTCGCGGCCAGCCATATTCGCGTCGGCACGTTTCAATATTTCACCGCGCAGGAGGATGTGGAAGCGGTGAGTGTTCTCGCCGATCACGTCCGCGCCCGGCACTTCCCCGAAGCAAAAGGCACGCTGGGCCTATATGAGGCGATCCTTGCAGCCCAGGCGCGATTGATCGCCAAATGGATGGGCTTGGGCTTTGTCCATGGGGTGATGAACACCGACAATATGGCCGTCTCCGGCGAGACCATCGACTATGGTCCCTGCGCCTTTATCGACGGCTATTCGCCCAAGGCGGTGTATTCCTCAATCGACCGACAGGGCCGCTATGCCTATGAGCAACAGCCCTCGATCGCGCATTGGAATTTGGCGCAGCTTGGGTCGTGTTTGGTGCCGTTGATGGAGGTCGAACTTGGGTCGCAAGCGCAGGCGATTGACGCGCTGTCCGAGGTGTTGAACCGATTTCCCATGCTTTATCAGGCCGAGTGGCGGCGGGTGTTTGGGGCGAAAATTGGCCTTGCGGATGCTGCCGAGGACGATGTGCCCTTGGTCCAGGACCTCTTGGCCCTGATGGCCCAGGACGGGGCCGATTTCACCAATGTGTTCCGTGGCTTGTCGGACGGCACTGCGCGGGATTGGCTGTTGGATCGCGAGGCGTTTGATCGCTGGTCTGAGCGTTGGGAGGCGCGGCGGTCCGCAGATTTTGCCGCCCACATGGCGCGCGCCAACCCCGCCGTGATCCCGCGCACGCATCGGATTGAACAGGCGATTGAAGCCTCTTTGGCGGGCGATGACAGTCTGGCCCTACGGCTGGTGCGGGTGTTGTCCACGCCATTTGATCTGGCGGAGGCAGACCGCGACTTGATCCAACCGCCTGCCGAGGATGAGGTGGTGGCACAGACGTTCTGCGGCACCTAATGGAGTTGGGCAAGCCCGTCTATTTGGAGCGAAATTTGCCGAACAAACGGGCATTGCGGGTGATGAAATCGCGAAACAATCCGGCGAACGGGCCCGCGAACAGCGACCCCCGCTCGCGCGCCACATAGAGCGCGCCTGAGATGGCCCCAATCAAACCGCCGCCGGCATCGACGATCAAATCCCACATCGTGTCTTGTAGGCCGGATTTTTGCATGTTGGTGCCAAAGGCTTGGTCCATAGCATATTCAAAAATCTCCCAAAGCGCGCCGATGGACATGGCAAAGCAAAAGGCAAACATGCCGATGGCCCAAGGCGGTGCGGCGTAGCGGTCGCCTTGGAACAGGATGAAAATCGCCACAAACCCGATCAAGCCAAAGCCAAGCGCGGAGCCTGCGTGCAGCACCACATCCCACCACCAATAGCGATTGTAAAAATCGCCCACCTCGCCCAAAAACAATGTGGCAAACAGGAACAGCACGATCCCCGCCATGAAAGAGCGCGGGACATAAATGTGGTAGCGGCTTGCAAACAGCAGCGGCAAAAGCGTCAACCCAAAAGTACCGAGCGCCACAAAGGACGACGCGTAGCGCGCCGTGATCAGCCCGGCACAAAATTCAAAGATCAGCGCCAGCCAAACCAGTCGCATCACCAATGGCTGAGATTTGGCGTTTTTGAACAACCGTTTCATATCTGTCCTTCACTGTCGCGCCGCACTGCCGCACATAAGGGGCAGCCCAAACAAGACCTCTGCGATGGGATGCAATCCAAGGCCTGCGTTCCTATGTTAGTCATATGATGACGAAGAAGGAAATGGGCGCCCTGCGCCTCGCCTCGTATAACCTGCGCAAATGCCGCGGGACCGATGGGTTGCGCGCGCCGGGACGCATCCTGGATGTGATCAACACGATGGAGGCCGATGTGGTGGCGCTGCAAGAGGCGGACATGCGACTGGGCGCGCGCCCGGCCGCCCTGCCCGCCCGGATGATCGACACCCATACGGATTTTGTCGCGCTTCCCCTCAACACCTCCCCGGTGTCTTTGGGATGGCATGGCAATGCAATTTTACTGCGCAAAGGGACGGTGGCGGAGGCCACGCATCGGCTCACCCTGCCGGGGTTGGAGGCGCGCGGCGCGGTGGCCGTTGATGTGCCGGGGCTGCGGATTGTGGGGGTGCATCTTGGGCTGTTGCGGTCGTCGCGGCAAAAGCAACTCCATGCCATTCTCGATCAGCTGCACGCGTTTGACACCCGCCCCACCGTGATCCTTGGCGATTTCAACGAATGGTCCGCGCACAGAGGCCTTGATCCACTGCGCGCCACCTTTGACATTCTCGCCCCCGGTCGCAGCTTTCACGCCGCCCGCCCGATGGCGGCACTGGACCGGATCGCCCTGACCGAGGGGCTTGAAATGCGCGACGCCGGGGTGATGGAAACGGTCCTGTCGCGCCGGGCCTCCGATCATTTGCCGATCTGGGCCGATGTGGCACAGCGGGATGCGCATATTTTCCCCTAGGCGCGCGCGCCTCGCCTGTTAAACAGACGGCATTGACTGGCAAAGGCTTTCCCCTATGACACTTCTGCAAATCGCCTCGCTTTTGATCGTCCTCGCAGGCGCGTTCGGCGCGATCAATTACCTGTTTCTCAAACTCCCGTCCTCCATCGGCATTCTCGTCGTCGCCCTGATTGCCTCGCTGGTGATCATCGGCTTGGACGCGATTTTCCCCGCCTCCCTGGTCGAAGAAACCATCCGCACCGAGGTCATGGCTTTTGATTTCTCGGACACGTTGCTGGAGGGCATGTTGGGGCTGTTGCTGTTTGCAGGCGCGCTGCATGTCAAAATCTCTGATCTGCGGGCGCAATGGGTGCCAGTGTTTTTGATGGCCACCTTGGGGGTCGGCCTTTCAACCGTGGTGGTTGGCGTGGGCTTTAGCTGGATGACCGGGATGCCTTTGTTGATCGCGCTCACCTTTGGGGCGCTGATTTCGCCGACCGATCCGGTGGCCGTTCTGGGTGTGTTGCGTCAGGCGTCTTTGCCGAAAAGTCTTGAGACCAAAATCGCCGGAGAAAGCCTGTTCAACGATGGGGTTGGCTATGTGGTTTACCTTGTTTTGGTTGGGCTGGCCTTTGGCGCGACAGGTGGGCATGGCGATACGCATAATGCGGACAGCGCGGTACAGGGCGCGGCAAAACTTTTTGCTCAGGAGGCCATAGGCGGCGCGCTTTTGGGGCTCGTTTTGGGCTGGCTGACCTTCCGCGTCATGCGGTTGATTGACGATTACGCGCTTGAGGTGTTGATCACGCTCGGGCTGGCATTTGGTGGCTATGAGCTTGCCGTGGCGCTACAGGTCTCCGCGCCGATCATGGCGGTCTGTGCCGGGCTGTTGATCGGTGACGTCGGCGCGAAATACGGCATGTCGGAAGAGACCCGGCGCTATGTCGATGCGTTTTGGAAGATGATCGACGAGATTCTCAACGCCATCCTGTTCTTGATGATCGGGTTTGAAGTCTTTGCCGTGGCCTTTGACATGTCGTCGGTTTTGGGCGGTGCAATGGCGGTGCTTTTGGCGCTTTTGGCCCGGCTCACCGCCGTGGCCGTGCCCGTGCTGTTGCTCAAACCCTTCCGCAGTTTTTCCAAAGGCACCATCCCGATCATGACATGGGGTGGGCTGAAGGGCGGCATCTCGGTCGCCCTCGCCCTCTCACTGCCGGACAGCGAATGGAAACCGGTGATCCTGACCGCGACCTATATCGTCGTGGTGTTCTCGATTATCGTTCAGGGCCTGACCGTTGCGCCTTTGGCCAAACGCATGGGCCGCGAACCGGGGTTGGATGTATGACGACCTATCTCACCTATGATGTGTTCACCGATCGCCCGTTTGGCGGCAATCCTTTGGCGGTGATCCCCGATGCGGCACATCTGCCCGAGGATCAGTTGCAAAAGATTGCGCGGGAATTCAATTACTCTGAAACGGTGTTTCTTTTGCCGCCCCAAGACCCCGGCAACACCGCACGTCTCCGAATTTTTACGCCGACGATGGAGGTGCCCTTTGCCGGGCATCCGACCATCGGCGCGGCTGTGGCGCTCTGCGAGTTGGGGCACGGGCCACGGATGCGGTTGGAGTTGCCTGTTGGCGTAATCGCGGCTGAGGCCAGAGACGGCGCGGCCGCGTTTACCGCGTCGCAGCCGCTGGACATCCTCGCGGAGCCCGCCCCCGACTTGGTGACCCGCGCTTTGGGCCTTATGGTGTCCGATCTCGCCACCGCCCCGGTGATGGCCAGCATGGGCTTGGCCTTTACCTTTGTCGAACTGACCTCACGGGAGGCGCTGTCACGCATCACCATCGACATTGCGGCCCTGCGCGACGGTCACGCCCGCCATCCGCAGGGGTTGGATTTTGCCCTGGCGCCCTATGTCCGCGATGGCGAGACGATCCACATGCGGATGTTTGCGCCACTGGACAATATTCCCGAAGACCCGGCGACCGGATCAGCGGCAGCGGCTTTAGGGCGTTTGCTCTGTGAGGTGGAGGGGCGCGATCTGGCTTTGATGATCCACCAGGGCGAAGACATGGGGCGACCGTCGCGCATCGCCGTGACTGCCACGCCAAAGGCCGTGACCATCGAAGGGCGCGCGGTCCGGATGATGCAAGGGCGGCTCTGCTTTTAGCTGCCTCGCACAGGCCGCGCGCCGCAACACGCCTTTTCAACCCGTGTGATCAAAAACTGGGCTGGACCATTCCGGCCCGTTTTCCTACCCTAGAGCCACATTGACCCGGAGGCCCGATGTCTAACACGATCCTATCTCGTTGCGAGGCCAAGGGGCTGCGCCTGACCGAACAGCGTCGGGTGATTGTCTCCGTGTTGGAGGAGGCTGAGGATCATCCCGACGTCGAAGAATTGCATCGGCGCGCTGCCGCCAAGGATCAGGGTATTTCGCTGGCCACGGTGTACCGCACGGTGAAATTGTTTGAAGAGCGCGGGATTTTGGAAAAGCTGGCCTTCGGCGATGGCCGCGCCCGCTATGAGGCGGCAGATCGCGCCCATCACGATCACCTGATTGACATCGAAACCGGCGCAGTGATCGAATTTGTCGACCCTGAAATCGAAGCCCTGCAAAAACAGATCGCGGACCGGCTAGGCTATGATCTCAAGGGCCATCGCTTTGAATTATACGGCGTGCGCAAAAAGCCCTGACCCCTTTTTGCACCCCCCATCTGCGGCTTTGATCCGGGGTGCGGGCTTGCGAGACGCACGAGAACACGGCAATCGGGAGGGCAACACAAAGGTCCGCTCCGATGAACAATCTCAATGCCATCCTTCTCGTCGTCGCCGCTATGGCCAGTTTCACGGTCGAGGATATGTTTATCAAACGCCTTTCTGCCGCCCTGCCGGTGGGCGAGATTTTGGCGTTGATCGCGATCGGGAGTTGTATCGTCTTTGGGATTATCGCCTGGATCAAGGGCAATGCGATCTTTGCCCGGCGCAATTGGCGCCCGGTGATTTTGGCCCGCGCCGGGACCGAAGCCTTTGCCGCACTGTCCTTTGCCACGGCGCTGTCCTTGGTGGATATTTCCACCGTCGGCGCGGTGTTTCAATCCATGCCTTTGGTGGTGACCATGGGGGCGGCGTTGTTTTTGAATGAATCGGTCGGCTGGCGGCGCTGGGTGGCGATTGTCATCGGCTTCGTCGGGGTTTTGATGATCATTCGCCCCGGACTTTCCGGCTTTGAACCCGAGGCCTTGTGGGTGCTCGTGGCCGTCCTGTCCGTGGCGATCCGCGACCTGATGACCCGCGTCATGGACGCCGCTGTGCCCTCCAATGTCGTGTCGTTTCAGGCCTATCTGACGGTCGCAGTCGCATCTGTCGCAATGCTCGCGCTCACCCCCGGCACACCGCCGCTGATGCCCGATGCCCCTGAGGCGCTGATGGTTCTCGCCGGGATCGTGTTTGGCACCATTGGCTATGCCTGTATCGTGGCAGGGATGCGGTTGGGCGATGCGTCCGCCGTCACCCCGTTTCGCTACACGCGGTTGGTGTTCACCATGTTGGTGGGGATCGCGGTGTTTGGCGAACGACCCGATCTGATGACCTATCTCGGCTCCGCGCTGATCATCGCTTCCGGCCTCTACGCCTATCTGCGCGAACGCAAACTGGCGCGGCTTTCGGTGGCGACACTTGGCGAGGAAGTACAAACGCACGGGTTTTGAGCGGGGTCCTGATGAATTGAAGACATGGATGAAAGGCGTGATCTGCGACGGAAATATGCCGAGTTGATTGCGACGATAGAAAAGACTTCGTCTATGAAATCTGCGTCAAATCCCCTGAGTATGCGCAGGACAAGCCAAAGTGAGGTCAGTCTGCATAGGGCTCAAATTCACCATTTGCCCAAACCATGACGATCTACTTACGCCAATCTCCCCACTTTGACCCAAATAAGTTACCGCTAACGCCACTTCTGTCATACAACCCTCAAAGAAGCGCGCGATGTTAGCGCTCAATTGTTGACGCGCGCGTCTTGACTGGTATCAAAGCACCAACGTGACGCGCGAGGCTTGCGCCGAACACCCATGCTACCCAATCTCACAAAGGGACCTCCGCCATGAGCACCATCATCGACATCATCGGCCGCGAAATTCTTGACAGCCGTGGCAACCCCACCGTCGAAGTCGACGTCATTCTGGAAGACGGCACCATGGGCCGCGCCGCTGTGCCGTCAGGGGCCTCGACCGGCGCGCATGAAGCCAATGAAAAACGCGACGGCGACAAATCCCGTTACATGGGCAAAGGCGTTTTGGAAGCTGTGGCTGCGGTCAATGGCGAGATTTTGGAAGCGCTGGTCGGCATGGACGCGACCGAGCAGGAAGCCATCGACGCGGTGATGATGGAACTCGACGGCACGCCGAACAAATCCCGCCTTGGCGCCAACGCCATTTTGGGCGTCTCTTTGGCCTGTGCCAAAGCCGCCGCCGATTACTCCGCCTTGCCGCTCTACCGCTACATCGGCGGGTCCGCCGCGCGCATCCTGCCGGTGCCGATGATGAACATCATCAACGGCGGCGAACATGCCGACAACCCGATCGACATCCAGGAATTCATGATCATGCCGGTCTCCGCTGCGAACATCAAAGAGGCCATCCGCATGGGCTCCGAAGTGTTCCACACGTTGAAAAAAGAGCTCTCGGCGGCGGGCTACAACACCGGGATCGGCGACGAAGGCGGCTTTGCGCCCGCCATCAACTCCGCCCGCGAAGCGCTTGATTTCATCATGAAATCCATCGAGAAAGCCGGCTACAAACCCGGCGAGGACATCTACCTCGCACTGGACGCCGCCTCGACCGAATATTACGTCGATGGCAAATATGAAATGAAGGGCGAAGGCAAATCTTTGACCTCCGCCGAGAACGCCGATTACCTCGCCGCGCTTTGTGCCGATTACCCGATCATCTCGATCGAAGACGGCATGGCCGAGGACGATTGGGCCGGTTGGAAACTGTTGACCGAGAAGCTGGGCGACAGCGTGCAACTCGTCGGTGACGATCTGTTCGTGACCAACCCCGTGCGCTTGGCCGATGGGATTGCTCAGGGCGTGGCCAACTCGATGCTGGTCAAAGTCAACCAGATCGGCACCCTGTCTGAAACCCTCAAAGCCGTCGATATGGCCCACCGCGCCCGCTACACCAACGTGATGTCGCACCGCTCGGGCGAAACCGAAGACGCCACCATCGCCGATCTGGCCGTGGCGACCAACTGTGGCCAAATCAAAACCGGCTCCCTGTCGCGGTCGGACCGGATGGCCAAATACAACCAGTTGATCCGCATTGAGGAACAGTTGGGTGCAACGGCGGAATATGCCGGGACGTCTATTTTGAAGAAATAAGCGTCAATGCTTGACGGAATGAGAAAAGCCCCGCCAGATTGGTGGGGCTTTTTGTTAATGGTGGGAATTGGCAAGCATGAGCAAGAACAATGACCATCACTATATCCCCAAAGGTCTTCTCAAAGAGTTCGCAATTTCGGGCAAACGTAACCTGTTTTTCTACGACAAAGAAAAACCAGAAAAAGGCGTTGAACAACGAAATATAGGCAGCATTTTCTACAAAAAGCATCTGAACACATTTCACATGCATGATGGTACAAAAAACAAATCACTTGAGAAATTTTACGATAAAGAATTCGAGAATTATCTTCCCGATATTGTAGGAAAATTGAAGTCTCAATTTACAGCACTACCGGATGCATTGACGGAAGAGGAAGAGAAAATTCTTATCCAGTTCTTTTTCAATCACATGTTTCGCTCCCCCGATGTACACGGACCAATGTTAGAGCGTCATACCTCTGAAGCAGAGTATTCGATGCAGCAAATCGACAATATCCGGGTCGCGGCCTTGCGTGACCAACCCAAGGACCTTCTCGATTTTCTGTCAAAGATACCAGTTGTCCTTGCGAAACCGTCAAACCCCAAAGATATTTTCATTGTCGGCAGTAATCCTGTATTGCGCCTACTAAATAGAGGGGCAAAATCAGGCGGCCTTAAAGATGGAAAAGTAGAATTGTGGGCAGCCTTCGGCTCAAAACTTGCAGTTGGATTCGTTTCAGGCTGGAAAGGCGGAGAAACCGTACTTTTGAATAGCCGCCAAATGCTGAGTTGGAATGTGCGATGGGCTGCGCAAAGTACAAGTTTCGCAGGACGCTCCAAACCTCTCATATCCAAGCTCTCTAAACGGTTTGGAGTGGGTAATTAACGTGAAAGCTTGGGCTATCAAGTTTTGAAAATGCACATCTTGCCAATCCGGCTATCCTGCGACAGTGTCCACCCATGACCCACACATCCCCTCTCCCCGCCTCGCCTCTTCCTGACGGTATCCACCCCCTCCCCTCCGGCAAGCTGGCGGCGGTGGTGACTTATCTTGAGATGACCAGTCGTCCCGCGCCACGCGATGTGGCGGAGCCTGAGGGCGTGGCATTGGTGGCGCATGAGGCGGCGGATTTGGCGTGGTATCGCGGGCTGTATCGCGCGGTCGGCGAGGATTGGCTGTGGTTCTCGCGGCTGTATATGGAGGATGCGGCGCTGGCAGCGATCCTGCATCATAAGGATGTTGAGGTCTCTGCGTTGACCAAAGACGGGCGGGCGTTGGGGCTGTTGGAATTGGATTTCCGCGACCCGGACAACACGGAGTTGACATTTTTTGGCCTGTCGAAAGAGTTGATCGGCACGGGTGCTGGGCGGTGGATGATGGAGCGGGCGCTGGATTTGGCGTTCAAGCGCCCGATCACACGGCTGTTCGTGCACACCTGTACGCTCGACAGCCCGCAGGCGGTGGGATTTTACATCCGTTCGGGCTTTGTGCCCTATGGTCGAGCCATCGAGGTGATGGACGATCCACGCATGAATGGCCCGGTGCGGGGCGATGCGGCCGGCCATATCCCCAAGATTTGAGAGCGTTTGCCATGAACACCCCCACCGCCGAAGCGTTGATCCAGCGCCTGAAGTTACAGCCCCATCCCGAGGGCGGATATTTTCGTCAGACATGGGTGGCAAAGGCCAAAGACGGCACACGTCCGGCGGGAACCTGCATCTATTTCCTACTGAAAGCGGGCGAGAACAGCCATTGGCACCGCGTCGATGCGGTCGAAATCTGGCACTACTACGCCGGGGCGCCGCTGATCCTGTCACTGTCTGAAACGGACGGCGGTCCGGCACGGGATGTGATTTTAGGACCCGATTTCGCACAGGGCCAAGAGCCACAACGGATTGTTCCAAAAGGGGTTTGGCAGGCCGCCCGCAGCACAGGCGACTATACGCTGGTGGGCTGTACCGTCTCGCCCGGCTTCCGGTTTGAGGGGTTTGAACTGGCCCCTGTTGGGTTTGACATCGCCCGCGCGTGAGCCGCGCCGATCAGTCCGGGAAACGCGCGCGACCACTCGTCAGGACAGGAGAAAACAGGCCAGACGTCCCGCAAGACCACAAACGCCAAGGCCAAACCAAAGCAAAATGCGCCATCCAGTCCCGTACCCTTCCCGGCCTACGCCCGCCTTGCCTCTTGACGGCGGAAGGCGGCCAAAGACGAAGGCTATGGGAAGCGCCATGGGACAGGAAACAAACACCAGCGGCAATGACAATGGCCTTACATGACGCCCTCCCGGCAAAGCAGCGGGGAAATCCACAGTCTTTTTCCCCGCCCATTCCCCCCAAAGGTAAGGATTTCCACACTAGCCCCAAACTAACGCAAGGCTAACTTAGCGTCAGTTAAAGAGTGCGGGAACGTGTGGTGTGTTTACCTGTCCCGTTGGGTTGGTGGAGTAAGCGCTGGTCGGTCAGGAGGGGCTGGGGGGGAACCGCCACTCTGCCTGCCCGCCAGCCACGTTCCACATCTCAGCTGTCAAACTCTGATCTTTCCCAATAGCTTTCCAATAGAATCGGCCAGTTCATGCCGCAACTGCATTCGCGCCTTTGGTCGGGTCGGTCGCAAGACCCGACCCACCATGGTCCCGATAGCCGCGAAACATCCCGTCCCTCTAGGCTCACATCAAGAGGCGCGCTGAGAAGAACCTGTAGACCACAGGGCAAAGCGCCTCGAACAGACTGGGAGGAAAGTCACATGAATCTTATCAACGCTTTGGCGATTTCTATCGGCGTGCTGGCGTCGGTCGCCACATATCTTTGCCTTGGGACCGGATTGGGCCTACAGGTTTGGGCGCTCTTTATTGGCTGGGGCGCCTATTATCACACCGGGGGCACCGCCGCCTCCATCAGCAAATGCGCCATCAACCACGCCTGGGGCGCGGTTGTCGCCACGGCCGCCTTGTTTGTTGTGGCAACGGTTGGCGGTTCGGTCGCAGTCACCTCGATCATTGTTGGCCTGTCGGTTGTGGTGCTTGTGCTGGGCGCGCATCTTCCGGCCTTGGCCACCATCCCGGCGGCGGTTTATGGCTATGCCGCAACCGCAGGGTTTGCGCTTTTGTCCGGCGTGGCGATTGGCGATCTGGTCGCATCCGCGCAGGCCACGGTGATGGTTCTGGTGTCGATGATCATCGGCACGCTGTTTGGCTTTGTCTCTGAAAAGGGTGCAGGCCTGTTGACCGCAAAATCGGACGCGGCCGAAGCCGCCTAAAGCGGTCCGAACGACAAAACACCCCCGTCCACCATGGATCGGGGGTGTTTTGCCCAAACCTTACGGGTCAGCCTTACTGCCGGGTTTCGACACACGCCCACCGCCAATCGCCGCCCGCACCCCTGTGGTCGCAGGGCATGAGGTCGGCAAGCCGCGTTTGACGCGCATGGCGAGAAAGGCAAAGGCCTGTGCTTCCAACATATCGCCATCCAAACCGACCTCTTCCACCGGGAGCACCGGGCACTCAAGATCACCGGCGACCCCGGCGGCGAGCATGGTCATCAAAGTGGCGTTGTGCCGCCCTCCGCCCGTGACATACAGCGCGCTCGGTGGGGCGGGACAATGCTCCATCGCGCGGGCAACGCAGGCGGCAGAGAAGGCGGTCAAGGTGGCGGCGGCATCGGCATCTGTCAAAGTTGAAACCGCATTTATGATGCCGTGAAAATCGTTCCGGTCCAGAGACTTGGGCGGCATTTTGTAAAAATACGGAAGCTCCAGCCCCATCGACACGGCGGCCATATCGGGCGTGCCACTGGCGGCCAAAGCGCCATCGGCATCATAGGCCAATCCGCGGCGTTCGCGCATCAGATCATTGACCGGGGCGTTGGCAGGACCAGTGTCAAAGGCCAGCAAAGCGCCCGCCTCTGACGGATCGGCGACGCGCGGGTCGACCCAAGTCAGATTGCCAACCCCACCCATATTGAGAAAAGCCATCGGGGACGTCGCACCGATGCGACGGGCCAAAGCGTGATGGTAAAACGGCGCAAGCGGCGCGCCCTGCCCGCCCATTTCGACATCCGCGCTGCGAAAATCCCACACCACAGGCACGTCGAACAGCTCGGCCAAAACCGCGCCATCGCCAGCCTGATAGGTGCGGCCCATGTCGGGATCATGAGCCAGTGTTTGACCATGAAAGCCAATAAGATCAACCCCTTTGAGGGTTGAAAGCGCTTCCGCATGGGCGGTTTCGATCAGCTCGCACAGCCCTTTTGAGGCGGACCACCCTCCCAGTTCGGCGCGCAACAGCGCCTGTTCCGGCTCAGAATAGGGTCGAAAATGGCTATCGCCGAATTCGAAAATCTCAATCCCATCGGTCAGGACCATGGCCACATCGACCCCATCCAACGAGGTGCCGGACATACATCCGGCCACCCAGATTGGCTCTGCTCTACTGATACCGCGCATGACACTCTTTCCCTTTGGCCTTTGCCCGGATATATCAGGCCGCGCTGACCCTTTGAACGGAAAATGTGACCGATGACCTACCATCCCAAATCAGACTTTCTGCGTATCATCATTGAACGCGGGTTCCTGGCCGACTGCACAAACCTGCAAGAGCTGGACGATTATCTGAACAAAGGGATGGTCACTGCCTATATCGGCTATGACGCCACGGCGTCCTCCTTGCATGTCGGGCACCTGCTCAACATTATGTTGCTGCGCTGGTTCCAGAAAACCGGCAACCAGCCGATCACCCTGATGGGCGGCGGCACCACCAAAGTGGGCGATCCCTCGTTCCGTGCCGATGAGCGGCCTTTGCTGACCTCTGAGCAGATCGACGCCAATATCGACGGGATGCAAAAGGTGTTTGCGCGCTACCTCGACTACAAGGACGATGGCACGACGGCTGAAAATGGTGCCCTCATGCTCAACAATGCCGAATGGCTGGATCAGCTCAATTACCTTGAGTTCCTGCGCGACATCGGGCGGCATTTTTCGGTCAACCGGATGTTGTCGTTTGAGAGCGTGAAATCACGTCTGGACCGGGAACAAAGCCTGTCCTTCCTCGAATTCAACTACATGATCCTTCAGGCCTATGATTTCCTGGAACTGAACCGCCGCTATGGCTGTGTGTTGCAGATGGGCGGATCGGATCAGTGGGGCAATATCGTCAACGGGATCGACCTGACCCGGCGCGTGCTGGACAATGAAATCTTTGGCCTGACCACACCACTTTTGACCACCTCTGATGGCCGCAAGATGGGCAAATCCCAAGGCGGGGCCATCTGGCTCAATGGCAACATGTTGTCGCCCTATGAGTTCTGGCAATTCTGGCGCAACACCACGGATGCGGACACCGGGCGGTTTTTGAAGCTCTTTACCGAAGTGCCGGTGGAGGAATGTGAGCGTCTTGGCGCGTTGGAAGGCTCTGACATCAACGCGGCGAAGATCATTTTGGCCAATGAGGTCACTACGCTTTTGCACGGGGCTGAGGCCGCAGCGGCGGCAGAAGCCACGGCACGCGAAGTGTTTGAAAAGGGCGGAATGGGCGACGACCTTCCGACGTTGGAACTTTCGGCCGAGGAGATTGGCGACGGGATTTCCATCGTGCAACTGTTTGTGCGCTCGGGGCTTGTGGGCACGGGCAAAGAGGCAAAGCGCTTGTTTGCCGACAACGGCGCCAAGGTGAACGATGCCGACCACAAAGACGCAGGTCTTTTGATCACTGCCGCCGATCTTGGTACACCGCTGAAACTTTCAGCGGGCAAAAAGCGCCACGCTTTGGTGACGTTGAAAGCCTGAAACACCGGTCAGGTTTGACCATAAAGTGAACGGCCTGCCGCGCCCTATGCCTCTGGGCGCGGCATTTTATGCTCACTCGAATGTGCATTTGGACCCGCCCGTGAAACTTGAATGCTGCGGCAGCACAAGACATATTGGGTCTATGACCTATTCCAAACCCTCTCACTGTCCACGGATTGCACTGGTGTCTCTCTGTTTCGGCCTCGGCTTTGGCGCATCCTGTGCCGGGACGGCCAATGCGGACTCCTGGTTGCTTGGCGAGGGCTGGGTGATGTTGGGGGCCACAGATGGGCTTGACCACAGCTCAAAGGACGAAGCCCTGACGTTCGGTGGCAATGGCACTTGGTCGACGCACGGGGATGGCCTAGGCCTGAGCTTTGGCGCATTTGGCAACCTTGGGCGGTTGCACGAGACCTACGCCGCCGTGACGTGGCAGACCGTGCAAGGGGACCGGTTTTCGGTTGGCAATCCGCGCCCGGCCTATGATCTCTTTGCCCGCCCTGCCCTCACCGATGTGTTTGTGTCGGCGGCCCTTGAGCGCAGTGAGGTGGGCCTTAGCCGCGCCACGGATGGCACGATCACCGAGCCGAAATACCTACCGCTTGGGGCCTCTTACACCCGCAATGGGGCGGCGATGTCGCTGCACTATGTGGAAAACTATGACACCTATATCCTGGGCGTCTCTGGGCGTATGGATCTCTCCGATATGAGCGTCGATGCTGCTCTTGAGCTGGTCGATGGCGACACGACCAAGGCCAATGCGAAACTGCAACTGAACCGCGACCTGGGCCCCGGCGCGGCCTCGGCCAGCCTGTTTTACAGCGGCGCCAATGCGGCGGGCACGGAATTGGAACTGGCCTATCGCCATCCGGTTGGGGGGCGTGTGACCCTGAGCGAGATCGTCTCTGTGCCGCTCTCGGCGCCGGATCAAGCACTTGTGGCACTGGGGGCGCAGGTCGGGCTTGGCGGGGCGTGGTCATTGAATGCCGCAGCCTCTTATGCGGACACGCAAAGCGCCTTTATGGCGGGGTTGCGGCTGGAATTCTAATCAGCCACATCCAAAAGGGCGCCCGAAAGCGCCCTTTGATCTTTGCTTACGGTAGGGCTTAATCGGTGACTTTGACCGACGTCATCACATCCGGCGCGCCGATGACGGCCCCGTTCGGACCTGTGCCGCGTTTGATCGCGTTGACCACATCCATCCCCTGCGTCACCTTGCCAACCACCGTGTATTGTCCGTCAAGATGCGGCGCCGGAGCGAACATGATGAAGAACTGCGCATTGGCACTGTTCGGGTTTTGCGAGCGCGCCATGCCAACGACGCCGGTGTCAAAGGTCTTGTCAGAGAACTCGGCCTTGAGGTCGTCAAAATGCGACCCGCCACGGCCAGCCATCTGCATGGAGAAGCCCTCCGCGCCCATTTTGCCGTACTCAACATCGCCGGTTTGCGCCATGAAACCGTCGATCACACGGTGGAACACCACGCCATCATAGGCACCCTCATTGGCAAGCGCGGTGATTTGGGCGACATGGCCGGGGGCCACATCCTCGAACAGGTCAATATGGACCACGCCATTGGCTGCGCCTTCAACCACGATGTCGAGACCCGTCGCAAAGCTCGGCGCGGCCACGCAGATGACCAGAGCTGTCAGTGCGGATTTAAACATCTGCGGCCACCTTCATCGAGACCATGACATCGGGGTCGCGCGGCGGTTCGCCACGGGTGATTTTATCCACGGCATCCATGCCCGAAATCACCCGGCCATAGACCGTGTATTGGCGATTGAGGAAATGGTTGTCGGAAAAGTTGATGAAAAACTGCGAGTTGGCAGAGTTCGGGTTTTGCGCGCGGGCCGCACCGATGGTGCCGCGGTCATGCGGGATGCCGGAGAACTCGGCCTCAACATTGGGCAAATCGGACGCGCCTGTGCCAGCGCGGCGCGGCTCGTAGTCTTTGGTTTTGTTGCCAAACTGCACATCGCCGGTTTGGGCCATGAACCCGTCGATCACGCGGTGGAACACAACGCCATCATAGGCACCCGAGCGGGCCAGTTCTTTCATCCGGTCGCAATGTTTGGGCGCGATTTCGGGCATCAACTCGATGACCACTTCGCCATTTTCAAGCGTCAGGATAATCGTGTTTTCGGGATCTTTAATTTCGGCCATGGAAGCCTCCTCACCATCAGAAATTTCGCGCACTCTAAAGCGGCACGCGCGCGAGGGAAAGAGGCAAGCGCGCACAGAGGGGCAGCCCGGAGTTGACGAAAGCGTGTCTAAAGCGCAAACAAGGGCCAAAGATGCTGCAACCTCCCCGAAAGGACGCAAACATGGCATGGAAAACCCTCGACGACATGGATTTGGACGGCAAAGTGGTGCTCACACGGGTGGACATCAACGTCCCCTTTGAGGCGGGCCATGTCACCGACGCCACCCGGATTGAGCGGATCAAACCGACGATCGACGATATTCTGGCCAAAGGCGGCAAACCCGTCTTGATGGCGCATTTTGGTCGCCCGAAAGGTCAGGTTGTCCCCGAGATGAGCCTTGGGTTGATCACAGATGCGGTGGCCAAGGTCTTGGGCGTGCCGGTGAAATTTGCCAGCGACTGCATTGGCGCACCGGCGAAAACCGCCGTGGCCGAGCTTCAGGTTGGTGAGGTGCTGTTGCTTGAGAACACCCGATTCCATGAAGGTGAGACCCAAAACGACCCGAAATTCGCCGCCTCCTTGGCCGCTCTGGGCGATGTCTATGTCAATGACGCCTTCTCAGCGGCGCACCGCGCCCATGCCTCGACCGAAGGCTTGGCGAAATTGTTGCCCTGCTGCGCCGGTCGGTTGATGCAGGCGGAGCTTTCCGCGCTTGAGGCCGCTTTGGCGACACCGGAGCGCCCGGTCGTGGCGGTGGTCGGTGGGGCGAAAGTGTCGACCAAACTGGATCTTTTGGGAAATCTGGTGCGCAAGGTCGATTATCTGATCATCGGCGGCGGCATGGCCAACACATTCTTGGCCGCAGAAGGCGTCGATGTCGGCAAATCCCTGTGTGAACATGATCTGGCGGAAACCGCGCTTGAGATCGTGAAAAAGGCCGATGAGGCGGGTTGCGAGATCGTTTTGCCCATCGACGTGGTCGTGGCGCGCGAATTCAAAGCGAATGCGGCAAACGAAGTCGTTCCGGTGACCGAATGCCCGAGCGATGCGATGATTTTCGATGCGGGCCCGGCTTCGGTCAAGCGCATCATCGACATCATTGACGAGGCGAAAACATTGATCATGAACGGCCCGTTGGGTGTGTTCGAATTGACGCCGTTCCACACCGGTACCTTTGCAATGTTGGCGGAGATTGAGACACAAACCAAAGCCGGCAAGCTGATTTCAGTGGCGGGTGGTGGCGACACGGTGTCAGCGATCAACATGGCAGGCTCTGCCGATGGGTTCACCTATATTTCGACCGCAGGCGGTGCGTTCCTTGAGTGGATGGAAGGCAAAGCGCTTCCGGGGGTTGTGGCGCTCGGCTAACCGCCCTGCTTTCAACACATGGAAAGGCCCTCTCGGATGATCCCCGCGTGGGCCTTTTCTATTTTGGGTGCAATCGCGAAATCGAATGGCGGCTATGTGGCCGTCTGTTGCTCCAAATCAAATCCCGTGCCTGCAAAACCGCCTAGCGTGTCACGCGATGGGGCCGTGAGCGCAATCATCCAAAATGTTAGCGCCACCACGATTGCGGCAAATCGCTGGGCACGGTAACCCGGAGCAAGACCCGCAGCCTCCCCTTGATGAGGGGTCACGTGAGCAACGAGTGAGCCAAAAGAGGATACAGATGTCTATTGAACAAATGACCGCCAAGATGAGCGAAGGCCAAGGCTTTATTGCAGCACTGGATCAATCGGGTGGCTCGACACCCAAGGCGCTGAAACTCTATGGCGTTGAGGAAAGCGATTATAACGGCGAAGCCGAAATGTTTGACGCGGTGCATGCGATGCGCTCGCGGATCATGCAATCTCCGGCGTTTACCGGCGACAAAGTGATCGGTGCGATCCTGTTTGAAATGACGATGGACCGCGATGTGGCGGGCAAGCCGACCTCGCATTACCTTTGGGAAGAAAAGGGCGTTGTGCCGTTTTTGAAAATCGACAAAGGGCTTGAGGCCGAAGACAACGGCGTTCAGGTGATGAAACCAATGCCGGGTCTGGACGACCTTTTGGCGCGGGCGTTCAAATTGGGCGTGTTTGGCACCAAAGAGCGCTCTGTGATCAATGCCGCCAACCCGGTGGGGATCAAAGCGGTTGTGGATCAGCAGTTTGAGATTGGCGAGCAAGTGATTGCGGCGGGCCTGATGCCGATCCTTGAGCCGGAAGTGACCATCACCATCGCAGATAAGGCCGAGGCCGAAGCGATCCTGCGCGACGAGATTTTGACCCATCTCGACGCTTTGGATGAAAGCAAAAAAGTGATGTTGAAACTGTCACTGCCCAGTGTTGCGAATTTCTACAAACCGCTGGTCGATCACCCGCGCGTTTTGAAGGTTGTGGCATTGTCCGGCGGCTATTCCCGCGACGACGCCAACGCCATCCTGAGCCAAAACACCGGCATGATCGCGTCCTTCTCGCGCGCTCTGTCCGAAGGGTTGAACGCCAAACAAACCGACGCGGAATTTGACGCCATGTTACAGGCCGCCGTGGACAGCATCCACGCGGCCTCCATCGCAGGCTAAGCCAGCCCTATGACAAGACGGCAAAGCGCTCCATTCTGGGGCGCTTTGTTTTTGAGAGCTTTTTTCTGCCGATGATTCGTTTTTGGGATTCACAGAGCGAATCACTTGTGTCATAAGAGAGTTACGGAGCGACCCGACCAAAGAGGTGGCCCGTTTGAGGCAGTACAGGTGCCAAAAGCACCTATCATACAAAGGTAAGAAGCCTATCATGGCTCATCCGCGCAAACGTCCGTCGCTGGCCGTGCTTTTGTACACCGGCGTGATTGTCACCTTAGGTGGCTATTTCACTTTTGCCTCCGTGCAGGGTGAGTACGGACTTTTTCGCCGTCTGCAAATCGAGGCTGAATTGTCGAGTTTGCAGACGGTGAGCGGCCAACTTGACGAAGAGTTGGCGGTGATGCGCAACAAGACGATGCGCCTGTCAGACAGCTATCTTGACCTTGACCTTCTGGACGAACAGGCGCGCGATATTTTGGGATACCTGCGTTCGGATGAGATCGTCATTCGCTAAGGCCGCACAAGGCCCAAGGCGGATCACCAAGGACACACGAGCAAAACGAGTCCCGATATGAAAGCCATTTTCCCGACCCGCCTGACGCGCCGTTCCAAATTGGGTTTTGCGGGTCTTTTGCTTGGCGCGCTCATGGCGTGCAGCGGTGGCGGAAACCCACCACAGGACCCCGAAAACGCTTGCTCCATTTTCAAAGAACGCCCGCATTACCAACAGGCGCTCAAAGCATCGGAACGCAAATGGGGCGTCTCAATTCCGGTACAAATGGCGCTGATTTATCAAGAATCCACCTTCCGCGCGACGGCCCGCCCTCCGAAACGCTATGTGCTGTTCATCATCCCGAAAGGCCGGGCCAGCTCGGCGCGCGGCTATGCTCAGGCGCTCGATGGCACCTGGGACGACTACCGCAACGGGCCGGGGCGCGCCGGTGCCAGCCGCAGCAACATCCGCGACGCCACCGATTTCATCGGCTGGTATGTCTCGACCAACAATGCCGCCCTAGGGATCGCGAACACGGACGCCCGCAACAGCTATCTGGCCTATCACGAGGGCCGCACGGGCTATCGGCGCGGATCACACAACGGCAAGACATGGCTTTTGGACGTGGCGGATGGGGTGGCCGCACGGGCCGCGCGCTATGAGGCACAGCTTATCAGCTGTCGTTAAGGGCGTCGGATCAAAGCTATTCCCCAAACGCATAGCTGCGTCCCAAATTGCAACTCAAAAAACCCGTGCATTCGTGACGTTGCGTCTGTATTATATAGTTTAATACTAAACTAAACCCTTTTACGCCTTTTCCTCATCGGGAAAAGCGGAAAAGGACCGCGCTTCTTTGAGGGGCGTGGGCGCCTTGCACAGCATTCGTCACGCGGATGTCACGCAGACCACTTTATATGTCGGACTTTGGAGGAGGAGGCCATATGGCAACCCGGAAATCAGCATCCACGCCGGCGAGCAAAGCGAACGTCTCGAAAGACGAATTGCTCGCCTATTACAAGGATATGCTTCTTATTCGCCGTTTTGAAGAAAAGGCCGGCCAGTTGTATGGCATGGGCCTGATCGGCGGCTTTTGTCACCTGTACATCGGCCAGGAGGCGGTTGTGGTTGGGCTTGAGGCCGCCGCCAAAGAGGGCGACAAACGCATCACCTCTTACCGCGATCACGGGCATATGCTCGCCTGCGGCATGGACCCGAAAGGTGTGATGGCCGAGCTGACCGGTCGCGAGGGCGGCTATTCCAAAGGCAAAGGCGGCTCCATGCATATGTTCTCGAAAGAGAAACATTTCTATGGCGGTCACGGCATCGTCGGCGCACAGGTGCCGTTGGGTGCGGGTCTGGCCTTTTCCGACAAATACAAAGGCAATGACAATGTGACCTTTGCCTATTTCGGTGATGGCGCGGCGAACCAAGGTCAGGTTGCCGAGACCTATAACATGGCTGAAATTTGGGACTTGCCGGTGATTTTCGTCATCGAAAACAATCAATACGCCATGGGCACCTCGACCCAACGCTCGACCAAATCGCCGAGCTATTGGGGACGTGGCGCCGCCTATGGAATCGAAGGCGAAGAAGTCGACGGCATGGATGTTTTGGCGGTCAAAGAGGCCTCAGAGCGGGCCACGGCGCATTGTCGCGCGGGCAAAGGCCCCTACATCCTTGAGGTCAAAACCTATCGCTATCGCGGCCACTCGATGTCCGACCCGGCGAAATACCGGACCCGCGAAGAGGTCCAGAAGATGCGCGAAGAGCGCGATCCGATTGAGGCCGTGCGGTCCATTCTTTTGACCGGCAACCACGCCACGGAAGACGATCTCAAAGCCATCGACAAAGACATCAAAGCGGTGGTGAACGCCTCTGCTGAGTTCGCGAAAGAAAGCCCGGAACCGGCGCTGAGCGAGCTTTGGACTGACATTTATGCGGATGAAATTCCGCAGCACGACGCCTGATTTGGGAGGATAGACGACAATGGCTACCGAACTGCTGATGCCCGCGCTGTCTCCGACCATGGAGGAAGGCACGCTTGCGAAATGGCTCGTCAAAGAGGGGGACACCGTGTCCTCCGGCGACATTATCGCGGAAATTGAAACCGACAAGGCGACGATGGAATTCGAAGCCGTGGACGAAGGGATCATGGGGAAACTCCTGATCGCGGAAGGCACTGAGGGCGTGAAGGTGAACACCCCCATCGCGATCCTCGTGGACGAGGGCGAAGACGCCTCCAACCTGTCTGCGTCAGGCCCGGCTGAAGAGGCGGCAGCGGTTGAGGCCGCGGCCCCTGCCCCGGCCAAAGTACCCGCCACAGCCGCCGCACCGATTGTGTCGAAATCGGTCGAACCGGATTACCCGGCGGGCACCGAGATGAAACAACAAACGGTGCGCGAAGCATTGCGCGACGCCATGTCCGAAGAGATGCGCCGCGACGACAGCGTGTTCCTGATGGGCGAAGAGGTGGCCGAATATCAAGGCGCCTATAAAATCTCCCAAGGCATGTTGGACGAATTTGGTCCGAAACGCATCATCGACACACCGATCACCGAGCATGGCTTTGCCGGAATCGCGACCGGGGCGGCCTTTGGTGGTTTGCGTCCGATCGTTGAATTCATGACCTTTAACTTTGCCATGCAGGCGATCGACCACCTGATCAACTCTGCCGCCAAGACGCTTTATATGTCTGGCGGCCAGATGGGCGCACCGATGGTGTTCCGGGGGCCGAACGGCGCGGCGGCCCGTGTGGGCGCGCAGCACTCGCAATGTTATGCCGCATGGTATGCGCATATTCCGGGTCTGAAAGTGGTCATGCCTTACTCGGCAGCCGACTACAAAGGCTTGATGAAAACCGCGATCCGCGATCCGAACCCGGTGATCTTCCTCGAAAACGAAATCCTGTATGGGAAGTCGTTTGAAGTGCCCGTGATGGACGATTTCACCATCCCGTTCGGCAAGGCGCGGATTTGGCGCGAGGGCACGGATGTGACCATCGTCTCCTTCGGCATCGGCATGACCTATGCCTTGGAAGCGGCGGACAAACTGGCCGAAGAGGGCATTTCCGCGGAGGTCATCGACCTGCGCACCCTGCGCCCGATCGACTATGACACGGTGATTGCCTCTGTGATGAAAACCAACCGCTGTGTGACCGTTGAAGAAGGCTTCCCGGTCGGCTCCATCGGCAACCACATCTCCTCGGTGATCATGCAAAAGGCGTTTGATTATCTCGACGCACCGGTGATCACCTGTGCGGGCAAAGATGTGCCCATGCCCTACGCCGCCAATTTGGAAAAACTCGCGCTTGTGACCACGGCTGACGTGATCCAGGCCGTCAAAGACGTCACCTACCGTTAAGGAGAAAAGACAATGGCAATTGAACTACTTATGCCCGCGCTGTCTCCGACGATGGAGGAAGGCACTTTGGCGAAATGGTTGGTCAAAGAGGGTGACACGATCTCTTCTGGCGATGTGATCGCGGAGATCGAAACCGACAAGGCGACGATGGAATTCGAGGCGGTGGACGAAGGTGTCATCGGCAAGATCCTTGTGGCGGAAGGCACCGAGGGTGTGAAGGTCAACGCGGCCATCGCGATCCTGTTGGAAGAGGGCGAAGACGCCTCTGCGATGGACAACATGGGGGCGGCTCCCGCCCCTGCGACAGCTGAAGCGGCTCCGGCTGAGGCTTCGAAGGCAGAGGCCAGCGCTGCGACCCCAGCCCCGGCAGCTCCGGTTGCGGCGTCTGGCGAGCGCATCTTTGCCTCACCTTTGGCGCGTCGGATTGCGGCGCAAAAGGGTCTCGACCTGGCCACCATGAGCGGCTCTGGCCCGAAAGGCCGGATCGTGAAAGCCGATGTCGAAAACGCCACGGCCGCACCGAAAGCGGAGGCTCCGAAAGCCGCCGCGACCTCCGAGGCCGCCCCTGCGAAAGCGGCCCCAACGGGTCCGACCGCAGATATGGTTGCGAAAATGTACGCGGATCGCGCGTATGAGGAAATCAAACTCGATGGCATGCGCAAAACCATTGCCGCGCGTTTGACCGAAGCGAAACAAACCATCCCGCATTTCTACCTGCGCCGCGACATCAAACTCGACGCGCTGTTGAAATTCCGTGCTGAGTTGAACCATCAGCTCACCGGCAAGGGTGTGAAACTTTCGGTCAATGATTTCATCATCAAAGCCGTCGCCAATGCGCTGCAAGAGGTCCCAGAGGCCAACGCAGTGTGGGCCGGTGACCGTGTGTTGCAGATGAAATCATCCGATGTGGCCGTGGCTGTGGCGATTGAGGGCGGGCTGTTCACGCCGGTGCTCAGGGACTCGGACATGAAGTCACTCTCAACGCTCTCGAAAGAGATGAAAGACCTCGCCCACCGCGCACGCGACCGCAAGCTCGCACCCCATGAGTACCAAGGGGGATCGTTCGCAATCTCCAACCTCGGTATGTTCGGCATCGACAATTTCGACGCCATCGTGAACCCGCCGCACGCGGGCATCTTGGCCGTCGGCGCGGGTGTGAAAAAGCCGGTTGTAGGGGATGATGGCGAGTTGACGGTTGCAACGGTGATGAGCGTGACGATGTCCGTGGATCACCGGGTGATTGACGGCGCTTTGGGAGCGAACTTGCTCAAAGCCATCGTTGATAATCTGGAGAATCCGGTGGCGATGCTGGCGTAAGAGAACGCGCGGCGAAGGTATTTCGCCGCGCATTTACGACACCTTAATGGCATACAAAAACGCCCCGCCGGACATGTCCAGTGGGGCATTTTTATTATGGATTGAATAAAATTTATTTATCGCGCGCGCCGATGAGTTGGTTCATCGACACCGAGGGTTGCGAACAGCCCGCCTCGCCCACAACTTTGGCCGGAACGCCCGCAACCGTGGTGGCGGGTGGCACGTTGGCCAAGACAACGGAACCGGCAGCGATGCGCGAGCAGCAGCCGATTTTGATATTGCCAAGCACCTTGGCCCCAGCCCCGATCAGGACGCCATCACCAATTTTCGGATGACGGTCTTCGTCCTCTTTGCCAGTGCCACCCAAGGTCACGTCATGCAGGATCGAGACATTGTCACCAATGACGGCAGTTTCGCCAAAGACCAGAGAATGGGCGTGATCAAGGAACAGACCCTTGCCGATCCGGCAAGCGGGGTGGATGTCGACGGAGAATTGCTCCGACATGCGCATTTGGAAGAAATAGGCCAGATCACGACGACCTTCGCGCCAGAGCCAATTGGCGACGCGGTGAGCCTGAATGGCTTGGAACCCTTTGAAATAAAGCAAAGGTTGGATGTAGCGGTGACACGCCGGGTCGCGCTCATAAACGGCGGAAATATCGGCACGTGCGGATTCGGCCAAGGACGGGTCTGCGGCATAGGCGGCATCGGCGATTTCGCGAATAAGCTGTTCTGACATTTCCGCAGAGGCCATTTTTTGCGCGATGCGATAGGCTAAAGCGGCCTCAAGGGTTTCATGGTGAAGGATACAGGCATGCACCATCCCGCCCAACAGGGGCTCAGCATCCACGGCCTGACGGGCCTCGGAAACGATTTGGGTCCAAACCGGGTCGAGTTTGGACAGGTGAGTGCGTGTTTTGGCCATGCGCTTTTCCTCTTTTGAGAGAGCTTACTATAGATAGGCCTGATTTCAAAAGAGCAAGAGTGCGATCGAGGGAAACAATGTGAATTTGAGGTGCGCAAACACAAAAAGCCCCGCGCCGGGAACGGCACGGGGTATAGAATGTGTTGAGAGATAAATTATTCAGAGGGCAGCGTGAACTGCAAACAGTGGATGGCCAGACGGAGCGTTCCAGACGTGAAATCCCCGCCTTCAGCCGTGAGGATAAGATCTTCACTGGAATAATAGGTCAAAGGTGTCCCAGTTAGGCCACGCAACCAACTGCCTTGAGCGGGCGACAGGCCGGAACCATAGCGGTTGGTGGACCCGGAAACACCCAAAGAGAACCCAGAGAGGCCCGACCCCGTAATATCGGCCAGTACACGGCCGGTGACGCCGTACACAACGGATTGCCCCGGAATAGCGTAGGCGGCATTGGACGTCGGCCCGGCAGAGAGCACATGATCTACCTCAATCACCTTTGAGATCATCCCCGCCCCATGCGCGGAAAGAGTCTGCATCCCGAGCACCCAACCGGCCCCATCGTGCCCCGCCCAACCGTTTTGATCGGCAACATAGGCCCGCATCCCCAAGCTGGCGGGTACAAAAGCCCAGCCGCCGTTAACGTAAAGCGCAATCGCGCCCTCCTGCCCAGCCCACTCATTCACAGCAGCCGCCCCCACCCCGTAGGCCTCCCCTTCTTGCGGGGTCAGCGGTGGTGTGTTGAGGGTGACCGATTGGAGCGTGAGTTGCAGCAACCCGTCGATCCGGGTCAGCGCCTCGTTTACGGTTACATGTTTTTGCGCTTGTGACGCTTGCAGCAGCGGCAATTCAAAGCGGGATGTGTCACTCATTGATCTCAATCCTTTGAAAGAGGCCCGGTCCGAAACTCTCAGACATCTGGGCAACATGGATTTCATACGCGCCGGTCACGCCGTCGCTGGTTTTCTGGCTAACGGAGTAGCTCCAATTTGGGGCCGCCACGACGCTTGCGCGCAGAATGGACCCGCCCTGAACGACCCGCACAACATAAAGCTCGGAGGCCTCGCCAAGCGGCACGTCGACCGATTGCCAACTGTCCCCGTCGATCCGTGTGCGCCGCACCCAAGTCAGTTCTGTGTCGCCCGAGAGGGCCATCTGGGCTTTGAGATGCGCCGGAGCGTAGGGGCGCAGGCCGATCCCATCGAAGGCTTCGACCAAATGCTGATAGCTTGGATCGTCATAGCCGCGTTGTGACGGGCCTATGCGGTAATGACGCGCGAGGCCACGAGCCGATTGGGCAATGTCGATTTGTCGAAGCGCCGAGTTCAACAGGACAAAGCGAGATCCTGCAGGCCAGCTTGCCATCAATCCATCGGTCCCCACCTGTCCACGCAAGCGCAACGACAGATCGTAGGTTTGCGGCGCAACCAATTCTGCAGTGGCAAACTGGAACACTTCCCAATTGCCAGACGATCCATCGCCAATCGCGGCGACATTGGCACCATTCAGAACATCAATGAGGCCGACCGAGGCCAGCTCTCCTTTGGTCAGCTTGACCCGCAAAGCCGCCCCCCGATCCCAAACCGCAGGCTCCGCACTCTCAAGCGCCGTTTGCGTCACACCAATGGTGGCCCAAGTTGGCAATAACGTGTTCAACTCATAGCCACTGTCTGATGCAGAGCCATAGACCGCTGCAGACCCCGGCCAGGGGTTTGCCGTGACCGCAACATGCGGCGCATGAGGCGTTTCATCCCCGGTCAAAAGCGGAAGATCCAAGAACAACGGATAGACCGGCACAGGGGCCGCAAACGGCTTGGCCTCAATGATGTCTTCAACCGCATCAGAGGGCACATAGATTTCTTGCTCGACCCGCACCGCTTCGATCTGTTGTAGATCACCAAATGTGGCATGATCGACCCGATACCGCAACGCGCCGTCCTCCGTGGTCACGGTGATCACATCACCAGCCCCATAAGAAAACAGCGATGGAGGGAGCGAAAATCGGGCCGTATCTCGCGCCACCCGCGATTCTGCCAACCATCGTTCCACAACCTGCCGCCCCTCTGAGCGCGTGAGAGCCAAAGGCAATTCAGATTGGGACACAAGCCGGCTTTGCTCATCCGGAAACATAGCCTCTTCGGCGCGGGCAGCATAATCCCCGTCCGCATCGACAAAGGTCAGCTTAACCCGTCCCGCCACTTCCGCTTCTGGGGCACGGGTCCGTTCCAGAACCCCGTCCAACTCATCGGAGACCGCCATTTGATCTTCGCTCAGCGCGACCTTTGCTTTGCCATCGCGAGATCGGAAAATCAGCCGACCTTCGCGTTCGATGGCCTCAAAGCCAAAGGCCAACATAAGCGGCTGCAACGCAGAGCGGGCCCCCGAGATGTCGCTGACGCTATAGCCACGCAAAACGCCCCATAGCTCACTCACGTCAAGTTCATAAACACCTGAACGCGCACAGATTTCTGTAACAACATCAGCCAAAGATCGCGACGTGCTGCGACCGTTCAACCAATGTCCTCTGGCGTAATTGTCACCATCACTCCAAACGGAGGCGACAGCCGGAAAAGCCGGATATGGTCGTCCGTCCCAAGCCCAAACATGGGCCCGGCTCATGTCGATCATTGGGCCACCATAAATGTCTGACATCGGGTTATGGCTCTCATCTTTCCAGTATTCCGTCATCGCCCGGACATACTGAAGCTGAATGAAATCATCTCGCCCCCCGGAAGAGTACTTTGGGAGTGCGCTTTCCGACGATTTAGCATCCAAAAACTTGTTGGGTTGATTGGTCGCCTTATCAATCGCGGCACAGCCCATTTCAGTAAACCAAATCGGCTTGGACCCAGGCACCCAGGCCGTGGATGTCTCATTGCGCACACCGCCGACCCGTTCGTGATGATCGTTCTGCCACCAGCCCCGAATGTCTTTGTAGCGCCAGACCCAATCTTCACCGTAAGTGCCATCTACAATCGGGGTGCGGATCTGTGCCTTGTCGTGCTCGTCAAACGCATAATACCAATCATACCCCTCACCGCCTTCAATGTTGGCTTTGAGATACTCGAGGTTATAGATCGCTCCATAACCCGCGTCAGCATGATCGTCGCCATCGCGCCAATCCGACAGCGGCATATAATTGTCGATCCCGATAAAGTCGATGTTTGCATCGGCCCAAAGAGGATCAAGATTGTAATAAAGATTACCCTCCGCTTGATGACCGAAATATTCAGACCAATCCGCCGCATAGCCAATCTTACATTGTGTTCCAAGGATACCGCGCACGTCTGCGGCAAGCTGGACCAAGGCGTCAACGGCAGGGAAACCAGCCGCACCACGAATACGCGTCAGAGACCGCATCTCTGAGCCGATACAAAATGCCTCAACCCCACCTGCCAGCGCACACAGATGAGCGTAATGCAGGATCATCCGACGATACGAAAACTCGGCTGGCCCCGTGTAAGACACGGTTGATCCGGAGGCTGTAAAATCCGTTGCCTGTGCGGTCCCCAAAAAGGCGGCAACCTCGGCATCTGCGGAGGCAGTGCCATCTGTGGTCCCCAAAATGCCGGGAGCCAAAGACGTGGTAATGCGCCCCCGCCAAGGCAGTGTCGGCTGTTCAAGCTCTCCCGTCCACGGATCAACCAAGCCATTGCCTGAAAGCTGATCCATCAGAATAAATGGATAAAACACAACCTCCTGCCCCGCATCATGCAGCGCATGAATGGCCTGAACCACGGACTGGTCTGTCGGCGTCCCGCCATATACAGACCGATCATCAGCATCACGCGGCACGAGGCTTGCAGAGCCACGCGACACCCCAGACACAGACCATGGCATGTTCGACGCATCCGCCTCCGCTTGCTCTACCTTCGGCTGTAGTTGACAGAATCCGCAGCGCAAATCATCCCCGAACCAAGACACCACAAGCGACGTCGATCGACAGGATTTCAACTCCTGCGACATTGCCGTCAAAGAGGTTGTGAAATCGGGTTGACCTGAGGCGGAATTGACGTTGGACGCTGAGACATCCCCCGCGCCGCCTTGCAAATACACAGGCGTCGTCGCCAACGCGTATTCCCCCGTCCCAGGGATCATCGCGACGGCTTCGATCAAATGGGTCAAATCGCTCTTTTGCCCCTCGGCCTGATCTGGACGCATCACCTCAAACGTAAACTGCGGCACCCGGTTGCCAAATGGCGTCAAATCAACGTCTTCAAGCACAACATAAGCAATGCCGCGATATGCGGGCACGTCGCCCGTCCCTTCCACCGCTTCCATCTTGGGATCTGGCAACTGATTTTCCGTACCTGCGTAAACGCGCATATTCAACGTGCTGACATCAATCTCAGTGCCATCGGCCCAGACCCGGCCCACACGAGAAATTTCACCTTCACATAGGGCAACCGCCAAAGACACCGAATAGCTATACTGCTTGACTGTCGGAGCGCTTGGAGTCCCTTTGCCCCCACCGCCCGATGTGGCAACATTCTCCTGAAATTCGGTCGCCCAAATCACCTGTCCACCTACGCGCATTCGCCCGTAAATCTGCGCAACAGGCGCTCCCTCGGAGGCACCCGTCAGACGGAACCGTTCCACCCGACCGGTTTCCACGGTCTGGCTTCCCGCGCCCATAAGTCGCTGGTCAATCGCACGCCCAAGTGTGGCCCCGATCGCACGACCAATGACCACAGAAGACAAGCCCAATACACCTCCGCCAACGGAGGCCCCAATCGCCGCGCCTGCGGCTGAAAGTACAATAGTTGCCATTACTTATCTCCCTTAAGTGGGAATGCAAAACAGGCCACAACACGCCTGCGCCATGGTGTGCTCAGAGCATTCTCAACGACGCCGTGACCGGAATAGGCATGAATGAATGAGGGGCTTTCGCCCACCCTTCCGACGATGCCAAGATGCTTGGCCACCGCTCCATCGCGCATTCGAAACAAAAGCACATCACCTGCGGCCATCTCGCTCACCGGCTTGGCAATGAGGTGCTGTTGAGCTGCATCCAAAAGCCGCTCTTCGTTCTGCGGCTCACTCCAATCTTTCGTGTAGGGCGGGATCATTTCAGGCTCTTCGCCATAGACCTCGCGCCAAATTCCACGCAATAGCCCAAGACAATCCGTCCCCGCCCCTTTGCAAGAGGCCTGATGCCGATAGGGCGTTCCAAGCCAGCTACGGGCACGATCTGCAATCGTCATATCCATCATTCTAGCCCCCAAAAACCGGAGTGCTTGGGTCACCAAAAATCGACCTGCGGCTGCCACCATCGTTGGTTTTGCCTTGGATCGGATAGCTGGCCAGCCAGTCTTCGCCCGGAATATGCGGAAACCCGCGAAAGTTTAGAAAGTTGTCAAACTTCAACCGACATGTCGCCGCGCGCCGATCACATCCTGCCTCAATCCGAATGAGGTCTCCGGGCGCGACCTCGGCTCTGAGCTCTTCCCAGAGTTCGATTGTCCGCCCATCCGCCGACAGGCGATCATTTTTGATCACCCCCACAAGGTTCGCGGCAGCACCCGTTTGAACACTCAAACGCCCGCGTTCAAACCAACGGTCATCAAATCCCTCGAACGTAGAAAACGAAAATAACTTCCCTTTTTCAACGCGTTCTACCGCAACTTCGGCAAAATACCCCGGCTGATTGAGGTTAAACCCACAGCCTTCTGCGCCCAAAACCGCCGAACAACCGGGTTGATAGACCCGCCCTTGTGGCTGGTTGAGCTCTTCGGTCAAACCCCGTAGTTCCGCACGAAAACCGCCGGACACCCGTGTAATCTCGCCAAATGTCCCTTTAAACAACAGCACACGCTGATCCACGTCGGCCCAGTTCACAAGCCAAGAGCGCACCAGAGCGCCATCAAAGCGCCCAGCCCGAATGTCACTTTCTTGTACCGAGGCCGAACTCAACGCGCCCAGCGCCTCAGTGTTGTCAACCGACAGACCCGTGGATTGCTCAAGCGCATTGGCCGTAAGACCCGTATCCGCTTTAAAAACAAACCCGTCGAAACTCAGATCATTGTCATGATCGGTAAATCCATAGGTCTCACCATCGCGACGCACCAGCACCCAAGCGCGACACAGCGTCGTCGTCCCACTGGCCAAATGTGTTTGCAAATTTTCTGGAAAAGCCATCAGACTCGCACCTCCACAATCGGCACATTGGGCACTTCTCCGGCCTGAAATGACGCCACAGAGGTCGCGATCCGGTTGGTGTCGAACCGTACAGGCACGTCAAACTCATACCCGGCACTCACGACCGCGTTCTCCGCTGGCGGAGTGGTAAAGGTAATGATCCCCGTCAAGGTATCTACCTCCCAATCAATCGCTTCAAAAAGCTCCTGACCTTGCACACCCGCTTTAACCGTTCCCAACACCGGCTTCTTCAGCGGACGGACATAAACCGCGTCCCCTGACTGATAGCTCTTGGTGAGTTGGAATTGCGTGGTTTCGCCATCGCCATAGGCGACAATCTGATCCTCAAATCCGACGGCCGCAGAGGCCCGACATGTCTTGTAATCCGACCAGTCTTTCCATCGAAACCCGTAGAGTTGCCCTTGCCGCGCCTCAAAAAACGCGATGAGCAATTCGATATCATCCAAGGACCGCATCCCAAGCCCCGCGTCGTACCGCCGACGGGAGTGTGCCCATGGGGTGTTGCGTTCTTCAAAGCCGTTTGCCAACGTCACAACATCGGTGCGCCGTTCTGGTCCCCCAACGGACCCAAAGCTCAGGTTCGCCGGAAATCTCACATCATGAAAACCCATAGGTGTTCCCCTCCATTCGAATGGCGGTTGAGGCCGGTCCCGGCCCGTATTGCGTTATTGATTGCGTTGACCACGGCCCAGCGCACGGCTGAGCTGCGCCGCCACTTGGCTTTGACTGCGCCGAAAACCTTCGACATCCGGCGTGGTGATATTCATCGTGACATTGACTGGGCTGCTTGACCCTGATGCCTGAACGCCCAATTTACCATTGGCCCCGCGCGTCAGTGGCATGATCGCCTCCGCTCCCGCTTCGCCCATAAGACCCGTGCCGCCGCGCATCGGGAAATAAGTCGGGCTGGACACAACGCCGCCCTTGGCAAAGGGCATCACATTGCCCTGTGCAAAAGCCTCGCCCTTTTCAAACGGCATTAGGCCCCGAATGATACTCTCAAGCCCGGAGCCCAGCACCGAACCCACATGGCTCGTCACGGGCTTCAATGCCGCATTGTAAGCCGCATCCAACATCGACGTGCCAACGCCCTTGAGCGCCTGTGCCAGCGTGTCGCCATCAAACACCAAGCCATCAATCGCCTTTTTCAAGCCTCGGGAAATCCCGCGCTCAAGTGCGGACACCTCACGCTGAGTCTCGGCCACCGTTGCCTGAAGCCGAACCATCTCTTGGTTGAATGCCGCCGCCATCGCCTCGGCACCGCCAATGGCGCTTTCCATCTGCGTGACCTTGTCTTCAAAGGCGTCAAGGCCATTTACATCTGTGCCGTTGATCTCAGCCATCGTCTTGCCCTTTCATTGCGCCTTCGTCGGGGAAGGCTTTGGCCAATTCATCGAGCCGGGTGCGGCCCATCGGTGCGGTGCTGCTTCCTGTGCCCAACATCAGCAACAGTTCGGCAGGCGTCAGCCGCCAGAACTCATCGGGTTTCAACCCAAGCCCCCGGATGCCGATCCGCATCAGCGCGGGCCAATCGACCCCCCCCTTATCTGTCATCAGGCTCATTTGCCCCCCCTCATCCAGGCACCATAAAGGCCCGCGTGATCAGCTCTGCGCCAACCCGCGCCGCCTCAAGCGGCCCACCTTCGATCTCTGCCGTCAGAATGTCGTCATAGCGCCCCTTCCAGCCGCCGCCGCGCAGGCCCGCCACAACAACACGCAGCACATCCGCGGACGAAAACCGACCCGCCTCATAGCGCTCGACCAACTCCACCAACGTGTCCGTCTGCAGACCCGCCTCGAGTTCCGCCAACGCCCCAAGCGTGAGCTTCAGAACATGACGTTCACCATCGAGCGTCAGCGCCACTTCACCTTGAAAGGGGTTCGCCATGACTTACACCGCCGTAAAGGTCAGTTGACCCGCCGATGACATCGCCAGCTCATAGGTGGCCTCGCCATTGTAAGAGCCGGCGTATTCGATAGAGGTCAGTTGAAACGCCCCTTCGACAACGCCAAAATTCGGGATGATCACCTGAAAATTGGGCACTTCACCGTCAAAGAAAATCTGGCGTGCGCGTTCATCCGTGCTTTGGTCCTTAAACACACCAGAACCCGAAATCGTGGCACTCTTCACCCCGGCACCACCGAGGAGTTCTCGCCAACCGCCGGAACTTTCCAGCGAGGTCACATCCACGCTTTCTGCGTTGAATGAAATCCGCGTCGCCCGCAGCCCCGCAATGGTTTCGAAAGAGCCGGAGCCAGTCATATCCAGCTTAATGAGAAGGTCTTTGCCGTTTTGAGCAGCCATGGTCGTGTACTCCGTCTTGGAATAATCAGTTGTCTTCAACACGCGCGCGGAATTTCAAATCAATCCTGCGCACATCACTGTCCTGAACGCGCCGGGCCTTGGCCGACACGAAATAGAGCCCAACGAGCACACCGCGGCTCAACGCAAGATCCGCATCGACAAGCACGTCGGAAATGGCCGTGGCCACCTGTTTTGCCGTCAAAAAACCCGCCGTATCCGCCACCACGGACACCGTGAACTCGTGGCGCGCCCCCGCTCCGGTTTTGTCAGACGCATCTGTCACGTCCTCCGGGCCAAGGCTCACATACAAAGAGGGCAAGGTGCCGGTCGGGGCCGCATCGTAAATCGCGCTGCCCACCATCCCCGTCAGCGTCGCATCGGCTACAAGCGCCTGATACACCGCTGTCTGCAAAGCTGCCGCAACACCGTAACTCATGACGCCACCTCCTCACGCGCATTGCAGGTCAGGTAATGCCCCTGCGGATCAAGCTCCGTCACGGACAGGATGCGAAACATCCGCCCGCCTTCGACAAAGCGTTGATCGGGTTTCGGACGTCGGGGCGATCCAACCGGGGCGCCCCGTACGATGATCTTCATCGGCACTCGGCTCACGGTTAGAAAATCCTCTGAGGTCTCAGACCCTGTTCCCGACTGAATGGACGCCCAGAGCGTGCCAACCTGTGCCCAGGTCTCAACATAACCACCCGCCCCGTCGGAGACCCGGTTGGCCTCCTCCAAAACGAGTTTGCGATTAAGGTGAACGACGTCTGCCATCACAAACGCCCTCCAAACAGACGCAGGTTGCGATAGCGCTCAAGCAGGGCATTCACGCCAAAAGGCATCGTTGCCTCACCCACCGCCGTCTCATGGCGGTGTTCGTAATAATGCGACGCCAAAAGCATCACGGCCTGCGCAATATCTGCGGGCAAATCGCCCCAAGCATTTGCAAACCCGGCCGTAAATTCAATCCGCGCTTGTCCGGCGACCGGGATTTGCGGCAACACGAACCCTGTCGAGACAAGCCGGGGGCGGTGCATATCCTGCTCCAGCACATATTTGGCTGGGTCAATCGTAGTTTCCGCGCCCAAACGATCCGTAATCACAAAAGCAGTGATCGCACGGACCGGAGCGACAGGAAGCCCCTGCGCGCCAAGATCACGCCACGCCGACAGCGTATAGGTGTAGTCGCGAATGATCAGAACCTTGTTGGTCCGCGCCTCGACAGCCGCCATCGCCGCCCGTAGGAACGTCTCAAGGACCCCGTCCTGAACCCCATCATCGCCGAACCCGGTGCCCAGTCTCAAATGATCTTTGAATTCAGCGACCGGCAATGCCGCGCTTGGCACCTGGGTCTGCTCCATTAACATCATGGTACATCTCCGTTTCCGGGTCCCCCTGGTTGCAGTGAGTATGGATGCGCGTCCCCCCTTGTTGCTCGGACGGAGGGGGAGCAGCTAGACAACACGGGCTTTATGGGGCGCGCATCCATTGCCCATGACCTCACCGATGCGGTGCGGCCATGGGCACGTCTTCAAACGATCTTAGGAGACCGAGAACTTCAGCAGTTTGATCGCTGCAAAGTCAGACACGTCACCGCCCACGCGCTTGGTGGCATAGAACAGCACATGCGGCTTGGCCGAGAACGGATCGCGCAGGATGCGCACGTCCGGGCGTTCGGCAACGGTGTACCCCGAGGCAAAATCACCAAAGGCAATTGCAGCCGCATCAGAGGCGATGTCCGACATGTCTTCCGCGATCAAAACCGGGTAGCCCATCAAACGCGCCGGCTCACCCGCTGCAAGACTGTCTGACCACAAGAAACGGCCATCCGCATCTTTGAGCTTGCGCACTTGGCCCGCAGTTTTCGAGTTCATCACAAAGGTGCCGTTGGCGCGGTACTGTGCACCCAGCGCATAGACCAGCTCCACAATCGCATCCGCCGGATTGGCCGCATCAAACGCGCCATCGGTGCCGGTGGCGACATAGCCAAGGCTGCCCCAAGCCCAGCTGTCATTGGCCACTTGTGCGTGCGCCAAAAAGCCGGTCGGTTTATCAACGCCATCACCGTTGATAAAGGCAGACGCCTCAGCACTGGCGAATTTGTCGGCAATGCGACCGGCAAGCCACGCGTCAATGTCAAACGCAGAGTCGTCCAACAGACGTTGAGAGGCCTTCGGCAAAGCCGACAGCTCAAACAGTGGGATCGAAATACGGTCGATGGTCGGCGTGGAAGTTTCACCCACGGCGCCAGTTTCCGTGATCCAACCCGAGCCAATATCCGTGGTGTCGATCAGCACGTCATAAGAGGTCGCTTCGACATTCACCACAGTCGCGATGGACCGGATAGACGCGGTGGATTTCAGCACCGATTTGATCACGTCAGAGGTCTGCGGGTCCACAAGATAGCCACCGTCGCCATTGATGGCGGTGGACATGGATTTGCCTTCGAGTTCGACGCCACGCAACGCGTCATCGTCGCCGTTGCGCACATAGGTCACAAAAGCCGATTTGTGGGACATGTCCACATCACGCGCTGCGGACAGGGCCGGACGGCCAAAGGTGTGGGATTTACGATCAAGCATGGTCAGTCGCTCTTCCTGTTCTTGAAGTTTAGATTTGATTTCGATTTGAAAGTCTTTGAGATCACTTACGAATTCGGCCAACGCGGTCTTCACCTCGGTGGCCGGTCCGGTCCCAATATGGGCCCCGGTTTGGGCACCAAACTGGCCCCCCTTATAGGCCGAGGTCTCGGACATACCGGTCCCGGCCTGAAAGCCGCCTTGGGCCTTCATCTCGGTTTTGCTCATCCAAACAATCCTTCGTTGTTGTGTTGGGTATCGCGGGTGACTGCGCTGGCGTTAGCTCTCGCTGGCCAGCTGCTTGCGGGCTCTGGTAAAAGCGTCCGCAAGGTCACGCAGCATCGTCTCGGTCGCATACGGGTCATCCCCCTTTGCCTCCGTGCTCAACCGCGCTTCGGGAAGCATCGGAAATGTCACCAAAGACACCTCCCAAAGTTCCAGTTCGGACAAAAGGCGCGCGCCTTTCGCGTCCTTTTGCGCCTTCACGGTGCGGTATCCGATCGACAACCCGTCAATCGCCCCCGCCTCGATCAGCGCCACCGCTTCGCGACCTCTTGCAACGTCGGTCAGCAGGCGTCCCTTGACATAGAGCCCGCGCGCGTCTTCACGCACCTCGTCCCAAATGCCGATGGGCTGGCTCGGATCATGCTGCCACAGCATCTTCACCGAACGACCCTTCGATTTCAGCGTTTTGAGAGACGTGGCATAGGCCCCTTTCAAAACGACATCGCCGCCTTGATCTGTCAGCCCAAAGAACGAGGCATAGCCTTCGATCTCGACCCCATCCGTCACCACAATATCTTCGCCCAACCGGCTAAACTTGTGCTCAAGACCGCCTTGAAACTCCTTGTTCATCTCAGTTCCCCTCATCTTCTTGGGCCTGATCCTCAGCCTTTGGTGAAGCGGATTCCGCAGCCAAGGGCGGCAGACCCAACATCGCGCGCTTCTCTTCGGGTGTGAGGAAATCGGCACTCGCCACCCGGTTCCATTGCGCGTCGCGTTCACTCGACAGCGCGGAGACCTGATCAAGGTCGGGTTTCAGCTCAATCGCCTCCCCCGTGCGCTCAGACAACCAATGCCCGATCGCCGCCGTCACCTTGCTCACCATCGGCAGCACCGTCAGACGATAAAACGCCCGGTTCGCCTCTTGGTAATTCGAATAGGTCATGTCACCGGGGATGCCCAAAAGCATCGGCGGCACCCCAAAGGCCAGGGCGATCTCGCGTCCCGCGGCCTCTTTGGTCTTTTGAAATTCCATGTCGGAGGGGCTGAACCCCATCGGTTTCCAATCAAGCCCCCCTTCCAACAACATTGGCCGACCCGCATTGCGCGCGCCCTGATGATGGCTCTCCATCTCGCTGAGCAACCGATCATATTGATCCGCCCCCATCGACGCCTGACCATCCATGCCCTTGTACACAATAGCGCCCGAAGGCCGTGCCGCATTGTCCAAAAGGCTTTTCGACCAACGCGAGGCCGAATTATGCACATCAATCGCCGTCGCCGCCGCCTGGATCGGGGACAGCCCGTAATGATCATCCGCCGGGTGAAAGGTCTTGATGTGACAAATCGAGGAATGCCCGTCGATCACGTCAAACCGGTGCTTGCGCCCGCCCACCGCATATTCATAGGCAACTGGCCAACCATCCGCACCGGGCACAAGGTTCATCCGATCCGAGCGCAACACATGCAACTCCTGCGGTGCCGTGCCCCAGTCGCCAACCGCCTCAAGGTAAGCGTTGCCCGACAGCAAAAGCTGGGCATAGAGCGCCTCAAACAATTCCGCCCGGCCCTGTGCCGGATTGGGACGCGAAATCACCGACAAAAGCGGATGCACGTCATACCGCGCCTCTGCATCCTGCATCACCAAAGGCAATGCCGCCGCCGCTTCCGCAATCAATTTGACCGAGCGAAACCCAACCGGATTGCCGATAAACCCCACCCGCGTCAACGTCACCGTATCGCGCGGGCTCCAGGCCACGCGGCCCACGCCGGAAACCGACGCCACAACCGGCCCGGTCGCCGAGGCCTTCATCTCGGGCATCTCGGGTGCGCCCCGCTTCAGAAAGTCAAACACCATATCCGTGTCTCTCCTCATCTCTTGTCCGGCGATGCCGCTGTGGCATCCATGCCTCCACTGTGCGCGGCCCGCAAAGAACCCCGCCAAGCCTTGGCTGTTACTCTCGACTGTTTCGGCCTCGTGGCATTGGCGCATCCGGGCACCTGCCCCGATCCACCTGACGCACACGAGGCCCGGAAAGGGAGCATGATGGGATCTTTCAACCTCACCAAACCTGTCGTGGCGCCCGCGCCTCCCCGAGACCTCTTGCGGGCTCTCCCGCCCCTCAGGACCCTTGATGTGTCCATCACTGCGCCTTCGGTAAAAACGTTCTAAACGACAGGGTAAAAGAAGTTCTAAGCAGGCCGCGCGCTGCTCCGCGTGACACGCAACACCTAACCAAGCGTCCGTATCCGTGGCCGCAAATGCCCCGCCGCAGGCACAATCATCAACTCATGCACCGCCCAGACCAGCGCATCCAAACGGTCCGGGCTTCCGGGCGCTTGAAACCCTTGTGCCGTCATCTTGATCATCTGGTCTTCCAGCGCGTCCAACCCGCCCCAAACATGCCTGACCCGGCCCTGATCATACAAAGCCGCCACAGGCTCCGCCCGCGCGGCCTTGCCCCGCGTCGCGCGCACCGATTTATACGGCACCATCGGATCAATCTGCCGCAACACGGTCTCGACCAAATCGCCGCCTTGGTTTACCTCCGCCACGATCTTGTCACCCTCCCAGCGCGCCAACGCATCAATCGCCGCCTTGGCCCACACGGTCGGGGACGACGCCGACACCGTCGCGTCCTCCAACACATAGGCCCGCCAATTCTGTGGCGCGCCTTGGGTCACGGCACCCACCACGACGATCCCGCATTCGTCCGATCCCGCATGGCCGGTCACCGGCGGGTCCACCGCCACGACGATCCGGTCAAACTCCGGCAAATCGCCCGCGCGCATCTCTTCAAGCCGGGCCAAAGACCACAGCGCGCCCTCTTCCTCGTCGATCAATACGCCGTCCAGTTCCTGCCGCCCCAATCGTGTCCCCGCATAGCGTGTTTTCACCTCTTCGAGGAACGACGCCGCCAAATTCGCTGCATTCGCCTCTGTCGTCGCATGGGTCGAGACTGTCGAGGACCGTTGCAACAGCGTTTTCAAAATCGCGATGTTGCGCGGCGTCGTTGTCACCACCGCGCGCGGATCATCGCCCAACCGCAGGCCGAACTGCAGCATGTCCCACGCCTCTTGCGGCTTTTTCCATTTCGCCAATTCGTCGATCCAGGCCGCATCAAACTGCGGCCCCCGCAATGCCTCCGGATCATTGCCTGAAAACACCGTCGCCTCCGCCCCATTGGGCCACACCAGCGTGCGCCGCGTTGCCACCCATTTCGGACGCCGATCCGGCGGGCTACAGGCCAAAATACCGCTGTCGCCAAACACCATCACCTCGCGCGCCTGATCATAGGTCTCGCCGACCAAGGCCACGCGTTTGGCCCACCCCGGATCACAGGCCCGCGATCCTTCCACCATCGCGCGCACCCATTCGGACCCGGCCCGTGTCTTGCCCGCACCGCGTCCGCCCAAAATCACCCACGTGCGCCAATCGCCCTCGGGCGGCAATTGGTGATCCAATGCCCAGGCCTCAAACAAAAAAGGGAGCGCCAAAAGCGCCCCCTCATCGAGATCATTGAGAAATTGGCCCTGAACCTCTCGCGGCTCTGAGGCGACCCAGGCCATCAAGGATCTGAGATCGGGCTGCGTCAAGATCAAGTTCTCCGCCCCCAAGCTCTCCGGTTTTGCGTTTGTGGTCATCGAGACGCTTCCTTTCCTCAAACGAAATATTCAGCGCTTTGTTCAGATCCGCCATATGTTTGGCGATCTCGCTCGCCGATTTCGGATCTCCGGCACGCACGCCGTCAATGGCATCGTGAATGGCCCGGATCGCCCGGACCACGCTCTCATTTGCAATCTCGACCAGACTGTCGCGATTGCGGTCATCCCCCACAGATGAAGTCTCTACTTTCATAGGATCTGCCTCTCATGCATTGAATCTCCGCACGAGAGAGGCGAGCGCTTTGATATGGACGGTCCCGCGGGATCACCCCAAAGAAAAAGCGGCCCATCGCGCGCGCCCCCTCAGGCACCCACTTTGGCCGCTTCACCCACGTCTTCTAGCATGCCATAAGGCTGCCATAAAATCGTTCTCACGTCAAGTTATTTAATACTTTCAATAAGTTAACCAACAGAACTCTCGAATTTCCGCACCATTAACCTTTTGCGTTCCCACGCCTTTCCCTCTGAAAACAAACGCGTAATCAAACATCACCGCGCACATAGGAGCGAAGATGAAAGATCCTTACGACGTCCGGCTTACCGCCAATGTTTTTACACTCGGTCCCTCAAAACGAAAAAAGGCGCAATGAACGCGCCCTTCTCTAAATTATATTAAAGCGCCACGCCATAAACCCGTGTTTCAGGTTTGTGGCATGGCGCTTTAATGACTTACTGACTCGCTCTTTGTGCCTCGATCTCGCGCCATTTCACAACATTGGCGTTGTGTTCGGCCAAGGTCTCGGCAAAGGCATGCCCGCCTGTACCATCCGCCACAAAGAACAGATAGGGCGTGGCATCCGGGTTCACAGCGGCCTCCAAAGAGGCAAACCCCGGATTGGCAATCGGTCCCGGCGGCAAGCCCTCGACCACATAGGTGTTATAGGGGCTGTCAGATTGCAACTCAGATTGCCGCAAACCACGCCCCAAAACACCGACTCCATTGGTCACGCCGTAAATCACCGTCGGATCGGTCTGCAACCGCATGCCACGTTTCAAACGGTTCTCAAACACAGACGCCACCTGACGCCGCTCTTCCGCCACGCCGGTCTCTTTCTCGATGATCGACGCCAGCGTCAGCATGTCTTCCGGCGTCTCAAACGGCAGACCCTCGGTGCGCTGCGCCCAGATCGTATCAATCCGCATCTGCTGCGACTCTTGCATCCGCGCGATCAACTCATCCACGTCAGAGTCCGCACGCACCTCATAGCTGTCAGGAGCCAACATGCCCTCTTTCGGCATCTCCTCACCCTCAACGCTGCCGCTGAGGAAATCCGCCTGTTTCAGGCTCTCCACCACGCGCCACACCGTCGTCCCCTCGGCCACCAACACGCGATACCGTGTGTCCGCCTCACCACGCACCTTGGTATAGGCCTCAGGCGTCGCAACGCCCTCTTCGCCCGGCTGAAACTCAACCGTTTCAACATAGGCCGAGGTCGCCGGATCCAACTGTCGCACCTGCATCTGGGCGCGGTTCACCCCAATCCGGTACACCACTTCGGTGCCACAGGTGGAAGCCCCGCCACGGGTAATCAAATCGGTGATCTGCGCCATCGACGCCCCTTCCGGCACCAAAAACGACCCGGCTTTCAACTGCTGCGCTTTGTCGGAATAATCCGCGCCAATGCGGAAAATCGACGGATATGAAATCGCGCCTTTTGAGGCCAGATCATCCGACACCCGGCGCATCGTTGACCCGGAGGGCACGCGCAAACACACCGCCTGCTCCAACGGACCCGCCGCTGTATATTCCCGCTTGCCCCATGCAATCACACCCGCAAACGCGATTAGCACCACAATCAAAAGTGTCAGCGCATTCGAGGCGATAGACCTCCACATCAATCTGTCACCTTCTTCAACACCAGCGAGGCATTGGTGCCGCCAAAGCCAAAGGAGTTGGACAGCGCCACATTGATCTCACGCTCACGTTTCACGTTCGGCGCCAAATCCAACACCGGCTCCACTGCCGGGTTTTCAAGGTTGATCGTTGGTGGTGCCACCTGATCGCGGATCGCCAGGACACAGAAAATCGCCTCAACAGCCCCCGCAGCCCCCAAAAGGTGGCCGATGGAGGATTTTGTCGAGGACATGGTGGTTTTCGCCGCCGCATCCCCCAAAAGCCGCTCCACAGCCGCCAATTCAATCGTATCCGCCATGGTCGATGTGCCGTGGGCGTTGATGTAATCCACGTCTTTGGGTTCAAGCCCGGCGCGGTTCAGCGCCGCTTGCATCGCCCGGAACCCGCCGTCCCCATCGGAGGCCGGTGCAGTGATGTGATAGGCATCGCCCGACAGGCCATAGCCGACGATCTCCGCATAAATCTTCGCGCCGCGCGCTTTGGCGTGCTCATATTCTTCCAACACCACAATGCCCGCGCCCTCGCCCATGACAAAGCCGTCACGGTCATCGTCATAGGGCCGCGACGCCTTTGCCGGATCATCGGAGCGTTTGGTCGAAAGCGCCTTACAGGCGTTAAAGCCCGCGATGCCCAATTCGCAAATTGCTGCTTCCGCACCGCCCGCAACCATCACCTCCGCGTCGCCCCACTGAATGAGACGCGCCGCATCGCCAATCGCATGTGCGCCCGTCGAACAGGCGGTCACGACCGAATGGTTCGGGCCTTTAAACCCGTAGCGGATCGACACTTGGCCCGAGATCAGGTTGATCAAAGAGCCCGGAATAAAGAACGGCGAAATCCGCCGCGGGCCTTTTTCTTTCAGCAAAACCGCCGCATCTGCAATCGACGACAGACCGCCAATGCCCGAGCCAATCAACACACCGGTGCGCAGACGATCTTCCTCGTCTTCCGGCTTCCATCCTGCATCGGTCAGCGCCTGTTCAGCCGCCGCAATGCCAAAAAGGATGAAATCGTCGACCTTTTTGCGCTCTTTGTTCGACATCCAATCTTCGGGGTTGAACGTCCCGTTGGTGCCATCGCCGATTTTCACCTCACAGGCGTAATCGGTGGCCAAATGGCTCGCGTCAAACCGCTGAATCGTGCCCCCGGCCGATTCCCCCGCCAACAGGCGCGTCCATGTTTCCTCAACACCGCACGCCAGCGGCGAAACCATCCCAAGTCCTGTGACAACTACTCGGCGCATTCTGGCCCCCTCATTTTGATCAGCCCTTCAATACACGGCCTTTTCCGCTGATGGAAGTCCGAGACAGTGCTCGGGCGCATTTCCGCAGCCGGAAAATCGCCCCATACCCCTTTGACCTGTGCTGCGCTCCTGTTGCGTAAACCAGATTTTGACGCTTTTTCAGTTATCACAGACCAAAACGCGTGGCCCTTCCCATGACCTTTGATCTGAGACGCACTTTTTGGATTTTCCGCTCTGGCCTCGCCCGGATCGCAGTCTTTGGCCTTGCCTCGCTGTTTTTTGCCGCCACATCCGCCTTTTCCGCACCATCCTGCCGGCTGGAAAGTTGGTTGAATACGCTCAATGACAGCGCCAACACCTATATCAAATCCCTCGGGACCGCCGACGAACTCCAAGCTGCCCGCATCTTCCGAACTGAAATGGACCGTTACGAGCGCGACAAATTGCTCAAACAAATCAACGCGGCGGACTTAGGCGCCAACGAACAAGCTCTTTTTGATTTCATCACCTCACGCCACCACTTGCTGGATCTACAGCGTGACAATTGGGGCGAAATGGCCAAGCGCTACGGCACGGACCCGCGCTTTTCGTCACAATCTCAAAGCTTGTCACATTTCCTCTCCGCAACCGAATGCGACCCCGATGCTCCGGATTTTCTCGAAGCCGATGGCAAGCAAAAATCAACATTCCTGCGTCGTGTTCGCGAGGGCATCAAAGAAATCGTCGATGTCGTGGCCTCTGAAGACCATGCCTCCTCCGCCCCTACAGCCCTGACCTTCGACCCCGAAAATTTCGATGAATTCCGCCCTGCGGTTGCCCCGCCCTCCGTCGCCGCGCCTGTGACCCTAAGCCCCTCGGGAAACGCCGCTTTTGCCCTTGGGATTTTCACTTTCATCTCCGCCATCACCTCTTGGGCGTGGATGCGCTATGGCATCGTGCAACGCCGCGCCACCCGCTATCCCTGCACCCTGCCTGTGGTGATTTTCGATGGAATCCTGCCGGTTTTCGGTGAGGTGCTCGATCTGAGCCAAATCGGCGCGAAACTCGAAACCACGCTGGAACTGCGCGACCGCCAGAAAATCAAACTCACCATCGGCCCTGTTGTGTGCAAAGCCCGCGTGATGTGGCGCAGCAATTATTTTATCGGTGTGAAATTTGACAAACTGCTCACCGAGGCTGAGATGAAATACCTTTTGGAGGAGTTTGCCCAAAAAATCAGTTCTGAGCGCGCCAAGACGCAGGCCCTTGGCCAGAATTTTATCCCGCCCGCCTATGACGCGGCAGCGTTGAAACAGGCGCTCCTGTCCTCGGATTGGGGCGAGGACGCACTGGATGACACCCCCTCACCAGATCCTGATCTGGCCGCCTGATCCATCGCTCTCCCCTCAAAGAGGCTCATGCAAAATAAAAACGGCGCTGTAAAACAGCGCCGTTTTAAAACTTTACGATCCTGATTTAGGATCAAAGCCGACTTAAGAGGCTTCCGTGATGAACTTCACTGCGTCGCCAAAAGTCTGGATGGTCTCGGCTGCATCGTCCGGAATCTCAATGCCAAACTCTTCTTCAAAAGCCATAACCAGCTCAACTGTGTCGAGGCTGTCAGCGCCAAGATCGTCGATGAAGGACGCCGTTTCCGTCACTTTGTCCTCTTCAACGTCGAGATGCTCGACAACGATCTTTTTCACGCGATCTGCGATGTCGCTCATGTTCTTTCCTCATAGTTTGGGGCGAAGTGCCCACATTAGCTTTGGCCCTTGGGCCGCTCTTCTTACATGTCCATTGCGAAACGATACTCAAGTCTTCGCTACGGCATACACCATGGTCGCTTTCGCTCCCAAGGCCCAATCTTCGCTGCTCATAGCACAATCCTCCCCCGTGGCAAATGGTTTGTGACCCCACGTTGGACCCAACATGCCAAAAGGCTTTTTTACGCTCAAAGCATCGCCATCCCGCCGTTGACATGCAACGTGGTCCCGGTGGTGTACCCGGATTCTTGCGACGCCAAATACACCACGGCCGCCGCAATCTCTTCCGGCGTGCCCATCCGTGCCGCCGGAATTTGTGCGTTGATCTTGCCTTTTTGATCGTCGCTCAATTTGTCCGTCATCGCCGTGGCAATAAATCCGGGCGCCACACAGTTCACCGTGATCCCGCGCGATGCGACCTCATAGGCCAGCGACTTCGACATGCCGACCATGCCCGCTTTCGAGGCCGCATAATTGGCCTGACCGGGGTTGCCCGTCGCGCCTACGATCGAAGAAATATTCACAATCCGGCCCCAACGCGCCTTCATCATGCCACGCATCACGCCTTTGCACAGCTTCATCGTCGACGTCAGGTTCACGTTCAACACGCTGTCCCATTCGTCATCCGACATCCGCATGAACAGGTTGTCACGGGTGATGCCGGCGTTGTTGACCAAAATATCAACCGAGCCCATCGCCTCAGCCGCCTGTTTCGGCAGCGCCTCAACCGCCTCTTTGTCGGACAGGTTGCAGGGCAACACATGGGCGCGCGCGCCCAATTCTGCGGCCAGTGCCTCCAGCGGCTCAACCCGTGTGCCAGACAGCGCAACTGTGGCCCCCGCCTCATAAAGCGCCTTGGCAATCGCGCCGCCAATGCCACCCGATGCCCCCGTGACCAGCGCATTTTTTCCTGTCAGATCAAACATGTGACTCTCTCCCGAAGCGTCCTGCTTCTTTTGTCTTTCAATATTCCGGGCAATATCCCGTGGTGAGCCGATCCTTGCAAAAGGTCCGGCGAGGGGCCGCGCCCCTCCCCTTTAACTTTTCAGTTTCGCGATGTCTTCGGGCGTGCCGATGGCTGTGCAGACGATGCTCTTGTCAATCCGCCGCACCATGCCGGACAGCGCCTTGCCCGCGCCGATTTCCCACATCTCGGTGACGCCCTGCGCCGCCATATAGCCCACGCTCTCACGCCAGCGCACGGACCCCGTCACCTGTTCAACCAAAAGCGATCGGATCGTCGCCGGGTCCGTCACGGCAGCGGCACGCACATTGGCCACCAGCGGCACGACAGGCACATGAATATCAACATTATCAAGGGCCTCGGCCATCACATTCGCCGCAGGCCTCATCAAAGCACAATGGAACGGTGCGGACACTGGCAGCAAAACGGCCCGTTTCGCGCCCTTGCCCTTGGCGATCTCGACCGCGCGTTCCACCGCCTCTTTGTGGCCAGAAACCACAACTTGACCCGGATCATTGTCATTGGCCGCCTGACAGACCTGTCCTTGGGCGGCCTCTTCGGCGATCTCTTTGACCGCCTCAAAATCCAGCCCCAAAAGCGCCGCCATGGCGCCCACTCCGACGGGCACAGCCTTTTGCATCGCTTCTCCGCGAATGCGCAAAAGCCGTGCGGTATCGCCAATGCTCAAAGATCCAGCCGCGGCCAATGCGGAATATTCGCCCAGAGAATGCCCGGCGACAAAGGCGGCATCCGTTACCGCATAGCCTTCGGCCTCAAGCGCACGTAGCGCCGCCAAAGAGGTCGCCATCAGCGCCGGTTGGGCGTTTTGCGTCAGGGTCAACGCCTCGATCTCACCATCCCAAATCAGCACTGAGAGCTTTTCGCCAAGCGCCTCATCCACCTCATCAAAAATCGCTTTTGCTGCGGGATAAGCCTCGGCCAAAGCCTTGCCCATCCCAATCGTCTGAGCCCCTTGCCCCGGAAACACGAATGCGCGCGTCATCTTCGCCCCCTCCATATGCCGCTCTGAAGGCGGCCATGTTTTCATTTGGATTTAAGTTGGGCATTGGTCTACCCGCCCAACAGGCGCGCGGCAAGCCCGAGCAGGCGCATTTCGAACCGGCACCGGCCCGCGATCGTAAGACTAGATTGGATACGGATCAAATGCAGGTCAAATGTTCAGGCACACCATGACTCGACCGCCGCGGTTCAACTCGGATTTCTGATATATTTTGGCCCCTCCAGGGTATGCACCATGCCATCATGGATCGGGCACGGGATGCGTCCCGCCTCAATCGCGTCGATATGGTCTTCAAGCGCGCCAGAAAAATCGAAATTCGCCCCCGCAGCCATGCCCAAAAAGCCAGCCAACACAACGGCAAAGACCGCAGCAAAGAAAACGCCCTGCCCCCAGGCCCAATAGGGTACGGCAGATACGGCATCGGGTTTTCCGGCCACGCGGTTCAGTTTCATCCGTGTAAAATACATGGTCATCACCTTTATCTCTGCCCGCAGAGTAACGCCTGACGTAGGGGCAATATCCAGCAAAAGATCAGGCATTGGTTAATGACCCTAAAATCAACTTTAGTGTTTAAAATTAATATATTAATATGAACAATCCCCCCAAACACAGTGCCTTAACGACGGATTATTTACCGTTTTTATCATCGCATATTTTCATAAAATTTTAAAAGACATGGCATCAACGCGGCCCCGTCACATCGTGACGACCGGATGTGGCCATCGCCATCTTCTCAAGCCATCTTCTCAAGACTTCCACATCACGCTTCACTGCCCCTTAAGTAATGGTTAAGAAAGGCATGCATCCCCCATGGGTTCGGCGCCGCTCTGCGTAATTTGGACCTTGAACCAAACCCCAAGATGCGTATAAGGGCACATCCTTTTCACACGACATGTGAACCGCGCAGCCTCTCGTGGACGGGCCGTGAAAAGGCCAAAATGCCCGCCCTATGAAATGCGCTTGATTTATGAACTGGAGTCTCCATGCCGCTATACGAGCATGTCTTCATTGCGCGTCAGGATCTGTCCAACGCGCAGGCCGAAGGTCTCATCGAACATTTTGGCACCGTCCTCGCCGACAACGGCGGTAAACTCGTCGAGCACGAGTACTGGGGCGTCAAAACGATGGCTTACAAGATCAACAAAAACCGCAAGGGCCACTACGCCTTCCTGCGCACCGACGCCCCGTCGGAAGCCGTGCAGGAAATGGAACGCCTGATGCGTCTGCATGATGATGTGATGCGTATTCTCACCATCAAAGTCGACGAGCACAAAGAAGGCCCGTCCGTCCAAATGCAGAAACGTGACGAGCGCGAAGAGCGCCGCCCGCGTCGCCCTTGATCTTAGGAAAGGACCTAACCTATGGCCGCTAAACCATTTTTCCGCCGTCGCAAAGTCTGCCCGTTCTCCGGCGACAACGCGCCCGCGATTGACTACAAAGACACCCGCCTTCTTCAGCGCTACATCTCTGAGCGTGGCAAGATCGTGCCAAGTCGTATCACCGCAGTCTCTGCGAAGAAACAGCGTGAGCTGGCTCGCGCCATCAAACGCGCCCGTTTCCTCGCCCTGCTGCCCTACGCCGTGAAGTAAGGAGAAAGCACATGCAAGTTATCCTTCTCGAACGCGTGGCCAAACTCGGTCAAATGGGCGATGTCGTTTCCGTCAAAGACGGTTACGCGCGCAACTTCCTTTTGCCGCAAGAGAAAGCGCTCCGCGCCTCCGACGCCAACATCAAGGCGTTTGAAGCTCAGAAAGTGCAACTCGAAGCCCGCAACCTGGAAACCAAAAAAGAAGCCGAAGCCGCGGCCGCCAAACTCGACGGTCAGATCTTTGTTGTGATTCGGTCCGCTTCCGATTCTGGTTCGCTCTATGGTTCTGTCACCCCGCGTGACGCTGCAGACGCTGCCGAAGCCGCTGGTTTCACCGTCGATCGCAAACAGATCGCTCTCAAAGCTCCGATCAAGGACCTTGGCCTGCACGAGTTGCACGTCCTGCTCCACCCGGAAGTTGACGCCACCATCGTTCTCAACGTGGCGCGCTCTGTCGAAGAAGCAACGCTTCAGGCCGAAGGCAAATCCATTCAGGAACTCGCCGCTGAAGCCGAAGCTCAGGCTGAATTCGAAATCTCCGAACTCTTCGACGATATGGGTTCGGCTGCAAATGACGACGACGATTACGATTCTGCTCCGGCATCCGACGAAGCCTAATCTTCTCGTCTCTCCGATCAGAAAGCCCCGCCAATATGGCGGGGCTTTTTTGTGGCGATTGGCAACGCCAGTCCCGCCCCTATCTTGGTCCCATTGCTTCACGCCTCAGCGTATCCTTGCCGATGCCCCTGCCCTCGACGCTTCGGGTCTTGGCGAAACACAGCGCCCGTGGTTTTGTCCCCAAGAGCTTTCGGAGATCTTACATGCCTCACCCGACCCGCCGCGCCTTTATGCTGTCCACTCTCGCCTTCTCGACCCTCGCGCTCACCGCCTGCGGCCAGCGAGAACCAGAGGTCAGCCGCGGCGGCTATAACCCGCCGCTTTTCCCCAACGAAACGCCGGAACTGCGACAGCTCATCAACAAATGGGCCGACACCTACCAAATCCCGCGTGAATTGGTCCATCGTCAGGCCATCCGCGAATCCACCCATCGCCCGGAGGCGCGCAACGGGCCCTATTACGGCCTGCTGCAAATCTTGCCGCAAACCGCGCGCACCATGGGGCATGACGGCCCGCCAAGCGAGCTTTTGGACCCGAATGTGAACCTGAAATACGCTGGAAAATACCTGCGCGGGGCCTACATCGTGGCCGATGGCGATGTTGACACCGCGATGAAATGGTATGCGAAAGGCTATTACTACGAGGCCAAGAAAAAGGGCCTGCTTTATGAAACGGGCCTCAGAAGTTAGTCTGCAAGGCAGCGAAATGGCAGAAACGACCCCGTCGCTCCCTCAGCCACAGCCATAAGCGACAGCATATCTGCAAGCTCTCGCTCTTCCGGCGTTTTCGGGCACACCGCCCCTCGAATGGCGCAGCCCGCCTCAAGAAATACACGGTTGGCTGCGATGAACTCCAGGCTTAGCCCGTCAATCGTCTCACCATCTGTCGCCATATCCCAAGCCCGTTCAAACCGGACGCATTTCTCAGCCGTCCATTCCGGCGAAATCGCCTGTGCCGTCCCTGGCATCATCAGCATGCATAAAAGCCAAAAGCGCATTCTCTGACATCCTTCGCCCTGTGTCCTGTCAGGCCTTATCCAACAAAAAACCGCCCGTCAAACGGGCGGTCTTCTCATGCGCGGGTCTTAGCCTCAATCCTCGGTGGACATGATCTTCCAGATCACAGCCCCGATCACGGCCCCCACAAGGGGCGCGACCCAGAACAGCCAAAGCTGGCCCAAAGCATCGGTCTGGGCAAAAAGCGCAACTGCGGTCGAGCGCGCCGGGTTCACCGATGTGTTGGTCACCGGGATCGAGATCAGGTGGATCAACGTCAGGCCAAGCCCGATGGCAATCGGCGCAAACCCTGCCGGAGCACGCGCCGAGGTTGCCCCCAAAATGATGATCAAAAACACCGCCGTCAGCAGGGTTTCAATGATCAAAGCCGCCGTCATGCCATAGCCGTTTGGCGACAAGACCCCATAGCCGTTGGAGGCAAAGCCGCCCACGCCCTCAAACCCGGACTGGCCGGAGGCAATGGCATAGAGGGCGGCGGCAGCAAGGATGCCCCCCATCAGTTGCGCGCCCCAATAGGCCGGCAATTCGCCCGCCGGGTGACGCCCTGCCACCACCAGACCCAGCGTGACGGCCGGGTTAAAATGGCCGCCGGAAATCGACCCGACCGCATAGGCCATGGTCAAAACCGTCAACCCAAAGGCCAGTGCCACGCCCAGCCAACCGATCCCAACGTCCGGCGCCCCGGCGGCATAAATCGCGCTGCCACAGCCGCCAAAGACCAACCAAAACGTGCCGACACCTTCGGCCATAAGTTTCTTCAACATCGTCTTTCTCCAAATGTGATGCTCACGCATATGTGAGGATCACAGGATCGCGCATGGGGAAAATTTCCAATGTTGCAGCCATTCCCTTAGGGCACCCTAAAGCGCATCCATGCCGCGGAAAGAGGTGCGCATAAAAAAGCCGCCCCATTTCTGGAGCGGCTTGATCTGTCCCTCGTTCATTCAAACGAGTGGCCTGTCTTACTCTTCGTCGAGAGCTTCAACAGCCTTTTCGAGCTCTTCTTTCGAGATCTCTTTTTCGGTCACGTCGGCCTGCTCAGCGATCCAATCCACCACTTTGTCCTCGAACAAAGGCGCTTGGATTTGTTGACGCATCTGCGGGTTTTGCTGAACGAATTCAAAGAACTGGCGCTCTTGACCCGGGTATTGACGGGCCTGCGTCATCACCGCTTGGGTGAATTCGGCGTCAGAGACTTGCAGCTCTTGTTTCTGACCGATGTCAGCCAACAAAAGACCCAAGCGCACGCGACGTACGGCCAGCGTGGTGTGCTCTTCGGTCACCTCGACTTCCGGGTGATCGTGACCATGCACGTCCGGGTTTTCTTCGTGCCACAGTTGGTGCGCGATCTGTTTGGCTTCGGCTTCGACCAAGGACGGCGGCAAGTCAAAGGACACGAGGCTGTCGAGTTGGTCCAAAAGACCGCGTTTCATCACAGCGCGCGCCGCACCGGCATATTCGGCCTCAAGACGCTCAGCGATTTGACCTTTGAGGGTCGCGAGATCTTCCACACCAAATTTTTTCGCCAGCTCATCATCAATCTCAGCATCCGCAGGTGCTTTGACCTCTTTGATTTTGCATTCAAACACAGCGGCTTTGCCAGCCAGGTTCTCGGCGCCATATTCCTCGGGGAAATTGACTTCGACGTTCTTTTCCTCGCCGGCTTTGGTGCCGACAAGCTGCTCTTCAAAACCTGGAATAAACGACCCGGAGCCCAGCGTGAGCGGGTAATCTTCGGCTGCGCCGCCTTCAAAAGGCTCGCCGTCGACTTTACCCAAGAAGTCGATCACTACCTGATCGCCATCTTCGGCCGCGCCGTCTTTGGCGGCAAAGTTCTGCGCGGTTTTGGCAAGGTTGGCCAAAGCATCGTCAACTTCTTTATCGGAGGCTTTCACCACCAGTTTCTCAAGTTTCACACCGGACAGGTCGGTCTCGGCGATCTCAGGCAGAGCTTCGTAGGTCATGGTGACAACAACGTCGTCGCCCTCTTTCCACTCTTCGCCCGCATCCATTTTGACATCGGGCTGAAGCGCCGGACGGTCGCCGGAGGCTTCAAAATGCTCGTTCATCGCGCCATCAACAGCGTCTTGCATGGCTTCGCCCAGCACACGCGGGCCGAACTGCTTTTTCAAAAGCGCCATCGGGACTTTGCCCTTACGGAAGCCCTTCATTTCGATCTCAGGCTGAGATTCTTTAAGCTTTGCATTGACTTTGGCGTCAAGCTCAGCGGCAGTGATCGTGATCTGATAGCCGCGCTTCAGACCTTCATTCAGGGTCTCGGTGACCTGCATCTTGGGCGTCCTTCTTACGTCTCTCTCAGGCCGCAACAAGGCGACCACTAAATCAGACGCCCTTCTAGGGGGTCAATGCCAATCGTGCAAGGCGATTCCAACCATCCGGTACAACCAGCCTTCGCTGCCCAAGGCGCCAAGCCGGTTCCGCTCCTGTGATGTGGAACAAAGGTCACAGTGAGGATCAAGATGATCGTTGGCATGCACTCAGGCACAAGTTTTCATCGACCCCCGGCCTGTCATCGGTTAACCCTCTGACATTGGATGCTTTCACCCTCCGGGACGCCGACCATCCCGGACCACAAGTTCGCCCCCGAAAGGTCGACCAGACCACTATAAAACCCGTATCCTCTGGGGGACTTTATGAATATTTCGACGTTTACCGGCCTGTCTTTGATTGTTTTTAGCCTTGCTGCCTGCGGCACCGCCGGAGGAGACGCGGACTCCAACAGTTCCGGGACGTCGCAAAGTGATTATGAAACCTACAACGCCGCCCATGACGCCATCGTGGACAACGATTTGGTCGCCACCGCCAGTGCTTTGGGCGCCTCCGCCGCCAATGCGCGCAGTGACACGGTCGAAATGAGCGGCATTTATGGCATCCAATCCGATGACCTGCTCGGCACCGACGCGATCCTTGGTGAAATGTCGATGACCGCGAATTTCGGCAATGACACGGTGTCTGGTTCCATGACCAACAACTTCATTGCCTTTGATGATGCAAGCGGCGCGCATTCCGAGGGCTCCGCCGAACCCCTCAGCGGCTCAATGACCTATGTGGGCACCGTGAGTGGGGACGGTATCGCAAGCCATTTTGATGGAATTTTGACCCGCACTGATGGCACCCAATATGATCTCTACGTCGATATGACGGGCACGTTCTATACGGTCACGGATGGGGCGCTCACCGAATTGGGCGCCATTGGCAATTTTGGTGGCAACATCACCGTGGTCGGGGACGCCACGGGCACAATCTATGACCTCACCGATGGGTACGACTTTGTTTCCCCAAACGGAAACGAAACCGGCTTTGTCGTTTGTGAAAGCCTGTGCAGCGGCGAATAAGCGCGATGCGCCTGATGCCATATCACGCAAGGCTTGCGCGCAGACCGAGACTGTTTGCCGCTTGCGTGATGGCGTTTGCCCTTCCCCTTTTGCCTCTCCCCGCGCACGCACTTGAACCGCAAGAGGTGATCGCAAACCTCGCCCGCGCGCAAGCCGATGCACGGACGGGCAAAAAAGAGAACGCCTACGACCGCCTGCGTTGGTTGTTGTTCACCGACACGGATCATCCGTCCCATAGCCTGACCTATCAAAAAGCCTTGGCCAAACTACGGGACGGCAAGCCCCTCACCTTTGGCACCTCGGCCGCCCTTGCCCCCTCAACCAACCTCAAACGCGCCAGCTCGAAGAGTTATTTTTACACTGACGGTGACACCTATTATCTCGGTGACAGTGGCAAAGATCACAGTGGCCTTGGCCTCAACCTCACCCTCTCCACCAGCGCCGCCCGCGCCTATCAGCCGGGGCGGGAAGTCTCGATTGGTGTGGATCTTGGCGGCAACCTCTACAGTGACCGCGACCTGTCTTCGGCCTTTCTACGCCTGAGGGTGGGCCACGAGTGGTACGACACCGGGGCCACTTACGCGTTCAGCCTGTTCCGCGACATGGCACAATATTCTGAACATGATGGAGACCCGTCGCTCGATTGGACCGCCTTCGGTCTCTCCCTGTCTGCGGCGCGAAAACTCGCCTCCGGTGACACCCTACGTGGGTCGTTCACCGCCAGTGACCGCAATTCCGATGAGGCTTATTACGCCTATCGCGATGGCCTCACCACCGCGCTGTCCGTCGGCTACACGCACCCTCTGTCCCGCAAATCCCAGATCACTGTTCAAGGCACTCTGGAACAGGCCGATCTCACCCGTGAAAGCCTGTCCTATCGGTCGATCAAATTGGGCGCACGCTATGGCCGCACCACCGCCTCTGGCCTGTCTTGGGAATTGGGTGCTGCCGCCACGTTACGGTCCTACGATGACACGTTCACCGCGCTGTCCTATGCCCGTGAGGATCAAGTCAATGAGGTGAGTTTGGGCCTGTCTCATGCCAAGCTCAAACTCCGCGACACCTCCCCCATGCTCTCTTGTACCCTACGCGATCACGGCTCAAACGTGGCGCTTTATGATTATAACGCGGTCGATTGTGCCCTCTCGTTTAGGCGCGATTTCTAGGCCTGGAACAAAGCCCCGGCGACGCCGCATTGCAGCGCAAATATCGACCATATTTCCTCCAAAAATCGGCATGTCCTCCCATATTTCACCCAGCACCCTTTCATTTCGGCACGATATCTCCCCAAAATCGGGTGAAACTCTCGGCAACCACATCGCAATCCAACAGGAGATATTTATGCGCATCGGTTGCCCGAAAGAGATTAAACCCCAAGAATTCCGTGTCGGCCTCACCCCCGACGCTACGGCCGAAGCCGTAGCACATGGCCATACCGTCTTGATCGAAACCGGCGCGGGGGTTGGCGCGGGGTTCACCGATGACGATTATATCGCAGCCGGAGCAGAGATTGCCCCCGACGCCACCTCTGTCTTTGAGCGCGCCGACATGATCGTCAAAGTCAAAGAGCCGCAGCCGGTCGAATGTGCTCTGCTGCGCGCCGGTCAAATCCTCTTCACCTATCTGCACCTCGCCCCCGACCCCGTCCAAACCAAGGCGCTTTTGGCCTCTGGCGCGACCTGCATCGCCTATGAAACCGTGACCGACGCCCGCGGCGGCTTGCCGCTTTTGGCACCGATGTCCGAAGTGGCGGGTCGTTTGGCGCCGCAAGTTGGCGCATGGACCCTGCAAAAGGCTAATGGCGGGCGCGGCGTTTTGATGGGCGGTGTGCCGGGCGTGGCGCCTGCGCGTGTGCTGGTCATCGGCGGCGGGGTTGTTGGCACCCACGCGGCGCGGATTGCGGCGGGCATGGGCGCGGATGTCACCGTGTTGGATCGCTCCCTGCCCCGGTTGCGGCAACTGGACGATCAATTCGGCGGCATGTTCAAAACCGGCTACGCCTCCAAAGCCGCAACCATGGAATTGGCCCGCGCGGCCGATATGATCGTCGGCGCGGTCCTCATCCCCGGTGCTGCCGCCCCCAAACTGATCTCCCGCGATGAGTTGAAAGAGCTCAAACCCGGTGCGGTTCTGGTCGATGTGGCGATTGACCAAGGTGGCTGTTTTGAAACCTCGCGTGCCACCACCCACCAAGACCCGATCTATGAGGTCGATGGGGTGATGCATTACTGCGTCGCCAATATGCCCGGCGCGGTCGCGCGCAGCTCGACGCTGGCGCTTGGCAATGCCACGATGCCCTTTGTGTTGGCCTTGGCCGACAAGGGCTGGAAAGAGGCCTGCCGCACTGATCCCCACCTTTTGAACGGGCTCAATGTCCATGCCGGCCAACTGACCTACGCCGCCGTTGGCACAGCTCTGGGCCTCAGCGCGGTGCCTGCCGAAAGCGTGCTGTAAGCCGTTCAAACCACCAAGGCCCGCCTGTCTTTGGACGGGTGGGCCGATCCCGGCGAACGTAAGGGGCTGCGATGGGCAAATGGGAGGCCATGGACACAGAAATCCTCTGGCGTGATCGTCGTCCGGGTTTGGCTGCGTTGCGTCTTCTGTCCAGATTTTGCCGACCTAACTGTTCATAGGTCTTACCGTCCATCAGTCTCGACGCTCCCTTGTGCCACTCAAGGAAAGCGCATGGGACACGTCGCAAAAGACCGCAAAAGGCAATCTATTCAAACCGGATCATACCTGTTCATTGGCGAGGGCGAACCGAAGCTGGCGAAACAGAAAACCACGCCAACATCATCGCCCTCCAATCAGTACGAGCCCCGCCCCGTTAGGCGCTCCGCCCGCTTGACTGGCCGGACGGCGCTGCACTTAGTTTACCCAAAAGGGTGAATTATGCGAGACAAAGGACCATCGGCGGACTAGGACAGAACGCTCATGGCGCTCGCCGATCCTATTCGGCGGCGCATATTGCACTTTCGCCCCGAACCGCTGTCTGAGGTTCAACAATGGATCACGTCTCAGCAAGCCTTCTGGGCGAACCGGCTTCAAGCCATTGACGATCTTTTGACGGCCGAAGATGCGGCAACCGAAATTCCACTTCCAAGGAGAAAACGCATGTCCAGAAAGATTGAATCGAAGACGGCCCATGAATTCAAGGCGTCGGCCGATCCGGTCAAGCGACAGCACAGTCTCGCCGCGCCAGAATCAGGTGGCATAGGCTGCATTTCAGCGCGCGTTGAACGCCGCGGCGCCTAGCGCCTGCGCGATCAGATAGGTCTTCCCGTTCATCTTCCGTCTCCTTGTCCGGGGTGTCAGGCTTGGGTAAGGTGGGCATCGCCTACCGTCGGGCCAGACAACCCATGTCGGACAACGCCGCCGCAATGGCTTGGTCAAGCGGCGTATGCGGCTCGACACCGAGCAGGTCCACGAGACGGTGATTGTCGAAGTGCATGGGATGTTTCCACACCGGCTCGATCTCAAGGGCTTCCTTTGGAAACCCGCCAAAGGGGGCGGCGAGACGCATCATCCACCAAGGGAAGGCGCGTTCCGGCACATCGCTGCCCACGGTCCGGCGAACCGCATCGCGCATCTGCGTGCCGGTCGCATCCCAATGACCCGCGAACTGCACTGTTTCAAAGGCACGCAATTGTTCGGGGATTGCCATAAGGCCGGCGAAGGTCGCCGCGAGATCGGGCAGATAAGCATAGGCATGGGGAACGCCCAACGCCAGGCTCGTGAATTTGCGCACCGGCTGTCCCGGCTGCACCATCGCCTGCGTGAACCAACTCGCCCGCGTTCCCGGGCCGAAGAAGTCGCCTGCGCGCACGATGAGCGAAGGGACCTCCGGGGCCGCGTCCGCCAGTTTCCGCTCTAGCGCGACACGGATTTTGCCCTTCGTGGTGCGCGCATTCTGCGGGCTGTTCTCATCAATCACGGTGGTGCGTGCCGGGTCGTAATTATAGACCGTGCCGGGCAGCACGATGCGGGCGCCGCCAGTCGCCCGGGCGGCTGAAAGCGTGTTGTCGATCATCGGCAGCACCAGCGACGACCAGTTGCGATAGCCCGGCGGATTGACGGCATGGACGATAGCCGCAACACCCTCTCCCAGCGTGGCCGCGCGAATGACGGACGCCACGTCCATCGCATCACCAGCGATGAACTGCGGTGTCGGACAATTATGCCGCCAGCCGGATGTGGCCGCTTCGGTGTTCCGACACAAGGCGCGGACCTGCCATCCCTCGCAGATGAGCCTGGCGGCGATAGCCCCGCCAACGCCGCCAGTGGCGCCAAGAACGAGAGCGGTCCGATCGGTCGCCCCGCGGCCTGCATTTGTAGAAACAGTCTGAACCATAAGTGATCTCCTTTGGATGAGGAGAGCTTCGGTTAAATTTGATTGTAAGAAAATTGCCAATTCTTTGCTAACTGCTTATAAGAAATTTATGAGCAAGACCGTAGATTGGAACGATCAGTGTGCCTTTCTGGCCGTGATGGAAACCGGCAGCCTGTCGGCTGCTGCACGTCGCTTGGGGCTGTCCCAACCGACCATGCGCGCGCGCATCGAGGGGCTTGAGGCTCTGCTTGGCGCGGCACTGTTCACCCGGTCGGTGCATGGGCTGATACCCACGCCGACCGCCAAGGCAATGGCCGCACCCGCCCGCGCAATGGCACATGCCTCAGAGGCCATGCTGCGCGCAGCTTCGGCGGATTCGACAATGGCGGCAGGCCGGGTTCGGCTCAGTGTCTCCGAATTCGTGGGGATCGAGGTTCTGCCGCCCATGCTCCGCAGCCTGCGCAACAAGTATCCACAACTCACCGTCGAATTCGAACTGAGTAATGCCAGCGCGGACCTGCTCGACCAGCAGGTCGATGTCGCGGTGCGGATGCATCCCCCGGAGCAATCCGCCCTTGTGACGAAAAAGGTGCCTTCGATCCCTCTCGGCTTCTTCGCGCATCGTGATTATCTGGAGGCCTATGGCCGTCCCGGCTCAAAGGCCGAGATCGGCAACCATCTGTTCATCGGACCGGATCGCAATCGCGGGGACTTGGCCGTTGCCGCGCTGATTGATGACCCGGCCCGCATTCGCTGGATTGCGCGGACGGACAGCCATCCAGCGCAGCTCGCACTCGCTCGCGCCGGCCTTGGCATTGCCGTCACGCAGATTTCCACGGCGGCGCGTTACCCTGAACTGGAACGCCTGTTGCCGGACATAGATCTTCCACAACTCCCGACATGGATCGTGGCGCACGAGAATCTGCGTCATCTACCGCGCGTCGCGGCACTCTTCGATCATCTGGTCGAGGCGTTTGAGGCCTATGGCAACCGCCCGCACATTCAGCAGTGACCTCCAATGCAGAGCGGCGAAAACTTCACCATTTTCCCGATGTCGCCGATATTTTCCACGGTTTCGCCGCCTGATTCAGCGTAAAGCCCGATCTTAGGAACTTATAACAGCATCATGATGCTCATTTTGTTGAGATCTCGCCCAATATTCGGTCACGCTTGATCTCGCGACGGTCGCGAGGCGGATGACGAAACGCACGCGCGTCGTGAGGGTCGGAGCACCAGACATGAGCTACGCCCCCCTTACGCGCGCCAAACCCCGCCTTGCCATACCCGAAAAACTTGACCGTTTTATAGACCCTGAATTTCATCCCAAGGTTTGCTTCCTTAGCGAGGCTAGGATGAACAGCAGAGTTGAATTTATCGCAAAGTGGGGAACGACCGGGAAAACGCGAACATAAATCCGCATAAACCCCTTTAAAAACAAGATGTTAACATAAATAAGTGGCGGAGGAGGTGTCCGCAATACATATCCGTCAATTATTTGATCTTATTGTGAAAATATTTTACCTGAAAATTTTATACCACAAAAAATACCACACGAGGTTTCGAAAAGGGGTCAAAATGCCCCTTCTCTATCCGCCGATAGCCTCAATCATTTGCGCGCGCATATCCATGTTGTCATCCTCTTTGACCACTTGCCGAAACACAGCCTTGCCCCCGCTTTGTCGCTGCCACAGTTCGCCGATGGTGACCTTGGCAATTTGTTCCGGGTCATTTTTCAAATGGTCGCCTTTGTACTCGACAACAAAAGTTCGGCCATCAACCAACTCCGCCACAAAATCAGGATAGAATTTTCCACCTGACAGAGGCAACCAAAAGGCGTTCGGATGTTTTGACACATTCCTGATCCAGTGTTTCACCTGAGGCAAGCTGTCCAAGGCAACAGCACACCGGAACTCTTCTCCATCGCCACCATCATCGCCCTTCCCATCGAAAGCGGGAATTTGGTTTGATCCGGTAAAGTGTTTCGGGAATGACTGACGCCCGCGATACATCCGCACCCCGGCAAACATGCCATCAAAGAACCGGAAACCGTTTTCAAAGCTGAGTTCCGGTTGCGCCTCAGGTGCAAACAGATTCATTTGAAAGCTCTTAGATCGCTCTTGGTCATAAATCGTTTCTAACTTTTTCTGCAAACACCGAGCTAAAACAAACTGGCACCGCATCAAAGCGGCCAGAGGTATCTTTCGCGTGTTGATAAGGTGCGACACAACAGCCGTGAGCCAACTTACAAGTTCGCCTTGCCCGATAAAACGATCCCGCACCTTTCGATCCAACCAAAGAACCAAACCGCGTTCGGTCCAGCCATCGACACCAATATCCAACATCAACTGTTCGGATTGATCCGAATACTCAACCTTGAGCTTGTCGCCATCCAGATCAATTTCAAACGTATCGGCCACCTGACGCACCGAAAATTCTCTCTCAGACAATTGGTGCGAATGATCTTTGAGCGCCCATTCGTGGTACTCAAAAAAGCGTTCATTGTCCGCAAACAAAAGATCGCCCTGAACATGCGCCATCAAACGGGGCGCAACAAATACCTCCCCGCGCTGGGCAGGTGAGGCCAAGAGTTTGTTTTCCTCTTTGAACCGCTCCAACCCTTCTTTGAACGCGCCGTGGTGCTTTTCCGGCATTTGCGCAAAGATCGCCTTTTCTTCAATCGGCGTGGGAAAATCTGTCACCGACACGCGCGCCATGCCCTCATCATCCGGTGCAACTTTGACCTTATTCGGCGCGGCAAGCTCAATTCCCTTCAGCTCTTCAACTGGCGCAGGAAGCGACACGGAGAAACTTGGGCGCGGCTTGGTTTGACGCCCGAACATTCCGTCCAGCAATTCGGGCTGGGCGTGTTCTATGTTGTCCTGAACTTCGCTTTCCTCGAACCCCATATCAACCAGACGATCCACAAGGCCGCGCACGGCGTCTTGGAAGGCCGGGGAGTTCAAACAGGCATAGGATTTGTTGAGCGCCGCCGCCGTGCGTTTTTTGGCGTAGGGCATGCGCAAGACACGGCCCAAAAGTTGCTCCGCAGCACCCGCCGAACTGATATTGGCGACCGAACAGAACACATAGGCGAACGAACAATCCCAGCCTTCTTTGAGCGCTTGTACCGTCACCACATATTCAATTGGACACGCCGGGTCTTTGAGGTCGATCCCGTCCAACTCGCGTTGGTTCCCGGTCACCACCGCAATCTGTTCGGGCGGAATGCCTTTGACCTCAACCAAGTGATCGCGCAACACATCAACAGTGACCTCTTGATCCTTGTTTTGCGCCTGAAATAACACGATAGGCCGGATATAATTTTCCGTATCCGTTGCCGCGATTTCGGCCAACTCTGCGCGCTTCAAAATCGCGCCATTAACCGCCGATTGCCAAGACGTGTGTTCTTCCAACACGACAGGCATTTTGATCATCTGTTCGTCTTTAAGCTCTTGCGCCGTGACAGAATGCAGGATGTTCGACCGATCCTTGGGGGTCGCGGTAAATTCGACAATCGCAGACGGGTTGATCCGTTGCTGCATTTCAAACGACAGTGACGTGACCGCGCTGTGCGCCTCATCCACGATCACAAGCGGGCGGTGCAGGTGCAACAGGTTCGCGAAAGAATAGCGGATTTCGCCTTTGCGCGACCCCTCCTCATTGCGTTCCAAACCCGGTGTGTTCGGCGACACCGTGCTAAAATGTGGCTCAAGAAACTCATTGTCCTGATAGACCTTGCGGCCATTGGTGTTGCTCACCTTAAGCGTTTGGATCGTGCCGACGAACACACATAGCTGCGCGCGCAAATCTTGTGGCGTCACTTGGGTAAAATCGGCAATATCAAACACCCGCACCCGGCCCTCAAACGTGTCATCCAAGGCCCGACGATACGCATGGCGCGTGTCTTTGAGCGCCTCAACCGTTTGCCGCCGGATCGTGTCAGAGGGTACAAGCCACACTGCCACCGGATATTCGCGTTCCAACCAATAATCGCGCGCAAGGCCGATGGAATGCGCCGCAAGCAAGGTCTTGCCGCCCCCCGTGGGCAAACGCAGACACACATAAGGCACCGCCTCAAGGCCCTTAATCGGCCTATAAACGCCGCCACGGCCCCGCAACCGCTTGGCTTGCTCTTCCTCTGTTGTGATCGCCTCAAAGGCCACTTTCGGGCCACGCACCCGCGCCTCTTTGAAATAGGTCGCAAGCGTGTCGATGGTCTGTTGTTGATATTTCTTAAGTTTCATCGCCGCGCCCTCACGTCATAGGGGGTCTGTTTGAATGTGATAGTCTCATCCGCCAAGGACGCCTCGGACAACACCGTGCGTTCGCCGTAGATCACCAGCGGGCCATCATAGCCCCCCGCCGCCTCACGGATCACTTTGAGCGTCTTGCGGTTCAATACGTTGCCGCCATTGATCGACTTGTCGCCAAGAATGCCATTGTACAAAAGCGCCACGCCCAGCGCGCGCCCTGCCCCCGCATCGCCAAACGCATGTGACCCAAGAAACGGCGTCACATCATTCGGCGCGGTCCACGGGGGGGTCCATGGTGCGCCAATCTCGGAAAACCAAATATGCGCGGCCAAGGTGGCAAAGCGAATGTCGGGTTGGATTTGGCCGGTTTCGTCAAACACCGGACTGCCCAGACGGAAAAAGCGAAAACCGCCGCCGCCCTGCCAGTTCTGCGCCTTGGAAATCCCGCCCTGTTCACCGTCCACCACCTTTTGCAGACGCGGGACGCAATGGGTCACGGCATGATCGCCCATTTCAATGCCGATATACCGGCGACCCATTTTTTGCGCCACGGCGGCGGTTGTGCCAGAGCCTAGGAAGGAGTCTAGAACGAGGTCGCCGGGGTTTGTGGCGATGGAAAGGACTTTTTTCAATAGAAGCTCCGGTTTAGGCGTACCGAATGGCGGGCCGCCTAATGCCCGTTGCTCCAACATTGCCATTTGGGTGTGGCCAGCATCATCATGCCCCCATACACTTCGCGGAATTACAGGTTTAGCCTCGCTTAAAAACTGCTTGATCCTAGGTGACTTAGATGTACCTGATTTTCCCCAATAAAAAAATCCACCGCGAAGCATTTCATCAGCTCTATCCTTTCCATATCGCCAAGTTAGGTTTTCAGGAGGATAGATTTCTTCGCCTGTGTTAGGATTTATAACCGCATAATACAGGTTTGGCCGCTCATGACGATTTTTGTTGCCGGTAAAGGTAATGCTATTCCATGGCCCCCTCACGTCGTCATCTGGATTGGTATAATGCTTGTTGTGTTTTTCTTCTCTCTCAAGTTTGTTTAAGTTGATAAACTCCATATTTTTAGAAAAAACATGAATGTAATCATGATCATTACTAAAATACTTTGCATCATTTGCCGGGGAAACTTTACGGCTCCATACAACGCCTTGCATAAAGTTTCTCCGTCCGAAAACTTCATCCAAAATAACCTTTAAATAGTGACCTTCCCGATCTTCAATATTTACCCAAATCGACCCATCCTCAGACAACAATTCGCGCAACAATTCCAACCGGGGCCACATCATCGCAAGCCATTTGGAGTGCTCTAGGTTGTCGTCATAATGCTCAAACGCCGATCCGGTGTTATAGGGCGGGTCGATATAGATGCATTTCACTTGGCCCGCATAGAACGGCAACAGGGATTTGAGCGCCTCAAGGTTGTCGCCTTGGATCATCATATTGCCGGTGTCGCGGTCGCCATAGCCCAAAGCGGGGTCTTCTTCTAACAGGCGGTAAGGCACCTTTTCCGCTGCCCGCACATCATCGTCCCGCGTCATCCATCGCAATGTTGGCATAAATTCCCACCCGTCCCAAGTCGCTCCCCGGCGCTGGGCCGGGACAATTCCGGGGGAGATTAGCGGGCGAACCCGTGAGGCACAAACGCCTTTCGGCTTACATCGCCATTTTGCCGATGATCTCCAATTGCCTATGCTCCGACACTGGCAAATAGGAATTGACCGTTGTGGCCAAGTTCTCATGGCCCAAGTTCATCGACCAGGCCTTGAGTTGTTCTAGGGAGGTGCAAACCTCGTCGCCATGTTTGACCAGTGTTTTGCGGAAACTGTGCGGGGTGAACGCGGGCATTTGGACCACGGCGAACGCGGTGCGGATGATCTCGTTTAGCTTGGCGGAACCGCTATAGCCCACCCTGTCCAGCCCGACATTGACCAAGCCCTGCCCCTCCACATAGGCGATTTTGGCCTTGGGAAAGAGCGCATCCGTCGGGCCGAACAGTTTTTCGGATTTCAGATATGTGACCCACGCCGCAAAGCAATCGCGATAGGCGGGACCGACCGGGAAAAACTGACACCGGAATGTGTTGGCAAATTTGGTGTTCACGTCCCGCCCGTCTTGGAACACTTGCCCGGTCTCGACATTGACGTGTTTGAGTTTCAAAGACGCCACCGCCCCATCGCGCGCGCCGGTCAACATGAAAAAGGCAAAAAGCGCCTTGTCGCGTTTCTCGAACTCTGTGCCGTTTGGCATCGCCTGAAAGGCATGGGCGCATTGCTGCATCGACGGATAGGGAATGTCGCGTTTGGCGTGGGCGACACGGGCGGCTTTCATCGTGTTGTTGAAATATTCCACATCGGCATAGGTCACGGCCTTTTTGTAGCCCGGTTGACTGGCCAGCCAGTGAAAGAACGCCTGAACCAAACGCAGGGTTGCATCCACCGTACTAACGCCCAACGGCTTGCCGTTCCGCGTGTTCTTGGCCCGTGCAAGGTGATCTTTGAAACCAGACGCTTGCAGCCGGTGGAATTTTTTAAACGGCTTGCCATTGGTGCTTTGCTCAAAACGCCAAATCGCGGCCAGCGCCTTGTCGATGGATTTTTGATCCTGCCCTTTGGCATCGCGCAAATAGAGCGCATAGGCCCATTTGATCCGTTCGTTGTCTTCAATCCGCTTTGCCATGTGATTGCTCCTTGGAATGGCCAGTTTTGGTGAGATTCAGAGCCATATTCGCGACGTGTTGTGCGGGTCTCCGAAAGTGATGGTTCACGCTAGGTTTGAAAGGTTCTCTTAGGCTCACCGGCTATTGCAGAACGTCACCGACAGGATGTGCGAGAGAGCATCGACTTGCGCCCGGCTCGCGAACTTGGTGCAAGCCCCCTCACAGGTCGCGCAGAGCGTCGAGAGAACGCCCCTTTCTGATGTGAAGGGCGTGTAATCAACCATACCGCCATAGGCCGCGACAGGCCCGCCACAGCGCATGCAGCGGAACTGTTCAAGCGTGAGGGTGAGCTTGGATTTGGTGGAGCGCCGATCCAGAAACGCCTTTAGCTCTGCACCGATGATCAAATGCGGGACTTTGGACGTTAGGACAGGAAGGCCCTCCCTACGCCACCCCCGCACCGTTTGGAGCGACACGCCCAGCGCCATTGCGGCCTGATCATAGGTGTATTGGCGGTGAATTTTGACCCGGCGCGACGTGACGCGCTTGGTCATCAGTTCTGACCACCCGCGACAGGCTCAACCCGGTTCGCTTCGGCCCAAGAGTTGAGGTCCGCGCCACGATAGATAATCTTGCGGCCCAGCCGGTAAAATGCCGGCCCCATGCCCTTGTGACGCCATTGTGCCAGCTTGTCGCGGTCGCCAATGATCTCAAGTTCGGGATCGCCAAGGACGTAGTTTCGGTTTTGTTCGAATAGGTTTGTCATGTATCACCTGTTTTTTATTTTTATCGGTGATGCCCAATATTCACAAAATTTCAAAACCGCGAATAGGCTAAATGCATATTTTCCAAATTGGAAATTTAACTTAAAACACCTTGACTTACTTAAACAAAATTTTCTGATCGAACGCGCCTTTCGCCCAAAGCTCAGCAATATATTTCCTGAGCGTGTCTTTCGACAAACCATTTAGAGGCCGTATTTTCCAAAATACATTGTAAGCGTTTTTTTCGAAAGGCGTGCGCTTTGCAGGGTTTTTAAAATAGGCATCTGCATAGAATTCACTTATTATGCTCACATAACTCTCAACTACTTCTGCGGCTCGAGTGTCGTTGCGCATTAAATCAAGCCGCCTCGGATAAACTTTTTCGCAAAGAACAAAGCGCAAAGCTTGCAAAACGGAGTCATGCTTGCCCATTTAAACTCCGGTGAGTTGCAAACCCGGACCAACGCTCCATCAACACCCGCCGCTTATCCAGCAAATCAGATCGCGCATAGGCCCGCTCTACATCTGACCCCACCTTATGTGCCAAACTCATTTCAGCAACCTCACGCGGCGCATTGGCGACCTCTGAGGCCCAATCTCGGAAGGTGGAGCGGAACCCGTGAACGGTCACGCCCTCGACACCCATGCGGCGCAAGAGCATCAACATGGCCATGTTTGAGAGCGGCCTGTGCCGTTTCTGACCTTCAAACACATATTCGGACTGCATTGCTTTCAGCGGCTCAAGGATTGCCAGCATTTCATCACTCAGAGGCACCCGGTGATCATCGCCGGTTTTCATGCGTACCGCCGGACAGGTCCACAAGCGCGCGATAAAATCCAATTCATCCCAGCGCATCCCAAGAACCTCCCCCGTGCGTGAGCCGGTCAAACAGGTGAACATCAACGCTTTCGCCGCCATCGCATCGCGTCCGAACAAATCGGCATAGAAGTTTGGTACATCCTGCCACCGCATCGCATTGTGATGTTTGGCCTTTTTGACCACCTTCGGCAAAACGCCCGCGTCTTTGATCGCGGTCACCGGGTTTTCACCGGATCGAAAGCCTTTCGACTTCGCCACATCCAACACCACCTTGAGGCGCTGAGCCAAACGCCGGGCGGTTTCATGCTTTTCCGTCCAGATAGGCGACAAGCACATCAGGATTTCAGGCTGATCAATACTATCGACTGGCATGCGCCCGATCTTGGGAAAGGCATAATCGCGCAAGGTGTTGATCCACTGTTGCCCGTGCTTGGCGTTTTTCCACGTCGGCATGCGGTCGATGTGAACCTGTTGGGCGATTTCTTCAAATGTCGGAATGTCGCGGGATGCGTTGAAACGCGGATTCAAGCCCTGTTTGGCCATGCGCCGATATTCCAAAGCCCGATCCCGCGCTTGGTGCAACGTGACCACATCGGCACCGCCAAGGCCAAAGTCCGTTCTCAGGGGCGCGCCTTTGCGATTTTTCTGCCCCTTGACCGTCACGCGCACAATCCACCGCCGTGCGCCGCCGGGATCGACCACCAGATAAAGCCCGTTGCCATCGCCGTGCCGCCCCGGCCCTAGGTTCTCCACCAGTTTTTTCGTGAGCTTGCCAGCCAGCGCCGCCATAAATCATACCACACTTTATACCACTCAAGGAAAGCATATGGGACAAATCGAAAGAAATCCAACAAAAAGGAAACTCCACATAACCGCATGATAAACAAATAAAAAGGCCGCTCAAGGCGACCTGTTCAAAGCGGATAAAACTGTTCAGTGGCGGAGGAGGTGGGATTCGAACCCACGGTACGCTTTCACGCACGCCGGTTTTCAAGACCGGTGCATTCGACCACTCTGCCACTCCTCCTAGAGCCGTAAAGCGGGTTCGGACAGGATTAGCCTCCCTGTTTTGATTCTAAAACCCATGACATTCACTTCTTTACCTTTCCTCCGCCGATTTTCGCCCAACACCGCACGCGGGGCTTTCCAGTTTGGGGCTCTGAGGTTAGACTGCACACAATCTATGTGCGCCCCTGCCGTGTCAGGCCGGAAGAGCACATTGAAACTGAGCAGAACTGATCAGAGCAAATAAGACCCGTGCCGCAACAGGCACGCATAAGGGATCACGGGGCAACAACATGGGCAATATCATGGGCAATTCCATGCGCGCAGGGCACGCAGAGGCCGGGCAAACCGCACAGGCCGACCGCTACATCACATCCAAAGGCAGTTTCTCACGCACATTGCGTCTGGCTTTGTTGGTCTCCTCCGCCCTTGCCCTTGCGGCCTGTCAAGACGGGCAAAGTTTTTTCGAAAGCTTGAAAGCGCCGGCAAACGGCCCCGCGCCCGCCTCGACGTCGACCAAATTGGTTGAGCGCGACGTCGAAGCGCCCGATGTGTTTCAGGTCACCGACAAGGGCCTTTGGGACGGGCGCCCGTCGCTCGGCGGGGTTTGGGTGGCCCATGCCAAGGTCACAGACCCCGAACGCGTGATCATTCGCAACACCGAAAATGGCAAATTCGTCATCGGCGCGCTGTTCAAACGCGAAGTCACCTCCCCCGGCCCCGGCGTTCAGGTCTCGTCTGATGCGGCCGACGCGCTTGGCATGTTGGCGGGATCTCCGGCCGAGTTGAACATCACCGCGTTGCGGCGCGAAGAAGTGGCCCCAGAGCCGGAAACCGTGGCGACCATCGCCGAAGCGGAAGCCATCGCGGCGGCCCCCTTGGATGACCCCATCGCCGACGTCGCCGCCACTTTGGACGCGATCGACGCGCCCGTCCCAGCTCCCGTTGCCACCGCAAAACCACCCGCGCCCAAAGCTGCGGCAACGACGATGGACAAACCCTATTTGCAAATTGGAATTTTCTCGGTCGAGGCCAATGCCGAACGCACCGTTCAAATGCTCGCCTCGCAAGGGCTTGTCGCGACCGTCAAACCCGGCGATTCCAACGGCAAATCCTTCTGGCGCGTTGTGGTCGGCCCGGCGTCTTCCGCCTCCGAACGCGACGCTCTTCTCGAAAAAGTGAAAAAAGCGGGCTTCACGGATGCCTATTCTGTGACCCATTAAGGGCCTGTTCCAAGCCCGAACCCCGAGAGGCCGATGGGGGCCGCCGCACCGATGGCCCTTGTTCGTCCCCTCTGGCCATAAGACCAAGGATTGATACCTCTCCATGTTCCGCACGCTACCTCAAACCACGTTTCGCCGCATCTTTCGTCGCTTTACCCAAAGCCTCGTTGTCTGCCTCACCCTGACGGGTGCCGCTACGCCCGCCGCCGCCTTTGAAACGCGGGCGGGGGCGGCCTGGGTCTATGATTTGACCAGCGAAACGCTGTTGATGGACAAAAACTCCCAAACCCCGCTGCCGCCGGCGTCGATGTCAAAACTGATGACGCTTAACATGTTATTTGAGGCCCTGCGTGATGGTCGGGTGACATTGGACACTCAGTTTTCTGTCTCAACCCGGGCCAAAAGCATTGGCGGCTCCACCATGTTTCTCAACGAAACCGATCGTCCCAGTGTCGAAGACCTGATCCAGGGCATCATCGTGCTGTCGGGCAACGACGCCTGTGTCGTGGTGGCAGAGGGGCTTGGCGGTACCGAGGACAATTTCGCCCGCCTGATGAATGACCGCGCCAAGGCGCTTGGCATGAACAATTCGACCTTTGCCAATGCCTCCGGCTGGCCCAACCCAAATCAACGGATGTCAATGCAGGATCTGGGTACGCTGGCGATCCGCTTGATCACCGAATTTCCGGAATATTACGGCTATTTTGGTCAGTTGGAATTCCCCTATGACAACCGCGCGCCGCAAAACCGACACAACCGCAACCCGCTGTTGAAACTTGGCATTGGTGCAGACGGGCTGAAAACCGGCCACACCGAGGAGGCCGGATATGGTCTGGTCGGCTCGGCCACGCAAGGTACACGCCGGGTGGTGTTTGTGCTCTCGGGGCTCGACTCGATGGCGGATCGGGCGCAGGAATCTGAGCGTGTCGTCAACTGGGCCTTTCGCCAATTCGCCGAAAAACCCATTGCCGAAAAGGGCCATGAATTTGCCAAGGCGCAGGTCTGGATGGGTGATGACACCGAGGTCGGTTTGGTCGCGGGCGAAGATATTTCGGTGCTCCTGCCCGGCTCCCAACTTGAGGACGGCAGCGCAAAGGTGGTCTACACTGGCCCATTTGAGGCCCCGATCACCCAAGGCGATGTTTTGGCCGAGCTGGTGATCGCACGCCAGGACCTGCCCGAAGCGCGCATTCCCTTGATCGCAGACCGCTCCATCGCGCGCGGCGGGTTGGTCCCGCGCTTGCGCACCGCCTTCGTGGTGCTTAAGGACAAGTTGGAGGGACAAACGGGATTGGCCGTGTCCGAATAGACGAACCAACACCGACAGGAGCGCCATGTTCATCAGTTTCGAGGGCATCGACGGGTCCGGCAAGTCCACCCAAGCCCGGCTTTTGGCCGAGACTCTGCGCGCGGCGGGCTTTGACGTGATCCACACCCGCGAACCGGGCGGCTCCAAAGGTGCCGAAGAAATCCGCGCGCTGGTGCTCGAAGGCGACCCGGATCGTTGGTCGGCGGAGACCGAAATTTTGCTCTTCACCGCGGCGCGCCGCGATCACATGGAAAAAACCATCCTCCCCGCGCTGAACGCCGGACAGGTGGTGATCTGTGATCGCTTCGCCGATTCCACCCGCGTGTTCCAAGGCGTCACCCGTGGCGATCTTCAGGCCAAGGTCAACCGTTTGCATGACGAGATGATCGGGATCGAACCGGACATGACCCTGTTGTTTGATATGGACCCCGCCCTTGGATTGGCCCGTGCCAAGGGCCGCCAAACCGTCGAAGAGCGGTTTGAAGATTTCGGTCAGGATTTTCAGGAAAAATGCCGCGCCGCGTTTTTGGCACTGGCGCAGACCTACCCACGCTTCACCGTGATTGACGCCGGACGCGACATTGACGTGGTGGCGCGCGAGGTGGCCGATCTGGTCACCACCCGCCTGAGCGCAGGCACGCCACAACAGGCCCAGCCATGAGAGCCCCCGTTGGCGAGATCGAAGAACTGCCCGAGGCCGATTGCGCCCCCGGAGCGCCGCATCCGCGCAAAACCACGACGCTGTTTGGTCAAGCCCATGCCGAGGCCGCTTTCCTTGAGGCTTTCACCTCGCATCGCCTGCATCACGCCTGGCTGATCACCGGCCCGCGCGGCGTCGGCAAGGCCACGCTCGCATGGCGCATTGCCCGGTTTTTGCTGTCTCAACCGGTTGAGGGCCAAGACGGGCATACCGGAGAGGGGGCGGGTCTTTTTGGCGAGGCCCCGCCTGTCCCCACCCATCTCGACATCGGCCATGACAACCCGATCTATCGCCGCTCGGCACAATTGGCTGAACCGCGTCTGTGCCTGATCCGGCGCACCTGGGATGAGAAGAAAAACAAATTCGGCGCCGGGATTTCCGTCGATGAAGTCCGTAAGCTCAATGGGTTTTTCCAAATGTCGGCCGCCGACGGCGGGCGCCGCGTGGTGATTGTCGACAGCGCCGATGAGATGAACGTCTCCGCCGCCAACGCCCTGCTCAAGACCTTGGAAGAGCCGCCGAAACATTCCACGCTTTTGCTGATTTCGCATCAACCGACCCGGCTTTTGCCGACCATCCGCTCGCGTTGTCGCGAATTGCGTCTTGGCCCGCTTGTGCCTGATGATTTGGCCCGCGCTCTTGACGCGGCGGGCTTTGACGGCGCAGAGCAGTCAGACGCATTGGCTGAACTGTCAGCCGGATCAGTTGGGGAGGCGCTGCGCTTGACGAATTTGGACGGATTGGCCGCCTATCGCGATGTGGTGGCGCTGTTTGCCACCCTGCCCCAGTTGGATCGGGGCCGGGCGTTGAAATTGGCCGAGGCCTGTGTCGGTCCGGCCAATGTGGACCGTTACGAATTGACCCTTGGGTTGATGGATCGGTTTTTGACCCGTCTGGCCCGCACCGGAGCCGGACGTCCGCCGATTGTCGAGGCCGCCCCCGGTGAGGCCGATGTGATGCGTCGCTTGGCCCCCGATGGCTTTGCTGCCCGCGATTGGGCGGTGTTACAACAAGAGCTTTCGGCCCGCGCCGCCCATGCCAAGGCCGTCAACCTTGACCCCGCCGCCTTGATCCTAGATATGGTATTCAAGATCAATGACACGGCCACCCGGATCGCTGGATAAGGCGGTTGCGCAGGGCGCGGCCAGACAGATTTAGAGCAGCCCCATGACCACGCCTCCCCTCATCACTGACAGCCATTGCCACATTGATTTCCCTGACTTTGCCGAGGAATTGCCCGCGGTGATCGCCCGCGCGATGGACGCAGGCGTGCACCGGATGGTGACGATCTGCACCAAGCTGAAAAACGTCGACCAAGTCAAAGCCATCTCCGAGGCCTATGCGCCGGTGTTTTGGGCGGCGGGCACCCATCCGATGTCCGTGGCCGAGGAACCGATGGTGACGGTTGAGGACTTGGTGGCACTGGCGCAGCACCCGAAATTTGTCGCCATTGGCGAAACAGGTCTGGATTATCATTACACCGCCGAAAGCGCCGAGGTGCAAAAGCACAGTCTGCGCCTGCATATCGAGGCGGCGCGCCAGACCCAATTGCCGCTGATCATCCATGCCCGTGGCGCGGATGAGGACATGGCGCAACTGTTGACCGAAGAATACAAGATCGGCGCTTATCCCTGCGTCATGCATTGTTTTTCCTCCTCGCGTGCCTTGGCGGAGGCGGCGCTTGCGTTGAACTGTTACCTGTCGATGTCGGGGATCACGGCGTTTCCGAAATCCGGTGAGCTCCGCGACATTTTCCGTGACGTGCCAAAAGACCGCATTCTGGTCGAAACCGACAGCCCCTATCTGGCCCCGCCGCCGCATCGCGGACGGCGCAATGAACCGGCCTACACCGCCAAAACCGCCGCCATCGCCGCCGAGACCTTTGGCATGGACTACGCCGCGTTTGCCGCCCTCACCGAGGCCAATTTCGAACGCCTGTTCACCAAGGCCGTGCTCCCCGAGGGTCCGAAATGAGCGCCCGTTTTACCATTTTAGGCTGTGGCTCTTCGGGCGGTGTGCCGCGCATTGGCGGGATTTGGGGCGATTGCGATCCGAACAACCCCAAAAACCGCCGGATGCGCTGTTCGGCTTTGGTCGAACGGGACGGCCCCGGCGGCACCACCACCGTGTTGATCGACACTTCGCCCGACATGCGCGAACAGTTGTTAATGGCGGGCACAGCGCGGCTCGATGGGGTGATTTACACCCATCCCCATGCCGATCACGTCCATGGTCTCGATGACCTGCGCCAGATCGTGTTCAACATGCGCGAGCGGGTCAAAGTCTGGGCCGACAGTGAGACGGAAAACGATCTGATCTCACGCTTTGGCTATGCCTTTGTGCAGCCCGAGGACTCGAATTATCCGCCGATTTTGGACCTTCATGCCATTCGCGGCCCGGTGACCATCGACGGTCCCGGCGGGCCGATCACCTTTACACCGATCCCGGTCAATCACGGTCAGATCGACGCCCTTGGCTTTCGCATCGGCGATCTGGCCTATATCCCAGATGTGCTCACGATCCATGAGGCAAGTTGGCCCCTGCTCAACGGGCTTGATACCTTTGTGATCGACGCGCTGCGCTATAAACCACATCCGTCCCATGCCCATTTGGCGCTCACATTGGACTGGATCGACCGCCTTGCCCCCCGCCGTTCCGTGTTGACCAATATGCATGTCGACATTGATCACGATACGGTCGACGCCGAGACCGCCGATCATATCACCCCGGCCCATGATGGCATGGTCTTGCCCATCACGGGCGCGATCTGACATGCAAGCACTGATCGACGTCATCTTGCCGGTGTTCATCGTCATTGGCTTTGGCTATGTGGCGGCGTGGCGGCGGTGGGTGGCGGATGCGACCATCGACGGGGTGATGAAATTCGCTCAAAACTTTGCCGTGCCGACGCTGTTGTTCGCCGGCATTGCCCGGATTGATTTGGCGCATAATTTTCACCCACCAATCCTGATCTCCTTTTACGCAGGGGCGTTTTCGGGCGGGATTTTTGGCTTTTTGGGCGCGCGCTACCTGTTCAAACGCGACCTGACGGACAGTGTCGCCATCGGGTTCATCGGGTTGTTTTCCAATTCGTTGTTGCTTGGTATCCCGATCACCGAGCGCGCGTATGGGGCCGATGCGCTGAGTTGGAATTTCGCGATCATTTCGATCCATGCGCCGCTGCTCTATGCCATTGGCATCACTGCGATGGAGCTGGCACGCACGGCGGGTCAGGGTCTTTCGGCGATGCGATTGATCCGGCAAATCGGCACTGCGATACTGCGAAATCCCTTGGTTTTGGGCATTTTGGCCGGATGGATCGTCAATGTTGGCGGCATCCGCTTGCCGCAACCGATCTGGGACGCGGTGTTTATGATGAACAAAGCGGCGATCCCGGCGGCGCTGTTCGGGTTGGGCGGTGTGTTGCTGCGCTATCGGCCCGAAGGCGACATGCGCGTCATCGCTTGGGCGGTGTTCGCCTCACTCGTCCTGCACCCGGCCGTCACCTATGGCTTGGCGCATTTTGGCTTTGGTCTTGCGACCCCGCCTCTGCGGTCCGCCACGATCACCGCCGCCATGGCACCCGGCGTCAATGCCTATCTGTTCGCCAATATGTACGGGGTTGCGAAACGAGTGGCCGCCTCGTCGGTGTTGATTGCCACAGCGCTGTCGATCATCACCATCTGGTGTTGGCTGGCGATCTTGCCATAATGGCGCAACGCGCCCCGGTCAGATAGGGATACGCGGGCGGACCGTATATCTGTGTTGTCACAAGCTCGGCCTTGACGGGATCAAAACCGGCACATGGCACACGCAAGATCGCTTCGAGCGCGGGGAAAAGACCGAAAAGTTCGGCCCTTGCCACGCGGTCAAACCCCGACAACGCAAAGCGCCCGGGATAAAGGCTTTCCGACAGGGCCCCATTTGCGACGATCACCGCATGACGCGGCAGCAACAGGTGGTGATAGCACACCTCCCGTTTGCCACGCGCCACGCGCACCCCCGCCTGTGTCGACAACAGATGTTTGGCACGTGCAAAAACCCGGTGCGCGCCCGCATCCGGGCTGAACCGGGGGTCAGGCACATAAATCCCATGTTGCGGCGAAACCAAAAGATCGCCGCGATTGCCAAACGTGCCGTCGCGGATCAGCACCGGCAAAAGTTCGGGATGTTCAGCCAAAATATCACGCCCCAGGCAGCGCTTGCCATGCCACAACACCGGCTGCGGTCCGGCCCCAAGCGTCGCTACCAGATCCCCCGCACGCAAATTTTCGACAGGCACTTCACCCGAAGGGGTCATGATCCGGGTGCCCGAGACATAACAGGGAATGCCGATGGAATAGAGTTCCGGCGCGGTATCGACCTGTGAGGGCGCGACGCCCCAAAGCGTGACGCTTTCGCCATTCGGAAAGGTCAAAACCGCGCCACCGGCCCCATCATCGCCGACCACCACATCCCATGCATTGACCGGATTGCCATTGGTGTCGGTCAAGGCGGAGACATCAAACTGATCATTGGTGAGGCCGTTTAGATCATCATCCCCCATGTCAAAATCAGTAATGGCATCAAAACCTGAGCCGTCCTGAAGGACGAACACATCCTCCTCAGACCCGCCCGAGAGCGTGTCATTCCCGGTGCCACCGTCGATGATGTCATAGCCTTCACCACCATAAATAATATCGACGCCATCGCCGCCATAAAGCTCGTCATGACCCGTTTCACCGGCGATAAAGTCGTCCCCCGTGCCGCCATAAATCTCATCATGACCGCCGCCGCCGTAGAGGGTGTCGTTGCCGCCTCCGCCATAGAGCGTGTCATCGTAAACGTATTCCGAGCCGCCGACGTCATCAATGAGATCATCGCCTTTGCCGCCATACACCGTGTCGCCGTCCGACTGGGTCGCGCCGCCCGTTCCATAGTAAATCGTATCGTTGCCATCGCCGCCATAGACGGTATCGGCGCCGCCGCCGGAGTAGACGGTGTCATTCCCGCCCCCCGCTTCGATCTGATCGGAAAAGCCACCCCCGTCATAGGTCTGGCCTGTTGCGGCATCATAGGGCGACCAGGAAAAATCACTGTAATTGGGGACGGTTCCCAAACTGGTATCGACGTTGTCCACGGCGGAGACCGAATAGGTGACGCCGGGAACGATGGGTGGGTTGGTGAGGATCGCTTGCTCACCGCCGCCAATTTCGACCACATAGACATAGACAATATTGCCCTCGCCATCGGAGAGGGTGATGCGATCTTCGAGGTAAATCCGACCGCTGGCTAAGGTATTGCCAGACGAATCTTTAATGGTCCCCAATTGGTTGCTGTCACTGCCAACCTCATCAAAATTGGCGTCACCGTGAAAGAGCCCCTCATCATCGGTGACGTTGACCTGAAGATAATCAGTGGCCGCGTCCCAAGTGGGCGCAAGTTGGATGACATCGCCCGGAGCAACCGTTGCAGAGCCCGTGGACGAATAAAAATCACTTAGAGCATATCCCCGAAGAGTGTAGGTCGACATCTTCCCCCCAAAAAGGCCGCATTAGGGCCCAGCACAGCGGGATTAACGTTAAAAAACCAGTGCTGATAAAAGGTGAATCCGCGCCGACAACCTTGCTAAAATTTGATTTTATTGCCGCCGAATGGCGTGAGATTATGGGGTGGGACCAAAGGCCTGTGACGGCAAACTCCGCCGCCCCCCCCTGAATAAGCCTCCAAATTTCACATGAATTGCTCAAACCTGCCCCAATCCCGCCTCAAACCAGCGTCAGAGCATTAACCAAGATCCGCAAAGGTGTGCTGAAACGCATGCTTTGTGCGGGCGTTGGATTTTGACCTCGTACCCAGTGGACTCCCATGGCCGTCTATGACCTGAATTTTTATACGATCACCCCGACGAGCTTTATGTCGACCTCGACCGGATCGACATTCACCTATGCTGGCCCCAGCGTGGCCGCAGGCTCGGCGTTGATCAACGACACGGGCACAGGCGTCAATCAAACGGCGCTGACCGACGACAATGCCGGGGAAAGCGGCACAACTGGCACCGTGACCGTAGGGGCGAACACCTCCACCGGATCGAATATTGACGCCGAAGCCGTTTGGACCGTCAAGGACATGACCACGGGCGAAGTGTTTCAAATCGCCTCCCTCGATGTCGAAAATGGGGCGGCGGCAGGCACATATACCCTGTCTGAATCGCCGCTGATTCCGGGACATACCTATCAGGTCGTCGCCTATGACGCCCTGCCCGATGCCACGGATTCAACCCCGGATCAGGTGTTCAGCTATGCCGATTACACCGATGGGATCATCGAAGGCACCGCGGGCGACGACACGATCAACAGCACCACCACCCAAGACCCCCAAGGTGAAATGGTGGATCAGGGCATCGCGGTTGAAAGCACGTTCAGTTGGGAAACCCTCGGCTCAGACGGCAGTTCGATTGCGGGTGGCCTGTCGACCGACATCAACGGTGTGCAAGTTGATGTCAGCTATACCGACCTGGGACCGGGCCAGTCTGCCACCATATCAAATGAAACCCTTTACACCGAAAACAGCGATTTCGACCGGGACAGCTCGGTGCTTTTGCTGGGCGACAACAGTCCTGGCGGCGGCTCTGACACCTCCAGCCTGACCTTCGATTTCTCCTCTGCGACCGGGGCTATGGCCGACGAGGTGCAAAATGTCTCTTTCCGGATCAGTGATCTCGACGTTTACAGTTTCACGGATACGATCACCATCACGGCGGTTGATGCCGACGGCAATCCCGTTGCGGTCACGATCACCTCCGAAGGGGCCGTCTCCGTTTCGGGCGACACGGCCACCGGCACCGCAGATGCCACCGGGATCACCGCCGGAAACGCAAACGGCGCGATCTTGGTCGAAATCTCAGGGCCTGTCTCGTCGTTTACCATCACCTATGGCAATGCCGACACCGGATATCAGGGCGTCAATATTTCTGACGTCACTTTTGATGCGATCTATGCCGATTATGACGATGTGATCGACGCGGGCGCAGGCGATGACACGATTGACGCGGGTCTTGGCGACGACACGGTCTACGCTGGCACCGGCAATGATGTCCTTGATGGCAGTGACGGCCATGACGCGCTCTTTGGCGAAGACGGCAATGACATGCTGATCGGCGGCGCTGGCGACGACACGATGGACGGCGGCACAGGCGATGACACATTCATCGGCGGCGCAGGCAGCGACAGTATGAGTGGTGGCTCCGGTCAGGACACCGTTGATTACTCCGCCTCAAGCGCGGGGGTGAGCGTCAATCTGGCAACCGGCACCTACTCCGGCGGCGATGCGACGGGCGACACTGGCTCCGGCATTGATGGCATCATCGGGTCGGAGTTTGACGACACTTTGACCGGCTTCGACGGCCAAAGCACCGACGGTGCCAACAGCTATACCAACGTCTTTTATGGTGGTGCGGGCAATGATTACCTCGATGGCGCTGGCGGTGACGACGAACTTTATGGCGGCACGGGCAATGACACGATCATTGGCGGCGCAGGGGCCGATCTGATTGATGGCGGCGACGGCGACGATACGATCTACGCCGGTGGCGGCGACACGATCACCGGCGGCGAGGGCAATGACACGATCATCCTCGACCCGTCGCAGTTGGACGGCAATGCGATCAATATCGTCGGCTCTGAAACCGGTGACAGTGGTGCGGGCGATGTGTTGGACCTGTCTCAGTTGGGCTCCAATTTCGTGCACGGCTCAATTGTCTACGACGCGGTCGATCCCGAAAGTGGCTCCCTGACATTGGTCGATGGCACAGTCATCAATTTCTCCAACATCGAAACCGTGATTTGCTTTGGCAAAGGCACCCGCGTGGCCACACCCTATGGCCCGCGTCGGGTCGAAGACCTGAAGCTCGGTGATCTGGTATTGACGCTCGATCATGGCCCGCAACCGCTGCGCTGGATTGGCGCGCGCGAAGTCCCCGCCGTCGGCCGGTTTGCCCCGATCGAGATTGCCAAAGGCGCTTTGGGCAATTCCGACACCCTGATCGTCTCGCCCCAGCACCGGATGCTGCTGAAAGGCTGGCAGGCGGAGATGCATTTTGGTGCCTCCGAGGTCTTTGCTGCCGCCAAGCACCTGATCAATGACAGCACGATCCGGCGCCGTATCGGCGGGATTGTCACCTATTACCACCTGATGTTTGACGCCCATGAGGTGATCTTTGCCGAAGACGCCCCCTCCGAAAGTTTCCACGTCTCGGATTACTCGCTCACCGGCGTGGCAGATGCAGCGCGCGACGAGCTATTTGGCCTGTTCCCAGAGCTGCGCGCCCTGCCCTCAGGCCATGGCGACACCGCACGCAAATGCCTCAAAGCACATGAGGCGGGACTTTTGGTCGCCTAAAGCCACTGAATGGAAATCTGGTGCGTTCAAGCCAACAAATCTCGACCGCGTCTACACGTCATGAACAAATTTTGGGGATGGTCTGCACTTTCCATAGGAACGTGTTTGGTGCGGGTGGAGGGACTTGAACCCCCACGCCTTGCGGCGCTAGAACCTAAATCTAGTGCGTCTACCAATTTCGCCACACCCGCGTGGCGCTTCAATTAGCAAACTGCCCCCCCCGATGCCAGCCACAAAATACGGGTATCGCGGGGCAAATCATAAAAAATCCTATCCCGTAACCAAATATTACCATATTCTGGGTCATAGTACTGAGGCAGTAGCATAATAAGGCCCTGACATGACCGATAACGGCAGCGGGCACGAGAATGAGCGTAATGAGGGGAGGACTCCGCCTCAGCGACTTCGCGTGCAGGACATTTTATCCAATTACGCCAATGGCTTGCCCATGGGGACTGAGGTTATGACAGCTGATGGCATCCTGCCCGTTGAATACCTTGAACCGGGTGATCGGATCATCACCCGCGCCGGAATGCGTCGGTTGCGCGACATCGACACGCTGGCGCCGAAACGATTCAAATTGGTATTTGAGCGCGAAGAAGCGATTTACGCGGGTGGCATTTTGGTGATGAGCGAGAGCGGATTGCCCTTCGCCGCCTGATCTTCGGCCGAATTCCTGACAAAAGTGACGTATTTTTCGGCGCGCCTTAGAAAGAGACCTCTCTTTCAGGCGCGCTTTTTCGTGTCTTGCTGTTGTACCGCCCCGGATTTTGCGGATTTGGACCCGAAAGCCTGAAAGAATGTGCCGCATCCTTCATTGCAGCCCAAATACTCATAGCCCAAGCTGACGAAACACCTTCGGCAATTCCTCTGGCAAATCTTCCGCGATCAAACCGGGGCCAAAGCTGCGCGCGGCCTCGGTGTGAAGCCAGGCGCCGGTCTCGGCGGCTTGATGCGGGGAGTGCCCACGCGCCAAAAGCCCGGTGATGATCCCGGCCAACACATCGCCAGACCCGGCAGTGGCAAGCCATGGGGCGGCCCGCTCATACACGGCGGCGTTGACGGTAGCGTGGCCATCGGGAGAGGCGATCACGGTATCGGGGCCTTTGAACAAAACCACGCTCCCGGCGCGTTTGGCGGCCTCACGGGTGGCATCGAGTTTGGAATAGGCCGGACCTGTGGTGGCGGGCGCGTCGAGTTTGGCGGCAATGTCCGGGAACAGCCGTTTGAATTCCCCGGCGTGGGGCGTGAGGACGCATGTGTCATGTAGGGCGGCAAACAGGCCTTCGTCCTGCGAGAGCGCCGTGAGCGCATCGGCATCAAGCACCGTAGGACGCTTGGCGGCCAGCAGAACAGGTAGAAACGCCCCGGCCCGATCAACACCAAAGCCCGGACCGACGCAAAATGCGTTGATACGGCTGTCTTTGAGCGTTTCGGTCAGCGCCTCAGCCCCATCAATCTCCGCGAGCATAATGGCGGTCAAATGCGCCGCATTTTCAATCAGAGCCTCATGAGCTGTACCAAGGGTCACAAGCCCCGCCCCGACCCGCAGGGCCGCACGGGCGGCGAGACGCGCCGCACCGGTTTTGCCCGAGGGGCCAGAGAGGACGAGGGCATGACCATGGGTGTATTTGTGTTGGCTCGCCCGTTTTGTCAGAAAATCTGGTTGCGAACTATGATTGATCGAAAGAACGTACGAGGGCTCCATTGCATGTCTCAATCCAATCTCCGCGACGACCGTTTTGCCGCAGCACTGAGGGCCATCCGCCAAAACGTGACCCAATTTCTTTGAATGAAACGAGACCGTAAGATTTGCGACGTTCGCAAAATCTAATGGCTGATCGTCCCCCAGCCATTTTCCAGAGTCAGCACATAATCCACTTGGCACATCTACGGCAACAACGCGCGGCCCACTATGCCGCACCTCCCAATGGCTCTGGCAGGTGTTAAGCAACATTGAGAGATGTCGGCATGACAAAAAGGGTCGCGTAAGACCCGTGCCAAAAAGCGCATCGACCACAATGGTCGGCTGATCATCTGTCGGAAATGACCCATCAAACGCTTCATCCTCACAGGGCGACACGCCCCCCATTCCCCCCCACCGCTCATAATTCACCCGCGCATCCGGCGGGAGGTTTTCGGGGTCGCCATAGAGAAACACCTCCACGCCCCAGCCGCGCTGTTTCAGGAGGCGGGCGATGACAAATCCGTCGCCGCCATTGTTGCCGGGACCACAGAGCACGACAGCTTTATAAGAACTCAGGGCAAGCTCGGGCCATTCGTCCAGGATGGCGTCCACGACACCCTGCCCGGCGCGTTCCATCAGGGTCAGTCCGGTGACCGACCCGGAGGCAATCGCGGCCTGTTCAATGGCGCGCATTTGGGCCGATGTCAGAAGTTCGGTCATCGTTTTGGCCTCCGCTCAACTGGTGCGACCGCGCCTGAAGGCGCAGTGGGAATGGCGCGCATTTGGGCACTGGTCAAAAGTTCCGCCATAGTTTTCCTCAAAAGTTTTATTTTTGCACATTTTAAACTCTCATCGCACAAATTATAAGCAGAGCCATGCGAATCCTGTGGGGCTTTCTCGCTTAGTCCAGCCTAGTCGATTGTGGCGGCAGATGAGAAATGGTCTGACAGTCAGCGAACCAAGTTTAGGGAGTCGAAGGTCGATGAAAAAGATCGAAGCGATCATCAAGCCCTTCAAGCTCGACGAAGTGAAAGAGGCGCTACAAGACATTGGCGTTCAGGGTCTTTCGGTCGTCGAGGTGAAGGGGTTCGGGCGCCAAAAGGGCCACACAGAACTGTACCGCGGTGCAGAATACGTCGTGGACTTTTTGCCGAAAGTGAAAATCGAAGTTGTGCTGGCCGCCGATCAGGTCGACAGCGCGATTGAGGCGATTGTTGCGGCGGCAAAAACCGACAAGATCGGTGACGGCAAGATTTTCGTCTGTCCGGTCGAACAAGCCATTCGTATCCGCACCGGCGAGTCTGGCCAAGACGCGTTGTAAGGGGGGCATGGGGCGGAGTGAACTGCCCTCATGTCAATTCATGTTTTCTAACTCAGAGGGAAAAGGTCACAATGAGCATCCAAGACGTTCTCCAGACCATCAAAGACGAAGACGTTCAATACGTCGACGTGCGGTTCACCGATCCGCGCGGCAAGCTGCAGCACGTCACACTGCGCTACACCGAAATCGATGAAGGCTTTTTTGAAGACGGGTTTATGTTCGACGGGTCGTCGATCGCCGGTTGGAAATCCATCGACAAATCCGACATGAAACTGATCCCGGACCCGGACTCGGTTTATATCGACCCGTTCTACGCGGAAAAAACCATGTGCGTGCATTGCTCCGTGGTCGAACCCGACACTGGCGAAGCCTATGAGCGCGACCCGCGCGGCACCGCACAAAAAGCCGAAGCCTATCTGAAGTCCTCCGGCATCGGTGACGCCTTCTACTGTGGCCCGGAAGCTGAATTCTTCCTGTTCGACGATGTGCGATTCTCCGTGTCGATGAACAAAGTGTCCTACCAGATCGACGCGCTTGACGGTGCGTGGAACTCCGACACCGAATACGAAATGGGCAACACCGGCCATCGTCCGGGCATCAAGGGCGGCTATTTCCCGGTCAACCCGATTGATGACGCTCAGGACATTCGTGGCGAAATGCTGACCACCATGGCCAATATGGGCATGAAAGTGGATAAGCATCACCACGAGGTGGCCTCTTGTCAGCATGAGCTTGGTCTGATCTTCGGAACGCTGACCACACAGGCGGACGAGATCCAGAAATACAAATACGTCGTGCACAACGTCGCCCATGCCTATGGCAAATCCGCGACCTTCATGCCGAAACCGATGTCTGGCGACAACGGCACCGGGATGCACGTCAACATGTCGATCTGGAAAGACGGTAAACCGTTGTTCGCAGGCGACAAATATGCGGATCTGTCGCAAGAGGCGCTGTATTTCATCGGCGGCATCTTGAAACATGCCAAAGCGTTGAACGCGATCACCAACCCGTCCACCAACTCCTACAAACGCTTGATCCCGGGCTTCGAAGCTCCGGTTCTGCGGGCGTATTCCGCATCCAACCGCTCGGGCTGTGTGCGTATTCCGTGGTCGGAATCCCCCAAAGCCAAACGCGTCGAAGCTCGTTTCCCCGACCCGTCTGCCAACCCGTACCTGTGCTTTGCGGCCCTGTTGATGGCTGGCCTCGACGGCATCAAAAACAAAATCGATCCGGGCCCCTCGTCCGACAAAGACCTCTACGATCTGCCGCCAGAAGAATTGGCCGCGATCCCGACGGTCTGCGGCAGCTTGCGCGAAGCACTTGAAGAGCTGGAAGCCGACATGGACTTCTTGCTGGCTGGCGACGTGTTCACCAAAGACCAGCTTGAAGGCTACATGGCCCTCAAATGGGAAGAAGTGTACGCCTACGAGCACACACCGCACCCGATCGAGTACAAAATGTACTACTCCTGCTAATCGCAGTCGGTTGTATAAAGATTTGGAAAGGGCTCCTTCGGGGGCCCTTTTCTTTTGAGGTCTTTTAACGCCAAAACTTTGGGCACATCTTGCGTCCCGAACCACGCTCCACCATGATTGGCACATGATCCATCTCCGCCCGCATCACCTTTTGTGCCTGCTCACCTATGTGGGCAAAGGGTATTCCCCTGATTTTGTTCAAAACTATGACCGGATCGCTGGGCGGATGTCCGAAGGAGAGGAAATTGAAATCGTGGACGGGCCGGATGACATTTGCGCGCCGCTTTTGACTGAGGACGGCGCGCATTGTCATGGGGACAGCGTGGGCGCGCGCGATGCCTTGGCGGCGCGCGATGCGGGGGCTTGGCTGGGGCTTGAGATCACGGTCGGGGTAAGGCTGACCCTGAATGCCACCCGGCTTTCGCAACTGAGGGCGGGGTTTGCCAGTGGGCATGTCCGCATCGCCTGCCAAGGGTGCGACTGGGCCGATCTGTGCACGGATGTGGCGCAGGGCGGCTTTGCGGGCGTGCGGTTGACGGGGGCCCTCTGAGCAACGGCCCCCTGTCCGCCCTTTACTCTCCGGGCGAAATTCCCCTTGAAACCGATATTGCGCCTTGGCCTGATGAACATATCTTAAGGGGGAGTAATCATGGTTTTAGAAATCACCAGAGTGACGAAAGTCGTCAATCACAGCAACTCATCCATCGAAATCCGTCAGTTTGAACGCGGCGATGTGTTGACCCTGCCGAAAGGCGGCGTCGTGACCTGCGACATCCCGATCCCGTGGCACAGCTTCACCCACCCGGCGGATAAATTCATGCGGGTCTTTTTCTATGCCAGCCAGCGCTATCATCTGTTGTGGCAACGCGATCAGCATATTTTGACGGGCGACATCAACAATGGTCACCCGACATGGCCGAATGGCAGCGTTCTGGGCCCGCGTGATCTCTATATCTATGGCAGCACTGCGCAAACCTATGGCATTCGGCTTTATGATGCGGGCAAAAGTCCGCCACCACTGGCACTCAACCCGGTGCCGAAACGCGGCATGAGTAGATTTTCGACGGCTGAGGCCGAAGTGGATGCGCCCGAGCCGGCACAGCCCGCCCTGTTGGCAGAGGCCCCCGACTATATCCGCGTCCCGCCCCCCGGCCCCGCCCCGCAGCATGCCGACTAAAGCGTTTGACACAAAGCAAAAGGACAGCGCGACCGGAAAGCGATCATGGCGCTTGTGCCCCCGGCCCACGCATTCAATACGCTGTACCGTTTAATCCAGCACCGCCCGAGGGCGCGCGCCAATATTCGGTCACGCTGACGTAATCCTTGCGCGGGCCGATCACGCGCCAACGCGCCCGCCAAATCGGCCACTTCGAAAAATCATAGCGCACCTCGTAGCGATCCGGGGTGCAATCATGGTAAGCCTCGGGATGGGTTTGGCACGGATCGAAACTGTGAAAATATCGGCCATCGTCAAAAAACACCGTGATCAAAGCGCCTTCTGCGCGCCAGAGATAACGGCGGGCCGCCTCAAACGGTGTGTCGACGCCGGGCATGTACAAAAGCCCGCGTTCCTCTTGCATAAGCCCTTCTGAATCCAAGGTAAAATCACATGTTCCCGCAAGCCGTGCCGCACCCTGTCCAGAGGCGGCACGGCGGTCGTCGATCTGGCGCGAGATCGTCCAAAGTCCTGTAAAATCGGCAAGCTGAAGCGTCATGTCTCCTCTATAGCGCGGGCGCACACAGGATCAAAGGAGATGAGAGAGGCCACACCGGATCACGGCAAGGGCGAATCCATGCTGACGTCTGGCAAGGCCGCACCAACCAGACCACGCGCATGTCGGTCCGCAACAATAATATCCAATTGTCGCGCCACATCGCGCACGGCCTGAATATGTTCGCTGGCCCATTGGCGGCGATGTTGATGCACCACGGACACGCCGCCAACCGCCTGTCCGTTCAGACGATAGGGCACGCCGATATAGGCCATGATCCCCATTTCGGTGACCGCATCACTGTCTTTGACCAGCGGATGAGAGAGCGTATCGTCGATGATCAATTCATGGTTCATCTCGATCACAAGATGGCCAATGGTCAGACGGGGCACGAGCAATGTGTCCAGCTTCCGGTCCACGGGGTGACTGGTGTTGGCCAAAACCTCAAGATTCGGCGCGACTTCGCCGGCACGGGCACGAAAAATCACCACCCCGGAGGGCAGAATCTCGTCATGCAGCTGCTGCGCAAACCTCATCAGCTTGGGGTCGGCAAAATCAAACACAGCACTTGTCCACTTCCCATCCACACCATTCAAACATCACCGCAACAAGATACCACGTTCTTGCCCAAACCCCAAAGCGATTTGATCGTTTCCTTGTATATGATCCTCATGCATGGTCACACCTGCCGGATGCGCATAGACTTGCTCTTGGCCCCTCAGACGCGTATGAGGCGCGCGAGCGTTTGCGTACACGAAAGGACTGCCATGATCCCCCGTTACTCCCGCAAAGAGATGGTCGACATCTGGGAACCCGCCACCAAATTCAAAATCTGGTACGAGATCGAGGCCCACGCCTGTGATGCGCAGGCCAAGCTCGGCGTGATCCCGCAGGCAAACGCCGACGCCGTCTGGAAAGCCAAAGATGTCGAATTCGATGTCGCCCGCATTGACGAGATCGAAGCTGTCACAAAGCATGATGTCATCGCCTTTCTCACCCATCTGGCCGAACATGTCGGCGCGGATGAGGCCCGGTTCGTGCATCAGGGCATGACCTCCTCCGACGTTTTGGACACCTGCCTGAACGTCCAGCTTGTGCGCGCCGCCGACATCCTTTTGGCGGATATGGACAAATTGCTCGCCGCGCTGAAAACCCGCGCGCTTGAGCATAAGATGACCGTCCGTGTTGGTCGCTCCCACGGCATCCACGCAGAACCCACCACGATGGGTCTGACCTTTGCCCGTTTTTATGCTGAGATGGACCGCAACAAGGCCCGCCTTCAGTCCGCCCGTGAAGAGGTGGCCACCGGCGCCATCTCCGGTGCGGTCGGCACATTTGCCAATATCGACCCCGCCGTCGAAGAGCATGTCTGCGCGCAACTCGGCCTCAAACCCGAACCGATCTCCACCCAGGTCATTCCGCGCGACCGTCACGCCATGTTCTTTGCCACCTTGGGGGTCATCGCATCTTCGATTGAAAACGTCGCCATCGAGATCCGCCACATGCAGCGCACCGAGGTCCTTGAGGGGGCCGAGTTTTTCTCCGCGGGGCAAAAAGGCTCCTCCGCCATGCCGCATAAGAAAAACCCGGTGTTGACCGAAAACCTCACCGGTCTTGCCCGTCTCGTCCGCATGACCGTAATCCCCGCGATGGAAAACGTGGCGCTCTGGCATGAACGCGACATCTCGCATTCCTCCGTCGAACGCGGCATAGGCCCGGACGCCACCGTGACGCTCGATTTTGCCCTCAACCGCCTGGCTGGTGTGGTCGAAAAGATGTTGATCTTCCCGGACAACATGCTCGACAATATGAACAAATTCCCCGGTCTTGTGATGAGCCAACGTGTGCTTCTGGCTCTGACTCAAGCCGGCGTGTCGCGTGAAAACGCCTATTCCATGGTGCAACGCAACGCGCTGAAAGTTTGGGAAGAGCGTCTGGATTTCCGTGACCTCCTCTTGGCTGACGAAGAGGTTGTGGCCGCCTTAGGCGTCGACGGCATCAACGAGAAATTCGACATGGATTATCACACCAAACATGTCGACACGATTTTCAAACGGGTGTTTGGCGCCTAAGCGCCGCCCGGCGCTCCAAAACCGGCTGATTCTGTGATATGCTCTTCCAAAGGCCACCGCTTTTGGGAGAGTTTTATGTTGAAACGCAGCTTCACCGCCCTCGCCTGCCTGATGTCCCTGTCCAGTCCGGTTTGGGCTCAGGACCTCACCTGCCCGCACGAACAAAAACTGGCCTCCTGTGCCGAAGGGCTCGTCTGGGACAGTAAAACCGGTACCTGCGTCGAACAGGTGATGGGCTGATTTTGGCGTGACGCGGGCTTGAGTTTGGCCGCCGGTCAATCACAGATCAAAATTTAGATAAAATCCTGCGCAATCGGGCCGTTGACCCGTATCTGGTAGCGTTACGTTAAGGTTGATCGCCCAATGTAGCCCCGTACTTCGGTGAATCACCAAACACCCAAATCAAGAGGCGCACGTGGCAGGATTTCCTCAAATTTCGGATGACATGGGGTCTCTTCCTGACCTCGGGTCGATCGGCGATTTTGGCAACATAGGAGATATGGGCGGGTTTGACATGCCCTCGCCCATCTCGCGGATGCCCGCCAAACTGTCCAAACGCGCGAAAGCCGCAGTCATCGTCAAACTGCTCGCCGCTCAGGACATCAAATTGCCCTTGGCCCATTTTCCCGAGGAAATGCAGGTCGAATTGGCCCATCAACTGACCGATTTGCGCTATATCGACAAGGACACGCTGGCCGCTGTCGTCGAAGAATTCTTAGAGGAGCTTGAGGCCATTGGCCTGTCCTTCCCCGGCGGGCTTGAGGGCGCGCTCAATGTCTTGGATGGCACGATCTCGGCCACCACCGCCTCAAAACTGCGTAAAAATGCCGGATTTTCTTTGACCGGTGATCCCTGGGAGCGCATTTCCGACATCGACATTTCCCGCCTGATGCCTGTGCTGCAAGAGGAAAGCGTCGAAGTCGGCGCGGTGCTTTTGTCCAAACTCAAAGTCTCAAAATCGGCACAGTTGATGTCGATGTTACCGGGTGAACGTGCGCGCCGCATCGCCTATGCCATTTCTCTGACCTCTTCGATCTCTCCGGCCGTGGTTCAACGCATCGGCATTTCCATCGCCTCGCAACTGGACGCCCAACCGCCGCAAGCCTTTGCCGACCACCCGCCCGAACGGGTCGGCGCGATCCTCAATTTCTCCAGTTCCGCCACCCGTGACGGGGTGCTTGAGGGCTTGGATGAGACCGATAAAGCCTTTGCCGAAGAAGTGCGGCGCAATATCTTTACCTTTGCCAATATCGCCACCCGTATTGATGGCCGAGATGTCGCCAAAGTGGTACGCGGGGTTGAACAAGACATGCTGATCAAAGCCCTCGCGGGGGCCACGGGCGAAGCGGCGGCCTCCACCGACTTTATCTTGTCCAACATGTCCAAACGCATGGCTGATGGCCTGCGCGAAGAAATCGACACCCTCGGCAAGGTCAAAGAATCGGATGCCGAGGAGGCCATGAACGCCGTTGTTGCCGTCATCCGTGACCTCGAATCCACTGGGGAGATTTTCCTTTTGACCGGCGACGAAGAGTAAGCTGCGCAGGTCGACCGTCCCTGATGCAAATGCCCATTGCATTTGGACCATATGGACAAATCCGATCCTCAGACCTAGCGTCACGCCATGATATGGTTCTCAACTCTCACCGCGCAGTCACGCGGCATTCTTTTCATGCTCACCTCGGTGACATTTTTCTCACTGATGGATGCCGTGGCCAAACGGTTGAGCGGGGAGATCGACCTGTCGCAAATCCTGTGGGCCAGATACGGCGGGCAATTGTTGATTTTGGTGGTGCTTTTTGCGCCAAGGCTCAGAACCTTGCTCAAAACCCAACATCCAAACCTCCAAATTCTGCGCGGGCTCCTGCAACTCACGGCCGCCGCATGTTTTTTCGCAGCGCTGAAAACCCAAGGGCTGGCCGAAGCCACCGCCGTGGCCGATCTGGCCCCTGTCTTGATCACACTGGGGGCCGCGGTTCTTTTGGACGAAACCGTTGGCGCGCGCCGCATTATGGGGATCATCGCGGCCCTGATCGGCGCGTTGATCATCATCCGACCTGGGGCCGCGGTGTTTTCTTTCGCCTCGCTTTGGCCCTTGGGGTCGGCGGTCTGTTTGGCGGGCTATGCCCTGTCGACACGCTACATCGGCCTCAAGGAAAACCCGTTCACCGCCCTGCTCTATTCCGGTCTGATCTGCACCGCGATCATGAGCCTGATTGTCCCGTTTCGCTGGATTGCTCCGAGCAGCGAGGCACTGATATTGATGGCTGTGATGGGCGCGCTCGGCGCGGTTGGGCAATGGATGATGATCCGGGCCTATGCGGCGGCGGAGGCCTCCGCCATCGCGCCGTTTTCCTATGCCGGATTGCTTGCGGCCTCGGGCTGGGGCATGGTTTTCTTTCACCAACTGCCCGATTTTTGGACTGTGGTCGGCGCTCTTGTGATCGTGGCGGCCGGGCTTTATGTCTGGCACCGCGAGAAACAGAGCCGCGTCTCTCCGACTGTAAACCTGCCCCCAAAGTGAGCCTGCCATGAAAATCAAACGCGCCGATGTCGAGGGGTCCTTGGGACAGTACCTTGAAAATCTGCTGATCCGTGGGGTTTTGGGTGCCGCACTCGCACTGCCCTATCAAACGCGCGTGCGGATGATGGGCTGGGTGATGGCGCATGTGGTGGCACCCTTGGCCGGATATAATCGGCGGGTGCGCGAAAATCTGGCGCATGTGATGCCCGAACTGCCAGAATCTGAGGTCAAACGGCTGACGCGTGCCGTGGCGGACAATGCCGGTCGCACATTGATCGAGATTTATTCCGGCGTGGATTTCATCGACCGGATGAAGGATGTCACCTTTGAGGGCCCCGGCGTTGAAATCATTGAACAGGCCCGCATTGCGCGGCGGCCGGTGATCCTTTTGACCGGGCATTTTGGCAATTACGACGTCCCCCGCGCTGCGTTGATTGCCAAAGGCTATGACATTGGATCGCTCTATAACCCGATGAAAAACAAGTTTTATAACGCCCATTACGTCAAGGCGATTGGCACCATCGGTCAGCCGCTGTTCCCGCGCGGACGCAAAGGCTATGCCAAATTGCTGGCCCATTTGAAATCCGGCGGGATGATTGGGTTCTTGGTGGATGTCTATGTCCATGCCGGGCCGATTTTGACGTTTTTCGGCAAACCCGCCCGCACCGCTTTGTCCGCGGCCGAACTGGCGTTGAAATATGATGCGCTTTTGGTGCCCATCTATGGCATTCGGCAGCCGGATGGGCTGACATTCCGGGTGCAAGTCGAGGCCCCCGTTCCGCATGGCGATCCGGAGATGATGACGCAGGCGCTCAACGACAGTTTGGAGGCGGTGACCCGTCAGCATATGGAACAGTGGTTTTGGATCCATCGACGGTGGAAACCGGAGCGTCTGGAAGACCAATTGGCCGAAATGGCGCATGCGCAAGACGAAGCGCCCGAGGCATAGGGCCGCTTTGGCGCCCTCAACAGCTCACATCAAAATATCGGCAATCACCCCAACCGTGATCGCACCAATTGGCTCGCCGGTCGCCGGATCGGTGATTGTGGCCGAAATCTGCGATTGTGACACGCCTGTCGAGGCATCGAACTCAATATCGCCAACATGGATGGCATCCAGACCGACCAAAAATGTCTGTTGGAATTTCGCCTCATCGCCCTGCCAGTAATCCGAGGTCGGCAAAGAGGCCGCCACGTTCAGGCCTTTGGCATCCATGATGAAAATCTCGGCAATAATGCCCCCGTTGTCAGCAATGCTGTGGATGAAAAAATCCGCGACATTGTTGTGGATCACCTGATCGACCATAGGTTGATCCTCTGTGCCCACTTGGGCCCGCCACGTCTTATCAAGTTGAAGGACGTCCGCCTCGCTCAAACCGGCGGTGGTTTCGTTTTGATCACGAATGGCCCCCAGAAGTGTGGGTTCAGACAGCCAGGGCAGGATCGTTTGTTCAAAATAGGCTTGGAGCGCCAGTTTTGCCTCGGGCGAATTCAACCCGACAGAGGCGGCGGAGACCGGCGCGGCACTGAACAGCGTCATCCCCAGACAGGCGCAAGCGGTGGCCAACGCATGAGGGCCAGTTTTCGTCCGTGCGGCAGCGAGAATCAGGGCAAGAAAGCGGAACAGCGGCATGTGACCTCCAAAGTGGGATGCGCGACAAGGGATATCTCCTTGTCAACCGCAAGCCTAACCGCAAATCCTTTAGAGCCTGTTAAAACGCTCACATGTCTGAAACGGGACGCGCTTCAGTCGGCGCGGGCGACCGAGAGGATCGGACCGGGACCTGCGGCTTGCAGGATCACAGCGGTGCGATCTTTGCCAGGAACATCGAGGGTCACGGAGAATGGCGCCGTGCCATCCCAATCGGCCACAGAGGTCCATTGGGTGACGACATTGGTGTAATCCACCACACGCCCGGCATTTTCGCCGCGTTCAATGTCGACACGCGCATATGGGAGGTAACGCACGAGGTACATCCGCATCAACGGCGGCAAGGGCCCGGTGGGGAGAGCCGTCACGGTCAGGGCTGAGCCCGCACGGAGTACAGAAAGGGTGACAGGGGCGGCGGGGCTGGCGTGATGATGAGCGACGAGATCGGCCAAGCGCATGGGTTTGGCACCGACGAGGTGATCCAGCCCCTGTACAATCATTTGCGGCGTATAGATGGTACGTTTCCCGGCGGCATGGGCATAGGCTTTTTGCCGGTCGGTGAATTGTGGTTGGGCAAAGGCATCGCGCCACCCGATATAATCCCAATAATCGACATGCAGCGAGAGCGGCAGAACATCGTCGCGGGTGGCAAGTTCAGCCATCATGGCATCGGCGGGAGGACAGGAGGAACAGCCTTGGGAGGTGAAAAGTTCGACGACGACCAGAGCGGACCTGCTCTGTGTGGCACTGCCTTGAATGTCCTGGGCGACAAGAGCGCCCGGAAGTGTTCCGGTGATCACACCGGAAAGGACCGCGAAGGTGAGGCCTGCCATAAATTGTCGCATGATGTCTCCGTCTTTGTCCCTTGCATAACGATGTGAGAACGCAGGTGCCAATCAAGGTTTTGCGAGAAACCGTTACAGTGGCGTAAAGACCGCAGGGGCAAAACACGCCATGCGCGCCCCGATATATCCGACTTCTTTCATAAGAAAAGCGCCAATTCGCCCGGATTGAGCGACGCGAGGCGGGCACGCGGGTTTTTTTGTATACCATTGCACACAAAAATGCATCTCCCCTCTTGAATGGACTCGGCCAATAGGCCAAAAGCAGGGCAGCATAACCCTGTTGACACTCTAAGGGAGGCCAACCCCATGACTGTAGTTGTCGGTCAAGATACCGCAAAAACCCGCCGCGAACTCACTGTGAACGGCAAGAAAATCGCCTATTATTCGATCCCCGCTGCGCAGGACGCAGGATTTGGCGATTTCTCCAACCTGCCCGCCTCACTCAAAGTGGTGCTGGAAAACATTCTTCGGTTTGAAGATGGCGGGTTCTCCGTCTCCACCGACGACATCAAAGCCTTTGCTGAATGGGGCGCCAATGGCGGCAAAAACCCGCGCGAGATCGCCTATCGCCCGGCCCGCGTGTTGATGCAGGATTTCACCGGCGTGCCCGCCGTTGTTGACCTCGCCGCCATGCGCGACGGCATCAAATCCCTGGGCGGCGACGCCAAAAAGATCAACCCGCTGGTGCCTGTCGATCTCGTGATCGACCACTCGGTGATGATCGACGAATTCGGCAACCCGCGGGCGTTCCAGATGAACGTGGACCGTGAATATGAACGCAACATGGAACGGTACCAGTTCCTCAAATGGGGTCAGACCGCGTTTGAAAACTTCCGCGTTGTGCCGCCCGGAACCGGCATTTGTCACCAGGTAAACGTCGAATACCTCGCACAGACCGTTTGGACGGACACCGACCAAACCGGCGTCGAAGTGGCCTACCCCGATACGCTCGTCGGCACCGACTCCCACACCACCATGGTCAACGGCATGGCCGTTTTGGGCTGGGGCGTGGGCGGCATCGAGGCCGAAGCCGCGATGCTCGGTCAGCCGATTTCCATGCTGATCCCAGAAGTTGTCGGTTTCAAACTGACCGGCGAAATGGTCGAAGGCACCACCGGCACCGACCTCGTGCTCAAAGTCGTCGAAATGCTCCGCGCTCACGGCGTGGTTGGCAAATTCGTTGAATTCTACGGCGAAGGCCTGGACAAACTGCCAATCGCACAGCGCTCCACCATCGCCAACATGGCACCGGAATATGGCGCAACCTGCGGCTTCTTCCCGATCGACAATGAAACCCTGCGCTACCTCAAACAAACCGGCCGCGACGAAGATCGCATCGCTTTGGTTGAAGCCTATGCCAAAGAGAACGGGTTCTGGCGCGGTGCGGATTATGCCCCGATCTACTCCTCGACGCTTGAGTTGGACATGGGCGAAATCGTTCCAGCTATTTCCGGCCCGAAACGTCCGCAAGACTACGTGGCCCTCACTGAGGCGGCTCCTGCCTTTTTGGATGTTGTGACCGAATATCGCGGGATCGACACCAGTGCTGCGGCTGAAAAAATGGCCTCCGAAGGTCCTGCCCCCTCTAACGGGAAATCCAAAGATCCGCGCAAATCGCAAGCTGTCGACGGCCAAGACTACGCCCTGCGCGATGGCTCTGTCGTGATCGCCTCGATCACCTCTTGCACCAACACCTCCAACCCTTATGTGATGATCGGCGCAGGCCTTGTGGCACGCAAAGCGCGCGCATTGGGTCTGACCCGCAAACCTTGGGTCAAAACCTCGCTGGCCCCTGGCTCTCAGGTTGTGACCGAATATCTGGATGCGGCAGGTCTGTCCGAGGATCTGGACGCCATCGGCTTTAACCTCGTCGGCTACGGCTGTACCACCTGTATCGGCAACTCCGGTCCGCTTCAGCCAGAGATCTCCAAAGCCATCTCAGATGGTGATTTGCTGGCCACCGCTGTGTTGTCGGGCAACCGCAACTTTGAGGGCCGGATCTCCCCTGATGTGCGCGCCAACTACCTCGCCTCCCCGCCCCTGGTGGTGGCCTATGCCATCGCCGGTGACATGAACATTGACCTCACGTCCGAACCGCTTGGTCAGGACAGTAATGGCAATGACGTCTACCTCAAAGATATCTGGCCGACGAATGAGGAAATCTCGGAGCTGGTTGAGAAAACCGTGACCCGCGAAGCCTTCCTCAGGAAATACGCCGATGTGTTCAAAGGCGACGAGAAATGGCAGGCTGTGGATGTCTCCGGCTCTGAGACCTACGATTGGCCGCCGACCTCGACCTACATCCAGAACCCGCCTTACTTCCAAGGCATGGCGGCGGAAAAAGGCACGATCCACAACGTCAAAGACGCCAAAGTCCTTGCCATCCTGGGCGATATGGTCACCACCGACCACATCTCTCCGGCAGGCTCCTTTGCGCAGACAACGCCCGCAGGGAAATACCTCATTGATCGCCAAGTTCCGGTCCGTGAATTCAACTCCTACGGCTCGCGTCGCGGCAACCACGAGATCATGATGCGCGGCACTTTCGCCAACATCCGCATCAAAAACGAGATGCTCGATGGGGTCGAAGGCGGCTACACCAAGGGTCCGGATGGGCAACAGGCGGCCATTTACGATGCCTCCATGGCCTACCAAGAGGCCGGCACTCCGCTGGTGATCTTTGCCGGCGAACAGTACGGCGCGGGGTCCTCGCGTGACTGGGCGGCCAAAGGCACGGCGCTTTTGGGTGTCAAAGCCGTCATCGCCGAAAGCTTTGAACGGATCCACCGCTCCAACCTGGTTGGCATGGGTGTGGTGCCGTTCGAATTCACCGGCGGCGACACCCGCAAATCTCTGGGCCTGACCGGCGACGAAACCGTCTCCATCACTGGCCTCGACACGGTCACCCCGCTGGCAACCCTGCCCTGCGAGATCACCTATGCGGACGGCACTGTGAAGGTCATCCAAGTCAAATGCCGCATCGATACCGCCCCTGAGATCGAATACATCGAAAACGGTGGTGTGCTGCATTACGTGCTGCGTAACCTCGCCAAATCGTAAGGTTTTACGCAGGTTGAGATAGAAAAGCCCCGCTTAGGCGGGGCTTTTTGTTTGAGTATTTGAGACTGCGGTGAAGGGAGTTAGACTGAACAAAAAACCCTCACATGCATTGGAAACCACGCATGACCGAAGACACAGATTATAAGTTAGATTTTTTTAAACGACTTGGCCTGGCCGATGAAACAGGGCGGCTTGATCTGGAAAAAACAAAGGCGGCATACTGCCAAGCGCATAAGAACCGCGATTTTGAAATTGAACTCTACTGGAAACGCGCAACGTATTTTTGGGGCTTCCAAGTTTCGTTTTTGCAACTGTCGGTATCGTTTTAAGCGCGGCAACTTTGGGGGTGTGGCAGCACAGCTATATGGCCCTGATCAGCTTAACCGGATGCATTGTTACAGCCCTATGGGCCATGATGTCCAATGGAGCTAAATTTTGGCAGGCGAATTGGGAAGCCTATGTTGATATTTTGGAACCCTATGTTGTTGGCGATATCTACAAGTTCTTTCCATCCAGAAAAAAATTAGATCGCCCATATAGTGTGTCGAAAGTAAACAGCTACGTCATTCTCGTGATTGGGGTTTTCTGGTGCATCGCCTATTTGGCATTCGGATCGGCAGCGATCTATCAAGTTGAAGGCAGCCCGCCTGCAATGGCCTGTACGCTTGTTTGTTTCATACTCGGACTGCTCGCACTCAGCTTTTTTACTGTTCAATTACGTGGAAGCTATGCTTGGAAGGGTTTTAAGAACGGAGATCCCGATGATGACACCTTCGATAAGCCCGTCATAAGCAGCGAAACTTTTCAGCTCTATAAAAGACCTCACATTTTCGAACCTCACAGCAAAAAATAACCTGTCACAAAAGCCCCACCTCCGCGGGCACCGACACACCCATCGCGCCCGCAATCACCGCAAAATCATCGCGTGACACCGCAAAGACACCCCGTCGAAACGGCATGCCCCAATGGGTTTGATCCGGGATAAATTTAAGGCGTGGTAGAAGCGGACGAATGGGGGCTGGTCTGGCCGTTGCAACATAGGCAACATCGCGGCGATAGGGGCAAAAGCCGGGGGCTTGTTGCGCTTGGTAGACCAGGCTTGTCACCTCGCCTATGGCCACGAACGCCTGTACCGGTGCGCCCTCGCCCAAGCCCTCGCGCGGCGCGTAATAGGCGATCCAATCGCCAATAGAGAGCCGTTGCACTGGCGCCTGTTTGCCATGGCCGAGTTGGGCAAAGCCTTCCGCCACCCCTTTCGCCACATGGGTGCCAGCAGCGACGCCGATCCAGTATTTGCGCATGATTTGCCTCCTTGATGAGGCATCTTTCCCCATCCCCCCTGACACAATGTGTCAGTAGCCGAGCGGTCAGACGTCTGTTCTGCCAGACGTCCGATCTCAATCCGCCAGGCGAATGGGAAACTCGGCCAGTGCCTTGGCTTGATCCGGGGTCAAAGCCTCGGGAAGGACCACTTGCGTATGGATGGTGAACACCACCGCCCGTGTGTTCGGCAGGCGCACAAGGCTTTGGCGCTCCACCCGGATATAGCGCGACTGATGTGATCCATGGCGCAAGTCGCCCTCTGAGCGTGGATCGCTCAGAGGCGCGTCCGAGCGCGAGGCGGTGCCGCGCATCAGCCCCCGTCCCGGCTGCACCCCGTCCAAAAGCCGCTGCACCCGCGCGGCCAGTTCCGGCGTATAGGCCGCAATCGGTTGGTGAATCCGCAACATCGGTTTCATGAATTTCTCCGACAGACGCCAACCCGAGGGAAAACACAGCGCGCCGCCGGTCAGCACGCTTTGCCGGCTTGCGCCGCTCGGGTCCGGTTGCATCAGGCAGAAATCATTTTGCATCAGCCGGGCGAGGGTCTTGATCGGCGCGCCCCGATTCAGCGGCACGGTGACGCCATCGGGACGGGTCACCGCGTCTTGTGAGGCCGCAAACCCCAAGCCCGGCAAAAGCCCCAACACCATATCATATAATTCCTCGGCGGCTGGCCGGGCGCTCTCATCCAACCCCATGACCTCATCGGGCTGGGTCGCAATCAAATGATCGCGCAACGCCATTTGCGCACCGTAGGCCGTATCGACCTCAAGCCAAGTCTCAAGCTCAAACGGCACCACCCCCGGCAACCGCCGGGTGCGCGGGTCCACCCAGGGGGCAAAGCTCAGTTTTGTCTGTAGAATCTGTTCCATAGACCCTAGACTGCACCGGAAACAGGGGCGCGGAAAGAGGCCAGATCATATCATGGATGAGGCCAGCAAGATCAGGGTTTGAACACGCTTTCCAAGGCCGGGGCGGTCAGCTCAAACTGTCGATCCGAGGTGATATAAGCATCGCCATGCAGCCGCGCGATCGGTTGATAGGTCTCGGGGTCCACATAGCGGCCTTCACTGTCCAGACAGTCCCGACGCACATGCATCCGCACCACCTCAAGGATCACCAAAACCCGGTTCGGCCAGTCCAAAATCCGCTCCACCCGGCATTCAAACACGCAAGACGCGCCCACAATGCGCGGCGCGTCAACGGCATCACAATCCGTGGTCTCGACCCCAGCCAAGGACAGCTCATCCACACCATTGGGCACCGACAGCCCGGCGATCAACATCGTGTCCGCCAAAGCCATATCGACCATGTGAATGGCGCAGACGCCACTGCGGCGGATATTGGCGGCAGTATCTTTTTCCTGATCCGGTTTAGAGGCGATGCCCAGCACCAAAAGCGCGGGATCGGAGGACATGACGTTGAAAAACGACATCGGAGCGGCGTTGTTGCTACCGTCCGCATTGCGGGTCGTGACCAGGGCGATGGGCCGAGGGCCAACAAAATTGGTCAACAGGCGATAGCGATCGCGGGCGGGAAGTGTGGTGAAATCGAACTGCATCGGGACCTCTCCATCGGTTCGGCCCAAACAAGCAGACTGCGCGCGGATTGGCAACGCGCCGAGGGGCCTCCCCCGGCGCTTGCGTGATTTATGCCATCTCGGTGAGGCTTTTTTGCGCCTCGGCCTCATACGCGGCGGTTTGCGCGATGGCCGGCTGAGCCCCACAGCGGGCCACCCAGTCCTTGATCACCGGCACGTCTGGCAAAGCCTGCGGGAACCACAAGAACGGCGAGGCCACAAGCAGATCGACGACGCTATAGCGCGCGCCCAAAAGGTAATCGCGGCCCTCTAACCCTGCCGCCAGCGCAGTGATTGCCTCCGGCAAGCCACGAAAGGTTGAGGTCAACACCGGATGGCTGATCTCGGCGACATTGAGCACAAAGACCGGTTCCAACACATTCCCATACCACGCCATCCAAGACAGCATCGTCGCCCGCCCCGGCGCCCCAACTTTGGGCGCGAAATCGGAGGGAAACCGATCACAAAGGTACAGCATGATCGCATTGGTTTCGCGGATCGTCTCGCCGTCTTCGGTGACCAAAAACGGCACCTTGCCCTCAGGATGGGGATTGTTTGGATCGCGCCCGCCCGAACCGTCCTGACGCGGTATGTCGGTGAGGCGGATGTCGATCTGATCCATGACATCGAGGGCCGTCAACAGGGTGATGATCCGTGTCGAGCGCGAATTGGGAGAGTGATAAAGCGTCAGCATGGGATGTCCTTTTTGCTTTGCGTATGACCAACACTCTGGCACCCTGCTGCTGACAGTTTCCGTCAGGAGACATGTTGGAGGATGAGGCGAAAGGAGCACATATGAGCAAATCTGACCGCCTGTTTCGTGTCATGCACCTGTTTCGCTGCCTGCCCGCCCCGGTCACGGCGGCCCGGATGGCGGAGGAGTTGGGCGTCTCTGAACGCACGCTTTACCGCGATATTGAGAGCCTGCGTGTTGCAGGCGCGCGGATCGAGGGTGAAGCGGGGTTGGGATTTACCCTGTCCGAGGACATCGCTTTGCCTCCCCAGACATTAAGTCAGTTGGAGATTGAAGCGTTGGTCCTGGGCCTCTCTGAGGTGCAACATCGTGGCGACCCGGCGCTGGCACAGGCGGCGCGCGATGCATTGGCCAAAATCACCGCCACCCTGCCCGAGGACAAGCAACGCCACATCCATCATGCCGTGGGCCTTGTGCATCGCTATCAAACACCTGCGGTGCCCTCGGTGGATATGTCCGATCTGCGCGAGGCCTGTTGGCAAGAGCGCGCGATCCAAATCACCTATCGCGACCGCGCGGGTGTGATGAGCGACCGCGTGATCTGGCCCTTGGCCATTGTCTATCTGGACCACGAATTGATGCTCTTGGCGTCTTGCCAACTCAGACGGGCATTTCGGCAATTCATCGTCAGTTCGATCGCCGGTTTCACACTTTTGGACGAGAGTTTTCGCCCCCACCGCGTCCGACTTTTACGCAACTATATTGCCGAATTGAAAACCCGCCATGTGATCGCCCCGGCCGGTGATCGCCCCAGCCTGTGACAACGGCGTAAAATCATCTAGAACGGCAAGAGGTAGCGTTTAAAGCACCGCTTTGACCGCCTCGGGTGGCCGCCCCAGCGCCACACCTTTGGCTGTCTCGACAATCGGCCGCTCCATCAGGCGCGGATGGGCGGCAATGGCGTCCAAAATCGCCTCTGGGTCTGATGTCGCACTCACACCCATCTCCTTTGCCTCCGCCTCGTTGGCCCGCAAAAACGCCGCCGCAGACAGGCCGGAGCGGGCCACAAGCTCGGCCAATTTGGCGCGTGACACCGGGGTCTCAACGTAGAGCACCACCTCGGGCGTGATCCCTTCGGCCCGCAAAAGCGCCAAGGTTTCGCGGGATTTGGAACAGCGGGGATTGTGATAGATCGTTGTCATGGCGCGCCTTTTCAACCTGAGTTTGAAACGCAGAATGGGTCGAGACGTCCCAGGGGGCAATATGAACAAATCAGGAAACCGATTGTTTTCGTTCCACCCCTGTTCACGGTTATCACACGTTAACCTTTCGCCCCTAAATATAAATTCATGAAACACCTGCTCTCTCATATTCCGCTGCCCACTGGCGAAGTTTTGTTGCTCGTCCCGTTCTTTGCCGTGATGATTTTGGCGGGATAGCGCCTTTTCCACATGCCCTGCCCTCTCTCAGGGCCCGATATTGCGATGTTCTCGCGACCCGGCTCATCACCATCCCCCTCATCCCTCCGGGTGGTGGTGAGCCGGGACATTTACGCATCCTTCATAATCATCTTGAGAACGTCGATGCTTGAAACCGCCTAAACACATGGTAGGGTCGCCCAAATCGCGAATGGGAGGACCATCATGACAGACCGAAAACTGGGCTTTGACACGCTGCAAGTTCACGCAGGCACCGAACCAGATCCCACCACCGGCGCGCGCCAAGTGCCGATTTATCAAACCACATCCTATGTCTTCAAAGACGCGGCCCATGCGGCGCGCCTGTTCAACCTTGAAGAGGTCGGCTACATCTATTCGCGCCTGACCAACCCGACGGTGATGGCGCTGGCCAACCGGATTTGCGCGCTTGAAGGCGGCGCGGGGGCCGTGACCTGTTCGTCCGGTCACGCGGCGCAAATCATGGCGCTGTTTCCGTTGATGATGCCGGGCTGCAATGTTGTCGCCTCGACCCGGCTTTACGGCGGCACGCTGACGCAGTTTTCCCAGACCTTCAAACGCTTTGGCTGGTCGGCGAAATTCGTCGATTTCGACGATTTCGACGCGGTGCGCGACGCGATTGACGACAACACCCGCGCGATTTTCTGTGAAACCATCGCCAACCCCGGTGGCGTGATTTCCGATCTCGACGCGCTTGGCGCGATTGCCAAATCGGCGGGCTTGCCGTTGATCGTCGACAACACAACGGCCACGCCCTATCTGTGCAACCCGATCAAACACGGCGCCACTTTGGTGGTGCATTCGACCACGAAATACCTCACCGGCAATGGCACGGTGACCGGCGGCTGCGTGGTCGACAGCGGCACGTTTGACTGGGCCACCTCGGGCAAATTCCCGTCCCTGTCCGAACCCGAACCCGCCTATCACGGCCTTGATTTCGTGGACACATTTGGCCCTGCGGCCTTTACGTTCCATTCCATCGCCATTGGGTTGCGTGATCTCGGCATGACGATGAACCCGCAAGCGGCGCATTATACGCTGATGGGGATCGAAACCCTGAGCCTGCGGATGCAAAAACACGTCCAAAACGCGCGTGAAATTGCGAGCTGGTTGGAAGGCGATGATCGGATCGAGGCGGTGACCTACGCTGGCCTGCCCTCCTCCCCCTATTACGATCTGCAAACCCGGATTTGCCCGCGCGGGGCGGGGGCATTGTTCACCGTGGCGCTCAAAGGCGGCTATCAGGCCTGTGTCGATACGGTCGCGAAGCTCGAATTGTTCTCGCATGTGGCCAATTTGGGCGACACCCGCTCGCTGGTCATTCACCCGGCGTCCACGACCCACAGCCAGTTGACCGAAGCCGAATTGATCAAAGCGGGCGCAGGCCCGAATGTCTTGCGTCTGTCGATCGGGATTGAGGATGCCAATGACCTGATCGCGGATTTGGACGCGGCACTGTCTTAAATCTTATCCCTATAAAATTGCAAAACCCGCCAGACTCTGGCGGGTTTTTCTTTGCGCATATGGACGATTGAACTTTGTTTGTAGAGCGCACAAATCTCAGTTTGCGTCACCCGCCGCCTTCGCGATCTCGGGTTTGATGTATTTTTCCATGATCTCAACCGTGATCGGCCCGGCAAAGCGGTAGGAGATTTTTCCTTCTCCATCAATGACATAGGTCTCTGGCACGCCATAGACACCCCATTCAAGCGCGGTGCGCCCCGGCTCATCCGCGCCAATCGCTGTGTAGGGATTGCCGAGATCGTCGAGAAAGCCCAAAGCATTCGGCGCTTCGTCTTTGTAATTGATGCCATAAATGGTCACACCCGCCTCTTGCAACATCTTGAGTTGCGGGTGTTCGGCGCGGCAGGGCGCACACCAAGAGGCCCAGTAATTGACCAGTTTGACGCCGGGCAGGTCCAGCATCTCATCACTCAAAGGCGGCAGATCGCCCAAAGGCGTGACCGAGGCGATGGAGGGCGTGTCGCGCCCCAGTTGCGAGCTTGGCAATTGCTGCGCATCTTCGCGCCCCATGCCGAACCTAGCAAGACCGAAAAAAACCAGCGCAACAACAAGAGGTAAAGCCATTAAAGGATTGATCTTAGCCATGAGTGCGACGCTCCTCTGCCTGTTTCAACAGGCGTTTCATTTTCACGGATCGCGCCAAAGAGCGCCAAATCAGCCCCGCCAAAAGCAAAACTGTGATCCCGTAAGCGGCCAAAACATCGCCCGCGTATTTTCCCAAATCTGGCATCATTGGCCTTGGACCCTTTCGCGCATCTCCAACGCATGTAAACGCCGCGCGCGGATTTCGGTCCGGGTGCGCAGCAGGACAAGCGTGACAAACAGTAATATGAACCCGGCAATGGCGACCAAGGCCGGGTACCAATAGACATCGGCGACGTTTTCCTGCGCATCGAGTGACAATGACGCGCCTTGGTGCAGGCCTTGGTTCCAGAAATTCACCGCATAGCGCGACAACAACGCAAAGACCGAGCCGACAAGGCATAAAACCGAGGTCAGATCGGCAGCAGTGTCGGGATTTTCAATCGCCTCCCAGAGCGCCATGTATCCGATATAAAACAATAAAAGGATGAGAAACGAGGTCAGCCGCGGGTCCCATTCCCAATAGGTCCCCCACATCGGCTTGCCCCAAATCGCCCCGGTGATGAGCGCAATCAACGTCATCGTCATGCCAATCGCCGCGGCGGATTTCGCGGCCAGCGCGGAGACATGGTGACGGCGCACGATCCAAATCAGAGAGGCCACCAACATCATCCCCCAGATGTTGATCGCCATCATCGCGCTTGGCACATGCAGGTAAAAGATTTTGACCGTTGCGCCCTGACGATAGTCATCGGGGGTAAAGAAAAACCCCCAAACCAACCCAATGATAAAAATACAGGCCGAGAGAACCGACAAAAGCGGCAAAGCCCGGTCCGTCCACGCCATGAATTTTCGCGGGTTTGCCCATTCCCAGATGGATGCCATTGATCCTCATCTCCCTTGATCGCGCGTCACCTTACGGGCAACGGCGCGCTATCTCAACTCACCTTAAAGCGACCCGAATGGCGGCGGCTGCGGCAAAGGGCAGCAAAGCCACCGATCCGGCGGTGATCCCGGCCTGCATCGCCAAAGGTGTCGCCACCAAAAACCCGCCCGCACCGCGACGGATCACTTCGGCGCCAAAAATCAGGGTCGGGATGTAAAGCGGCAGAACCAAGAGGCTCATCAACAAGCCGCCGCGTTTGAGCCCCACGGTCAGCGCCGCGCCAAACGCACCAATGAACGACAGTGCGGGCGTGCCGATCAGCAGCGTGACCATGAGCCAACGGTAGGCGGCACTGTCCAGATGCAACAAAAACCCCAATGCGGGGGCAGCAAGCACCAAAGGCAGGCCGGTGGTGATCCAATGCGCCAGCGCTTTGACCGCGACCACGCCTTCAAGTGGGATTGGTGCGGTGGCCAGCAAATCAAGCGACCCATCCTCGAAATCCAGCGCAAAAATCCGGTCGAGCGAAAGAAGGCAGGCAAGCAGCGCCCCAACCCACAAAATCCCCGGCGCAATCGCCATCAGGCGTTCGGAATTTGGCCCCACGCCAAAGGGCACCAGCGTCACCAAAATCAGGAAAAACCCAAGACCCAAGCCAAATCCGCCGCCAGACCGAAACGCCAATGCGAGGTCGCGCCAAAACAGCCGGATCATAGAAACGCCTCATCAAAATCGTCGCGCACCACGTCCATGCGGGCTTTATAGGGGGTGACGTCAAACACGGTTTCTTCAAAGCCCAATTGGATATGGGTGGCGATGATGGCCGCGCCGCCAGAGGCCAGATGGGCTTTGACGGCCGCCGCGAACAGCGCCACCGAGGCCACGTCCAGCGACACGGTGGGTTCATCCAAGACCCAGACCGGGCGGTGGGTGACCATTAGCCGCGCCAATCCCAAACGACGCTTTTGCCCGGCGGAGAGATTGCCCGCCGGACGCTCGGACAAGCTGTCCAAATTGAAATCACGCAGAGCCGGTTCAATATCGCGACCGCCATAAACCCCGGCCCAGAACATCAGGTTCTCGCGCACGGTCAGCGTTGATTTCAACCCGTCCGCATGGGCCGCATAGGCAACCGTATCAGGGGCAGCGTCAACCGTGCCCTCGTAGGGCGGTTGCAACCCGGCGAGCGTGCGCAGCAACGTGGTTTTGCCCACGCCATTGGGGCCACGCAGCACCAAAATCTCGCCTGTCGACACGTCGAAATTCAGCCCCTCAAGAACTGGCATCCCGCCGCGCGCCACCGTCAGATTTTTCACAGAAATCAGCTTCATCCGCCCACCCTACTCGGCCTTACCCGCGTCTCACACCGCTAAAAGTGCAACTGCGACACGACGCCCCTCGGAGGCCAGTACATTGTAGGTGCGCGCCGCTGTGGGAGTGGCCATCGGTTCAAGCCCGATCTCTGCCGCCTCAAACACTTCGCGAAACTCTTTTGGCAAATGGGTCATGTCTGGACCTGTCCCGATGATGATGAAATCAATCTGGTCCTTCAACTCCAACAGGCTGTCACGGTCGGCATAGCCGCCCCAAGGCACCACCTTGGCCCCACACAAAAGCACAGCCCCCTGATGCACCTGTCCGGCGATGCGGAACATGCCGGGGCCATAGCCCTCCACTGGGATCGCGTCTTCAAAAGGCATTTCGTTGAAGTGCATGATACGGCTCCTCTTCGTGGCTCATTTTGTGGCAAAAAGGCCCGCGCGGGCGGCGGACCTCTTTATCGTGACTTAAATACTCATCCTAAGGCGACGCGATCACACCGCGCTGCCGTCCGTTTGGATGCCCGGAGTCGGCTCTTTCTTGTCCCAGTCGCGTTTGACGCCAAGCCACAACAAAATGTTGGAGGCGACAAACACCGACGACCATGTCCCAACCACAACGCCCAGCGTCATGGCGAACACAAAGCCCCGGATCACGTCGCCGCCCAGGACCAAGAGCGCGATGAGCGCCACCAAAGTGGTGCCCGAGGTCATGATCGTGCGCGACAGGGTTTCGTTGATCGACAGGTTCAACACCCCGCCCAGTTCGAGTTTCTTATACTTGCGCAGGTTCTCCCGCACCCGGTCAAACACCACCACGGTATCGTTGAGCGAATACCCGACGATGGTCAAAAGGGCGGCGATGATGGTCAGGTCGAATTGAATGCCCAAAATCGCGAAAATCCCGATGGTGATCGCCACGTCATGGACCAGGGCGATGACCGCGCCCAAGGCAAATTGCCATTCGAACCGCAGCCAGATGTAGAACAACACGGCGACGATGGCGGCGGCCACAGCTTCGACCGCGGTCCAGATCAATTCGCCCGACACCTTCGGCCCGACGGATTCGACGGAGGGGAAGGTGATCGACGGATCGACGGTTTTAAGCGCGGCTTCGACGGCCGCGATGGTTTCCGGCGTGATCGCTTCGACCTCGTCCTGGGCCTGAATGCGGACCATGGCGACATGTTGGTCCTCGGCGAAATTCGGGTCGAACACTTCGGTGATCGAAATGTCGCCCAGCCCCAGCGTCGACATGGCACTGCGGTATTCGGCAACATCAACGGCGGTTTCGGATTGGGTCCGAATGGTGGTGCCGCCTTTGAAATCAATGCCGAAATTCAGGCCCATGGCCAAGAAGGCGACAACAGAGACCACGACCAACACCGCGGAGAGACCAAAGGTCGCCTTGGCGCGTTTGAAAAAATCGATGGTGGTTTCGCCCGGCACAAGTTGGAAACCCTTGAGCGTCCAGCCTTTGCGGTTTTTGCGACCGTACCACCACACGACCATGGCGCGGGTCACATAGATCGCGGTGAACACCGAGGTGATCAGACCCAGAACCAGCGTCACGGCAAAGCCTTTGACCGGGCCAGAGCCCATGACAAACAGGATCGCGGCGGTGATAAAGGTGGTGATGTTGGCGTCAATAATGGCCGAAAGCGCCTTTTCATAGCCAAGCTCAATCGCGCGCCCCACACCTTTGGCGGTTTTCAATTCCTCGCGAATACGCTCGAAAATCAACACATTCGCGTCCACCGCCATGCCGACGGTCAGGACGATCCCGGCGATGCCCGGCAGGGTCAATGTGGCGCCAATGGCGGAGAGAAGGCCAAACAACAGCCCGACGTTGATGATCAACGCGAGGTTGGCGAAGAGGCCAAACAACCCATAGGACACGCCCATGAACAAAAGCACGGCGGCAAAGGCGACGACCGTGGCGATGCGTCCGGCGGCGATACTGTCGGCGCCGAGTTCCGGCCCGATGGTGCGTTCTTCCAAAAAGTTGATCTTGGCCGGCAGTGCGCCCGCGCGCAGCAACACCGAAAGATTGGTGCTTTCCTCTACCGTAAAGGACCCGGTGATCTGGCCCGAACCACCGCGAATGGCATCTTGGATGCGCGGAGCGGAGATCACCTCGTTGTCGAGCACAATGGCAAACAAAGCGCCGACATTGGCCGCCGTGTAATCGCCAAATTTGCGCGCGCCGGTCGGGTTAAACCGGAACGACACCGCCGGGCGACCGTTTTGGTCAAACACTGGCTGGCTGTCGGTCAACTCGTCGCCGGACACAACGGCGGTGTTTTCGAGGATGTAATACACACCCGGCTCATTCACAGAGGGCGCGATGAAATTGCGCGCGCCGGGGGCCTCATCAGGATTGGTGGTGCGCCCCACGACCGGGTTAAAGGTCAGTTTCGCGGTGGTGCCGATCAGGGCTTTGAGTTCGGCGGCGGAGCCGATGCCCGGCACCTGAATAAGAATGCGGTTTTCGCCTTGGCGCTGGATTGTCGGTTCGCGCGTGCCGACCTCGTCCACACGGCGGCGGATAATTTCGAGCGACTGCTGCAAAGTGCGATCATCGGTGGCGGCTTTTTCAGCTTCCGACAATTGAATGGTGATCACGTCCCCCGTGGCGGACACGTCGATGTCATTTTGCCCCGCAGAGGTCAGCGACACCACCGGCGTGCCGAGTTTGCGGACACTCGCGAGTGCGGCTTCCATGCCGGAAGGTTCGGAAATACGCACGCGGAGCTGGCCCGCAGGCGCGTCAATGCGGCGGATCGTGCCCACCGTGGCGCGCTCATCACGCAACGCATCGCGCACATCCGGCCAAAGCGCATCCATCCGTGCGCCGTAGACCTCGGCAACCTCAACTTCGCCCAAAAGATGCGCCCCACCGCGCAAATCAAGGCCCAAATTGACCAGATTGGACGGCAAAAACGACGGCCAGGCGTCGCGCGCTGCGGCGCGTTCGGGCGTCTCGCCGGATTTTTCAATCGCTGCAATGGCGTCATTATGGCCTTCGACCCGCGGGTAAAAGGCGTTTGGCAGCGCCCCCAAAAGGCCAAGGGCGACGAGCCCCCAGATGACGATCCGTTTCCAAAGAGGGAGTTGCAGCATGTTGGGAGCCTGAGCGATTTGGTCTGAAAAGGGAAAGGCCCGCGCGTGTGCCCGGGCCTTGGATGTTTTTGGGACTTAAGCGGCCGGTTCGGTTTTTGACACCACGTTGGCCAGCGTGCCTTTTTGAACGCGCACTTTCACGCCCTCGGCAATCTCGACCTCAAGCGTGCCATCTTCGCGCACTTTCGCCACTTTGCCCATCAAACCACCTGCGGTGATCACCTCGTCGCCCCGGCGCACAGCTTCAATCATCGCGCGATGCTCTTTGGCTTTCTTTTGCTGCGGGCGGATCATCAGGAAATACATGATCGCGAAAATCGCAATCAGCGGTGCGAATTGCATGATCGGGTTAGCGGCAGCGCCACCGGCAGCTTGAGCATAGGCAGGAGTTACGAACATTTGGTCGTCCTTTTGTCAGTCATTCATCTGTCAGAGCGGCCCCTCGCCACCCCATAAAGTCGCCGCGCACCCTATAGTGGGCCTTGGACCTTGGCAAGCAATGCCCGCCACGTTTCACGCGCCTGTCATCCGTCGATAAAACGACATCAAAAACGGCTCACAAAAACCGCCCGCCGCGCTCGATCACTTCGATCTTGTAGCCATCCGGGTCGGTGATGAAAAAGAACTTGGCCACACGGGTGCCCGCGGGCGCGAAATCGACGATTTTGCCGGGGTTCAGCCCCGCCGCCTCCATCCGCGCATGCTCTTCGGCAAGATCTTTAACCGACACCGCGAAATGGCCATAGCCATTGCCAAGATCATAAGGCTCGGTGGTGGATTTGTTGATGGTCAGTTCCAACTCAAAGGCAGACTCTGGGTTTGACAGGTAGATCAACGTGAAATCCGGGAAATCCAATTTCTCCGCCACGGTCAACCCAAACGCCGCCTGATAAAACGCCACCGAGCGCGCCTCATCTAAGACACGGATACAGGAGTGAATGGCTTTGGCTGTCATGGGCGTATCTGTCACGGGGATTGGTCCTTTGGGCTTTTCATAGAGAGGGTTTGAGTTTCATATGGGGAAGACATTGCCATTTGCATAGAGCCTTTGCATGACTGATTTTATGAATCGCCTGACCCAGATGCTGTCCACCCCATGGGTTCCATGGATCATTTTAGGCGTGATCTCTGTGGGGGTCTTGCTTGGGCAGGTTCAGAAAACCGGCCCCTCCAAACCTCTGAGGTTTTCAGAAACGGGTTGGCTCAATGCTCTGGGCTGGTTTTCCGTTCTGTTCTCCCCGGTCCTGATCCTGCTGTTCCTGTCTGTCCTCTTCATGCTTGGACAAGTCGGCTGGAAAATAGTGACCGGCGACACCATCAGAGAAGGCAGTGACAACCTGCGCTGGTATGTACTGTCGTTCGTCGGGCTGTTGACCGCACTTGGTGGAATCATCGGAACGCCGCTTGCGCTGCTTCGAGTTTGGACGACTGAGCGTCAGACAAAGACGGCGGAGCAGGGTCATATTACGGATAGGATCAATAAGGCTGTTGAAGGCCTCGGCGCGACAAAACAGGTCAGACGCCAACGCAGGAACAAAAAAGGCGACCTCCTTTACGAAGATAACGCAGAGAACAAACCTGACTTTAAGAAGCCAATCATCGAGGACGTGACAGAACCGAATATCGAGGTTCGCGTCGGCGCGATTTTCGCCCTTGAAAGAATAGCCCAAGACAGCCTTCGTGATCATGTCCAAATTATGGAAATCTTATGCAGTTACATTCGAGATAACTCCCCGGCGCAGGGCGCGATCAACAAAGCTAGACCCGGCTTACCGAATTATACTGGGAGCACAGATAAAACAGACCATAGAGATATCCCTAGATTATCCGTAGACATTCAGACGGCTTTAACAGTCATTGGTAGGCGGACAGAAAAACAGAGAGAGAAAGAAATAAAGACGGGAATGGGGACCATATCTCTCGCTGGCTGCAATTTTCAAAAATTCGTTGGCAAAAATCTGGATTTTTCTGGTTTAGACTTTAGCGGATCATGGTTTGGGGAGGCCCATTTAACCGACTGTGACTTCAGCGGATGCGAATTTGAAAACTCAACATTAGATGATGGCTCTATGATCCGTTGTAACCTCAAAGACGTGGACGCAAAGGGGGCAATTTTTTCTGATCGTCTGCTTCCCGGCACATCCTTTGAAGGCGCAAACCTTTTCAGAGCAAGTTTTAAAGGGTCACGCCTCATTGAAAACCTCAATTACGGGCCGAGAGTAAATCTGGCCTATGCAAACCTCGTAGAGACGCATTTGGATCACCAAGATTTACGTGATGCGCTGAATTCAAGCCCTGTCTTCTTGTCCTCATTAACTGTTGAAAAATCATTCGACTATTCGCTATTTTTGCAATCAAATCTGGACTTGCTTAAGAAGCCATCTTCAGCATCTGCTGAACATCAAAATTTTATTTCTCAAATCATGTCTCAAATCGCAAATGATCCAAGGGTAGGCATTTTAAACTGGGAAGATCGTTACTTACCCACTTACGATTTCAATGTTGCTGAACAATGGTCTTCTTGGAAAGAAACTCGCGGTTACACTTTCAAGAAATATAAGCAATAAAGCGACAATGATTCACCACTTCTGAGGACCACTCCGATGCATGACATCAAGGCCATTCGCGAAAATCCTGACGCATTTGACGCTGCTTTGGCGCGGCGGGGGCTGTCTGGGGTGTCGTCCGAGGTGCTGGCGCTCGACGCGGATCGGCGCGCTAAAATTGCGGCGGCTGAGGATGCCAAGGCGGAACAGAACAAGGCTTCCAAACTTGTGGGTGCCGCCAAGGCCAAGGGCGACGAGGCGGAATTTGAACGCCTGCGCGCGCTTGTGGCCGAGAAAAAGGCAGAAATCGCCCGCCTGACGGACGAAGCCAAGGACGAGGACGCCAAGCTCACCGACATGTTGGCCCGCATCCCCAACCTGCCCGCCGCCGACGTGCCCGACGGCAAGGATGAGGACGAGAATGTCGAGATCAAGCGCTGGGGCAATGTGCCTAGCTACGATTTTGATCCGAAAGAACATTACGACATCACAGCCGTCTCCAAGGCGATGGATTTCGAAACCGGGGCAAAAATCTCCGGCGCACGGTTTGTCATGCTCAAAGGCGCTGTCGCGCGCATCCACCGGGCGTTGTCGCAGTTCATGCTCGACACCCATGTCGACGAAAACGGCCTGACGGAGATCAACACGCCGGTGATCGTCAAAGATGAGGCGATGTATGGCACCGATAAGTTGCCGAAATTCGGTGAGGACAGCTATCAGACCACCAACGGCTGGTGGTTGATCCCGACCTCTGAGGTACCACTGACCTATTCGGTCGCGAATGATATTTTGGACGAGGCCGCGTTGCCGATCCGCATGACCGCGCATTCGCTGTGCTTCCGTTCCGAGGCCGGATCGGCCGGGCGTGACACGTCGGGCATGTTGCGTCAGCACCAGTTTGAAAAGGTCGAAATGGTCTCGATCACCCACCCCGACGCGTCTGATGCCGAACAAAAACGCATGTTGGCCTGTGCCGAGGGCATCCTTGAAAAGCTCGGCGTGCCCTACCGCACGGTGGCCTTGTGCACCGGCGACATGGGCTTTGGCGCGCGCCGCACTTTTGATATTGAGGCCTGGTTGCCGGGCCAAAACACCTATCGCGAAATCTCCTCGGTCTCGACCACAGGCGATTTCCAAGCCCGCCGCATGAACGCGCGGTTCAAGCCCGCCGATGGCGGAAAACCGGAGTTTGTACATACGCTCAATGGCTCGGGTCTGGCTGTGGGGCGGTGTTTGATTGCGGTGCTGGAAAACGGTCAAAACGCCGATGGTTCAGTGACCTTACCCGACGTGCTTGCGCCATACTTGGGCGGCAAATTGACCCTGACCGTCGAGGGCGTCTTGGCCTAACGGGCCAACCGCACCTCGCATGATCGTCTGACAAACGGCACCCTTGCCATTCCAGCCCCGCTATGGCCGCCAGTTTTGGCGGCTATGACTCCTTGCTCTTTCCGGTTCCACAGGGCAATGCACAGGACAAAGCACTGGGCAATGCACCGCTCTATCGGCTGGGCAGGGCTTGGGCTTTGATCGCGAGTGTGATACACAATTGGGGTACGCATTGGGGCGAGGCCTTTGTCGCCGCCTTCGCGGCGATGATCCATTTGCCGCCGTCCGCAAAGATGCGCGCAGAATCGTGATTTGAGCCGGAAAGACCTATGTCCAAACCATCAGGCCATATCGCCCAACATGGGTTTCCCGAAGATCAACGCGCCACAGTCGCCGCCCTGTTTTGGGAGGCGTTCAAGGCCAAGCTAGGTCTGTTGATGCGACCGGAAGAGACGGCGCTGAAATTTCTCACCCAGGTGGCCGATCCGTTACATGCCCTGTGTGTTCTGGACGAAGAGGGCACGCTTTTGGGCGTTGCGGGGTTTAAGACCGACACAGGCAGCTTTGTCGGTGGCGGGCTGTCGGACTTGGCACAGGCCTATGGCTGGCTCGGGGCGCTTTGGCGCGCTGTCGGCCTCTCGCTATTAGAGCGCGACCTTCAGCCCGGCGTGTTGACCATGGACGGTATCTTTGTTGCCCCGCAGGCCCGCGGAATGGGCATTGGCACCACGCTTTTGCAAGCGATCAAAACCGAAGCGGCGGCACAGGGCTGCCATGCCGTCCGCCTTGATGTGATCGACATCAATCCCCGCGCCCATGCGCTGTATGACCGTGAGGGGTTTGTCGCGCAAAAGACCGCACAGATCGGGCCGCTGCGTCATCTGTTTGGATTTCAAAGCGCGACGGAAATGCGGTTTGCTCTTAGCCCGGTTGCGGACGCGGCGCGCAGCCCGTGAGGATGGGCAGCGTAGCATCGAGGTCACAAACCATCTGTGTGCCATCCTCCGTCGCCTCGCCTGCCCCCTTTCAGGTCCGTTTCAACGCCTGTTGTGCCACGTCCATGACGTGATCCGAAAGCGACAGATCCGCCATATCTGCCGCGCTGACCCAAGCGGCCGCCATCGCATCATCATCGGCCAGCGGCACCCCGGATTTATAGGCACAGGCCACGGCGACCAAAAGGAAATGATGCATCACCTCGGCGCCATCGCGATCAATCAATTCGACATGCCCGATCACCTCGCCCGCCGTGGCCGTCACGCCGGTCTCCTCATGGAGTTCACGCGCGGCGGCTTCGACCAAACTCTCGCCAAGCTCGACATGCCCGCCGGGAAAGCCCCAAAGCCCGGCATCGGGCGGATTGCGGCGCTGCACCAAAAGGAATTTGCCCTCATGCAGACAGACCGCCAACACCGCAAGTTTTGGAATTTGAGGCACAGTTTGGCTCATCAAGCTACTCCGCCGCCTTGCGCGCTTTGATCTTTTCAAGCATCGGTTTGAGGTAGCGCCCCGTGTGGCTTGCCTCGACCTCGGCCACCTGTTCGGGCGTGCCGGAGGCGACAATGCGCCCGCCGCCATCGCCGCCTTCAGGGCCAATGTCGATGATATAATCGGCGGTCTTGATCACATCGAGATTGTGTTCGATCACGATCATCGAATTGCCCTGATCGACCAGTTCATGCAACACCTCAAGTAGCTTTTTGACGTCTTCGAAATGCAGCCCCGTGGTGGGTTCGTCCAAGATGTAAAGCGTGCGGCCCGTGGCGCGTTTCGACAGCTCTTTCGACAACTTCACCCGTTGGGCTTCGCCACCTGACAGCGTCGTCGCCTGTTGCCCAACCTTGATATAGCCAAGCCCCACACGCACCAGCGCATCCATCTTTTCGCGGATCACCGGAACGGCCTTGAAGAACTCCTGTGCGTCTTCAACCGTCATATCAAGAACGTCAGCTATGCTTTTGCCTTTAAACTGAATTTCCAGGGTTTCTCGATTGTATCGCTTGCCGCGACAGGTCTCGCATTCGACATACACATCGGGCAGGAAATGCATCTCGATCTTGATCACGCCATCGCCCTGACAGGCCTCACACCGCCCGCCTTTGACGTTGAACGAAAACCGCCCCGGCTTATAGCCGCGGGCTTTCGATTCCGGCAGACCGGCGAACCAATCGCGGATCGGGGTGAAGGCCCCGGTGTAGGTCGCGGGGTTGGAGCGCGGGGTGCGACCGATCGGGCGTTGGTCGATGTCGATGACCTTATCGAGGTGCTCAAAGCCCTTGATCGTCTCACACGGCGCCGGCGTTTCCCGCGCGCCGTTCAGTTTGGTGGCGGCGTTTTTATAGAGCGTCTCGATGGTCAGCGTCGATTTCCCGCCACCGGACACGCCGGACACACAGATGAATTTGCCCAGCGGGAACTCCGCCGTCACCTCTTTGAGATTGTTGCCAGTGGCTTTGACCACGGTCAGCGTCTTGCCATTGCCTTTGCGCCGCTTGCTTGGCACCGACACTTCGCGGGTGCCCGCAAGATATTGCCCGGTGAGCGAGGCGGCGTCCGCTTCGATCTCTTGCGGCGTGCCTTTGGAGACGATTTGCCCGCCATGGACCCCCGCCCCCGGCCCCATGTCAAAGACGTAATCGGCCTCGCGGATCATATCCTCGTCATGCTCGACCACGATCACGGTGTTGCCCTGATCACGCAGGTTTTTCAGCGTGCCGATGAGGCGATCATTGTCGCGTTGGTGCAACCCGATGGAGGGCTCATCGAGCACATAAAGCACGCCCTGAAGCCCCGATCCGATTTGCGAGGCCAGCCGGATGCGTTGGCTTTCGCCGCCCGATAAGGTGCCCGCATTGCGCGACATGGTCAGGTATTCAAGGCCAACGTTGTTCAAGAACCCCAACCTCTCGCGGATTTCTTTGACGATGGCGCGGGCGATTTCTTGTTTTTGCGGCGAGAGCGCGTCCATCACACCGAGCGTCCACTCATAGGCCTGTTTGATCGACTTTTCGACCACTTGGCCGACATGAAGCAGTTCGGTTTCCCCATCGACAGCGGAGCCGATCTTAACCGCCCGCGCCGCTTCATTCAGGCGATAACCACCGCACAGCCCACAAGGCCGGTTGTTTTGGTAGCGTTCAAACTCTTCGCGCACCCAATTGCTATCGGTTTCGCGGTAGCGGCGTTCCATGTTCGGGATCACGCCTTCAAAGCTGCGGGTCACCTCATAGACGCGGCCACCGTCATCATAGCGGAACGGGATTTCCTCTTTGCCAGAGCCGTAGAGAAAGACCTTTTGCACGTCCTCGGGGATGGATTTCCACGGCGTCGAGGCTTTGAAACCGTAATGTTTGGCCAGCGCTTCGATGGTCTGGAGGAAATAGGGCGTTTTGCCTTTGCGCCAGGGCGCGATGGCCCCGTCGGCAATTTTGAGCGCCGCATCGGGCACGACCAGGCGTTCGTCGAAAAACAGTTCAACCCCAAGCCCATCACATTGCGGACAGGCCCCGAACGGCGCGTTGAATGAGAACAGCCGCGGTTCGATTTCCGAAATGGTAAAACCCGACACCGGGCAGGCGAATTTTTCCGAAAAGGTCAGACGCTCTGGATCGCCCTCGCCCTCTTTTGGCGCGGTCTCCAAAATGGCAATGCCATCGGCCAGATCAAGCGCGGTGCGCAGGCTGTCGGCCAGACGCGTTTCCAAACCTTCGCGCACCACCAACCGGTCCACCACCACGTCAATGTCATGGCGGAATTTCTTGTCCAATGTCGGCGGTTCATCGAGTTCGTAAAACGCGCCATCGACCTTGACCCGTTGAAAACCCTGTTTGCGTAACTCCAAGAATTCTTTGCGGTATTCGCCTTTGCGGTCGCGCACGATCGGCGCCAAAAGAAAGCCGCGCGTGCCCTCCTCCATCCGCATGATGATGTCGACCATGTCCTGAATCTGTTGCGCCTCAATCGGCTCACCTGTGGTGGGGCTATAGGGCGTCCCGGCGCGGGCAAAGAGCAGGCGCAGGTAGTCGTAAATCTCGGTGACCGTGCCCACGGTCGAGCGCGGATTTTTCGAGGTGGTTTTTTGCTCAATCGAGATCGCGGGCGACAGGCCTGAGATGTGATCCACATCCGGCTTGCCCATCATATCCAAAAACTGGCGGGCATAGGCAGACAGGCTTTCGACATAGCGGCGCTGGCCCTCGGCGTAGATCGTGTCAAAGGCCAAAGAGGATTTGCCCGACCCGGACAGGCCGGTGATCACCACCAATTCGTCACGCGGAATATCCACATCGACGTTTTTGAGATTGTGCTCGCGCGCGCCGCGCACTTCGATAGTTTTGAGTTCGACCATAGCCCACTTGCCCTCTGTCCACACCCGATCTGACCGGACTCTTTGCCCCGGCGCAGCCGCTCCCCATATCTAGGCGAGCGTGGCCTATGTTCCAACAGGAAAATAAGAACGTAACAAGAACTTTTGGCGTCTGTGCTGTTTTTTCCACCATCGGCACGCCCGGACAGGGCTTTGGTGATTTCATCACAGACACACGCTTGCCCTAAGGCCTAGAAGCAGCGCCAAGACATGCAACAGATTGCAAAGGTGAACTGAGATGTTTGGATTGTTTGGCGGTGGGCCGAAAATATCTGTGGATGAGGTCAAAGCCGGGCTGGCGCAAGGCACGATGATCTTGGTCGATGTGCGCGACAAGCAAGAGTTGCACATGACGGGTACAGCCAAAGGCGCGATCCATGTGCCGCTGACGGTGATTGCGGCGAAATGTGATCCGCGTTCGCCCGATTGCCTGCCCGCGTTCAAAGACACGAAACTTACCAAGGTACTGTACTGCGCCTCGGGGGCGCGCTCCTCAAATGCCGCCTCCCTGTTGAAACGGCTGGGCCATGAGGATGTGCAAAACCTCGGCGGGCTGCACAATTGGGTCGCCGCTGGTGGTGAGGTTGTAAACGTCTAACGCGCTTTCACCGCGCGTAAAACACAGAAAAGGCGACCATTTGGCCGCCTTTTATCAGTCTAACATTGAACGGATTATTCTGCGGCCTCAGACACCGTGCCCTCAAACTTCGCACCATCCGGGCGAATGACCGTGTCGGCAGAGCTGGCATCCGGGCCCATGTAATAGCCCCGGCGCGCGGTGAACCGCCCGGCGATGAAGCGCATGAATTCGGTCACCCGCGGCACATGGCGCAGGTCCGGGTGGGTCAAGACCCAAAGCGGCGTATGATCGGTCAGCTTCAGCCCCGGCACCCGCACCAAATGCGGGTCGCTGTCCCCCAGGAAATGCGCGGTGCGAACCATGCCCACGCCCTGACGCGCCAAAGCCATGGCCGTGATCATATCATCGGTACGCATCGCCACCCGACAGCTTGGCAGATCGGCAAAAAGCGCGGTCGGATTGGTCTGCGCCCAGGCCAAAAACGCGATATAAGGCAGATGCGTTTCGGTATCGCGCCCCTCGATCACGTCTTTATACTGTTCGATGAAACTCGGGGCGGCAAACCATCCGGCACGTTGCGACGACATCATCCGGCCCCAGAGGCTTTCCTCGGGCGATTGCGTCACCCGGATTGCCACATCGGCCTCGCGCCGGTGCAGGTTCAACACCTCCGTCGCGCCAACGATTTGCAAATCAATAGCCGGGTGCAGCTCTTTGAATGTTTTGAGATCCTGCGCGAAATGATTGTCGGCCAAAAGCGGCGGGATGGTGACTTTCAACTCGCCTTCTTCGGTCTCGTCGCGAGCGGCGAGCGCCATATCGAGCGCGACCATGCGCGCCTCGACCTCTTCGGCATGGGCAATCGCCACCTGCCCCGCTTCGGTCGGTTGCAGGCCGGAGGCAAGACGGGTGAAGAACCGCACTCCGGCAGTGTCTTCGGCCTTGGCCAATTGCCGCGACACGGTGGCATGGTTCACGCCCAGCACTCTGGCGGCGCCAGACAGGCCACCTTCACGCGCAACGGCGAGAATATAACGCAGAGAATCCCAGTCAGTCATATTGACACATTACATCACATCTATTTGCGCACAAGGGGCGCGCTATCTTGCAGGCTTTGCCCATATGTATTTATGAAACGATATGGTTTTGCAAATAAAAAGCGCCCCGAAGCCGGGGCGCTTTTCTCACTCAAAGCGGCGTCAGCTTAAATATGCAGTGCACGGCCATAGGCGTCGAGCACCGCTTCATGCATCATTTCCGACATGGTCGGGTGCGGGAAGACCGTGTTCATCAGGTCTTCTTCGGTGGTCTCAAGTTCGCGACCGATGACGTAGCCCTGGATCATTTCGGTGACTTCCGCGCCGACCATATGCGCGCCCAAAAGCTCGCCGGTTTTGGCATCAAACACGGTTTTCACCAGACCCTCGGCCTCGCCCATCGCAACGGCTTTGCCATTGCCAATAAAGGGGAATTTGCCGACCTTGACCTCATATCCGGCCTCTTTCGCCTTGGCTTCGGTCAGACCGACAGAGGCCACTTGTGGGTGACAATAGGTGCAGCCCGCAATCGAGTTTGGCTTGATCGCATGAGGGTGCAGACCGGCGATGAGTTCGGCGACCATGACGCCCTCATGCGAGGCTTTATGCGCCAACCACGGGGCGCCCGCGATGTCGCCAATGGCGTAAACGCCCTCGACGCCAGTGCGGCAATAAGCGTCCGTGACCACATGGGTGCGGTCGATTTTGACGCCCATCTCCTCAAGGCCGAGACCTTCGACATTGCCAACGATGCCGACGGCGGAAATCACCGTGTCAAACTCGTGTTTCTCGATTTTACCGCTGATTTCGATATGGGCGACGACCTTGTCTTTGCTCCGATCCAACTGTTTGACACCGGATTTTTCGTGGATGGTCATGCCCTGTTTGACGAATTGCTTTTTGGCGAAAGCGGAGATGTCTTTGTCCTCGACCGGCAACACACGGTCCATGACTTCGACCACAGTCGTGTCAGCGCCAAGCGTGTTGTAGAAGGAGGCAAATTCGATGCCGATGGCACCCGAGCCGATAACAAGCAGCTTTTTCGGCATGTATTTGGGCACCAACGCGTCGCGGTAGGTCCAAACCCGGTCGCCATCGCCCTCAAGCCCCGGCAATTGCCGCGCCCGCGCGCCGGTGGCGACGATGATGTTTTTGGCGGTCAGGATCTCGTCCTTGCCATCATTGGTTTTGACGGAGACCTTGCCTTTTCCGGCCAATTTGGCCTCGCCCATGATCGACGTGACCTTGTTCTTTTTGAACAGGCCTTTGATCCCGGCGTTCATCTGTTTGGCCACACCGCGCGACCGTTTGACGATGGCATCGAGATCAAAACCGATGTTGTCAACGGAGAGGCCGAATTCCTTGGCCCGGTGCATTTGGTGATAGACTTCGGCGGAGCGCAACAGCGCCTTGGTCGGGATACAGCCCCAGTTCAGGCAAATCCCGCCGAGGTTTTCGCGCTCGACACAGGCGACCTTAAGCCCCAACTGCGCCGCACGGATCGCGGCGACATAGCCGCCAGGGCCCGCGCCGATGACCACGAGGTCAAAAGATGTGCCAGAAAATGTGTCAGACATGGAGGGTCCTCCCGAAACCAAAATCAACGCCTTTTCGCCTTCCCGTCTGGGGTCAGCGAAAAGGCCCGCGCCATTTCAATCGTGCCGTCGCATTGCTGTTGATCTGCGATCCCGAGCGACGACAAAACAATTTAGTTTGATGCTAAACTATCTTGAAAATCGTGGCAACGGGGCGCGCGCCCCTCAGCCCGAAAGGCTGCGTCCCGCTCAGCGCATAGCTTGAGCGGTAGACGCATAGATAACACGGGAAGGTTTGAAAGCCCGGAAAACCACGCCCGGATCAGGCCGCGCGCGCCGCCGCCATGTCTTTGAGCACCGTACCATAGCCGCCGGAGGTGATAAATTGCGCCTCGGGGTTGGTCGTGCGCCGATCCAAAGCCGCGTTGCGATATGGAAAGCGGCCAAACATGCGGATCACTTCGCGATGCGCCTGCGCGTGACGCAGATTGTCAGGCTCATCCGAGAGGCGTTCAAACATCAGGCGCACACAGCGGTCCTGATCGGTCAGGTTTTCGGAATGCATCAACGGAAGGTAGAAAAACTGCCGTGCGGGCGCATCAATGCGCATGTCCCAGCCCTTATCAATCGCGGCCTTGGCGGCGGTGAGGGCGATCCGGTCCGAGGCAAAGGCGCGTCCCTGCCCGCGGAACATATTCCGCGACATTTGATCATTGAGAATGATATAGGCCAGCGCGCCGGAGGCATGGGTCAGCCAGAGCGAATAGGCGCCCTCCTGGGCCTTTTCCCAAGTAGAGAGGAACTGATCGCGGATGCGCGCGTCAAGGGCCTCATCCACCTTATACCAATCTGCCGGGGTCAACTCATCCAGCCAAAAGGCAAGAATATCCTCTGGCGTTTTCTGCGGGGATTGGGTGTGAGTCTGGGCCATCAGTCGCTCCTCTGGACGGCGTCATCGTTATGAAACCGTTACAATCCAAAAGAGTGGTGCGCAAGTTAATTATAATTACCTAGGGTAATTTGTTATCAATGTTGCTGAAAATGCCAACCTCAAGCCTCATCAGCCGTTTTGAGGCCTGTGATCTGCTCATCCTCATGGCTTGCCTCTTCGGCCCGTTCAATCGCCACCTCTTGGGCGATCTCCCCAACCACAGGCGAGGCAGAAGGCATCACAGCGACATAGGACGTGGTTTCATCCACCGGCACGGCCGCGCGACGGGTCATCCGCCACAGCGCATAGGCGGCCACGCCTCCCATCAGCACTGCCTGCATCAACCAATAGCCTCGCGGACCGATATTGCCCATCAACCAACCGGCGATCAGAGGCCCCCCGACGGCGCCCACCCCGTTGATGAACAACAGCCCGCCAGAGGAGGCGGCCATGTCTTCGGGATCGAGGTAATCATTGGTATGGGCGATCAGCAGCGAATAGAGCGGGTTTGCCGCCCCGCCCGCGACAAAAGCGATGCCCAAAACAAGCACATAGTTGCCGGGAATCAGAATGCCGACGAGACAGGCGACCGTGCCCATGCCCGCAACGCCAAAGATCGCTTTGCGCCGGTCGATGTGATCCGAAATCCAGCCAATCGGCATTTGAAACGCCACGGCGCCAATGTAAATCGCGGCGATAAAGGTGGAGATTTGGCCCAAAGAAAACCCCGCCTGAGTGGCATAAACCGCCCCCATCGCCATTTGCGAGGCAAAGACGCCGCCCATCAAAAACATGCCGACACAGCCCAAGGGCGAGACTTCAAACAGCTTTTTGAAGGTCATCGGTTTGGAGGTTTCAAAGGCGGGTGTGGGCGTCACAGACAACAGGATCGGCGCGAAAGAGATCGAGACCAAGACCGAGGGGACGATGAACAAAACGAACCCCGAGGGGTCACCTTGGGACAAGATCCACTGCGCAACGACAATGCCGACCATCTGAACCAGCATATAGGCCGACAGCGCCTTGCCGCGCACTTCGTTGGAGGCGGCGTTGTTGAGCCAGCTTTCCGAGGTCACATAGACGCCGGAAAAACAGAACCCCAACAAGACCCGCAGAGCGGTCCAGACCCATGGGTCCGCGACCACCGGGAACAGAATCAGCGCGGCAGAGATAAAGGAGCCGAGGGCCGCAAACACCCGCACATGACCGACACGGCGAATGAGCAAGGGGGCGGCACGCGATCCGCCCAAAAAGCCCAGGAAATAGCCTGACATGACGATGGAGATTTCCAAAGTCGAAAAGCCTTCAAGCCCGCCTCGGACCCCCAAAAGGGAGCCCTGCAAACCGTTGCCGATCATCAGTAAAAGAATGCCCAACAGGAGCGGCGAGGAGGAGGCGAGAACTTGTTTCATTCCCGGACCCTATTTGGATTCGAAGAGGAGGGAAACCCGCGCTTTCCGGCGAGGACTTGTTTCGAAGAAATCGGGTCTCTCGCCCTCAGTCGCTTTGCGGCAGCAAAAGCGAAGCATCGCCATAGGAAAAGAACCGGTAGCCCTCAGCGACAGCATGTTCATAGACCGCGCGCATCCGCTCGCGCCCCATCAGCGCCGCCACCAACATCAAAAGAGTGCTTTTGGGCAGGTGGAAATTGGTCATCAACGCGTCGGTGATGCGGAACGAATAGCCGGGTTTGATGAAAATATCGGTCTCGCCCAGAAACGGCGCGATCACGCCGGGCGCGGGCGCGGCAGATTCGATCAACCGCAGCGCCGTGGTGCCGACCGGGATCACCCGCCCGCCGCCTTGCTTGGTGGTGTTGATCTCATGCGCCGCGCCTTCTGAGACCTCGCCCCATTCCGCATGCATTTTGTGATCCTCGACATTGTCGACCTTGACCGGCAAAAACGTCCCGGCGCCGACATGCAGCGTCACATAGGTGAACTCCACGCCCTTTTGCGCCAGCGCCTGGAGCAGCGGCTCATCGAAATGCAACGAGGCGGTGGGCGCGGCTACAGCCCCCATATTGCGGGCCCAGACGGTTTGGTAATCCTCTTTGTCCTGGGCATCGGCTTTGCGCTTGGCCTCGATATAGGGCGGCAAGGGCATGGAGCCTGCAGCGGCCAAAGCGGCGTCGAAATCCTCGCCTTTGAGGTTAAAGGCGACAATCGCCTCGCCGTCGTCTTTGGCCACCAAAGTGGCGGACAGCTCATCGGAAAACCGCACCACCTCGCCCTCTTTGATTTTTTTGAGCGGCTTGATCAGTGCCCGCCAGATCATCCCGCCATGCCCCGCCTCCGCCTGTGGCTCCAACAGGGTCACTTCGATTTTGGCCTCTTGATAGCCCTGCGCCGTGTCTCGGCCACGCTTGCCGGTCAGGCGCGCGGGCAACACTTTGGTGTCGTTCAACACCAAGCGATCGCCGGGCTGCAACCATTGCAAAAGATCGGTGACATGACCATCGGTGATACTGTCTGGCGTGGCCACCAAAAGCCGCGCCGAAGAGCGCGGTTTGGCGGGCCGTGTGGCAATCAAAGCCTCGGGCAGATCGAAATCGAAATCAGACAGTTTCATAGGGCCTCACCTCAGGCGGATTGGGTTACTCGCCCCCGGCGGGCTTTTTACGAAAGATGTCACGCAACGCCCCCGGCGTCAGGATGGAGAGCGGATTGACCCCAACTGCGGGCGATTTGGCATCCCCCGTCAGCGTATAGGTAAAGCCAAACAGCCCCTCGCCTTTGCGTGCCACGACCTGCCCCAGAGCATTGATAAAATAGACGGGCGAGACGACCCCTTGAAGATCCACCTGTCCTGCGGACGTGTCATAAAGCCCTTCGAGGGTAATGCCAAGAGAGGGGCCTTCGGCGGTGCCATCGCGGATGCTCAATCGCCCCGGACGCAGGGTGAAATCGCCTTGAACCTGCGAAAACTGAATGCCGCCCGCCCCGGTCATCTGATCAATCAGACCGACAACAGAGACCGCGGACAAAAGCTCGGCCAGCGCCGGGGCGGACTGCACCCGGATGTCTTGGATCACCACGCGACCATCATAGCTGCCCTCTTCGGGCAAGGCGGTCAGGCCAAAACTCAATTCACCACCAGAGGCGCGTTCCAAAACCCCCGCCGCCGTCACGATGGACCCGGCATCTTTCGAGGTTGCGGTGATCGTTGGGCCATAGGGACCGGGACGCACCGTGCCGGTCAAGGTCCCCGCGCCGTTCAGGTCGCCCCGGAAAGACCCTGTCACCCCGTCCGCCAGGGACAGGCGCGCTGAAAAGGCATTCAACTCCTGGCCCTTGGTGATCACAAACCGGTCAAGCTGCACCTCTATTGGAATCGCAGCGCCCGTGCCCGCCCCCGATGAGCCGCCAAACGTGGCCTCCGGCAGGTCAAGCCGCCCGCCGCGGATTTCGACTTTGACCGGCTGCCCTGCGCCCTGCCCGACCAAGGAGGCCGGCACATCAAGCCACCCGCCCAGCTTGAACCGATCCACATCCAGCCGGTCAAGTGTGCCTTCTGGCGTCAACGTCACCCGCCCGCCCGTGGCCTCAAGCCCCGCCGCAGAGAGCGCCAGGTTGGTGATATCCGGCCGATCGCCCGCCGTGCCTGAGATCGTAAATGTGCCGCGCGTTCCGGCGGGTTTGCCCCATTTGAGCGGCGCAAAACTCAGCCGCATGCCCGAGAGGTCAGAGGAAATGTCGAATTTCGGCGGCTGGCCTTTACGCAGTGCCACGGACAGGCTCCCCGTCGCGTCGCCCGCCACGGTGCCGTCCGGCAAAGCGATCTTGAACGTGTCCAAAAGCGCCTGATTGAGAGTGATCCGCCCGGTCATATCCGATGAGCCACGATGATCGGGACCGAAGTTTTTGCGCCATTGCCCGGCGGCCTGTGCCGTCCCGATCCGTGCCGACCCCGCAAGGGTCAGCCCCGCGGGATCGACAGTCAGCGCCAATTGATCGGCGGAGAGCACCTGCCCACGCATCAACTGATCCGAGGACACATCGCTCAGCGTGCCATTGAGCAGGAAATTCACATCCTCAAAGGTGACGATCTTATTGAGCGGAAAGGAAATCGCGCCGCGCAGACTGGCCTGCCCCTTGGCCACATCGGGGCCAAAGGCGGCCTCATTGAGCACGGAAAACGGTTTTTCCGCCACCAAGGACAGCCCCGCCTCAACCGTCGATTGGGTGGCCAACGAGATGTCCAAACGCGCCGGTTTTTCGGTGATATTGGGGATGCGCACCACCGTGCCCGCCATATCAACCGCGCCGCCCCTCGGGGGCGTGACTGCGCCGCCATCCAAGACCACCGTCAAGGCATTGCCAAAAATCGACCCGTAGCCATGCCCGCCCAAAAGCGGCGGTTGCGCCGGGATATAGCGCAGGTCGAGATCGTCAAAACGCCAATCGAGCGCCAGCGTCGGCGCGCTTTGTCCCGGCACAAACCGCAGCGCCGCATTGAGGTCGCGGTAGGTGGCGGAGTGGATGTTTTCGGCCATCCAATCGCGGGTTTTGGCGATGGCTTTCGGTGGCCAGAGCGCCATGAGTTCGGCGTTGGTCACAGCATCGACATTTAGATCAAGCCCGGCCTGCCAGCCCTCCGGCGTGGCCGCAGCGCGCCCCGTGCCGCGCAGCCATAGATCGCCCTGTTTAAGATCAAGCTGGCCAATCTCAAGACGAAACGGCGCGAGCCGCAATTGCAGATCGGCCATGCCTTGATCGAACACCAAAGGCTCGGAGAACACGCCATCGGGCGCGAGTTTCAGCTCGGACAGCTGCCATTGGCTGGTGAAGACCTGCGGCCAGGCCCCATCAAAATCACGCAGCAAAATATGGCCGCGCCCACTGATGTTGAGCGCGTCGGTTTTGAGGCTGAACTGAGGAAATTCAATCCGTTCTTTGGTGGGATCATAGTCAAAATACCCGCTCGCCCCCTCAAAGGCCAAAGGCTTGGCCCCTTCCCCGGCAACGATCTGACCGGCGCCAATGGCAAGCTTGCCAGAATAGTGCGCCAGCCGCCCCTTTGTATCAAATTCGGCGCGCATGGCGGCGGAGACGGGCGCATCCACCACGGATAAAAACGACAAAGCCGGGCTTTGCAGGGCGAAATCGCGGGTGGGCGCATTGTCCATGCTCAGCGACATGACCGTCGCCAAAGAGCCTTTTTGCGAGGCAAAACTGACCTCGACATCGGAAAGGTCTTCGGTGCCGTTGAACAGTTCGAAATTCAGCGTGATGTCAAAGTTTTCATCCGAGTTGAGCAGGATCACGGCAGCGTCTGTCGCCTGCCACAACCGCCCCGATCGGGCGTCTTCCAGCGAGACAGTGATTTCGCGCGCTTCAACGCGGGAGATTTTCGATAAGGGCTCGGTGGAAAAGGCGCGGTCAATCGCCTCCAACACTTCCGCGGCCGAACCTGCCGTGCCCTGCGCGCCGCCAAAATCCAAGGCAAATGTCCCATCAGCTCGCCGTCGCACCGTCACCTGCGCGCCGGAGAGGCGCAGCGTGTCGGGCCGCAGCCGCCCCTGTTTGAGCGCGTCTTTTGAGAGCACCGCACGCAATTCATTCAGCCGGGCGATTTCTGCGCCAGAGCCATCAATCAAGCCGACATTGCGGGCGGTGACACGCGGAACAAAGGTTTTATCGACCAGGACCACGATCCGGCCGATGGAGATTTTGGCGCCATCGAGATCAGAGTTGATCTTTGTCTCAATGCGCGAGGTGATCATGTCGGGCAAAACGATGGTCCGCCCGGTGAAGGCCAGAACCGCGATGCCGATGAACAGCGCCACAAGGGCCATGAGCGCAAGCGACCACAGGCCAAAGCGATGCGCCGGATGCAGGCGCTTGCGAGCCTCGGCGGAGGTTTCCCCTGTTTCGGTCCCCAAGGGCGGCGCGCCCGCAGCGGAGGCGTCCACAGAGGCGGACGCAGCCAGAGACTCTGCGGCACTCACAGGGGTCTGCGCTTCGGACATCTCCGCGCTGTGTTCCGGGTCGGTGCCCGACGTGCGATCAGACGTTTGCTCCGACGTGTGATCCGGGGGGGGACGCTCGCTCATTTTAACTGCTCTGAGGCTTGTGTTGGTTTTATCTTGTCGTAAAGCGGCCTAAAACGAAACCGAAAGCCTGTGCAACGCGTAAAACTGTTCACCGCGTAAAAGTGTTCACACGACATTATAAGGAGATCGACATGCTTGACCAAGGAACCATGGCCCCGGATTTCACCCTGCCCCGCGATGGCGGCACGGATGTGGCCCTGTCCGATCTGCGCGGGCACAAAGTGGTGCTGTATTTCTACCCGAAAGACAATACGCCGGGCTGCACCACCGAGGCGCTGGATTTCACCGCCCTCAAAGATGGCTTTGCCGCGGCGGGCATTCAGGTTTTTGGCATTTCCAAAGACAGCGTCAAAAAACACGACAATTTCTGCGCCAAACACAGTCTCGGCATCCCGCTTTTGTCCGATGAGAATGGCACAGTCTGCGAAGACTATGGCGTTTGGGCGGAAAAACAGATGTATGGCAAAACCTTTTGGGGCATCGTGCGGGCGACCTTTCTCATTGATGAAGACGGCAAAATTGCCCATGTCTGGCCCAAGGTCAAAGTCACGGGACACGCAGACGAGGTTCTTGCGGTCGCCACCGCATGAGCGCGACTTTGAACACAGGGCCGCTGACGCTGGCGCAAATGGCCGAGGCGGTGCTGCGCACGGCGGATGGGCGCGAGAAAACCGCGCTCAGCCACCGCTATGCCGAGATGTGGCGACAGTCGCGCGCGCCAAACGGCACTCCGATTGAGATCGGCACGGCCTCCCCGCCCTTGCAACCGGCGCGCCCGGACAAGCCCGAACAGCTCGACCCGCGCGATGTGCCGCGGCGCAAACCCGGCAGTCCCGAAGGCCGGATCGCGATTTTGCACGCGATTGCCCATATCGAATTGAACGCGGTGGATTTGCATTGGGACATCGTGGCGCGGTTCACCCATGTGCCGTTTCCGATTGGATTTTATGACGACTGGGTCAAGGCGGCGGATGAAGAATCCAAACATTTCAACCTGATATGTGATCGACTTGAAGCGCTCGGCTCCTTTTATGGCGCCCTGCCTGCCCATGCGGGGATGTGGCGCGCCGCCGAGGATACGGTGGAGGACATCATGGGACGGCTGGCGGTGGTGCCGATGGTGTTGGAGGCGCGGGGTTTGGATGTGACACCGGGCATGATCAAGATTTTCCAAAACGCCAAAGACCGCGAAACGGTGGAGGCGATGAACGTGATCTATGCCGAAGAAGTGTCTCATGTCGCCTATGGCGCCAAATGGTTTAACTTTCTCTGTGGTCGCGAGGGACTGGACCCGACCGAAGAGTTTCACGCCCTTGTGCGCCGGTTTTTCCCGTCGGGCACCAAGCCACCCTTTAATGACGAAAAACGCGCCGAAGCCGGGATGCCGCCGGATTTCTATTGGCCCCTGTCCGATGAGATGCCCGCCGCCTGGCGATAAAGCGTCAAGGCCCCCCCTGCGGCAGGCGGTCGCGGGGGGGGGGCAAATTCGCCCACTATGGTGGCGCTCACATAGGCAAAAAACCGCCCACAAACAGTCATTTCCCGCCCATGGCTCGCCCAAACCGCCGACAGGGAGGCAAAAGCGTTGCCCGCTTGGACTTGGTTCGCTAACAGAGTGCAACCGCTTGTTTTTGTCAGTGCCGATTTGGGAAAAGCCACGCAAAAGACGTGCAAAACTCAAAGTTCACAAGGTCTGAAGCGGATAGAGATGGGAATGAGGACGGTTTTAGCCTAACAATGATACACAAGCTCAATCACATGCTTGAGCGCAGACTCCCCGAACGCCGGGTGTTTCTGCGGTCTGACTCTGAGACCCGCTATCTGCGGCTTTCTCCCCTGACGCAATTGGTGGCCGTGACCGGAACCTCGCTGATCGCCGTATGGATGATCGTCGCCTCCGCGATCATTTTGATGGACAGCATCGGGTCGGGCAATCTGCGCGAACAGGCGGGACGTGATCTTGTGTTGTTTGAAAATCGCGTGGCGGAACTGGCCCATGAACGCGACATGCGCGCCACGGAGGCCGCCGCCGCCCAAGAGCGCTTTAACACCGCGCTCAAACAAATCTCCGCCATGCAATCCCAGCTTTTGGCCTCTGAGGAGCGTGTGCGCGAACTGGAAACCGGCGTGGATGTGGTTCAGGCCAATCTGCGTGATGCGTTGAAAGCCCGCGACGAAGCGCAGATCAGCGAAGAACAGGTTTTGGCCAAACTCAACGGCGACGCGAATGCGGCCAAGGGGATGACGCCGCAGGACATGGAAAGCACCGTCGATGTGTTGGCCGTGGCGCTGGCCGATACGGCGGCGGAACGCGACGAGATGGCCCTGACCGCGTCTCAGGCGATGAAAATGGCCGATGTGTTGGAAACCGATCTCAAGCTGATGGAAGAAAAGAACGACCGTATTTTCACCCAGCTCGAAGATGCGATGACCGTGTCCGTCGCTCCGCTTGATAAAATGTTCAAAGCCGCCGGGATGCCGGTCGACTCGATGCTCGCCACGGTCAAGCGCGGCTATTCCGGTCAGGGTGGTCCACTGACCCCGATCACATTTTCGACCAAGGGCGGCATGATGGACCCGGATTCGATGCGCGCCAATGCGTTGATCGACAAGATGGACAAGCTCAACATTTACCGGATCGCCGCCCAAAAAGCCCCTTTTGCCCTGCCGCTCAAAAACAGCTTCCGTTACACTTCGGGCTTTGGCCCGCGCTGGGGGCGAATGCATGAGGGGACGGATTTTGCCGCCGCTTACGGCACGCCGATCTATGCCACTGCCGATGGTGTGGTGACATTTTCCGGCTGGTCCTCGGGGTATGGGCGTTTGGTAAAAATTCAACATGAGTTTGGAATTGAGACACGTTATGCTCACCAATCCCAACTTCTTGTGAAAGTTGGTCAAAGAGTCTCGCGTGGGGAGCAAATCGGTGCTATGGGGAATTCTGGCCGCTCCACTGGCACGCACCTCCACTATGAAGTCCGCGTACAGGGCAAGGCCGTCAACCCGATGATCTACATTAAGGCTGCCAACGATGTTTTCTAAAAGCAGGATCAATGAACCCGGCCCGAAACAGGGCGAGGATGTCACGAAACCCGAAGCGGCGGCTGCAAAGCCCGCCTTGCCGAAAACTCCGGCGCCTGACTTCTCCCAATCCGCCCCCAAGGCGAAACCGCCCGCATCGGTGCTGTCCTCTGACCTCACTGTCGTGGGCAATCTGAAAACCTCCGGCGATATTCAAATCGAAGGGACGGTTGAGGGCGACATTCGCGCCCATCTTTTGACGGTTGGTGAAACCGCGATGATCAAAGGCGAAGTGATTGCCGATGATGTGGTGGTCAATGGGCGTGTTGTCGGTCGTGTGCGTGGCTTGAAAGTCCGCCTGACCTCGACCGCTCGTGTCGAAGGCGACATCATCCACAAAACCATCGCGATTGAGAGCGGTGCGCATTTTGAAGGCTCGGTTCAGCGCGCTGACGACCCTTTGTCGATCGGCTCGAAAGCCGGCGGGGCGAAACCCCAGCCTGCGAAGGCACCGGAACCGGCCGCCGCACCGGCCAAACCCGCCTGATCGGGTCTCATATTTGACTTTTAAAAGGCGGCCTTCGGGTCGCCTTTTTCATATCTGGCTCTCGGATCAGCTCACTTGCGCAGATACAAACGCAGGCGTAGATTATCGTCAGCACGACCGCCCAGAGAGCGGCGTTTGCGACTCACCGAAATCATCGCCCTGGCTTGGTCCCCGCCTCTTGAGGCCCCCGTCTGGCAACCCTGATTTTCTTGAGGGAGACCCCTTCGGCCTGTCGCCGGAGGGTCATATCGACATGGGAGATCATCATGGGAAAAGGCGACAACAAGCGCGGCAATAAAGAAGTCAAAAAGCCGAAACAAGAAAAGACCAAGGTCTTGGCCACAGCGAATTTTGGCGCGGCCAAGCCAATGTCTTTGGGCGAAAAGAAAAAGGGCAAGTGATCTGAGCGGGACAGGGTGCAAAACTGCAAAGCTGTTTTGCCCTTGAGGCCCACAGTCGTCCCGGTCATGGTGGCGCGCACGCTATAGTGGAGCCGCCATGACCCTCGCCCCTGACCTGACCCTTCTCAAAGCCGGAAATCTGCGCGGCGCGCTGTTGATGGTCATGGCCATGGCCGGGTTCTCGATCGAGGATATGGCGCTGAAATCGGTCACCGCGCATGTGCCGGTGGGCGAAGTGTTGATCCTGTTCGGTCTGGGCGGTTTGACGGTGTTTGCCCTGCTGACACGTCAGCGCCGCGAACGGATTTTTCACCCGATCCTCTTCACCCGCGTGATGGCCATTCGCGCCCTGTTTGAAATGATGGGCCGGGTGTTTTTCACCCTTTCTCTGGCGCTCACCGCCCTCTCCACCACCTCCGCGATTTTGCAAGCCACGCCTTTGGTCGTGGCCGCCGCCGGCGTTTTGATCTTTCGCGAAAAGGTCTCGCCGCTGCGATGGGCCTTGATCGCATTGGGCTTTGTCGGCGTGTTGATGGTGCTCAGGCCGGGGCTGTCGGGCTTTACGCCGCTGTCGATATTGGCAGTTCTGGGCATGATCGGCTTTGCCGGGCGCGATCTGGCCACCCGCGCCGCGCCCCCGATCCTGTCCTATGCGCAATTGGGCGTCACGGGCTTTGCCGCGCTTATCCCCTCGGGCGCGATCCTGTTGCTCTGGGGCGGCGCGTGGGTGATGCCCTCGCTGGTCGATCTGGCGTTTTTGTCAGTGGCGGTGGTCGTCGGGGTGATCGCCTACACCGGCATCACCATGGCGATGCGCATGGGCGAATTGTCGGTGGTCACGCCGTTTCGCTATGTGCGCCTGTTGTTCGCAATGATCCTGGGCGCGCTGGTCTTTGGCGAGCGCCCCGACGCGATGGAACTGGCGGGGGGCGCAGTGATTGTCAGTGCCGGTGTGTTGTTGATGCTCAGTTCGCGGCGGCGGCGCGCCGCCTGATCCGGCGCAACTGGGTCACACCAAAGCCCGGCGGTAGAGGTGCCATGTTGCATGGCCCATCACCGGCAAGACGATGAACAGGCCCAAAAACAACGGGATCAGCGCCAAGATCGACAGTATCGCAATCAGTCCGGCCCAGATCAACATCACCCAGAAATTGTCTTTGACCACGCGAAACGACAACAGCATGGCAGTGACGAAATCGACCTCTTTGTCCAACAGATGCGGCAGGGACGTGACCGTGAGGGAGAACAGCAAAAAGGCGAACAGGCTGCCCACGCCCAGTTCAACCGCGATCATGGTCAAACCGTTCGGAGTCAAGAAGACCTCATAGGAAGAGCTGATATTGGTCATCGCCGAGAGGCCCATGAAGAGCGCAAAGAGCATATGGGCAAAGAACGACCAGAACAGCACATAGATGACGATGATCGCCCCCATCCACGGGATTTGCCGGTCTTTTTCGGCCTTCACCACGCTTAGGACTTGATACCAATCGAGCACTGCCCCCGCCTCCATCCGGCGCGAAACCTCATAGAGGCCAACGGCGGCAAAGGGCGCAAACAGCGGGAAGGCCAGCGAGAAGGCAAAGGTCCACGCCACCGTGCCCGCGCCAAACAGGACAAACCCAAACCCGATCAGCACATAGACGGCGGAAAAGAAAATCCCAAAAGCGGGCGCGCGGCGAAAATCGCGCCAGCCGCCGCGCAGGGCGGCGCGTAAATCCGAGATCGTTAAATGCGCCACATCGGGCACCGGGGCCGCAGCCACCGCCTGAACCTGTTCCATAAACTCTCCCTGTCGGCTCTGCGCCGTTCTCCTCGCCGCAAGTTCACGACAAAATGTCGCAGCCTGTCAAGCACGCGTGAGGTGCAAATCCGCTCTTGACTTAGAGTTCGCTCAAAGCCCTAGGGTCAAAAGCGTCGAAGAAAAGAGGGTGGCATGAAGATCGGAGATTTGGCGAAACGCACCGGGATCACGGCCCACACCATTCGCTATTACGAACGGATCGGGCTTTTGCCCCATGCCCATCGCGATGGCTCCGGGCGGCGCGATTATGGCGAAGACAGCGTGGTCTGGATCGGGTTTCTGTCCCGGTTGAAAACCACCGGAATGCCGATCCGCGACATGCTCCGCTATGCCAGGCTGCGCGCCCAAGGCGACAGCACCGGCCCGGCGCGCGCCGCACTTTTGAGCGAACATCGCGATCGGGTGCGTGCACATCTGGCCGAGCTACAAAGCGCCCTCACCGTCCTCGACACCAAAATCGCCGGATATGGCGAGACTGAAGGGACGGACCCAAATGACGCAGACTCAAATGACACCGACACACACACCACCACAGACCCGACTGGAACGCGGCACGGCCGCCATGGCCGCGATTGACGGTGAGGCAGGCGAAAACGTCATCGCTTCGCTGGCCGGGATCGCACCGGATTTTGCCACCTACCTGTTGGAATTTCCCTTTGGCGACATTTACAGCCGCCCGGACCTCAGCCTGCGCGACCGCGAAATCGCCACCATCGCCGCGCTTTGCGCCATGGGCACAGCGCGCCCGCAATTGGAGGTCCATATTGAAGCCGGGATGAATGTCGGCCTGACGCGGGTGGAGATCACCGAGATCCTGATGCAAATGTCCATCTACGCCGGCTTCCCCGCCGCGCTCAACGGCTTTGCGGCAGCCAAGGCCGTGTTCGCACGTCGAGAGGATCAGGGGATCTACCCCCCCTCTTGCGGATCAATCACAGGTGATGAAAACCGTGAATTTTGTTGCCTGCTCAGCCAGTTCAATGGGCGAAAGTGGAGATATAATGTCACTCATCACCGGCGTCACAGAGTTTAGGGATAAAAAAAGACGCGCTGCCTCACCTCGAATCGCAAAGTTGATGTTTTGCGGAATATCTCCAATGGCATCGGCCACCACCATCGCATCGAGTTTTGACACAACAACCCCCAAGACCGCGCCCGTGTCAGAGAGGACAGGCCCGCCAGAATTACCGGGCTGAACGGGAGCGGAGATTTGCATGGTCGTCTCCTCTCCCCCAAGGCCTGTCACACTCGAAACAGCCCCGCGTGTCACATTCACACCGCCAAGCAACCCGGCCAACGGGTATCCGACAACAATGACGTCTTGATTGAGGCGGGCGGTGGATGGGGAAAAAGGCGCAATCTGTGTGCCTAAACTATCCGATGATTGCACAAGGGCCAAATCAAAGCTGGTTGAGACCGTTATGAGCTCGGCGGGCATACCATTGACCTCAAGGCTATTGCATCCCTCAACCACATGCGCATTGGTCAGAACGTGTCCGGCGTCAGAGACGATAAACCCTGTGCCTGAAGACGATCCATCTGAGGCTTCTTCAGAGGATCTGGGCGGAGTGGCGACAGCCGTTTCTTGACCGTCCCGCTCTGCCGCATCAAGGAGATCCGCCGCTGTCGCAGCAATGGAGAAAAGGTAACCTCCGCGGGGTACATAAAGCTGAGCGTATTTCTCTGTCGCGATGCTGGCCGCCACAGCGGCCAAAAGGGCGGCGTCTTGGCGTTCGGCAGAAATCATCAGCGTTGACCACTGCCCCTGCCAAAACAGTGATCGTACATAAAGCGTTTGGCCGGACGCGTTTGTGGCAGAGGTGATCGCCATCCCCTGTTTCCGCACAGTGTATATGGGGTTTGGCCCAGCGTGAAAACGGTACGCATACTCATGCAATGCTTCGGCCTTTCGTAAATCGCCAAAGCCGATGGAATAGTTCAGCGAACTTTTCGAGTGCTCATAGTTTAACAAATTTGGCGTGGATTGAGCTTCGATAAGCGCCTGCGTCGGGATCAGAAAAGACAGGCCTAAACTGTCATAATATCTGATCTCCCAACCATCGCGTTCCAAAAAATCGGCGGCCAAATACGCGATGAGCGCTGCATGTATTTCAAGGGGTGCCTCATCAAAGGTGTCCCGTGCATAACGCGTTATGGCAGTGTCGGAAATGCGGCCCCATGCTCCGTCTAAAAGGCCATTGTAGTGACCTTCCAGTGCCAACCCTAGTTGCAAGAAACGCAATTCATTTTGACTGTAGTGACTTGGTGTGAAGGGCGTAAAAAGGTGATCGTACTCCTGCGACACGGCCTGGTCTGGCTGCAGAGCAAGCCAAACACAAAGCAAAACGCGCAGAATTGCATTCATTTCCACCTCCTCCCCTACAGTGTTCCCGCTTCAGTGGGCAAGATCATGACGCACTCAATGCGTCAGCAAATAGGACAGAGGCACGATCGAGACCGCCGCCGCGCGGTTGCCCAGGGACCATTCGGCCAGAGCCTGAAGTGTCTCCGGTCTTGAGCGGCCCAAGAGGACGATTTTCTCGTCAATATTGGCGCGGAAGGCTGCTTGGTCGAGGAACCGTTTGATCGCGGCGATGTCTTGGCCGCGGCCATCGAAATCGCGAAACACAAGGGCGGCGGGCGCATCGGCCCGCTGGGCTTCCTGCTCCAAGGCATTGAGCCCCCGCGGGAAGGTCAAAAGCCCCCGCCCGCTGTCCTGGGCGCTGGCCACGACTTGGGCGGCGATGGTGCGCGAGCTTTGGAAGGTGCCCGAGGGGACGTCCAAAAAGCCAATAGACACCGGCACAAGCTCAGCGGCCTGTTGCAAGGTCACAGAGACGTCTTGCGGTGTCGCGCCTTCGGGCAAGGACACCATGGCCATGACCTCGAGCCCCTTGTCGCGGTAGGTCTTGGCCCGATCGCCCGCCCGCGCCGCCACCGCATCAACGGCAAAAGTGACCGGAAACGGCAGTTTGGACAGGATCGGATCATTGGGGCCAAGCTCGGCAATATCCACCAAAACGATGCTCATCATCGGCCCTGTTGGTGTCCCGGCATAATCGGCGGAAAAGGCCACAAGGGCGGGAAGATCATCGGCCAGTACCATGGGGACCGCGTCATCCGGGGTGGGTTGCGCCGAAATAGACGGCAAGCGCGAGGATTTGCGGGCGTCGTCCCGGTCGGTGAAAGAGCCAACTTTTTCGCCCAGTTGGGTCTCGCCTTGTGGTGCCAGAAGACTGTCGGTCTGTTCTTGGACCGGGTCGCCAGGCACCGGCGGCGTCTCAGGTGTGGTATCCATCAGCACAGTGTCGACCGAGCTGCTTTCCGGCAATCCGGGCATGTTTGGTGCGACATCCGATCCTTCAGGCGTTGATCCCGGCACGCTCTCTTCCGCAGTCGGGAGCGCGTCTGGGGCTTCCGCTTCGGGGGCCAGCCCTAGCGGCGGGGTCAAAACCGGTTCGATTGCGGGCGCTTTTGCCGCCGTCTCCATTGTGTCGTCGGGCGCGAATTGTGGCCCGGTGGGGGCGGTGATGTCCGGGGCGGCTGCGGCGGCTGTTTCAGCCTCGGGCGGCGTTTCCTGGCCCTCGGGCGTGCGCACATCAGGCTGGGTGCCAGACCGGTTTGGGTCCGCCGCGGCCATATCCGGGGCAATCTCCGGGGCGTCCTCGCCCTCAGGCGCGGTGGTCAAGGCGGGGGCGGCCTCTGTTGTACCCTCTGGGATCACTTGCGTCTCGGCGGACGCAGGGGGTGATGCCACTGGGGCCGACGCCACTGGGGTCATCTCCAACGTCACAGGTGCGACGATCTCATTTGCGACCGTCAGGATTCCAAATCCAACGACACCGCCCCAAATCAACCCAGTGAAAATTCCCCGCCCCATTGTCTTTGGCGCTCCTTGCCCTGTTGCCGGATGTGTCACACACATCGGCCCTGTCATTTGCTCTATCGGCCCTTTTACGATCAGCGGTATCAGGCCGTGATTACACCTTTTTGATCAAGGCGAACCCCTTGACCCTCTGAGGTCCTTGTGACCATGTATAACCCGGCTTTATCAAAGGATCATCCCCCTTTCATGCCACAAACTCTCCCCGCGCGGCGCTTGGCCGGTGCCAGTGCGGATTTATGTGCGGATTTCACCGCGTCATGTCACGCCAAAGGACCAAAGCGATGCTGCTTCTGATCGATAATTACGACAGTTTTACCTACAACCTCGTCCATTACATTGGCGAGATGGGGTGGCAAGCCAAGGTGGTGCGCAATGATGCTTTGAACGTGCAAGAGGCCATGGCGTTGCGCCCGTCTGGTATTGTGTTGTCACCCGGACCGAAAACGCCGCATGAGGCGGGCATTTGTGTGCCTTTGGTTCATGCCGCAGCCGATGCGGGCATTCCGTTGTTTGGCGTCTGCTTGGGACATCAATCCATTGGCGAGGCCTTTGGTGGCAACGTCGTGCGCTGTCATGAGATCGTGCATGGCAAGATGGGCGAGATTTATCATCAGGGCAAAGGCGTCTTTGCCGGCCTGCCCTCGCCCTTGCAAGGCACGCGCTACCATTCGCTGATCGTCGACCGCGCCACCCTGCCCGACTGTCTTGAGGTCACGGCGGAATTGGCGGATGGCACCATCATGGGGCTGCGTCACAAAACCCTGCCGATTGAAGGCGTGCAATTTCACCCGGAAAGCATCCGATCCGAACATGGTCACGAGATGATCGGCACCTTTCTCAATCAACTCAAAGCGGAGGAAGCGGCATGAGCGCACCTGCAAACCCCAATGCGATGAAACCGCTGATTTTTGCCGCCTCCGAGGGGCCTTTGAGCCGGTCGCAAGCGGTGGAGGCCTTTGAAATTCTGTTTGAAGGCCAAGCAACCGACGCCCAGATCGGCGGTTTTTTGATGGCGATGCGCGCGCGCGGCGAGGCGGTGTCGGAATATGCCGCAGCCGCCTCGGTGATGCGTTCCAAATGCGTTAAAGTCACGGCCCCCGAGGGCGCGATGGACATCGTTGGCACTGGCGGTGACGGCTTGGGCACGCTCAACATCTCCACCGCCACCGCCTTTGTCGTCGCCGGCGCAGGGGTGCCCGTGGCCAAACACGGCAACCGCAACCTGTCCTCGAAATCAGGCGCGGCCGATGCCCTGTCGGTCAGTGGCGTCAATGTCATGGTCGGCAAGGACGTGGTCGAAGAGGCGCTGCGCGAGATTGGCATCGGCTTTATGATGGCACCGATGCACCACCCGGCAATGAAATATGTCGGGCCTGTGCGGGTCGAATTGGGTTGTAAAACCATCTTCAACATCTTGGGCCCTCTGACCAATCCGGCGGGCGTGAAACGTCAACTGACCGGAGCTTTCGCCCCCGATCTGATCTTTCCGATGGCCGAAACGCTGCAAATGCTCGGCTCTGAAAAAGCCTGGCTGGTGCATGGCGCGGATGGGATGGATGAAATCTCGATCACTGGCACAACGGCGGTGGCGGCTCTTGAGGGGGACGTGATCAAGTCGATGGAAATCCACCCCGAAGACGCGGGCCTGCCGGTGCATCGCCTGAAAGACATCCTTGGCGGCACACCACAGGAAAACAGCGCCGCGATGATTGCGCTCTTAAACGGCGAAGCGGGGGCCTACCGTGATGCGGTCCTGTTCAACGCGGCAGCGGCACTGGTTGTGGCCGACAAGGCGGCAACCCTGAAAGAGGGCGTCGAGATTGCCAAAGACAGCATCGCCTCGGGCGCGGCCATCGGTCGCCTGACCGCACTGGCGGAACTGACCTCGCGGCACTAAGTCCCCTTTACCGTGACATAAATACTCAAACAAAAAGGGCCCCAAGAGGCCCCTTTTTCATGTCTGTGCTTTGGCTCAGATCACTTCGTTATGATCTCTGGCCCCATCAACGCATTCGGTAGAACCGTCGAAATCCACGGCACATAGGTCACAAGGATCAAGAACACAAAGAGGATCGCGAGGAACGGCAGGGCTGCGCGGACCACCGCCATCATCGGCATCCCGGCGACGCCGGAGGTGACGAACAGGTTCAGACCCACCGGCGGCGTGATCATGCCAATCTCCATGTTCACCACCATGATGATACCCAGATGGATCGGGTCCACCCCAAGTTCAATCGCAATCGGGAACACCAAGGGTGCAACAATGACGATCAGGCCCGACGGTTCCATGAACTGGCCACCAATAAGCAAAATGACGTTGACCATGATCAGGAACATGATTTTGCCGAAGCCCGCCGACAGCATCGCATTGGCGATTTGTTGTGGGATTTGTTCGTCGGTCAGCACATGTTTGAGGATCAAAGCGTTGGCGATGATGAACATCAACATCACGGTCAGCTTGCCCGCATCAAACAGGGTCTGGCGCGTGTCTGCGTGAAACCATGCGGTGAGCAAGGCCTGCGGTTTTCGCAACAAAGGGGTCGGTCCCGCCCCGTTCCGCCCCGCCAGTGGTCCCATGTCACGATAGACAAAGGAGGCCACCAGGAAGGCATAAACGGAGGCAACGGCGGCGGCTTCGGTCGGCGTAAAGATCGCGCCAGTGAGGCCCGGAACGCCGTAAATGCCGACCATGATGATGACGATCAACATCAGGCCCCAAAACGCGTCTTTGAACGAGGCGTAGATCTCGCCCCAGCCCGCCCATTCGCCTTTTGGCAGGTGCTTGATCCGCGCGATGACATAGATCGCAATCATCAACATCGTGCCCGCCAAAATGCCCGGAATGACGCCTGCAAGGAACATCCGACCGACCGACACGTCCACGGCGGAGGCATAGACCACCATCACGATGGAGGGCGGGATCAGGATGCCCAAAGTGCCCGCGTTACAGATCACGCCCGCGGCAAAGTCCCGCGAATAGCCCATTTTGCGCATCGCCGCGATGACGATGGAGCCGATGGCCACCACAGTCGCAGGCGATGAGCCGGACAGAGCTGCAAAGATCATACAGGCAAACACGCCCGCAATCGCCAAACCGCCATGCATATGGCCGACGCATGCGATGGAAAACCGCACGATGCGCGTGGCCACGCCGCCTGTGGACATGAAGGAGGAGGCGAGGATGAAAAACGGGATCGCGAGGAGCGTGTAATGCCCGGCCATCGCTTGGTATAAAGATTGAGCGACGGAGGCCAGGGAGGTGTCGGAGAAGACCAACAAAAAGATCATCGAGGACAGGCCCAAAGAGACCGCAATCGGCACGCCGATCAGCAGGAGCCCGATGATCATGACGAAAAGAAGGATGACATCCATAGGGGTTATTCCTCGTATTCGGGGTGCGCAGGATGGGCCGCGACACGCTCGACGTCTTCTTCGGCTTCATGGGAAACGATCAGGATCGACTGGGTGCCGAGGATGATGCGGATCGTCGCCTGAACCACGCGTAAGAGCAAAAGGGCGGCGGAGAGCGGGATGATGAAATAGGGCACAACGCGGGGCAGCTTGTCATAGCTGTCGCCATAGTTGATCGCCGCCTCTAACCAGCGGAAAATCCCCAGCATCGGGATTTGATCGGTGACATAAAACGCCCGGTCGCGCACGCCCGAGTCGATGCCGGTCGGGAACCAGCGGCCTGTTGTGGGTTGAAGCCCGGCGAAGGGTGCCCAGTAATCCCACGCCCCCTTCATCAAAAGCGCCGCATAGACGACACAGGCCAGCGCCGAAAGGATGGCCAAAATTCTGTGCCCCCGCGAAGGCAGCATATTGATCACTGCATCCACACCCAGATGCGAGGTCTTTTTAAACCCGTAAGGGATGCCCAAAAGCACCAGCCACGCAAACAGGATCAGCACCACCTCAAGCCCCCAAATCAGGGAGTCATTGAACAGGTAGCGCATCACCACATTCACAAAGGTGACCAGCGTCATCAGTCCCAAAATCAAAGCGATCAGGTTTTCTTCCAAAGCGTCGAAAAACTCGGCGATGGGCGTTGTAGGCAGGTTGTCTTGAGATTGTGTCATCACTGGCCCCCTCTTTTGGCCCCAGATGCCCGGATACGGGCAAAGGATGCAGAAAACGGCCCCGCGTCAAATGCGCGGGAACCGTTCGTGTTCAAAGGCTTACGCCTTAGTGTTTGGCATTGATCTCTTGGGCTGCGGCAATGTTGTCTGCGCCGACATCGGCTTCAAACTGTGCCCAAACCGGTTTCATCACATCGACCCAGGCCTGACGTTGCTCGTCGGTCAATTCGCGGATCACACCGCCCGCATCCAACACAGCCTGACGGTTTTCTGCGTCCACTTCGGCAATCGCGGCGTTCCGCTCGGCGGTCACTTCGTTCATGATCGTTGCCAATTGATCGCGGGTGTCGGCATCCAGCCCTTCCCACCAATCGACGGAGGTCACGACCATATAGTCAAGCACGCCGTGGTTGGTTTCTGTGGTGCCGTCCTGAACCTCAAAGAATTTCTGGCCGTAGACATTGGACCATGTGTTTTCCTGACCATCGACAACGCCGGTTTGCAGCGCGCCGTAGACCTCGGAAAAGGCCATCGGCTGCGGCGAGGCATCGAGCGCTTCCATCTGGGCGACCAACACGTCGGAGGGCTGCACCCGGAATTTCAGGCCTGCGGCATCTTCGGGCATCACAAGCGGTTTGTTGGCAGAGAATTGTTTCAGACCATTGTGCCAGAACCCAAGGCCCAAAAGCCCGCGGCGTACCATGACTTCTTTCATATTCTGACCGACTTCGGAGCTTTGGAACTCCTCGACGGCATCCATGTTCTTGAACATGAAGGGCAGATCGAAAATGCGGTAGACTTTGGTAAAGGATTCAAATTTCGACAGCGACGGCGCCGCCATTTGAACGTCGCCCTGAAGCATCGCTTCCAGCACTTGGTCATCGTTATAGAGCGTGGAGTTCGGGTAGACCTCGACACAGGCTTTGCCGTCCATCTCGGCATTCACGCGCTCCATAAACAGGTTCGCAGCAATGCCTTTCGGGTGTTTGTCGGTGTTGGTGACATGGCTGAATTTGATCACCATTTCGCCAGCATCACAGCCCATCGTATCGGCAAAAGCCCCGGTTGCGGTGAGCGCGAGTGCGGTGGCAGCGGTTGCAAGAAATTTCATGGGTTTCCTCCCTGTCATGAAATCGAATGTCAGTCGCGGTGCAGGCGATTTTGGCCCGTACACCTCTGGGGCAGACCAAACAGGGGCAAGAGATTTGGAACAAGGTTTCGTGACGGGGGCATGAAAATTTTATAATTCCCTTTATTTTTCATTTGGTTGCAGCACGGCTCAAACGCATAGCAGCCATGCTGCACCTGCATGGTGTGCGGTTCTCCACACGCCCAAATTTCTCAGACGTGCGAAAATCCGCACACATCACAGATTCTCAAAACATCGCGACCTGCGCGACTCAGCGCCTGACGCGTCGGACACATCGCGTTCAATCGCGCTCAATTGCGCGCGTTGAAGTCCTGCGCGGCGGCAATATTGTCAGCGCCCACGTCGGCCTCAAACATTTTCCAAACGGGTTTCATCGCATCGACCCAGGCTTGGCGCTGTTCGGGCGTCAGGGTGCGCACGACACCGCCTGCTGCCAAAATCCCCTCTTTGGCCTCCTGATTGACCCGCTCAGACTCGCCATTGCGCGCCACGGTCACCTCATGAAGGATGGTGGCAAACTGATCCCTGACATCCGCATCAAGGCTCTCCCACCAATCGACCGAGGTCACGACCATATAGTCAAGCAACAGGTGGTTGGTCTCGGTTGCCCCGTCCTGAACCTCATGGAACTTTTGACCATAAATGTTCGACCATGTGTTTTGCTGACCATCCACGACGCCAGTTTGCAACGCGCCGTAGACCTCAGGAAAGGCCAGCGGTTGCGGATTGGCGTTCAGGGCGCGCATCTGTTCAATGATCACCTCGGCGGGCTGAACCCGCATTTTAAGCCCGGCCACATCTTCGGGCAGGACAAGCGGCCTGTTGGCGGTGATTTGTTTCATGCCATTGTGCCAAAACTCAAGGCCCAAAAGCCCGCGCCGCACCATGCCTTCTTTCATCGCCTGCCCGGTGTCCGAGGCCTGAAACGCATCCACGGCCTCCATGTTTTTAAACATGAACGGCAGATCGAATATGCGGAATTGCTTGGTGAAGGATTCGAATTTCGACAAGGACGGGGCCGCAAGTTGGACATCGCCCTGAAGCATCGCCTCCAACACTTGGTCATCGTTATAGAGCGTGGCGTTGGGGTAAACCTCCATACAGGCGGTCCCGTCCATCTCTGTATTCACCCGGTTCACCAACAGGGTCGCGGCAATGCCTTTCGGGTGTTTGTCTGTGTTCACGATATGGCTGAACTTGATCACCATCTCGCCCGGATCACAGCCCTCGGTTCCGGCGAATGCGCCAGAGACGGACAGCGTCAACAGTCCAGCGGCCAAGGCGCAGGTCAAATTTCTCATGGATTTCCCTCCCGTATTTCGTCCCGTGCTTTCGGTCGGGACTGGAGGCAGGAAACAAAGGTCGCATATTTTAGCAAGGTATCAGATCATGCTTTAGAGGCACAGCAAGGGTCTCAACCGCGATACAATTCCGCCCGCACGCCGTGGCGCGCGAGTTTGTCGTAAAAGGTTTTACGTGGTAATTTCAATCCCTTCGCCGCCTCTGTGGCATTGCCGCCGTGGCGTTGCAGTGCGGCGATCAAAAGCGAACGTTCGACTTGCGCCAATTGTTCGGCCAGTCCCAATTCGTCCTCTTGCGCCTCGCCTTCGGACAAGCCCATGGCAAAGCGCATCGCTGCATTCATCAGGCTGCGCGCATTGCCCGGCCAATCCTGTGCAATCAGGTTGGAAATCACCTCGGGCGTGATCTCCGGCACCGGCAGGTCGGATTGCTCGCAAGCAATATCAACGTAATGACGAAACAAGGTCGGGATGTCTTCGCGCCGTTCGCGCAGAGGCGGAATGCGGATCACCGCCGCCTCAAGCCGGTAAAACAGATCGGGCGAAAACGTCCCTTCAATGGTCTCATGGCGCAGATCGGCATAGGTGCCCGCAATCAGGCGCGGGCGATCATGGCCTTCGAGCAGCTCCAAAAGCGCGAATTGCGCCGGACGCGACAGGGCGACGATTTCATCCAAAAATACCGAACCATCCTTGGCGGCGTCAAAGGCGGCGGCGAGGCTTTCGGGGGTTTGCGACACGGCTGGAAATTTCAAAAACGGCGCCATGGAGCCCGCCGAGAGCAAATGCACCACCTCGGCCATTTTCGCGGTGCCCACGCCCGGCTCGCCCGTGACCAACACATCGGCGGCGGAGCGCGCCACCGCGCGGGCCTCTTCGCGCATCCGCTTGGAGAACTCGGAGGTGCCGCGCAACAGCCGTGCGGCGGCATCGCCTTGGGCCACTTGCCGTTTCAACCGCCGGTTTTCCAACACCAGCGCGCGGGTTTTCAGCGCCTTTTCGACCACGGCAATCAAGTCTTTCGGGGCGCAGGGTTTTTCCAAAAAATCAAAAGCCCCAGACGAGATGCCGCGCACCGCCATCGGCACATCGCCCTCCCCCGTCAGCAAGATCACCGGCAATTCCGCATCGACCGATTGGGCGAACTCCAATAAGGCAAAGCCGTCTTTGCCGGGCATCCGAATGTCGGATACGATCACCCCCTCAAAGCGGGGCGTGATGTGATCTTTAGCCTCGATATAGCTGCCCGCCAGGGTCGGCACGAGATGGGCCAGCTCCAGCGTCTGCCCCAGGGCCTCACGCACCGAAGCGTCATCATCGACCAATAAAACCCGTTCCACGCGCCCTGCCCGGTTCATTCATCCGCCTCCTGTGCCAGTGTCAAACCTGCTGTCAAACGTGCCGGGATCAATTCGATGGTGAAAATCGCCCCCTTCGGCGGATGCCCCTCTTGGGCGCGATTGGCGCCGCGAATGCGCCCGCCGAAAGATTGGATCAAGCCGTAAGAAATCGACAGGCCCAACCCCATGCCCTCGGACGCGCCGACCTCTTTGGTGGTGTAGAACGGATCAAAGATTTTGTCCGGCTCGGCGATGCCCGGCCCGGTGTCGGCCACAGTCAGCCGGGTGGGTGTGACTCCCGCCTGGCCCGCAAATATGCGAATCTCAATCCGTTTATCAGGACTGTCCGACATCGCGTCCACCGCATTGGACAACAGGTTCATCACCACCTGTTGCAACCGCACCTCGCCGCCTCGCACCCAGACCGGTTCCCCCGGCGTCCAGTCCAAAGTGACCCCCGCCCGCGCGACCTTGCCCATGGTCATTTCCAACGCCGCCTCGACCACTGCGGTCAGTTCGACATTGGTGATGGTCTCGGATTCTTGTCTGGCAAAGGCGCGCAGGTTTTTGATGATCCGGCCCATGCGGCGCGCCAGTTCGGAAATCCGGCCCAGATTTTCCGCCGCCTTGGCCGCATTGTCGCGCTCTAAAAACGCCTGTGCATTCTCGGCAAAGGACCGGATCGCCATCAGCGGCTGGTTCAATTCGTGGCTGATCCCCGCCGACATTTCGCCCAGGGCCGAAAGTTTCCCGGCCTGCACCAAATCGGCTTGGACGCGTTTGAGGCGGGCTTCGGCCTCAAGCCGCTCTGTGACCTCGCGGGTCAGGTCGCGGTTGGCGATTTCCAGGGCCTGGGTGCGGGTCGCCACACGGGCCTCCAGCCGTGTGTTGGCCTCGGCCAAGGTGCGTCTGCGTTCACGGGCGAAAAACCAAAACGTCGCAAAGACCAAAGCCAGCGCCGACGCCATCCCGGCCTGAAGGCTTGAGAGCGCGATCACCGGTTTGAGATCCATCAGCAATTCGGCCTCCAAGCCGACGACCGGCAGGGGCTGGGTGATGTGCAGCGCGGGCGAGGGAATATAGGGCCCGGCCTCATGCAACCAAAGATCATGGCCCGAAATCTGACGGCGCGCGGTGACCGGCATCGGCCCGGCCAAGCCGCCACGCAGCACCAATTCGGAACGGTTGGACACGAAGACCACGCCATAGTCATCGGTGAAATAGATCGCCGAGGGTTCGGTCGGCCAGCCCCATTCCAACAGGCCGATGTTGACGTTGACGATCACGGCGGCGCGGGCCGGGCCGCCCGGATCAAAAACCGGGGCGGCAAACACATAGCGGCGCTGCTGGTCGGTATCGACAAAATGCGCCACGCCCAACGCTCCGCTCATGGCACGGTTAAAGGCGGCTTGAGCCCCTTTGGGCAGAGTCTGTTCGCCCGCCGCGGCCAAAACAGTCCCATCGCGGGCCACCAACATCAACGAATGCGCGCCGGTTTTATCCGCCAGATTTTGCAACACATCGGTGGCGGCGCGGGCGACGTCCGCAGATTGATCGGGGCTGAGCGCCCGCGCCCAAACAGTGGGGTGATCCGACAGGAACACCGCCAATTCGCGGTAGCGTTGCAGGCCCGTGGTCAACCGATCCGAGGCCAAGGCCAAATCAGATGCGCCCCGTGCAGACGCCTGATCCAACCCCGCCCGAAAACTCAGACCAAAGACCAAAAGCCCAAAGGCCACGACAGCGACGAACATCCCCAACGCCCAAGACAGGCGGGGGTGGACCGGGGGGGAGGCCGGATCAAGGGCTGGGGTATGCTCTGTGGTCATCTGAACCGAGAGTAGAAAACCTGTCTTGCAAAGGAAAGCGGTTCCCGACAAGTTCGCGCCATGAAAAACAGACCCTGAAAAACAGACCGCGAAAACATAAACAATGAAAAAACTCAGCTGCGACCCCGCCGACCCCGGTTTTGTCCAAAATCCTTATCCGTTTTACGATCACCTGCGTGAGGCGGGTCGCATGGTGTGGTGGGAGGACTTGGGCCTTCCGGTGATTGCGGGCTATGATGGCGTGTCGATGGCGCTGCGTGACGCGCGGTTTGGCCGCGAGGCGCCAAGCGGGTTTGAGCCCGACATCCCGGTGCATCTGCGCCCGTTTTATGACATCGAAGACCATTCGATGTTGGAGCTTGAGGGCGACCGGCACAAGCGGTTGCGCGGGCTGGTGCTGCGGGCGTTTACGTCCCGGCGGATCAAGGGCTTGGTGCCCGATCTGGAAGAGATCACCAATGATTTGATTGACCACTTCCCGCAAGATGCGGATTTTGACCTGTTGCCCGCCTTTTGCAAAATGGTGCCGGTGCGGATTATTTGTCGGCTTTTGGGCGTGCCCGAAGCGATGAGCGAACAGCTTTTGGGGTGGTCCAACGCCATGGTCGCGGTCTACACGCCGGGGCGCACGATTGAGATCGAGAGGGCGGCGGCAACCGCCGCCACCGAGTTTGCCGCCTTTATGCGCGGCTATGTTGACGAGCGCCGGTCCAGCCCCGCCGACGATCTGATCACCAGTCTGATTGCCGCCGAGGAAGAGGGTGAGAAACTGTCAACCGATGAGTTGATCACCACCTGTATCCTGTTGCTCAATGCCGGGCATGAGGCGACGGTGCACAGTCTTGGCATCGCGGTGAAGACCCTGCTTGAACATCACACCCCGCGTGAGATGATCATGGACGGGCGCATTGACGGGGTGATCGAAGAGGTGATCCGCTTTGATCCGCCGCTGCATCTGTTCCAACGCTGGGTCTACGAGGACACCACGTTTTTGGGCCAAGCGTTGAAACGCGGCGACAAGATCGGGCTTTTGCTCGGCGCGGCGGGGCGTGATGATGACGCGTGGGACGATCCTAATGTGTTTGATCCGACCCGTCCGGTGAAACAAAACATGGCCTTTGGCGCCGGTATTCATTTTTGCGTCGGCGCCCCCTTGGCGCGGCTTGAATTGCGGGTGGCCCTGCCGATCCTGTTTGCCCGCTGCCCCAACCTGCGCCTGCTTGAGGTGCCGCGCTATGCCCAGACCTGGCATTTTCATGGGCTGGAACGGCTCATGGTACGAACCTGATGGCGCGTTTGACATCTTTCCTTTGATCCCAACCCAAGGTATCCCTGCCCCATGGCAACCGTACTCGATAAAATCAAAGCCTATAAACTCGAAGAGGTGGCTGCGGCAAAGACCGCCGTGCCGCTCTCGGAGTTGGAGGCGACAGCCAAGACCCAAAGCCCCGTGCGCGGCTTTGGCTTGGCGCTGCAACAGGCCGCCACAACCGGCTATGGGTTGATCGCGGAGGTCAAAAAGGCCTCCCCCTCCAAGGGCTTGATCCGGCCGGATTTCGATCCGCCCAGCATCGCGCGCGCCTATGAGGCGGGTGGCGCAACCTGCCTGTCGGTGCTGACCGACACGCCGTCCTTCCAAGGCGCACCGGAGTTTTTGGTGCAAGCCCGCGCGGCGGTGTCCCTACCCGTCTTGCGCAAGGATTTCATGTATGACCCGTATCAGATCACCGAGGCCCGCGCTTGGGGGGCAGATGCGATCCTGATCATCATGGCCTCGGTGTCCGACGCGCAAGCGGTTGAGTTGGAAGATGCCGCTTTTGCATGGGGCATGGATGTGTTGGTCGAGGTGCATGACGCCGAGGAATTGGAACGGGCACAGGTGTTGAAATCGCCGCTTCTGGGCATCAACAACCGCAATCTTAAGACCTTTGAAACCACATTGGACACCACCCGCATGCTCTCCAAACTCGCGCCGCCCGAGCGCACACTAGTCTGCGAAAGTGGGTTGTTCACCCCCGAAGATTTGGCCGACATGGCAGGATATGGCGCGCGCTGTTTCCTCATTGGCGAAAGCCTGATGCGGCAAGACGATGTCGAGGCCGCCACCCGCGCGCTTTTGGCCAACCCAGCCCCAGCCACGCTGTAACGGAGGCGCGCTTATGGCCGAACTCACCCATTTTGACGACTCTGGCAACGCCCATATGGTCGATGTTTCCGGCAAAGCGGTCACGGATCGTTTGGCCGTGGCGGAGTCTTCGGTCACGATGACGCCTGAGACGTTGGCCTTGGTCGTGCAAGGCACGGCGAAAAAGGGCGATGTGTTGGGTGTCGCACGGCTTGCGGGCATCATGGCGGCGAAAAAGACCGCTGATCTGATCCCTTTGTGCCATCCTTTGCCGATCACCAAAGTGACCTTGGATTTGACCCCTGACGAGACCCTACCCGGCGTGCGCATCCGCGCCACGGTGAAAACATCGGGGCAAACCGGCGTGGAAATGGAGGCGCTCACCGCCGCCTCGATTGCCGCCTTGACCATCTACGACATGCTCAAAGCCGCCGAAAAAGGCATGGAAATCGGGCCAACTCGATTGCTGCGCAAAGAGGGTGGAAAATCCGGGGTGTATGAGGCGGGTCAATGATTTCTGTCGCGGAAGCACTCGACAAAATCTTTGCCCTGTGCAGCCCACTTGAGCTGGAAACCGTGCCGCTGCGCCACGCCCATGGCCGCGTCTTGGCCGAGGATGCCGTGGCCAAACGCGACCAGCCGCCCTTTGCCTCTTCGGCGATGGATGGCTACGGGGTGTTGGACCTTGATGTGCCCGTGGGGGCGCAGTTCACCGTTGTCGGTGAATCCGCCGCAGGTCACGGGTTTGACGGCACGTTGTCCAAAGGCTGCGCCATACGCATTTTCACTGGCGCGCCGGTGCCTGAGGGCGTCACCCGCGTGATCATCCAAGAGGACGTGACGCGCGAGGGCGATGTCATCACCGTCACCGAGACCTTGTCAGAGAACACCAACATCCGCCCCCTTGGCGGCGATTTTCGCGTCGGTGACCGGGTCACGGCCCCGCGCCGCCTGAGCGCGCAAGATGTGGCGCTTTTGGCCGCGATGAACATTCCCGAGGTCCGCGTCAGCCGCCGCCCCGTCGTGGCCCTGATCGCCACGGGCGACGAATTGGTCATGCCGGGCGAAACGCCTGGGCCGTCGCAAATCATCGCCTCGAATTCTTTCGGCTTGGCCGCGATGATCGAAGAGGCCGGCGGGATCGCGCGGATGTTGCCCATCGCGCCCGACAATGAGACCGCGTTGCGCGCAACGTTTGAGTTGGCCCAAGGCGCGGATGCGATCGTCAGCATCGGCGGAGCCTCGGTGGGCGATCATGATTTGGTTGGCAAGGTCGCCGCTGACATGGGCTTGGATCGGGCGTTTTACAAAGTGGCGATGCGGCCCGGCAAACCTTTGATGGCGGGGCGGTTGAACGGGGCTTTGATGATCGGCCTGCCGGGCAATCCGGTGTCCTCTTTGGTCACGGCCAAGCTGTTTTTGATCCCCGCACTCTGCGCAATGCAAGGCCTGCCCGCCGCCCCTGCCCCGCACCATAAAGCCCCGCTTTTACAGGATATTTCCTCAAACGGTCCGCGGGCTCATTATATGCGGGCGCGGCTTGAAACCGGCGGCATTCGCCCCTTTGAGCGCCAAGACAGCTCGCTGATGTCGATCCTGTCCTCGGCCAATGTGCTTTTGGTCCGCCCGCCGCTTGATCCGGCGCGCATATGCGGAGAAATCGTCACCTATATTGCGCTCTGAATTTTACTCAGGCGCCTTTTGATAAAATTTTCCAAATCGACCGTACGTTTTAACGCCGAATTAACCAAGCTCCCATCTTCTCTCCGCAACAGGCCCAAAGCCGCGCGGTCCAAAAGGAGAGGAACGTTGACACATTTCGGGAACGACGGTAGAACATTATTAGAACATGGTGCAAAACCCGTCTGGGGACTCGCGGACAATGGCGGACCTGTCGCCTTTGGACAAAAGGGCCAGATTGGGCGTAATGACCAATTAACGATGCGGATTTCGGGCGTGATCCCGTCCGTGCCGGTGCATTGGGTCAAAACGCTTTCGGGGGATGCCGTGACCCACGGCCCGATCCAATCGGGACCAAACGATCCCGAACCGGGGAAGAGGACCGAGCAGATGCTGACACGCAAACAACTCCAGCTGTTGGAATTTATCAACACGCGGATGCACAAGGACGGCGTACCACCCTCCTTTGATGAAATGAAAGAAGCGCTGGATCTGCGCTCGAAATCGGGCATTCACCGCTTGATCACCGCTTTGGAAGAGCGTGGATTTATTCGCCGCCTCGCCCACCGCGCCCGCGCTATCGAGATTGTGAAACTGCCCGAATCCATGGGGGGGCCATCGACCGCGCCGACCTCCGCCGGATTTTCACCGCGCGTGATCGACGGCGACCACCCCAACAGCCCGCCGCCGAGCCATGCTTTGGATGTGGAGGTGGTCTCTGCGATCAACCTGCCGATCATGGGCAAAATTGCCGCGGGCGTGCCGATTGAAGCGGTCTCTGACGGGACGATGAACGTGGCTGTGCCGGGGTCAATGCTTTCCGGCCACGGCAATCACTATGCACTTGAAGTCAAAGGCGAATCCATGATCGAGGCCGGGATTAACCACGGCGATATTGTGGTCATCCGCGAGACCTCAAGTGCCAACAATGGCGACATCGTTGTGGCAATGGTCGAAGGCTATGAAACCACGCTCAAACGCTACAAACGCCAAGGCGATATGGTGGCTTTGGAGGCGGCGAACCCGGCCTTTGAAACCCGCGTATTGCCCGCCCATCAGGTCGAGGTACAGGGCAAACTTGTGGGCCTGATCCGCAGCTATTGATCGCGCATTGCTAAAACCGCCATCAAAGTCCCCTTTGGTGGCGGTTTTTTATGATTTCGTTTCCGTCATGTTTTTCGTTTCCGTCGGTTTATTGCCTGTTCGCCAAACGCACCGTATCGGGGGCAAACCGTGCTCCCAAAACCATGGGCGGTAATGCATCGCGCACCTCTCGCGCCTCGCCCCCGCGCGGCCCACGCAAGGCGGGCGTGTTCCAAAGGCGCACACCGGAGGTGGCATAGGCCGTGCGCATCTCCACCGTCTCGCCCCGAGGCGAGAGCGCCAAAGCGCCGCTTTGACGTAGGAAACCAACATCCACCAAAAGACAGCCCTCCGGCACTGCCTCCTGCCAAATCTGGTTGATCACCACGAAATCATGGTCGACACAGGCCCTGCGGGTGGCCTCCTGCCAGCCTCGTCCGCTGACATGGGCGATGCTCAGACCGGGCAGGTCCAAAACCGGCATATCGCGGGCGGCGGCCGTGATTTGATCGGCAAAATCGCCGTCATTCTCCAACCAGACAGAGGCGACAAAGCCCGCGCCTTTGGCTTTGTTCAGCACCCGCCCCTCGGCCCCGATCCGACCGATCAAACTGCCATCATCCGAGATCAAAATCGCCGGGCGATCCGCCATGAACCAAAGCACAAACCCGGCCAACACCGGCAAGATGCCCAAAAGCTGTCCACGCCCACGCCAAAGGATAACAAAAATCCCACCGATCGCGATGAGAGGCAAGGTCTCGGGCGGCGGGGCGGCAAGGTGACTGACCGCGCCGTCCCAGCCCGAGACCGTATGAGCCACCGCCAAAATCCACCGGATGCCACCGCCCATAATGGCAAGGGCAAGGCCTTGAAGCCCGAGGGGCGTCAGCAGGAGTGCTAAAATGGCGGCGGGCATGATCACAGCACCCATCATCGGCACGGAAATGACATTGGCCAACAGGCCGAAATCCGCGATGCGATTGAAATGCGCGGCAGCAACCGGAGCGGTGGCGATCCCCGCCACGGCAGAGGACAGAACGACCGTGGCAATCCCGCGCAGCCAAGTGGGCCAGCCCGACATCAACCGCAATCGACGCACGATAGTGAAGACCGCGACAAGGGCGGTGGTGGCGGCAAAAGACATTTGAAACCCGGGTTCGGGCAGGACTTCGGGGCGCAACACGAGGATCAGAAGTGCGGCAATGGCGACGGCGCGTAAGGAAATGGCTTGGCGGTCCAACAGCACGGCGACAAGCATGACCGAAACCATGACAAAAGCGCGTTCGGTGGCGACGTTGAAGCCAGAAAGCGCGAGGTAAAACAGACCTGCGGCCAAGGCACCGGAGGCGGCGATTTTCTTGAGCGGCCAAGTAAGTGCTGCGCCGGGAATCATGGCGAGGCAGAGGCGCAGGGCAAAGAACACGGACCCGGTCAAAAGCCCCATATGCAGACCTGAAATCGCCAAGAGATGCGACAGGTTGGCCCCGCGCAGGGCCTCGGCCGTGTCCAAGGTGATGCCGGATCGGTCGCCGGTGAGGATGGCGGCGGCGAAGGCACCGGGTTGGCCGGGGATTTGGGATTGGAGCGCCGAGGACAGGGTTTGGCGCAGACGATGGACCCAAAGCGTGAGCGAGCGATCGGTGTCAGCGATGCGCAGGGCGGGCACGCGGGCGTAACCCACCGCCCCCAGTTTGTCGAACCAGGCCATGCGTTGAAACTCGAACGCGCCGGGTTCAGCGGGGCCGGAGGGCGGCGACAAATGGGCGGTCAGTGCAAGGCGCATACCGGGTTCGGGGGCGACAAAGCTTTGGTCGCCATACAGCGAAATACGGACCTTATAGGGCGTGCGGTCCGGGGAAAAGTTCCGCAACGTGACCCGATCCAAAGTCAGGCGCAGGGCGTCGGAGGCGGAGCGGTCGATATGGATCACCCGCCCCTCGACCGGGCCGTAATAGCGGAAGGTCAGCACCGGCTCAGCGACCATATGGCTGCGCAACCCTGCCGCGAAAAAACCCATTGAAACCGTCAGCATCGCGATCAACAGAGGGGCTACGCGCGGCGGGGTTTTGATCAGGGCCAAAAGGCCCAGGATGACCCCGGCGAGGATCACGCCCAGCAGGGTGACCGAGGGCTCCAGAGGTTGGGCGAAAAACACGCCAATGCCGATGCCGAAACACACGGGCAGCCAAAGGAAAAGCCGCCCGCGTTGCGCGTCGACGATATCGAGAGGCACCTGTGCAATGAGCGTGAAGAGGCGCACCCTTGTTTCCCTATCCCCGTTCCCTTATTCCGTGCTCAACACCTGTCTGCCATCATGGCGCAATCTTGGTTACCAAAGGGTTAATTCTCGCATGTCCGCCACCTCTTCCGCATCCGCCAAAACCTCTCCTGTCGTTACCCGTATCGCCCCCTCGCCCACCGGCGATATGCATATCGGCACCGCCCGCACAGCCCTGTTCAACTGGCTGTTTGCGCGCGGCCATGGTGGCACGTTTTTGATGCGGATCGAGGACACGGATCGGGCGCGGTCTACCCCCGAGGCAACGCAGGGCATTTTGGACGGGATGGCGTGGCTGGGCCTGGACTATGACGGCGAGGCGGTAAGCCAATTCGAACGCGCCGGGCGCCACGCCGAGGTCGCGCATCAGATGTTGGCGGCAGGCACCGCCTATAAGTGTTTTGCCACCCAAGAGGAGATCGAAGCCTTTCGCGAGGCAGCGCGGGCGACGGGCACATCCACGCTCTACCGCAGCCCGTGGCGTGACGCCGACCCAAGCACCTACCCCGATGCGCCCTATGTGATCCGCATGAAAGCCCCGCGCGAGGGCGTCACCGTGGTGCAAGACGCTGTGCAAGGCGAGGTGACGTTCAAGAACGAATTGCTTGATGACATGATCGTGTTACGTTCGGATGGCACACCCACCTATATGTTGGCCGTGGTCGTCGATGATCACGACATGGGGGTGACCCATGTGATCCGTGGAGATGACCACCTGAGCAACGCTGCACGCCAGATGACGATCTATACTGCGATGGGCTGGCCCCTCCCGGTTTATGCCCATATCCCTTTGATTTTTGGGCCTGATGGCAAGAAAATGTCGAAACGCCACGGCGCGACCGGGGTCAAGGAATATCAGGCCATGGGTTACCCCGCCGCCGGGATGCGCAACTATTTGGCACGGCTGGGCTGGAGCCATGGCGATGATGAGTTTTTCACCGATGCGCAGGCGCAAGAGTGGTTTGAACTGGATGGAATCAATAAGGCTCCGGCACGGTTTGACACCAAAAAACTTGAAAACATCTGTGGTCAGCATCTTGCGGTGATGGAAGATGCCGAAATCTTGGGCGAAATCATCGGCTATCTTGCCGCCGCCGGTGAGACAAAATTGACGGATGCACAGCAAACGCGGCTTTTGGCGTCTCTGCCGTTTCTCAAAGGCTCGGCCAAGACATATCCGCAACTCATTGAAAAAGCACGATTTGCCTTGGTGGATCGACCTGTTTCGATGGATGAAAAGGCGCAAAAACTGGTGGGTTCAGTATCCAACGGTATACTGGAAGAATTGACGCCGCACCTGCAAAGTGTTAGCTGGGAGCGCGACGCGTTGGAGGAGGCTGTCGGCCGCGTTATGGAGGCGCAAGAGATCGGGTTTGGCAAGGTGGCCGCGCCTTTGAGATCCGCCCTCGCTGGCCGCAGTGCAACCCCAAGCGTGCTTGATATGATGGTGGTTTTGGGCCGCGACGAAAGCCTCGCCCGGATCGCGGATTTTATGGCAAGTGAGCCTGAACAAACGGGCGGGACTGCTTAATTTGGCCGAAAGACCACCTGAGATCAGGGTCACTTCGGCATGTGGTGACCGAAGCGTTTTGGTGACGGTCACATGAGATTTATGCCGAGGCTGGACAGGCTTCGGACGCCCGTAGGGTAAGGCCTCGCAGAATATGCGCCCCCCTCGCCCGCGGGATCGGAACTGGAACCAGATATGAGGTTCCCAAGCCAAGACGGTGCCCGAGAGTTTCTTGGGCGCTCGCCTGATCACCAACGGCCCTTTGGCGTCTGCAGACGCGGATCAAAAGGGCACCGTTGCCAACCGAAGGAACGACCATGGCAGACACTCAAAAGACCGCGACCCTGACGCTTGACGGCAAGACTTTCGATCTTCCGATTTATTCGCCCACCGTGGGGCCTGACGTGATCGACATCCGAAAACTCTACGGCCAGGCCGGTGTTTTCACTTACGATCCGGGCTTTACCTCCACCGCCGCCTGCGACAGTGCCATCACCTTTATCGACGGGGACGAAGGCGTTCTTTTGCACCGGGGCTACACCATCGGTGAACTGGCCGAAAAATCGCATTTCCTCGAAGTGTGCTACCTGTTGCTTTACGGGGCCCTGCCGACCGCGAAAGAAATGGAAGACTTCGAGGCGCTGGTGACCCGTCACACCATGGTGCATGAGCAGATGCATAAATTCTTCACCGGCTTCCGTCGTGACGCGCATCCGATGGCCATTATGGTCGGTGTTGTCGGCGCCATGTCTGCCTTCTACCACGACTCGATCGACATCGCCGATGCGCATCAGCGCGAAGTGGCGACCATCCGTTTGTTGGCAAAAATGCCGACGATCGCGGCGATGGCCTATAAATACACAATCGGTCAGCCGATGGTCTACCCGCGCAACGATTTGGATTACGCGTCCAACTTCTTGCACATGTGTTTCTCGGTCCCTGCCGAAGAATATGTGGTGAACCCGATCCTGGCCCGCGCCATGGACCGGATCTTTACGCTGCATGCCGATCACGAACAAAACGCTTCGACCTCGACCGTGCGTTTGGCCTCCTCTTCGGGTGCCAACCCGTTCGCCTGTATCGCTGCGGGCATCGCCTGTCTTTGGGGTCCGGCGCATGGTGGTGCCAACCAGGCCTGTCTTGAAATGCTGCGCGAAATTGGCACCGTGGACCGTATCCCGGAATACATCGCCCGCGCCAAGGACAAGAACGATCCGTTCCGCCTGATGGGCTTTGGTCACCGCGTTTACAAAAACTTCGATCCCCGCGCGACGGTGATGAAACAGTCCGCCGACGAGGTTTTGGAACTCTTGGGTGTGGACAACAACCCGACGCTTCAGGTCGCAAAAGAGTTGGAAAAACAAGCGCTTGCCGATCCGTATTTCCACGACAAGAAACTGTTCCCGAACGTCGATTTCTACTCCGGCATCATTTTGGAGGCCATGGGTTTCCCGACTGCGATGTTCACCCCGATCTTTGCGCTCTCGCGCACCGTCGGCTGGATTTCGCAGTGGAAAGAGATGATCGAAGATCCGGCGATGAAAATCGGTCGTCCGCGTCAACTTTACACCGGCGCAACCGAACGCCCCTATGTGAATGTCGAAGACCGCTAAGATCCTGTCGATTTTCTGAAAAATGCGAAACCCGCTTCAAAAGAGGCGGGTTTTTCTTTGAGTTTTTTGGCAACTATGGAAACGGATCACGCCGAACCCGCGCGGCGACGCGAGAGCCGCAATCCGTCACGCATGTTGAAGCTCAAAAGCGTGATGGTGGCGGCGCCAGCCAACGGCTCCACCGTCTGGATGCCCCAATAAGGCAGCCCGCCCTGCCCTTGCATCGCGAGAGGCAAGAGGATGAGCGCAGAGGGCACGAGGAAAATGATCCCGTTGAAAGCGATGATCTTCATCCGCTTTTGTTTGGCGCCGATCAGCGGCCCGCGCAGGTTCTGGCCGAGGCGATTGCCGGATAAACCTGTCAGGATCAGCATCGGAATGAGCGCCCAAAGACCCCAGGCGATACCGGTTTTTGCCATGACGATGAGGTATTTATCCCCGATTACAATCATCGTGACCGTGGCAGCCCAGAAGGTCGCAATGATCAGGAGGGCCGCCGCCCCGAAGGCAGCATGGAATTTGGGCAGCATGGTGAGTCTCCACATTAATAGCTTGCTATATATATTTGCATAGCAAGCTATATTGTGAAAAACAAGCCTCATGACACAGACTAAATTTTCCCGCGCGCACTCCGAAGGCTATCAGGTGAACCACATGGCCCGGCTCTTCATCCGTGCCATTCAGGACCGGATCAAACCACTGGGCCTGTCCACCGGCACCTTCCCCGTGATGCTGGCGCTTTGGGAGAAAGAGGGCCAAACGCAGCGCGAGCTGGTGCGGGAGCTGGGCGTCGAACAGGCGACCATGGCCAACACGCTGTCGCGGATGGAGCGGGACGGTTTGGTGATCCGGCGCGCGCATGAGGCGGATGCACGGGTGCAGACCGTCTGGCTGACGGAACGCGCGCGGGGGCTCAGAGACCCTGCGATCGAGGAGGCGACTGAGGTCAATGATCTGGCGACCCAAGGCATGAGCGATCAGGAGCGCGCCGATTTCACCGCGCTGATGGCAAAGGTCGTCGCAAACCTGTCTGAGACTTAACGACCTTCATATTTGGGTTTGCGCTTTTCCAAAAAGGCGATGACACCCTCTTTGAAATCGCGGGTTTGGCCGCAGTGGTTTTGCAACTTCGCCTCAAGGGTCAATTGCTGGGCCAGAGTGTTGTCATAGGAGGCATGCATGGCCTCTTTGAGGTGGCGATAGGACACGGTCGGGCCCTTGGCCAGATACCCGGCCCGCGCGCGCCAATGAGCGTCGAAATCGGCGTCAGGCACGGCCTCGTAAATCATACCCCATTGCATCGCCTGAGCCGCCGAAATTTCATCGGCAAACAGCGACGCCCCCATGGCACGCGCCAGCCCGACCAAACGTGGTAAAACATAGGTGCCACCCGCATCCGGGATCAGGCCGATGCGCGAAAAGGCTTGAACGAAGACCGCGGATTGGCTGGCGATCACCACGTCACAGGCCAGCGCCAAAGAGGCCCCTGCCCCTGCCGCAGCGCCATTGACAGCGGCGATGGTGGGCACCGGACTGTCATGAATGGCGTGGAGCATCGGCTCATATTCATCGCGCAGCGTACGTTCCAGATCGGCGGTGGCGGCATTCACCCCATCGCCCAAATCCTGACCGGAACAAAACGCGCGGCCCTCGCCGGTCAACACAACCACCCGCGCCGATTTGGCGGCGTCGCGCACCGCATGGGTGATTTCCGCGCGCATCTGGGTGTTGAGCGCATTCATCACCTCGGGGCGATTGAGGGTGACGACGGCAATGTCGTCCGCCTGCTCAAAGCGAATTGTGTCGTACTGCATGGACGTCTCTCTCCCTGATTGGTTGCCCCAAAGATAGGCATCGCGGCGCCAAAAGGAAGAGAGACGCTCCGTCATCGTGCAAGTTTCATGACTGACGTCTCATCAAAGACCAAACAGCGCGGAACTTCGGTCAGGCACATCGGGGTTGGCCTGCCGTCTGCGCATCACGGCGCGGATCACCGCCAAGGCGGTTTCATCGGGGCGCGCCTCAAGGCGGATGTAGCGCGAGCCATCGCGGTTGCGTTCCAAAAGCCCGTCCTCAATCAAAGAACGGCGGATTTGGGCGGCATCGCGAAAGGTGGTCATGGTGTCGAACAGATCGGAAATCTCGCGCTCAGAGAACACGTGGCGCGGCGGCACCTGAGCCCAGAGCGCCCAAAGCCCGTGTTGACGAACCTTGCGTTTGGTCGACCATGAGGTCAAACGCCCAGTCTCATCAAACCTCGCCAAAGCGCGTGACACGGCCCGTCCTTCGGCGGCCATGATCGGTTCGACGCCGATTTGAGTGGCTTTGAGATGTTGAAAATTGCGATAGCCCCCGGCGCGGGCAATCGCATTCAACAGCGATTGATGCGGCGGGGCCGTGTCGCCCAGATCGGATTTGAGCGCACGCGCAAAGGCGGACACGTCGGGAAGGGTGAGTGAAATCACGTCACGAGTCATCGGTTCTCTCCGTTGATCGCGTCTGTTACATCGTGCGGGAGCTGTCCTTGCCACGCTCAAGACGCGCGGAAACCGGGAGTGTTCAAAGGCTTAAACAGGTTCAGCGTATTTCCATGTGGAAACGACAGCGACTCGGTGAACTGCGGACCGTGGCACGGGTATACAAAACCCCGCCCTGCGATGGCAAGCGGCGGGGGTTTGAGTATTTGGATCACGATAAAAGACGCGGGATTTAATCGTTCAAAAGCGCCTGTAGCCGCTTTTCTTCGTCATCGGTCAGCTCGGATTGTTCGGGTTCCGATTGCCGACGACGCAAAAAACCAAAACCGATGCCAAGCGCGATGATCAACATGGCGGGGCCTGCGATCCACAGGAGTTTATTGGCCCCGGTCAGGGTCGGCTTCAACAGCACATATTCACCATAACGATCGACGATATAGGCCACGGTTTCCTCATTGCTGTCGCCCGCGACAAGGCGTTCGCGGACCAAAAGCCTCAGGTCTTTGGCCAGAGTCGCGTTGCTCTCGTCGATGTTTTCATTGCGACACACAAGACAGCGCAGCCCTTGAGAAATCTCACGGGCGCGCGATTCCATCACCGGATCGGGCAGAACCTCGTCGGGTTGCACCGCGTAAAGTGGCGTGGCGAGGAGCAGCGCGAGGGCAAGGATCAGGCGTTTCATTCGGCGGGCACTCCTTTTGGGGCAGAGGCCAGCGATTTTTTGCGCGCGCCCGCCGCGACCCGGTAACGGCGATCCGTGAGGGAGAGAACGCCGCCAAAGGCCATGATCAACGTGCCGCCCCAAATCCAGTTGGCCAGCGGTTTGATATAGGTGCGCACGGCCCAGCCACCGTTGGATTGCACATCCCCGATCACCAGATAGACATCGCGCAAAAAGCCGTTGTCGATCCCGGCCTCGGTGGTCGGCATTTGCGCCACCGGGTAGGAACGTTTTTCGGGGTGCAACGTGGCGACTTTTTGGGGGCCTTCAAACACCGACATGGCGGCCATGGTGGTGAGGTAATTCGGCCCCTGTTTGCGTTCGACCGCATCAAGCGTGATGGTGTAGCCCGCGACATCAAAAGTTTCACCAATCTGCACGACACGGATGTCTTCGACAGTCCAGGCCGTCAGCCCGGCGATGCCCGCGATGGTGATGCCGAGGCCGCCATGAGCGAACAAGCGCCCCCAATCGGCGCGCGGCAGACGGAACAGCCGCGACAGATTGCGGTTTTTACCGAGCTTCAGAACGATGTCTTGGATGGCGCCCGCAACGACCCAAGTGCCAAGGCCAAGACCGATGGGCGCAAGGAGGGTCTTTTGCGTTTGCATCGACCAGATCAGCCCCATGACCGCAAGCGTCAGGATCAGCGCCGGGATGAGCCTTTTCAGCGCCGCCCCAAGGCGCGCGCGTTTCCACGGCAGGATCGCGCCGATGGGCAAGACCACGGCCAGCATGGTGAAAAACGGCGTGAAGGCGGCGTTGAAAAACGGCGCGCCGACAGAGAGTTTGCGCGCCCAGAAGGCTTCGGCCACCAAGGGCCAGATTGTGCCGGTGAAGACAACCAGAGCCGCAACGGCAAGCAGGATGTTGTTCACCACCAAAGCGCTTTCGCGCGAGACCATGGAGAACACGCCCTTGGCGCTCATCACATTGGCGCGCAAGGAGAACAGGAGCAACGCACCGCCCATGAAAAAGGCCAAGATCATCAGGATGAAAATGCCGCGTTCGGGATCATTGGCAAAAGCATGAACCGAGGTGATCACGCCCGAGCGCACGAGAAACGTGCCAATAAGCGAGAAGCCGAAGGCCAAAATGGCCAGCAAAATGGTCCAGCTTTTGAGCGCCTCGCGTTTTTCCACAACGATAGCGGAATGCAGCAGCGCGGCAGCAAAAAGCCAAGGCATGAAAGACGCGTTTTCGACCGGATCCCAGAACCAAAAGCCGCCCCAGCCAAGCTCATAATACGCCCACCACGAGCCAAGGCCGATGCCGATGGTGAGGAAAATCCACGCCGCCAAGGTCCAGGGACGCACCCAGCGGCCCCATGCGGCATCCACCCGGCCTTCGAGCAAAGCGGCGACGGCGAAGGAGAAGGTCATCGAGAGACCAACATAGCCGAGATAGAGGAACGGCGGGTGAAAGGCGAGGCCCGGGTCTTGCAACAGCGGATTAAGGTCTTCGCCATTCATTGGAGGGAATTCGAGACGAGTGAACGGGTTGGACGTGAACAGGATAAAGGCCAGAAACGCCAAACCAATCGAGCCTTGAACCCCCAAAACCCGCGCCCGCAATGTGTCCGGCAGGTTGCTGCCAAACAGCGCCGCCGCTGCACCGAAAAGGGCCAAAATCAGCACCCAAAGCAACATCGAGCCTTCGTGGTTGCCCCAAACGCCGGAGACTTTGTACAGCATCGGTTTGAGCGTGTGCGAGTTGGCCACCACCACTTTGAGCGAGAAATCCGAGGTGACGAAGGCGTAGGTCAACGCGCCAAAAGAGAAGGCAATCAACACAAGTTGCACCAAAGCCGCCGGTTCGCCCACGGCCATCAGGGCTCGTTTGCCCATTTGCGCGCCCCAGAGCGGCAAAACGGTTTGAGCGATTGCCACGACAAAGGCCATGACGAGGGCAAAATGTCCTAGTTCTACGAGCATGTGCGTCTCCCTTTTGCGACTGTTCTACCCGGTTGTGGGCGACCCGCCAATGGGCTGCGCGCGCATGTCGCAAGCGGATGCAACGAGACCCGCGACCAAAGCACAAGAAAAAGGGGCCAAAGCGGCCCCTTTTCCGTCTCACCCCACCCCCTTGTCGCTAAAGCAACAAAAGGACCCCAAGAGAGACAAACAACGCGCCAAACACCGGCCAAAGAAAGGCGAGGCCGCGCAGACCAAAGGAGCCTTGGATCACCGAAAAGTGAAGCACCGCCCCGGAGATCAGCAGTGAGAGGAACAAAAACAACGCCGCCGCTTCGGCTCCCCATGCCGGATTGTCAGCGATTTGCATCAACCACCACCAGCCGATGGTCAATCCAGACCCCGCCCACGACAGCGACATGCCAAGCGCCAAAGGCGTGGCGCGCACCTGCCAGAGCCATAAAAACGTCACCGAAATCAGCAACGCCATCAAGGCAATGGCCCCGTAGGCGATCAACATTGCCTGTTCATATCCGACGGTCTGCACCGCCAAAAACGCCGCTACGACAACCACGGCGTAAAGAATTGCGACCTGTTTCATTGTTCAAGCATCTCCTTGACGACCGCGTCCAATGCGGCGGCGGCCTCGCGGTTTTGGCGCAACGCCGTGGCAAGGGCTTCGCCCCACCAGAGCCTGCGAAGTTTGGTCCACATCTTGCGAAAGGGATCTGTCATCACGTCATCCCCTCGGCAGCCGTTCGCGGATCATCGTGGTCATTTCCACCAAAATCTGCGTGTTTTTGTTGAGCACATCACGGGTCGCCTGATCCTTTTGCGCATCGCGATAGAGCAGGAAAAACACCATCAACACCCAAGGCCCGTGTTCAGAGACAGCGGCAATCAACGCATCACTCATTCCGGCCCCCTTTCCAGGCCTCAAGGGCGGGATTCTCCGCCTCTGCCCCCGGCACATAGATCGGCTTGGCCTCCCAAGAGGGGTGAGATGCCACAGGCGGAACACCCTGCCCCTGCGCCCCCGCTTCAAGCGCCTTGAGCGCCGCGATATTGGCGGTCACAATCGGGGCTTGCGCCACAGTGGCAGCGACAGAGCGTTGAAACTCTTGCGATTTCACCTGATAGCGGGCACCAAAGTAGAATGACACGATGGTGCCCAAAAGCCACCACAGCGGCTCCGGGATCAGCGCGATTCCCTGCATCCTTGAGGCAAACCACAGCGGATCGACCATGGCCGAAACGCACAGCCCGATGGTGCCAAAGGCCATCAACGGGCGAGGCACGCGATTGAGCGCATCCATCAGCCGATCAAACGCGCCTTTGCGTTCCACCGCAAATTCGGCGGCGAATTGTTGCATCGCGGAACTGCGGTAATTGGCCTCGCGCACCGCGCCCGCCTCTTTGTTTTCGAAAAACACTTCGGCCGTGTCTTTGACCAGATTGCGCCCGTCGCCAAAGATCACCGCGAACAGCCTGCCGATTATCCCCATGACGCCACCCGCGCTGCATGCTCAGAATCTGTCAGGTGATAACGCGGCGAGATAAAGTCCTCCGCGCGGGTGATCCAGCCGCCTTTGCCGCCCTTGCGTGTGCGCGCGTATTTGCGTGAGGTCGGGCGGCGATCTGCCAGAGCGTAATAGTAATTGCGCCGGGCAATGCCGTAAGCGTCGGCCAAGTGATGCGGGGCCAAAGATTGCGCAATATGCGCGGCCTCGATGGTCTGCGGCCCAATCGCCCCATCCACCGCAATCCTCTGACCCATATCGGTCAAAAGCCGCTGCAAAATCCGCACGGCAGTGCCGCCCGCGTTGACATACATGTCAAACACGCTGGCTTGCAAAACCGGGGGCAATTCGTCGATGCGGGGGCGGTGAAAGTAATGTTCGACAAAAATGTCGCGCGCCTGAACCCGCGTCAACTTGCGCAGGTCGGATGTCGTCACCCGCCCATCGCCATCCACATCGACGCCAAGCGTGCGCATCGTGCCGATGGTGACGCCATATTTGGTTGCCCCGCCCGGATCGTCGGGGTCGTTGACGTATCCGCCCTCACGGGCAATGATCTCGTCTGCGATCTGTTGTACTGTTTTCATATGCCTCAATCCCACCAATTGATGGGATCAAGGTTGCGCAAAAAGGTTAACGCTCGTGGACTTGAGCGCGCGGGCACGATTTTACGATTTATTCAGAAAGACTTAGCTCTCCGGCTCTTTGTAAAGCCCCTGCTCTTTCAATGCGTCCACAACCTCTTTCGGCATATAAGACTCGTCGTGTTTGGCCAGGATTTCGGTTGCCACAAACACCCCGTCTTGCAGGCTGCCGGTGCCGATCATACCCTGATTTTCGTCAAACAAATCCGGCAAAACACCCTCAAAGCGCACCGGAATCGTCTCATTGGTGTCTGTCACGCTAAAGGTCACATGGGTGCCCTCACCGCGCACCAAACTGCCCTCTTCGACCAACCCGCCGATGCGAAAAATCTCGCCCGCGCGCGGTGGTTCTTCGACCACTTGCGTGGGCGAGCGAAACAGATTGATGCCATCGCGAAAGGCATAGCCAATCAGCGACACGGCCACCACAAGGGCCACGGCGGCAATCGCAATCACTTGAATGCGACGGGTCTTTTTCAGGGTCTTCAAACCGGCCATGGCGTCCTCCTGTGAGACAATGTTACGGATACATCGGTGCGTTCATAAGACCGGCGGTCTCATCGAGCCCAAGCATCAGGTTGGCGTTTTGGATCGCTTGACCAGACGAGCCTTTGGTCAGGTTGTCGATCACCCCCACCACGATGGTCCGGCCTTGGATACGATCCTCCACCACGCCAATATGACAGAAATTTGAGCCGCGCACATGTTTCATCGCCGGCACCTGCCCTAGTGGCAGCACTTTGATAAACGGCTCGTTCATATAGGCATCAGCCAGCGCGTAATGCACCGCACTCGCCTCGCCCTGAACATAGGCAGTGGCCAAGATGCCACGGGTGGCGGGGATCAGATGCGGGGTGAATTGAATGCGTACATCGCGGCCCGCGACCAGGGAGAACTCCTGATCAAATTCGCCCAAATGCCGGTGTTTTCCGCCGACCGAATAGCCAAAGCTGTTGTCTTCAAGCTCGCCGAACAAAAGATGCTCTTTCAGCGCCCGCCCAGCGCCGGAGACCGCCACTTTGAGATCCAAAATGATCTGATCGAGGTCGATCACCCCGGCGCCAATCAAAGGCCGCAGGATGAATTGCCCGGTCGCGGCGTTACAGCCGGTCCCGGCCACAAGCCGCGCGGTCTTGATCTGATCGCGGTAAAATTCGGTCAGGCCGTACACTGCCTCTTTTTGCAACTCGACCGCAGAGTGCGGTTTGCCGTACCATTTCTCATATTCAGCCGGGTCACGCAGCCGGAAATCGGCAGACAGGTCCACCACTTTCGTCGTCGCAGGCAGCTCTTTGATCACCGCTTGGGAGGTCGCATGGGGCAGCGCGCAAAAGGCCAGATCGACATTTGCAAAATCAATATCCTCGATCTTGCACAGCGCCGGAAGGTCCATGTGGCGTAGATGCGGATAGACATCGGCCATCGCCATGCCCGCCTTGCGATCACCAGACAGCGCCACGATCTCCATCGACGGATGGGTGGCGATCAAACGGACAAGCTCGGCCCCTGTATAGCCGGACGCGCCCAGAATGGCGATTTTATGGGTCATCGGTGTCTCTTTCGTGCATCGAGCCTCTGAGAGGCTCGGTTGAACTCTAATCTAGGGAGGAACGCGCCCCGCCGCAATTGCGACAGGACCGCGCGGGGTATCAAACGGGTCACTCTTTGGCGATCACGCCTTTTGAAACGTGACCGGTCGTCGCAAAAACTGCGTCGCCCCGCGGGAGACCTTGGCCGGGTCACCCGTGGTCAGGAACATCGACTCGGTGCCGGTGCCAATCATCTTTGGGTGGCGTTTGAGGTAATCCTCAAGGCTCGCGGCCACCAGATTGGCCTGAGAATAGACTTTCACCTCCGCGCCCAACGCATCTTGGAACACGTCTTGCATGATCGGATAATGGGTACAGCCCAAAATCGCCGCGCCCGGATGCGGCATTTTGCGTTTGAGCGCGTCCACATGCGAGCGCACCAAAGCATCCGCCAGGATCATATCGCCGTCCTCAATCGCATCCACGACACCGCCACAGGCCTGCGCCTCGACATCGACTCCAATGGCACGAAACGCCAATTCGCGTTGAAAGGCGCGTGAGGCCACGGTCGCGGGGGTGGCAAACAGCGCCACATGTTTGACCTCGACTTCGCGCGGTGGCGAATTGTCGCCCCATTGCCGTTCGGTCAACGCCTCGATCAGCGGCACAAAGACGCCCAACACGCGCTTGTCCGAAGGAATCCAGCTTTCCTGCATCCGCCGCAACGCCGCAGCCGACGCGGTGTTACAGGCCAGAATCACCAAATCGCAGCCCGCCGCCCAAAGCCGCTCCACCGCCGCCGTGGTCAGATTGTAGAGGTCATCCGCGTCGCGCACGCCATAAGGGGCATGGGCATTGTCGCCGAAATACACAAAAGGCACGTCTGGCAACCGCTTGGACACTGCATCCAAAACCGTCAGACCACCCAACCCGCTGTCAAAAATACCCACTGCCATGTTCAATACCGGTCCTTTAGACCCTTGTTTAATATCGGTCTTTAAGACCCTTGCGGGGTTTGGCCCCGTGTTTGATTTCAAACTCGTACCCCAAAGCCGGATTTGGCATCGGGGTTGAGGATAAGGCATAGGTCTCGGCGCGCAGAAAATCCATCAACTTTTTCGGGTCACCCTTAAATTGTGCCAATTTTTCCGGCCCGATCGGTGCTCCCACCGACACCCGCACGGGTGCGCCGATTTTGGCGCGGAATTCCCGGATCAAAAGCCCCATCCTCAGGGTCGTGTGCAGGTGGCTGGCCAATTGAAACAGCCGCGAATTGGCCCCGTCGAAATAGAGCGGCACCACCGTCGCCCCGGATTTTGCCACCATCTTTGCCGTAAAGGCCCGCCAGCCCGGGTCCATCGGCCGTCCCATCGGGCGCGCCGCCGTCGACACCGTGCCACCCGGAAAAATCCCGATGCATCCGCCTGCGTCCAAATAGGACAGTGCCTCCTTGCGCGTCGCCAGATTGAGCGCCACTGCCTCTTTCGTCTCTTCAAACGACACTGGCAGGATCACGCGGTCAATGTCTTCGGCACGTTTAAACACGCTATGGGCCAAAATCCGAAAATCACCCCGAACCACGGACAGGATATGCCCCAACATCAACCCGTCCAAAATGCCATAAGGATGATTGGCTACAATGATCAAAGGTCCGGTAGCTGGAATCGCATCCAACGCACCGTTGATCACCTCAAGCTCCAACCCATAGCGTTCAACCATCACCGCCCAGAAATCGCGCCCCTCGGCGACATCAAGGTTATACCCCTTCGCCCGCCGGATCAGCGACAAGCGCCCCGTCGCATTCTCCATCAACCGGATCAGAACCCGCCCCGTGCGCGTGCCCGCAGAACTGGCATAGGAAATATCGCGCGCCACCTGCCGCTCGCTCCATTTGGCCTTTTGCCATTTGGCCGTCGGACTGTGCCTCAGTTGCTCTTGCATGGCCCTACTGTCCCTTCCGTTCGCGGTCCACGACTATATCGCGTCCACGCCCAAAGGCCAATCGGCACGAACCCGCCAATGCACTGCCTTAAAAACTTGCATTTCCTTCGCTCGTCTCTGCCAATTTGTGTTAGCGCAATGCATTCCTCTTGCGATCTGTGCGAAAAACGCGAATGAAACGCCCAAATGACCTCACACCCACATTATGTTAGCGTAGGGTAGATGTGTGAGACTTAAATATGTGTGGTCTTTTAACAGGTGACGGGTATGGACTGGGACAAACTTAGAATTTTTCACGCCGTGGCAGACGCGGGATCGCTGACTCATGCAGGGGATACCCTGCATTTGAGCCAATCGGCCGTGTCGCGGCAGATACGCTCGCTCGAAGAATCACTCGGCACCACCCTGTTTCACCGACATGCCCGTGGGCTGATCCTGACCGAACAGGGCGAATTGCTGTTTGACGCCACCCGCTCCATGGCCAAACGTCTGGACGCCGCCGCCGCGCGCATTCGCGACAGCGAAGAAGAGGTTTACGGCGAATTGCGTGTCACCACCGCCACCGGCTTTGGCACGCTCTGGCTCGCGCCGCGCCTCTCCAAACTCTATGCCAAATATCCCGAGCTCAAAATCGACCTGATGCTTGAAGAACGCGTGTTGGACCTGCCGATGCGTGAGGCCGATGTGGCGATCCGCATGAAAGAACCGTCTCAGGCCGATCTGATCCGCAAACGGCTGATGAACATCCGGATGCGCCTGTTTGCCACCAAGGAATATCTGGCCGAACACGGCACACCGCTCACCATGGACGATCTTTCCACCCATCGGTTGATCTGCCAAAACCCGAACGCCCATCAAGTCGCCGCTGGCGCGCGGTTGGTCGAAGAGTTGAATGAACATGACATCCGCTCGAAACTTTTCGTGAACAATTATTTCGGCGTGCTTCAGGCCGTGCTCAACCATTTGGGGATTGGTGTTTTACCCGATTACCTTGTCGAAAGCGCGCCGGATCTTGTGCGTGTACTGCCCGATTTGGAAAGTGGCGAAGTGCCGGTGTTCCTCGCCTACCCCGAAGAATTGCGTCATTCCAAACGGATCGAAGTGTTTCGCGACTTCATCACCGAAGAAATCAGCGCCCATCGCAAGAACATGCGCGACGACGAAGGATCACACTGATCCGCATCTTTGACTTTTTGGTCAATGTTTTGCCGAGGTTACGCGAGCTATGCGCAATCAGCATATCGGCATTGCGTGAAATGTGATGGAAATACCTTGAACCGTTCACAAACCGCCCCTAAATGCATCAATGAAGCCGCCGAATGAGGCAACTCCTAGCGGCTTTACCTCCCTGTTGGACTTGGGCCGAGCTTTTGCTCGGCCTTTTTTTTGACCGCCACCTTATGTGACCCCCGATTTTTTGACCCACGACTTTATTTGGCCGTCGCCATGCTCTGTCTCGGCGTCTCTCGCGGATTTGACATGTGCCTGCGCGCGCCTCACCAACACTCCTCCTCCAACACTTCCCCTCAAAGCACAGCTCCGATACCCCACAGCGCCGTTTAGCCCCTTCCCCATTGGCCCCACTTGCCCTAAGAGAACGCGGGAAAGACAGCTGCCGCCGAGGGACATACTATGACCGAGCCAATGATCACCGAGGACCTGATCGCCGCCCACGGGCTCAAGCCGGACGAATACGCACAAATCCTGCGTATTCTGAACCGTGAGCCGAGCTTTACTGAGCTTGGGATTTTCTCGGCGATGTGGAACGAACATTGTTCCTATAAGTCCTCAAAAAAACACCTGCGCGGATTGCCCACAACCGGCCCGCAAGTGATCTGTGGTCCGGGCGAAAACGCCGGTGTCGTCGATATTGGCGACGGTCAGGCCGTGGTGTTCAAAATGGAAAGCCACAACCACCCCTCCTACATTGAGCCTTACCAAGGCGCGGCCACGGGTGTTGGCGGTATTCTGCGCGATGTGTTCACCATGGGCGCGCGTCCGATTGCGGCGATGAATTCGCTCTCCTTTGGTGTCAAAGATCATAAGAAAACCAAACAGTTGGTCCACGGCGTCGTCGAAGGTGTCGGCGGCTATGGCAACTGTTTCGGCGTCCCCACCGTGGGCGGCGAAGTCCGCTTTCATGCCGCTTATAACGGCAACTGCCTTGTGAACGCTTTTGCTGCCGGTCTCGCCGATGCCGACAAAATCTTTTATTCTGCCGCCTCGGGCGTCGGTATGCCCGTGGTCTATCTGGGGGCCAAAACCGGCCGTGATGGCGTCGGTGGCGCGACCATGGCCTCGGCTGAATTCGATGACACGATCGAAGACAAACGCCCCACCGTTCAGGTCGGCGATCCGTTCACCGAAAAATGCCTGATGGAAGCCACGCTTGAGCTGATGGTCACGGGCGCTGTGATCTCGATCCAGGACATGGGCGCGGCGGGTCTGACCTGTTCAGCGGTTGAAATGGGCGACAAGGGGCACCTTGGTATCCGCCTTGACCTTGAAAACGTGCCACAGCGCGAACCCAACATGACCGCCTACGAGATGATGCTCTCCGAATCCCAAGAGCGCATGTTGATGGTGCTCAAGCCCGAAAAAGAGGCCGAGGCCCGCGCGGTGTTTGAAAAATGGGACCTCGATTTCGCCATCGTCGGCGAAACCATTGCCGAAGACCGCTTCTTGATCATGCACAACGGCGAATGCAAAGGCGATTTGCCGCTCTCCACTCTGGCCTCCTCTGCGCCCGAATATGATCGTCCGTGGGTGCCGACGCCTGCCGCCGAACAGGTCGCAGATGTGCCGCAGATTGATCCGATTGATGGTCTCAAGGGTCTGATCTCCTCACCGAACTATTCGTCCAAAGCCTGGGTTTACGAGCAATACGACACTCAGGTCATGGCCGACACCGTGCGCGCGCCAGGTCTTGGTGCGGGCGTGATCCGCGTCCATGGCACCGGCAAGATGCTGGCCTTCACCTCCGATGTGACACCGCGCTACGTCAAAGCCAATCCGGTTGAGGGCGGCAAACAGGCGGTGGCCGAAGCCTATCGCAATCTGATCTCCGTCGGCGCGACCCCCTTGGCGACCACCGATAACCTCAACTTCGGCAACCCGGAAAAGCCCGAGATCATGGGCCAGTTTGTCGGCGCGCTCGATGGCATCGGTCAGGCGGTGTCCTTCCTCGACATGCCGATCGTGTCGGGCAACGTCTCGCTGTATAATGAAACCGACGGCGAGGGCATCCTGCCGACCCCGACCATCGGTGCCGTGGGTCTGATCGCCTCCGAGGACGATCTCATTTCCGGTCTGGCGCAAAATGGCGATGTGGCTGTTTTGATTGGCGAAACCCATGGTCACCTCGGCCAATCCGCGCTTTTGGCCGAAGTCTTCCACCGCGAAGATGGCGATGCGCCGCATGTTGATTTGGCAACGGAAAAACGCAATGGCGAATTCCTGCGCACCCATGGCAAACTGATCAACGCGGTCACCGATCTCTCCGATGGCGGGCTGGCTTTGGCGGCGTTTGAACTCGCCGACGAGGCTGGCGTTGGCGTGCATCTGGACAGCGACGACACCGCCACGCTCTTTGGCGAAGACCAAGCCCGCTACCTCGTGGCCTGCACCTTTGATCAAGCCGAAGCCCTCATGGTCGCGGCAGGTCAAGCCGGGGTTGCCATCTCCACGGTTGGCAAATTCGGCGGCGATACCGTCAGCATGGGTGGTGCCTCCGCGCCTCTCGCGGAGCTTTCCACGATCTACCGCACCAGCTTTGGCGAGATCTTCGGCTAAGTCTTTCGCCGCGAGACACACACAATCAGGCCCGCGTTCGCGCGGGTCTGTTCCGTTATAAGGACCCCGGATGGACCTGCCCGATCTCGCCTCTGATTGCTCCAACTGCGCGGCGCTGTGCTGTGTTGGGCTGACGCTCGACAAAGGCGATCTTTTTGCCTTCGACAAACCGGCGGGTACACCCTGCCCCAATCTCAAAGGTCATCTTTGCTCGGTTCACTCTGAACTGAACGCCATCGGCAATCCCGGCTGTGTGCTTTATGATTGCGCCGGGGCCGGGCAACGGGTGACACAGATGCGCTTCAACGGCGAAAGCTGGCGCGATGCCCCCGAACTTTTGCCCGCCATGATCCGTGATTTTGAACGGCTGCGGCCGCTGCACGAACGCATGACACAACTCGTGGCCGCCCAACACCTCGCCCTCCCGCCCGCGCTTGAAACTGAGCGCCTCGCACTTTTGACCCGTCTATCGCGGGCCTGGTCCGACACGGACAAAATGGCGGCGGCGTTTGACACCTTTATCGACGCCCTGCGTCAAGGTGGCTTCGAGTGATCTCACCAAACCCGCTTGCAGCGCCGCGCCCGCGCCCTTACATTTGGCCCAACACCAAAGATCAAGGAGCGCCATTCATGGCCATCACTGCCACCGACATCGAACACCTGATCCGCGAGGCCTTTCCCGACGCCCATATCGTTGTGCAAGGCGACGACGGGCAACATTTCGCCGCCGAAGTGGTCGATGCATCGTTTGCGGGGATGAACCGGGTGCAACAACAGCGTGCCGTCACTGCCGCGATCCGTGAAAAACTCGACAGCGGTGAATTGCACGCCCTCGCCTTGACCACCCGCGCCCCCGAATAAGTCCCTCACCCACATCCGTGCTGAGCGACAGCTGAAAGGATACTCCAATGACTGCCCAAGACACCATCCAAAAGACCGTGACCCATAATGACGTTGTGCTGTTTATGAAGGGCACGAAAATGATGCCGCAATGTGGCTTTTCGTCAAAAGTTGCGGGCATTCTCAATTTCATGGGTGTGGACTATGCCGATATCGACGTGCTGGCCGATGCCGATATTCGCCAGGGCATCAAAGAGTTCTCCGACTGGCCGACCATCCCGCAGCTTTACGTCAAAGGCGAATTTGTCGGCGGCTGTGACATCGTGATCGAAATGACCTTGTCAGGCGAGTTGGATCAGATGTTCGCGGACAAAGGCGTTGTGTTTGATCAAGACAAAGCTGAACAAATCCGCGCGGCCAACGTCTAAGCCACGCAAGCCCCAAAGAAAAAGGCGCGATGGGTTCATCCCGCGCGCCTTTTTTCATACCGGTTTTCATGCCGCTGAGGGCCGTATCGTTCGCGCTATTCAGCCACGTTGCAAAAGGCAAAAAGCGTCACGGACTCGCCGTAGTTGGCGTCAAAGTAACTCAGCGTTGCCGTGTCGCCCTTGGTCCACCACTCATAGCCAGAGGCCCCTACGGCTTCTGCATAGCGCGCGCCTGAGGCCGATACCGCCTGTGACAAGGAGATCAGCCGCCCTTCGGCATAGATCACCGCAGCGGGGGCGTCATCCGTGCCGGTGTAAACCGCATCAATACCAACGCCGCGTTCACAGACGTAGTGAAAGACCTCCGGCGCGGCGGCCATCTGTGGCATCTCATCCGCCATCGCCACCCCCGCACACGGCACAAGGGCCGCCGACAGGATCAAATCCTTAAATCGCATCTTTTACGCCCAACCGCTCTTCAAACGCCGCCGCCATGCTTTCCGCCCGCGCCGCCATTTCGGCCAAAGTATCGGTCACCTCGATGGGCACCACGGGCACTTCGACCCGCTCGGGTGCCGGGGTGGGACGGGCGCGCATTTCTTCGATCAAGGCTTCTTGTGCCCCAAGTTTGGCCTCAAGCGCGCGCATCTGTTCTTCAAGCCCTGCGGTCTTATCCGCCAACATCAAGCCCGCCATCAATAGCATCCGCTCGGCGGGCAAACGCCCGATTTGGCTCGACAACACCGAGGCCTCATTGTCCAAAAGCTGGGCGGCGGATTTGAGAAAATGCTCCTCACCCGCTTGGCAGGCGACCTCAAACTCACGTCCACCGATCGAGATTTTCACTTCGGGCATATCACACCTCCTCGTTGGACAGGTCAGACGGCGCAGGCACGTCGGTTGGCGCGGCCCCATTGGCCACACGCGCCATAACTGCGCGCAGCTCGGTCAGGATCGCATCCATTTCGGTCACATCCGCCTCGCGCGCCACTTTGAGCGCCTCAAGTTCGGTGCGCATCCCGGCATCAATCAGCGCCGCATCACCAAGCCCTTGCGCATTGGCGGCCCGAAGCCCGGCATTGTTTTCGCGCAATTGCGTGTTCACCAACCGCAGTTTTTGCATCTCGCGGTCATGGTCCATCAGTTGCCGCCGTAGCGTCTCGACCTCTTCTTCGAGCGCCGCCACATGGTGTTCTTGCCGATCATGGATCGCCCGGACCCGCTCTTCGAGCTGGGTGTTGGCGGCTTTTTCCACCTCCAACGCCTCGGTCAACCGGCCCAGTTCCAGTTCCATCGCTTCAGAAGCGATTCCCCCCGTCGTCGCCTCAGCACGCTCCTCGGCCACAGCCACAGCCCGCCCAATGCGTTCCAGCGCCGCGGTGATCCGGGCTTCGAATTCAGAAATATCATTCATCGCCGTTCACTCACACTTTGACTTTCTTTGTCTCTGCTCTGTTTGGTCCAAGTGACAGGCTGGACCTTTCCCCGCCCCGCTTTGGTGCCAAAACCAGAAACTTCCTTTGGCATCAAAGGCGAAGCGCACGGGCCTCATCCTATCGCACTTGATTCGAGAGCCTAGCGCATGGGGCAGGCTTTACCAATATGTCTGACCAAGTTAGCCCCAAACACCGGCGAAAAGGGGCAGATGTCCCGCTCAAACGCCCGCGCCGCCTTGCACTTTGCTGTCACATCGTTATCACGAAGCCGGAAAAGCCAAGGAATGCGGGGCTTACGCGCGCGACTTGGTTGTTTTGGGAGAGCAAGGAGATCCGCTTATGGACATCGCAACCCTGCGCGAGGCGCACCCCGACCATTGGATGCGCGCCACCGCCATCCGCACGTTGACCCTCGATGCCGTTGCCGCCGCCAATTCCGGTCACTCCGGGATGCCGATGGGCATGGCCGATGTCGCCACTGTTTTGTTTGGCAAACACCTGAAATTCGACGCCTCCGCCCCGACATGGCCGGACCGGGATCGGTTCATCTTGTCTGCGGGCCACGGCTCGATGTTGATCTATTCCCTGCTCTATCTCACCGGCTACAAAGAGATGCCGATTGAGGAGATCAAAAATTTCCGTCAGATGGGCGCGAAAACCGCCGGTCACCCGGAAAACTTCCTGCTTGAGGGCGTTGAGACCACCACCGGCCCGTTGGGTCAGGGCATTTCCAATGCTGTCGGCTTTGCCATGGCCGAAGAATCCCTGCGCGCACGGTTCGGCTCGAAACTTCAGAACCACTACACCTATTGTATGGCCGGTGACGGTTGTTTGATGGAAGGCGTGAGCCACGAGGCCATTGCGCTGGCCGGTCGCCAGAAACTCGGCAAGCTCATCGTGTTCTGGGACAACAACAACATCACCATCGACGGCACCGTCGATCTGTCCGACCGCACCGATCAGGTGATGCGCTTCAAAGCGGCGGGTTGGCATGTACAGTCCATTGATGGCCATGACCCGGAACAAATCGACGCCGCCATCGAGGCCGCGAAGAAGTCCAAAAAACCGTCGATGATCGCCTGCAAAACCCACATCGCTCTGGGTCACGCGGCGCAAGACACCTCGAAAGGCCACGGCGCATTGACCAATGCCGATCAATTGGCCGCCGCCAAAGCCGCTTACGGCGTCACTTGGGGTCCGTTCGAAGTGGCCGCCGATGTGAAAGCCGAATGGGAAGCCATTGGTGCCCGTGGTCACGAAGATCACGCCGCATGGAAAGCCCGTTTTGACGAGCAATCCGAACGCCGTCAGATCGAATTCAACCGGGTGTTTGCAGGCGAGGTGCCGAAAAAGCTCTCCGCCACGATCAAAGCGTTCAAAAAACAAATCTCCGAGTCGCAACCGAGCCTTGCCACCCGCGCCTCGTCGCAAAAGGTGCTTGAGGTGATCAACCCGATCATGCCGGAAACCATTGGCGGTTCGGCCGATCTCACCGGCTCCAACAATACGCTGACGGCGGATATGGGCGTGTTTGACGAGACCAACCGCAAGGGTCGCTATGTCTATTACGGCATCCGTGAACACGGCATGGCCGCCGCGATGAACGGCATGGCGTTGCATGGTGGCATCCGTCCCTATGGCGGCACCTTCTTCTGTTTCACCGACTACGCCCGCCCCGCGATGCGCCTGTCGGCGTTGATGCAGATCCCGGTGACTTACGTCATGACCCATGACTCCATCGGCCTTGGCGAAGACGGTCCGACCCACCAGCCGGTCGAACATCTCGCCATTTGCCGCGCCACGCCGAACACCTTGACCATCCGTCCCTGTGACACGGTCGAGACGGCGGAAGCGTGGGAAATCGCGCTGACCTCGCAGAAAACGCCGTCTGTCTTGGTGCTGACCCGTCAAAACCTGCCAACGCAACGTGTCGAGCATAAAACCTCCAACCTCGTGGCCAAAGGCGCCTATGTGCTGGCCGAAGCGGAAGGCAAACGCGACGCGATCCTCATCGCCACCGGCTCTGAGGTTGAGATCGCCATGGAGGCCCGCAAAATCCTGCAAGACAACGGCATTGGCACCCGTGTCGTTTCCATGCCCTGCATGGAGCTGTTTGCCGAGCAAGACGAAACCTACCGCCGCAAGGTCCTGCCCGCAGGTCCGGTGCGTGTTGGCATTGAGGCGGCTGTGCGCGATGGCGGTTGGGATCGTTGGCTTTTGGGCGAACGTGGCCGCGAAGCGAAACAGGCGTTTGTCGGCATGACCCGCTTTGGCGCGTCCGCCCCGGCCGAAGAGCTTTACGCCAAATTCGGCCTCAGCGCGGAAAATGTCGTAGCTCAAGTCAAGGCGCTGTTGGGCTAAACCGCCCCACATCAAGATCACAAAAGCCCGCGCCACATGCGCGGGCTTTTTCATGGTCTGACGCCTCTGTGAATTGACGTTTTGGCGCACAGTGATGTTCATACGCCCATGCATATTCTTGCCCTTTCAGGCAGCACTCGCCGCGCCTCCACCAACACCGCCTTGCTCAATGCCCTGTCTGCTGTTGCGCCTGAGGGCATGAAGATCACCATATGTGACGGGCTGGGGCAGTTGCCGATCTTTTCGCCTGATCTTGAGGGGCCTGATCGCCCCAAAGCCGTGTCGGATTTCATCGCCCAGATCAAAGCCGCCGACGGGGTGATCATCGCCAGCCCCGAATATGTCCGCGCCCTGCCCGGCGGATTGAAAAATGCTCTGGATTGGTTGGTCTCCGGCGAGGAGTTAATTGGCAAGCCCATCGCTTTGGCCCATGCTTCTCATCGTGGTGAGGATATGCTGACCGACTTGCGTCGGGTGCTCTCGACCCTGTCCACCGGCTTTGCGGCGGATATTTTTCTGCGCGTCCCGGTGATGAAATCATCGCCTGAGGACATTCATGCGCTGGTGACCCACCCAGACACAGCCCAAGACGCCCGCGCCTTTTTGATCCGCTTTTCCGAGTGGGCACATAGCCTCGCCCCCTCCCGTTAACCCCATCGACGCCAAATCACTGTGCAGTGTTTGCGCTAACCTTTATGTTTTCGCTAACATGTTGGCGCTAAAGACTTTTCCTATGCAGCATACGCCCGTATACCACGCTCAACATCCTGCCGGTCTGCGAACCGCGGCCCCTGCCACTCGCCGCACAAAACACCGCTCTAAAGACCGCACAGAAACCGCACGGACGGCGGGCAATGCCCCGCCAACAGAGAGCTCGGGAGACGCAAGAATGACCATCAGACTTGGGATCAACGGTTTTGGCCGCATCGGTCGCTGCACCTTGGCACATATTGCCGAGGCCGGCCTCAATGAGGTTGAAGTGGTGAAAATCAACGCCACCGGCCCGATCGAAACCAACGCGCATTTGCTCAAATACGATTCTGTCCATGGCCGCTTTGGCGGCACCGTGCGCGTTGAGGGCGACACGATGGATCTGGGCCACGGCCCGATCAAAGTCATGTCCACCTACGATCCGCAGGAGTTGGATTGGGAGGGCGTTGACGTTGTGCTCGAATGCACTGGCAAATTCAACGACGGCCTGAAATCCGCCGTTCACCTTGAGCGCGGCGCGCGCAAAGTGTTGATCTCGGCGCCTGCCACCAATGTCGCGCGCACCGTGGTTTTCGGCGTGAACCACCGCGATATTTTGGCGGAAGACCGGATCATTTCCAACGGCTCTTGCACCACCAACTGCCTCGCGCCCTTGGCCAAAGTGTTGAACGACGCCATCGGCATTGAAAGCGGGATCATGACCACGATCCATAGCTACACCGGCGATCAATCCACCCATGACCGTCGCCACAAAGACCTCTACCGGGCGCGTGCCGCCAGCATGGCCTTGATCCCGACCTCGACCGGGGCGGCCAAAGCGCTGGGTCTGGTGTTGCCGGAACTTGCGGGCAAATTGGACGGCACCTCGATCCGCGTCCCGACCCCGAACGTCTCCGCCGTCGATCTGACCTTTCAGGCCAGCAAGGACGTCACCGTTGCGGATGTGAACGAAGTCGTGCGCCAAGCCGCCGCCGGTCACATGGGCGCGGTGCTGGGCTATGATCCGGAGCCGAAAGTGTCGATCGACTTTAACCACACCACCGAATCCTCGATCTTTGCGCCCGATCAGACCAAAGTCGTCGGTCGCACCGTGCGCGTTCTCGCTTGGTATGACAACGAATGGGGCTTTTCGGCGCGGATGGCCGATGTCGCCGCTGCGATGGGCCGCCTGCACTAAGCTCACTGGGCGCACGCCCCCACAGGTTTTGAGGTCCGGCATCACTTTGCCGGGCCTTTTTTTGTTTTTTTGATCTGAACCCTTTTTTTCTTTACCTCCCTGACGCATTGTTCGGTCAAAGAAACAGTTAGCGCTACACATGACCAACCAAATTGCCGTCGGGCTCGCCATTGTGATTTTGATCGCGCTCGGTCTTGATTTTGGGCTGAACGGGGGGCACGGCTCTCTTTTTCTGACCCGTAAGTTTCTTGAATTGCTGCAATTGGTCGCCTTCTGGCGATGAAAGTCGCATTCCGGTTGACCTTTTCGCTCGGATCGTGATGTTAGCGATAACAACGAATTGCTCACGAATTTCTCCATGGCGGGATTTGCCACAGCGCACCATCATGGATCTCATCTGAGAGGGCCCTCTCCCATCGCCCTCTTTCCTGCCAAAGCGTCATAGGAGGTGCTGATATGGCCGTAAAAGTTGCAATCAACGGATTTGGACGAATTGGGCGTAATATTTTGCGCGCGATCATTGAGTCGGGTCGCACCGACATCGAAGTGGTCGCGATCAACGATTTGGGCCCGGTCGAGACCAACGCTCACCTGCTCCAATACGACTCGGTGCATGGCCGTTTCCCGGTGGAAGTCACCTTTACCGAAGACTCCATCGACGTTGGCCGTGGCCCCATCGCAGTGACCGCCATCCGCAACCCGGCAGACCTGCCCTGGTCGCATATTGACGTTGTGCTCGAATGCACCGGCATTTTCACCTCGAAAGAAAAATGCCAAGCGCACCTCGAAAACGGCGCCTCGCGCGTGTTGATTTCGGCCCCCGGCACCAATGCCGACAAGACCATCGTTTACGGTGTGAATCATGACCAACTGAGCGCCGATGACATCGTCGTCTCGAACGCCTCTTGCACCACCAACTGTCTCGCGCCGGTGGTCAAAGTGCTCAACGACAATATCGGCATCGTCAAAGGCTTTATGACCACGATCCACTCCTACACCGGCGATCAGCCGACGTTGGACACGATGCACAAAGACCTCTACCGCGCCCGTGCCGCCGCTTTGTCGATGATCCCGACCTCAACCGGGGCTGCCAAAGCCGTGGGTCTGGTTTTGCCGGAACTCAATGGGAAACTCGATGGCGTTGCCATCCGCGTGCCGACCCCGAATGTCTCTGTCGTCGATCTGACCTTTGAAGCCGCGCGCGACACAACGGTCGAAGAGATCAACGAGCTGATCCGCACCGCTGCAAACGGCCCGCTCAAAGGCATCCTCGGCTACACGGACCGCAAACTGGTGTCCTCGGACTTCAACCACGATCCGCACAGCTCGACCTTCCATTGCGATCAGACCAAAGTCATGGAGGGCACCATGGTGCGCATTCTGACGTGGTATGACAACGAATGGGGCTTTTCAAACCGTATGGCCGACACCGCCGTCGCTATGGGCAAATTCCTGTAAGCGAGCGGTTACAAACGCAGCTATCCCGCGCGAACGGGAAGTGGGCGCTCCGAGCCTTTGGGTTCGGGGCGCTTTTTTTCGCTTTGCGGTCGAATCGGATCCACCTCCTCTTGCGTTCTCCTGCCCTGCGGCTATTTCAGAACAAACCCTCCAAACGCGCGTGCCCATGTTCAACCTCTCCACCCTCCTGAGCGAATTCATCACCCTGTGGGTCGTCATTGATCCCATCGGCACCCTGCCCGTGTTCATCGGTGCAACCGCCAGTCTGGAGCCGCGATTGGCCCGCATGGTTGCGGCACGCGCGGTGTTGACGGCCTTTCTCATCCTGTTGCTCTTCATCCTGTTTGGTCAGGTGATTTTGGACGCTTTGGGCCTTGGCCTACCCTCATTCCAAATCGCCGGCGGGCTGGTGCTTTTCCTCTTTGCTCTCACCATGATCTTTGGCGATGGCAAACCCTCGCATGAGGTCGCACAGGTCGAAAAACCGCTCTCCGACCAACATGTGCAGGCCCGCCGCGTGGCCGTCTTTCCGCTGGCGATGCCCTCCATCGCCTCCCCCGGTGCAATGCTGGCCGTGGTCATGCTCACCGACAATGATCGGTTTTCCATGGCGCATCAGGCGATGACCGCCTCGATCATGACCGTTGTCCTGTTGATCACTCTGCTGATCCTCTTGGCCGCCGCCCCCATCCTCAAGGTACTGCGCGAAACCGGCGCGGCCGTGGTCAGCCGGGTGATGGGGATGATTTTGGCGGCTGTGGCGGTGGACACCGTTCTCAAAGGCTTTGTGGCCATTGGCGTCATCCCAAGTTTCTGAGCGCGTGCTGCACAGCCCACCCTCAAAAGCCATGCAGTTTTACCCTCACCCATGCGAAAATCGCATGACGCCTTTGGCGAACCGGCATTGGTGTTAGCGCTAATTCAGGCGCATATAGGAGGCAGAAATTCATCATAGCCCAGAAAGGATCGGCACCATGAAACTTTTCGCCAACCTGAAAAACGCCGCTCAAAAACGGGCCGCTTATCGTCGCACCCTCGCCGAATTGGACGCCCTGCCGCAAAAGGTCAAAACTGATCTCGCCATGGACCATAGCCGCGCCTGCGACCTTGCCCGCCAAGCCATTTACGGCTGAGCGCCCCAACAGTTTCTCATGAAAAAGCCCCGCGGGTTTTCCCGGCGGGGCTTTTATCATCTCTGATTTTTATAATCTCGCAGTGCCGCCTTTCGACGGCAGAAGTGATCACCGCTTGAATTTTGCCAAAAGCCGGTCTGCCACGTCGGGGGCCACGAATTTGGAAATATCCCCATCAAGACGGGCGATCTCTTTGACCAGTTTCGACGCAATCGCCTGATGTTTGGCATCTGCCATCAAAAACACGGTCTCGATATTGCTATCAAGGGCGCGGTTCATGCCAACCATTTGATATTCGTATTCAAAATCCGCCACAGCCCGCAGACCTCGGATAATGATCGACGCATTCACATCGCGGGCGCATTGGATCAACAGGTTTTCAAACGGATGCACCACAATCTCACAGCCTGTCTCATCGGCAATACGGCTTGTGTACTGTTTCAGCATCTCCACCCGCTCTTCGAGCGTGAACAACGGCCCCTTGTCGCGGTTGATTGCCACGCCAATGACCAAACGATCGACCAAAGCACAGGCCCGGCGAATAATATCGCCGTGGCCATGGGTCACAGGGTCAAATGTACCGGGATAGAGTCCGATGCGCATGGGGGTCCTCCTCTTTCTGCGGTGCACGCAACTATATTGCGGGTGCAAAATCAAGGGGATTGGGGCGCGAACGCCCCGTCACCCCGTCATAATCACACCAAACCGCGATGAGAGGGCTCAATGCCCCATGATCATCCCTTCAAGGGCGTTGTTTTCCATCGCCAATTCATCAAGACGCGCTTTCACCACATCGCCAATCGAGACGATGCCGATCATCTTGTCGCCTTCCATCACCGGCATGTGGCGAAACCGCCCCTGGCTCATCCGCTCAAGCACAACAAGCGCGGTATCGGTCGGCTCACAGCTCACCAGTTTGCGGGTCATGAAATCACTGACTTGATGCCCAAGAATCTCGCCGCCAGTCTTGCCCAATTCGCGCACAATATCGCGCTCGGACAGGATGCCTTCGGGGCGCTCAGGGTCTGTGGCCACAATCACCGCACCGATTTTGCGAGACGACAAAAGTGCGGCCGCATCGCCCACGGTCATGTCCGGGCGAATCGTGATGGCTTCGCCAATGACTTTCGATTTCAGAATTTGTCCTACAAGCATAGGCCCTCCCTTATGTGTTTGAGTTCAATCGTCTCCCTGTCCTCAGCGTCCACTGAGCGGGCCGTATCTGTCAAGTCTCGGCTTCAAGACTTTCAACCACAGCGCGCATGTCCACCGCCAACATATCGGCAAAACGCGACAGCCGCTCGACCTTGCGATCGTCGGCATGGCGGACCAAATAAAACGCCCGTTTAAGGCGGATTTGATCGGGCAAAAGCCGTGTCAAACGCGGCACATAGGGCAGGCAAAAATCATGCACGACCCCCAATCCAAGTCCGGCCCGGATCATGTTGAGCTGAACCGAGACCGAATTTGACGTATAATCGACCTTTGAAACCCCGATTTCCTCAAGATAATCGAGTTCCTTGTCGAAAATCAGATCGGGCACATAGCCGACCATCTTATGGGTCGACAGATCCTCTAGCCTGCTCACCTCGCCATGTTGGCGCATGTACCATTTCATCCCGGCGAGCGAGAGGTGATAGTCGGTGATCTTCTGTACCAAAAGCCGCCCGGAGGTCGGCGCGGAGACGCTCACCACAAAATCGACTTCGCGTTTGGACAGGTTGAACAGGCGCGGTTGGGCCACGATTTGCACCTCAAGGTCCGGGTGCGCCTCTGCGATTCGCGCAATCACACGCGGCAACACGTAATTGGCACAGCCATCCGGCGCACCGACCCGGATCACGCCCTTCAGGCCCCGATCTCCCTCGCCGCTCATGTCCTCGGCGCCAAAGGCCACCGCCTGTTCCGCCGCCTCCGCATGGCTCAACAGCCGTCCACCGTCGCGGGTCAGCTCATAGCCCTGGGGCGATTTGGCAAACAACGCCACACCAAGCCCCTCTTCGAGCCGCGCGATCCGCCGCCCCACCGTCGCTGGATCAATTTTCAACTGACGCCCTGCCCCCGACAGGCTTTCGGTGCGCGCCACCGCCAAAAACACCTTTAGATCGTCCCAATTCATGCTCATAGGCGTGTCTTTCCCTTGATGAGAGTTGTCGAACCTCGTGACCTGTACAGGATACCAGCGCGCCGATGTCTCACCACGCGCCCTTTGCAATACTGCAAAATGTTTTTGAAATCTTCCCTCTTTTTAACTCATTTTCGCAAGGCTACCGTGGCGCAAATGAAAAGGAGCCCCCCCATGCAAGAGCTGCAACATTACATCAACGGTGCTTTGGTCGCCGGAACCTCCGGTCGGTTTTCAGATGTGCTGAACCCCTCCACCGGCGAGGTGATCGCACGCGTGCCGCTGGCCACGCCTGCTGAATTGGACGCAGCGGTGCAAAAAGCCGCCGTGGCGCAACAGGCGTGGGCCAAGGTCAACCCACAGCGCCGCGCAAGGGTGATGATGCGCTTTGGTCAGTTGATCAACGACAACATGGACAAGCTGGCCGAATGCCTGTCGCGCGAGCATGGCAAGACCCTGCCCGATGCCAAAGGCGACGTGCAACGCGGGCTCGAGGTGGTTGAGGTCTGCATGGGCGCGCCTGCGATGCTCAAGGGCGAATATACCGGCGACGCGGGTCCCGGCATCGACCTTTACGCGATGCGTCAACCGCTGGGTGTTGTTGCGGGCATCACGCCGTTCAACTTCCCGGCGATGATCCCGCTGTGGAAAATGGCCCCGGCGATTTCGGCGGGCAATGCGATGATCCTCAAACCCTCTGAACGCACACCGATGACCTCTTTGATGCTGGCCGAGCTGTTCACCGAGGCGGGTCTGCCCGAGGGTGTGTTGCAGGTTGTCCATGGTGACAAAGAGGTGGTGGACGCCATTTTGGACCATGACACCATTCAGGCCGTGGGCTTTGTCGGCTCCACCCCGATCGCGCAATATATTTATGGCCGCGCCGCAACCAATGGCAAACGCGCACAGTGTTTTGGCGGGGCGAAAAACCACATGATCATCATGCCGGACGCTGATCTGGACATGGCTGCCGATGCGCTGGTTGGCGCGGGCTATGGTGCCGCAGGCGAACGCTGCATGGCGATTTCCGTGGCTGTGCCGGTGGGCAAAGAGACCGCAGATCGTTTGATCGCTAAACTGATCCCCAAAATCGAAGCCCTCAAAGTCGGCCCCTACACCGCGGGTGCGGATGTCGATTTCGGCCCGCTGATCACCGCCGCCTCCAAAACCCGCGTCGAGGGCCTGATCGCCTCCGGTGTCGAGCAGGGTGCCAAACTTTTGGTCGATGGTCGTGGTCTGAGCATTCAAGGCTATGAAAACGGCTTTTTCACCGGGGCCTCGCTGTTCGACGATGTGACTCCCGACATGGACATCTATAAAGAGGAAATCTTTGGCCCGGTGCTCTCCACCGTGCGGATGGACAGCTACGAAGAGGCGTTGCAACTGATCATCGCCAATGATTACGGCAATGGCACCGCGATCTACACTGCAGATGGCGACACGGCGCGCGATTTTGCCGCGCGCGTCAATGTCGGCATGGTCGGCATCAACTTCCCGATCCCGGTGCCGTTGTCCTATTATTCCTTTGGCGGCTGGAAAAAATCGGCCTTTGGCGATTTGAACCAATACGGGCCGGACGCGTTCAAATTCTACACAAAAACCAAAACCGTCACCGCACGCTGGTTCTCCGGCATCAAAGACGGTGCGGCTTTGAACTTCAAAGCGATGGACTAAAACTTCACTACATTGAACCAATTGAGACGGGGGGCCTTCGGGTTCCCCGTTTTCATTTGCAGATGCCGAACAGCCTTCGTGTTTCACGCGGATCAAACCCGTCCCGCGCCGCTTGTGAGTTTGTCACAGACAGAGCGGCGAAAACCGCCTATGGTTAAATCAGTGTCACAAAGGGAGACTCCCATGCTCAAACAGAACATCGGCAAGATCGACCGCATTTTGCGGATCGTCGTCGGCGCGGCCCTTATCCTCGGATTTTTCATGAACCCGGATGCGTCGATGCGCTGGCTTTACCTGCTCGGGATCATTCCCTTGGTCACGGGCCTGATGTCGAGCTGCCCGCTCTATTCCATCTTTGGGATCTCGACCTGCCCAATGAAGAAGTAAGGCGTTACGCCGCTTCTGACAGGTTTCTCAGTGCGGCGGGGTTGACCAACGTCACCTCGCCGCGCGCGGTTTCAACCCAGCCACGGCGTTGAAATTCCTGCAACTGACGCGAAATCACTTCCCGCGCGGTGCCCAATTCGGCGGCCAGTTGCGCATGGGTGGCTTTCAACCTGCCCGCCCCTTTCGACAATTCCAACAGCTTTTGCGCCAAACGAATATCGACCTTTTGAAAGGCAATCTCTTCGATCACATGAAACAGATCGGTGATCCGGCGCGAATAGGCGGAAAAGACAAAGGTGCGAAAGCTCTGAGAGTTCGCCACCAGATCGTCAAACACCCGGCGCGGAATAGCCACGGCTTCCACCTCGGTCTCCGCGATGCCTTCGGCGGAATAGTCCTCATAAGCCAAGAGGCACGCTGTGGTCAAAACGCAGCTTTCACCGGCGTGAACGCGGTAAAGCACAATCTCGCGTCCGCCTTCGGTGGTTTGTTGCACCCGCACCGTGCCTTCGAGCAACAACAACAGGTTCTCCGGGCTTTTCCCCGGTCCAAACAGCACCGTACCCAGAGGCAAATGGACGATCTGCGATTGCGCCACAAGCCGTTCGCGCACGCGCGGCTCAAGGGATGATAACCCCGCAAATCGGTCGATCCAGTCCATAGGCCTCATCCCTTTGGTTCAGAGGCTACATTTAGAAGCTTGTGGCCTCTTCGACAATCTCTGTCAGCAAATCTTCGACCGCTTGCATCGGGCCATCGGGGTAATTGGGAAAGCCGATGGTGACTTTTCCGGCTTGGTCGGCGACATAGATCGAATAGGGGCAATAGACGATATTCGCCGGATCGGCCTCCATCACCTGACGCGACACCACCGCCGAGCAGAACAGAAACACGTCGGCCGCATCAAATATCGTGACGTCAGAGCCAACATCCGCGCGGGTGCGTTCCAACATGTCGCCAGTGCGTGAGCGGTAGTCGATGACCAACCCTTTCGAGACGATAGCATCCTCGACCGCGAAGGTCGCATCCTCGAATGTGCCGTCATAGTCAAAGGTGATGGCCGGATCTTCGGCAGAGGCCGGGGATGCGCAAATGAGACCGACCGCAATTGCCTTTATCATTGTTTTCATGTGATTTTCCTCCCTTTGATCTCAGTCTACCACAGAAAAAGGGCGACCCCTAGGCCGCCCTTTCTAACTCTGTTCAATTACTGCGACACTGATTTGAGATATTCAATCACTGCCGCGATTTCGCTGTCTTTTTTCAGCCCCGCAAAGGTCATTTTGGTCTTGGCATAGACGCTCTTGGGCTTGGCCAGGAATTCCGCCAGATGCGCCTCATCCCAAACCGCTCCAGCCTCGTGCGCGCCCAGCATATCATTGGAGTATTTGAATCCATCGACATGGGCAACTTTGGCCATGAACACACCGTTGAGCACCGGACCTGTTTTGTTGGTCGCGCCCTCGCCGGTCTGATGACAGGCTTTGCACTTTTTAAAGACCGTTTCGCCTTTGGCCGCGAGATCGGCATCAAATGCCGCACTCACGACATCGGTCGGGGCTTCAACCGGCGCCTCTTCCGCCACGGCGACCTCAACAGGCGCGGCCTCGGCCACAGGCTCGGCGGCGGCTTGGTCCGTACCCTCTTCTTCGGGGGTCACATCCAAAACAGTCGCCCGTTTGGTGATCTCAACGTTGTCTTTGCAATTTTCGTAACAGGCGTTTTCTTCAGTGAAGATCGTGTATTCACTCGAAGGACGATCATCGACGATAAACCCATCGGCATTGGGCATGTCCACATCGAGGAAGTTCTCGTTGGAGAGCACGAAATCATCCTCAACGATGTAGTTCGAATAGAGGATATAGGCGGTGATCGCGTAGACATCATCATCCGACATGGTCTGCGCATTGCCAAAGGGCATGGAGCGGCGGACGTAGTCATAGACAGTCGAGAGATACGGCCAATAGGAACCGACAGTCTTAAGCGGATCTTTGTCCGCCAAAGTGCCGTCGCCGCCCGCCAGTTTCGGCCAATTGTCCACGCCCTCGGCAAACTCGCCGTGACACACCGCGCAGTTTTCCGAAAAGATCATTTCGCCATCTTCCACCGAGCCGGACCCCACCGGGAGCCCATCGCCATTGGGGGAAATATCAAGGTTCCATGCGGTGATTTCTTCGGGCAAAGCCGGGCGGCCCAGACCGAAGCCCTCGGCAAAAGCCGGGATGGAAAGCGTGGCGGCCAGCGCCGTTGCCGTCATGAGTTTAGGAAGAAACTTCGACATTCTCTGCCTCCCCGTTGGCTTTGACATGCCATGTCTGAATACAGTTGTTGTGATAGACCGAGTTCTCGCCGCGGACCTCGCGCAGCTGCGCTTTGGTCGGTTGAACATAGCCGGTTTCATCATGCGCCCGGCTTTGCAGCAACATCTCCGAGCCGTCCCAATCGGTATCGAGATAAAAGCGGGTGAGCGCCATTTTCTCGCCGGGCTTGGCCAAACGCGCCTTTTCCCAGGTCTTGCCTCCGTCTTTCGACACATCGACGCCGGTGATGGCGCCGCGCCCGGACCACGCCAGACCGGTGATCACCAAAGGCCCGGTGCCATGCGCAATCGGGCTTTGCGGGCTGGGCGAGGTGACGACGGATTTCGCATCCATCACCCATGTCCATTTGCGCGACGTGCCATCCGCCAAAGTGTCGGTGTATTTCGAGGTCTCTTCGCGGCCCTCAACGGCCTGTGCGGTCACTTCGATGCGACGCAGCCATTTGACCCACATGTTGCCTTCCCAACCGGGTACAACCAAGCGCACCGGATAGCCATGCTCCATGCGCAGCGCTTCGCCATTGGCCTTAAACGCCACCATGACGTCATCAAGCGCCTTTTCCATCGGAATGGAGCGACCGTTTGACGACGCGTCCGCACCTTCGACATAGACCCATTTGTCCGACAAATCGCCGGCAGCCGTCAGCCCCGCCTCTTCGAGCAGCGTGCGCAGGGAAACGCCCGAATATTCCATATTGTGGATCATGCCATGGGTGAATTGCGCCCCGTTCAATTGCGCCCCCGCCCATTCCATCCCGGTATTGGCGGCGCACTCCAAGAAGAACGTGCGGTTTTCACGCGGGAAACGCTCCAGATCGGCATAGGTAAAGACCAGAGGTTGATCGACCAAGCCATTGATCATCAAACGGTAATCTTCTTTTTTCAACTCAATCGCACCGGAGTGATGGCGCTCGAAGGCACAGCCCTGCGGCGTGATCGTCCCATCGAGAGCATGGATCGGCGTGAAGTTGATCGAGGAAATCGGATCGGCGGTGAGCCACGGTACATTGCGCCGGATCACGTCGCCCTCGTATTTGATCGGCAAGCCATAAGGCGTTTCATCAACGCCCGCGCCGGTGGTCATGGCCCAATCTTGTTTCTCCGTGATCAACGGATCGGGTGTGCCTTGTGCCGAGGCTGACCCTGCGGCCAAACCGACCCCCGTTGCCGCCGCTCCGCGCAAAAACGCGCGGCGCGAGGGGCTTATGTCCTTTTGGGTGTCACTCATGGTGTGTGCTCCCTTTTGAGGTTGTGACGTTTCCGCCCGGCCACTGTGCAGCCTGGGCGACATGTTCAAATGCGATCAGGCGCCGATGACCTGAACCGAGGTGTTCGGTTGCAAGGTGATCGTGCCCTGTTTGCGGATGTGATCTTCGACCACGTCCCAAATCTGCGGCCCTTCGGTGGCCTCATTGACCGAAGCCCAGCCAGCAACGACGTAGTTTTTCGCCGGGTCGAGTTTTTCGCCGGTTTTCAACAGCGTCAGCTCGGAAATCCGCTCTCCCTGCGGTTTGGTGATGTCAATGCGGTAGCCAAGGCCGCCCATCCGCACCATGTCACCGCCCTGTTGGTAATAGGGATCGGGGTTAAAGATGTTATCGGCCACGTCTTCCATGATCGTATGGATGAACTCACCGGTCATCTCGCTCCGGTACGCCTTGCCATAGGTCATCGAGGTGGCGTTCCAAATGTCTTCACGGGTGATGTCATCGCCCGGAAGCAGCGAGGGGCCCCAACGCACGCCCGGAGACATGGCAATATCCGCCTCGCGCTCAGAGATCAGCGCATCACAGATCAGGTCATCCCATGTGCCGTTAAAGTTGCCGCGACGATACAGCAGGCTGTCTGTCTGGCCGATCACCTCGGACATATCGGCCTCATAGGGGGCGCGTTGTTCGTCAATCAACGCGGCGACCTCTTTGTCCGGCTCGATCACATCGGAGAAGATCGGGATCAATTTGTGACGGAAGCCCATCATCCGGCCATCGCGCACATCGAGATCAACGCGGGACACGAATTTGCCGTTGGAGCCAGAGGCAATCAGGATCGTCTCGCCCACCAGCACAGGTTCGGGCAGTGCGTCATGGGTGTGACCCGTCAGGATCACGTCGATGCCGCTGACCAGACCTGCCATCTTTTTATCGACGTCAAAACCGTTGTGCGACAAAAGCACGACCAGCTCTGCGCCCATGGCTTTGACCTCGTCCACCACCTCTTGCATCCGCTCGGTGCGAATGCCGAAAGAGTATTCCGGGAACATCCAGCCGGGGTTGGCAATGGGCATATAGGGAAAGGCCTGACCGATCACGGCGATCTTCACACCACCACGTTCAAAGAATTGGTAGGGCGCGAAATCCTCGGAGGGTTCGTCCCACTCGGCATCAAAAATATTGGCCCCAAGCGCGGCAAAGGGCAGATCGCCGACGATCTCACGCACCCGCTCAGAACCCAGCGTGAATTCCCAATGGAAGGTCATCGCATCGGGTTTGAGCGCGTTCATCACATTGACCATGTCTTGGCCTTCGGTGTGATAACAAGTGTAGGAGCCGTGCCATGTGTCGCCCCCATCCAAGAGCAACGCATCAGGACGGGCGGCGCGGATCGAATTGATCACTGTGGCCACGCGGTCAAGGCCCCCGACTTTGCCGTATGCCCGACCCAGTGCGGAAAAATCCCCCGCCGAGAGCGCGTAATGCGAGGGCGAGTTTTCTTCGATCCCATAGAGTTTGCGGAAATCCGCGCCGGTGACATGGGGCACCTGCCCTTTGTTGCCGCCCACCCCGATGTTGATCGACGGTTCGCGGAAATAGATCGGCTTGAGCTGGGCATGGATGTCGGTGACGTGGATCAGGGAGACATTGCCAAAGGTGTCAAAGTCCAAAAGCTGATCTTGGGTCAGCGCCTGTTGCGCCGCCAAACGGGACCAATTGCCAAAGCCAGACGCTCCCACCAAAGCGGAGGCGGCCATGGAGACCTGAAGGAAGTCACGACGAGAGATCATGCGTGTTGCTCCGTTGCATTTTGCCAAAACCGGCGCATTTGCGGCCAAGTTTCATGCGTAAAATTGAATATATTGAGGAAAACAAAGCCCCGCACAGCACAGCCGGCGGGGCTTTGACAGATCAGTTGCGGACAGACGGGCCTTCGACCGACAGGCCGTTGCCACGCGACGCGACATAAAGCTCAAGTGCTACGAACTCCGGTGAACCCGGCGCAAACGTCTCGGCGCGGGTGTCACGGATACAGCCTTTGAACCGGCTATGTGCGCCCGTCAGCTTGTTGTCTTTGATCCGATACACCGGGAACCCATTGGTCTGGCCCTGCGACAGGTGGTCAGCGCGGATCATGTTGCCGTAGTTCTGCTCATGACAGTTGGCACAGGACAGATCGAGTTGGCCAAAGCGTGTGTAATACATCTCTTTGCCCTGCTCCCATGTCGATTGAGCCGGACCGTCAATGGCCACGTTCATCGGAGTGCCGCGCGCCACAGAGGCCAGAACAGCTTCGAAGTTCAGCATTTTCTTGCTGTCGTATTTCTCAGCTTCCGCACCCATCCGTTCGGTCAGACAATCGTTGATCTGCATCTGAATGGTGTAAACCGCCTCTTTGGCGTCATTCCATTTTGGATAGGTCGGCCGTACAGAGGCCAGGCTTTCCACACCATCGTGACAATCGGCACAGGCTTTGCCTTCAGACCCCATCACGGTGTCGAATTGGGCAAGCCCTTCTTCGGCCCCCAACATGCCGGGGTTGTCGAAATCGTCCATTTCCATCGCCTGCGTGTCATCAGAGCGGAAGCGCCAACCCGACATGATCTCTGTGAGGTGCCCCTCAAGATGCGCGGGCGCCGTCGTCTTGGTGACGATCTCAATCTCGCCGTTGATCACCAGTTCGGCATCCTCATCGGCGAATGCCGGGGCCGCAACGGCAAAAGCGGTCAGGACCGCAGCCGTGCAGAGCTTGGTGGTGAGCGTATTTTTAATGTTCATGCGTTTCTCTCCTCCCTGGGTGTGCCCTATGCGCCCCGATCGTCCGGGGCGCATAGGCTGACCTTGGTCAACCGATTGCGATCGGTTTCACGTCTTCGTAGACGGAGCCATCGTCATCGTACCAGGTGAATTTAAATTCACCTGCTTCGGGGACCTGCGCATCGAATTCGAAATACGGGTTGGTGGAAATCGCCGGTTCCATGGTCACGTCGATCACCGACTGACCGTTGAACTCACAGGTAAAGCGATTGATGATCGAGCGCGGGATGATGTTGCCATCACCGTCTTTGCGCTGACCCGATTCCATTGGATGCGAAATCAGGGTTTTGATCGTGATCACCTCGCCAGCAGCAGCCGACTTGGGGACCTTCACGCGGGGTTTGACACCAGATGCCATTGTCTTTGTCTCCTAGAATAAGTCGATTTAGCCGCCGCAGCCGCCGATGGTCACTTTCACGGTCGACGCCGCTTTGATAAAGGAGCCGTCCGCCAGTTTGGCGATGGCCACCACATCCTGCGTGCCTGCAAGGCGAATGCGGGTCGAGGCGGATTGCGATCCGGCCAGGGGGCCGAAGTTGAACGTGGCCACGCCCGGAGTCGGGTTGCCCGTGGCAAACACCGCGATGGCGACCGCACCCGGTGCATTGACCGAGACTGGCACAGTGTTGCCGTTTTCGGCGATTTCCGGCGCGGTCAGGGTGATGTCCCCGCTGCCCGCCTCTGCACCACCGGTAAAGGTGGCCATTTCGTCCTCGGCTGCGGCCGTTGCGCGCCAGGGCAAAAATGCCGCAGCCGTCGCACCAAGGCCAAGAGCCAGAGCGTCACGTCGTGTGAGATTCATGGTTTGCTCCTCATAAATTCAGGGGCCGAAAAGGCGATCACTCGTCTTTCAGCGTCATCAAATAGGCCACCACATCTTCGACCTGTTGCGCCGACAAGAGCGGCGGCAGATCAGCAGGTGCGGCTTTGCCCGTAAAGGCGTCGCCCGGACGGTTGAACCCGTCGACCTTATAAAAGGCAGGCATCACAGTGCCTTCGAACGTCATTTTCGGATTGACCACCAGACCGCGCAATTGCGCCTCGTCCCAGCGCGACCCTGCCCCGTCCAACAGCGGGCCGACTTCGCCCGCAAAGGGCACATCGGCATAGTCTGTGGCGGCGTGGCAAGACACGCAGTTGCCGACGGATTTCGTGGTCATGATCGTGCGGCCTTCGGCCGGGTTGCCTGAGGTGCCGGTCAGAGACTGCGCCACTGCGCCTTCCTCAAACTGAATGCTACCCGGGGCCACTTCGGCCATCGCTGCGCTTGCCGTGAGGCCCAGCACAACAAAACAAGTTGCGATACGTTTCATGTCTCCTCCCAAAAGACTTATGTCCTAAACTGTGCGACCTTCCGCATATCTGCGGTACTGGTTTTGGATACCGTAGCGCACCATTTTGTCGCAGGGCAAGAACAAATTCAAAAAATCGAATTTTTCTGCGCTGCGGCAGGTATAGCGCTATCATACCCTCTATTCTGTCAGATTCAAATGACCCGCCTCTTGCTGGAGAACCACTTGACGCGCATGGTATTTTTGGAACGGCTCATCGCCCTCATAGCCATGTTCCAACACCCAACCCATCATGTTGAACGTGGTGTATTTGCCAAAGGCGCCGGGCACGGTCACCACCGCCGCATCCTTGGCGGAGACGCCTTCGGGCACCTCTTCGGGGAAATAGAGATTCGTTGGCGTGAACAGCGCCCCCCATTTTTGCACCATGTCCTTTTCCGGCAAAGACTCACCATCAAAATCGGTCACATCGACGTCGCCAAACATGTTGATTTGAATGACAAAAAAGTTGTCTTCGATCATCTTGGTGATCTCGGGATCGGGGTAAACCTCTTCGTGCATTTTGGTGCAATAGATACAGCCGCGCTGTTCGATCATCACCAAAAGCCGCTTTCCTTCCGCATTGGCTTCGGCCAAATCATCGCGCAGATCTTTGAACGTGTCGCGCTGCCACGGGGTTTTATGCAGACCGTCGTCACCCATTTCAAACGCCAGAGCGGGAGAAAAGGCGAGTACAGAGAGGGTGGCGGCCATCAATGTACGTCGTGCGATTTTCATCATTTTTAAAGACTCCCTTTTGATCCGATTTTAGCAAAGCTCGGGAAGGCTTCCAAAAGCCATGCCGCGATCACATTGACCGAATTTGTGACGATCAGCAGAGCGAACAGGATCAGGAACAGCCCCATCACCTTTTCCACTTTCGGCAAATGGCGGCGGAATTTTGCGGCGAATTTGAGAAACGGTTTAATGAAAAACGCCGCCACCACAAAGGGCGCGGTCATCCCGATCCCAAACACCACCATCATGATCAGCCCGCGCATCGCCGTCGATTCATTCGACGCCATCATCACCACACCGACCAAAACGCCCCCGACACAGGGCGTCCACCCGGCGGCAAAGGCAAGGCCGACCACATAGGACGACCAGATGTTCATGTTTTTGGTATCTCCCGCCTGCATTTGGAACTGGCGGTTGAGAAAACCGATTCGGATGATGCCTAAAAAATGCAGCCCCATGACAAAGACAATTGCGGCAGAGGCAAAGCGAAAGATGTCCTGATGGCTGCGAAACGCCTGCGACAGAGAAAAAGCGGCCGCGCCCAAAAGCACAAAGACCGTGATGATTCCGAGCGAAAACATCACACTTGATAACACGGCCCGGCGGCGCACGCCCGGGGCCAAATCGCCCTCGGCGTTGATTTCCCCCATCGAAGCCCCCGCCATATAAGACAGGTAGAACGGCACGATCGGCAGGATACAGGGTGAGAAAAACACCACCAACCCGCCCAAAAGGGCCGAGATAAAATTAACGTCGAACATTCAGTCCTCCCTAATGTGAATGAAGACTCCACTGCCAGATCGGCTCTTTGAGCGGCTGCATGGCGGAGCTCCTCCTCCGCTCATGAGTGATCCGTGACTTGTGTCATTCACATATTCAAATTAGGTTGTTTATGTCGCACCCGTCAATTGGTATACATATGTTGACAAAAATTCTGGCGTCAATCGCCGCCCTGATCGTATCGATTCTCCCCGCCTTTGCCACCGAACTGGTTATGGTGGAGCAAGACGGATGTGCCTATTGCGCCCGCTGGGATGCGGAAATTTCTGAGATTTATCCCAAAACGCCTGAGGGCAAATTCGCCCCTCTGCGTCGGGTCGATCTGCACGCGCCACTGCCAGAGGACCTGACCTTCAAAGGCCCGGTGATCTTTACGCCCACTTTCGTTCTCGTGGAGGACGGGATCGAACAGGGGCGGATCGAAGGCTATGCCGGTGACGAAATGTTTTGGGCGATGTTGACTATCACCCTACGCGACCACAGTGAGTTTGATGTTGAGGCCGTTCACGCCACACAGGCACCAAAGCCCTAAATCTCTCGGGAGGAGATCCATGAAACACTTTATTTTCGCAGCTATAACAGCCACTTGCACCCTCGCAACCCCAATCCTTGCTCAAGACAGCGACGACGCCTTCGTCACCTTCAAAGTGCTCAAACCCGAGGTCGCCCAAACCGCCGCCTTGGCCGCGATGCAAAGCTGTCGCGAGGCGGGCTATCAGGTCGGCGTCATGGTGGTGGATCGGTTTGGCAGTCCACAGGTCTATCTGCGCGACCGCTATGCCGGGCTGCACGTCTTTGAAACCGCCCGGCGCAAGGCCTGGACCGCCGTGTCCTTTCGCACCGATACGATGTCTCTCAGTGGCCTGACCGAACCCGGACAAATGATGGCCGGGATTCGCGAATTGACAGAACCGCTTGCTTTGGGGGGAGGTCTTGTGATTGAAGCAGCAGGCTCTATAGTAGCTGGCATCGGTGTTTCTGGTGCCCCAGGCCCAGATCTCGATGCGGAATGCGCCCAAGCGGGCATTGACGCGATTATGGATGACATCGCCTTCTAGAGGACAAATGAGGTGGACACAGTGAATTCGCCTTTGCCGGTAATTTCTGAGAACATGTCAGAAGATGACATGGACGTCATGATGGCCTCTGCCTGTGACGCGTCTCAGCTTTTGAAAGCGCTCTCGCATGAAGGTCGCCTGATGATCTTGTGTCATCTGGTCACCGGCGAGAAATCCGTCACCGAGTTGGAAGACCTCCTGTCCGCCCGCCAAGCCGCCGTGAGCCAACAACTCGCCCGGCTGCGTCTCGAAGGTCTGGTCACGCCCCGGCGCGACGGCAAAGCGATTTACTATTCCTTGACGGATGATCGTCCCAAACGCATCCTTGAAGTCATCTACGACATGTTCTGTTCGGTGGATGGCGGGAAAATGAAGCGCGGCTAAAGCCCCCTTCACGCTCCCGTAGGGAGGGAGACGACATGTTCGATCTGTTAGACCCGGGGCTGCTTGCAGCTCTGATCGGTGGTGCCGGTGGCCTCGTCTTGGGGCTGGCCGCGCGTTTGGGGCGGTTTTGCTCCATGGGCGCCATTGAAGACGCCCTGTATCAAGGCTCCGATTTGCGCGCCCGGCAATGGGGCGTGGCGCTTGGTGTGGCCTTGATTGGCACCTTCACCCTCATCGGCTTTGGCCTGTTCGATCCCGCCATGTCGCCCTATTTGGCCCTTAAATGGTATCCCATGGCCTCAATCACCGGAGGCCTGATGTTTGGCTATGGCATGGCGCTGGCGGGCAATTGCGGCTTTGGCGCCTTGGCGCGTTTGGGCGGTGGCGATCTGCGCAATTTCGTCATTGTTTTGGTCATGGGGCTGGCGACATATGTCGCGCTCAATGGCCCACTGGCCGAATTGCGTGTCACCCTGTTTCCGCCCCGCCCGGCCTCCGCCCTGCCCGGCTTTGCCCATGCGGTTTCAGGGGCGTTTGGCCTGCCGACCGTGGCCACGGGGATTGTCGCAGGTCTTGCCATCCTCACCCTCGCCCTCTCGTCTCGTGCCTTTCGCGCACAGCGGCGCTTGATCCTCTGGGGAAGCGCGGTGGGTCTGGCCATCGTCTCTGGTTGGGCTGGGACAAGCTGGCTCTCTCTGGCCACTTTCGAGGCCGAACCCGTCGCCTCCCACACCTTCTCCGCCCCCATTGGTGACACGTTGTTTTACCTGATGACCTCGTCGGCCTCCTCGCCCGGCTTTGGTGTCGGCTCGGTCATCGGGGTGCTTTTGGGCGCGGCCATCGGTTCGCTGATCAAAGGCCAGTTCCGTTGGGAAGCCTGCGAAGACCCGCGCGAATTGAAACGCCAAATCGGCGGTGCGGCTTTGATGGGCGTCGGTGCCGTGGTCGGCTTTGGCTGCACCGTCGGCCAAGGCCTTTCGGCCTTTTCCGTTCTGGCCTTCTCCGCCCCCGTGACCATCATCGCCATCATCATCGGCGCGGCCATCGGGTTGCGGCAATTGATCTATGGCTTTGCATTTGACCGTTGAGCCAGGTCGAACGGTCTTTGCTGTCTATCTAAAGGTCCGGTCTGCGAACGAACCGGTCCTTCGTTGCACTGGCAGCAAGTGCCGCTTTTGCGCAATTCTGTCATACCCATTTCCGTAAGGGTGCCGCCCTTAACGGTCCATCGCGCCCTTGCCTGCCAATATTTTATCACGGAATTTCTCTATCCGGGCCATCCGGGTCGCGGATTGCTTTGCCTGATTGAGGTTGAACATATAGCTTTTCTGCCGGCCTGGTGTCAGTGCATGAAACGCCTCGGCCAGCTCAGGATCGGCATCCAGCGCCTCGGTCAGTTCATCCGGCATGTCGATCTCGCGGTCTACTTTAGGTGGTTTCGTGCCTGCCTCGGCATGAACCATCAACTGCCTCAGATAGGCTCGTATCACCGGCTCCATGGCGCGAACCTGCGCGACATCGCTAAAGCGGATCATTCCCGGCGTTTGGCTGTTCGGTCCCTGCCGCTCCAGCACGCCTTCGGTGTCTGCCAATAAGCCGGGGTTCATGAAGCTCAGCCTGAAGTCGCCCCTAAATGCGGTTAAAATTGCGATGTTGCGGCCAGCATGCATATAGGTGGGATGCGCCCATTTCACGGTTTCTTTCAGTCCCACATCGCGGCAAATGTGGCGCAGATCATTCAGCCCGTCGATCCATAACCGGATCGAACACTCCGGTGTCGCGAAACGGTCGCATCGACCACATCCCTTGGTAAAGAAATCATCCGCGTCGGCAATCATCGCCATGGCCGCCATCCTTGTCGTACCCGAGCCACCCTATAGTAGAATGACCTCATGATAACCCTATCCTGAAACCTAAGACAATCACAGCCGAAGCGCAGGTTTGAGTGCTTCGCACCAATTCTCACGTCGCGCTGGATTAACCAAAATGACTCAAAGCCATCGTATGTTATGCACCAAACAAATGGTCGCTTTTCCTCTTCCGCATGTACTCCACATCAGCGACATCTGAGCCCCCTCCCCCCCGGATCAACACCTGAAGGTCGGCCACATTCGTTCCGGTCGCCCCGATTTGCAACAAATCCCCTGCGGCCTCTAGCCCGTGATAGCTGTCATTGCGGGCCAGAACATCTTGCGGATCAAGCCCAGAGGCCCGCATCCGATCCAGCGTGCCGGGGTCAACGATACCGCCCGCCGCATCTGTCGGACCATCGCGCCCATCCGTGCCGCCAGAGAGAAACACATAGTCTTTCAGCCCCTGTTCTTCGGCCAAAACCGCCACGCGCAGCGCCAGTTCCTGGTTGCGCCCGCCCATGCCGTCTCCGGTCAGTTTCACCGTGGTTTCGCCACCAAACAGGAAAATCCCCGGCTCGATCGCGCTCTCAACAATGGTGCGCGCCGCCTCTGCGACATCGCCCTCAAGCGGGACAGGAAAGACATGAACGCCCTGTGCCGCGCCGCCCCCCGCCGCGCGGGCCATGGCCGCCACTGATATTTTATTCGACCCAATCAACGCCACCTCACTCTCGGGCAAAGGCCCAAGATCGGGACGTGGCCGCGCCAGATACTCCACCACGGCGGTGGGCAATTTGTCCCACAGATCAAGCCCTTGCAGCATCTCGACCGCGTCTTCGCGGGTGCCAATGGGCGAAACCGTCGGCCCCGAGGCAATGGCACGCAGATCATCAGAGACCACGTCCGACAGCAACAGCGCCGTCACTTTCGAGGGCGCCGCGGCGCGCAAAAAACCGCCGCCTTTGAGTCGAGATAACTGTTGGCGCACCAGATTCATCGCCACAATATCCGCGCCCGAACCCAGCAAAAGCCGATTGACCTCCGCCTTATCCTCAAGTGAGACGCCGGGCACGGGGGCGGGCAAAAGCGCCGATCCGCCGCCCGAAATCAACGCCAAAACGTCGCCCTTGGCATGGGCCAGCGCATCCTCGATCAAAAGCGCCGCCCGCGCGCCTTCAAAATCAGGCACCGGATGTGCCGCCGCGCGCATCTCGGCCCCCTCCAGCGGCCTCGCATTCTCGTAATTGGTCACCACGATCACCCGCGCCGCATCGACCTGACGCATCGCCGCCTCGGCCATGCTGCGCGCCGCCTTGCCAACCGCGATGATCAAAGGCGCGTTGAACCTCCGTCCCTTGAGGGCGTCTTCAACGGCATGGGCGGGATCGGCGCTCGCGACACCTGTGAGGAAAATCTCGCGGGCTTGCCGGCGCATCTGGTCCAGTTGTGTCATGGCTGGGGTCTCTGTTTGGGATTGTCTGTTCGGGACTGTCTGTGCTGCATCTGCATAGCCGGATGGTGTCACGATCAGACTGCGGCGTCCAGCACCCTTGCCAAGACGCCCGGATCAGACCAGATTCCCCCAAACGAACAGAACGGACTCCGCCATGCAAGAGCTTCCCCTCACTCGTGATTTGGTCCTGATTGGTGGCGGCCACACCCATGCGTTGATCCTCAAACGGTGGGGCATGAAGCCCCTGCCCGGTGTGCGCGTCACGGTGATCAACCCCGGCGCGATTGCCGCCTATTCCGGCATGTTGCCGGGGTTTGTCGCCGGTCATTATCAACGGCAGGATTTGGAACTTGACCTGTTGCGTTTAGCGCGGTTTGCCGGGGCGCGGGCGGTTTTGGGGCGCGCCAGTGGCATTGATCGCGCGGCCAGGCTGATCCATGTCGATGGCCGCCCCCCCATCGCCTATGATGTCGCCTCCATCGACATCGGCATCACCTCCGCCATGCCCGATCTGCCGGGCTTTGCTGATCATGGCATCGCCGCCAAGCCACTTGAGGCCTTCGCCAGCCGGTGGCACGCGTTTCGCGCCCGCGCATTGCGCGGCGAGGTGGTGCCTGAGGTGGCGGTGATCGGTGGCGGCGTGGCAGGCGCGGAATTGGCCATGGCGATGGCCCATGCCTTGCGCGCGGTCCCTTCGGCCAAAGTCACCCTGATCGACCGCAGCGAGATCCTGTCAGAGTTGCGCCGCAGCACCCGCCGCGCCCTCTTGGAGGCATTGGCGACATCCGGCGTCGTCCTGCGCCCGCAGTGCGAGGTGGACAAAATTGGCCCGGAGACGATCATCCTTGGCGATGGGTCCACCCTGCCTTCCCACTTTACCTTGGGGGCGGCGGGTGCGCGGCCTTATGATTGGTTGGCACAGACCGGGCTTGATCTGAGCGAGGGCTTTGTCACCGTTGGCCCGAGCTTGCAAAGCTCCGACCCTATGATCTTAGCAGCGGGCGATTGCGCCCATATGGCCCATGCGCCACGTCCCAAAGCCGGGGTGTTCGCCGTGCGGCAGGCCCCGGTGTTGTTCTACAACCTGCGCGCACTTTTATCGGAGCCCGCCGAGCGCGCCGATCTGCACACCTATCATCCGCAAAACGACTATCTCAAACTGATCTCATTGGGGTCGAAATCGGCGCTTGCCGATAAGGCTGGCATCCGTATGTCTGGACCAGTGATGTGGCGGTGGAAGAACCATATTGATCTCGCATTCATGTCGAAACTCAAAGACTTAGATCCGATGACCGCAAAGCCTTTGCCAGACAGCGTGGCCTTGGGACTGCGCGATGAGGTGGAGGGCAAAAAGCCGATGTGCGGCGCGTGCGGTGCCAAGGTCGGGGGCGATATTTTGACCCGCGTTTTGCACGCCTCGGACGGCACAGACCCGCACCCAGATCGCGGTGACGTTCTGCATTTGCCCGGCGATGATGCCGCGATTTTGACCCATGGCGACACCTGGCAAGTGGCCTCGGTCGATCACCTGCGCAGCTTTGTCACCGATCCGGTGTTGATGACCCGGATCACCGCCACCCATGCACTGGGTGACATCTGGGCGATGGGGGCAGCACCTCAGGCGGTTTTGGCGACGATCACCCTACCGCCTCTGAGCGCCGCGTTACAGGAACGTTGGCTCACTGAGATCATGCAGGCGGCGCAGGACGTCTTTACCGCAGAGGGTGCGCAGATTATCGGCGGGCATACATCTATGGGGGCGGAACTGTCGATGGGCTTTACCGTCACCGGGCTTTTGGATCGTCCTATTACCCTCAAAGGCGCGCGTCCGGGCGATCAGATCATTCTGACCAAACCGATTGGCACGGGTGTGATGTTGGCGGCGGACATGGCGATGCAGGCCCATGGCCGCGACATGGAACGGGCCTATGCCTCGATGGTGCAAAGCTCGGGCGCCGCCTCGCGGATTTTAAATGCGGCCCATGCGATGACCGATGTGACCGGATTTGGATTGGCTGGGCATTTGCTTGGGATCTGCCGCGCCTCACAGGTTGGCGCGCATTTGCGCCTCGTGGATGTACCGCTATTGCCGGGGGCTTTGACGCTGGCGAAATCCGGGATGCGCTCGACCATTTTTCCCGCCAACCGCGCCTATGCCGCAGAATATCAAGGGCCAGAAACCGCCCGCGCCGATCTGTTGTTTGATCCGCAAACGGCGGGCGGACTGTTGGCCACCGTGTCGCCAATGCGGGCCGAGAAACTCCTCAGTGCATTGCGCGATGCAGGCTATCCCTCAGCGATCATTGGAGAAATCACAGAGACTTCGGGGCTGCTGTCTGTGACAGAGTGAGCCGTTCAGAGCGTATTGAGCCTCGCGATGATCCGCTCGGCCGCCGCCTGCCGTGCGGTCTCGCTCATGTCCAAAAGATCGACCTGCTCCAAAACCTCATGGGCATAGCGGGCACGGGCTTTTTCGTAGCGCGGATCGTAATGATGCGCCATCAACGCCTCCGCCAAATCGACAAAGGCCCCGGTCTGCGCCATCGCCCGCCACGCATCAATGCGCTCATAGCCCTGCAACGGCACAAGCTGATCCAGGCGCTGATCCATCTGATCGCGATCCGCGACAAGGTCGGCGTAGGCTTCGGCCAGATACCCGGCCCGCGCGGCCAGCGTGGCGTTTACCTCGATCCGCGGGGCATCACACATGGCGGCCCAAAGCATGGAGGGCAGGTTGCGCGCCCCGATGCGTGAACTTTCCGCCTCGACCAAAACCGGGCGGCTCGGGTCAAGCGCAGCGAGCGCAGTGGCCAGCGCGGTTTCAAAGCCTTTTTGCGACGGCTGCGTGCCCATCGCGCCAAAAATAGACCCGCGATGACGGGCCAGTCCTTCGAGGTCTAAAACCTGCCCACCCTTTGAGGCAACCCTTTGAAGAATATCCGTTTTTGCAGTCCCCGTATTGCCATCCAACAAGACGATCCGATAGGGCAGAGCGTGATCATAAAGCGCCTCCACCACCAGCCTGCGCCATGTTTTATAGCCACCCTCCAACACCTCAACCCGCCAGCCGATTTGCTTTAAAATCGAGGCAAACGAGTTCGATCTTTGCCCGCCGCGCCAACAATAAACCAGCGGTTGCCAGCCGCCATTCTTGTCCGCAAGCGGCCCTTCGATATGAGTGGCGGCATTGCGCGCGACCATGGCAGCACCAAGTTTGCGGGCCAAAAACGGCGATTTTTGTTTGTAAATCGTGCCCACTTCGGCGCGTTCACGGTCGTTCAAAACGGGCAAATTGATCGCACCGGGGATATGATCCTCGGCAAATTCCAAGGGCGCGCGCACGTCGATGATCGTGTCAAACGGCGTGTCCAAAAGCGTCTTGAGACTGGAAAATGGGTCATTCATCCCCCTCTTTTAACGCCAGATCAAAGCCGAGAACAGCAACAAGATCGCGCGGCTTTTGACCTCTACCGGATCACCTGGGGTCAAGGCCGAAATAGGGGTGAAAAAACACACCCCTTTTGTGCAAAAAATGACCCCCAAGCGTTTGACCTCAGAGGCTTTTTGCCGCAACGTAAACAGGACGATTTTCCCATGAAATATGGGGAAATCTTCTCATTTCCGATGTGCGGGCCAAAGCTCACGCATCGTGCCCTTGTGATATAACGCGATAGACACTTCGCCCCGTAAGGAGACCCCATGAAAACGCGCGCAGCCGTGGCCTTTGAGGCCAAAAAACCGTTGGAAATCGTAGAACTTGACCTTGAAGGCCCGAAGGCCGGCGAGGTTTTGGTTGAAATCATGGCGACCGGCATTTGCCACACCGACGCCTACACCCTCGACGGGCTGGACAGCGAGGGATTGTTCCCTTGCGTTTTGGGTCACGAAGGCGCGGGCATTGTGCGCGAAGTCGGCGCGGGGGTTAAGTCCGTAAAGCCCGGCGATCACGTCATCCCGCTCTACACGCCCGAGTGTCGCGAATGTAAATCTTGCCTCTCAGGCAAAACCAACCTCTGTACCTCGATCCGCGCCACCCAAGGCAAAGGCCTGATGCCCGACGGCACCTCGCGGTTCAGCTACAAAGGCGAAACGCTGTATCACTACATGGGCTGTTCGACGTTTTCGAACTTCACCGTTCTGCCGGAAATCGCGCTGGCGAAAATCCGCGAAGACGCCCCGTTTGACAAAGCCTGTTACATCGGCTGCGGCGTGACCACGGGTGTCGGCGCTGTGACCAATTCGGCCAAGGTCGAAGTCGGATCGAACGTGATCGTGTTCGGTTTGGGCGGTATCGGCCTGAACGTGTTGCAAGCGGCGCGGATGGTTGGCGCAGATAAAATCATCGGCGTCGACATCAATGACGACAAAGAGGAATGGGGCAAACGCTTTGGCATGACCCATTTCGTCAACCCGCTCAAAGTCGAAGGCGACATCGTTCAACACCTTGTTGAGCTGACCGACGGCGGCGCGGATTACACCTTTGACTGCACCGGCAACACCACCGTGATGCGCCAAGCGCTTGAGGCCTGTCACCGGGGTTGGGGCGTGTCGACCGTGATCGGCGTGGCGGAAGCAGGCAAGGAAATCTCAACCCGCCCGTTCCAATTGGTCACCGGTCGTGTGTGGCAAGGCTCCGCCTTCGGTGGCGCGAAAGGCCGGACCGATGTACCGAAAATCGTCGATTGGTACATGAACGGCAAGATCGAAATCGACCCGATGATCACCCATGTTCTGACCTTGGATGAGATCAATAAAGGCTTTGATCTGATGCATGCGGGCAAGTCGATCCGTTCCGTCGTGGTGTTCTGATGACGCTTGGAACCGTTTCAACCAACAAGGCCTTCGGTGGCACGCAGGGGGTTTACACCCACCCGTCCACCGAGACCGGAACGGAAATGACCTTTTCCGTTTTCGTGCCAGATCACGCGCCGGGAGAAAAACTCCCGGTGCTTTGGTACCTGTCGGGCCTGACCTGCACCCATGCCAATGTTACCGAAAAAGGCGAGTTTCGTGCGGCTTGTGCCGAACATCGCGTGATTTTCGTCGCCCCCGACACCTCGCCTCGTGGCGAGGGGGTGCCGGACGATGCCGATGGGGCCTATGATTTTGGTCTGGGCGCGGGGTTTTATGTCAATGCGACCGAGGAGCCTTTCGCAAAAAACTACCGGATGCAGGCCTATATCGAAAGTGAATTGCCCGATCTGATCGCGGCGCATTTCCCCGCCGACATGGCGCGTCAGGGCATCACGGGTCACTCGATGGGCGGGCACGGCGCGCTGACCATCGCGCTGCGCAACCCGGATCGGTTCAAATCCGTCTCGGCCTTTTCGCCGATCGTCTCGCCGCTGAATTGCCCGTGGGGTGAAAAGGCGTTGACCGGCTATATCGGTGCGGACCGGAACACTTGGCGTCAGTATGATGCCTGCGCTATGATCGAAGATGGTGCCTCTGTGCCGGATATTTTGGTCGATCAAGGTACCGGGGATAATTTCCTGGAAGGCCAGTTGAAGCCCGAGTTGCTGCAAGCGATCTGTGACGCGAAAGGTCAAAAGCTCACCCTGCGGATGCAGGAGGGCTATGATCACAGCTACTATTTTATCTCCACCTTTCTGGCCGATCACGTCGCCTGGCACGCCGCGCGGATGTAATATTTGGGGGCCGCATCACACCTGTGTTGCGGCCTCAATCACCAACGGATCAAGCCCCTGCCCGCCCTCGGCCAGATAAGCGCGCAGTTGCGCAATCATCCGCGGCTCCCAAAAATCTTTGATGTGCTGCGCCACGCCTTTGGACTGATCCGCCCCCGGTTGGGTGTTGAAAAACGCAGCAATTTGATTGGCCATCAAGATCATTTTATCATTGGTCACAGCACGGTTTCCTTTCCTGTCTGCGCAGTGGAATAGGTCACAATCGCCTCGCGCCGGATCACGCAAAGCGTCATGCCACAACGCCCGGCCAAATTGACCGCTGCGCGGGTCGGGCTTGAGAGGCTGAACAATCCGGGCACGCCGACGCGCGCGCATTTTTGCACCAAATCGACCGAAAGCCGCGAGGTGATCAACACCGCGCCTTTGGTGAGATCGCGGGTTTCAAGCGCACCGATCAGTTTGTCCAAAGCATTGTGCCGCCCAACATCTTCGCGCAGCGCCACCAATCCCGAGGCATCAAAAAACCCCGCCGCATGCATCGCGCCCACGTCTTCGCGCCGTTTCTGTCCGGCAGTCAACGCCGTAAGCGCCGCGCGGGCGTGATCCATCAGCCCCGGTTCCATCGGTGCGACTTGTCCGGGAAAGGCACTCGCCTGCGCCAGACTGTCGATGCCGCACAGGCCGCAGCCAACGGGACCAACCGCCGCACGACGGCGCGCATCCATCGCCTCGGAGCGATCTTCAGGGATGCGCCCACGGACCTCAAAGCCCGTCTCATGGCGGAGGGCCACCACCTCCGTGACCTCACCCGCCCCTTTCACGATGCCTTCAGAACGGGCAAATCCGCGCAGAAAATCCGGCAGATCAAAGGGCGATGCCATCATCACCGCCGCCGTCGAGCCATTGAACACCAGCGCCACGGGTTGCTCCTCCGGCAGGGCGTCTACGGCCATGGCGGCCCCGGACTTGGAGATGGTGACTTCGCTCATTCAGCCGCCGCAATCCGACGGGATTTTTCCGCCTGAGCCGAATAGGTTTGCTGCCAGTCGCTCGGTCCGTTGGACGCCGCGACCTGCACCGCCGTCACCTTGTATTCCGGGCAATTGGTCGCCCAATCGGAATACTCCGTGGTGATGACATTGGCCTGTGTGTCGGGGTGGTGGAAGGTGGTATAGACCACGCCGGGGCTAACCCGATCCGTCACTTTGGCGCGCAGCGACGTTTCGCCCGACCGCGACGCCAAGCGCACCCAATCGCCATCCTTGAGTCCACGATTTTCGGCGTCATGCGGATGGATTTCCAACAGGTCTTGGTCATGCCAAAGCGAATTCTCCGTCCGCCGGGTTTGCGCGCCAACGTTATATTGGCTCAGAATCCGCCCGGTGGTCAGCAACAGCGGAAAGCGCGGTCCGGTTTTCTCGTCGGTCGGGATATATTCGGTGACGATGAACCGCCCCTTGCCGCGCATGAACCCATCCACATGCATCAGGGGCGTCCCAATCGGATGCTCCTCGTTACAGGGCCATTGCACCGAGCCTTCGGCCTCCAAAAGCGCATAGTCCACACCGGCAAAAGACGGTGTTGTGTCGGCGATCTCATCCATGATTTCCGCCGGATGGGTGTAGGTCCAGCGCGCGCCGCCGGTTTCTTTTAACACGGCATTGGCCAGCATTTGGGTGACTTCCCAATCGGCATAGCCGTTTTTCGGTGCCATGACTTTGCGCACCCGGTTGATCCGGCGTTCGGCGTTGGTGAATGTGCCGTCTTTTTCCAAGAACGTCGATCCCGGCAAGAACACATGGGCGTAATTGGCGGTCTCATTGAGGAACAGATCGTGCACGATGACACAGTCCATCGCCGCCAGACCAGCCGCCACATGTTTGGTGTCGGGGTCGGATTGCAGGATGTCTTCGCCCTGACAATACAGACCCTTAAAGGTGCCATCGACCGCCGCGTCCAACATATTCGGAATGCGCAAGCCCGGTTCCGCGTCCAAAGACACCCCCCAGACCTGTTCAAACATCTGCCGCACCTCATCGCCGTGCACATGGCGGTAGCCCGGAAATTCATGCGGGAAAGAGCCCATATCACATGACCCCTGGACGTTGTTTTGACCGCGCAGCGGGTTCACGCCCACGCCCTCGCGGCCAATGTTGCCGGTCATCATCGCAAGGTTGGCGATGGCCATCACTGTGGTCGAACCCTGAGAGTGTTCGGTAACGCCAAGCCCATAATAGATCGCGCCATTGCCCCCCGTCGCAAAGGCCCGCGCCGCATCCCGCAGGGTCGCGGCCGGCACGCCGGTGAGCGCCTCTGTGGCTTCGGGTGCGTGTCGATCTTCACTGATAAAGGCTTTGTAATCCTCCCACGCGTCGAGATCACAGCGCGCTTTGATAAACGCCTCATCCATCAGCCCTTCGGTCACGATGACATGCGAGAGGGCCGAGACCACGGCAACATTGGTGCCGGGTTTGAGTGGCAAATGATGGCCCTCGCCCATATGTGGCGTGTGCAAAAGGTCGATCCGGCGTGGGTCCACCACGATCAGTTTCGCCCCTTGACGCAAGCGTTTGCGCAGGCGCGAGGCAAAAACCGGGTGGCCATCCGTCGGGTTCGCGCCAATGACGATGATCACATCGGATTTCTCAACGGAATCAAAATCCTGTGTCCCGGCGGAGGTGCCGAATGTTTGGCCTAACCCATAGCCTGTCGGTGAATGGCAGACGCGCGCGCAGGTGTCGGTGTTGTTGTTGCCAAACACCGCGCGGGTGAGTTTTTGCACCAGATAGGTTTCCTCATTGGTGCAGCGCGACGAGGTGATCACGCCAATGCTCTTTTGGCCGTATTTGGCCTGAAGCCCGACGAGTTTCTTGGCGGCAAAGTCAAGCGCCTCCTCCCAAGACACCTCTTTCCACGGCTGATCGACGCTGTCGCGGATCATCGGGTTGAGGATGCGGTCCGAATGCGAGGCATAGCCATAGGCAAACCGGCCTTTGACACAGGAATGACCCCGGTTCGCCTTGCCATGTTTATAGGGCACCATGCGAACCAATTGATCGCCCTGCATCTCCGCCTTAAAGCTACAGCCAACACCACAATAGGCGCAGGTGGTGACAACGGACCGATCCGGCGTGCCGAGTTCAATGACGGATTTTTCCTGCAAGGTCGCGGTTGGGCAGGCCTGAACACAGGCGCCACAGGACACGCAATCGGAGGCCATGAAATTTTCCGCCCCGACCGCAACGCGGCTGTCAAAGCCGCGCCCTTCGATGGTCAGGGCAAATGTCCCCTGAACCTCTTCGCAGGCCCGCACACAGCGGTTGCAGACGATACATTTGGAGGCGTCATAGGTGAAATACGGGTTGCTGTCGTCTTTCGGCAACCATTCGGGATTGGCCGCGCCTGAGGTGTCGCGCGCTTCGAAATGGTTGGCCAGTGGCGCGCTTTCCGGTGCTTTATAGCGCACATCGCGCAGGCCCACGGCCCCGGCCATATCCTGCAATTCGCAATCATTGTTGGCGGCACAGGTCAGGCAATCGAGCGGGTGATCCGAGATGTAAAGCTCCATCACCCCCTTACGCAGCTTGCGCAGTTTCGGGGTCTGAGTGTGGACCGTCATCCCGGCGTGAACCGGTGTGGTGCACGACGCGGGTGTGCCGCGACGCCCTTCGATTTCGACCGCGCAAAGACGGCAGGAGCCAAAGGCCTCAAGACTGTCGGTGGCGCAAAGTTTCGGCACTTGGATGCCCAGTTCGGAGGCCGCGCGCATCACCGATGTGCCCGCAGGCACGGTGATCTCCATACCGTCGATGGTCAGCGTCACGGGCGCGCCGGTGTGCGCCGGAGTGCCGCGATCTGTCTCATCCTGAATGCCATTGCCCCACGCGTCATTCTGTCCGGGGATGATGAAATCTTTCATTCTGCGGCCTCCTTTTGCGGGGCGAAATCTTCGGGGAAATGTCGCAGTGCCGACATCACCGGAAAGGGCGTGAACCCGCCCAAGGCGCACAGCGAGCCATCGGTCATCACCTCGCAAAGATCGGTGAGCAATTCGATTGCGCCTGTGTCGCCTTCGGCAATTCGGTCAATCGTCTCAACACCGCGCACCGCACCGATCCGGCAGGGCGTGCATTTGCCACAGCTTTCCACCGCACAAAATTCCATCGCAAACCGTGCCATCGACAACATGTCGGCGCTGTCATCAAACACCACAATCCCGGCATGACCGATGAGCGCCTTTTGCCCGTCGAATTCTTCATAGCCAAAGGGCGTGTCAAACTGATCCGGGTGCAGATAGGCCCCCAAAGGTCCGCCAACTTGCACCGCTTTGACAGGCCGCCCAGTGGCGGTGCCGCCCGCGACTGTGTTGACCAATTCGCCCAACGGCATGCCGAAAGCGGTCTCAAACAGGCCACCAAATTTCACATTTCCTGCAATCTGGATCGGCATCGTGCCTTTTGAGCGCCCCAGACCGAAGCTCGCGTAATGCTCCGCGCCCTTGGCAAAGATCACTGGCACAGTTGCCAGAGAAATTACGTTGTTCACCACAGTGGGGCGACCGAGGAACCCCTCCAACGCGGGCAAAGGCGGCTTGGCGCGGACCACGCCGCGTTTGCCTTCGAGCGAGTTGAGCAACGAGGTCTCTTCGCCGCACACATAGGCTCCGGCCCCGGTGCGGACCTCCATGTCAAACGCCTTGCCCGACCCCAGAATGTCCACGCCCAAAACGCCCGCGGCGCGCGCAATCTCGACCGCACGGGACATGACGGCGATGGCGTCCGGGTATTCGGAGCGAATGTAGATATAACCTTTGGTGGCGCCACAGCCGATCCCGGCGATGGTCATGCCTTCGATCAGGGTGAACGGGTCGCCTTCCATGATCATCCGGTCGGCAAAGGTGCCGCTGTCGCCCTCGTCCGCATTGCAGACGATGTATTTTTGCGGCGCATGGGCCAAGCGCACGGTGTCCCATTTGATCCCGGTCGGAAAGCCCGCGCCGCCACGTCCGCGCAGACCGGAGAGTTTGACCTCATCAATGATCGCGTCTTGCGACATGGCAATCGCACGTTTGAGACCTTCAAGCCCCCCATGGGCCTCATAATCCGCGATGGAAAGCGGATCGGTGAGGCCGCAGCGAGCAAAGGTCAGGCGGGTTTGGCGGGCGAAAAACGGGATGTCTTCAACCGAGCCATGCGTGTCAACGCGACCGTCCAAAAGCGCGCCCACATCGGTGGGGGCAATCGGACCATAGGCCTGACGCACGCCGTCTTTCTCAATCTCAACAAGCGGTTCAAGCCAGATCATGCCGCGCGTACCGTTGCGGATGATCTCGACCTCAAGGCCGCGCTTTTGCGCCTCGGCAGCCAACACCCCGGCCACGTCATCGGCACCCAGCGCCTTGGCGGCGCTGTCCATGGGGACATAGATTTTCATGCACCAACCTCCGCCAAAACCGTATCCAAACGCGCGTCACCGACCCGACCGATCACCTTGCCGTCCACCATCGCGGCGGGGGCGCAGGCGCAAAGACCAAGGCAATAGACCGGCTCAACGGTGACCGCGCCATTGGCGGTGGTGCCGTGCCACTCCAGACCCAGTTTTTTCAACAACCGATCCGCCATGGCCGTCGCGCCCATCGCCTGACAGGCCTCGGCACGGCAGATTTTCAACACATGTTTGCCCGACGGGCGGGTGCGAAAATCATGGTAAAACGACAGCACGCCTTTGAGTTCGGCGCGGGTGATGTTCAGCGCGGCACAGAGCGGCGCGTAAGCGCTCTCGGGGACATAACCATAGGCCTCTTGCAGCGCGTGCAGCATTGGCAAGAGCGGGCCTTCGAGCGCCAAAAACGGGCGGATCACGGCTTCGATGTCTGTCACGTCAGGCGGCGTCAGATCGGACTGGGCTGGCATTCGGGTGCGCATGGCTGGCCTCTTTGGTCATTTCCACCACAAAACCCGAGCGACACACAAAAGGTCAATATCGCTATTCCGTTAACTGATAGAAACTTCCTATCAACGTGCCCCTGTTTCCCCCCGCATCCGCCGCGCCTCGGCCAAAAGTGCCTCGATCACTGGTGTGTGGGGCGCGCGCTGCGGCACGACGAGGCCAACAGTATGGCTCTCCCGTCCCTCTGTGCCGCTCATCGGCACCAAGGACAGCCCCTTGCCCTCGGCCAAAAACCGCGCGATGTCATCGGGCAGGACCGTGATCCACTCCCCCGCCGCCACATTGGCGATCAGGGCAAGGATCGAGTTGGATTCGATTTGCGCTTCGGGGGCGATGCCCGCGCGCATGAAAGCCTGGTTGATGATCCGGCGGTTTTGCATGTCCGGTGTCATCAGCGCCAGTTTTTGCCCATTCAGCTCACCCCAGTCCACTTCTGTACGGCTGGCAAAGGGCGATGTCTTGGCGCAAACCAGCACCAGGCGCTCCTGCCCCAAGGCCTCGGTTTCGACCCGGCCCATCGGTTCGTTGTCCAGATAAGACAGGCCCGCGTCGATCTCGAAATTCTCCAACATCGCCAAAATATCCCGTGAGGGGCGCGACAGGATGACAAAGCGCACTTTCGGGTGTTTGCGACTGACCGCATCGGCCAATTTGGCAACCAGGTTCAGCGCCGTTGGGATCACCGCAATGCGAAGCTGACCGGACAGGCCATGCCGGGTCGAGCGCATCTCCTCGCGCAACTGTCGCGCGTCGCCCGTGATCCGCCGCGCCCAATCCAAGGCCCGCGTGCCCTCCGGTGTCAACCCGCCATAGCGCGAACCGCGAAAGATCAGTTGCACCCCCAGTTGATCCTCCAACTGTTTGATCCCCGCCGAGAGCGTCGGTTGGGTGATGCCGAGGCTCACGGCGGCGCGGCCAAAATGATGTTCGCGCGCCACCGCGATAAACATGTCGAGCTTGTCCAGCATGATAGAAATTTCCAATCACTTTACTATAAAGTGATGGAAAACACCCCATTAGACAATGAAAATCCACAGCTTGACTGCGCCAGTCAGGAAACAGACCATGCATTTATCAATCCGGCGGCCAAACCGAGGCCGCCGGGATTTGGCTCTGACGTCAAAGCCATGCCACGCAGTTGGCGGGCGATGGTGAATTTTCGGACCGACGTGCTGCGCACACGAAATCGCGCTACTGAATCTCGATCGCCTTGCGCTCATAGTGCGCCTGATCGGATGTGCCATCGTCAAAGATCACATTCACCGACACGGTTTGCACCGATCCCGGCGCGAACATCACCAAAATACTGTCGAGGCTCTCGGCCTTCAGGGCGTTGGGTTGCGCGCTGTCCATGTAACAAGGTTCGGCCTGAAACGGCACCATGTCACCACCATTGACCGCATAGAAAATCTCGCTCACCCCACAACGCCACGACAAAAGATTGGTGAAATACAAAAGGTCTTGGCCGTCATAGCTGCGCACGGCGACCCATTGCGGTTTGGTCGCTTGCAAAATCGGCTTAACTTCCGCCGCTGTGGTGAAATTTTCAGCCATTGCGGGGGTGTGGGCCCCAAAGGTGGCCGCGAAAAGCAGAAGAGTGGCGATGACGGGCCTCATGGAAACAATCCTTTTGCAAACAAGGGAATTAGCACCTTTTGATACACAACGAACCACCTTATACTCCAACGAACAGGTGTCCTCCCGATCAGATCAAAGTAGTGCGTATGACCAGTAAGCCTCAAAATCCCGTTCCGTTCAATATTGTCGTCGTCGGCCAGAGTGGCCGATTGATGTATGAGGCTTTGCTGTTCGCGGCCTCTTTGCGTGCCTCGGACCCGGAATTCAAAGGTCGGCTGTTCATCGCCGAACCGCAACCGGGCGCGCTTTGGAATGGCGATCCGCGGATGAAACAATCCGATGCGCTGGAGGCGTTCAAACGCCTTGATGCGGAGATCCTGCCGTTTGAATCGCGCCATTTCGGCCAGGCCTACCCCTATGGCAATAAAATCGAGGCGCTGTTTGCCCTGCCCAAGGGCGAGCCTTTCGTGTTTTTCGACAGTGACACGCTGATCACCGGGCCAGTTTCCGAAGTGCCGTTCGATTTTGACCGTCCCTGCGCCAGTCAAAAGGTCGAAGGCACCTGGCCGCAAATCGAACTGTACGGACCGGGTTATGGCGAGATTTGGAAATCGCTCTATGACAAATTCGGGCTGGAGTTTGAAACCACGCTCGATCTCGATCAACCGGACGAATATTGGCGCCGCTACCTCTATTTCAACGCGGGCTTTTTCTTTTACAAATGCCCGCATGAATTTGGTCAGCGGTTCTTGGACTACGCCCTCGCCATCCGCGATGATCCGCCCCAAGCCGCAGCGCTTCAGACCTTTGATCCTTGGCTCGATCAGGTGGCCTTGCCCTTGGTGATCCATTCCTTTGGCGGTGCGCGCACCACCTTGCCAAAGAACACGCTTGATGGCGCGATCTCGTGCCATTACCGCACTTTTCCGCTGCTGTTTGCCCGCGAAAGCGAGCATGCCGTCGAGGTGCTGCGCGAGGTGTCTTCGCCCAACTGGATCAAAAAGGTGCTCAAAGAATATGAGCCGATCAAACGCTTGGTCTATCAACCCAAAGGCGAAAAAATCCGCGCCATGTTTGATCGCGACCATTTGCCCCGGCGCGAACAGATGATCCGCAATCAAATCAAAAAAGCCGGGCTTTGGATGCGCTAAGGCGGGTGTGCCCCGGCAGCGCTGAGGCACGGTCCTCCCGGCGGGGCGGCAAGAGTTCGCCCGCCGCAGTACCACAACCAAATCCGGGGTCGGTTTCGCTTTGCACCATCCAAAAGCTGCGTTAGGGTGCCTCTCGAACCGCGTCAAACCGAGCCAGTCCCCGGAAATGAAACCGAATTTTGCCCTCAACCTAAGCCATGATGGCATCGTTCTGTTGCACCGCGCCTCCGCCGGGTGGCATCATATGGGCGAGGTCGCGCTGGATGCCCCCGACATGGCCAAAGAGCTGGCCGATCTGCGACGCACCGCCACTGCGGTCTCGACGGCCGGACTGGCCACCAAACTGGTCATTCCGAACAGTCAAATCCTTTATCGCAGCCTGCCCGATCCCGGAGGCTCAGACAGGGCGCGCGAGACCGCTATTCGCGCTTCGCTTGAGGGGGCGACCCCCTATGCCCTGACCGATTTGGTTTGGGATTGGGTGGTGACATCCGGCACCATCCAAGTCGCGGTTGTCGCCAAGGAAACCCTTGAAGAAGCAGAAGCTTTCGCCACGGAGCATCGGTTCAACCCGGTGTCTTTTGTCGCTCTGCCCGAGGCTGAAACCTATCTGGGCGAGCCGTTTTTTGGCCGTGCCAAAGCCGCCGACGATTTGGTCGGAGCAAAGACACGAATTGAACCGGACGTTGAGGCGATTACGATTTTGGCGCATCGCGAGGTGGAGCCTGCGCCCATTCCCGAACCAGTTCATGCCCCTGCGCCCGAACCCGCAGCGATTGCCGATGTAGACCAGGGCCAGACGACTGAAAAGGCGGCTGATGTTGCTCCCAAGCAGGCAGAGCAGATCGAAACACCTGCCCCGCGACAGGAACCGGAGCCCGCGTTCAAGCCCGAGGACGGGAGGGCGTCCGACAGGCTTGAGGCCAATTTTCTTACGCCCGAAGCGCAAGAGCCAAAGGTCGCCCCGACTGATACGCCAGACGCACCAGATGACTCCAATGCCGCGACACCCGAAGCGCCCTCTTCGTTTCAATCCCGTCGCGTTTTGACCACCGCACCGGCGGACGATCCTGAGACCCCGTCGGGTGTGCCGCGCGTGTCGGCCCAGCCGTCGCGGGTCCTGGCCGATGTGCGCAAATCCCCCGAGGTCACATCCGCGCCGTTCCCCAACATGGCGGCCCCTGCCTCCGTGCCGCAAACGCCCGCCGATCCCGCGCCGCAAGAGCATCCGCATATCGCGGTGCATGTGCCTGTGACCTCGGGCGACCTGCCTTTGGCCCCGGACGACAGCGCGCCCAAACCCAAACCGATCAAGCCGCGTAAAACCGGACCTTTGCCGGAACCGCCGCCCATGCCCGCGCCCTTGCCTGTACAAACGCGACCGTCCCCCGCGTCACTCTCCGACAAGCCCAGCAAAGCGGCCGCGACCCTTGGTAAGCTCAAAACCCTCTCGGTGCGCGCCGCGCAAAAGGCCAAACCTGCTGTCACAAAGGCCAAAACCGAGCTTGCGAAACCCGCAAAGAAAAGCACCAAAGGTTTTAGCACCGCCGATATCATCACTGCACCTGTCGCTCAGAACGGCGTTGACGACACGGCGATGAGGCCGCTCTCAGATCGCGCTGCGGGTCTCGACTCGGTTGACAACACCCGTGATGAAGCCGAGGCAATGACCGTCTTCGGCGCCCGCCGCCGCAACCGCGAGACCGCGCGCAAACCGCGTCGCCTTGGGTTGATCCTGACCGGGGCGTTGGTGGCGTTGCTCTTGCTGGTCGGTTTGATTGCCGGGCTTTTGCCGTCGTCTGAGCCCCCTGAGACGCCCACCGAGACCAGTGCCACGGAGTCTCTTCCCGACGACGAGCCAACTGTACCGAATACGGTTCTGGCCGATGCCGCCCCCGTGTCCGACGCGGATCTGGCGGTCGAAACCGATGCGGCTGATGAAGAGGCGGAATTGACGCCTGAGCTGTTGGAAGAGGCCACCCGCCCCGCCCCGCTTGGCACCGAGACGGAGACCACCGAAGCCGATCTGGCGGACCTCACGGCCGATTATGCCGCGACTGGCATTTGGCCGCTGGCCCCCGATGCGGGGGATGGCGCGGTTGTGGAAGACAGCGTGGATGACGTCTACGTCGCCTCGATCGACCCCGGCATCCAATCGCAAGATGCGGGGGCTTTGGTCGATGTGGCCCGCCATCAGGGTGATGTGGCCCCGCGCGCGGCCCCCACGCCTGCGCCTTTTGGCACACGCTATGACTATGATGATGCCGGGTTTATCCGCGCCACCCCCGAGGGAACGGTGACACCGGATGGCACGGTGGTTTATGCCGGACGGCCCGCGATTGTCCCCGGCGCCCGTCCGGGCAGCGCGGTGAATGAGGCGGTGGAAACCGCACTCAATCCGGCCCCTGTGGCGGCGGATGATCCGGTGCGTTTGGCGCTTGCCGAATTCCGCCCCAAACTGCGGCCCGAGGCCTTGGTTGAGAGCAATGAAAAGGCCAATCTGGGCGGCATCACCCGCGCCCAACTGGGTGGGTTCCGGCCAAAATTCCGTCCGGCTTCCGCTCAGGAACAGGCCGCCCAAGAGGCGATCGTCGCCGGGGCCAACGCCCCCGCGCCCACTGCGCCCGTTGTCGTCGCCTCTCTGATCCCGAAAGAGCGCCCGAAAGATTTCTCCAAACTCGCCGCTGCAGCCGCGGCCGCAGCGGCGGCTGCC
>NZ_AMRK01000004.1 GCF_000299875.1 Celeribacter baekdonensis B30
TCTTGAATATGGCGGCGCGGCGGTTGTTCTCAAGAGGGAGATGTCAGCCCCTAGGCGGCCTGTCGAGTGGCAAGTTCCGAGACGATCCGGTACCCCAGGCCCCAAACCGTTTGCACCATATCCGGTTCGCCGCCGCTCAGCTCAATCTGTTGGCGAATGCGGCTGAGATAGACGTTGATGATCCGCGCATCGGGTTCATCATCCCAAGCATAGAGGTGGTTCATAAAGGCCTCACGCGTCACCAACCGTTCGCGATGCAGCGACAGCATTTCAAGGATTTCATACTCCTTGCGCGTCAAATGCAGCGCCCGCCCATTCAGGGTTGCGATGCCGTGATGGGTGTCGAGGATCAGCGGCCCAATGGTCAGGTCTTTGCTTGAATAGCCCGCCGTGCGGCGTACGGCGGCTTTGATTTGTGCGGCAAGGGCCGCGGCATTGACCGGGCCGTAAATCACATCGTCGGCCCCCATGGCATAGGCCTTTTTGCGTACGTCCCAACGCTCGGTTTCGCTCAAAACATAAATCGGGATCAAAGAGTTGCGCTGACGCATATGTTCGATCAATTTGCACCCGTCCATGTCCGGCATGTCGAGATCAAGCACGATGGCGCTTTGTTCGCCAAATTCGGCAAAATCTATCATTTCGCGCCCGTCATTGACCCGCGTCACCAAAAGACCGGCGTCAACGAGACCAGCTGCGGCCGCCATGGAATTCCAGTTCGTTTCAGAGAGAAGTACACGCATATTCGACCCTTTTGTTGTTCGCCGCCCTTTGGCATTCGGGGGCGCAGATGGGTCCGTTCTGGACGACTGTCGCGGGCTTTTGGCCGCGCTGTTGTGAGGTTGATTGAATTTTAGCTAATTTGGATGGGGCTTTGGCAAGGATTTGTTATGGTTAATGACTGAAAAGAAAAGAAAATCCGAAAAAACACGGCGCATATCATGGAATGCGGCAGAGGTGGGGCGAGAGGGGGGAAGCTATGGGGAGAATGGTCCAAAAACCGTGGTTAACCGGGCCTAACTGGCGTCGCAAAATGCCATGCCCGCAGTTTCAGTTTCGCCCCTGTGCGTCATGATTCTCCACAGCTCTGTTGCTAAAACCTGATATATTCGTGTTAGGCTATATCAGATCGCAGCGACAGATCAGGGAGGATCCAATGCCAACGATTTCCAAAGACAACGCCTGTCAAACCGTCATAACCACATTTGAAACCACGCCCGGTTCAGCGCATGACCTGATGGAAGCGCTTCAATCCGCCTATGCGGAGGTGATTTCCAAACAGCCGGGGTTCATTTCGGCGGCGCTTCATATCAATGACGCCCAAACCCGGATCGCCAATTATTCACAATGGACCAAGCGCGAGGATTATCAGGCGATGTTGCGCACCGACGAGATGCGCAAACGCAACCGGGTGATCAATGGCATGTGCAAGACATTTGAACCCGTCATGTATGAAGTAGAAGGAGTGTATTAATGCGTTTGGCGATCATTATGAGCCTCATGGCTGGGGCAGCGTTCGCGGAGCCTGTCGGGATCACCCCCGACACGATGGCGATCACGGTCGAAACCCCCTCCGGTCCAATGGAGATTTCGCGCATTCAGGACAATGCCAATGAACTCTCCGGCACATGGGCGCAGACCTCCCGGCCTTGTCCGAATTTCTGCATTCAACCGATGAATCCAGCGCCGGGTGTGACCACCATTGGCGAATTGGAACTCATGGCGATGTTGCAGGACCCGAATGCCATGGTGCTCGACAGCCGGGTCAAACCGGATTTCGACGGCGGCGCCATTCCGGGCGCAGTGCATATGCCCTACACGGAGGCGGCGGATCGGCTGGGCGAGTTGGGCTGTGAACCGGATTTCGAAGGCTTCATCTGCGAGGGCGATCAGGTCAAAACCGTCGCGCTCTATTGCAACGGCCCATGGTGCGGCCAGTCGCCCACCGCCGCACGCCGCATGATCGAAGCAGGTTTCCCGGCGGAGAAGATTTTCTACTACCGCGGCGGAATGCAGGTCTGGCGGATGCTCGGGCTGACGGTGACGGAATAGGGGGCTGTTTGCAGCAGTGTTGAGGAGTGGCCGACGGCATGCGGGGCGCGCCCCCGCATGCGCCACCAAGGACACGGGCGAGTTTCGAGATTAAGGCGAAACCCCGAGCGGGCAGGGGCTTTTGGGCAAGAGGCTGGCGGCGGAGTAGTTTGAGCTAAGGTTGTGCGAGGCCAATCGGACATGCTTGCATGTCCGAACGCGCCCAAAACCACGATTGGATGGTGTTGTTTACGCGGATTTGCGCGGCCGCATAGAATCAGTGTAATTTAGAATTCTGGATACTTAAAAAAGTCAATAAAAATCTTCGTGGTTGATTGGTCTTTTATCGTACGCCCCCATTTGATCCACTCTTCTTGGCGAAAGGATTTGCCTATTGAGTACATTTTTTGAACAGCTTTGTCTTCCCGGGATGGAGAAACACGTAATCGCATTTGAAAAATCTGCGATGGCCGAACAACAGAAACGGCGTATTAATACACAGAAAAATATCGTCAAGCTGGGCCCGGATCCCTATGAAATGCATCGGGGGCGAGCGTTGGAGATAAGGCATGCCGAAGGTTGTGGTTGCGCGCTGTCCCAACCCGATAAAGAATATCTGTACGATACGTATGGTCCCAAAGGGCTAAACTATTGCCCGATGTGCCGGCTTAGGGGGGGCGTTTGATCACCGCTTCCCCCGCCGACCAGCATTCCCCCCACGCATTCCGCCACGACCAGCGGTACTCCGACCACTCGCGGCCTTCGCGCCTTCGACCGCTTGGTCCACCGCAGTTTGTCGCGCCATGGGGTCGTCGTGCAGCACCAGATCGACGGCTTCCAGACGTTTGATCTCGTCGCGCAGTCGTGCCGCTTCTTCGAACTCCAAATTCTCCGCCGCCTTGCGCATGTCGGATTTCAGCCCGTCCAACACGGCTTGCAAATTCTGTCCGGCCTGCGCTTTGTCGACGGTCGCGGTGACGCGGTTCATGTCCACGTCGCCTTTGTACAGACCGGCCAAAATATCCTCGACGTTCTTTTTGACCGTCGCGGGGGTGATGCCGTGGGCCTTGTTATAGGCGATCTGTTTGTCGCGCCGCCGCTCGGTTTCCCCCATGGCGCGCTCCATCGAGCCGGTGATTTTATCGGCGTATAAAATCACCCGGCCTTCGACGTTGCGCGCGGCGCGGCCAATGGTTTGGATCAGCGAGGTTTCCGAGCGCAAAAAGCCCTCTTTGTCGGCGTCCAGAATGGCCACAAGCCCGCATTCCGGGATGTCCAACCCCTCGCGCAACAGGTTGATCCCGACGAGCACGTCAAACGCCCCAAGCCGCAGATCGCGCAGGATTTCGATCCGCTCGATCGTATCAATATCGGAGTGCATATAGCGCACCCGCACGCCTTGTTCGTGGAGGTATTCGGTCAGGTCTTCGGCCATGCGTTTGGTCAGCGTCGTGACCAAAACCCGGTTGCCCTTGGCCGCCTGGCGTTTGGCCTCATGCATCAGATCATCGACCTGCGTGTCCACCGGACGGATTTCGATCACCGGGTCCAAAAGCCCGGTGGGGCGGATGATTTGTTCGACAAACACGCCGCCCGACTGTTCCAATTCCCAGTCTTTCGGGGTTGCGGACACAAACACCGATTGAGGTCGCATCGCGTCCCATTCCTCGAATTTCAAGGGCCGGTTGTCCATACAGGACGGCAAGCGAAACCCATGTTCCGCAAGCGTCATTTTGCGCCGAAAGTCACCACGATACATGCCGCCGATTTGTGGCACGGAGACGTGGGACTCATCAGCAAACACGATGGCGTTGTCGGGGATAAATTCGAACAGGGTCGGGGGCGGCTCACCCGGCGCGCGGCCCGTCAGATAACGTGAATAGTTCTCGATCCCGTTGCAAAATCCCGAGGCTTCCAACATCTCAAGATCGAAATTGGTGCGCTGCTCCAGCCGCTGCGCTTCCAAGAGTTTGCCCTCGTTGTTGAACTGATCCAACCGCAGCCGCAGCTCTTTCTTGATGCCCTGGATCGCCTGTTTGATCGTCTTTTTCGGCGTCACATAATGCGAATTGGCATAGACGCGGATTTGGTCGAATGTGTCGGTTTTCTTGCCGGTGAGCGGATCAAATTCGGTGATTGCCTCCAATTCTTCGCCAAAAAACGATAGTTTCCACGCCCGGTCATCCAGGTGAGCGGGCCAAATCTCAAGACTGTCACCACGCACCCGAAACGAGCCACGCTCAAACGCCTGATCGTTGCGGCGGTATTGTTGTTCGACCAAATCGCCCATGATCTGACGCTGGTCGTACTCCTTGCCGACCTCCAAATCCATCGTCATCGCCATGTAAAGCTCGGGCGACCCCAGACCGTAAATGCAGGACACGGAGGCCACGATGATCACGTCGTCGCGCTCCAAAAGCGCGCGCGTTGCGGCGTGGCGCATCCGGTCGATCTGTTCGTTGATCTGGCTTTCTTTTTCGATGAACGTATCGGAGCGGGCGACATAGGCTTCGGGTTGGTAATAGTCATAGTAGGAGACGAAATATTCGACGGCATTTTCCGGGAAAAACCCTTTGAATTCGCCATAAAGCTGGGCGGCGAGGGTTTTGTTCGGGGCCAGGATGATCGCCGGGCGTTGCGTTGCCTCGATCACCTTTGCCATGGTAAAGGTCTTGCCCGTGCCCGTCGCGCCCAACAGCACCTGATCACGGTCGCCCGCATCCAACCCGTTTGACAGCTCTTTGATTGCCGTCGGTTGGTCTCCCGAGGGCTCAAAATCGCTGTGCAACACAAACCGTTTGCCGCCTTCCAATTTCGGGCGCAGTTTTAGTTCCGGGTTCGGGCTGTGCAGGATTGGCGTGTCCATTGGCATTGGGCGGAACTCCTTGGCGTCCATTCCGTTTCGTGAGCATTTCAAAAGCAAGCTGCGGCAAGGCCTCTTTCGAGATGCGTTAAGGTGCATTAATGATCCCTTTTTGTTCACCTTTCAAGCCTCGCGCGGCAGAACGGTGGGTTTTGTGCGGCTCCGTGGGGGCACTACGGTGGGCGCACTACGGAAGGGTTAATAAAAAGTTACCACTTTAAGGAGATTTTTATGCGATTAAAAACAACCTTAAGGATATTAATCCTTGCGTATGGCCGGTGTGGCTCCTAGTCTGATTGTGCAAGCAGCAGAACAGACTGTCCCGGCCTTGGGTGCACCACCCACCCCACCCCTCGCTCTCCACCCTTGGCCGGGCAGTCACCCCCCTCCAAGCCCGCCCTCTTGTCTTTAAGTGGGCGGGTTTTGCTTGGTTTGTGTGCAACCGCTCTCGCCTGAGCCGCGCTACCTGTTTGTCCCTGTGGCGACAGATGTGCGAAGGGCTTGAAACGGCGCACGGAAACGGGGATAAGGCAGCAAGGCAAAAAGGAGTCTCCCGATGCGCGCTCGTATCTATCAGCCCGCCCGAAATGCTATGCAATCCGGGCAGGGTAAGACCAAACATTGGCTTCTCGACTACGCGCCCGCATCGGCGCGCGACATCGACCCGTTGATGGGCTGGACGTCTTCCAATGATACTCAGGCCCAGGTGCGCATGAGTTTTGACAGCAAAGAGGCCGCCGTCGCCTATGCCGATCATCATGGTCTCGATTATGTCGTGCAAGAGCCCAAAACCCGCGCCCCCGTGGTGCGTCCCGGCGGCTATGGCGAAAACTTCGCAACCAACCGCCGCGAGCCTTGGTCGCACTGATCTTTTGAAAAGACGAACGATAACAGTTGAATAGGAAGGTGGCTCAGGCTTGCGAACCATTTTTCGAACCGTTATCAAAGAGCCACGGTCCCGTAGCTCAACTGGATAGAGCACCTGACTTCTAATCAGGATGTTGGGGGTTCGAGTCCTCCCGGGATCGCCATTTTTTCCGTATGACGCCAACGGCCTTCAGCGCTGCAAGCACACTGTTAAGATGCTGGCCCGTTTCCAAAGCGATGCTCTGAGTCGTCAAGAAACGTGCGTGGAATGAGGCGATATTCTCGGGAGAGAGATAGAAGCGCATCTGCCCTGTCCGTGGATGCGCGCTCAGTTGCGCTGGAGTTTGACCATCCTCGACGAAAGCCAGAAAAGTCCCGCCTCCCCGCAGGCCGATGCTGCGTCCAAAGGCTGCTGCTGGAACCATTTTCTCGGTGGAACGCCGGACCTCTGGCTTCGGGGCAAGTTGGTCCACTTCTCCGCGGCGAACTACGAAAGCTTGGTAGTCCTATTCGGCACACGCGACGAGTTCATCGGCATCCTTCGAAGTTTTGAGAAACCCTGTTGGCTTTAACTACTGTCCATTTACGACATCCTCCTCAACTCCGGCGAGATCGACCCAGAGCTGACCTTAGCCGGGATGGTCAACGCTGCGATGCGGCTTCCCTGAAGCGGTTGTCCGTGACCTCGTGCAGCATGCACTGGAAGTGCCAAGGTCCGCGTGTGGGACAAAGCAAAGATCTGGACAATCAATCATAGCTTTTTACTCTCGCGACATGATTGGCTCGGAGGCTCGTGAACTCGAGTACGTGACAGAAGCGGGACGTCTCGCCATTCGCCCGGATCACCTCTCCGCTCGCAGCGCCAACCCTACCGTGGGAGATCGCATATTCGACGATAACCTTCGCCGGCGCATGTTCAGTTGACAGGGCCTCCAGAACGGCTGTTCTCCCCACGATCTGCCGGGTGGATGTGCTCTCCCAGGTTACCGCTGGATCGAAGGTTTCTGGGTCGCATATGCCGGTTTCCAGGGCGATCGCGGTATCTTCAACGAAGCCATTCTTCGGAGAGTTCCCGCAATCCGGGCTGCGGATAATTCGGGGCATTTGTGACCTCATTTCTCAGGTCGCGCCCTGCAACGCTGCCTCGATGCCCGCGATGTCAATCTTCTGCATCTCCATCATCGCGGCCTGTGCGCGGGCCGAAGCGGCCCGGTCCGGGTGCGACAGCGCCTCCATCAGGACTCTCGGAGTGATCTGCCAACGATAGCCCCAGCGATCCTTGCACCAGCCACACATGATGGGCTCTCCGCCGTTACCCACGATGGCATCCCAGAGCCGGTCCGTCTCGGCCTGGTCCTCGGTATAGACCTGCAGCGAATAGGCATCGTTGGGCTGCACATGCGGACCGGCATTGAGCAGCGCATAAGGCAGGCCGAGAAGGGTCATCTCGACCACCTGAACGGTCCCGGCTGGCGTGCTCGGCGTCCCTTCGGGCGCGCGGATCACATTGTCCACATGGCTGTCCCGGAAGGTGGCGGCGTAGAACTCCGCCGCCGCTTCGGCCTCGGTATCGAACCAGAGGAACACGGCAGCCTTTCGTTTCGTCATCGTCTTTCTCCTTTCAAAGGGCGGTCGGGACAGTGCATCGGAGTGTCACGCAGCTATCTGCGAGACCCGTTTTACACCCTGTCAGAACTCCAGCCCATCAATTCGCCAGCCCTTGCATCGATCACGGTTCAGGCGGTGTCCTCGAATATCGGGGTAAAGCCGCCCCACATCATGCGCTTGCCATCGAAGGGCATGTCCATGTCCTGCCAGCGCGGGTCGGTCTGCATGCTGGCGCCGCATTTGTCATGCGTTTCCTTGTCCGGCCAGATCATCCACGAAAAGCAGACCGATTCACCGTCCTTCAGGGCCACCGCGCGATTGAAATCAGTGTGTTTGCCTTCGGGGATTTGATCGCCCCAGGTTTCCATGATCTGCAAGGCTCCGTACTCCCTGAAAAGCGGCCAGGCCTTGCGGGCGCTTTCGATATAAGCCTCCTTGTTCCCGTTCGGGACGGGGGTGAGGAATCCGGCAATATAGGTCATGTCGTCTCTCCTTGTATGGCTTGAAACTCCGCCATCCATGCGTCGAAACCGGGCGGCGGATTACCCGTGAAACCCGCCATCTGCGCGGCTAATGCTCTCTGAAAGGCGGGCCGTTCGGTGCCCCGCGCGACATAGTCGGCGAGATTGGGGAAGGTTTCGATCAACCCTTCGCCTTCGATGATCCGAAGAACGCTAACCATCATCAGGTCACCCGCGCTGAAGCGACCCGTGAACCACTCCGCCGCCCCGAGCCGATCCGACGCCTCCTGCAACCGTTCTTCGATCCGCGTGTCGATCCCCGGCAAACGCGGTGCCGACCAGGGTTCGGTGGCCTCGAAGATCGTCGCCATGGAGCGATCCATGATTGGCGGCTCCAACGTGTTCAACGCGGCGAAAAGCCATTCGAGCGCCCGCGCCCTACCGGCGGGGTCCTCGGGCATGAGGCCGGGAAACCGCCCGGCGATATGCCAGACAATGGCGCCGCTTTCGAACAGCGTCAGGTCGCCCTCTTCGTAGGTTGGCACCTGCCCGAACGGTTGCAGGGCACGGTGTGCTGCCTCCTTCTGCTGCCCCTGCGGAAGACAGCGAACGGCGTAATCCTGACCGACCTCTTCCAGCGCCCAGCGAACACGCAGGTCACGCACCTGCCCCCTGGCGAAATCCGGCACCCAGTCGAAGGCGGTGATCGTGATCGGGGCGTCCGCCTTAACCGGCATGGGACATCTCGGCCGGCCCTTTTTCGACCGCCTCGGCGCTCATCCACATGGGCTCCCAGATGTGACCGTCGGGATCGGCAAAGCTGCGCCCGTACATGAACCCGTGATCCTGCGCCGGGCAGGGATCGCCCGCACCGCCCGCAGCCACGGCGGCGGCGGTAATGGCATCCACCGCCTCACGATCCGTACGGCTGATGCAAAGCAACACCTGCGCTTCGGACGCGGGGTCCACCCGGCGCCGGTCGGTGAAGCTCGACCATAACTCATGGGTCAGCAACATCACCCGGATCTCGTCGGATAAAGCCATGCTCGCAGCGAGGTGATTGGTAAACCTGGTGTCCTTGGTGAAACCGATCGCCTCGTAGAACGCCATGGAACGTTCAAGGTCTGCCACCGGCAGGTTTATGAAGATTATCTGTGACATCGCGTTTCCTCCTGAGTCGCGTCGTCGATATGGACAGGCTATGAGAATGAGATTACAAAAAGCAACCATGACGTTACAAAATGAAACCAAATCGGCGAAAAGCCCCCATGGCCGCTGGTACGGCGATGCCTGCGGCACGGCTTTCGGCCTTGAGCTTCTGGGAGAACGCTGGTCGCTTCTGATCGTGCGCGAATTGATGTTCGGGCCGCGGCGCTTCAGCGACATTCGCACAAACCTGCCGGGGATCAGTGCCAAGGTGCTGACCGAACGGCTTGCCGGGCTCGAGGCAAACGACGTGGTCCTGCGTTCAACCGCGCCCGAGCCTGCACCTGCACAGCTCTATGGCCTGACCGAATGGGGCTATGCAGCGGAACCGGTCATTCAGGAACTGGGCCGGTGGGCCGCCGCCTCACCGTTGCACGATCCGACACTTCCCCTGTCACCGGCTTCCTTCATGCTGTCGCTGCGAACGATGCTCGATGCCGAGGCGGCGCGGGACATGGAGGCGGAGGTGCTCTTCACCATCGGGACCGCGCAATTCACCGCCCGGCTCGCCAACGGTGCGATGCCTGTAATGCGTGGTAATGCGAGAGAACCCGACTTGCGGTTCGAAGCTCCCGCTGCTCCCCCCCTTGCGGCGGTCTTCTATGGTGGAGCTGCCCCCGAAACGGTGGGCGTGCAGATCACGGGTGCCCCGGATATGGTTCGCACGTTCATCTCGCTCTTCAACCTACCACCCAAGTACGATTAGGCATAAACGCCAAATGGTTAAAAGCCGCGCGTCGATATCAAGAGGCATAAAGCGCTTTGCGCTTTGCCTTGAAATTTCCTGCTGAGTCCTGCGCCAGTTTGTGTGCTCCCGTTAGCTCATCTCGGTTCATTTCATATGCCGCGCATGCCACTCACATCTTGAAGATTGTGGCCCAACCAAACTCGGCGGCAAAAATAGCTGGCGTCTTACCGGCGAAGATCTGGAGTGTAGGGTTTGCACCAGCGGCAAGAAGAACTTCAAAGCATCGATCAGCTCCGACCTTGGCTGCTGAATGCAATGCGGTCCGACCAAGCGCGTCTTGCGCATCAATATCTACATGGCGATCAACGATGGCCTTTACATGCCTACATCGTTTCGATTTGTGTTGTGCAGACAGGTAGGATTGTAGAGGAGACCGAGCCGCGAGATCTGTTTTCAGCGCCGTCGCACCCCTACACGCGGGCCTTGCTTGACGCGGTGCCCGGCGCGCATTGATGTCACCGTACAAGCGCTGACGCCGAATGTGGCGACCTAGTTTTTCACATTCAGCGGCATCAGGGTCTTGGCCAGTGCCAACGCCTGATCGGCAAGAGCGCTGCGCTTTGATCGGGGGCGGGCGGCGAGGAGGGGCAGGTCGATCGCCTTGGTTTCCACCTCTACGATGACCAACTGACCCTCCGCCAGCTCGCGTAAGATCGCAGCGTGGGGCAAAAGGGCTAGGCCCGCCCCCTCTATGGCGAGACGGATCATCATGAACAGGCTGTCGGTGTGCAGAAAACGCCGATGCCGCGCGGTGCCAAAGGCGGGCGCGTGAGTGTGGTCGTGGATCGGCGATTGCCATCCATAGCTGATGATGGGACAGGTGCCGAGTTCGGTGTCTGACAGCCGAGTGGTCGACAGACCCGGTTTTGCCACCCAAACCATTTTATACGCGCCGATACGTTCGAGCCGAAGGCGCGGGTCTTGCGGGTCTTCGGACAGGAACGCAAGGTCGAGCTGATCTGTCGCGAGGTGTTGCAGCAGCGTGGCCGACTGATTGACCTCAATTTCGAGGCGCAGGCTCGGTTGGGCATGCTCAAGACGCGTCGCCAGCGTCATCAACCACGTCGCGGCCACGGGCCCGTTTGCCCCGATCCTCAGCCGCGTCTCAACAGGCAGCGCCCCTTTGTGAAAGGAGAGGTCCTCGGTCAGACGCAAAACCTTGCGGGCATAATCCAAGAGTTCGTGCCCCTGCTCGGTGAGCGTCAGGCTTCGGTCTCTGTGAAGCAGCGTCACGCCCAGTTCTTCCTCCAGTCCCTGAATGCGTGCAGACACGGTCGGTTGCGAAATATTGAGCCTCTCGGCGGCCCGCCGAAAGCTGGACAGGCGGGACACCCAAAAGAAGGTCTCAAGGCTGTGGGTTTGCATGTGCGTTTCCGGTGATTAAGATTTTCTATCACAATGATCAAGTAAATCAGGTGGACGAGCAAGGCTATCCGATTGCGTAATAGAAAAAATCAACTGGAATCTGATATGACCTATGCTCTCGACCCCATGCCCACTCCCGTCTCCGGCCCGCTCTTGTCGCGGCTCGCACGCTTTGAGACTGTCCTCTTTGGACACTTCTTGGATCGGGGGGTGCTTGATCCCGGCGTGGTACCTGCGCTCCCCGTGGGCACCGTCACAGGGACGGCTGTCACCCTGAGCCTGCCGGGGCTGGATTCAACTTTGTTGCACCACGCCACCGGGCTTTTGCGTCCCGGCGATATTCTGGTGATCGACCGCCGGGGGGACCGCTCGGCGGCCTGCCTCGGCGGCGGTGTGGCACGGGCGATCCTGAATGCGGGGGCCGCCGCTGTGATCATCGACGGTTGTCACACGGATACGGACGAACTTGCCGCCATAGGTTTACCCGTCTTTAGTCGCGGGGCCTCGGTTCTGACCACGCGGCTCCAAGGGCAAGGGGGCGCCCTTAATCGCCCCGTGTCTGTCGGCGGTGTTCCGATTCTTGCAGGCGACGCGATCCTCGCCGATGCTTTGGGGGTCGTGGCGATCCACGCTACGGAGTTGGAACACAGTTTGACACGGGCAGACGCCCTTTTGGCGCTGACCAAACGTACGATTTCCGGCGTTGAGGCGGGACAGCGGATTGGTGATCTCTCCGGGGCCAGCGCCATCGTGGACAGCCACATGCTCTCGGAGGACTAAGTGATGGCGTCGATCCCACAGCTTGTCGATGCGGCCTTTGCGGCCTGTCCCGAGGGCGCACTGGGTCTAATCTATGATTATGCGGCGACGCCGTTTTCCTCTGATCCGGCCAAGTTTGCGCTGCCGGATGTGATCGAGGCCCGCGGTGGGGCCGAGCGGTTGGTCGCGGATTGGTGCGGGCAGGCGCTTTATCGTACGGATCCGGTCCAAAACGTGGCCGCTGGTATCACCCGCCCTTTTTCGTGGAGCTACCACCCACAGGAGCCTTCTGTTATTGCACGGGATTTAGAGCGGGCAGAGGTGGGGGAGGTGTCCGAGCGTCTGCTCGGCTGGGCCCTAGCACGCGGGATCACCGTGCCGCTGCATCTGCCGGCACAGGGGTTTGCCACAATTACGGTGTTTTTACCGGATGGCGCGCGTGCGCAAACGATCCTCGCGGATTTTGCCCTTGCGGCACATCGGTTGCAGGATCAACTCACCCCCGTTTTGCCTCAGTTGCGCAACCCGCTGAGCCCGCGCGAGGCAGAGTGCCTGTCGCTGACGGCGAATGGGTTGTCAGCCAAACAAATCGCCTATGCATTGGATCGCTCCGAGAGCATGGTGGTCAAGCATCTTCAGGCGGCGGGGGTGAAATTGGGAGCGCGCAACCGCAGTCACGCGGTCGCCATCGCCACACGTCAGCGCTGGATCTCTTGATAGGCCCGCGCCGCCGCGTCCCGTATCAACCCGACATCCGAGGTTGCGCTGACTAGCGCATAGCCGCGCGCGAACAGAGCTGACGGGGCCTCATTTGGCAACGCCGCCCCGCCCAAAAGTTTCCCTGTCGCGAGGATGCTTTGTTCGGCCTTCAGCAACGCTTCTGACAGTTCTGGAGAGCCAAGATCTCCAAAGGCGCCATAATCGGTGGTCAGATCAAGCGGCCCGAGAAACAGCATGTCGATACCGGGTGTTGCGGCAATGACGTCGATGGCCTCAAGCCCTGCGCGGCTTTCAATCATGACCGCGACCAAAAGGCTCTCATTCGCCTGCTTTGCATGGTACGTATCCGCGCCATAACGCGCCGCTCGTGAGACCGTGAACTGCGCGCCACGCCGTCCGATAGGCGCATAGCGGGCCGCCTGCGCGATGGCACGCGCCTCGTCTCCCGAGCGGACATCCGGCACCATGATTCCGTCAAACCCCGCATCGAGCAGCGGTTTGATCGCGGCTGGCGAGCCGTCCTGTGCGCGGGCCATGACAAAAGCATCCGAGGTGCTGCGGATCGCCCGCAAGCTGTGCAGCAAACTGCCAAGGTCCGTGGCCGCATGTTCGCGGTCGACGATCATCAGGGGAAAGCCCGCCAGTCCGATGATTTCGGCCACATCGGGCTGGTTGAGGAACAGAAAGGCTGCGGGCAGCTTTTCACCGGACAAAAGGGTTTGGCGCAGGGGTTTCATGTGCAGGCTCCATTTTGACTCCGTTCTAAAGCCGACGTGTAGGGTTGGCAGGGTGTAAGATGTTGCAGCTTACGTGGGGGGCTTGAGCTGCGGCAAAGTGCAGAGACATAGACGACCAAGGACGCCCAGTTATGCTTGCTGCCCCCGACATCCAACATTCCTCTACCCAAGACGGCCTTTACCCCTTTCGGGATCACATGACCTGGTATCGGGTGGTTGGAAACCTGCGCAGCGGACTTGCGCCGCTCGTGGTGGCGCATGGCGGTCCGGGATGTACGCATGACTATGTGGATGCCTACAAAGCGATCGCGCAAACCGGGCGCGCTGTGGTGTTTTATGACCAGCTTGGCAATGGGCGCTCGACGCATTTGCCGGATGCCTCCCCCGATTTCTGGACTGTTGAGCTGTTTCTGGCGGAGTTGGATGGCCTTTTGTGTCATTTGGGCATTCAGGACGACTATTGCCTGCTCGGGCAAAGTTGGGGCGGAATGCTTGCGGCAGAGCATGCTGTTTTGCGCCCGAAAGGGCTTAAGGCGCTCATCATTGCCAATTCGCCCAGCTCGTTTCGCACATGGGTCGAGGAAGCCCTGCGCCTGCGTCACGATCTGCCAGACGGCCTGCATGAAACGCTGTTGGCCTACGAGGGAAAAGGCGAATTTGACCATCCCGCCTATCTTGCGGCAACGGACGTGTTTTATCGCAACCACGTCTGTCGTATGGACCCTTGGCCTGCGGAAGTGGTGGCGACGTTTGATGCGATTGCGGCTGATCCGACGGTTTATCACACGATGAACGGGCCGACGGAATTCCATGTTATCGGCACGCTTAAAGACTGGACCATCGAGGATCGCTTGCACCTGATTAAGGCCCGGACTCTGGTCCTGACGGGGCGTTTTGACGAAGCGACCCCACGCGCAACCGAGGCCTATGCCAACAACATCCCCGGCGCGCAGTGGCTGATTCTCGGCAAGTCGAGCCACATGCCGCATGTCGAAGAGCACGATCTGTGCATGTCTGTTGTCGCTGATTTCCTGAACCGGAGCACCAAATGACTGTTTTTGCCGCCCTCCAACTGTGTTCGACCGCCGATGTGGCACAGAACAACGCCACCATCGAGGCGCTTGTGCGCGATGCGGCCCGTCAGGGCGCGCAGGTCGTCAGTCTTCCAGAGGCCGCCAATATTCTTTTGAAAGATCAGATGGCCTATCCGCGCCTCTGCCTGCCCGAGGCCGAAGATACGACGCTGGCGTTGTGCGTGTCGCTCGCTGCGGAGTTGGGCATCTGGCTGCACACAGGCTCCTTGCTGGTGCGTACTGAAGATGGCACTCGGGTGTGGAACCGCGCGCATGTGATTTCGCCCGAGGGTCGGATCATCGCCTGTTATGATAAGTTGCACACCTTTGATGTGGCTCTCGGCGGGGCAGGGGATTTTATTGAAAGTCGCGCCGTGTCCCCCGGCGAAAAAGGCGCGGTGATCTGCGATGCGGCGGGGCATACGCTTGGCTTGTCAATTTGCTACGATTTGCGATTTGCCTATCTTTTCCGAGCATTGGCGACGGCGGGGGCCAATGTCCTGATGATTCCAGCCTCCTTTTCGCCGATCACAGGCCCGTTGCATTGGGAGGTGTTGCTTAAGGCGCGTGCGATTGAAACAGGTGCCTATGTGGTGGCCGCTGCGCAATGCGGGATGCGCGACGGCGTCGCGACCTTCGGGCAGTCGCGCATCATTTCCCCGATGGGCGAGGTTTTGGCCTCTGCCGGGGATGTCCCCTGTGTGATTTTGGCGGATATTGTCGCGGAGACTGTTGCCAGTACACGCCGCCGCTTGCCAGTTCTGTCGCAAACCCGTGAGATTGGGAAGGTCACTTATGCCAGTTGAGGGGCCATTTAACGCGTCGAATACGGCGCAAAATATCACATGTCAAAAATTGGCGCCAATTTTAGCGCCGATTATGGTGCCTTTTTTGACCAAAGGCTATGGTGCGTCTAAACCGAAGGATTCGCGATGATGTCCAACCCATGTGCGCGCGGAAAAACCAGCCTTAACCCTTCACCCGATCCTCTGGAAGGCCTGCCTGCTGTCACTCTGTCAGGCACCGATTGGCGCTATGCCTTGCGGCCCGCCGAGGCTCCGGGGGCCCCGCTGCTGATCGCGGCCCATGGCAGTGACAGGGATGTTCATGGCCTGCTCACAGGTCTGGACCTTGGCGGTGCCGTGTCCCTTCTTGCGCCGCTGTTTCCGGCGCAGATTGACGATCACGATGCAAGTGATGATTATAAATTCCTGATCGGCGGCGGCACTGACTACCTGCACCTCATGGACCGTATTCTGGCCGAAGCTTTAGGGCGTCTGGGCCATAAGCCGCGCTGTATTTGGCTCTTTGGCTTTTCCGGCGGGGCGCAGTTTGCCCAACGTTACGCCCTGTTTCGCGCCGCCGAACTGGACGGGTTGCTCCTTGCGGCTCCGGGCGGCGTGACGTTGCTGCGCGAGGATGTCGCGTGGTGGCCTGGTCTTGACGGTGCTGAGGCGGCCACGGGTGCAGAGCTTGACAGGGAGGCTCTTATCACTCTGCGCACGGCGCTTTTCGTCGGCGGCGAGGATCGCGCAAAAGGGGTCGTCAATCGCGGTCCCGGCACACGCTTTGGATCGGCACAAGCAGGCCTCGCTGGAGCGACGCGCATCGATAAGGTCCATGCGCTGCGCGATAGCCTCACGGCTCTGGGTGCGCCTGTGACCCTAACTCTCATTCCAGGTGTGGGGCATACGCTTGCCCCCTGCGCCGAAGCGGCTTCGCATGTTTTGCGAAACTGGCTTGATCAACAACAAGCAAGCACCGTTCATACCCTCAACAGGAGTTCCAAATGAAACATCTCTGGATTGCCAGCGCCTGCGCGTTGCTGATGACCCAAACGGCACAGGCGCAAGCCGTGCCCGAAGGCTACCCCGCCGACTACAGCGATCTGATCGCACAAGCACAGACGGAGGGCTCGCTGCTTATCTACACCAACCTGTCGAGCTCCAACCTCGGTCCGGTCATCGAAGCCTTTAACGCGGCCTATCCCGATATTGAGGTCGAAATGATCGAGATGGGCCCGTCCGAGACCTTTTCGCGCTATGATGCTGAAACTGGCACTGGGGTACAGAGCGCCGATCTGATCATCGCGAATTCGATCCCCGATTGGGTGCGCGCGGTCGATGCGGGAACGCTGGATGACTATGCGTCGCCCGAACAGGCCAACCTGCCGCAATGGTCCTATCCAGAGGCAGGTCTCTATACGTTTTCGACCGATCCGATGGTCACGATCTACAATAAGCTGACGGTGTCAGAAGACCTTCAAGTGTCCTCAATGAAAGAGTATTTTGCCAATATCGTTGCCCATCCTGAGGTGTTTGAGGGCAAGGTTGGGACCTATGATGGGCGCTACGCCTTTGGCGGTTCGATTGGCTATGCTTTCACCAAATTCCATGGCGATGCGGCGTGGGACTGGTTTGCCTCCGCAGGTCCGATGACCCGTCCCGGCGGCGGGGCAGGTGGCATGATCGAACGCACGCTCACAGGCGAGCTGGCCTCTTCGTTCTTTGTCTCCGCACCGGTCGTGTTGAGCCGTATGGACCCCGCGCTGGAGCAGGTTTTGGGCTGGACATTCCCCTCTGACGGCACGCCGGTTTTCCTACGCGGTATGGGCATCACCAAGGATGCGCCTCATCAGGCCGCCGCCCGCGTGTTCCTTGATTATGTCCTCTCCGAACCCGGCCAATATGCGGTCGCGGACGGCAATCTGACGGCCTACCGTCCGGGGGTCACGCCCGAGGGTGAGAATGCCTATTCGCTGGATGAGGTTATCGCGGCCGTTGGGTCCGAGGACAAGCTGATCCTGATCGACTACGATGCCGAGATGGTCGAGAATTTCGAGGCCTTCAATGCCCGTTGGGGCGCTGCATTCAAGATGTAAGCCGGACAGGACCGGTTTGCCCAACGGGTGCGGACCGGTCCCCACCGAAAAGGATATTCCATGACATATGCGACCCTCTCGGACCGCGCATCTCGCGGTGGCGGCGTTCAGCGGTCCTTTGACCGGGCGCGTCTGGCGCAATGGTTGATTTTTATCGTGACCGCTGCGCTGATGCTGGCACCGGCCTTGCCGATCTTGCTTCAGGTCTTTGTTGATCGCCCGCTTTACGCCGATGGCTGGCAATTCACCCTGTCCAATATTGGCGACATTGTGCAGTCCGAACGGATTGGGCGCATCGCGCTCACAACTGGCATTTTTGCCCTGTTCAGTGTGATCATCGCCGAAGTGCTGGGGATCGGTGCGGCGCTACTCATTGGACGGACTGATTTGCCGGGCCGCCAGATTATGGGCGATGTCCTGATGTGGCCACTCTATTTGTCCCACCTGATTTTTGCGCTCGGCTGGGTGGTCATGTACGGCCCATCAGGGTTTGTCACGCAGACCATCGCGCAGCAGACAGACGGCGCGCCGTGGAACCTCTATTCCATTGCTGGCATGTCGCTTGTTGCGGGGATTTCGCAGGCGCCATTGGCCTATCTCTATTGTCTCTATGGTGCTGTTCGCTCTGTCGATTCCACGTTGGAAAGTGCCGCTCGCACGGTCGGTGCGGGGCCTTTGCAAGTGCTGCGTCGGGTCACTTTGCCGCTCATGGTGCCCTCGATCATCACCTCGTCGGCGCTCAATCTGGTGATTGCCGTCGAGACCCTGTCCATTCCGCTGTTTCTGGCGCGGCCGGCGCGGATCGACACGCTGTCGACGTTTCTTTACGCCGAAGGGATTGCCGCCTCGAACCCGAACCACGGGCTCGTTGCTGCCTCGTCGCTTCTTTTGATGTTGCTTGTGGGCTCCGCGCTTGTGGTGCAGCGCATCTTGTTGCGCCAGGGGCACCGCTATGAAACCGTCAAAGGCAAAGGATCACGTCCGATGGTCCTGAGCCTTGGTACGCTGCGTTGGCCTCTGGCACTCTTGACGGGTCTCATTCTTCTCGTCGCGGTGGTTGTGCCGATCGCGGGTATCCTGTTGCGGGCCTTTACCTCGTTCCTCTCGCCTCTGGTGCCGTTCACCAAGGTTCTGACCCTCGCCAATTTCGAGCACCTGTTTGGCAATCCTGCCAACCTGCGCGCGATTGGCAACACGGTCCAAATCTCGCTGCTGTCAGCGGCGCTTGGAACCGTGCTTGCCGTCGCTGTGGCGTTGGTCATCCAACGCTCGTCGTTCAAGTTCGCCGGTACACTTGAGGCGCTGGCCTATTCGCCGCGTGTCATCCCCGGGATGATCACGGGGTTGGGGATCTTTTATGCGGCGATCATTTTGCCGCCGATGGGATGGCTGCGCGGCAATATCGGGATCATGGTCGTGGCCTATGTCATGGCGACCCTGCCGCTGGCGCTGGGGGTGATCCAACCTGCGATTGTCCAGATCGGGCGCGACCTCGACAAGGCCGCGCGCACCGTGGGGGCTGACTGGGTCAGTTCCATGCGTCTGATCATGGTACCCCTGCTCAAACCCGCGCTGCTGGGCAGTTTCATCCTGCTCTTTGTGTTCCACCTCAAATCCTACATCATCGCCATTTTCCTGATCGCCCCCGGTCTCGAAATCATGGGCGTGACGATGCTGTCCTTGTGGACCAACGGCGATGTCGGTGAACTGGCAGCCTTTGCAACCCTTCAGATCGTGATGATCGCTGTCCTGCTGATCCTCTCACGTCTCCTTTTCAAGGTTAAGATCTATGACTGAACTCGTGCTCAAAGACGTCTCGCGCCGATACGGCACAGCCCTCGCCATCGACGGCATCAACCTGAGTGTCACAGACGGTGAATTCCTGACCCTTTTGGGCCCCTCCGGCTGCGGCAAATCTACGACACTTTCGACGATCGCGGGGCTGGACCAACCCACAGGTGGGCGCATTTCCTTTGGCGAGCAGGTGTTGGTGGATGCTGCATCCGGCACCTTCCTGCCGCCTGAGGCGCGCGGGTTTGGTGTGGTGTTCCAAAGCTATGCTCTGTGGCCGCATCTGTCCGTCGAAGACAACGTTGGTATGGCGCTGAAACTGCGCAAAGTGCCCGCGGCCGAGCGGCGCGCCCGCATCGCGCAGGCGCTGGAACTGGTCGAGCTGGGATCGCTGGCCAAACGCTATCCCGGTGAATTGTCCGGTGGACAGCAACAGCGTGTGGCACTGGCGCGCGCGATTGTGTTTCGCCCGCCGTTGTTGTTGCTGGACGAGCCGCTGTCCAACCTCGATGCGCAGTTGCGCCAACAGGCCCGCATCTGGCTCAAGGATATCCAACAGGAACTGGGGCTTACCACGATCTACGTGACCCATGATCAAGACGAGGCGCTGGCCATGTCTGACCGCATCGTGGTGATGCGTGGTGGCAAGATTGTGCAACTTGGTACGCCGCAGGAAATCTACCGTGACCCGATCCATCCCTTTGCCGCAAGCTTTATCGGCAATGCCAATCTGTTGGCTGTGACAGGTAGCGCCACGTCGCATGTCGGCCCCTGCGACGTTACTTTGGGCGACGGTCAGGTCGTTCGGGCGCGCACGCCACTTGCGGATTTGTCTGCGGGCGCGCAGCTTTTGGCCATCCGACCGCATCTGATCCGTTGCGTCCCAACCGATGATGCGTCAGAAATCAAGGTTGAGTTCGGTCCCGAAAGCTACCTTGGGGATCACTTTGAACAGGAGGCCCATGTGGCAGGCTCCACGATCCGGTTGAGCATCGACACACCACAGCCGCGCGGTGCAGGCCGGATTTGGGTGCGGGCGCAAGATGCCGTTGTGTTTGGGGTAGACGGATGAGGGCGCTGATATGACCGCGGAGGCCCCTTCTTTGATCGACCATATGCCGGATGACGTGACCGAGCGTCTGCGCAGCGACATCGTTCTGGGCGCGCTACGTCCGGGCGAGTGGCTGCGCCAGATCGACTTGCAGGACCGCTACAACTGCACACGTAGCGCTGCGCGTACCGCTTTGGCAACGCTCGCAAATGCGCACATCGTGGAGCACACGCCAAATCGTGGGTTCCGCGTGGTGCTGCCCTCGATCGAGGCGCGCGTGGAAATCACCGACGTGCGTTTGATGTTGGAATTGCCCGCCGCGGCAGAGGTCGTGGCCAATGCCAGTGATGCAGACATCGCTGACATCCGGGCGGCGGCTCTGGCTTTTGATGCCGGTGTGGATGTCTTGCCATTTCAGCAGATGCGCGGCCTCAACCATGCGTTCCATCGCGCGTTGGTCGCTCCCCTGCAGAACTCAACACTTGCGAGCTTGATCCATGAGTTGCGCGAACGCGACCTGCCGGGCGACTGGTCGAATTGGGCCACGACGGCCAAAGTTCGTCAGTCCAGCCTTGACCACCTGCACATGGTCGATGCGATAGAGACGGGCGATGCACGCGCTTTGCAGGACATCATCGAGGTGCATTTGACACGATGGCAAACGCTCGACGCGGACCAAGATTGAAGGTTGGGCAAGGCGAAGGGCGCGGGCATAGGGCAACGTGCGCTTTTTAAAGGCCCAGTTGAAACGGAACCGGAGCCCATCGCATGAGCTATTCGCATATTTTCGGCACCACGCGCTGGCATTTTGAGGACCTGCGCATGCTGCTGGCGCGAGCAGCGCCGCACCGTTCGGGTGATGTTTTGGCGGGGCTTGCTGCGCGCAGTGCCGAGGAACGGATTGCTGCACAATATTGTCTGGCGGATGTGCCGCTTAAGGCCTTTCTCGCAGATGCTCTTATGCCCGAAGTGGCCGATGAGGTGAGTGATCTGATTGCGGCCCAACATGCCTCTGATGCCTTTGCGCCGGTCGCCTCCCTGACTGTGGGAGCGTTTCGCGAATGGCTTTTGGGCGCAGATGGCCCTGCCATTGCGGCGGTCGCTTGGGGCCTGACGCCAGACATGGTCGCTGCCGTCAGCAAACTCATGCGCAACGCCGATTTGATCAGTGTGGCGCGCAAAATCAATGTGGTGCGTGCGTTTCGCACCACGGTGGGTCTGCCGGGGACGATCGCGGCGCGCAATCAGCCCAACCATCCGACTGACGATCCGTTGGGTATTGCGATCAGTGCTGTGGATGGGCTGATCTATGGCTCGGGCGATGCTGTGATCGGCGTTAATCCAGCCACCGATAGCGTCAGTGACTATATTCGCACCACGCGGTTGCTTGACGAGCTGCGGCTCACCTATGACCTGCCGGTTCAATCCTGCGTGCTTGGCCATGTGACGACTGCGATTGAGGCGATCAACCTTGGTGCGCCGGTCGATCTGGTGTTTCAATCCATCGCAGGATCGCAATCGGCCAATGCAGGCTTTGGCGTCTCGCTGTCGATCCTGCGCGAGGCTCAGGACGCCGCCCGTGCGCTCGGACGCGGCACGGTGGGCCAAGACGCGATGTATTTTGAGACGGGGCAGGGCGCGGCCCTGTCGTCGAACGGTCACCACGGCGTCGACCAGCAAACCATGGAAGTACGTGCCTATGCGGTTGCCCGCGCCTTTGACTGTTTGCTGGTGAACACCGTCGTGGGCTTTATCGGACCGGAGTATCTCTACGACGGCAAGCAGATCATCCGTGCGGGGCTTGAGGACCATTTCTGCGGCAAGCTTCTGGGCGTGCCGATGGGCTGTGATGTCTGTTACACCAACCATGCCGAGGCCGACCAAAATGACATGGATCTTTTGCTGCACAGTCTGGCGAATGCAGGGGTGAACTTTGTCATTACCGTTCCGGGGGCCGACGATGTCATGCTGAATTACCAAAGCCTCGCGCACCATGATCTTGCGCAGTTGCGCGAAACGCTGGGCCTTACCCCCGCGCCGGAATTTGCCGCATGGCTGGCGCAACACGACATCCTTGATCGTGCGGGACGTGTCACTGGCGCGCAAACGTGGTTGCAGGGCGCAGGGGCCAAGTTATTGGAGTTTGGCGCATGAGTGATGACAGGCCCGTTTTGCGCCGCGTCCTTACGGCGGATGTGATGACAAATCTCAAGCGGTTTACGGATGCGCGTATTGGTCTGGGCCAAGCGGGTTCAGGACTGCCAACGCAGGCCGTTTTACGGTTTTCCCTCGACCATGCGCGGGCGCGCGATGCGATTTCCTCGGCCTTTGAGGTCTCGGCACTTTCGCGGGCGCTCAAAGACGGCGCTTGGCCTTTGGTGGTCGAGAGCGCTGTCACATCGCGCGAAGAATATCTGACGCGTCCGGACCTTGGCCGTCTCCTCTCGGGCACATCTCAGACGCGGCTTTTGCAGAGCGCGCTGCGTTGCGATCTGTGCCTTGTTGTGGCCGACGGATTGTCGGCACTGGCGGTCAACCGCAACGCTGTGCCGCTCATCGAGGCGCTGCGACCATGCCTGCCTGCGGGGCTGACTGTTGGCACGGTTTTGCTGCGCAACGGGCGGGTGGCTGCGGGTGATCGTATTGCGTTGGCGCTCAAGGCGCAGGCCGTTCTAACGCTCATCGGAGAACGCCCGGGCCTGTCGGCGGCCGACTCGCTTGGGGCCTATGTGACATGGCACCCGCGCGCCGATACGCGCGATGCCGAGCGCTATTGCGTGTCCAACATACGTACCGGCGGCATGGATATTTCCGCTGCCGCCACCCTGATCGCCACTTTGTTGGAGCGCAGCCGTTTGGCAGGGCGCAGCGGGGTCGCTTTGGTATGAGGCGGCTACGGCTGCGCGCTTTGCACGTAGCGCCCCGAGAGGCGATGTGCCTCATTGCGAATACGGTGGCGTTTCGGGCGAAAGAGAACGGCGGTTTGACCATGGACCGACAAGAACATCTGAACCTGTCTTGCTGATTTAACCCGGCCGAAAATCTCCTCTCGTCGAGGGGTGTGCCGACGAGACGCCTCGCCGCGGTTGTTCAATCCCTTGTGTGATACGTGATCAACGCGAGGACAAAGCTCGCGCGTAGCGACGCCATAGCTGAGCAATTTGTCCGTTGCGATAACCCGAGGTGTGCCCCAACGCTTCATGAGTTTTCGCAAGAAACGTTTGGCGGCTTTAGCGTTTCGGCGCGACTGCATAAGGATTTCGAGGGTGTCTCCATTGCCATCGACTGCACGCCAGAGCCTGCTTTTTCCCACGGATCGTGACCACAACTTCGTCCAGGTGCCATTTGTCGGCGGACTGGGGGCGTTCACGTCGGATCTTGGCCGCAATCTGTGTGCCAAATTTCGCCACCCAATCTCGGATCGTCTCATGACGGACCGTGATGCAGCGTTCAGCCAGAAAATCCTCAACGCCGCACAGGCTGAGGGCGAAACGGTGGTAAGCCCAGATAGCATAAGGGCTGCTGGTAGCGTCTTGGCAGTCCCGCTTTGGCCATGCTGGGGTGTTGGAGCGATCTTGTCCGTACGCGCTGTAACGGAGGCTCCAGCGACGGACGAGCGGCGGCTTCGTCCCGTACGGAGTGAATTCGCGCATGCTCTTATTTCGCGCCTGCAGCGAAAGTCCGGAATGACGGACCGCATTGCCGCATCATATATAATGGACGATCAGCAGGTTTGGGCCGGGAACGAGGTGAAATGCAGGAAATTATGCACTTACCGTAATGCGGGGTCGGAAGACACCACATGTATTTGAGGCGAACCGGTGCCGCAACGGCGCCCTAATGCGTTTCGGCTTGAACTTGAATCGCGGGGGATTCTCATGAGGTGTCAGATGTGATTCATCTGTTTTGGGCGGATGGATCATGTCAGCACCTTTGCCATTGGCACTCAGAGGTCGGTTCCAGAGATTGATTGAAGAAGGGGTAAGCGGGCGAGCGGCAGCGTTGCGTCTGAAGCTTTCACCAGCAACAGGTGCGCGATGGGCGCGCCAGGTGAGAACCGGAGGCCATGCTGCCCCAGCCCTCCAAGGTCCTCCGCGCGGGTCAACATTTTGCGCATTTATTCTTTGCTGGCCGAAGAGGCGAGATAGGCGTTGAATTGGCTTTCGAACCGCGCGTCATAGCATTTTCCCTCCTCAGAAAATGCTATGATTTTTCCATTGTCAGAAAGCAGATGGTAGAAAAGGGCCTGAGATCCATACCAACCGACGAACGTGTTGTCCGGCCTGAGTTTCCGGAACGATCCTGCCGGAATGCCCGCCACCATGCGGATAATATCGAGCGTTTCAGGCATCGCGCGACATATGTCCGGGTCCAGAATCCGGACAATGTGATTGGACGCATCCCGTTCGACGGCACAGGCATGTAGAGATATCTCCCAGTCCACGCCATTTTCAACCACGACCACTGGATGGCACAGGAATGCCATCAGTTCGGCAACATGCCGGATACAAGTCTGTTTGTTTGTCTCCGAACGTACGGAGTCCTTCATTTCTGCCTCTGTGAGAACGGTCTCCGGGCTCTCATCTCTCCAGAGATCAGTCGGCCAAACGACCAGAATGTCCCGGTTCGACAGCTCTGATATACCCTGTTCCAGCCTTGACGCATATGCAATTGACACCTCGGCGCCGAACGCCTCAATAGCGTGCCTGATGGACACTTCATGCAAACCTGTTTCTGCCCCGTAACCGCCAATTTCCACCCCAGAATGAGGCCCAACGAGGACAACAAGTTCCGTCTGACCGGCGTCAGACAGCTCTTTCAGGCAAATCTCCAAAAGTGTCCGCCCACCAATTTTTCGCAATTCACTCAGGTGCGGACCGTCGGGCAGATCAAAACCGACAGGAACTACGGCCAATGCCATTCACTCCCCTCCAATGTCTAAATCAGGTTTGACAGGCGGCACCAATTCAACACGAGCAGACGAGGTGCCCATTCATCATTTATTGCGCCTGTCCTTTATTGACCCTGTCCTTGCGTCGCGTCACCTGCGACGAAGAAAAATTCGTCAGAGCCCAGACTGGCAGGGTGACACCGCCTCGACATCAGGGGCATGTCCCGTTCCCAGATCGACGAATTTTACGGCATTCACCGCCCCACCTGCGTGTTTGTACAAAAACCGCGCCTCTTCATCGCTGAGAAACAGAAGGCCCGAGGGAGTGTTTCGGATCATTTTCAAATGTCCAGCGTCTGGCCCACTGGTTTTGTCCCGCGCTCCGAGTGCTTCCATAATCAAGCCGTTTACGTAAATCAGCCCCGGCTGATTGAGACAAAGCGCGATAAAGCGCCACTCAGTCTGATCGGAGCCGCGCGCCAGTCGATCTTCGCTCAAAGACGCTGCGCGGACCAATGCTTTGGAAGAACCGAAAATCTTCTGACAATGCGGCGTGTCTACCAGCAGTAACGAATGCGGCGACACACAAACACTTCCTTTGCCATACGGATTGATCTCTATCGGAACGTCCCGCCCGCCATTGGCGCAAACCGTCACATGAAGGAAGCCTTCCAGGACGGCTGCGCCCCGATCATAGGTGAGGACACGATCCCCTTCGCTCAGATCTTCGATCAAGATGGCCCCAGTCGGGGTCATCACCATCGCACCTTCAGAGATCAACCCCGGCAGGACAGGTGTCACTAAGCGTTGGCCAAGCTCTTGAATTCCAAGCAAATCGGTCATCTTGGCCCCTCCCTTTTCCCGCTCTGTTCTGAATGTTGCGAAACCGGGGATGCGGGGTTTTAACGCCCCATCCGCCAGAACTCTCCGCGGTTGTCAGGACCTGTGCCAAGCCAGCCCCGCGTTGTTTCTGCAATCTTGTTGACGATACGCAAACGTTCCCCGGAGCCCAAGGTGCCCCCGTTCACTGCGGTGAGCGCACGCCCATCCGATGCAACGATCTGTTCGGGCACCAGAACAGTGTTTGTACGGGCGTCTCTGACTTCGATTTTGAAGCGCACACTTTCTACGCCAGTGCCGTCCGGGGCGACGTGGAACGCCTTAGGTGTCAAAGCGTGAAACCTGATCAGTTCCACATCGAAGACAACGGGAACCGGTCCTCTAAGCCCCTTGCTCCCCTGCGCAAGCCCTTCTTTGAGAATTGCAGCAACCTGCACACGCTTGTCGCCTTCACCATCGCCGTACCAAACGATGTCTTCTTGCGGGATCACCACATTGATCCGATTGACCTCAAGCGCCTCCGGCACGTCAACATGAATGGCTTTCACGGTCCATGCTCTGGACGTTTCTGAAGAAACCGGCGTGTAATCCACTAAGAATTCTGACCCGCAGCCGGACAGGCCGATCAGAGCTAGAGAGGCGACAATAGTACGGGCAGCACTCAGCATATGTGTATATCCTTTACTCATTAATTTTTAGACTTTGCGATCAGAGCACTTCGTTGCCCGCGTCCTCTCAACCCGGTACGCCGGATCATCGAAAACGGCGGGATGTGTTGTAACCTTCGTGCTGCGCACAGCGACGCCTCATCAAATTACGTCGAAAAGCGGAAGTTGTAATTTCTCTACCGCACTGCACAAATCGCAATTTACGAAGCGCTTTTGCGCCACTTCCTTCGCAAACCGGCTGCAGTCTGGCGCCACTAAGAGGTTCGGGCATCGACGATCTCCGCATCCGGGATGGCTATAGAAAAGCCGACGGATTTCCATGTGACCACGATCTCTTCGACATCGTGACAACGTGACACTTCAGCAGAAATATCGAATCCATCGCCAGTGATGTCAGTTGCTTTCAACCTGCATCCGGGCACGTGCACCGGGAGGTGAAGCGATACCGAAGGCGGCACTTCAAAGGGCACGTCGAACCACACCCGGCGGATCAGGTTGATGGCCCGCATTTCTCCTTCGATCGCAGGCAGGCTTGGGTGCAAACGGATACGAAGAGGCTCCCGCCCATGGAGGACGCACACCTCTTTACCACAGAAGGCCACATGCTGTTCGGAGTGCTCTTGCACGCCCGCCTTGGACTCGTCGAAACACTCGCGGGCCAGCCATATCTTGCGTATCATTTTGGGGATGTGTTCTTGTGACGGGCGCTTTCGCAGCGTCCAGTTTGTGTTTGTATGTCCCATTTTTGCTCCTGATTGTTAAAACGTCACACGATGAACCTTGTTTCGAAGCGGATGTCCTTGCCCGAGGACTTGAACGAAGAACCGGAACGCAGAGGGAGGGTCCCAAGCTCCGGGTTAGGTGAGGGCCTGCATCTACGGACACGGCTCACACCACACGACATATAAATACAGACCGGGACCAAGCAGTGCTGCCAGTAACCGCGTCATATTGGGGGAATATGGCGGAAAGCCTGCCGATCCCGGCCTGTACCCCCTCTCTCGCAAGGGCATGAAGAGAGGGGGGAAACCAAAAAACCATTTACACACAAGGGTTAAGGCCGAACATATCCGTCCTTTAAGCCACCAGAAGTTTGCCGTTGCACTTAATGCGCTCGGCCAATTTGCGCGCCCGACGCCCAGGCACCAAAAGACGTACAGCTGCGGTGCCTGCCTCAGGATCGGCGCGCAGGCCCGGAAATATTGTGAAAATCTCCTCGCGCGCCTCCGGGCTCACCGCTTTCAAGGCTTCGGCCCCCGTGAACAGGCTCTCGGTGGCAGCCCCATTCGAAAAGACGATCTGATGTTGGTCAAAAAGGAAGTGCCAATAGGTCACTTCCGTCATGTTTGCTGCCACCTCGATGCCATCGAGGGCCACAAGATGTTTTGCAGCCACGAGGACTTCTTTGGTGCCGAACATTCGTTCGGCCACCTGCGAGCGGACCAGAACACGGTGCTGCGGTGAGACGATGAGATCCTGTTCCGGCAGAGCGTACCCCAAAGCCCCTGCGCGGATGCTGATCGGACGCAGGTTCGGGCTGGTGCCAAGTTCCGTTGCCGAGAGCGTCCGAGATCCGATCCAGCGGACCGGTTGATACCCGTGGTCCAGCGTCAGGATCATGTCGCCGACTTGGATATCTTCGATCATAACCTCCCCGTATAGTGTTTTGAACTGCGTGCCGGAGGTGAAGCAGACCACGACAGCTTGGTCGTCATTTGCCGATACGGAACCCGAACCATATTCAACACCGTCCCATGTTCCCACTGTGATGCTGGTGATATTTCCGGGATAGAAATCAGCTGGCCATTGAGCGTTGATACTCTCATTGATCCGAAGGACCGCATCCCCATTTCCCAACTGCCAGACCGTAAGGGTCATCGTCCAGGTCTGTTCCGTTCCGTTGAAATCAAGATAGGTAATAACTGTATTTTCATAGAGGGCGACTTCATTCAGTTGACGCTGAACCCCGTCAGGAGTGATGATACCATCCCCGCCATGCACGGTGCCGTCGTCCACGTCGGCATCCCTGATCACATCATTTCCGTCAGCGTCCACCATCTGAAGGTCGCCGTAATTGTAGTAATCGAAATCCACGCCAGCAGTGAATTCTACTCCGTTTAAACTTCCATCGAGATCAGCCGCGCCGTTTTGAGGTATGAGGCCTTGCCCATACCACGCCCACATATCAAGAGTTGCCATTCCATATCTCCTGAATTGCCCTAAGAAAAAGACTTAAGGTGTTGTAAGATACTGCCTCGTGTCGCCTCTAACCCTTCTCAAGCCACCCTTTAGCGCCCGTGGAGTGCGCTATGGCTTCTGCATTTCCTAAAGTGCTGTGACGTGCCTTCCCCCCATGCGAGACGCCCCGGTCAAAATTGACTTCCGCAGCCGTGCTTGGCTTTCACACCCGAGTTCGCCGTGCACGCCGCCGCCTGCCAAACACGCGACACTTGAGCCAGGTCCAAATAACTGCGAAATTCCAAGCATCAGGGAAAATTTCCTTGGGAATCGATCAACGTGTTTCGAACAGAGGAGCACAAGCCTAGGGGGGGCGGAATTTCTCTAGTGACCAACAGTGAGTGACGCCTGAGAGCGAATGCCTTTGCGATTCAACGCTGTTTTCGGTCGTTTTTTGCATCGGCAGGCGGTATAAAGCGTCGATTTAGGGGGGATTTCGCACTCTAATTCCCCCTTACGAGCGCAAGAATCTAAACACAGGCAAGAACGACTGACGCGAGAGACGCCTCTTTTCGGGAAAACTTCACCAAACGACGACATTTGGAGGACAAGTTGGTAACGCTACTGACGCTCGCACTCTTCATAAACCTTTTGCTTGTCTTATCGCGCTTGATACTCCGGGTTGGTCCGGCCGGTTGGACCATGGCCGTTCCCCCGGCGGTTTTGGCCGGCGCACTGGGCCTTGGAATACGGCTTTTTGCCGAGCATTTTTTTCCGGACTGGTCCTTGTTGCAATCCGCAGTGGGGTACTTCATGCTGTTGCCCGGGCTGATGCTTGTCCCGCTGCTGGCCGGTATTCCGCTCGGGAACCGCCCCTCGGCCGCCACACGCAGTATAAAACGCAACGTTATGATGATGTTGCTCATCGGCATTGCCGTTTTCGGGCTGCAAGTCATGATCGGCGGTTACCTTGCCGAGGTTTTGCGCCTCTTTTACAAAGACCTGCCTGCCTATGGCAGCCTTGGTCTTGAAATGACGGCCGGCTTCTTTGGCGGTCATGCAACCTCAGGTGTGCTTGGCAGGGTTCTGCACGATATGGGGCATAGCGAATGGACGCTCGCACAGGCCTTGGCGATTACCTATGCCACTTACGGCCTCGTGATGAGCATCGTAACAGGCCTCATCCTTATAAAAATTTTTCGACGTTCAGGCCGGGACGGCCAGACCCGAACTCACCCCATCAAAATGGAACAAGACGGAATATCCATGCCACAGCGGCGCAAAACACAAGGGGTGCGCCTGCTCGCCACCGGGTTTCTGATCCTCCTCGCCTCTCTTCTTGGATTGGGCTTCCAGATCACATGTATGCGGCTCGGCATTGCCGGGCTTAGTGTGGTGCCGCCATGGATTTATGCTTTGCTCTGTGCATGGCTGCTTTGGAAGGGCCTGCGCAACACGGCTGTCGGGCGTCATGTCGACCGTGACAGTTCCCACAACGTAACCGCATATTGCTCAGATATTGCAGTGATCGCGGCGATCACCGCCTTGCCGTACGAACAGGTGGGGCCGATGCTCAAGCCGGTTCTGATCATCGCCACCGCAGGCCTCATCGGAACGATGTTTCTTGTTCTGGCGGTGTCTGCAAAAGTGTTTAATTCGTCCTCTTGGCTGGAGCGGGCGTTGTTGATGTACGGAACCGGCACGGGCGTCTATGTCAGCGGGCTTGTGCTCTTGCGTATGGTCGATCCTGAGCAAAAAAGTGATGCCCATCCTGACGCCGCACTTGCCTATCCGATGATTGCCATGCTGTCGCTTTTCGCTCTGCCTGCCCTGGCGGGTTTGGGGGAAGTGAAGGGAGCTGTCGCCATGGGGACGACCGGCGGTTTCATTTGCCTGTCGAGTCTTCTCATCATGGCCCTCGCAGCGCGTCTGAAAATCTCAAAGGTATCGCCGCCGCATTCCAGCGTTTGAGAGGACTCGTTGTGTCAAAATGCCTCCGGCAAACCCCGCATGTTATGTCTGCGGTCACACCAATGGATGTGTCTTGGAGGATGGCCTACCTCATATTTCCGCAACAGTAAGGAGAGAATGGGGGTGGCGTGCCCGCCATAAGGGCCGTCACAGCCGCTTTGAATATAACCTTTTCCGCATAGAAATGGCTCTCGCAACGCGGGTGCAATTATTCCCTTGTGGCAAGAAAACCATGCGCTATCTTCGCGGAAAACCATCAAAATATGTCGCTCCAAAACCGAACCAGTAGCGTTTGAAGTATTTTCATATTGAAAACTGATGCTCTGGAGCGAACTGTTGGACATTCCTGTAGTCTTTATCTTGTGTGTTCAGACGTCGCTTGCACGACATCAGGGCGGGTCGGCCGCTGGTGAACGGAAAATCAGAATACGAAACAAAAGATGAATAAAAGGGGGGGCAAATGGAGGAAAAGCAGAAGGTGCAGGACCAGAATGCACATCTGACGGAAAATATTCGCTATCTCGTGAGCCTGATGCCTTCCATTGCAACGGCATCCCGAGACATCGGTATCAACCGTCAGCAGTTGAATAAATATTTGAACGGAAGCAGCCAACCGTCTTTGCGGACAATGCGCCGAGTGGCCGAGGCCTTTGATGTTGCGATCGAAGATCTTACGCTGCCGCCTCCGGACTTCGCGCGCAAAATGCACAAATTCCGTGAACTTGAACAAGTCAGCATACAACAGTCTCTGACCTCTGAGCTGACCGATCAGGCGATCTCCAGCAGCCAGGCGTTACGGCCCTATTGCGGTCTTTACTTTCGCTACTACGCGCTCCCCTCTACCGGCAATCAGGTGCTGCGTTCCTATGCCATGATCTACCAGAAAGACGGGCTTACCTTTGCACGCTTCATCGAACGGTTCTCGAATGCCGGTGAGCCGTGGAAAATAGCTCATATCCGTCGCAGCCAGCATCTCCTCTCCTTCAATGGGGACCGGATTCAGTGTATCGAACTACCAACTGTACGAAATCAAAAAGCCTCGCCGAATTTTACGATCTTCTACCCCACTTACATGAAAGGGGTGCAATATCTCAGCGGGTTTCTTCTTGGCAGCTTTGCATTTGGGCGCCGCCCGATCTTTTCGGCAAGCGTGGCGTTGGAGCGCCTGCCTGTGGACCGTATCAGACGGAGCGATCTTCTGAACTGTGGTTTGTTATCTTTTGACGCTCTTCTGCGTCACTCCGAAATCGCCCATCGCTTGTGCGGGAATGATAGGGCCTCTCCTGTCGTTCATATAATGGAATAAGATCATTACTATGCCTAAAGACAATCACACGTTCGCGCAAAATTTGCAGCATGTCGTCGGGTATTTCCCAAGCGTCGTTCAGGCCGCGGGCAAACTTGGCATCAATCGCCAACAGTTGACGAAATATCTGAGCGGGACAAGCACCCCTTCACTTGCCACTCTTCGAACCATCGCCTCGTATTTCGGGGTCGAACCGGACGATATGTTCCTGCCACCGCGCGATTTTAAAAAGCGGTGGAGCCCTCCGGCAAAAGTTGAAGGTTTGCCGCCTCAGCTTGAAGGGACTGTTCAGGATATTTTGTACCATATGCACCGGACCCATGGGGACATGGACGAGATTTGTGGTTTCTATCACGCCTACATCAACTTGCTCACACATCCGAACAAGATCGGGCGGGCCTATACAGTCATTCAACGACATGGCGATTTTACTGCCGTCAAAACGATCATGTTCGCCAGTCCGTATGGCGCAGAAAACAAACCCCGCAGACCGATCAAAATCAATGGGATCGCGCTTTATCTTGGTGAGAGAATATACATACTGGATGCTCAAAACGTAGGACAGCCCAATGCGCGCATTCAATCCATTGCACTCTATCCCAGCTCTTTTCCGCAGGCCGATTACCTGACCGGTTTGCTCATGACGACGAACAACGCCCGAAACCGTCCGATATATTCAACACCCATTGTCTTTCAGCGTCTCAACGCGGATCGTATCCGAAAAGATGACATACGCGCTTGCGGTGTTTTTTTTCGCGACAGCGGGAACGTCGCACCGGACATATTGGAACTTCTCAATTCTGTTCAGCGCTAGCGCTTTGATCCCACGTTTTGAGGGTGCGGTCCTTTCTTTGGAAGGGAAAGGACGCGCCGTGGTGCCCGGACCCGCCACTGGCCGATTTACGCCGCCGGTTGCCGTGGGGACCGATTCAGGTGAATTGGAGGTAGGGGGGGAAGTCGAGGGGGGGAGGGATGATGGCGGTGATTTTGAGCTGTGCAATGGTGCGGTCGCGCGCCTTTTCGAGATGCATCGCGAGCATGCTTGCGGCGGCGGTTATGGAGCCCGAAAGGGAGAGTTCAATCACTTGTCCGAGCTCCAGACTCGATTGCGTGTCCGGCGGCAGACCCAGGGCAAAGAGCGCCGACTGGCAGGCCTCCAATTCGATGCGGTTGCTTGAAGCAAATGCGGAAAGATCCGCGTTTGACGTCGTTAGAATAACCATTTCAAAAAAGCGCTGGTCAAGAGAAAACCACTGAGCCGGCGTCAGCGTCGACTGTGTCGAGAATGTGCGGATTTCTTCTGCAAGGGATCGAAGTTTTTCGGTCGGAAGCGTCGCTGATTTGAGTGCGGCCACTTCAAGGATGCTTCGTAGTTCAAATTTGTCCTTTATTTTCTTTGATGTAAGAGGCTCTACGACCCAGCGGGATGTGCGGTTCTTTTGGACTAGGCCGCGCTCCTGAAGGCGTCCGAGAACGTCGCGGATGATTGTGCGGGAGACGTTATACTCCTCCGCCATCTGCGCTTCGAAAATACGGTAACGTCCAAACACAGGACACCGTGTCACATGATAGGCGACGTCATCGTAAATCCGGAGCCAGCTGGGCTTTCCAACGCTTTCGGACAGGGTGCTGTGATCCAGTTCGATCTGGCGCAGGTCCACGCGTTTTGGCGTGAGGTCTCTGCCAGCCACCAGAAAACCACGCCCGGAGAACCTTTGGATTGCCCCTTCGGCTTCGATGATTTCAAGCGCTCTTTTGACTGTGGCACGCGACATGTCTAGTCGCTCGGCCAGAGCGCTTTCTTGCAAAACCAGGCCGGGGCAGAGGTGGTCGAGCGCGATGTTGTGGCGAATGAATTCAGCGGCAACCTCGAAAAGAGGTGCCCGCTTGTCGTTGTCTTCAGTGGTGGGCGCGGGGTCTTCTGAAATGGCCATTTCTGCCTCGTCTGGTTTCTTTCCCTGACAATAAGAGGTGGGAGGAAGTGATGAAAGCAAATTATTTTTGTGTGCAAAGATCAAAAATAATTGGGTGCCATGAATTTAAGCAAATGCGACTTAAGTCTTTAAAAGTACAATAATAATGCGTTTTACCGCATTTATGGAAGTTCATTAAAACGATTTTTAGAATACAAAAATCGTTTATTTACTTTACGGGACGCAAGAATCGATGTTTGTATCAACAAAATCAAAAATATCGAAACAGGGGAAAATCAGTGCTGACGCTAAGCCGAGTAAGCCGCAGATACGGCGAAACTGTCGCCTTGAGCGGCGTGGATTTTGTCGTCCCGGAAAACACATATATGTCGCTCCTTGGCGCGTCCGGTTCGGGAAAGACGACTCTCTTGCGCCTGATTGCGGGGTTCGAGGAACCCGATCAGGGAGAGATTTCCATTGATGGCGACCGGATCGACGGCCAGCCCTCTCATCTGCGCGACATTGGGTTTGTGTTCCAGAACTTCGCTCTTTTTCCACATCTGACCGTGGCCGAAAACGTGGCGTTCGGGTTGCGTTATCGCGCCCATGCGCCGTTGACCAAAGAGGCCGAAATCAAAGACCGGACCGAAGACATGATGGCGCTTGTCGGGCTGTCGGGCTTTGGTCACCGGGCGGTCAGTGCGATTTCAGGCGGGCAGCGTCAGCGCGTTGCGCTCGCCCGAACGCTGGTGTGTGAACCGCGGATTGTTCTGCTTGACGAACCGCTTGGGGCGCTTGACGCCAACTTGCGAGCACGGATGTGCGACGAGTTGAAAGCAATCCGGGAACGTCTCGGCGTAAGCTTCCTGCATGTGACCGGCTCCGAAACAGAAGCTCTCACCATGGGCGACAAGGTGGCCGTCCTTGCAGACGGACGCATTATGCAGTCCGACGCCCCAGATATGCTTTTCAATCAACCTGGGAATGCCGAGGCAGCGCGGCACCTCAATGCATGGAACATCTTTGAGGCCGGGCTGTGTCGCGGTGATGTCTCTTCGGGCACAATCGCTGTGCGATTTGACCAGATGGATGTGAGCGCGGAAGGCGCCGCGCCGCAAGGGCGTCCCGCTTTGGGCGCGAAATATCTCACTGGAGAATTCAACGGGCCGACCGCGCTGTCCTTTTTTCGCGCGGATGACGGCACGCTTTTGCAGGTCATTGATCACCTGAGCCAGCCCCGCTTGCCCGATCTGGTCGAAGGTCAGCGCTACGATATTCATTTTGCCCCGCAAGCCTTGCGCCAATTTCACGGAGCCGCCTGATGTCAGCCCTGTCCACCGACACTCACTTCGCCACCCCCCATTCCCCCGCCGAATTACGCGAGAAAAAGGATCGCCGCCGCGCGATCAGCCTTTTGACTCCGGGCCTGTTGTGGATGTTTTTCTTCATGGTCCTGCCGATGGCCATGGTGATCTATGTGTCCTTCTGGACCCAGACGACATTCTCGGTGAATTCGACCCTGACCACTGCAAGCTGGAAGCACTTCCTGAGTTCTGCGACCTATCTCAGTGCGATCTGGACCACACTGCGCATCTGGCTCATCGTCTTGATATCGACCGTTGTGGTCGGCTATCCGGTGGCGCTTTTCATCGGGCTTTTCGTGCGTAACAAGACGCTGCAAACGGCTCTCCTCGTGGCCTGTGTGATCCCGTTCTGGACCTCTTTCCTGATCCGGGTGATCGCGTGGCGTCCGATGTTGGGAACCGAAGGGGCGATCAACGTGATCCTGATGAAACTCGGGATCATCTCTGAACCTCTGACTTTTCTTTTGTTTTCCGAGTTTTCCGTGCTTGTCGGCATGACCCAGATTTACTGCGTGTTCATGGTTGGACCGATCACCTTCATGCTGGGGCGGATCGACATCTCCGTGATCGAAGCCGCGCGCGATCTCGGCGCCTCCTTCGGAACCATTTTCCGCCGGATCATTCTTCCGCTGTCACTGCCGGGGGTCATTGTCGGTGCGATCTTTGTCTCCGTCATGGTGCTCGGTGAGTTCGCGACCGCCGCATCGCTTTCGGGCCGCAAAGTCAACCTACTCGGAAACATCATCGTGAGCCAGGTCGGCTCGCTCAAATGGGCCTTCGCTGCCGTCGCAGGTGTCGTGCTCACCATCATCATCACCGCCGTGATCGCGCTCGCTTTGCGTCTCGTCGATCTGCGCAAGGAAATGTGAGCCATGGAATCTCGTATCCTTCGTCCGACCCTCGCTCTTTATACGGCATGCTTTTTGCTGTTTCTCTACGGGCCGATGATCGTCCTCGCGATCCTCTCCTTTCAAAGCATCGACGGCGGTCCACAATTTCCGATCCGCGACTGGTCGATCTACTGGTATGAGCACCTTTTGGGGCTGGCCGAGACCTCTCGCGTGTCCCAACTTCCAGTGGGCGAGAGCCTGATCCGCTCTATTGTCCTGGCCTTTATGACCACGGTGGTCTCCACGGTTCTTGGTGTTATGAGCGCCGAAGCCTTTCGCACAAAATTCAAAGGCTCCGGTCCTGCCTTTTACCTCATCATCCTCGGGATGATGGTGCCGGGGGTTCTGGTCGGTCTCGGGATGGCGCTTTTGTCCAATACGCTCGATCTCGGACGGGCCTGGTGGGGGACGTCTTTCGTCCTGCACGTCGTCTACACCTATCCCTTTGCTTTCCTTGTCATGCTCGCCATTTTCAATCGGTTTGACCGGACGGTCGAAGAAGCCTCCCTCTCGCTCGGTGTCAGCCCGGCCCAGACGTTCCGCCGTGTGACGTTCCCGATCATTTTTCCGGGGGTGCTTTCCGCCATGCTGTTCTCTTTCACGCTCAGCTATGACGAATTTGCGCGAACGCTGTTCACGGCTGGCCGTGACCTGACCCTGCCGCTGGCGATCTATGGCACCTTTTCGGTGGAAATCTATCCCAACCTCTTTGCCTTCGGTGTTCTCACCACGCTCTTCAGCTTCACGCTTTTGGTCATCTACGGCCTGTTGATGAAGCGGTTTACGTCCAAAGCCTCGCGCTACAAAGGCCAGGAGGACGCATGATGATTGCGCTTGTCACCGGAGCAGGCTCCGGCATCGGGGCCGCCATCGCCCAACGTCTCGCCGCCGACGGGCATACCGTCGCCGTCAATGATCTTTCGCTTGAGGTCGCCAAAACAACCGTCGCACAAATCCATGCCGCCGGGGGTGTTGCCGGAGCCTATGCCGCCGATGTCAGTGACGAAGCTGAGGTGAACGCAATGGTCGCCACAATCACCGAAGATTTCGGCGCGCCGGAGATTTTGGTCAACAACGCGGGCTTCGGTCACCAAGCACCTTTCACCGAGATCACGCCCGAGATGTTCGACAAAATCTTCGCCGTGCATGTTCGTGGCAACTACCTTTGCACCCGTGCCTGCCTGCCCGCGATGCTCGCGAAAGGGCAGGGGCATATCGTCAATATCGCCTCGCAGCTTGGCCAGATCGGCGGTGTTGAACTGACCCATTATGCAGGGGCCAAGGCCGCTGTGATTGGGATGACCAAATCTCTCGCCCGTGAGGTGTCCGCCAAGGGCGTGCGCGTCAATGCCGTCGCACCGGGGCCGATCAATACACCGCTGGTCGAGGCTTTGTCTGAAGACTGGAAAACCGCCAAGCGCGCCGAATTGCCTTTGGGACGCTTTGGCAGTCCGGCCGAAGTGGGCGGTGTTGTCTCTTTCCTTGTCTCCGATGATGCGGCGCTTTTCGTTGGACAAACGCTCGGGCCGAACTCCGGCGACGTCATGCTCTGACCTCTTCAAACGGATATGAATCAAATGGATAAACGTATTGTTCTCATCACCGGCGCAGGCATCGGCATTGGCCGTGCCACCGCTCTGGCCTTTGCCGCCCAAGGCGATCATGTCGTTGTGACCGATGTGCTCGAAGACAAAGGCAAAGCCGTCGTCGCAGAGATCGAGGATGCCGGTGGCAGTGCAGAGTTCCACCCATTGAATGTGCGTTCTACCGAGGCGGCGGATGCCTTGGTCGGTGATCTCAACGGCCGTTTTGGCGGGATCGACGTGATCGTTGCCAATGCGGGCATCGCCCTGCGGGTTCCGATGTCGGAGATGACCGACGAGACCTGGCATGAGACCCTCGACATCAATCTCTATGGCATGTTGCGGGTGATCCGTCCGGCTTTGCCCGCGATGAAAGAGGGCGCGTCAGTCATTTGCCTCTCTTCCATCATGGGCACGAATTACGGTTGGGACGAGCATGTGCATTACTCGACCGCGAAATCCGGTGTGATCGGTATGATCCGCGGTCTGGCGGTGGAATATGCCCAGAAGGGCATACGCGTCAACGGCGTCGCTCCGGGTTACATCCGCACCGCGCAGCTTCTCAATCCGGGGCATAGCCTCGGGCCGGATGCTGCCGAGATTGCCTCGCCTTACATCCCGATGAAGCGACTGGGTGAACCCGCTGAAATCGCCAATGTCATCAAGTTTCTTGCGTCTTCTGACGCGTCCTACCTCACCGGTCAGGTCGTGACGGTGGATGGGGGCCTCACCCCCGGCCGCTACTGAAGTCGCCAATGATAAGAGGCGAATAACGCCTCGTTTTCTTTCGATCAACGTCAATACGCCAGCAACAGGGAAAGACACTATGACTTTGAAATCCAACCGCCGTACCTTTCTGAAATACGGTGCCGCTGCGGGGGCTGCCGCCCTCGGTTCCGGTTTGCACCCTTGGTCGCGCATGGCTTATGCCGCGAACCTCTCCGATCTGGAATTGCGCACCACCGGTCTGTCCACGACCGTTCAGGATCGCATTCTTGAAATGTTCAAGGCCCAGACTGGCGTCGGAGCGACCTCTGGCACGCCGTCCACATTTCCGGATGCCCAGACCAAAATCCTGTCCGGCTCCTCGGATTACGATTGCTGGGAAATCATCGGCGAGCGTCTTCCGGCGCTGATCGCGACCGACAATGTGGAAACCATTCCGGCCGCGGAGCTTCCGAACTGGGCGTCGATCCGCGACACCTTTACCAAAACCGATCCGAAATGGCAGCCGCAGGAGCAGATCTCCGGCCAGATTTGGGCGGACGAGGCGCAGACACAGCTCTACATGGTGCCAGCGGTCTACAACTACGATTCCATCGGTTATAATCCCGACGTGTTGAGCGCCGAGGAGGCCAACACCTGGACCGCGCTGTTCGATGAAAAATGGCAAGGGAAGTCGGGCCTGAACGTTGACCCGCTCATCGCCATCGGTCAGGCCGTCCTCGCAATGAATTCGCTCGGTTTGCTTGAGGCGAAAAACCCCGGCAACCCGACGAAATCCGAAATCGACGAAGCCGCCAAATTTCTTATCGCCAAGAAGAAAGCTGGTCAGTTCCGTGCGCTTTGGGGCGATTTCGGTGAGTTGGTGAACCTTATGGCTTCGGGGGAAATGGTCGTCTGTGACGCGTGGCAGCCCGCCGTCATGGCGGTGAAGGCACAGGGCAAGCCCGCCAAATACGCGACACCAAAAGAAGGGTATCGCGGCTGGGCCATCGGTCCGTCAATGCTCAAGGGGACGCCGAACCGCGAGGCGGTCATCGCCTATGCGAACTTCTGGTTGTCGGGGGAGCCGGGCATCGCCGTGACGGAACAGGGCTACTATTCGCCGTCCACCAACATCAAAGACGCGATGGACCCTGATAAATACGCCTTCTGGTATGAGGGCCAGCCGTGGAAAGGCGAAGCCGAGCGTGGCATCAATCCGGGCGATCTGCGCGATGGCGGCTCTCTTGAGGAGCGCGCGTCCAACGTCGCCTACTGGCACCAGTGGCCGGATGAGTACGATCACCTGATCATGCGTTGGGACGAGTTCCTGAACGCCTGATGTGACAGTGGGCGTCTGATGGCTCTTCGGACGCCCGCCCATTTCCAATGCTTAAAACCGAAAGTTGAGTGCCATGGTCCACGACCTCGAACTTATTTCCGTTGGTAAAACCTATCCTGACGGCACCGTTGCTGTTTCCGATTTCGACCTGAAAGTGGAGAAGGGCGAATTCGTGGCCTTTCTTGGACCAAGCGGGTGCGGCAAATCCACGACGTTACGGATGATCGCAGGGTTTGAGCACATCACCAATGGCGACGTCTTGATGATGGGACAGAATGTGACAGATGTCCCGCCTGAGAAACGCCCAACTTCTATGATTTTTCAGAACTATGCGTTGTTCCCGCATATGTCGGTGCGCGAGAACGTCGCTTTCGGGCTTGATGTCAAAGGCGCCCCAAAAACGGAACGTGACCGCAAGGTGGATCGCATCCTCGATATGTTCGATCTCGAACGTTTCGCAGATCGCAAGGCGGATAAACTATCGGGGGGGCAGCGTCAGAGGATCGCGCTGGCGCGTGGTCTGGTCGTTGAGCCGGAAATACTTTTGCTCGACGAACCGCTCGGAGCGCTGGACGCAAACCTACGACGGATCATCCAGAACGAATTGAAACTTTTACAGCGCGAACTGGGCATCACCTTTATTTTTGTGACCCATGCGCAATCCGAGGCTCTTGGTCTCTCGGACCGCGTCGTGGTCATGTCCAACGGGGTGGTGGAACAGATCTCCCCGCCGCGCGACTTGTATCGCAGGCCGAGAACGCCCTTTGTCGCGGAGTTCATTGGCTCGAACACGGTATTCGAGGGCATACCGAAAGGGGCGGCGGACAAAGGGTTTGGCCGGATTGAGACACCCTTCGGTCTGATCGAAGGTGTCGGGCTTGGCAATGAAAGCCTTGCTGTCGTGCCTGCCGAGGCCTTTCGCATCACGCCACAGAACACGCCGGGCGAAATCCGGTTCGAAGGCCGCCTGGCCGAGCGCAAGTTGGTCGGCGCCGTCGGTCATCTCAAAGTGCGTCTTTCAGAGGACCGTGAGATTGCCGTCGAAGTGAGCGCGGATCGTCCCGAGGTGCGCGCGCTTGAACTGGGCGCACCGATCACCCTTGGGGTCGATCCGGCCTCTGTCACTCTTATTCACACTTAACCCCCCAACAGGAGACAAATCCAATGGCAAAAGAAATTCTCGTCGGTTTCGGGATTGATGTTGACGCCGTGGCCGGCTGGCTCGGGTCCTATGGTGGCGAAGACAGCCCCGATGACATTTCCCGCGGTCTGTTCGCAGGCGAAGTCGGCTCTATGCGTCTTCTCGATCTGTTCGACAAGTTCGGGATCAAAACCACCTGGTTCATTCCTGGCCACTCCGCAGAGACCTTTCCCGAACAGATGAAAGAAGTCGCAAAGCGCGGTCACGAGATCGGTATCCACGGCTATAGCCACGAAAACCCGATCGCCATGACGCCTGAACAGGAAGAGGCGGTGCTCGACAAGTGTATCGACCTGATCACCGAACTTTCGGGCAAGCGTCCGACCGGCTACGTTGCGCCGTGGTGGGAATTCTCTGCCGTGTCCAACGAGCTTCTGCTCAAAAAGGGTATCAAGTACGATCACTCTTTGATGCATAAGGATTTTGAGCCGTACCGCGTGCGTGTGGGCGACACATGGACCAAGATCGACTACGCCGGCACGCCCGAGGACTGGATGAAGCCGCTGGTGCGCGGTGAGGAAACCGATCTGATCGAAATTCCTGCCAACTGGTATCTCGACGACCTGCCGCCGATGATGTTCATCAAGAAATCCCCGAACTCCCACGGTTTCGTGAATCCCCGCGACATCGAACAGATGTGGCAGGACCAGTTCGATTGGGTCTATGAGAACATGGATTACGCCGTTTTCCCGATCACCATTCACCCGGATGTCTCTGGCCGTCCGCAAGTGTTGCTGATGCTGGAACGTTTGTTCAAACATATGGCCTCGCATGAGGGCGTGAAATTCGTCACCATGGATGAAATGGCCGACAACTACGACCAAAAGTTCCCGCGCGGCTAAACCTCGCTGTGCCTTTGGCGGACGGGCAATTCCCGGCACCGTCCGCCATTTAACGAGACGAAGGAGAGAGGCATGTGTTCGCTTTGCGGTATTCTTGGCTGTGATGATCACTGGACCAACGCGATTGTGCGCCCAGGTGTCTACACCCGTAATCATGACACGCAATCGCGCCGGGCCGAGGGCCTGCGACGCCTGAAGTCTGCCAATGCAGTCCTCTCATATCGCCGTCTTAAACTCGATGTCTGGCAAGGGCGGTCCTATGTCATGACGTCCCCCACCGGTGGCTCCAGCGTGTTTGAGGCCCTGTCTCATCTGTGGTCGGAGGCGGAGGCCTTATCTGGCCGCGATCTTGATCCGCTCGACGATGATCTTATTGAATGGATGGAAGAGAGGACAAGCCTATGACTCCTGTCATCCTGCTCACCGGGTTTCTTGGGTCTGGCAAAACGACGCTTCTGCAACGCCTGCTTACCGATCCCTCGATGAAAGGCGCGGCTGTGCTGATCAACGAGTTCGGCGAGGTTGGGTTGGATCACGCGCTGCTGGATCGCATTGATGACACCGTGGTGGTGTTGAAATCCGGTTGTATCTGTTGCACCGTTCGGGGTGAAGTGGCCGATGCACTGTCCAATCTCCACAGCCTAAGGGCGCGCGGGGAGATCGCCTTTGATCGGGTGGTGATTGAAACGACAGGGCTGGCGGACCCATATCCCGTCTTGCAAACGCTGACGGCGCATCCTGTGCTGCGGTCACATTTTACCAATGGCGGCGTTCTCACAACAGTGGACGCGGTCAACGCTGTGCTTCAGGTCGAGCATCGCTCAGAGGCCGTGCGTCAGATTGCGGCGGCGGACCGGATCGTGTTGACCAAGACGGATCTCACGGAGCCAGAGATGGAACAGGCGCTGCGGCGGCGTCTCGCGCGGATCAATCCGGGCGCACTCATTTTGACGACAGAGGCTTCTGTTGACGTGATCCTTGAGGGGTTCGGCTCGACCGCTTTTGCCAATACTCTTGCCGGCGAGGGAGGAGGCGATCCCCTTTGCGGCCCCACCTGTGATCACGCAGAGCACCAACATACCCACCACCATGATCATTCACACAACCGCCACCACGCGCATCACTATGACGACGCGCTTGGCGTCACCAGCTTTTCCTTGGTGATCGAACAGGAGATCGATTGGACTATGTTCGGGACTTGGCTTACACTTCTACTGCATAAGCACGGTGAGAGGATTTTCAGAGTGAAAGGTATTTTAGCGATCGAGGGCGAAGACAGTCCGATTGCGATACACGGTGTTCAACATCTCGTTCATGCTCCGACCCATATGGCGAATTGGCCAAAGGGACCACGCCAGTCGCGGATCGTCTTTATCCTTGAAGGGCTTGCGCCGGACCAAATTCGCCGCTCCTTTACAGCATTCATGGGGATTTCTGAGGCCAGGACTGCGGCGGAATGACAGAGCCGCTTCGCATCCTGACAACTGAAATCCAGCCTTGGCGCTTTCTGAAAGACCGCGCCGAGAGTGATCTTGGGTTCCCTCTTGAATTCATCGAAATGGATTTCAACAGCGCGCAACGTTCCGCCGCGCTCGACCCGGCAAGCTATGATGTTTATGATCAGTGTTTTCACAATCTCGACATTGTCTGGTATTGGCGTGCGGTGCAGGCCATTGATACCCGCCGGATTACTCATTGGGACGATTTGGGTGAGTTGTCACGGATGCCCGGCGCGCCGGGGCGTCAGGCGCTGGGCGATGTTCCTGCTTCACGTCTGTTCGTTCAACACGACATGACCCTCTCGAACAGTCCGACAGGGCAGATATCCATGCTGCCCACCTTTTACAATTTTGACAGTTTTGCGGTTGAAACCACTGACGTAGATGTCGACCGCGACATCGTGAGTTGGGCGGAACTGCTGAATCCGAAATGGGCGGGTCGAGTCGCATTGGTGGATGAGCCGGCGATCGGCCTGTTCGATCTCGCTATGGCACTGGCGGCATCGGGGCAGATGAGTTTCGAGAATATGGGCAACATGAGTGTCGAAGAGATTGATGTGTTAAGCGAACATGCCCGGTCTCTGATCCTTAGCGGACATTTGAGTCCGTTCTGGCTTCGTGCGAATGAGCCCGTGGAGCGGTTTTTGGAGTGTGAACTCAAACTCGCCTCGATCTGGTCACCCACCATTGTCGAAATGAAACGCCAAGGTGTCCGCGTGCGTCAGGCCCATCCGCGCGAAGGCTACCGCGCCTGGCATGGCGGCATGTGTCTGTCCCGCGTGCTGGAGGGGGAAAAACTCGACCGCGCCTATGAGTGGTTGAACTGGTATCTTGATGGCTATGCGGGGGCTGTGGTGGCGCGACAGGGCTATTACATGTCCGTCCCGGAACGGGTGAAAGCGCATCTGCCACAGGCCGATTGGGCGTATTGGTACGAAGGCCAACCTGCGGCACATGGTCTTAAGGATGTGGCCGGACGTCTGGCGATACGGGCGGGGGAAACCCGTTCGGGCGGCTCTCGCGAAGACCGGTGTCGCCATATCGCGATTTGGAATTCCACCATGGACGAACATAACTATGTCGTGCGCCGGTGGAATGAATTGGTTGATTTGGCGGCGTCCAAGGCGCGCACCAATCGCCGCGCCAGCTAAAGAAGAAACGCACCATTCGAGAGAAGGCCCAATGAAAAATGTAACCCTCATCGCCACCGGCGGAACCATTGCCTCTTCTGCAGATAAAGCTGCGGGTGCCGTGAACGCGGGGCTGACCGGCGAAGCGTTGTTGCGCAGTCTGCACGATCCGCTGGATGGCATTTCTGTCGTGGTTGAGAATTTCGAGGCCGCAGGCAGCTATGCGCTCGACCTTGCCACGATTCATCACCTGTGTCGCCGCATTGATGCCGTGCTCTCCGACGATGCGGTGAATGGGGTCGTCGTCACCCATGGGACCGACACGATGGAAGAAAGCGCATTCCTTGCTTGGGTGCTCACGAAAACGGACAAACCCGTGGTGTTCACAGGCGCACAGCGCCATGCCGGTCAACCGGATACGGATGGGCCACGCAACATCCACGATGCGATCTGTGCCGCTGCCAGCACAGAGCTGATAGGCGTGGGGCCGGTCATCCTCTTCGAGGGCGACATTCATGGTGCGCGCTATGTGACAAAGGCCCATACCTCCCGCGTGGATACGTTCCGTTCGATTGGCCATGGGAAATTAGGCGAGGTGGATCATGGCAAGGTGCATCTTTACACGCGTCCCGCGCAGGCGCGTGTGGCGTTTGATACGCCGAAGCTCGACCCGGATGTTGAATTGATTGGCCTCGGTCTCGGCAGTACGCCACGGCTGATGGGGCTGGCGGCGGATCATGGTGCCTCAGGGATTGTCCTGTCCGCTTTTGGGCGCGGCAATGCGCCGAAAGGCTTTGCCGGAGAGGTCGCGCGTCTGGTTGCAAAAGGCTGTATCGTCGCCGTCGCGTCCCGTTGCCAAGAGGGGCGTACTCGCGCGGTTTATGGCAAAGACAGCGGCGGGGTGACGCTGGTTGAATATGGCGCTTTGTTGGCGGGTGATCTGTCCGCCGTGAAAACCCGATTGCTTCTTTCCGCTCTGCTGGGGGCTGGGCTATCGGGAAGTGCTCTGTCGGAGGCGTTCGCCCGCTATGTCTGACTTGCGAACATCCGCTCATCAAATGGGCAGGCGGGCGGTTGTGGCGCATAAAACGCCCACAACATTGACATGTCTGGCAGCATCACCCTTTCCCTGTCTCAGGTGAAAGGCGTGACGCTTTTGGCAGACCGATTGAGCCCGTCAACACCCCAGTACTGCACCAAACTTTGCTCAATACGCCGCGCTTTGAAGAAACCATTTGCAACAGATTCGCTGCATTGCCAATATTGATGACTGGGGAAGCATGACAGGCAGTGATCACGTTGGACTGTGCATTCAAGATGATTTAAGCAATGAGAACCGCAATATCTTTGGGTTTTTAAGTGTCATTGCATTTGGTTGCATTCGATTTGGGTGTGCCCTAATGGTTTGACCAGGTTGTTTTCCATCATCCTAAACGCTGTATGAGTTAACGTCGGTTGTTACATTTCAACTTTAGAGGCATACATGCGAATTCTGGCAGTCGACGACGACCCGTACATACTTGAACTTCTTCCGATGATTGCGCTAAAGGCGGGGTTTTCCAAAATGTCGACGGCGCCTTCCGGGGCCGCCGCGTTGGATATTTTGAAAAACAGTGAGACACCATTCGAATGCCTCCTTCTGGATATCAACATGCCTGAGATGGATGGTATCGAACTTTGCACTCATATCCGTGCAATCCCCTCCTATCGCAAGGTTCCGATAGTCATGCTGACTGCGATGAAGGAGCGGGAGTACATTGATCGTGCCTTTGAAGCCGGGGCCACAGATTACGCCAGCAAACCGTTCGACATCGTTGAATTGCGGACGCGTTTGCGACTGGCAAAAGAACTCCTCGTCGCCCGGAAAAGCAACCTGCACACGAGTGGCGAGCGTTTGCCGCAGCCTCCCTCGGCTGGGGTCGATACCCTATCCCCTCTTTCTGAAGCCGTGATGATTGAGGGTATCAAAAACCTTGTCGATGAAAGAGCCTTGGAAAATTACCTGAAACAGCTTTCGAGAGCGGGTCTTGGGGGCTCACATATCTTTGCTGTCAAAATACACCAAATCGAAGCCATCCATTCCCGCGCCTCGGTGGCAGAGTTCTCATATGCGCTCACGGAGGTGATAGATGCGATTTCCAATGTGTTGGGCGCGACCCGCCATCTGATGTCTTATGTCGGCCACGGCGCCTATATTGTTGTCTCCAACGGGCTGCGCTTTGAAAGCTCCGAAGAGTTGGAAGCCAACATTCAGACCATTCTCGACGAAAAGAACTCCGAATACGACAATGGTGATCCTCTTGACATCGAAGTGTCCGCCGGAAGCCCGCTGCACCCCAACACCAGTGTGGCGCTCTTGATCCAACAGACTTTTGAACGCGCCATTGCGCGTGCCGAGGCCCGCGTTGAAGAGAAACAGAACGGGCCGAGACCGATCAATATTTACTCAGCCTACGGTTTTCAAAAGTGATCCGAAACAAATCAGTGGGTTGAACTCCCGCCTGGGTCCTCTGTCGGAACTGTAAACCAAAATGTGGTGGTCTCGTCTGGAATGCTTTCAAAGCCGATTTCCCCTCCCGTCTGCTCAACAATTTGTTTGGTGATGCTGAGGCCCAGACCGGTCCCACCGTTGGTCTGTGTCGTTCCGGGAGAGGCTTGGAAAAAAGGCTCGAACATATGAGCCTGCATGGGGGCCGGAATGCCATCGCCTCTATTGGTGACTGTAATACGCACGGCTTCGCTGTGCTCTATAACAGAAATGTCAATTGAACTCCCTTTGGCGGCAAATTTTGTAGCGTTCGACAGGAGGTTGGCCATCACCTGTTCAAATCGTTTAGGATCAACAAAACCGCGCACCGTCCGGTCCGGGCAGATGACGTTGCACCGCACACCGGATATATCTGCCGCAACCAAATTTGCCATAACGGCTTCCTCAACCAGCAAGACGAGTTGCTTTTGCGATAAGGTGAACCGCATTTGCTTGGCAGAAAACTTTTCGAAATCCAGAATGTTATTGACCAGATCGCGCAGGCGCTCGCCGTTTCTTTGCGCAATGAACAACAACCGCTGAACCTCATCCGACAGGAGTTCGTCGTCCAGGGAAGACAGCAGCATCAAAGAGCCAAGAACCGAGGTCAGAGGCGTTCTGAGTTCATGACTGACAGTTGACACGAACCTGCTTTTAAGTTCACTCAGCCGCCGTCGTTCGGTGATATCTATGATTTGGGAGACGCAATATTCTGGATGGCCATCCGCGTCTTTGATCATGTTCACGGTTAAGTGCCCCCACATAATGGCACCGTTCGCACGGATGTAGCGCTTTTCCATCTCGTAATGCGCAATTTTACCGGCCTTCAATTGGGCAAACAAACGAAGGTCCTCTTCCAGATCGTCAGGATACGTCAATGTCTGGAAATCGGTGGCCTGAAGCTCCTCCGTGGAATACCCTAAAAGATTACACACAGCCTCATTGACACGCAGGATCTCACCTTCCAAGCCGACAATGATTTTCCCAATGACCGGGCTTTCGAAAGAGGCTCTGAACTGTTCGACACTCGATCGCAGAGCGCTTTCAGTGGCCTTGATGTCAGAAATATCCGTCATTGCACCACTCAAACGAACAGGCTGACCAGCTTCATCCCGTTGCGAAACTGCAATATCGGTGCGTATCCAACGCCATTGCGATCCATCCCGCGACCGTAATCGATATTCGCAACGGGCACGTTCGTGTGTGTCTTCGAGACAAAGGCGGATTGGCTCCAGTGCGGCATTCAGGTCGTCAGGATGCACGCGCCCGCGCCATTCCACCTGAACGTCCACATCGTCCGAGGGGCCCAACTCCAGCAACTCTCGCCAGATATCCGACACAATCACGGTGTCCTCAACGGGATTGTATTCGAAAACGCCAATATAAGCCCCAACGATGGCATTGTTCGCTCGCGTCAACTCGTCCCTGACCAATTTTTCGCTTTTCAATTCGTTTGAAATATCTCTCAAAACCAGTGCATGCTGTGGACCCTGATCGGCATCAATCCATATCGTGACATGGACCGAGAGAGTGAGCAGATCCCCGTTTTTATGGCGTCCCGCTATTTTTTTAATGAGGGTATCCACGGCGGGAGGTTCGATGAAAGCATTCAACTCAGCCAAGGATTCAACGCATAAAACATCACATATGTTGCGTGCTATCAACTCGCCCTCGTCATAACCGAACAAGTGATCGGTCTTGTGATTGCTATGCAATATTTGACCTTCTGATCCTAAAATCATAAGCGCGACCTGCATGTGTTTGAAGGCTTGAATGATCGCAGAATCTTTCAATTGGTTGCTCAAAGCTCTTCCCCACGCGTTTCGCAAATGACAGATGCACAAATCCGGTGCTGTCACTCAGCTTTCCGATGCGATTGAATTGGTGGCCTTAGGCCGCGCCTTTGTCTACCTTGCTTTTCGAGTTTTTTGTAAAATTCACAGGCGTGTTTGTTCTTATTGGCCGTTTGGTATGAGAGAGACAGGGTGCTTGACGTGGCTCAGGAAATGCTGAGTTTACCCGGGTTTCCTTCGCACTTTTTGGGCCAGTGTTCGCGATGACCGCAGAGGGGGGAGGGCGGCGGAGCGTTACACAGATGTCTCCAAGACCAGTGCAGAGCCGATCCCACCCGCCGCGGCGATTGTGCACAGGGCCGGGCCGGGGCGTCGCGTCAGCTCATGGAAGGCGCGGCAGACCAAGATGGCACCGGAGGCTCCAATCGGATGACCGCGCGACAGGGCGCCGCCTGACACATTGGTTCTGTCTTCGGGCAGGTGGCCCAGTCTGATGCAAGCGATGGCTTGCGCGGCATAGGCCTCCATCACTTCGATGGTGTTCAGATCATTCGGCGTCAGTGTGGAGGCGGCAAGCACGCGTTTGATTGCGGCGACGGGAGCCATTCCGGGCACTGCCGAATCCGCACCGACGCTGGCATGGGCGCGGATGGACACCGCATGATCCGCCAAGGCACGCATGTCATCGGAAACGACAAGACAAAAAGCCGCCCCGTCCGCCTCCACCGCCGTTGCGGCGGCACTGACCGAACCAGATAAGCTTTTGGAACGACTTGCGGTTTTTAAGGTCAATCTGCGCGTAAAGGCGTCCTGGTCAACGTCTTGGAGCGAAACAATTTCGGTCCTCAGAACATCCCGCGCCGCCAAGGCCTTGCGATGGCTTTCGATGGCAAAATCATCCTGTTCCTGCCGCGAAAGGCCCAAATTGCGCGCAAGATGGTCCGCAGCAACGGTCAGGTCCGGGTCCTGTTCGGGAAATGGGCTGAAGGGAGGGCGGGTGTAAAATCTCGGCGCACCGTCCTGACCGGGTTGCGTTGCGCGCAGCGGGCGCTGCGAGAAGCTTTCGCTTCCTCCAGCGATGACGGCGCGGGCAAACCCGGCATCGACCCAAGCCGCGGCCATCGCAATCGCATCAAGCCCCCCGGCACATTGGGCGTCGATGCTGAGGCCCGACACATGCCCAAGACCCGAAAACAACGCGGCCATACGGGCGGGATTGCCACCGCCGCCCAGAGCGTTTGCCAGAAAGAGTTGCCCGATGTCACCGGGATTCAGGCCGGTATCGCGCAACAGTGCGGCGATGACAGGTGCGGCGAGCTCATGCGGCTGCAAGGTTGAAAATGCCCCCTCACGGGGTACGACTGCGGTGCGGCGGGCTGCGATGATCACGGCCATGGCTGGGCCTGCGTCATGGCTGCGAGATCCGGTTTCCCCGAGGCCAACAGGGGAAACTGCGCGGTCAGGATGATCTTGCGGGGCACCATGGTCGCGCCGAGGGCGTTGGTGATTTCCTGGCGCAGCCATGCGTCATCGGGGGGAGTCGTGGCGCCCGTTTCGATATAGGCGACCAGCACATGCCCGCGTCGTGCGTCGGGCCATGTGGTCACGGCCGACAGGCGGTCCGGCAACAGTGTGGCCAGGAGTGTTTCAAGCGCCTCGGGGTGGACGTTACGATCTGCGATTGTGACCATCCGATCACGCCGCCCCATCAAGAAAAGATAGCCGTTCTCGTCAAGGCGTCCGATCTCTCCGACTGTCATGCCCTCGTCATCTCGTCGCGTTGCGGCACTGTCGCCATCGACGTAATGATCGAACAGATAGGGGCTTTGCACCCAAACCTCGCCCACACCGTCCTGCGCCGCGCGGATGTCGAGCGTCACACCGGGATAGGCGCGGCCGACCGACCCGGCGGGTGTCTGCGCGTCGGTCAGAGTCACGAAACTGGTCTCGGAGGCGCCATAGAATGCACGAAGCTCCGCGCGGGGGAACATCTGCGCGACATGCGTATGGGTCGCCTCATCAAGGTGCCCGCCACCGCACAGCACGACACGCACCGAAGGGGCAGGGGGGCCGCTCAGCATCCGCAGTTGCGTCGGCGTCGCATAGATCACGCTGATCTGATGACGGTTCAGCTGTTCGATCTGTGCTTTGGGTCGTAACCCGTGCAGCAGGTGAAGACCAAGCCCGTAGTGATGGGATTCAGCGATGCCGTAAAGCGTCAGGGAATGGCTCAAGGCCCCAAAAACCGCCGCCCGATCGCAAGAGGCGAAGGCGAAGAGTGCACGGTTGACGGCGAAACTTGCGGTCCATGAGCTTCGGCTGCGCCGTATGACCTTTGGCTGTCCCGAGCTGCCTGAGGTACAACATTCAATGGCCTCCCGGCCCGCGATCTCCAGAACGAAGGGGGGGCGAGGTTGCACGCGAAAGGATTGACCGGAGGTGAGACAGGTCAGCAGGCGCCGCAGGGCCGTCGCCTCATCGCTTTCGGTATTGTCCCGAAGCCGCCTGTCTCCAAGATAGGCCTCAACTGCGCTCATCGCGGTGATCTTCCTCGAAGCCATGGAATGTCGCGTAGTCCTCAATCGGCGCGCGCTCTGTCCGGAAAGCATTGACCGGGGCCTGTGTATCCGGTCGGCCAAGAGCGATCCCGCAGACCACGATGTCGTCCTGCGCCAGACCGAGTGTCTGATGCGTCAACCGCCCGTGATTGGCCAGCGCCCCGATGCCGCAGGTGCCGTAGCCCATGCTGTGCGCATGGAGCATCAAGGCCATCAACGCCATGCCCAGATCCATAAAACAGCCCGCGCCCATGTTGCGATCAATGGTCACAATGATGCCGACAGGAGCATCGAAGAACCGGTAGTTCTTGGCAAACTGCGCCTGCCGTCCGGCGATGTCACGCCGTTCGATCCCCAAGGCATGGTAAAGCGCATACCCGGCCCTGCGTTGCCGCGCGCGCAGATGGGGTGGCATCGGATTTGGGAAATAACTGTATTCGGAGGACTCGGGCGGGTTTTGGGCAACATTGGCAAGTGCCGCGCGCAGCCGGTCAAGCGGCGCGCCGGTCAATACATGGAACCCGCCGGGCTGTAGGTTCGCGCCACTCGGGGCGCGCCGCGCGGCGGCAATTATGTCACGCAGATCGGCCAAAGGCACCGCATCCGGCAGGAAGGCGCGGCAGGAGTTACGCTGTTCGAGAAGCTGAAAGACAGGGTTGCTCATAACGGGGGCAAGGGCCTTCCTCGGCAGTTCATTGTGACAGCACACCCCTGTATCTATTGAGGCGACGTTCCCTTGTCCAGCCTGTGCGCCTCACCCAATTGCGGCACTTGACCAACGCTGCGGTGGGCGAGAGAGGACGTGCGCCGGGTTGGCGCGGCCGTGGTCGCCCGAAATGAAACCTGCGAACCGTCGCGGATGCCCCTGTTTTGGTCAGGCTCTATGCGGCTGTGACGTCTTCGGATAACTCCCGCAAATGACTTGCAATTTCCGGGGCAGCAAAGCGTTGGATGGGCATCATCTGATAGCAAATGCGAATGCCGTTTTCATAGCGTGCCTTGATGGAAACCATCGTCCCCGTTTCAGGCATCGAGAGCCCTCCAACCAAAATATCCAATCCACAGGCATAGGCGAGATCGCCGTGATCACTACACCAAATAACGGCGGTATGTGTGCCAGGATCGGACCAAAGAACGATTCCGTCCATAATTGAAACCTTTTGAATTCATGTTATCCGTTGAGCATATACTCGTATCATGAGCAGAAAGCGCAGAACATTCGGCTTTATGTGTCATGATACGATCCTTCTGACGCTGTTTGGCGTCAAGCGGACAGCGTAGCCAAAGATTTTACACAAAACTGTATCAACCAACCCCATTTTTGCGCATACTCTGTGTCATAAGGGCGGTTTTTCATTTGATACAAAGTATTCGCCACGCCCCGAGAAGCGCGCAGCTTTGTTTTTCAACAGAATGCAATCTGAGGGGGGCCATGACGTGAAACAGGATGTATCTCCTGCTCAGCTGAGGCATGTTTTCGGAGAAAATTTAACGCGTCTGTCGGAACGCGCCACCTCCGTCTCTCAGCTGTGCCGCGACCTTGGCATCAATCGTACGCAATTCAATCGCTATCTCAAAGCCGAAGCGTTCCCGCGCCCGGATGTGTTATATCGCATCTGTCAATATTTTGATGTGGATGCGCGGATTTTGTTAGATCCTTTGGACAGCCTGACATCGCAAGCTCAAAAAGGCGCTGCGGTGCGCGAGCTTTCGGGGTTTTTGGGCGCATTGAGCGAGGTGGGGGTCTCGCCTGCGGAACTGCCAGACGGGCCCTATCTATACTATCGGGTGTCCTATTTTGACGCCAGCGCGCTGAGTTGCCATTTGTTCACGCTCAAGCGGGATCAGATGGGTGTGATGCAAATCTCGGGCTTTATCTCGCGTATCGCCAGTGAAAGGGTCGGCTTTGGCAAAGCGATGCCGATGCGCCGCTATCGCGGGATCGTGTTTCGTCAAATGCTTGGGTTTTCTTTTATTTCGGCGATGGACCGTGTGCCATTGATGAATCTCGGCGGGTTTGAACCAAATTATCTTGGCAATCCCAGGTTCCTGTTCGGCAGCGCCATTTCGACCCAAGATGTGCGCGCGCCTTCGCCCTTGCTGTTGGAGCGGCTCGAACCGAGTTTGGCGGTGATGATCCGGCGGCGGCATGACATTGGCATTCATCCGCGCAGAGGGTTTCCGGCTTTGGTGCGCGGTTATTTCGACAAACATGCGCCAATGAGATAGGCAACAAGGACTATTTAGGCACAGACACAGCAGAGCCATAACGTCTATTGTGCGTGTTCTGTCCATTTGTGATCTCAAAATACCACATAAAATTATAGATTTTCTGCTGATTACGCTCGCATTGACATAGCGCATACACCGCGTCGCTGAACGGGTCTAACATTTACAGATAGGAATAAGTTGAGTGCCGCATGGGGTTCAGGCCATGCGAGAGGGGGATGTTATGTCGGTTTTTCGAACTTTGGTACTGAGTACAGGGATCGCTGTTGGAGCGGTTGTTGGCGTGCAGGCCAGTCAGCTTTACACCTGTGAAGAGGCGACAAATGTCGGCTTCTACGGTGATTTCGTTTACCATTTTGATTTGAAGCGTGGCGACGCCATCACCGTGGTCGAGGCCTTGGAGCGCATAAATGTCAATGTGCAATCCGCATACAGTTTGGCAGTGACCTCACCGGAGGGGGCGTATCAAACGGCCTTGCCACATACCTATGTGGCGCAGTCGGATGGGGAGGTGACGCTCAGTGTCACCTTGGTGCCATCGGGGGCGGTGCCGCTTGGCACGGCCAACTTGCGCGCCAGTGCAAGCTGTGTTCCGGGGGCCGGGCTTGACGCTGATGCTGGCGCAGGAGCCAAATTGGGGCGGATCATGGGCACAACCCAAAACCTTGCCATGCACAATGCCCTTGATGGGGTGGCCCAGAACCGGTTTGGCGGCCATGCCGATACGGTCGCTGTTAGCCGTCAGGGCGGGTTCGCCACAGGCGCAATCGAGGGCACAGGCGTGACCGTTTGGGGCTATGCCGAAGGCCGCAGCTATTGGGGCGACGACGATGGGGCATCTTATGATCTGGTGATCGGCGCCGACCGGATGATGTCCGACACGCTGTTTGTCGGCGCGATGCTGGGCTATAATAAAATTGACGTGGATGGCAGTGACGATACCGGCAAGGCGCTGGCATATGGGCCGTATTTTGGGCTTGAGACCGGTACGCTTCGCCTTGATGGTTTCCTGACCTACGCCCGGCCTGAGTATGAAATCGGCGGCGAAAGTTTCACCGCCAATCGTCGTGCCCTTGGTCTGGCGATGTCGGGGGACGTTCCGCTGGCCTCTGGCATCTTGTCGCCCTTTGGTCGTTTGACCGCCTTTGACGAACGTCAGCGCGCCTATGGCACGGTTGCCGCCGAGCATATCCAAAACGCCCGCCTGTCGTTGGGGGCGCGGATGGAATTTGCCGAGGTGAACGGCATGACCCCTTATTTCAGCGGGGCGGTTGAGGCAGTGAGCCATAAGACCCGCGCCGAGGGCAGCAGCAGCTTTGTTGCGCCACGGATCGGGGTTGGTTTTGACAGCGAAATGGCCAATGGCATGATGCTATCGGTTGATGTGGATGCGGGCAAACAGGCCGAAGGCACGTATGACGCCGGGCTGCGGATTGGCCTGTCCAAATCCTTCTGACGCGGTCCTATTTATCATAGAAAAGGGCCCTTTTGGGGGCCCTTTTGTGTGTTTTTTCGTCGCGGAGGGGGCTTAGTCTTTGCCGCCCCGGCCCAACGCCGCCACACCCGTGCGCGCGGTTTCGATCAGGCCCAGCGGGCGCATCAGATCGGCAAAGGCGTCGATTTTCTCCGAGGTGCCGGTCATTTCAAAGACAAAGCTCTCCAAGGTGCTATCGACCACATTGGCGCGGAAAATTTCCGCCAGACGCAGCGCTTCAATACGTTTTTCACCGGTGCCATGCACCTTAAACAGTGCCAGTTCGCGCTCGATCGACGGGCCTTCGACGGTCAGGTCATGCACATCATGAACCGGCACGATGCGCCCGACCTGGGCTTTGATTTGTTCGATCACATCGCGGGTGCCGGTGGTGACAATGGTGATGCGCGACAGATGCCCCGCATGATCGACCTCGGCTACGGTCAGGCTTTCGATGTTATAGCCGCGGCCCGAAAACAACCCGACCACACGGGCTAAAACGCCCGCTTCGTTGTCGACCAAAACGGCCAGCGTGTGTTTTTCAATCACCTCGGCGTGGTAGTCGCGAAGGTCATAGGCGGAATGGCTGGTGGAGCCTTGTTGGATGCGTAGAGCAGACATGTGTTCTCTCCCTTAGCCCGCACAATTGAGCGTGGCATCGAATGTGTTGATCTCACCGCGTTTCGCCAACGTGCGCACGGCACAGCCGGAGGCGGTTTCAATGGCGGCACGGGCGGCCTCTTCAAGCTTGGCGAAATTAAGCCGCCCCATGTGATAATTTCTGGCCACGGCAGTGTCGCCCATGACCTCAACGGCAAATGTGAACCCGTCTTGCGAGACCTCGGTGGCCTCGCCCGACAGGCACCCCGCAAGCCCCCATGTCGCCACCAGGAGGGCGAGGGCGGAGCGCAGTGTTTTCATCAGCCGTTTCATCGGGTTACACCAAAACCGCGCCGTCGGACATGATCGCGCCCTCGGTCGAGGCCTCGCCCATCAGCATTTCGTTATGGGCCTTGCCTGACGGGATCATCGGGAAACAGTTTTCGTGTTTCTCAACGAGGCAATCAAAGATCACCGGGCCATCGTAGTTCAGCATCTCCATGATCGCGTCATCGAGATCGGCAGGGTCCGAACAGCGGATGCCTTTGGCGCCAAAGGCTTCGGCCAATTTCACAAAATCGGGCAGACTTTCGGACCAGGACGAGCTATAGCGTTCGCCGTGCAGCAATTGCTGCCACTGGCGCACCATGCCAAGGCGTTCGTTGTTGAGGATGAACTGTTTGACGGGCGCGCGGTATTGCATCGCGGTGCCCATTTCCTGCATGTTCATCAACCACGACGCCTCACCCGCGACGTTGATCACAAGGCTCTCAGGATGCGCCAGTTGCACGCCGATGGAGGCGGGGAAACCGTAGCCCATGGTGCCCAGACCGCCCGAGGTCATCCAGCGGTTCGGATCTTCGAAGCCCAGGAACTGTGCTGCCCACATTTGGTGTTGGCCGACTTCCGTGGTGATATAACGGTCCATGTCCTTGGTCAGCGCTTCAAGGCGCTGGAGGGCATATTGCGGTTTGATCACCGTGTCGGAGTTCTTGTAGCTCAGACAACGCACCTCACGCCATGTGTCGATCTGCTCCCACCACGCCTTGGTGATGGCGGTCTTGCGGCCGCGCGATTTCCAGACCTTGAGCACATCCTCCAACACATGCCCAACATCGCCCAGAACCGGCAGGTCCACGCGGATGACCTTGTTGATCGAAGAAGGATCAATGTCGATGTGGATCTTCTTGGAATTCGGGGAGAAATCCTGAATCCGTCCGGTGATCCGGTCGTCAAACCGCGCGCCGATGTTGATCATCAGATCACAGCCATGCATCGCCATATTGGCCTCATAGAGACCGTGCATCCCGAGCATCCCAAGCCAGTTTTTGCCCGACGCCGGATAGGCACCCAGACCCATCAACGTGGAGGTGATCGGAAAGCCCGTGGCCTCGACCAATTCGCGCAAGAGCTGCGAGGCGGCTGGGCCGGAATTGATCACGCCACCGCCGGTGTAAAAGATCGGACGTTCAGCCTTTTCAAGCATTTGGACGATGTTGTTGATGTCCTCGATCGAGGCTTTCATCTTGGGCTGGTAATGGCTGACCTTGGCCTTGGCCGGGCCAACATAGGTGCCGTCAGCGAACTGAACATCTTTCGGCAAGTCGATCAGCACCGGACCCGGACGGCCCGATGTGGCAACGTGGAACGCCTGATGGATGGTTTCGGCCAGTTTGTCGGTGTCTTTGACCAACCAGTTGTGTTTGGTGCAGGGCCGGGTGATGCCGATGGTGTCGGCCTCTTGGAACCCGTCGGTGCCGATCATAAAGGTCGGAACCTGACCGGAGAACACGACCAAGGGGATGCTGTCCAAGAGCGCATCTGTCAGCCCGGTGACCGCATTGGTCGCGCCGGGGCCCGAGGTCACCAGTGCGACGCCGGGTTTGCCGGTCGAGCGGGCATAGCCTTCGGCGGCGTGGATGGCGGCCTGTTCATGGCGCACCAGGATGTGTTTGATGTCGTTTTGCTGAAAAATCGCATCATAGACGGGTAGGACCGCGCCCCCCGGGTAGCCAAATACCGTGTCCACACCCTGATCCTTCAGGGCCTGAACCACCATTTCCGCTCCGGTCATTTGACGTGTCATCTTACTCTCCGTCTCACAAATCAATCTGTTTCAGGCAATAAAAAAGCCCCCGTTTTGGCGGGGGCGCATGGGAACCTATATGGTCAACCGTCACCGGCCCATGCGCTGTTGTCCTACTACTACAAGAATGCCGTTCATGGCGTGGATCCTTTCGGGGTCCTTTATTGCTGTGCAGCGAACATTATGGTCGTGGATGCAGGGCGTCAACCATAAAATCGGCATATTGATTAAACAAAGTGTCGTAGATCGATGGTATGTTGAAATAAAGTTGCGACTTTTGCGGGTTTAGGCGGGGATTGCGAAATCATGCTCACAAATCATGGGACAAAGTGTCGGGCTCTGGCGGTGGTGCGGCCATAAAGTCGTCATGGGTGTCGGGGTCAAAATAGGCCTCGCCATCGTTCAAAATCTCCCGCCACCAATCAATCGTGTCATCAAGGGTTTTGCGTGGCATCCCGCCCATCAGGCTAAAGGAAAAATCAAACAGCAAATCGCCATCCGCATCGACCGAGGCTTTGCCAAAACGGTACTCATAGTTGAAATCGTTCACCACAGAGAGATCGGTGATGTAGTCGCCGCCATCGAAAAAGGCGGAAAACGTGGCGCTTTTACAATCGGTTGTACCGTCGCAATCGTAGAAATAGAGGCTGTATTTTTTGCCGTCTATCCGGCCGCGAAACATTGCGATGCCGTCGCGATCGGTGTCGCGTTCGACCGAACCAAAGCCCCTGAGCAAGGACTCGATCTCGTCCAAGGTGCTGAAATCCAACATCTGATCGGCGCTGGCGGGGGCAGGGGCCAAGACCCAAAGGGCCGCGCCAAAGGCAAGGCTGTGCGACAGCGCACGCAGGGAAAGCGGTAGGGAATGACGGACAGCGGCGAACATCGGCATGAGCTAAAAGCCTCTTGGGTAAAATCACCGCAATCTTAACCGGGGGCTTTGGGGGCTGGCAAGGCGGGCAGGCGATGCGCCGCAGGTGTTGCACCCCGCCGGAACGTCTCGGTCCCGGCGGGGCGGTTTCACGACAATCAGGCGGTGAGGATGATTTTCATCGCCTTTTCACGCGCGGCGTTGCCAAAGACCTCATAGGCCTCGATGATCTCATCCAGTTTGAAGCGGTGTGTCACCAACCGCCCCGGATTGACCTTGCCGGTGCCCAGCGTTTTCAACAGCATCGGCGTGGTGTTGGTGCTGACCAGCCCCATCGAGATGTTGATGTTCTTGATCCAAAGGTCTTCGATATGCAGCTCGACCGAGGTGCCATGCACGCCGACATTGGCGATGTTGCCGCCTGCGGAGACGATTTTTTGGCAAATATCAAAGGTTGCAGGCACGCCCACGGCCTCGATGGCGACATCGACGCCAAGACCGCCGGTCATCTCCATGATCTTTGCAATCGCATCTTCGCTGCCGACATGGATCGTATCGGTGGCGCCGAATTCTTTGGCCAATTCCAACCGCGCTGGGTCCATGTCGACCATGATGATCCGACCGGGTGAATAGAATTGTGCCGTCAACAGAACCGACATGCCAACCGGGCCTGCGCCGATGATGGCGATGGTGTCGCCGGGTTTGACGTTGCCATATTGCACGCCGATCTCAAGGCCTGTGGGCATGATGTCAGAGAGCATCACCAGCGCCTCTTCGTCGGCACCTGCCGGGATCGGGTAGAGCGAATTGTCGCCATGGGGAATGCGGACATATTCGGCCTGTGTGCCGTCGATCTTATGGCCAAGAATCCAACCGCCATCCGAGCAATGGGCGTAAAGCTGACGCTTACAATTGGCGCATTTGCCGCATGAGGTGACGCAAGAGATCAACACCGCGTCGCCGGGTTTGAAATTCTGTACCGCGGCGCCGACCGCTTCGACAATGCCCACGCCTTCGTGGCCAAGGGTGCGACCCGGGGTCACGGTGGGCACATCGCCTTTGAGGATGTGCAAATCGGTGCCGCAGATCGTGGTCTTGGTCACTTTGACGATCACGTCGGTGGGTTTTTCGATGCCGGGTTTGTCTTTTTCAGTCCAGACTTTCTCGCCTGGGCCTTGATATACGAGTGCTTTCATCTGTGTTTCTCCTCCAGAAGTCTACGACAGTGTCGTTGCGTGAGACGAGCGAACGCCTATGCGCGGCACGTGTCGGACAGGAGCCTAACTGGACTGAGAGCGAAGAGTAGACCGCAGTATACCGTAGCCTGATCCAGTTCGGAAATTCCGGTTCGAAATCGGAAGCGGACTGCGCTGCACTGCCGAAACGGGGTGGTTTGGGAGGCGGTTTGGTTATAGTATAACGTTTCGATTTGTCAGACACTGCGGCTCAGGGACAGTGCACAGAGGGGGAGGGCAGACTCAGGTGCGGCGATTGCGCAGCGTGTTGGCGGGGGTTTCCCCGAACCGTTTGCGATAGAGCGCCGTCATTGCCCCAAGGTTCACATAGCCCCGCGCGCGGGCAATGCTGGTCACGGTTTCGCCCGGCTGGGCCAGTTGTAGCGCCCGGCGCAGGCCATCCAGCCGTTGTGCGGTGAGGAACTCATGCGGGGTGATGCCACGAAACCGCCGAAACCCGTCCGAGAGGCTGCGCGCGGTGATGCCAAGCTGGGCGGCAACCTCGCCAATGGTTGGTGCGCGGGCGGCAGTGTCTTGCATCAACCGTTCGGCTTCGCGGACATAATGTGGCGCGGCGGCGCGCGCACCCGTGTCCAGATTCAGCCCGGCACAGTCCGCCCAATTGCGCAGCAGATCAAGACAGAGGGTTTCTTCGATGCGCCGTTCGATAAATGCATCCGCAATGCCGTCATGTTTGGCGTCAAGGGTGCGGGTGGCGTAATCCAAAAGCGACAGCCATGCCGACTGCCCGGCGCCAAAGATCAACCGATTTTGCCAAAGATCATCCTCGGGTACAAAACCGTACCACCGCGCGGCGGTTTCCTCCATCAGCGCATGAGGGATGGTCAGGTTGAGCTGTAAATCATTGCCATCGGCAAGGTTCCAATAGCTCGTGCGGCTGCAATCGACGACATAGCTGTCGCCCGGACGGGTATCGACGGCGTCATTGCCGTTGAGCGGATGACGCACCGAGCCACGCAGCGTGTTCACGACGATGATATTGCCGGAGCTCGGGTCAAAATCATCGGTTTTTGTCGGGGTGCCAAAACAAAAGCGGCTAAAGGTGATCTGTCCGATTTTGAGATTTCGGATGGTGGCATTTGGGTCCATGCCGCGGGTGAGGGGGCGGGTCGACAAGGGCATATAGGTCGTGGCGCAAAACGCGTTCACCACCGACCAGTCGCGGGTTGTGGTCAACTTATCCTGCAACAAAGGCGCGCCGCGCCGGTCCTCCAAAAGAGCCGTTTCCAACATGCCGGATCCTCCCAGTCCTGCGATGTCACGGTCCGTGGCTTAGGGGGGACCCCATTGGACGCCGATCCCGTGTCTTGTCCGTAGTCTTGGGCAAATTGTGCCGAAAGCTGAGCCGTGCGGCAAGAACAATCCATGTGCAATGTGTTGAATGGGGCCGAGGGCGCGGCGGGGGCAGGTCCGGTTGGCGTGGCCCCGGCGCGCAGATCTGCCTAAGGTCGCTGCCGTAAGGTCAAGGCGCGGTTTCATCATTTTGTCGTCTGGCTGTCATCGCTTTGTTGCCGAATATCGGCACCTGTGGCCCGGACGCGAGCGCGGGGGTCTTCGACGCCCCAAGACGTTTGCGCAGATAGAGCAACATTGACTGCACTGGAGCCAAAAATGAATGATCAGGATTTCACCGATCTCTCTTGGGATGAATTTGACGAGATGCGCGACCCGCGCCCGCAGGACAATGGCTTTGACGCCGTGGTCGAGCGTGCCATTTCGCGTCGTGGGTTCCTGGGCGGTGCACTGGCCTTTGGGTCGGGCGCTTTGGCCATGGGAGCGGGTCTTTTGTCCTCCACCACTGCATCGCGCGCCGAAGGCATGGGCTTTGCCTTTAAACCGATCGACATCGCGACCGACCACACCATCCATGTGCCCGAGGGCTATCAGTGGAAAGTGCTCGCACGTTGGGGCGATGCGTTGTTCTCGGACGCGCAAGATGCCTATTCCCCGGACACCGGCGTTGACGTGTCGAAATCCGACCGCGTCTTTGGTGAAAACACCGATGGCATGGAACTGTTCACCGATGGTGACAAGCAAATCATCGCGGTCAACTCCGAATATGTGAACCCGAAAATCAACCTGCCCGCTGCCTCTGAAGGCATGCCGCAAAATGCCGACGAAGTCATGTTGCTCAAAAACATGCAAGGCGTGACCGTCATGGAAGTGGCGGACATGGGCAACGGTTATGAGATCGTTGTGGACAGCCCCTACAACCGCCGCATCACCCATGAGACCCAGATGACCATGGACGGCCCGGCGGCGGGTTCCGATCTGGTGAAAACCAATGCCGACCCCGAGGGCATGTCCCCCAAAGGTACGATGAACAACTGTGGGTCCGGCAAGACGCTTTGGGGCACTTACCTGACCTGCGAAGAGAACTTTAACGGTTATTTCGGCGCCACTGGCGAATATGATGTGACCGACGAATTCAAACGCTACGGCATCGGCGGCGAAGGTCGCTACGCCTATGAAAAATTCGATCCGCGTTACGATCTCTCGAAAGAGCCGAACGAGCCGCATCGTCATGGCTGGGTCACCGAGATCAACCCGCTTGATCCGGCGTCCACCCCGATCAAACACACCGCTTTGGGTCGCTTCAAACACGAAAACGCCGAAATGGTTCAGGCCGCCGATGGCCGTGTCGTGGTCTATATGGGCGACGATGAGCGTGGCGAATTCATCTATAAATTCGTCTCCAATGGCGTGTACACCGAGGGCGGTTCCACCGAGGGCCTCCTTTCTGACGGCACGCTCTATGTCGCCAAATTCAACGACGATATGTCGGGCGAATGGTTGGCTTTGACGCCGGAAACAACCGGCATGTCGATCGAAGACATCCTTGTCTTCTCCCGCATTGCTGGCTCCAAAGTCGGCGCGACCACGATGGATCGCCCGGAATGGGTCGCCGCGCACCCGTCCAAGGTGGAGGCCTATTGCGCCCTGACCAACAACAAAAACCGTGGCGTGAAACCGAACGCCGGTGGTGACGACACCCCGGTCGGTGGTCCGAACCCGCGTGAGAGCAACAACTTTGGTCAAATCGTGCGCTGGATGCCAGCGGGCGCGGATCACGGTGCAGATGCGTTCACATGGGACCTCTACGTCATGGCCGGCAACCCGAGCGTCTACGACAACGCCTATGCCGGCTCCAAAAACGTCACGGCGGGCAACATGTTCAACTCGCCCGACGGCATGGCCTTCTCGTCCGACGGTTACCTCTGGATCCAGACGGATGGTGACGACAGCAACGAAGGCGAGTTCGAAGGCCAAGGCAACAACCAGATGCTGGTTGGCAACACCGAAACCGGCGACATCGGCCGTTTCCTCACCGCTCCGAACGGCGCTGAGGTTACGGGCCTGTGCTGGTCTGCGGATAAAAAGGTCGCCTTTGTGGGCATCCAACACCCGGGCGGCTCCTGGCCGGACGGCGCGGGCAAACCGCGCTCTTCGGTGATTGCCGTGTGGCGTGAAGACGGCGCGCTGATCGGGTAAGCGGTTCCTCTAGGGTATCAGGCCTAGGATCGAAAGGGGGTGCGGTGAAAACCGCGCCCCTTATTTTTTTGGGGATGATTTCTTAATAATCGGGATACGCTATTCACGTCGTACAATGGCGATCAACCTTTTGAACTCCATATCGTCGGTGTCTCGCTTCCAGAAGTTTATAAAACGAGCCACCACCTGTAAATTTCCGGTTTCATAATGACCATTGCTGTCAATTCGATCCAGAGACGGTCGCAACTGGTCGTCTGAACCGTCGAACTGCAAAGTGAGACCCGTGATTGCGCAATGATTGCCGGTTTCGTCTAGTAACTCGTTTAGATGCGTAATAAGGGCCTCTTTGGATAGCCGGAGGTCTTTGTTTTTAACTGTGCGCTCAATGGTCTGTCCATACGACTGCTTTGCGGTTTGCTCGGCTTGGTTTGCCATACTCCAGATTGCCTTGAATCTTGCATCCTTGATTTCACCATTATTAAGGCGCTCTAACTTGCTAACCCACCAAAGAGCATCCAATGTCCACAGATCAACGCCTAGATCTTTGGATAAGCCGATCAATTTCGTATTGATGATTTCGTATTTCTTCCCAAATGATGAGTTTGGCGGGAAGCTGGGCCAAATGCCGCGATCACGCATCTCCGGCTCACTGGTCCCATTCCAAACGCCATAGCGATCAGGATACGCTAGGAGCAACATCGGCGTGAGTGTGGCCGCGCCGACGCCATCAACCATGGACAAAGCCGTGTCGAACCTGTCCGAAAGCAGTGCAGTTTCATCAACAAGAATGGAGATAGCCGAACGCAGGTTGTCCATGTCATTTGCTGCTGTGCGGCCGAGGCGCTCTAACCCTGACCAATGGTGATTGTGCTTAAGACTCAGGAAATCAAGGTAGTCTTGATGCATTAGGCTAGAAGGATCGCGGAAAAGCGGCCCGAAGCGCCTCAATACCTCATCACGTTTGTGAACAGAGCGATGAATGTCTGGTAGGCTAAGAGCTTTTTTTAAATCAAACGCCATGGATTTATTCCTTTAAAAATTATGTAGATGCTACCGAACACAAATATGTGGATCAAGCCCCCTATCCCCCTCCGCAATAATCCATCCCCCCTTCTGCATCCTTGCGCAACATTCGCGCGAAATGTCGCGGCTCGCCCCCTTCAATCTTTCGATCTGCCTTTGTAGGTTGCCCGCGATTTGACGTGGGGCGTTTTCCCCCGCGCGCCTTTTGGAGGATACACCTATGGATCGTCGTTCTTTTCTGAAAACCTCTGCACTGGGTGGGGCGTCTGCCGCCGCCGCCGGTCTGGCCGCTCCGGCGGTGGCCCAAGGTGCACCGCGCACATTGACCATGGTGTGTTCCTGGCCGCGCGGTCTGGCGGGGGTGTGGGATGCGGTCGAACGCTTTGTCGACAACGTGCAAACCATGTCGGGTGGCTCGCTGGCGATCGACGCACGTGCGGCGGGCGAGCTTGTTGGCGGGCTTGAAGTGTTTGACGCCGTGACCGCCGGTCAGGCCGATATGTACCACGCCGCAGACTACTATTTCACCGGTCAGCATCCGGCTTGGGCCTATTACACCACGGCCCCTTTCGGCATGACCGCGCCGGAAATGATGAGCTGGTATTACGGCATGGGCGGCAAGGATTTGCACCAACAGTTGGGCGATGTCTTTGGTTTGCACACTTCGATTGCGGGTCAAACCGGCGCGCAAGGTGGCGGTTGGTTCCGCAAGGAAATCAAATCGGTTGCCGATTTTCAGGGTCTGAAATTCCGCATGCCGGGTCTGGGCGGCGAAGTGGTCGGCAAACTCGGCGCTTCGGTTCAGGTGATGGCGGCGGGCGAGATTTACCAAGCGCTCTCCTCGGGCGCATTGGACGGCACCGAATGGGTCGGGCCGTGGTCGGACGAAAAACTCGGCCTGCAAGAGGTCTGTCAGTTCTTCTATCCGGCGGGCTTTCACGAGCCGGGCTCTGCCCTGTCGGTCAACACCAATCTTGAGGTGTTCGACAGCCTGAGCCCCGCCGAGCAGCGCATTCTCGACGTGGCCGCCGCCGAATGTCACCAGTTCGACTACGCCTTGTTCATCGCCAACAACGGCCCGGCGTTGGGGCGGTTGATCAGCGGCGGCACCCAGATCAAGGAATTCTCCGACGATGTTTGGGACGCTTACGGCGCGGCCTCCAAAGAGGTGTTGGACCAATATATGGATGACGAGATTTTCGCCGAAACCCGCGCGGCTTATGAATCCGCGATGGGGGAGATTTCGGGTTGGACCGGACGTTCGGACAGCGTTTACACCGCCCAACGCAACCGGGTTTTGGCGACACTTTAACCCGTTTGATCCGTTCTGAGACGATGAACGCGCATCCCTTTTGGGGTGCGCGTTTTTTTATGCGTCAATAGGGGGCTGATCTCTGAATGCCCGGTCTGGATGCCCCGATGTGATCCAGATCAAGGTGAGGGTTGGCTGAATATGCGCTTATGCGCATAAAGGAGTGCCCTCATGATTCTGCCCATCCTCTCCGCTCTCGCAGACCCCACCCGCCTTGAGGCGATACGCCTTTTGTCGGATGGCGGCGAGCACTGTGTCTGTGAATTGATGCGGCGTGTTGGGGCGACGCAAAGCCGGATGTCGCGACACATGCAGGTGCTCAAACAAGCGGGGCTGGTTTTGGATCGGCGCGATGCGCAATGGGTGCGCTATCGCGTTAACCCGGACCTGTCGCCCGAGGTCAGGGCGGTTCTGGATGCGGTGTGTCACGCCGCGCAGAGCGCTCAAAGGAGTGCAGCATGAATTCAGATCTTACACACCCGTCGCACCCGTCACGCCCGGATTGGCTCTGGCATTTGGGCGTTGTCGCCGCGGTCGCACTGTGGTGGATGCTCTATCATCAGCTCGCCCCACTGGCCGAGTGGATCACGGGTCTGTTGCCGGTGGCGCGTCACAGCCACACCGGCGAAGCCATCGCGTTTTTCCTTTATGATGTGCCGAAAGTGATGATGCTTTTGACGCTGATCGTCTTTGCCATGGGCGTGGTGCGCAGCTTTTTCTCCCCGGAGAAAACCCGCGCGCTTCTGTCCGGCAAACGCGAGGGCGTGGGCAATATTTTTTCGGCGGGGCTTGGTATTTTGACGCCGTTTTGTTCCTGTTCTGCCGTGCCGCTGTTCATCGGATTCGTGTCCGCAGGCGTGCCTTTGGGTGTGACCTTTTCCTTCCTGATCGCCGCGCCGATGGTCAATGAGGTGGCGCTTGTGCTGCTGTTTGGTTTGGTTGGCTGGCAAGTGGCGGCGACCTATCTGGCCTTTGGGCTGGGCATCGCCATCGTCGCCGGGTTTATCATTGGAAAATTACACCTCGAAGGCTGGTTGCAGGACTGGGTGCGCGACATTCATTCCGGCGCGTCCGCCTCGACCCAGATCGCGGGCGAAAGCATGACGATGATCGAACGCTACCGGGCGGGGACCCAAGCCGTGTGGGAGATTTTTGGCAAGGTCTGGCTCTGGATTCTGTTGGGCATCGCGATGGGCGCGCTGATCCATGGTTATGTGCCCGAGGATTTCATGGTGAAAATCATGGGCGCCGAGGCGTGGTGGTCCGTGCCCGCCGCCGTGATTATGGGCATTCCGATGTATACGAATGCCGCTGGGGTGATCCCGATTGTCGAGGCCTTGTTGGGCAAAGGCGCGGCGCTTGGCACGGTCTTGGCCTTTATGATGAGCGTCATCGCGCTCTCGCTGCCTGAAATGATCATTCTCAAACAGGTGCTGACCTATCGCCTCATCGCCGTCTTTATCGGTATCGTCGGCAGCGGTATTTTGGCCGTGGGGTTCCTGTTCAATCTGATTTTCTAAGCTGATCTTCTGAAAGGAGACATCTGATGACATCCGTAAAAGTCTATGGTCCCGGCTGCAAACGCTGTGAAACCACGGTCGATATGGTCCGCGATGCGGCGGCCAAATTGGGCCTTGAGATCGAGGTCGAAAAAATCACCGACCCAAAATCCATCGCCATGGCCGGGGTCATGTCGACGCCGGGGATCGCGATTGACGGCACGCTGGTCCATGCGGGCGGATTGCCGGATAAGACCAAACTTGAAGGCTGGTTGTCGGCCTGACGACCGGGGCGGGGATATAGGCCCTTTAAAACCGGCCCGTGCCCTGCAACACCCCATGCTCCATCGCGTAGCGCGTCAGCCCCGCGGTGGAGGAAATGCCCAGTTTGCGTTTGATGTTTTTGCGGTGGGTTTCGACCGTGCGCACGGAAATGTCGAGGGCTATGGCCACGTCCTTGTTGGATTTGCCTTGGGCCAGTTCCAACAGGATGGTTTGTTCGCGGTCGGTCAACGGTTCGCGCCCGTCGCGAATTTTCGTCGGTTTGATCGCCGCCTGCGCCCCGGTGCAAAGGTATTTCTCACCGTTCATCACCGCGTCAATCGCCTCTTTCACGTCCTCGGTCGGTACGTCTTTGAGCACATATCCCATCGCGCCATGTGACAGCGCCGCGCCGATGTATTCGGGGCCATCATGCATGGTGAGGATCAGGATACGGGTCTCTGGACGACGCTCCAGCAACAGTTCAGTTGCCGTCAGCCCCCCCATGCAGGGCATGTTGAGATCGAGCAAGATCACATCGGGGGCCAAGTTCATCACCTGATCCACCGCCTCCTGGCCATTGCAGAGAGTGCCAACAACATCGAGATCGTCAAAGGTTTCCAAAAGGGCGCGGATGCCTTCGGCCACCATCGGATGGTCGTCGACAATCAAGACGCGGGTCGGTGTTTCACTCATCGGGCACTTCCTACTGGGGCTGGGGGACGACTTGATCCTGCGGGCGTCAGGATATGCTTCAGCGGCACGGTGGCGTCAATGGCGGTGCCGGGCGAGAGGCTGTAGATGGTCAGCGTGCCGCCAAGCTGCTCCATCCGCTCGGCCATATTGCGCAGGCCCAGCCCGCGTCCGGCTTTGGCCCGCTCCGCCATGTCAAAGCCGCGCCCGTCATCGGAGATCAACAAGGTCGCCCCGGTGCGGTGCCCGGCCAGTTTGATCGTGACCTCGGTGGCCTCGGCGTGGCGTTCGATATTGGTCAGCGCCTCTTGGGCAATGCGGAACAGGGCGATGCGGGCCTCTTCGTCCAAGCGGTTGCGAAACACCACGGTTTCCAATTCGGTTTTGATGCCGGTGCGGGTTTGGAACTCTTCTGTGAGGGCCTTGAGCGCCGGCCCAAGCCCCAGATCGTCCAAGACGCCGGGGCGCAGATCGCGCGAGATGCGGCGCACTTCGGTGATTGCCCCGCCCAACATCTCGACGCCGCGATCCAAACTGACGGGGGCGTTCGGGTCGTCCTTGGCCAATTGCCGCCGCGCCAATTCCAACGCATAGCGCACGCCAACCAAAATCTGGCTGATCCCGTCATGCAATTCGCGCGCCACCCGACCGCGTTCTTCTTCTTGGGTGTCGAAAATGCGCTGGGTCAGTTCTTTGAGTTTGGCATCGGCCAAACGGCGTTCGCGAATGGTGATCGTGACGCCCGACATAAACACCAAAAGCGTGGCGGCCATGGTGATTGCGCCGATATAGACGAAGGTGCGGCGGATGCGCGCCTCGACCTCGGCACGCGCGGCGGCGACTGACGTCAGCACATCGTCGATGAACACGCCGGTGCCAATCGCCCATTGCCAGTCTTGCAGTCCGACCACGTAGCTGATCATCTGTGCCTCTTTTCCGGTCGAAGGTTTCGGCCAAAGATAGCTGTGATACCCACCGCCTTGTTGCGCCAGAGTGATGAGTTCATCGACCACGGGCGTGCCAATGCTGTCGGCCAATCCGGTCCAGTTTTGAGTGATCAACCGTGTGTCGCGCGGAGCAACAAGATTGGTGCCATCATAGTCATAGACAAAGAAATAGCCGTCGATGCCATAGGTCATGGCCGACAGAATTTGCGTAACTTTGAGCTTGGCCTCTTCGTCATCGGGCGGTGCGGGATTGTATTCTGCAGTGATGGCCGCGCGGGCCAATTGCAGGTAGTTTTGCAACTCCTGCCGCTTGGCCGAAATCAGTTGTGCCTCCAGTTCGGAAATCTCGTGATCCGCCATGTTGCGCGATTGATCCGCCACCAAAACAGCAATCGCCGATACCGCCATCAACAACGGCAGGGTCGCCAGCAAAAACAATTTGCGCGCATAGGTGAGTTCGGGGATCAGGCGGGGCATTGAGAAGGAGGTCCTAAAAAGGGCTAAGAGGGCCAAGGGGCGGTCATGCAACGAATCAAAGGATAGCGGGGCGAGGGGACAGGTCAATCATCAGGCTTTTTCTGGCTTGGCCGCACGAAAATTGCGCTGAACCGGTGATGACGCGTCATAAAACCACCTTAGCTGCGTAGAGTTGGGTATTCAAACGCATGAGTGACGGCGTTAACGTCGCCCAACAAGCTCGGTTCGGTTTCGGCCGGATCTGGGGCGCGAGGGGGGTAAACGGGGGAGTGTCGCGGTCAGCCGCGAGTGCCGATCCTGATGCTGTCTGAAGGCCCTTACCATTCGCCATAGACTATTTTGGGAGGAAACCATCTATGGATCGTCGTTCTTTTTTGAAAACTTCTGCTCTTGGGGGCGCATCCGCCGCCGCAGCCGCTACACTGGCCGCGCCGATGTATGCACAGGGCAAACGCACGCTGACCATGGTCACCACATGGCCGCGCGGTCTTGCCGGTGTGTGGGATTCTGTTGAGCGCATTGCAGCCTCTGTCACGGCGCTGACCGATGGCGCGGTGACGATCGAACCGAAGGCCGCAGGCGAGCTCGTGGGCGGTCTCGAAGTGTTTGACGCCGTGACCGCTGGTCAGGCCGATATGTATCACGGTGCCGATTACTATTTCACCGGCCAACACCCGGCTTGGGCCTATTTCACCACTGTGCCCTTCGGCATGACCGCACCGGAAATGATGGTGTGGTACTACGGCATGGGCGGTATGGATTTGCACAGCAAGCTGGGCGAAATCTTTGGTCTTAAACCCTTTATCGCCGGTCAAACCGGGGCGCAGGGCGGCGGTTGGTTCCGCAAGGAAATCAAATCCGCCTCTGATTTCCAGGGTCTGAAATTCCGTATGCCGGGCCTGGGTGGTCAGGCTCTGTCCGAACTTGGCGCCTCTGTTCAGGTGCTTCCGGGCGGTGAGATCTACCAAGCGTTGTCCTCTGGCGCGCTCGATGGCACCGAATGGATCGGCCCGTGGTCGGATGAGAAACTCGGCCTGCAAGAGGTCTGTGATTTCTACTACCCTGCCGGGTTCCACGAGCCGGGTGCGGCGCTGTCCGTTGTCACCAACCTCGAAGTGTTCGACAGTCTGACCCCGTCGCAGCAAAAAGCCATCGAAATTGCATCCGGCGAAGGCCATCAGCACAACTACGCGCTGTTCATGGCCAACAACGGTCCGGCGCTTCAGCGTCTGATTTCTGCGGGCGTGCAGGTCAAAGAATTCTCTGACGATGTCTGGGATGCCTATGGGGCCGCCTCCAAAACCGTTCTCGATGGCTATATGAGTGATGAGCTGTTTGCCGAAATTCGCACCTCTGCTGAGGCCGCTATGGCTTCCACGTCTGGCTGGTCCGGCCGCTCTGACAGCGCCTACACCGCCCAGCGTGACCGCGTTTTGGCAAACCTCAAGTAAGTCATCGCAATGTGAAACAAACGAAAATGCGCGCGGTATTCGCGCGCATTTTGCGGCTTGAGTCATTGCCGCTGAGGCGTGGCAGGTATAAGGCACCGCCCAGACGCATTTAGAAAAGAACGGATCGCATCAGCCGGTCCGAAAAGGGGACAGCAACCATGGAAGAGCAGGCCAGCACATCTTTCTTTGGCGCGGTGTTCGACGGGCTTTTGGCCCTTGTCGTCAATCTCGGCCTTGGATTTTGGCACATCATTCAGGCCGTGACCCATCCGGGCGCATGGCTGGATTGGTCGAATAAAGAAAGCCTGTTGCGCTTTGTTTATTTTGGTGGGTCCAAAGAATTTCTGTTTGTTTTCTTAGACATCATCATCGTTATTAGCCTTGTCGGTTTTTTCTACCGCCCGTTTATGTGGGGGCTGGTGCGCGGGCTTGAGAAAATCACCAACACCGTTGGCCGCGTCGCCGCATGGGCTGGTCTTTTGATGGTGCTGCAACAGATCATGGTGGTTTTCCTTCAGTCGATCTTTCGGCTGGGCGAAATCACCATCGCGCCGTTTGGTGCGGGATTCACCCAATCGGTCGGCTGGTTTTCCGAAAGCCTGAAATTTGAAAACGCCCTCGTCGTCGCGCTTTGTGTGTCCTACGCTTTCGTGCAGGGCAGCCACGTGCGCGTCGATCTGGTCTATGCCGGGGTGTCGCACCGGGCGAAACGGTTGATCGACATGTTCGGCTCGCTGTTTTTCATGCTGCCGGTGGCATTTTTGACATGGATGTACGCATGGTTCTTTCTCTGGCGGCACCTGATCACCCCGAAAGTGTCGGCCTCTGACAAGCTTGAGTTGATGCTGCGCAAAGCGCGGATCGTGAAATGGAATGTCGAAACGGTATCGTTTTCGGCCAACGGGTTTAACGGCTATTTCCTGTTTAAAATCCTGATGCTGTGTTTCATCGGCCTCGTGATCCTTCAGGCGCTGGCGTTTTTCTACCGTTCCTATCTCGAATTTCTTGAGGGCGAAGAGTCGGCGGGCAAATATCTTGACCGAGACACGCTTGGCGCGGGCGAAGAAGCCTACGAAGGCACGCACTAATATGGAGCATTTTCAGGAAAAGTGGGCACCGGTTTTCCGGTCCGAAAATGTGACCAGAACAGAAGACTAAGAGGGATCAAAAACATGCTTTTCGGACTTGATGGCGTAGAAATCGGCCTCATCATCGTGTTCCTCTGTCTGTTCAGTGGAATTCTCACAGGCTTCCCGGTGGCCTTTGCCATCGGCGGCGCGGGGTTGTTGTCCTTTGGCATCATTGCCGCGTTGGACAGTGCCGGGATCTTGGTGCACCAAGCGCTTGATACCAATGCGCAGGCCTATCGTGATCTGGTCAATTCCGGGGTGAACCCGGTCACCATTTCGCATTTCAGATATCCAGACTTGCCCACCTATATGCAGCCCTTGTTTGAAGGCGGTTGGGAACAGGCGATTGATCGCAACCTGTCCTTTATCGTCAACCGGATGAACGAACGCGTCTTTGCGGGCGCTTCGATCGAAACGCTGTTGGCGGTTCTGATGTTCGTGATGATGGGGATCGTTCTGGAGCGGTCTAAAATTGCCAACGATCTGTTGACCACCATGGCGCGGGTCTTTGGCCCGATCCCCGGCGGTTTGGCCGTCTCCGTGGTCATCGTCGGTGCCTTTTTGGCCGCTTCGACCGGCATCGTGGGTGCGACCGTTGTGACCATGGGGCTTTTGTCGCTGCCGACCATGTTGCGGCACAATTATTCGCCTGAACTTGCCACCGGCGTCATTGCCGCCTCGGGCACGTTGGGGCAGATCATTCCGCCCTCCATCGTGATTGTGTTGCTCGGCACGCTCGCGGGCGATCTTTATTCCGCAGCCCAAGAGGCGCGGGCGCAGGCGGTGGGCTGTACCGATGCGTTGACCTATCTGGGCAAACCCGCCGTGGTGTCCGTGGGCACTTTGTTCCAAGCGGCGATGTTGCCGGGGATTTTCTTGGCCTTCCTCTATGCGCTTTATGCCTTTGGCTACGCGCTTTTGAACCCGCACAAAGCCCCGCCTGTGCATCTGTCACACACCAGCCATGAAACGATTACGCGCCGCGAAGGTCTGTTGTGGTTCTTGGCCATTCCGGTGATTTTGATCGGCGGCGCGATTGTCTTTGGTCAGGTCGGGATAGCGGGCAACCAATCGGTGTTGGTCAAGGAATACACCGATGCCGGCGCACGTGCCTCGCTGCGCACCAATGTGTCGGAGCAATGTGAAGCGGCGATGATCGAGCTTCATGGGCAAGAGGCGTGGAACACCGCGATTTCGGAACAGGCCGCGATTGAAGCCTCCGGTGGCGCTGTGGAAAGTGTTCAGCGCACCCCGGAAGAGATCGAACGCCTGACCGCCGTTGCAGTGGAGACCGCACCGAAACTGGGCAAGGGCTTGCTTACGGTGATGGTGTTGTTGAGCGTTGTCTTGGCCTTTGGCCGCGGCGTTGCACCCTCCGCCGATCCGCGTCCTTTGCTGATTGGGGCCGCTGGTATTGCGGGCATTTTGGCGATGGATGCGCTGTTTGTCAGCCCGCTGACCAGTTCCGGCACCGCCGCGCTCTATTACCTGATCCCGGCGCTTTTGATGGCCTATGGTCTCAAAGAAGCGGCGATGCGGTTGGGTAAAAACGAGCTGTTCCGCGTGGTTTTCCCGCCGCTTGTGTTGATCGTGGCCGTGCTTGGCTCGATCTTGGGGGGGGTGACCAACCCGACACCTGCCGCAGGTCTTGGGGCCGGGGGCGCGATCCTTTTGGCGGCTTACCGCAAATTGGCCGATCATCATAAATCCGGCAAAATCATTTTGGGGGCGGCGTTTTCCGTCGTCATCATGATCCTGATCGGGTCGAATTTCGACCTGCGTCTGGGCCGGGGCGATGTGCCGTTTGAAGATTGGGCGGCCTATATCGTCGCGCTCGTGGCCTTCTACTACGCGATGTTCGGCATTCTCTATGCCTGCTGGGTGTTGTGGGGGGATGGCACTTTGGGGATCGTGGTGCGTGAAACCGCCAAGGTCACGTCGATGGTCTTCACCATCCTTATTGGCTCGCAATTGCTGAACCTCGTGGTGATCTCGTTTGGTGGCGAACATTACATCCAAAGTTTCCTGCGCTCGTTCGACAATGAATTCACCGTCTTCCTTTTGGTCATGCTGGTGCTGTTTTTCTTGGGCTTTGTGTTGGACTTCTTGGAGATCATCTACATCGTTGTGCCCATCGTTGGGCCGGTGATCTACGGCGGCACGATGGACCCGAAATGGGTGACGATCATGATCGCGGTCAACCTTCAGACCTCCTTCCTGACGCCGCCCTTTGGCTTTGCTCTGTTCTACCTGCGCGGGGTGGCTCCGCCCTCCGTGACCACCGGGCACATCTATCGCGGGATCATCCCCTTTGTGCTCATTCAGGTTATCGGGCTTGGCATCCTCTGGACCTTCCCTGACATTGTCACGATTGTTCCGAACCTATTGGCAAAATAGAGCCTTTTGACGGGCCTGTGACAGCCTCCCAAAGCCCCGCCCTTGTGCGGGGCTTTTTTTATGATCGAAAATAGGGTTTGTGGGATTTGAATTTATCCGATAAAAATACTCAGGAAATAAATCGAAGGATTTTCCATGTCATATTCTCCCTACGATCCCTTTGGTCTTGATCGCGCCCAAGAGGCCGAGGGCGCGGAGCCGGTTGGACGGATCGACCAACTCGACGACCAAGGCCGCATGGTCGTGGCTTTGATGCGAGGCGCGCAGTTTGCGGCCAAGGACAGCGACATCGCCAAGGTTTACGGCCAGATGATGATGGTCTTTGAACGCCACGCGCGCCGGCCTTTGATGCGGCATCACCCGGACTGTGCCTGTCTGGGGGCGGATGAGGCGGTGATGGCGCGGTTTGTTCGCCTTGCGGCGCGGGGCGCACGCGAGGACGCGGCTTTGATGGCGATGCTGTTGATCCGTGCCGACATCGCATCTATGGCGGTGTCTTTGGCCGAACAATTGGGGCTTTTGATTCAAGCGGCTGCCCGCGTTGACGCCCATGCGATGCGTCCGCGTGGGGCTTATCACTAACACGATACGGCTTTAATACTCCGACCGAGGCTCACGGGAGGGGTGGGGCACAGTATGGGTGTCCGGTAGGTCGATCTTGGCCACCTGTTGCGCGATGGGTTCGGATTCAAGCGGATGGGCCTCAGCGGCGAAATCCTCCGGGTCGATCATGTCGACCCATTGACCGCCCTGATAGACCTCCAGCGCCGAGAACCGCGCCTTATAGCCCATTTTGGGCGAACCCGGCACCCAATAGCCCAGGTAGACATAGGGCAGGCCCGCCTCGCGGGCGATTTCGATATGATCCAGGATCACATAGGTGCCAAGGCTGTCCTTGACCAAATCGGGTTTGTAAAACGAATAGACCATAGAGAGGCCGTCATCCAACAGATCGGTCAAACAGGTCGCCGCCAATTCGCGTGGCGTGCCCCCCCGTGAGGTGATGTAATATTCGATGACGCGGGTGCGGATCGGCGTTTCTTCGATCATCGCGGCGAATTCAAACACGTCCATATCGGCCATGCCGCCGTCGGCATGTCGGGTCTCAAGATAGTCGCGAAACAGTTCAAATTGCGCCTCAGTGGCCCAAGGGCTGGTGGCGGCGCGTTTGAGATAATTGTTCTTGTTGATCGCGCGCCGTTGCGATCGCGATGGTTTGAAATCGGCCACCCGGATGCGGGCGGACATGCAGGCGCTACAATCGGCGCAGGTCGGACGGTACAACACGTTTTGTGACCGACGGAACCCCTGTTTCGACAGGCTGTTGTTGAGTTGATCGGAGCTCTCGCCCTGCAAGGAGGTGAACAGTTTGCGTTCCATCCGGCCCTCAAGATAGGGGCAGGGCTGCGGAGCCGTCACATAGAACTGCGGCGCGAGGGGGAGGGTATGACGCATAAAGTCGACTTAGGATGATTTCACAAAGGGCGCGTTCACGGCACGCAAAGGGAAGGTAGCAAGTCCTGACCCACGCGCCAAGCCCCCGATCACATTGCAGTAAATTCATCTGCGAGTTTTGTCCCTAAAACGCGACAAAAGGGCGCAAAATGCGCCCTTTGCTCTCATTTTCCGACAGTTTGGGACTCGGATTTAATAGTCAGAGGGCCGATTGATTGCCGCCGACCCCATAATCAGGTCGCTGAGCCCCTGTTTGCGCCCGGTTGTCAGCATCAACACAACTGAGATCACCTGCGGCAGGCCCATCGTACACCAGACGGTGAACAGCCCGGTGTGCAACAGCGCCATGCCAAGATCAAAGCGCTCGCCTTTTGAGGTGCGAAACTCGATCCCCATCAGCCGCATCCCCAGCGTGGCTGAGCCATTTGTCAGGGTGACGACCCGATAGGCAAACCCGACCACTGCCACCAGAAAGGGGAAAAAGAAAATCCCGGTGAAGGCGGTAAACGGTACGATCATTGCCGCGATCAAGGTGGTGACGATCAGGTCCACAACAAAGGCAAGCGCACGTTTGGTGGGGACGGCGTCGTAAAACCCCGGCTGGCGTTCCGGGTCGGGAAGGCCCCAAAGGGCGGTGTCATCGTGGAACATGGTCTCACTCATATTTCTGTGTCAGGTCGGTTTGACGGGTTTCAGGGCTTGGCTGGGATGGGCAAACTCAGGGGCGAGTCTGCCCGATCTCGGGTGTGTGGCTCAAGCGTCTTCTTTATCGGCACTTTCGTCATGATCTTTGGCGCGTGCCTCAGATGCCTTTTTCACGCGGTCTTCCATGAATTGGTCAAACTCGGCCTTGTCCTTTGCGGCGCGCAGGCGCTCAAGAAAGGATTCGAATTGATCCTGCTCTTCTTCCAGGCGCATCAACGTCTCGGTCTTATAGGCGTCAAAGGCGCTGTTGCCAGACGGGCGCGCGGCGGCGCGGGCGGCACGGAAGGTTTCGCCATGGGAGCCACAGCGATGAGTGCGGTGATGAGAGCGATTTTTACAAGCGAACATTTTTTTACCCCAGATCATGTAAAAGAGAAGTGCGAGGCCAACCGGCCAGACGAAGACGAAGCCAAGGACCATTGCGGCGATCCAGGCCCCTTTGCCCTTATCGTCAAGCCAGCCTTCGGCGCGACGGAACCAGCCCATAGGGCGATCCTGAGCGGTGTAGGTGGAGGTGACGTCGGTCATTGATGAACCCTTTCGGAAGGTTGTGATGTTTGATGTGAATGTCTTTCACATTACCAAAATGGGTTCGCCGGGTTTCTGGTGCAAGGGTTTATGTGAATGTTTTTTACATTAATTTGAAAATGTAATTATAAATAATGGCTTAGGTGCCTTTTATGGGAAACGGTTACTGTTGTCCCTGATGTGAGGTTGTGTTTGACTGCCGATATAGGATGATATGTCCTCCAAATTTGAACAAGGGTATTAAATGTGACTGTAGATGTGAAACTGCCCCAAATCGGCTCGTGCCGATGCGGTGAGGTGATGCTTGAGGTGGCAAAGGCCCCGATCATGACTGCGGCCTGTCATTGTCGCGGCTGTCAGAAAATGAGCGCCAGCGCCTTTTCCTTGACCGCGATGGTACCTGCCGAAGGCTTTCGCGTCGTCAGTGGCGACGTGGTAAAGGGCGGCATTCAGGGGCCTGAGTTGGATCATTATGTCTGCCCCTTCTGCAAGACCTGGATGTTCACTCGCATCACCGGCTTTGACGCGGTGGTCAATGTGCGGCCGACCCTGTTTGAGGTCGCTGAATGGACCGTTCCGTTCATCGAAACGATGACCTCGGCCCGGTTGCCTTGGGTGCGTATCCCGGTCCAGCACAGTTTTGAGGGGATGCCCGATCCGGCGCAATTCCCGGCGCTGCTTGCGGCCTACGCGACGCGCGTTTGACGCTTCACTTGTGAACATCGCCATCCGGCCCCTGCGAGTGTCGCCAAATCTGCCGGTGCGATCGCAAAATATGGATTGAGCGGCCCGCCGCCTTGAGCGCCGTTTCGGCACGGTGAGGCTTTCGGACATCGGTGGCACCATCTGATTTACCGCACCAAACCATGTCGATTTGGGTTGCGCAAGACGTGCAATCGGCCATGCTCGGGACAAGATTTCAGGAGGAACCATGTCCGACATCAGCGCCGTGTCCCGTCGCATCACCCGCCTGCCGCGCGCCTATGATCCCGAGCGTGGCTCCGAGGCGGCCGAGGCCGTCGCGGGGCTGACCAAAGACGAAATCGCCCTGGTTGAAGGCGCGGCGGGATCTGCGCCCTATCTGCATGGTTTGGTGTTGAAAGAGGCGGCGTGGCTGATGCCTGCTTTTGACGACCCGATGCGCGCGCTGTCCGATGAAATGGCCCGGATCGAGGTCTTGCCCTTTGACCAAATCGACCCCGGTCTGCGCCAAGCCAAACGGCGCATCGCACTTTTGGCGGCGCTCTGTGATCTGGGCGGGGTTTGGGCGCTCAGCGATGTCACCGGGTCGCTGTCTTTGCTGGCGGATCGGGCCTGTCATGTGGCGATGCGGGCGCATGTGGCGCGCGAAATCAAGCGTGGCAAAATCCCCGGTCAGACCGAAGATGACATCGAAAGCTGTGGCGGAATGGTGGCGCTGGCCATGGGCAAACATGGCGCGGCGGAGTTGAATTATTCCTCCGATATTGATCTGATTTGCCTGTTTGACGAAAGCCGTTTTGATGGCGTGGACCAGATGGAGGCGCGCGCGGGTTTTATCCGCGCCACCCGCCGCGCCATGGCCTCGCTGTCGGATTTGACCGGCGACGGCTATGTGTTTCGCACCGATCTGCGGCTGCGCCCGGACCCTTCGGTGACGCCGGTGTGTTTTTCGATGGACGCCGCCGAGCGCTATTACGAAAGCGTTGGCCGAACTTGGGAGCGCGCCGCCTATATCAAAGCCCGCGCCTGCGCCGGCGACATTGCAGCGGGGGAGCGGTTTTTGACCCAACTCACCCCTTTCGTGTGGCGCAAACACCTTGATTTCAATGCCATCCGCGAGACCCATGATATGCGGTTGAAAATCCGCGCTCATAAGGGGTTGGGCGGGGCGCTGAAACTTGAAGGGCACAATATGAAATTGGGTCTTGGCGGCATTCGCGAGATCGAATTTTTCGCCCAGACCCGACAGTTGATCGCGGGCGGACGTGACCCGGAGCTACGTGCGCGCGGGACCGTGCCGGCCTTGGCGAAACTGGCCGAAAAGGGCTGGGTCGAGGCGGAGGTGGCCGAGACGCTCAGCCGCGATTATGAGGCGCATCGCGAGGTCGAACACCGCCTGCAAATGCTGCGCGACGCTCAGACCCACAGCCTGCCCAACACGCCCGAGGAATTCGATCGTTTGGCTGCCCTGATGGGGACGACCACGGAGGCGATGCGCGCCGATCTGCGTGACCGCTGCCTGCGGGTGCATGGGTTGACCGAGGAGTTTTTTGCCCCCGGAGAGACCGCCCCCGCGCCGGATTTGCCGCCCGAACAGGAGGAAATCACCAAGCGTTGGTCAACCTATCCTTGCCTGCGCACACTGCGCGCGCAACAGATTTTTGACCGGCTCAAACCCGATCTTTTGGCGCGTATTCAACGGCTTGATCGTCCCGCCGAGGCGCTCACACATCTTGACGGCTTCTTGGCCGGACTGCCCGCAGGGGTGCAACTCTTTGCGCTGTTTGAGGCCAATCCGCAGTTGATTGACCTGATCCTCGACATCGTTTCCACCGCGCCGCATTTGGCCCGCTACCTGTCGCGCAACGCCAGCGTTTTGGACGCGGTCATCGGCGGATCGTTTTTTGCGCCTTGGCCGGGGCGGGCGGGGATCACGGCGGAGCTGTGTGAGGTGTTGGAACGCGCCGGAGATTATGAGCGGCAACTCGACACCTGCCGCCGCTGGGCCAAGGAATGGCATTTTCGCGTCGGTGTGCACCAGTTGCGCGATTTGATCACCGCAGATGAGGCGGGCGCGCAATATTGCGACCTCGCTGCGGCCTGTGTCGCCGCGCTTTACCCCCGCGTTGTGGCCGAATTTTCCGGCAAATATGGCCCGCCACCGGGCAAGGGGGCGATGGTTTTAGGCATGGGCTCATTGGGGGCGGGGCGACTGACGGCGGCCTCTGATCTGGACATGATCGTGATCTATGACGCGGATGGCGTTGAGGCCTCGGACGGCCCGCGCGTCTTGCCCGCGCGGACCTATTACGCCCGGCTGACCCAAGCTTTGATCACTGCGATGACCGCCCAAACCGCCGAAGGGCGGCTGTATGAGGTCGATATGCGGCTGCGCCCGTCGGGCAAACAGGGGCCTGTGGCAACCTCTTTTGAAAGCTTTGTAAACTATCAGAAAAACGAGGCCTGGGTCTGGGAGCATCTGGCGCTGACGCGGGGCACGGCGATTGCCGGGGATCAGGCTTTGGTGACGGCGGTCGAGGCGTTTCGCACCGAAATCCTGACCGCGCGGAAAGACGAGGCGCGTATCCGACAAGAGACCCAAGAGATGCGGCTGCGCTTGGCCGAGGCCAAACCCGGCTCGCTTTGGGATCCGAAAAACGGCCCCGGTCGGATGATGGACATCGAATTGAGTGCCGAAGCCGCCGCCTTGATCGCAGGTGCAGGCTGTCAGGACGTCTATGCGCAATTGCGCGCCGGGTTGGACTGTGGCTGGTTGACCGAGGCGGAACATGCGTTGCTTTGTGAGACCTATCGGTTGATGTGGCGGCTGCAATCGGCGGCCCGGCTTTTGACTGGCGAAAACCTGGACCCGGAGGCCGTGGGCGAGGGGGGGCGGGCGTTTTTGCTGCGCTCGAACGGGGCGGTGAGCATGGCGGCTTTGTCGGAGGAGGTGGCGGTGCGGGCGCGGGCGGCGGCGCTGACCTTGGATCAGGTGCTTGCGCGCCCGGCCTGCGAGGGATAGCACCGAGAAAGATGACGTGCGGGGGAATAGGAGACACCCATGGCCAGTTCGGATCAAAAGACGACCGCAGAGGTCACAGTCGACGCCGCGCTCGATCCCGGCGGGTTGATCCGGGAATCTTACCGGATTGACGGGCTCAGCATGTCCGAGGCGCGCTCGATTTTCCTCGATTGGGCGATCAAACTCGCGCCCGAACTTCAGCCCCAAATCGCCATTCGTCGCCTTTTGGCGCTCTATGCGCCCTATGGCGGCCCGTCGCATCCGATGACGGTTGTGTTGCAAGAGGGGTTGGGGGAGTTGGCGGAGGCACCGCACCGCCGGGGCGGATCGCGGGCGCGTCGCCCTTAAGGCAAAAGGGCCAGAGCGGCGGCTCTGACCCGGTTGTTTGACCCGTTTGGACCGCTCTAGCGGGGCAGGGCCGCCGCCTCGCGCGCCAGTTCTTCGATCGCTTTCCAATCGCCCTTGTTGACCAAATCCGTCGGTGCCACCCAAGAGCCACCGACACACATCGTGTTGGACAAGCTCAGGTATTCATTGGCATTTTTCAAAGAAATGCCGCCAGTCGGACAGAATTTCATTTGCGGCAAAGGTGCGCCGATGGCCTTGAGCGCGGGGGCGCCGCCATTGGCCTCAGCCGGGAAAAATTTCGCCACCGTGTAGCCGCGTTCCAACAGGCGCATCACGTCGGAGGCGGTGGAGGTGCCCGCCAAAAGCGGCAGATCGGCGGCCTCGCAGGCATCGAGCAACAGATCGGTTGCCCCCGGCGAGACGCCAAATGTCGCGCCCGCTGCAATCGCGGCAGTGACATCGGCGGGGGTCAAAAGTGTGCCGGCACCGACAACCCCGCCCTCGACTTTGGCCATTTCGCGGATCACGTCGAGCGCCACGGGCGTGCGCAACGTGACTTCGAGGGCGGGCAATCCGCCCGCGACCAAAGCCTCCGCCAAGGGGCGGGCATGGGCCACGTCATGGACCACGAGCACGGGCACCACGGGGGCGAGGGCACAGATTTCGGCGGCTTTCAGGCTTGCCTCTTGCGGGGTCATGGCGCGTCCTTTCGGGTCTGGAGGGTTGTCACCCTGTTAGCGCTAAATGCGTCGGAAATAAAGTCAAACTTGACGCGATTACGGCTTTGCGTGTGCATTGGGGCAGGGAGAGGGGGTGAGCGTTTTTGTCCAGTGCCCTGCGCGCCCCTTGTGTGGTGTTTGCGCCAACATAAGTGAGGCGAGACAGATTCAGATATAGTCCCCGGAGACCACGATGACGACAGATATTTCGGCGAAAACCGACACGCTTTTCCGCCCGTTTTCTTACAAATCCCTCAGCCTCAAAAACCGTATCGTCATGGCCCCGATGACGCGCGGCATGGCCCCCGAAGGCATCCCCGGTGCCGCCAACGCGGATTATTACGCCAAACGCGCCGCGCATGAGGTGGGGTTGATCCTGTCCGAGGGCACGGTGATCGACCGCCCGGCCTCGCGCAACTTGCCGGGGATTCCGTTTTTCCATGGTGACGCGGCTTTGGCGGGCTGGAAAGGCGTGATTGACGCGGTGCATGATAAGGGTGGCAAAATGGGGCCGCAGCTTTGGCACACCGGATCGACGCGCGCGGGCGCATGGGAACCCGAGGCCCCGGTAGAGAGCCCCTCTGGCTTGGTCGGCCCCGGTGATCCGCGCGGCGTGGCGATGTCTGAGGCCGATATCGAGGCGACAATCGCGGCCTTTGCCAAATCCGCCAAAGCGGCCAAGGATTTGGGCTTTGATGTTGCGGAATTGCACGGCGCGCATGGCTATTTGATCGATCAATTCTTCTGGTCCGGCACCAACCTGCGCGCGGATGCGTGGGGCGGCGAGACGATCGAGGCGCGTTCAAGGTTTGCGGTTGAGGTGGTCAAAGCGGTGCGCGCCGCTGTGGGGCCAGATTTTCCGATCATCCTGCGGCTGAGCCAATGGAAGCAACAGGATTATGCCGCCAAATTGGCCGTCGATCCGGCTGAAATGGAACGCTGGTTGCAGCCTTTGGTCGATGCGGGCGTTGACATCCTGCATTGTTCGCAACGCCGGTTCTGGGAACCTGAATTCCCCGAGGTGGATGGCGAAGACGGGCTGAACTTTGCCGGTTGGGCAAAGAAAATCACCGGGGTTCCGACAATCTCTGTCGGCTCCGTCGGCCTGTCGAGCGACTTCGGTGGGGCTTTCGCCGGGCAGGGCTCGGAGGTCACGCCGCTTGATAAGCTGGTGCGCCGGATGGAGAACGACGAGTTTGATCTGATCGCCGTGGGGCGTGCGCTTTTGGGCGATGCCCAGTGGGTCGAAAAGGTCAAGGCCGGGGCCATGGACCGGTTGCAAAACTTTGATGCAGCCGCTTTGGCGGAATTGGTCTAAAGATCGAATGAGATAAGAAAACCCCCGAATGCCGCGATGAATTCGGGGGTTTTGCAGGTTTTGTACAAGGATTAAAAGGCACGTGCCTCATTTTTGGTCTCGTTGTTAGTAGAGTGAACAGGCGCCTTCGGTTGCGGGACCGGCATTTTGGCGGAAGGTTTCAAACAGCTCGCGGCCCATGCCAACCGCGTTGGCAGAGAGGTCAGCGGTGACCAATTCGCGGGCGTCAAAGCCCTCTTCGAGCACCTCTAACACGCCATGGGTGGCATCGACCCGAACCAAGTCCCCATCACGCAGTTTGGCGATGGGACCGCCACAGGCGGCCTCGGGGGAGACATGGATGCAGGCCGGGACCTTGCCCGACGCACCTGACATCCGGCCATCGGTCACAAGCGCCACTTTCAGCCCACGGTCTTGCAACACGGCCAAGGTCGGCGTCAGCGAATGCAGCTCCGGCATCCCATTGGCGCGCGGACCTTGGAATCGGACGACGACCACGGTGTCCTCGGTGAATTCGCCGTTTTGAAACGCGGTTTTAACGTCATGTTGTTCGTGGAAAATCCGCACTTTTGCTTCGACCACATGATGTTCGGGTTTGACGGCGGAGACTTTCATCACCCCGCGTCCGATGTTGCCCTTCAGCTCTTTGAGGCCGCCCACAGGCAGGAACGGGTTCGACGCCGGGCGAATGATCTTGTCGTTGAGGCTCTCCTCTGGGCCATCTTCAAAGGTCAAAACGCCATCGCGCAATTTCGGCTCTTTGGTGTAGAGCGACAGCCCGTCTCCGACGATGGTTTTCACATCCTCGTGCAAAAGCCCGGCTTCCAACAATTCGCCAATCAGATAGCCAAGCCCACCTGCGGCGTGGAAATGGTTCACATCGGCCAGGCCGTTGGGGTAGACCTTGGCGAGGAGAGGCGTGGCGTCCGAGATGTCGGAAAAATCTTGCAGGTCCAAAATGATCCCGGCGGCGCGCGCCATGGCGGGCAGGTGCAGCACAAGGTTGGTCGAGCCGCCTGTGGCCATCAGGCCGACGATGCCGTTCACAAACACTTTCTCGTCCAGGATATGCCCAACCGGGCGGTAGTCATTGCCCAAAGCGGTGATTTCCATCGCCCGTTTCGCCGCCTGTGTGGTCAAAGCATCGCGCAGCGCGGTGCCCGGATTGACAAAGGATGCGCCCGGAAGGTGCAGCCCCATGATCTCCATCAGCATCTGGTTGGTGTTGGCGGTGCCGTAAAAGGTACAGGTGCCTTGGCCGTGGTAGGCCTTCATCTCGCTGTCCATCAATTCGCGGCGGGTGATTTCTCCGGTGGCAAATTTCTGACGGACTTTCGATTTTTCATCATTGGTGATGCCCGAAGTCATCGGTCCGGCGGGCACAAACACGGTCGGCACATGGCCAAAGGCGGCGGCGGCCATGATCAGGCCGGGAACGATTTTATCGCAGACGCCCATATAAAGCGCCGCGTCGAAACAGTTGTGCGACATGGCGATAGAGGCCGAGAGCGCAATGGTGTCACGCGAGAATAGTGACAATTCCATGCCCGGTTGACCTTGGGTGACGCCATCACACATCGCGGGCACGCCGCCTGCGACCTGGGCTGTACCGCCTGCGGCACGGGCGGCTGCGCGGATCAGATCGGGGTAATGTTCATAGGGTTTATGCGCCGATAGCATGTCATTATAGGCGGTCACGATGCCGAGGTTCGGCGCGCGCCCATCGGCCAGTGTGTCCTTGTCTTCGGCCATTGCGGCATAGGCATGGGCCTGATTGCCACAGGACAGATGCGCACGTACCGGGCCTTGATCCGCGGCTTTGGACAAACGTTCAAGATAGGCGGTGCGGGTCGGACGGGACCGTTCGACGATGCGGGCTGTGACGGCGGCGATTTGATCATTGAGGGGCATGGCGTGGCCTTTTGGGTGCGTGTCTTCGGGTGCGTGTCGTTGGGTGCGTATCTTGTGTGGCTCGGGCGCATTTGTGCCGCGCGCCCCTGATGCGGGGTGTGCGGTCCGATTGACCCGTTAGCGCTAACTTAAACGGTATCGGCGCCTCTGTCCACCACATGCGGCAATGCGGCGCCTTTGTTTGGGCCCAACCTGCCAGAGATATGTGGTCAGTGCAAAGGCTTTGCGGCTGACGCATGGCGGGTCTTCGGGATTGTCTCTCGTCATGTCAGGGGGTGTGACCTAATTTAGCTCTCAACGGGAGGATCGACACATTGATCCGGTGGTCGCTCAGATCGACACCAGAATTTGAAAAGGATGATCCTATGAACACTCACACAGACACGCGTACTGTTTCTTATATCGACACATTCGCCATCGAGCAGCAGGCCCATCAACTGCGCGCTGAGGCCGCTCGTGAGATGGTTCTGGGCTTCGGCAAATGGCTGCGCCGCCGTTTTGCCGCGTCGCATTCCTCCAAATTGGCCTGACTCTCAGGCCGCGGCTGCTCTCAGGCGTGCTGAGCCGTAAATGACCTGAAACACCTATGAAATCCCGGAAATGCTCCGGGATTTTCTTATTTCTGCCTCAATCTTTATGGAAATTAACCATGAATGAAGAGGGGGTATCCCCCGGAGGCCGAACATGACAAAGCTCATCAAACTTGCCGCAGCCCTGACACTCGCAGCCGCCACCAGCGCCTGCACAACGGAAACAATCTCCCGCGCCGTGCCGCTGAGTGCGCCGCTTGGAGCCACGATGCCGTCCGCCGATGCGGTTCTGCTCGCACCGGATTTCCGCGTCACTCAGGTCAATGTTGTCGTGCCCGACACGTTGACAGTGTCTGAGGACAATGGCATCAAACCGCGCGCAGACATCGTGTGGCGCGAAGACCCCTATGGTGATCGCTACGCGCAGGTCAAAGCGGTGATGGAAGCGGGATTGACGCAGGGCGCGAAAACGCTTTCGGGTCAAAAAGCAGTGATTTTGGATGTTCAATTGGTCCGGTTCCATGCGCAAACCGAACGGGTGCGCTATTCCAACCTGCCTAGCAAACATGAGATCGAATTCCTGTTGACGGTGCGCGATACCAACACCGGCGCGGTGATTGTGCCCGCGCATATGGTCAACGCCACGTTGGATGCGCTGGGGGGCAATGCCGCCATTGTGGCCGACCGGGCCGGCATCACCCAAAAATCGCGGATTGATGCCCATCTGGCGCAAGTGATCACAGCGGAACTGGGCAAACCGATGACGCTCTGATCCCGCTTGCACGGATCCCTCTTGTCCTGAGGGTCAGAACACAGATATGAGGGCTCTATGACAGAGCCCTCATTTTCCATCCCGACCATCCGCCTCAAACCCAAAGCCAACGCCCGGGCCATTCGCCACGGCGCCCCTTGGGTCTATGACAATGAATTGGTCGTCGATCGCCGCACCAAATCCATCCAGCCCGGCGCCATCGCCCGGCTGGAAGACGCAGAGCGCCATTTTCTGGCCCTCGTCGCCGTCAATCCAAATTCACGCATCTTTGGCCGGGTCCTAGCCCGCGAAGAAGACGAGCAGATTGATGAAGCATGGTTTGTGGCCAAACTCGCCGCAGCACTGACGCACCGCGCCCATATGTTTGACGCGCCGTTTTACCGGCTGGTCCATGCCGAGGCCGATGGCCTTCCGGGCGTGGTGATCGACCGGTTCGGGGACACTTGCGTGGTGCAACCCAACGCCGCCTGGGCCGATGTGCGCATCGAGATGCTCACCGCTGCCCTCCGCCAAGTGACCGGCGTCTCCACCGTGGTGATGAACGGCACGGGCCGGGCGCGCGGGCTTGAGGGTTTGGACGAAAAGACCGATATCCTCACGGGCGCGATTGATGGTCCGATCCCGGTTCAGATGAACGGCGCCACCTATATGGCCGACATCATGGGCGGGCAAAAAACCGGGCTGTTCTACGATCAACGGCCAAACCACGCTTTCGCCCAACGCCTTGGTCACGGCCAGCGCGTTCTGGACGTCTTTTCTCATGTTGGCGGCTTTGCCTTGGCAACGCTCGCGGGCGGGGCCACGTCTGCGCTCTCCGTTGACAGTTCCGCACCGGCGCTTGAACTGGCCGAACAGGGCGCGGCGGCGATGGGCGCGACAGATCGTTTTGCCACCCGCAAAGGCGACGCGTTTGACACCATGGCGGCGCTGTTGGAAGAGGGCGAAACATTTGACGTGGTGATCTGTGATCCACCCGCTTTTGCGCCCTCGAAAAACGCCCTCGAAAAGGGCATGCGCGCTTATGAGCGGGTTGCGCGAATGGCGGCTCCCTTGGTGCGTGAGGGCGGCTATTTGGGTCTGTGTTCTTGCTCGCACGCTGCCGATCTTGAAACTTTCCGCAACGCCTGTAACCGGGGCATTGGACGTGCCGCACGCTCGGCGCAACTGATTCATACGGGCTTTGCGGGCGCGGATCATCCCCTCATGCCGCAGCTTGCGGAAAGCGGCTATTTGAAAGCCCTGTTCTACCGCATGATGCCCTAAGATCGGTGCGAAAGGCCTTGATATGAAAGCGCTTTTGGACGCCTGTGTCTTGTACCCCACCGTCATGCGGGAGGTGCTTTTGACTGTGGCGTCCAAGGGGCTTTTCACCCCCCTCTGGTCCGATCGCATCCTTGAGGAATGGGCCCGCGCCGCGCGTAAAATCGGCCCTTTGGGCGAGGCGCAAGCGCGGGGTGAGGTGGCATTGGTCAAAGCCGCCTTTCCCAATGCCTCGATCAAACGCCACGAAGGTCTTGAGGCGCGATTGCACCTCAAAGACGAAAATGACATCCATGTTTTGGCCGCGGCGATTGCCGGCAATGCCGATGCGATCATCACGATGAACGCGCAGGATTTCCCACGGCATATCTTGGCCGAAGAGGGGCTTGAACGCTGGGACCCGGACAGCTTTTTGTGGCGGCTCTGGTCGGATTATCCCGACGAGGTCGCAAGCGCGGTTGAGACCGTGCGGCAAGAGGCGGAACGTCTCTCAGGTCAGCCGTGGGAGCTGCGCAAGCTGATGAAAAAGGCGCGGATGCCGCGTTTGGGTAAGGCTTTGTCGTAAAGCATTTGAGTATTTGACCTGCAATGAAGGGCGGCTTAACGCGCCCATTTCGCCTCATTGGCCTCAATCGCTTTGATCCGCTCTTCGACCTTGGGGTGGCTCATGAACCACGCGGGCGTCTTGGCCCCATGCGCGCCGGTCAGGCGGTTCAACTTGTCAAACAGTGACTTTTGTGGCCCTGTGCCGATCCCGGCTTTCATCAGCAGGGCGGAGGCATAGGCGTCCGCCTCATACTCATCCGAACGCGACAGCTTGGCCGCCAGCATTTGGGTGAGCCAGGTGGCGATATAGGGGCCGATGCCCGGAATGAACCGTGAAAAGATCATCGCCATGGCGCTGCGCAGCGCATTCTGCCCTGAAAAATCAATCATCCGCCGTTTGGAATGGCCCAAGGCGACATGCCCCAATTCATGCGCGACGACGGAGGCCATTTCCTCAGATGTGATCTCGCCTGCGCGGAATTTGTTGTAAAATCCACGGGTGATATAGACCTTGCCATCGGGGGCTGCGAGGCCGTTGACCGGGTCGATCTCATAGAGATAGACCCGAACGCGCGGCAGATCGAGCGCCTCGGCCAAGCGCCGAAACACGCGCGATAGCTCCGGGTCGGCCAGCTCATTGGATTGCGCCTCCAACTGCCGCACAGTGCGCCACGCCGAGACGCGGTACATGACAAGGCCCATGATCAGGGCGAGGAGGATGGGGGTAAATCTCAACATGATGTGAATATGGGGGCAGGGCGGGCGTTGGCCAAGTGTTATCGTCCCAAAAGCTTCATGCCGCGTTCCAACCCCTCAAGCGTCATCGGCACCATGCGGTGGTCGAAGATCTCTTCCACCATGCCGATGGAGTGGGTGTAGCCCCAATGCGCCTCCGGCACCGGGTTGAGCCAGATGTGATCGGGCCAGGTGTTGCGCGCCCGGGTCAGCCAGACCTCGCCCGCCTCTTGGTTCCAATGCTCATTCGCGCCGCCTGCCATGGCGATTTCATAGGGAGACATCGAGGCGTCACCGACAAAAATCACTTTGTAATCCTTGCCATAGGTGTTCATCACCTCGCGCGTCGGCACGGTTTCGCCCCAACGGCGAGCATTGTCGCGCCAGACGCCTTCGTAAAGGCAATTGTGGAAATAGTAATATTCGAGGTGCTTGAACTCGGCGCGGGCGGCGGAAAACAACTCCTCGACCACCCGAATATGATCGTCCATCGAGCCGCCGACATCGAAAAACATCAACACTTTGACGGCATTGCGCCGCTCTGGCCGGGTTTGTACGTCGAGATAGCCATGTTCGGCGGTGGAACGGATGGTGCCGTCGAGATCAAGCTCTTCATGCGCGCCGTCCCTGGCCCATTTGCGCAGCCGTTTCATCGCCACTTTGATGTTGCGCGTGCCCAGTTCGACCGTGTCGTCAAGGTTGCGAAATTCGCGTTTGTCCCAGACTTTGGTGGCGCGGCGGTGGCGGGATTTATCCTGACCGATGCGCACGCCTTCGGGGTTGTAGCCATAGGCACCAAAGGGCGAGGTGCCGCCTGTTCCGATCCATTTGTTGCCGCCTTGGTGCCGACCTTTTTGTTCTTCAAGGCGCTGTTTGAGCGTCTCCATCAGCTTTTCAAACCCGCCCAAGGCTTCGATTTCGGCCATTTCTTCCGGGCTGAGATGTTTCTCCATCTCGCGCCGCAGCCAGTCTTCGGGCAGATCGACGGCGTTTAAGACGTCTTCTGAGGAAATGCTTTCAAGGCCCTGAAAAGATTTGGAAAAGGCGCGATCAAAACGATCCAGGTGACGTTCGTCTTTGACCATGGTGACGCGGGCGAGATAGTAAAACCCGTCGATGTCATAGGTCGTCAGTCCGCGATCCATGCCTTCCAAAAAGGCCAAATATTCGCGCAAAGAGACCGGAATGCCCTCGGCGCGCAAGCTATGGAAGAACGGCAGGAACATCGGCCCGTCCCCTTAGATCAGCCGCTCGATGATCACGGTCAACAGCAGGCCGACCATAGCACCGACCATCAAATACACCGCAGCATATTGCAGCTTATCAAGGCGGTTGCCGCCGCGTGTTTTGGCCATGCGCCAGCCAAAGAGGCCGCCGATCAGCGCCAGAAGGATCACGATCATCTTTTTGCTCCCTTGTGCGGGTCCCTTGCGCCAAGCTGTGCGCCAAATCTAAGCGCTAAAACCGACCAAACCGCGTGCCTTCATGGCGCGAGGGCGGCAATCTCGGCGGCGCGGGCCCGAACCATTGCATCTGAGCCAAAGCCATATCGTGCCCAGCCCAGACTGTCGAGGCGCAGCGCGCGCGCATCACCGCTGCGGCCCATGGCATCCAAGGCCTCGGCTTCGGTCAACATCAACGAGGCCAAGAGCGCGGCGTTTTCGGCCTCGGTCGCGGCAGGAATGGCGCGGGCGGCGATTTCATAGGCGGCTTGATCTTGACCTTCGGCGAGGGCCAGCGCCGAGAGTTGCATCGCGACATGGGCAGCATGAAATCGGGTTTCGGGATGCGCGCCGTAAATATGCGCCGCCTGCGTCAAGGCACTATGGGCCAAGGCACGATCAGAACTTAGCGCCAAACGGCCCAAAAGGAACCACGAAAACCCGGCACGGGTGTCATCCCAGCCTTGGGCGCGGGCGATGGCCACGGCGGAGTCGGCGGCGGCTTTGCGCGCCGGGATCGGCCCCGCGCTCATCGCGTCGATCACATGATCGGTCCAAGCGCGCGGGGTCGGGCTTTGGATGGGGGTCTGGACGGCTTCACCCGCCGGATGCAGCCGTTTCAAAATCGCGGGTAGGCGGGCGGCCACCTCGGCGCGGGTCATGCCGGACTGTAACTCGGGCGCATAGGTGACTTTGAGCATCAACATGTCAAACGGGGTCAAAACCGAATGGATATTGTCGTCGTTATAGACCGAATCCGCAAGGCGGTAGAGATCGTTGAGGGGGCCGAGGGCCTGTGCCAATTCTTCGTGCAGGCAATCGCGGATTTCTTGCGGCGCGACATCATCGGGGATGAAAATCGCCAGCCGGGTGCGGGTGTCGACTTGGGTCCAACTCAGATTTTGCCGCCGCGCGCGTTTGAATTCGCCCCAGTCCGAGACATTGGGCGCGACGATACAGGCGGTGTTGGGGGCGCGGCGGGCCAATTCGCCATGGGGGAGGGTTTCGATGGTGATCGAGGCGGAGCTATGGGCCGAAACTCGGGTGATTTTGATCCCGGCCTCCTGGTCCAAGCGGCGCAAAAGCGCGGCCAGATCGGGGCCAAGCGAGATCGGTGGGTGTGCGCCGGTGACGCGCAGGGTGATCGGGCCTTCAAACCGGGTCATTTGTGCGAGCGGCGTGCCGTTTTCCAGGGCAAAGCTGAGATCAAGGAAGTCGCGCGCCAGAGAGGCATTGGAGCGGGTGGTTTGGCGCGGCACTGTACCGGAAAACACTTTCATCGGTGGCAGGTCCAGCATCATTGCGGGGGCGCGCGTCAAGTGCGGGTGTTGCGGCAGGGTCGTGGCGCAGGCAGCCAAAAGCGACAGGCTTAGGAGGCCAAAAGCGGGGCGAAAGACACGGGGCTTTGTCGGCGCCGTGCGGGGATCGGTTTTCATATGTGCCAAACCTTATGTCTTTACGCATTATGAGCTGAGTATCAGGGATCAAACCAAGCAACTGTGGCGCGCGCGTCTCCAATTTGAGGAGAATTTACGGCACTGCACGCCAAAAGCAAATCAAAGCCCGCGCCCGGGCCTCTAGCTGCGCGTATATTTGATAAAAGGCGTGAGGGTGGCGATGCGGTCATAGAGCTGGCGCGCTGTGGCGTTGAACTCTTGCGTCATCCAATAGACATTGGGCGTGCCATGGGCATCGGCCAGCGCATAAACGCCCTCGATCAGCGCCCGCCCGGCCCCGGTGCCGCGCACCGCTTCAGAGACAAACAGGTCTTGGAGGTAACACACATCTTCAATCCGCCAATTGTGGGCGTGGAAAATATAATGAACCAGCCCAATGAGTTGACCGTCCTTCTGCGCCACCAAAGCGCCACGTTCCACGGCGTGCGGGTCGATCAGACGCGCGAATGTGGCGTCATAAATTTCTTGCGGCAGCGTGGTGTCATAAAAGGTCAGGTACTCGCGCCAAAGCGTTGCCCAAGGGGCGCGGTCGGCATCGGTCAACGGGCGAATGATCAGGGACATGGAGCACTCCTTGTGGGGTCTTGCTGCAAGCTGTGATCTTTTGTGCGACCCGAGGCAAGCCCGTGTGTGCGTTTTTGAACTGCCTGAAAACCATGCGCCCTGTCTGGCTTCGGTGCATTTGCGCGGCGGTTTTCGCCTTAAGGTGGTGTAGCCTGCGGGTTCTGTCACGAAATCTTAACCACGGGTGCTTAGTCCCAGTGTTACACTGGCATCACCCCTCACAACCCATCAGATTGACACATGACACAACAGACCCAAACCGACGATCACATCCGCGATGCGGCCTATTTCCTTTGGCTCAAAGACGGGCAACCCGAGGGTCGGGATCAAGAGCATTGGCTTGCGGCACAGGCGGAACTGACGCAAGTGGCGGAGACGCCAAAGCCCAAAGCGCCACGCAAAAAGGCGGCAGCGAAACCGCGCGCCGCCAAAGCGGCAGCCGCAACCAAGGCAGAGGCCGCGGCGAAACCCGCCGTCCCCGCCAAGCCCAAAAAGCCCCGCGCGCCCAAAGCCGCAGCCAAGGCGGAGTGAGGCAACGGCGGTTAACGCCGCCCGCCGCCGCGCGCCATAAAGGCCAGGCGTTCAAACAGCGCCACGTCTTGTTCATTCTTCAAAAGCGCGCCGTGCAATTTCGGTAGCGCATCCTTGCCGTCACGCGCCAAATCTTCGGGCGACAGGTCCTCGGCCAGCAACAGTTTCAGCCAATCCAGAACCTCGGAGGTCGAGGGCTTTTTCTTTAGGCCTGGCGTGTCGCGGATGTCGTAAAACTGGCTCAGGGCGGTGCTCAAAAGCCGCTCTTTGATCCCGGGGAAATGCACGCCGACGATGGCGCGCATCGTGTCCATGTCGGGGAATCGGATGTAATGGAAAAAACAGCGGCGCAAAAACGCGTCGGGCAGTTCCTTTTCGTTGTTTGAGGTGATGATCACCACCGGGCGCTGTTTCGCGCTGACGGTCTCGCCGGTTTCATAGACGTGAAACGCCATTTTATCGAGCTCTTGCAACAGGTCGTTGGGGAATTCGATATCGGCCTTGTCAACCTCGTCAATCAACAACACGACCTTTTTGTCGGCCTCAAACGCCTGCCAGAGTTTGCCCTTTTTGATGTAATGACGCACGTCCTCGACGCGGGGATCGCCCAATTGACTGTCGCGTAACCGCGACACCGCATCATATTCATAAAGGCCTTGTTGGGCGCGGGTGGTGGATTTGATGTTCCACTCAATCATCTCAAGCCCCAAGGCGTTGGCGATTTGGCGGGCCAGTTCGGTTTTGCCCGTGCCCGGTTCGCCTTTGACCAGTAAAGGCCGCTCTAAAGCGATGGCGGCATTCACGGCGACGGTGAGGTCTGTGGGGGCAATATAGCTGTCGGTGGAGGAGAATTTCATCGGTTTATGTGCGCTCTCTGACAAGGGGTAAGCCGGATCATAACAAGGCTTGGGAAAGGTGCAATGCGACAGAGATTGTGACGTGACATCCCTGAACAAACGCGGTAAACGAGCCGCAATTGGAGGGTGCCGGATGGCTGACGACAATACATCATTGGCCATAGGCGCGCTCACTGACACGACAAAGGTGACAAAGATGAAGGCCGAAGCTTTCCTGCCTGATGACTACCGCCCCGCTGAGGGTGAACCTTTCATGAATGAGCGTCAGCTCGAATATTTCCGCCGCAAGCTTTTGGCATGGAAAGCCGATCTTTTGGACGAAAGCCGCCACACCATCGAAGGCTTGCAGGACGGCACGCGTAATATTCCTGACATCACCGACCGGGCCTCTGAGGAGACCGACCGCGCGCTTGAGCTGCGCACACGGGACCGTCAGCGCAAACTGGTGCTCAAGATCGAACAGGCGCTGCGCCGGATTGATGAGGGCGAATATGGCTATTGCGAAGTGACGGGCGAGCCGATTTCGCTCAAGCGTCTCGACGCGCGTCCGATTGCGACCATGACTTTGGAAGCACAAGAACGCCACGAGCGCCGCGAAAAAGTACATCGCGACGATTGATCGCTTAGGCGATCGGGGGACGATTGATCGCTCACGCGATCGGGGGATGATTGATCGCTGAACTGGGTCGTTCGCTATGTCCTCTCGCGGCATTATGCGCGCGTGACAGACTGTGTACAGATATGGCAAACACCGGGGGACATCTCCCGGTGTTTTCTTTTGCGACAGCGGGACCAGAGATAAGGAACGTTCCATGTTGATTGGTCAGGATATTGCCGTCCTCGGCGCGGGTGTGGCGGGGCTTGCACTTGCGCGGGCCTTGGCGCTGCGCGGGGCCAAGGTCACCGTTTATGAACGCGCCCCCGAGATCACCGAAGTCGGCGCCGGGTTGCAAATCACCCCCAATGGCGCGCGGGTTTTGACCGCTTTGGGGCTGGATGCGGGAGCCGTGTCGATGCGCTCAGAGGGGGTGCGGTTGATGGATGGCTATACGGGGCGCGAGGTCTTGCACCTGGATGTCAAAACAGCCCGTCCGAATGACGACTTCTTGCTGATGCACCGCGCCGACTTGATCGGGTTGCTCGAACAGGGCGCGCGTGATCTGGCGGTCGACATCCGCCTGTCGCACAGCGTTCAGGCCATTCATGGCGATGCGGATGGGGTGAGCCTTGTGTTTGCCGCGGGGGCAGAGTCGGGAAAACAAGAGGCGCGTCATGACGTGGTGCTCGGGGCGGATGGGGTCAACTCCGTGCTGCGCCCGATACTCAATGGTCCGGCCAAGCCGTTTTTCACCGGCCAAACCGCATGGCGCGCCACGGTTGCGGCGACGGGCGGCGAGGCGCCTTTGGCGATGGTCCATATGGCGGCGGGGCGGCATGTGGTCAGCTACCCGTTACGGGGCGGCAGTTTGATCAACATCGTCGCGGTCGAAGAGCGCCCGGAGTGGCGTGAAGAAGGCTGGAACCACCCCGGTGATCCGGCGGAGATGTTGAGCCATTTTGCCAATTTCTGCCCCGGGGTGAAGGGGCTTTTGGGGCGGGTCACAGAGGTTGCGCGCTGGGGGCTGTTCCGGCATCCGGTGGCGTTGCGTTGGCATTCAGATCGCACAGCGCTTTTGGGGGATGCGGCCCATCCGACCCTGCCATTTTTGGCGCAGGGCGCGAATATGGCTTTGGAGGATGCTTGGGTCTTGGCCGATTGTTTGGCAAAACTGCCGTTAGATCAAGCGCTTCCGGCCTATCAATCACTGCGCCGCGCGCGGGTGGTTCGGGTGATCGAGGCGGCCAATGCCAATGCGAAAAACTATCATTTGAGCGGGGCAAAACGCTTTGTCGGTCATGCCGCTTTGCGCTTTGCCGGTCAGATTGCACCGCGCCAGGCGGTCGAACGATTTGCCTGGCTCTATGACCATGATGTGACCGCGCTCTAAAGGCGGGGGACGCCGCGCTTTTGGAAAAGCGCGGCGTTTTCTATGTCAGGCTGCTTCGAGCGCCGTGATGATGCCGGCAAAATCCGCCGCTTTCAGCGAGGCGCCACCGACCAGCGCGCCATCGACATTGGAGGTGGCGAAAATTTCGGCGGCATTGCCCGGTTTGACCGAGCCGCCATAGAGCAACGGTACATCGTTGGCCGTGTCGCCATAGCGCGCGGTCAACGTGGCACGGATGTCGTCATGGACCTCTGCGATCTGTTCAAGTGTCGGGATTTTGCCGGTGCCGATGGCCCAAACCGGCTCATAGGCGACCACGAGTTTCGACAGGTCCACCGCGTCGGGAAGCGATGCCGAGAGTTGGTGGCGAATGATCTCCAATGTCTCGCCCGCCTCGCGCTGTGCCAAGGTTTCGCCAACGCAGACCACGGGTTTGAGCCCTGCCATCACCGCCGCCATGGTTTTTTCACAGACCACAGCGTCGGTTTCGCCATGATCGGCGCGCCGCTCGGAGTGGCCCAAAATGACGTAATCCGCGCCCGCATCGGCCAGCATTTCCGCCGAAATGTCGCCCGTATGCGCGCCGGAGGTTTTCATATGGCAATCCTGCCCGCCAACGTCGATTTTGGTGTGAGCCAGCGCGGCGGCCATGCTTGCCACCAAGGTCGCGGGCGGGCACAACAGAATGTCGACTTTCGGAGCCGGGAACATCTCGGCCAGCGCCTGCGCTTCTTTGAGGCTGGCGTTGAGCCCGTTCATTTTCCAATTGCCTGCGGCCAGTTTGCGTCCCATGCGTGCTCTCCTTCTCCATGTTGGCCGCATCATTGCAGCCTCTTGGGGCTAGTCAAGCGACTGTGGGCGCTAACGTCTCTGATGTGGCGCAAATCTGGGTAAATGTGCCGTCGAGAGCTGCGCTTTGGGGCGATGGCGGGGATCTGCGACATTTGGGCTGAGCCTTTGGTGGCAAAGAGGCGGCCACGCGGACTTGAATTGCGGTGAAATTGACGCCACAAGCGGCAGCAGAGACACGCCGCACACCGGCTTTGAAACAACGGGACCACATTGCCATGACCGCCAACACCCGCATCGTTCTTTCCAGTGATCACGCCGCCATTGAGTTGCGCCAAGCGATTGCCACGCATGTCGCTTCTCTTGGCTGGGAGGTGGTCGATATTGGCCCGACGACCCCCGAAAGCACGCATTATCCGCTCCATGGTGAAGCTGCCGCGCGGCATGTGGCCTCCGGCGACTGTCGGTTTGGCATTATTGTCTGCGGCACGGGGCAGGGCATCATGATGGCGGCCAACAAGGTCAAAGGCATCCGCTGTGGCGTCTGTACCGATGAGTTTTCCGCTCGCATGATCCGCCAGCACAACAACGCCAACATGCTGTCGCTTGGCGCGCGTGTGATTGGGGAGGGTCTGGCGCTCAGTGTCGTTGAGGCCTTTTTGACGGCTGAATTTGAGGGCGGTCGTCACGGCACGCGGGTCGATATGATCGACGCTTTGGAACAGTAAGGCACAGGTAGGGAAAAGGGCTGGGCGCGTTAAAGCGCGTCCAAGGCCCGCCGTGCCCAACCGCCCGCAAGCTCTGGATCATCAAGTGCGGCTTCGGGCAGGGTCCAGTAATTCATCCCACGCCCGTCCCCCATCTCGAATTTCTCCGCACCCTCGACTGCGAGGGCTTCGGCGAACGCGTCCTTGGCCTTGAGGTAAATCCGGCCCTCGGAGGAGAGGATCGCGAAAATCTGACCGTCCGAATAGATCGACAGCCCGCCCATCATTTTGCGATGACTGATCGGACCGACGGCCTCAAACAACTCGTGGACAAAGGCGATGTCTTCGTCGGACACGCTCATGATGCGGCCTTTTTCGCGGCTTTGCGGGCCTTTTGACGGCGTTTGTCTTCGGCGGCTTTCAGGGCGGGGGGATAGGACAATCGCGCCCAGTGCATGGCCTCTTCTGGATCGTCCAGAGCACTGTCGGGCAGGGACATGAGGGAGGGCACCACCGTGGTGCCGCCGGATTTTTGATATGAAAACGGGCGCGCGCCAGCCTCAGTAAACGCCGCCTCTGTGCTGGTGTCGGATTTCATCCAGATCGTTCCGCCCAAGAGACAGGCAAACATCACATCCCCATCGACATAAAGCGCAGTGCCGCCAAACATCCGTCCCGTTGTGATCGGCGACAGCGCTGCGAAAAGGTCGCGCGCATGTTCTATCTCGTCGGGGGTAGCGGCCATCAGGTGCCCTGCGTCAGGCTTTCGTCAAACTTGATCGACTCGCCACAGCCACAGGCGTCCACCACGTTCGGGTTGCGGAATTTGAAACCGGATTCCAAAAGCGAGACCTCGTAATCAATCTCGGTGCCAAACAGGAACATCTGCGCCATGGGTGCGATCATCACCCGCGCGCCGTCCTGTTCAACGACCTCGTCCATCGCATCCACCTCGCACACATAGTCCATGGTGTATTCCATCCCGGCGCAGCCGCCCTTTTTGATGCCGATGCGCAGGCCTTTGGAGCCATCTTTCTCCATCAACCGCGCGATTTGCTTGGTTGCGGCTGGCGTGAGGGTGACAGCTTGTTTTCCGGGAATGCCGAACATGAGAAGGTCTCCTTTGAGCCTAATCTAGGGTGTTTGGCCCGCGATTCCAAGGTCTGGTAGCTGTGCGCCCACGAACATCACCGCCAGCGTCACCGCAAGGGCCCAGCCGAACGAGGCCAATGTGCCGATGATCACCCATTCCGCCTTTTTTCCGTCTTGCGTCGCCTCAAAGCGCAACACCGATTTCGCCGCGACCAAAAACCCGATGCCGCCCGCCATATTGCCGATCAACAACAGAAAAATCAGCCCGCGTTCCAACAGCCCAATCCAAAACCCGCCCTTATCAAGGCTCTCCTCAATCGGATTGGCACCAAACCCCGCCATCAATTTGCCCACAGCAAACCCGCCCGCGCGGGTGACATAAATCAATCCGGCGGCATAAAGCATGAGTTTGGGCAACCAGGAGAGATCGCCATAGGCACCGGTGGCGTAGATGTCTGGTGTGGCTTTGGCGAAGATCGCAAGGGTGAGCAGGTGCAGCGCTTGGTCGCTGAGATGTGGCAGGAATTTGTCGGAAAAGGCTGTGACCTTGATCGCATCAATGGTGACGTGGACCAACGCAAGAGCGTAAATTGCCGGGGAGGCCACTTGGCCAGTGGTCGCCATGGCGGTGAGCAAGACGATGAGAAAATGCAGAAACAGCGTTTCGGGTTTGGATTTGGTGTCGACCATGGCGGAGGACTGAAACACGTAGTCGGCAAGGACATGGGCGAGGAAAAGTGCGGCGAGGGTTTCAGGCATTGTTGTCAATCCAAGTTTCCATGCTCGCCAATGCGAGAGATATTCTCACGTATTGGGATGCGCGAATTGTTTTCGTAACTGTTTGGCGTGACTTTCCAAGTTTTATCGCTGTCTTTGAAAAGTTTAGATCGTAATCAGGAGACAGAATTTCTTGAATGGTTGCGGCCTGTACTTGCGTCCATTCCGAAGCGTATCCGTCGAGAGCAATTGCGAGAGCATCCTGTGGGGTGGCTCGGTCGTAAAGCATTCGTATTCCGGTTGAAGACAGTTTTATGTCTGCCAAGGCTTCCCCCGATTTTACATGCTCTAGTTTTTCTCCAGATACAGAAAATGCTTTTGCCGTTTCCTCATTCAAATCCGGTCCAATCTCACCCTCAACCTCACCCTCTGCAATCCCAATATAACTGTCAAATTCCTCTCCCTGCGCCCGCAAAGCCGCCCGAAACGCCAAAGCGGACCGCAACGCGTATTTCGGCTCGGCCAGTGCGACTTGCCAGCCATCGCCGCGGTGGCGGGTGAAGTGCAGGCTTTCGCCCATCCACTCGGCCTGCGTTGCGGCGCAGTCTTCGAGAGCGGCGAAGGCGCGTTCGATTTTTGCGGGGCCAAGCCCGGTGGAATTGACGAGGTCGCCGGTCAAAACGGCGATTTTACGGGTGTTTTGGGTCATGATGCACCCAATATAGGGTGCGTTTTATGATATGCAACCATTTTAGGGTGCGTTGTTATATTTGCACCCTATATGGGGTGCGTTTTGTGTTATGCACCCAAAACAGGTTGCTCTACGCGGCAAACCGTTCCGGGGCCGTCAACAGCTCCGCCAAACCGTCCAAGGCGGCGCGCACGGGAGGGTCATGGCGGGCGTCATGGTGGCAGACCAGCCATTCGTCATGGGTCAGCGCGGCGATCTCTGGTGAGACCTGCATGAGGCCCGCGACATCGCGCCCGGCGAAGGTTGGCAAGATCGCGCGACCGATGCCTGCAACCGCCATGTCGGCGGCGGAGCGGGCGTCTGAGGCGGTGGCGATGATCTCGTTGGGGAGCGTGCTGCGCAGCCAACGTTCCGACGGCGTGGTTGGCATGTCGTGGTGCAGGGTGACATAGCCCGCCACCTCTGGCCCGGCCGCATATTCGGCATAGGTGATCGGTGAAAGTTTGCGCCCGGCGAGCCAGCTTTGATCTGGACGGCGGTTGCGGATGCCGATGTCGGCTTCGCGTCGGGCAATGTCGACGTTGGAGTTTGAGGCCATCAGGGCCGGACGCCACGCACAGTCCGGCGTCCATATTTTGGACAGGTGACGGGCGACATGGCGCGTGGTCCAACCGCCTGCGGTGATGCGGACTTCGGGCGCTGTGTCTCTGAGTTGAAAGCGGCACAGACGCGTGGCGGCTTCGCGCAGCGCTTCGGCCTCTTGCAACAACGCGCGGCCCTCTGACGTCAATGTGTAGCCGCGGGGGCCACGTTCGAACAAGCGCTTGCCAAGAGTGCGTTCCAGTTCCCCCATGCGGCGGGACAGCGTGGGCTGGGAGGTGCCAGTGGCCTTTTCTGCCCCCGACAGTCCGCCCGCATCCGCCACGGCGAGAAACAGGTAATAATCATCCAATTTTGGCATGCCGCGACCAAGGGCGTCTTTCATTTTTGAAACCTGAATTGCCAATATGTTGGGTGTTTTGGATATGTCTCCGTCGTTACAGTCGCTTCAATCTTTTAAAATTGCAACTGTGGAGATGCCCATGTGGCCGGTCTTTCCGATCAATCTGCCGCGTGTCGGCACGCAGGCCCCAACGGGCTATCAGACCGAGAAAGCGCTGCGTGAGGCGGAGCTTCGGCTGCTGCGGGCGCGGGACCGGCGGTGGCGGTTCTGGCTTTGGCCGGGGACCAAACGACGCACCCCAAAGGATCTGCCATAAAAATGGCCTGCCGCCGCAGCGCACAGGCCATTTTGGGTCTCAAATCTGGGTCAAATCCCGGTGTTTACATGAAGCCAAGCTCAAGACGCGCCTCGTCGGACATCATTTCCATGCCCCATGGCGGGTTCCATGTCAGTTCGACATCGACATGCTTCACCCCGGCCAAAGGTTCGATCGCATCGGCCAACCAACCCGGCATTTCGCCAGCAACCGGACAGCCCGGCGCGGTCAGGGTCATCAAGATGAGAACTTCATTTTCATCATTGATATCAATCGTATAGACGAGACCAAGGTCATAAATGTTGACCGGAATTTCCGGGTCATAGACCGTGCGACAGGCCTCAACCACAGCATTATGCAGCGGGTGATCCGTGCTCGACGGTTTGATCAGCGGTGTGCCCTCGACGGGATTTGCCTCTTCGCTCATCTGCGCGTTCTCCTATATCCGAGTGAACATATAGGGAATAGGCGGGCGGGCGTCCAGAGGGGGTGTTACACCGAAATATTTCCACGCCAAGAGCGCAGCGGTCCAAGGCGGGCGGATTTTTTCGACATATGCCGATCCATCCGACCCAAAACCCGCGACAAAAACCGGATGGTGTCACAGACATACGGTCCCTTGTTGAGCATCACACAATCGGCGCGTTGGGCCATGGCGGCGTCAGTGGTTTCAGCACGGGTGGCGAGGCCTTCTTTCATCAGGCCCTCAAGCACCTGCGTGGCCCAGACCACGGGCGTATGCGCCGCTTCACAGAGCCAGAGGATTTCCTCCTGCATCTCCGACATGCGCTCCAACCCGATCTCCACCGCCAAATCGCCGCGCGCGATCATCACGGCGGTCTCACACAAGGCACCCGATTGCACGATCAAACGGGGCAGGTTGCGAATGGCTTGGCTGGTCTCGATTTTCAACACGACACCGGGGCGGTGGCCACCTTCGGGCAGGCGTTTATCGACTTCGGCGATCAAAAGTCGGATGTCTTCGGGCGTCTGCACAAAGGAATAGCCGATCAGATCGGCGCGCCCGACGACAAAATCAAGCGCCCTGCGGTCATCTTCCGTGAGAGCCGGGATGTCGATCTCAACCGCCGGCAGGTTAAAGCCTTTCTCGGCTTTGAGTTTGACGCCTTCAGGCCCGGCGCGGGTGACTTTCAATTTCGCGCCTTTTGACGTGATTTCAACCACTTCCGCGCCGATCTTTCCGTCATCAATGAACACGGCCATGCCGGGGGTCAGCCGGTCGATCAGGTCTGGGTGGCTCAGCGAGAGGGCGGCGTGTTTGGCTTTGGCTTTCGGAGGTTCGCGCAGAATATCAAGCCGATCACCGACACACACCCGCGCTTTGTTGGGACCGGCGACAGCGCTGGTGCGCAGTTTCGGCCCGGCCAAATCCATCAGGATCGGGACATAACGCCCGATCTCAACGCCCGCGGCGCGGATGTTGGTGATCATCGCGTCCCAGACTTCGGGGCCGTCGTGGGCGCAATTGATCCGCATCGCGTCCGCCCCCGCCCGGACCATGTTACGGGTCAGACTGGGATCAGAGGCGGCCTCGGTCGGGACCGTCACCAAGATGCGCGAACGCGGCGCACCGGAGGCCCCGGTGCCAAAGGCGGTGTCGCGGCGCGCGGCGAGCCGGGCGGGGCCACGGGTCAGGCGTGAGGGATCGGGAAAGGCGGCGGGCACGCCGGTCAGGCCACTGAGCGCGGCCTCGACCGCATCAAGAGAGGCGCGCACATGCGGTTCGCAGCGGCCCAGGGTCGACAGGCCCAAAGCGGCCAAATCCGGCTGCACGGCGGACAGATCGGTGTGGCGGAAGGCCAGATAGGTCGCGAGGTTTTGCGCCGAGGGGCGAAAGGCTTCGCGCATATCGAGATCGGCCCAATCGCTCCAGATCGTGTCTGTCTCTGTGGCGATGTGATCGCGCAGGGCGCGGAACCGCGTCAAAAGATCGGCCGGATTGGGCGCGAGCGGGCAGGAGGGGGGCGAGATGGAAGAAGCGGCGGACATGGGGCACCTATCTGTGACAGTTGCGGCCAGTGTTCGCCGGTCTTGGTAACGGCGCTATGGCAGAGATCAAAGAATGGCCTGTTTTGGAAAAGAAACACCGCCTGAGTGCCGAGGCAGGGGCGGTGTGGCGAGCTGAGATCAGGCTTTGCTGCGGCTTTTGCGGGCGGGCGTGGGGCGGACCCGTTTTTCGATCATGTCATAAAGCACTCCAGCCAAGTTTTTGCCGGTGGTGGTCTCCGCGCCTTCAAAGCCCGGCGAGGAATTGACCTCCAACACTTTCGGCCCATCTTCGGCGCGCAACAGATCGACGCCCGCCATACGAAGGCCAAAGGCCTTGGCGGATTTCAAGGCGACGTCGCGTTCGGCTTTGCTGATGCGCACGGTCGAGGCGGTGCCGCCCAAATGCAGGTTGGAACGGAAATCGCCGCCCGAAGACGAGCGTTTGATCGAGGCCACGACTTTGCCGTCGATGACGACACAGCGGATGTCTTCGCCCGCCGCCTCTTTGACGAAATGCTGGACCAAAAAGTTGGCTTTGAGGCCGCGAAAGGCGGAAATCACCGATTGTGCCGCCTTTTTGGTTTCGGCCAGGACCACGCCGCGGCCTTGGGTGCTTTCCAACAGTTTGACAATGAGCGGCGCTTGGCCCGCCAAGGCGATCAGATTGTCGGTGTCTTTGGGCGAGGAGGCGAAAGCGGTGGTCGGCATCCCGATCTGGTGGCGTGAGAGGACCTGATGGGCCTGAAGTTTGTCGCGCGATTTGGATATGCCTTCGGAGCCATTGACGCAAAACGTACCGATGGTTTCGAATTGCCGGATCACGGCGGTGCCATAAGAGGTGATAGAGGCGCCGATGCGTGGAATCACCGCGTCATAGCGCGGCAGGCGTTCACCATCGTAATAAATCTCCGGTGCCATGGCATTGATCACCATGTAACAGCGCGCGGTGTCGATGACCTCAACCACATGGCCGCGTCTTTCGCCCTCATCGACCAGGCGCTGGGTCGAGTAATTGTCGGGTTCGCGTGACAGGACCGCAATGCGCAGCGCGCGCGACGGCAAGGTGTCGCGGATCGCGGTGGTGAAATAGGCGCTGTCGTCCAAAACCGGTTGGCAAAAGCTCTCGGTCGGTTGAACGATCATATCTTCAGAAATCGCCTGACGGCCCAACAGCATCCGGTAAGCCATATTGGTGCGGTTGGTCAGGGTGATTTCAATCGGCCAGCGGCGATCACCCATCTGGATTTCGGATGAGATGACATAGCGCAGCTCGGTTTCGCCATTGGACGAGGTGACTTCGCGGCGATCCACCACATCGGCGGAACAAGAGATCACGATGTCCTCGCGCGCCGGGATGGGGTGGATGTTAAAGCGCACTTTCGGCGCATCGGCTTTGCCAAAGGGTTCGATGTCAAAGGCATGCAGCGCCGAGGTGCGCGCGCCCGTGTCGACCTTGGCCTTGAGCGCAGGCAAGCCGAGATCCGGCAGTGCAGCCCATTCTTCCCAGCCCAAAGCGAAAGGAGCTTTATCCATCATTGTCGTCTTTCATTTACTGGAGAGGTCCCGTCGCGGTCACGTTCAATGCCCGTGTGCCATGTTACACGCGCCCAATGTCATCCTTCTGTGTGTATGACAAGAGGGTTTGTGAGTTTTGTGACAGCGACGCTGGGGACCGGTGTAAAGAGAGAAATGCGCGCCCCGATTGGGCCGGAGCGCGCCATCTTTTGAGTTCAGTGCGGCCTTATCAGGCCGGACGCATCAGTGGCCCGTATGATCCGCATGGGCGGGTGCCACCAGATCCAGCGCCGGGGCGGGGGACGCGGGGCGTGGTGCATCGGCAGAGGCGGGGATGTCGACCCAGGCATTTTCGCCATCGGCGCAATATTGCGTGGTGGGGAAATAGATCACCCCCTCCCCAAGGCTGGCATCCAACGTGCCACGAAAGATGAATTCGTCAAAAAAATCGTCGGGCAACGTGCCACCTGACCATTCAATTGCCTGCACGCCTTCGGTGACCGGACTGCCATGAACGGTATAGCTATGGGCATAGGCCCCACGTTCTGTGGTCACGGTCCAGCCGGGTTTGGGCATTGGTTTGACGTTCACAACACCTTCGGGGATGTCAATGCGCACACGTTGGGTGCTTTGCCCGTCGCAGCCATGGGTGATGCGCATCACGCCTTTGTAGGTCGTGCCCAAGGCAGCGGTTTGGGTTTCGAGGCTCGCATGGGCCATGGCAGCCAGAGGGGCGACAGAGATCAGACATCCGGCCAAAGCCGGTTTCAGAAAAGAAAATTGGGTCATTGTTGTATCCTAAATTCACATAACAGCCCCATCGGCACCGCCTGCGGGGCGGGTCGATGGCGTTTGATCGGCTGTTAGGCGAGGACGGGCGGCGCGCGCGCCGTTTTGACCCGTAAAAGCTGTGGGATCGCGAGGGCGTCTTGGGCAAAAATTCGGGGGGATCTGTGGGGGCTGCCGCTGGGGGCGCAGAGGCCTTGGGTGTCTGGCACCACCGCCGAAGTGGAGATCACACAGTTCGGGCAGCGGCTGTCAGACCCCGAGCCCGAGCCGCCATAGCCACAGATGTCGCTGGCGGAAAACCCAAGTTCGGCAAACTGGGCGGCGTTGGTCGCCGGAGCGGGGGCAAGGCCAACCGGACGCGCGCCATGCAGCCCCGACAGGACCGCAAAAGCCAGCGCCGCGATCAGCGTGATCAGCGACCTTAAGGTCCTAGTATGGGCGATGGCACGGATCATCATGGCGGGAACATGGCTCAATGGTTCGACCCGTTTAACGCTCGGGCGTGATCCGGTCAACAGGCCCCATGTGGCTGAAGAAATGAACATTCCGAGTTGGCGCGCGCGAAAACTGCCGTTTTCTTAAGCGAGAGAAAAACGCAGGCGAGGCAGGTCGCGCCAGGCACAGGTGACGCTTTTGTTACAGGCGGTGGGGGCGCAGATTTGCGGCAGGGAAAACCAAAAGTTGAAAAACGACCGAAAAGGGGACCACCATTATGAGCAAAGAGAGTTTCATGCCGCTAGTCTACGGGTTAGAGGACGTGCCGCCTCCGTCAAAGGCCGCTTTGGCCGCGGTGCAACATGTCTTGGCCTCCATCGTTGGCATCGCCACGCCGTCCCTGATCATCGGCGGCGCTTTGGGATTGGGCGAACAAGTGCCCTACTTGATTGCGATGGCGTTTTTTGTCTCGGGCGTGGCCACGTTCATCCAATGTAAACGCATCGGCCCGGTGGGATCGGGGCTTTTGTCTTTGCAGGGCACGTCCTTTGCCTTTCTGGGCGCGGTGTTGGCCGCGGGCTTTGCGGTCAAAAGCCAAGGCGGCACGCCGGATGACATTTTGGCGATGATCTTTGGCCTGTGTCTTGTCGGCTCTTTAGTGGAAATCATCCTGTCGCAGTTTCTGGACAAGCTCAAACGCATCATCACGCCCACGGTGACCGGGGTTGTGATCACCGTCATCGGGCTGAGTCTGATCAAATCGGGTTTTACCGATTTCGCCGGGGGCGCGCGGGCGGGCGAAGACCTTGGCAAGCCGCTCTATCTGTTGCTTGGCACTCTGGTGGTGGCGGTGATTTTGGTGATGACCTTTATCGGCAAACCGACCCTGCGGATTTCGGCCATCATGATTGGCCTCATCGTTGGGACCATCGTGGCGAGTTTCTTTGGTCTGGTGAATTTTGGCGCGCTGAGTTCGGCCAAACTCTTTGCCCTGCCGATCCCGTTCAAATACGGCATTGATTTCGACATCGGCCTGTTTGTTCCGATTGCCTTTCTCTATCTGGTGACGGCGATTGAGACCTCGGGCGATTTGACCGCCAATTCGGTGATCTCCGGTCAGCCGGTGGAAGGCGAGCTTTACATGAAGCGCATCAAGGGCGGGGTGTTGGGCGATGGCGTCAATTCCGCATTGGCGGCGGTGTTCAACACCTTCCCCAACACCACGTTTTCGCAAAACAACGGTGTGATCCAAATGACCGGCGTCGCCTCGCGGCATGTCGGGATGTATATGAGCGGGGTCTTGGTCCTGTTGGGCCTGTTCCCCATCATCGGCACGTTCTTTTTGATCATCCCAAAACCGGTTTTGGGGGGAGCCACATTGGTGTTGTTCTCGACCATCGCCGTGGCGGGGATTCGCATCCTGTCCTCGGTCGAGATGACCCTGCGCCGGGTCTATATCATGGCGGTGTCCTTTGGCTTGGCACTTGGCGTCACCTTGGTGCCCGATGCGACGCAACACCTGCCGAGTTTCCTCAAACAGGTCTTTGCCGCGCCGATCACGCTGGCGGGGATGTCCGCGATCATCTTGTCTCTGGCCATTCCTGAGGATGCCAAAGCCACGGTTGAAGCGGCGGAGTAACCTCCGCGGATCGAAGTGAACCCGTCCCCCCGCCCGTGTGTGGGTGGGGGCGGTTTTTTCACGCGCCACATGTCGGGAGAGAGGCTTCTGCGACGCGCAAAGCGAGCCTCTGGCCCTGACGCGCCTTTGCGGGTAAATCCCCCCTATGACCCAAGATGCTCAAACCCCGCGATTCTCATTTTCCCTCAACGCCACCGATGGGCGCGCCCGCACCGGGGTGATCTCCACCCCGCGTGGCGACATTCGCACGCCTGCGTTCATGCCCGTGGGCACGGCGGCGACCGTCAAGGCGATGATGCCCGAAAGCGTGCGCGCCACCGGGGCCGACATCCTGTTGGGCAACACCTATCATTTGATGCTGCGTCCCACCGCCGAACGCATCGCGCGTTTGGGGGGCTTGCACAAATTCATGAACTGGGAGCGGCCTATTTTGACCGACTCTGGTGGGTTTCAGGTGATGAGTCTCTCCGATCTGCGCAAGCTGACCGAAAAGGGCGTGACCTTTCGCTCGCATATTGATGGCTCCAAACATGAGTTGACGCCGGAACGTTCGATGGAAATCCAAAAACTCTTGGGCTCCGACATTGTGATGTGTTTCGACGAATGCCCGGCGCTGCCCGCCGATCGCGACCGGATCGCGTCCTCCATGCGGCTGTCGATGCGCTGGGCGGAACGGTCTCGTGAGGCCTTTGGCGACCGTCCGGGCCATGCGCTGTTTGGCATTCAACAGGGCGGGCTTGAGCGTGATTTTCGCGAAGAAAGCGCCGAGGCGCTCAAGAAAATAGGCTTTGATGGCTATGCGCTGGGCGGTCTGGCCGTGGGCGAGGGGCAGGAGGCGATGTTCGGTTGCCTCGATTTTGCCCCCGACATGTTGCCCACCGATAAGCCACGCTATTTGATGGGGGTTGGCAAGCCCGACGACATCGTGGGCGCGGTCAAACGCGGCATCGACATGATGGATTGCGTGCTGCCGTCGCGCTCTGGCCGCACGGGTCAGGCATGGACCCGGCGTGGGCAGGTGAACATCAAGAACGCGCGCCACGCCGATGATCCGCGGCCCCTGGACGAACACTGCTCCTGCCCGGCCTGTTCCCACTATTCGCGTGCCTATTTGCACCACGTCTTTCGCGCGCAGGAGATGATTTCCGGGATGCTTTTGACTTGGCACAACCTGCATTATTTTCAGGAAATCATGCAAGACATGCGCGACGCGATTGCGGGCGGAACATTTGCGGCTTGGGAAGCGGAGTTTCACGCCAAACGCGCGATGGGTGACATTGATCCGCTGTAAGATATGCGAAAACATCTGCGCGACCTGCGAATAAGGTGAAAGATAGGGCAAACAGACCTTTCTTTTATTTTCTAATGGCTTTGGACATGAAGTTGATCAAGCCGGGCCGTGTCAGGCGCCGTGACGCAGACTTCAACGCAAATCCACTCTTGCAGGGCCGCCCGTTGAAAGGCAGACTGCTATGCAACATGCAACCTGTCTTGCTTGAAATCTGCGGGCGGCCACCCCAGATGTAATCACTAAGACAGGAAAGAGCGCAAAGCTGCTGCAAAGCCGGGGCTTGGCTCTTTTGCCAATAAAAGGAATGAACATGCACGAGCAACTCCAATCCTACCCCGTTCTTCCGCTGCGCGACATCGTGGTTTTTCCGCATATGGTTGTGCCGCTGTTTGTTGGCCGTGAGAAATCGGTCAAGGCGCTGGAAGAGGTGATGAACCAGGACAAGCAGATTCTGCTTGCCGCCCAAATGGACCCGTCGGTCGATGACCCGGATATTGATGGCATTTTCCGCGTCGGTGTCTTGGCCAATGTGTTGCAGCTTTTGAAACTGCCCGATGGTACGGTCAAGGTTTTGGTCGAGGGCGAAAGCCGCGTCCGGCTGACCGAATTCACCCAAAATGACAGCTATTTCGAAGCTCAGGTCATCCCGCTTGAAGAGAGCGAAGGCGATCCCGCCGCGATCACCGCGTTGTTGCGCTCGGTGCGCGAAGAGTTTGAACATTACGCCAAGGTGAAAAAGAACATCCCGGAGGAGGCGCTGGCCGCCGTGTCCGAGACCCGCGAACCCGCGAAACTGGCCGATCTGGTGGCCGGGCATCTGGGGGTGGAAGTGGACCAGAAGCAAAAGCTTTTGGAAACGCTGGCCATTGATGACCGTCTTGAGGCGGTGTACGGCCTGATGCAGGGCGAAATGTCGGTGTTGCAGGTCGAGAAAAAGATCAAGACCCGCGTCAAATCCCAAATGGAGCGCACCCAGCGCGAATATTACCTGAATGAGCAAATGAAGGCCATTCAGAAGGAATTGGGCGACGGCGAAGACGGGGCCAATGAGATTGCGGAATTGGAGGCGAAAGTCGCCGAGACCAAGCTGTCGAAAGAGGCCAAGGACAAGGTCGATGCCGAGATCAAAAAGCTCAAAAACATGAGCCCGATGTCGGCAGAAGCCACCGTGGTGCGCAACTATCTGGATTGGATGCTTTCAATCCCATGGGGCGTGAAATCGCGGGTCAAAAAGGACCTGAGCCGGGCCGAGGACATCCTCGATCAGGATCACTATGGTTTGGAAAAAGTCAAAGAGCGCATCGTCGAATATCTCGCCGTGCAACAGCGCAGCCAGAAACTCAAAGGCCCGATCATGTGCCTTGTGGGGCCTCCGGGCGTGGGCAAAACCTCGCTTGGGAAATCGGTTGCCAAGGCCACGGGGCGCGAATTTATTCGCATCTCTTTGGGCGGTGTGCGCGATGAGTCCGAGATCCGCGGTCACCGCCGGACCTACATCGGCTCCATGCCGGGTAAGATCATCCAGGCGTTGAAAAAGGCCAAAACCACCAATCCGCTCATTTTGCTCGATGAGATCGACAAGATGGGTCAGGATTTCCGTGGCGATCCCGCAAGCGCCATGCTCGAAGTGCTGGACCCGGAACAGAACTCCACCTTTGTGGATCACTATATGGAGGTCGAATATGACCTCTCCAACGTGATGTTCCTGACCACATCGAACAGCTACAACATGCCGGGGCCGCTGATGGACCGGATGGAGATCATCCCGCTTTCGGGGTATACCGAGGACGAAAAGGCTGAGATCGCCAAACAGCATTTGATCCCGAAACAGATCAAAAACCACGGCCTCAAAGCCAAGGAATTTTCTGTCACGGATGGCGCGATCATGGATGTGATCCGTTATTACACCCGCGAGGCGGGGGTGCGCAGCCTTGAGCGCGAATTGGCCAAGATTGCCCGCAAAGCGGTGACCAAAATCGTGCGTAAAGAGGTCGAGGCGGTGCATGTCACCTCCGAGACGCTTGAGGAGTTCCTGGGCGTGCGCAAAGTGCGCTACGGCTTGGCGGAGAAAGAAGATCAGATCGGTGTTGTCACCGGGCTGGCCTATACCTCCGTCGGCGGTGATCTGTTGCAGATCGAGGCGCTCAAACTGCCCGGCAAGGGGCGGATGAAAACCACGGGTAAGCTCGGCGATGTGATGAAAGAAAGCATCGACGCGGCCAGCTCCTATGTCCGCTCCATCGCGCCCTCTCTTGGGGTCAAGCCGCCGCTGTTTGACACGATGGACATCCACGTCCACGTGCCCGATGGGGCGACGCCAAAAGACGGACCGTCTGCCGGTCTGGCCATGGTCACGACCATTGTGTCGGTGCTGACGCAAATCCCGGTGCGCAAAGACATCGCCATGACCGGCGAAGTCAGTCTGCGCGGCAATGCAACGGCGATCGGCGGGCTGAAAGAGAAACTCTTGGCGGCGTTGCGCGGCGGGATCAAAACCGTTCTCATCCCTGAGGAGAACGTCAAAGATCTGGCCGACATCCCGGACAACGTCAAAGAGGGGCTGGAAATCATCCCGGTCACCCATGTCTCTGAAGTGCTCAAATACGCGCTTGTGCGCCAGCCTGAGCCGGTGGAATGGGACGCAGAGGCCGATGAGGCGGCGCGTTTGGCCAAAATCACCTCAACCGGTGAAGGGCAGGGCGCAACCGCGCATTGATTTCGTCTCGGAAACAATCATAATGAAAAACCGGCCTGAGGGCCGGTTTTTTGTGGCTGATATGCCACCAAGCCTCTGTGGTTTACCCCGAGATTGCCAGAGTTTTGAGCAATCATGCCAGATGACCGCGCTGTACCCCATGAGATAAACCATTCGTTCATTTCCCATTTGCGCCAAGGGGGGCTGTGGCGTTAGGGTTTCCGTGAGCGAAACAAAGAGGTTCAAATGGCAACCCGAAAATCCTCGACCAGCAACCGCAAGACTGCGACCGCTGTCAGGAAGACCACATCAAAATCCACATCCCCCCGTCGCAGCACCAAAGCGGCAACCATGCCAAAATCGGAGTCCCCTGTGACAACAATTTCCAATCCAGAGCCGCTTAAAACCGTCCCCAGCAGCACAGATGCCGCCCCGGTTGATGCGCCTGAAGCAAGTGTAGTGACCACGATGAAAAAGAAAGAAATGATCGCCAAAGTGGCTGAAGCCTCTGGTGTGAAACGCTCTGACGCCAAAAAAGTGCTCGAAGCGGTGTTGGCAGAGTTGGGCGATGCGCTCCAGCGCGGCGACGAATTGAACCTGCCGCCGCTCGGCAAGGTTTCGGTCAACCGCCAACGCGAGGGCTCGGGCGCACATATCGTCATCGCCAAGCTGCGCCGCCCGAAAGCCATGATGGCGGGCGCCGAAGAGGGCGATGTGTCAGACGCCGAGGCAACAGAAACCGAAGCCGCAGAAAGCTAAAGCCTCGCGCTTTAAAAATCTGCATTTCGCCCCTTGCATCAAAGGACCCGTGGCGCTAAACACCGCGCCACGGCGGGTGATTAGCTCAGTGGTAGAGCGCTTCGTTCACATCGAAGATGTCAGGAGTTCAAATCTCTTATCACCCACCATTTTCCACATTTTCCACATTTTGTTTTTAAATAAACTTTTTCTCACGCCAACTTCAATTGTATGGTGAAAACCTTTCAAAATGTATGTGCGCTTTACTGCAAGAGCAGGTAATAGCATATGCATGGAACCTCACATGCGCCGCAGCACAGCTTTTGATCCTGAAAACGCGATCAAAGAGGCGTTGGCGAACGCGGGCATCATGACGAATATGTGTCGTGAGGATTGCGAGGTTGGCTGAACTGGATAGGCTGATCTCTCGGACGCTGAGACAAGAAAGGCCGCACTTGAAGTGGACAAGATGTTGCGGCCGCGGAGCGGAAGAGAAGAGCTGAACGACAAGCCACCCGAGAGCCGCGCGAGACGCCAGAAAAGGCAATCTGAGGCAGTGACCAAATGAAAGAGCAAAGTAAAAAAGCGAAGATGTCGTTGAGAGGACTATGGCGGTTTTTACTGCGATTATTGACTTTAGCTTTGGTCGATATCTTTTTGGCGCCGTTCATTGCAATCATTTTTATCTTTGGCTTTAATATCTCGGATCCATTTGCAAGCGACATTCCCCCGGGCGATGGAGTTTGGCACTATTACATATCCCTCAGTGCTTTGGTGCTCCTGGCATACTTACTCGCTTTCTACGGCATCATATCCATCATTACGATTTTGTTATCTCGCAAACTGAATGTAAGGCGAAGAGCCCTTGTTCGTTTGGGCACTTACAGTTTGTGGATAGGTATGTTTGTTTCCTTGGACCTTATCGACGCTGATTTTGATGTTTTGGTTTGGGTCAGGACTTCGATTTTTGTTGGTGATCCCCTTGTGTGGGGCGGTTTTTGTTCGTCACTCTTGTCGGAATATGTCTGGGAGCGAATTTCCAAAAGAAATAAAAGTCGAACAGCGTAGTGGACACTTCACGGGCATGCTTTTGGTTTATGGAGAACCTTCGCTCATAGGCTCCAAGAGCTTTGCGCCGCTCCAGCACCCCGCACAGCAGGTCTTTCACCACGAATGGTTCCACCCCAAGGTCGATCAATCGCGCATGGGTCGTATCGGCGGAGGTGGTGTGAAGGGGCGGTGCGCCTTATCCTCCGCTGGGCGTTTTGGTCGGGGCTTTTTGCCGGATTGTTTTGGCTCAGCGTGGTTTTGCCGCAGAGCTGAGACGAAATCTAACTTGTCAGACCCGGTTCGGCACAGTAATCCGATTCCATGACTCAATCTGTGACCTATCCCACTCTTTATCTTTTGCGCCACGGCCAGACCGAATGGAATGTCGAGGGCCGTCTTCAGGGCCGTCTTGACAGTGCGCTGACTGAGACCGGCGTGGCGCAGGCCCATGCGCAGCGGGCGATTTTGGCGCCGATTTTGGCCGCGCATCCGGGGATCGCGATCCACGCAAGCCCTTTGGGCCGAGCGTGGCGCACCGCATCTGTCGTTGCCGAGGGGCGCGCAGTGCAGGCGGTGGACGGGCTCAAAGAAGTGTTCGCCGGCACATGGGAAGGCCGGTTGCGCGCTGAAGTCGTGGCGGAGCGGGGCTTTGGATCGGCGGAAGAAAAGGATATGTTCTCGCTGTTTTTAAGCGCCCCGAACGGCGAGGGGGGCGCGGCTTTGGAGGCCCGCTGTCGCGCTTATCTGGCCAGCCTCACCCAGCCCACCGTGATCATTTCGCATGGCGTGGTCTCGGCCTTTTTGCGCGGGATCATCTGTGGTCTCTCTTTGGATGAGATCGCCGCATTGCCTCATGTTCAGGGTGTGGTGACGGTGCTCTCAGGCGGTCAGGCGCGGGTGCTTGACACAACAGAGGCGGCTGAAGCCTATCTGGCCCAATCCCTAGCGACCGATCCCCCTGCGGCATGACGCCCTCTGGTTTGGGCGCTTGGGATGGGGCAGGAGGGGCCTATGAGCTTTTTTGACAAAATCCCGACCTCCACCTTTGTGATTGCTGCGCTGACCCTCGGGCTGGCGCCGTTTTTCCCGGAACCGCATGTCTGGGAAAAGATCAAAATGCTGTTGGCGGTGACCTGCTCCCTAAGGAGTCCGCAGTTATAAGTTCGCTCTGTTCAGGTTTTGGCCTTCTCTTGACCTTTGGTAATACTCCCACGGGGTGAGCCCGTCGAGGCTCGAGTGGGGGCGGTGATGGTTGTAGTCCTCGCGCCAGGCCCCGATCAGAGCCCGAGCATGGCGCAGGTTTGCGAACAGGTGCTCGTTCAGACACTCGTCCCTCAGGCGCCCGTTGAAGCTTTCGACGAAGCCGTTTTGCATCGGTTTTCCCGGCGCGATGTAGTGCCATTCAACGCAACGCTCCTCCTGCCACTTCAGGATCGCATTCGAGGTGAGCTCCGTCCCATTGTCGCTGACCACCATGCAAGGATAGCCCCGCATCTCAGCAATCCGATCCAGCTCTCTGGCGACACGCACGCCTGACAGCGACGTATCGACCACCGAGGCCAAGCATTCCCGACTGAAGTCATCGATCACGTTCAGGATGCGGAAACGACGCCCCTCCGAGAGCGTGTCGGATACGAAGTCCAAGCTCCAGCGCTGGTTTGGCTCCTGTGGGATCGCCATCGGCGCTCTGGTGCCAATGGCCCGTTTCCTCCCGCCGCGTTTGCGCACGGTCAGGCCCTCTTCGCGGTAGATCCTGTAGAGCTTCTTCCAGTTCACGTCCCAGCCCTCGCGCTTCAGCAAGATGTGCAAGCGGCGATATCCAAATCGACGCCGCTCAGCCGATAGCTCTCGCAGCCGCTGGCGCAGATCTTTGTCCTCCGACCGCTTCGGCTGTCGCCGATACACTCGCGGATCGATCCCGGCCAGAGCGCAGGCCCGCCGTTGTGAGTAGCTCTTTTCTTTCATGGCCCAGTCCACAGCTCGCCGCCTCGAACCGGGCCTCAGAAGTTTTTTCCGAGCATCTCTTGCAGCGTGGCGACGTCCATCATCTGCTCGGCCAGCATCTTCTTGAGCTTCGCGTTCTCGGCCTCGAGGGCCTTCAACCGTCTCGCATCCGACACTTCCATGCCGCCATATTTCGACCGCCATTTGTAAAAGGTCGCGTCGCTGATCCCGTGCTGGCGGCACAGCTCCTTCGCGCCGAGCCCGGCCTGGTGCTCCTTCAAGATGCCAATAATCCGGTCTTCGCTGAAACGGCTTCTCTTCATCGTCTGTCTCCTCAGTTGGAGAACAGGCTAACCTCAAATCGAGGACTTTTCAGGGGAGCACGTCAGCGGGCGCGTTGAGCCGACCGATCGATATGTTTGATCTGGTGTTTCACGGTCTGCCTTGGGCGCTTTTGGTGCTGAAACTGGCGCGGGGCGATCGGGGACAGGCTGTCTAGCCGTCAATGTCACGAAACTGTCGGATAGATTTTACCATTTGGAAAATTGTCTGACACATTTCTCCGAGACAGTGCGGTTGAAGACGCCGGGGCTCAACGCCCTGCGTCTCATAAACGCACATCCAACCCGGAGACCTTATATGTCCATCCGTATCACGCGCCGTCAGGCGCTTGCCGGGGGCGCTGCCCTTGCCGGCTCCCTTGCCATGCCCGGCCTGTCCCGCGCCGCCACCCGTCCGTTGATCACCCACGGCGTTCAGTCCGGTGATGTCGCCCATGATGGTGCAATGATCTGGGCCCGCGCGGACCGCGAGTCCAAAATGATGGTGGAGTGGTCCACCACGGACACGTTCGCCAATGCCACGCGGGTTCAGCCGCTCTCCGTTGGCGATACATCCGATTTTACCGGTAAAATGTTGCTCGAAGGCCTGCCGTCGGACCAGGATATTTTCTACCGCGTCGCCATGGCCGATCTGTCGGACACCAATTCCGTCTCCGAGGCGGTCACCGGCCATTTCCGCACCGCGCCGGGGTCGCTGCGCGATGTGTCTTTCGTCTGGTCTGGCGACACCGCCGGTCAGGGCTGGGGCATTGACGAGGGTCGCGGCGGCATGACCACCTACGCGACCATGCTGGGACATCGCCCGGATTTCATGATCCACTCCGGCGATACCGTTTATGCCGATGGCCCGCTCTCGGCTGAGGTCGAGTTGAAAGACGGCACGATGTGGAAAAACGTCATGGTCGAAGAAAAGACCAAAGTGGCCGAGACGCTGAATGAGTTCCGCGCCGCGCATAAATACAACATGCTCGACAAGAATGTGCGGGCGTTTAACGCCGAAGTTCCGATCCTCTATCAATGGGATGACCACGAGGTCACCAACAACTGGTATCCGAACGAGACCTTCGCCTCGGATGATCGTTACACCGAGAAATCGGCGGCCAAACTGTTTGCCCGCTCGGCGCAGGCGTTTTTTGAAATGTACCCGATCCGCGTCAATGCCGCAGAACCCAAGCGTGTCTATCGCAAGGTCTCCTATGGTCCGATGCTGGACGTGTTCTTTCTCGACATGCGCACCTACCGCGACGACAATGACGGCAACCGTCAGCCGACGCCGAAGGATTTCCTGGGCGCCGAACAGATTGCTTGGCTCAAGGGCGCTTTGTCGACGTCGAAAGCCACATGGAAAGTCATCGCCGCCGATATGCCCATCGGTATGATGGTGCGCGATGGCAAAGAGGCGTTTGAAAACATGGCCAATGGCGATGGTCCGGTTCTGGGGCGTGAATTCGATATCGCCGAAGTGCTGTCCTTTATCAAACATGCCAAGGTCAAAAACACCGTCTGGCTCACGGCCGATGTGCATTACACCGCCGCGCATCACTATAGCCCGGAGCGTGCCGAGTTTCAGGACTTTGAGCCGTTCTGGGAATTCGTTTCCGGTCCGCTGCACGCGGGCACCTTTGGTCCGAGTGAGTATGACAACACCTTTGGCCCGAAGGTCGAATTTGCCAAAGCGCCGCCAGAAGGCGAGTTCAACCTGCCGCCGTCCGATGGCTATCAGTTCTTTGGCAAGGTCGATATTTCCGCTGCGGACCGGACGATGACCGTGTCGCTTTTGGATGCGGCTGACACGTTGTTGTGGTCCACGACGATCGCACCCGATCTGGCGTAAATCGCATAAAGAAGCCCCGGAGAGTGATCTCCGGGGCTTTTTCTATAGATGCAAGATTTAGGCCCGAAACTTAGGCTTTGGACACAGCGTCCAGAATTCGCGCCCAGGAGCGGATGCCTTTGTGGAAATTCTTGAGGCCGTATTTCTCATTCGGAGAGTGAATGCGGTCGTCGTCATCAGCAAAGCCCACCAACATCGAATCCAGCCCCAAAATCGTGGTAAAATAGCCCGCAATCGGGATCGACCCGCCCATGCCGGCAAACACCGCCTCGCGGTCCCATTCGTCGGACAGGGCCTGACGTGCCGCCTCGAATTCCGCACGATCCGTGTTCATCACGGCGGCGGGGGACCCGTCGAGGTCTTGGTTCCATGTGACTTTGGCGTCCACCGGCAGGCGGCTTTCGACATGGGCACGCAGGTTTTTGCGGATCGCGTCCGGGTCCTGATCGCCCACCAAACGACAGGTGATTTTGCAATGCGCCTCCGCTGGGATCACGGTTTTGGTGCCCGGTCCCTGATAGCCGCCCCAAAGCCCGTTGATCTCCAAAGTGGGGCGGGCCCATTGTTGTTCCAAGGTCGAATAGGCGGCCTCGCCATGGGCTTTGGTCATGCCAATGCCGGATAGGTAATCCGCCTCGTCAAAGCCACAGCCCTGCCATTGGCGCAGGATGTCGTCGGGCACCTCATGCACGCCGTCGTAGAAATCTTTGATCGTCACGCGGCCCGCTTCATCATGGAATGTGCTGATGATTTTGGAGATTTCGCGCAGCGGGTTCAGTGCCGGGCCGCCGTAATGGCCCGAATGCAGATCTATCGTCGGCCCCGTCAGGGTGAACTCGTCTTTGAGCATCCCGCGCAGCTGGCTACAGATCGAGGGCACGCCGGGGGCGACCATCGACGTGTCACAGATCAGCGCCAGATCGGCGGCGAGCCTGTCTTTGTTGGCTTTCATGAAGGGGATCAGGGAGGGCGAGCCGCTTTCCTCTTCGCCTTCAAAGAAAAACGTGATCGTGCAGGGCAGGGTGCCGTTTTCGGCAATCCAGGCGCGGCAGGCCTCGACGAAGGTCATCAACTGGCCCTTGTCGTCGGATGCGCCGCGGCCCCGGATCACTTTGCCCTGCGCGCGCTCTTCGATAAAGGGCGCAAACGGGTCGTGATCCCAGAGGGTGAGCGGGTCCACCGGCTGCACATCATAGTGACCGTAAAACAGCAAATGCGGCCCACCGGAGCCGATTTTACCCATCACCATCGGGTGGCCGGGCGTGGCGCAGACTTCGGCATCCGCCCCCAACGAGGTCAATTCCGCGGCAAGCCACTCCGCCGCCGCCTGGCAATCGGCCTTGTTGGCCGGGTCGGTCGAAATCGACGGAATGCGTAAAAATGTCATCAAGCGATCAAGGGTAGCGTCGAGATCAGTGTCGATGCGTTCAAGCACCGGAGCGAGGCGAGAGTTCATTATGGGAAACCTTTTATCATGCTCGGGATATTTTGCCGCAGCTTACGCCTCTGAAAAATGGTGTCCAGAGGGGGCGGGCGGGTTGACATAGATCATTCTGAAAGGGAATGGATACGTCATAAGAAGGTGAAGCTGACAAGGCAGAGCAGAAGAGGCTCATAGGGGGCTGTTGCGGTATTATCTTGCGAAATGTGAATATGAGTCGCAATTTTCGCTTGATGCCGCTAAAAGAGGCAGACCTGAGACGCGCGAAAGGACGAACAGTGGACTATACGGCGAAGCTTGACGAAGCACTTCAACGGTTGCACGACGAAGGGCGTTACCGCACCTTTATCGATATTGAACGCAAGCGCGGGCAGTTTCCGCACGCCACATGGACCAAACCGGATGGCTCAGAGCAACCCGTAACCGTGTGGTGCGGCAACGATTATCTTGGCATGGGTCAACACCCGTCCGTTCTCGCGTCCATGAAAGAGGCGGTGGATGCAACGGGCGCGGGCTCTGGTGGCACGCGCAATATTTCCGGCACCACGGTTTATCACAAACGTCTTGAAGCCGAGATTGCCGATCTGCATCAAAAAGAGGCGGCTTTGGTGTTCTCCTCGGCCTATATAGCCAATGATGCCACGCTTTCGACCCTGCCGACGCTGTTCCCCGGTCTCATCATCTATTCCGACTCGCTCAATCATGCGTCGATGATTGAGGGCATTCGTCGCAACGGTGGCGCGAAACGCATTTTCCGTCACAACGATCTGGATCACCTGCGCGCCCTTTTGGCGGCGGATGATCCCGAAACGCCGAAACTCATCGCCTTTGAATCGATCTATTCGATGGATGGCGATTTTGGTCCGCTCAAAGAGCTGTGTGATCTGGCCGAAGAATTCAATGCGCTCACCTATCTCGACGAGGTTCACGCGGTTGGCATGTACGGCCCGCGCGGGGGCGGTGTGGCCGAACGCGACGGTCTTTTGGATCGGATCGACATTGTCAACGGTACACTCGGCAAGGCCTTTGGCGTCTTTGGCGGCTATATCGCTGCTTCGGCCAAAATGTGTGACGCGGTGCGTTCTTATGCGCCGGGCTTTATCTTCACCACCTCGATCCCGCCCGCTGTGGCGGCAGGGGCGGCGACATCGATCGCCTTCCTCAAAGGCGAGGGCGGTGTAAAGCTGCGTGAAGAGCATCAGACTCAGGCGAAAATCCTCAAACTGCGGCTCAAAGGCCTTGGCCTGCCGATCACCGACAATGGCTCGCATATCGTGCCGTTGATTGTGGGAGATCCGAAACACACCAAACTCATGTCCGACATGATGCTCGAACATTATGGCATTTACGTTCAGCCGGTGAATTTCCCGACCGTGCCGCGCGGCACAGAGCGGTTGCGCTTTACGCCCTCACCGGTTCACGGGCCGCGCGAAATGGATGCTCTGGTTCATGCTTTGGACGCGCTTTGGAGCCATTGTGCGCTGAATCGCGCCGAAATGGCGGGTTAATCAAGATATACGCTGGGCGGCCCCGTTGAGCATATGGTAACAGTTTATCAACTTTAGGCGACGAATCGACGCCTAAAGGGCGGGCAGGTTAATTTGGGGCGAATGCATGATCAGGCGGTGGACGAAGCCACACGTCGAGGAGCAGGAACATCCTCGCGGTTTTGACGATTACGAGCTTCAGCTCGGCGACGTCATGCGTGGGGAACGCGCCACCCTTGGCAAATCGCTCTTGGATGTTCAGCGCGAGTTGAAGATCAAAGCAACCTATATTGCCGCCATTGAGAACTCTGACCCCTCTGTGTTTGAAACCCAGGGTTTCATCGCGGGGTATGTGCGCTCCTATGCCCGCTATCTGAATCTTGATCCCGATTGGGCTTTTGCACGGTTTTGCTCTGAAAGCGGCTTTACGGTTGCCCACGGCATGTCCCCCGAGGCCTCAACCAAACGCAAACCGGCCAAGGCGGCGGCGGCACCTGTCAAGAAAGATCCATTCTCCGATCCCAACGCCAGCTTTGTCCCGCGCGGACAGGGGTTTATGTCCCGGATCGAACCCGGCGCGCTGGGATCAACCGCTGTGTTGCTCGCGCTTTTGGGCGTGATCGGCTATGGCGGCTGGTCGGTGTTGCAAGAAATCCAAAAGGTCAAAATGGCCCCGGTCGATCAGGCCCCGGCCGTGATCGCCGAAGTTGCCCCCCTTGGTGGTGCAGGCTCCGAGACCCGTTTGGCGCAGATGGACGAGAGCGTCGGCCTTGCGACCCCCTCCGCCGAGGCGCTGGATCGGTTGTATCGTCCGCAGGCGCTGGATGTGCCGGTTTTGGTGCCGCGTGACGGGCCTATCGCGGCGCTTGATCCGCGCTCTGTTGGGGCTTTGGCGGGCGAAGGACTTGCCGCCGAGCGCGAAGAGCGCCTGAACGCCATGTCGTCTGACATTGCCTTGGCGGCGCTTTCCGACACGGACGAGGGGGATGTGCGCGTGGTCGAAGAGGGCGCGCCCGAATTGGCGCTGGTCGCCGTGCGCCCGTCATGGGTGCGCGTCCAGGCCGCCGATGGGTCCGTTTTGTTTGAGAAGATTCTTGATGCCGGTGAACGTTACATCGTTCCGGCGATGGACAAAGCGCCGATTCTGCGCACGGGCAATGCCGGTGGCGTCTATTTCGACGTCAATGGTCAGGCCTATGGCCCGGTCGGTGCCTCTGGGTCTGTGGTGAAAAACATCGCCCTCTCGGTCGCGGATGTGTCGGACAGTTTTGCCCAGGTCGATCTGGCCGCCAATGACACGGTCGCCGAGGCCTTTCAGGTCGCCCAAAACGGCCAATAAACCGGCTTTCATCTGATCACTCTGCCGCTTCCGCCGCTTGTCACTTGCGGTGTGCCGCCTTATCTAAGGGGGGCTGAATTGACGTTCCCAAAACCGTCCCAAAACCGTCCCAAAAGAGGCCCGTTCCCATGTCGCACAATTCCATTCGCCCTTGGCGCAACATTGACCGACGCGTGAGCCGCAAGATTTGGGTGGGCAATGTGCCGGTGGGGGGCGATGCGCCGATCACCGTGCAGACCATGACCAACACGCTGACCACCGATGTCAAAGCGACCTTGGATCAGGTGCTGCGCGCCGCAGAGGCCGGGGCCGACATCGTGCGCGTCTCCGCCCCCGACCGCGACTCGGCTTTGGCGCTCAAAGAGATCTGCCGTGAAAGCCCGGTGCCGATCGTCGCTGACATCCATTTCCATTACAAACGCGCCATCGAGGCCGCCGAAGCCGGGGCCGCCTGTCTGCGGATCAATCCGGGCAATATTGGTGATGAAAAGCGGGTGCGTGAGGTGATCAAAGCTGCCAAGGATCACAATTGCTCGATCCGCATTGGCGTCAACGCCGGCTCTTTGGAAAAGCACCTGTTGGACAAATACGCCGAACCCTGTCCCGACGCGATGGTCGAATCCGGCATGGATCATATCAAAATTCTGGAAGACAACGATTTTCACAATTTCAAAATCTCGGTCAAAGCCTCTGATGTCTTCCTCGCCGCCGCCGCCTATCAACAATTGGCCGAGGCCACCGATGCGCCGATCCATTTGGGCATCACCGAGGCGGGTGGGCTTATGTCCGGCACGATCAAATCGGCCATCGGGCTGGGTCAGCTTTTGTGGATGGGCATCGGCGACACGATCCGCGTCAGCTTGTCTGCCGATCCGGTCGAAGAGGTCAAGGTTGGCTATGAAATCCTCAAATCTCTCGGCCTGCGCCACCGCGGCGTGAATATCATCTCCTGCCCGTCCTGCGCGCGTCAGGGCTTTGACGTGATCAAAACTGTTGAGGCGCTGGAAAAGCGGTTGGAACATATCAAAACGCCGATGAGCCTGTCGATCATCGGCTGTGTGGTCAACGGTCCCGGCGAGGCGTTGATGACCGATGTCGGTTGGACCGGCGGTGGAGCTGGCCATGGCATGGTCTATCTCGGCGGGGCGCAGAGCCATAAAATGTCCAATGACAATATGGTTGACCATATCGTTGAACAGGTCGAAGCCAAAGCCGCCGAGATCGAGGCTCAGACCGCGTCCGAGGCCGCTGAATAAGCACCACAACCGCTTCAGCGCAGCTCAAATACTCAAATAAAAACCCCGCCAATGGCGGGGTTTTGTCATTTCCAGGTATAAACCGGCGCTGTGACCCGCGTCCTGCCGCATGTTCACCCACGCAGCTCCGCCACGATTTCAACCATCGCATCATAGGGCACATAGCCGCGCAGCATCTGGTCGCCCATCACAAAGGTCGGCGTGCCCGAGATTTGCAACTCCGCCGCCAGTTGGTGATTTTTCGCGATCACCGTGGTGACCTCTTCGCTGTCCATTTTGGCGACAACCGCATCGGCGTCGATGCCAAGGTCGGTGGCCAGACGGCGCAGCGAGCCAACTGTGACATCGCCGCGCGCTTCCATCAGCGCGTCATGGAAGGTCAAATAAGCGTCATCACCAGCCACCATTTTGGTCGCAACGGCAAAGCGCGACGCCAAAACGGAGGCCTCGCCCAAGATCGGGAATTCTTTGACGATCAGTTTGATATTGCCGTCTTTTTCCAAAAGTGCTTTCACATCTGGAAAGGCTTTTTTGCAATAGCCACAGCGGTAGTCGGTGAATTCGACCATCACGATATCGCCTTCGGGATTGCCGTAGATGCCATCGAAGGCGGTGTTGTAAATCGCGTCCATATTGGCGGCGATCATGTCGGCATCGCTGGAGACCTGAGCCTCGGCCTGACGCGCTTGATAGACGTCCACCGCCTCCATCAACACTTCGGGATTGTCCAAAAGATAGGCGCGCACTTCGGCGCGAAACGCCGCGCGCTCGGCATCGGACATGTCACCGATGTCAAAAGCAAAGGCGCCAAGCGCGGTGGAAGCGGTCAAAAGGGCCGCGGCACCGAGTCGGGCGCAGGCTTTGGCAAAAGGCATATCTCTATCTCCGTTTGAGAGCGGTTTCGCACGCGTTTACCACATCTTGCGCCCGGTTCCACCCAACACTTCCGTGACCCAGCGCTGCTGCGGCACGTTGGGCCAAAGGCATCGCGGCTTTGCAATCGCCACGCATGATATGGGCCTCTGAGGCGTTGAGTGCGGCCATGGCGTCCTGACCCGATTGGGCATAGGCGGAGGCCAAATGACGCAACAGATTTGGGTCATAGCCATCGCGCGCCCGCGCCGCCTCCAGCGCGGCGGGGAGGTTGGCCTTATTGGTCGTCGCCAAAAGCGCGCGGCCAAGCCCGGTCTGAATTTGCGCCTCATTTGGTGCCAATTGGGCCGCCCGGCGATAGGCGGTGACAGCGGCATCAAATTGGCGACTTTCCAATAGAATCTGCCCCTGAAGCTCGGCGTAATAGGGGTCGTTTGGGCGTAGCGCGACGAGGCGGGCCATGGTGGCCATCGCCTCTTTCGGCTTGGGCACGCGGTGCAGTGCCACGGCGCGGCGCATCAGCGCGATGTCGGAGCCATCAGAGGCGGGCACCCGGCGCAGCGTATAGGCGGGCGGGCGGATGAACGCCTCCAACTTGCCGCGCGCACGGGCGTACCAATAGTTGGCCTCCGGGTCGGGATTGGCGGTGAGTTTCGATGCGGCTGCATAGCCTTTGAGCGCGCGCAGACGCTCGCGGGTCAAAGGATGGGTGCGCGCGTAGGGGTCCTGGCGGCTCTCGGACAAGACCTCCTGGCCACGAAACATTTCAAGTACATCCAGCATCGCCTGTGGTGGGACGCCCGCGCGCGCCATGTAGCGGATGCCGGCCTGGTCCGCGGAGGCTTCCTCGGCGCGGGTGTGGCCAAACAGCACCCGCTGCGCTGATCCGGTGACGCCCATGGCGATGCCCGCCGCCGCCTCGCCATTGCCCGTGGCGGCTACCACCGCCCCCGACAGCAACAGGCCAAGAGCCGCCGCCGTCGAGGCATTTTTCATATTGGCCTGACGCCTGATGATATGGCCGCCAGTGATATGGGCGACCTCATGGGCGATCACCGCCTGTACTTCGGCCGCCGTATCGAGGCGCAAAAGCAGGCCGGAATGGAGGAACACATGGGAGGTATCAGCAACAAAGGCATTCGGTTGGTCGTCATGGATGACGACGATTTTCATCCGCGCGGCCGACAGACCCGCCGCATCAAAGATCGGTCCGGCCAGACGGCCAAGCGCATATTCAATATCCGGGTCGCGCAAAATCCCCTTGGCCCAGGCCGACAGCGGCAGGCAAAGCATTAGCGCGAAGGTCATCAAAAGGCGCATGGCGCGTACTCGCATCTGCCGCATTGCAATTCCTTTCTGTCGCTGGCATTTCAGGCTCCAAACAACCACAGGACATGCCCGATGAAAACCTCCCGCCGCTCTGAAGTCGATCCTTTTATCGTGATGGATGTGATGGAGGCGGCGCGCGCACATGAGGAGGCCGGGCGGCACATCATCCATATGGAAGTCGGTCAACCTGCCACGGGCGCGCCCAACGCGGCGCGGGCCAAATTGGCGCAGGAGATGGAGCAGGGGCCTTTGGGCTACACCGTCGCCCTTGGCCTGCCGGAGCTGCGCAAAGGCATCGCGGCGCTCTATCAGGATTGGTACGGGGTGCGTTTGGATTGGCGGCGGGTGGTGATCACGCCGGGCTCCTCGGGGGCGTTCATTTTGGCGTTCACCGCGCTGTTTGACGCCGGGGCCAAGGTGGGCTTGGGCGAGCCGGGGTATCCGTCTTATCGGCAAATCCTGTCGGGGCTCGACATCACGCCGGTGGGCATTCAGACGCAGATGGAGAACCGCCTACAGCCGGTGCCAAGCGAGATCCCCGACGGTTTGGATGGCTTGATCGTCGCCAGCCCCGGCAACCCGTCCGGCACGATGTTGGATCGGGAGGCCATGGGCGCCTTGATTCAGACCTGTCAGGACCGGGGCGTGTCGTTCATTTCCGACGAGATTTACCACGGCATCCAATACGGCACGCGTCCGGTGACAGCGTTGGAACTCTCGGACGATGTCTATGTGATCAATTCGTTTTCAAAATTCTTTTCGATGACGGGATGGCGCGTCGGTTGGATGGTGGTGCCCGAGGATCATGTGCGGGTGATTGAACGCATTGCACAAAACTTTTTCATCTGCCCGCCCCATGCCGCACAGGTCGCCGCCTTGGGCGCGCTGGAAGGTCGCGATGAGTGTCAGGCCTTAGTCGATGTCTACACCGAGAACCGCCGTTTGATGTTGGACGAGCTGCCAAAAATCGGTTTTGACCGGATCGCGCCACCAGACGGGGCGTTTTACATCTATGCCGATGTGTCGGAGCTGACCGAGGACAGTCGCGCCCTTTGTGCCCGTATTTTGGACGAGGCCGGGGTGGCCGTGACGCCGGGGTTGGATTTTGACCCCAAACGCGGCCACCAGACGATGCGGTTTTCCTATGCCCGCTCGACCGAGGACATTCGTGAAGGGCTGCGCCGCCTGTCTGCGTTTATGGCCGCCGAAATGTCGCAAAAGTGAGTGCGCTTTGGCCGTTCTGATGGCTGTTCAGGCCGCGCCTGTCCGGCTACACTGCGCCAAAGGCCGGACACGCGGCCGGTTTTATGAGGTTTCGATGCAGGTTTTCAAAGCGCTCCTTTTCCTATGCCTCTCCGCTCTGCCGTTGCAGGCGCAAGACGGGCTGACCGCCTTGGCCCGCGCCGACAGTTCGGCCTCAGCGCTGGTCGATCAGGGCGACAGCCTTGAGATGATGTTGCGCCTGTCCCAACCTGTGCCGTTTCGGATTTTCTCGCTTGATGATCCCAGACGCATCGTGGTGGATTTTTCCGAGGTCGATTGGACCGGGTTTGACGTACAGGCCTTTGACACGGCTGAGGGCGTCACCGACCTGCGGGTGGGCGGGTTTGTCCCCGGCTGGTCGCGCATGGTGATGGATTTGGCCGCGCCTTACGGGCTGGTCCATGCCGAAATGTCGCGCGATGAGGCGGGGGCGGTGTTGCGGCTCAACCTTGATCCGATGGCCGCCGATGAGTTTGCTTTGGGGGCCGGGACGCCGTTGGAGGCGCAGCTTGTCCGTCGCTCAGAGCCGGACGGTGCGGTGATCCCACGCAAAAAATTTGGCGAGGGGCCGTTGAAGGTTGTGCTTGATCCCGGCCATGGCGGCATTGATCCGGGTGCCGAACGCGATGGCGTGCGCGAGTCGGATTTGATGCTGAGTTTCGCGCGTGAATTGCGGGATGTGCTGATCCGTGCCGGTGGGTTTGACGTTACGTTGACCCGCACAGATGACACATTCGTGCCGCTCGAAACCCGCCTGACCTTGGCGCGGGAGGCGGGGGCGGAGGTGTTTATCTCGCTCCACGCCGATGCGATTTCCGAAGGTCGGGCTGAGGGGGCGACGCTTTATACGTTGGCCGATCGCGCCTCGGATACTGCGTCGCAAAAACTGGCCGAACGCCATGATCGCGCCGATTTGTTGGCGGGCGTGGATTTGAGCGATCAGGACGATGTCATTGCGGGTGTGTTGATGGACATGGCCCGTAATGAGACCACACCGCGCACGGACCGTTTGGCCGATGCGCTGGTGACGCAGCTGCAAGCCAGCGTCGGGATGCACAAACGCCCGCGTTTGGAAGCTGGGTTTTCCGTGCTCAAAGCCCCCGATATGCCCTCCGTGTTGTTGGAATTGGGCTTTCTGTCCTCGCCCAAAGATCGCGCCAAGCTCAATGACCCGGCTTGGCGCACCCGCGCGGCTTGGGCCATCCGCGATGCGCTTTATGCTTGGCAGGATGAGGAACGGGTGGCGATGGGCAAATTGCGAAAATAAGGCCGCTTTATGCGCCTTGCGCCCTCGTGACTGAGGTGACGCGGCTCAGATGAACCGTTTCGCCCTATCATTCCGCGCCGCTTCGCGTATGGGAGGGGGGACCCATACGGAGAACTGAACGATGACAGCGTCACAGAGCGTGCCGGAGCTGATTGCAGCGGTACAGGCCAAAGCAAAGACATTCGAAGACATCATTTTGGCAGGGCAGGCCGCGTCCAGCGCGCAAGACCTGCGCGCCGCACAGGTTGCGCTTGAACTGGCCGCCGTCGATGCTTTCACCCTGTTCGAGGCACGGATGCAGCACCATTTCAAACGCGGCCCGTTTTCACGCAAACTCACCGCCGCCCTCAAAGAGGCCGGACGCGGCGACCTCGCCGAGCGCATCCACATCTATTACCTCGCCATCAACGTGCTCAAACACGGAAAAGGCGCAAGCTACCGGGAATTGCTCGACACTCCCACCGCACTTGTCCATGTGAAGCCCACCAAAGGCGCAACGACGCAAGACGAAAACGCGCCGTCAGACCTGATTGATATTGGCGTTCCGGGCTTTTTCGACGGTCTGGCCGCAAGCCTTTTGCAGGCGCACGCGTTCCTTGAACATCGCTAGGTGTTTGGACGAGGTGTCCGAGATTGAAGAGGCGGGGTAGAGCGCGCGTTGTGATGGGGATGTTGCGGAAATAAGGGGTGACTTTGGATCAAAAATCTATTTTGTGGTGTCATATCTTGGGTGAGGAAGTGATGGCAAACCTCCATTTTTTGAACAGAGTTGAACTGCGGTCAGGGCCTGTCGTGATGCGCACGGTGTTGAACGCTCAGGGAGCGGGGCTATGACTGCCCCGCGCTGCGTGTTGCAGAATGATTTCCTCAGTCTTGAGGTCGCGCCTTTGGGCGCGGAAATGCAAAGTTTGCGGACCTCGGCCGGGGACGATCTGCTTTGGAACGGGGATGCCACTTTTTGGTCTGGCCGCGCGCCCGTTTTGTTTCCAATCGTTGGGCGAGCGGTGGATGATGTGATTGCGGTTGCCGATCATAAAGCGCCGATGTCCCAACACGGATTTGCCCGGCGGAGCCTCTTTGCGCTTCAAGACCAAACAGATGTGTCGTGCAGCCATATCCTTACACAGAATTCTAAAAGCTTGGCGGTCTATCCCTTTGACTTTACGCTAAAAGTGACGCACCGACTGGAGAGAAACACTGTACAGGTCACAGCGCAGGTGCAAAACAACAGCGCCCAGACCATGCCTTTTGGCTTTGGTTTCCATCCGGCATTTTGTTGGCCGCTGCCCAATGCCGGGCGGGCGGCGCATTACGTCACACTTGCCACGCACAGCACCCCTGATATGCATAAACTCGATGACGGATTGCTCGATCCGCAGCCGCTTCCCAGCCCATTCGTCGAGGGTAAACTTGCGATTGATGAGGATCTGTTCACCGAAGGGGCGCTGGTTTTTCCGAATGGATCAGAGGCGTTGCGTTATGGTCCCGCCAAAGGACTGACTTTGGAATTTCAGTTCCATAATCTTCCCGATCTGGCGCTCTGGCGCCCGAAAGGCGCGCCTTTTTTGTGCATTGAACCATGGCATGGCACGGCCTCTTACACCGGGGATGGCCCGCAAATATCGCAGCGCCCGAACAGCATCGCACTCGCGCCCGAGGCGGTAGTGGAGTTTGGCTATGAGGTGACAGTTCGGATGTGAATTGGGATGTCCGCCGCGGTATTGGCTGGCAAGACCTGACAGCCCCGTCACCCCGCCAAACGCGCCATCCATACTGTGTGGAAATCGCATTCGGGGTCTTCGGGCACATAGCGCAGCACCTCCAAGCCTTGCTCGGTCATCAGGGCGCGGTATTCGTCGGGTCCAAGCGAGGCGTGGTAGACCTCTTCGCCTTCGACATTGCCGATGACTTCGCTGTCCTCAGGACCCGAAGTGAACAGCAACACGCCACGGGGCGCGAGGTGGTGGGCGAAGGTTTTGAACATCGCCCGCTGGTCGTCTTTCGAGAGGTGAAAGAAGCTGTCCCATGCGATCACCGCATCAAAGGTCTCTTGCAGGTCGAGCCCGCGCATGTCCTCGTGAAACACCCGCACATTGGGCAGGTTCTCTTGGAACAAGGCGACCATGGCCGCCGCGCCGTCGACGCCTGTGACCTCTACCCGGCGATCCACCAGATATTGTGCGATCGGACGACCTGCGCCACAGCCAAGGTCAAGCACCCGGCGTTTGCCGGTGCTTTGCGGGGCGTGGGCCAAAAGCCGGTCCAGCCAGACCCGTTCAAACAGGGCCTTGCTGCGGTTGCGATCAAAGCCTTTGGCTTGGCGTTCGTAGGTGGGCAAGATATTTTCGGGTGTCATGGTGACCAGCAGATAGGGGGGCAGACGGGGCAGGGCAAGCCTAACTGTATCGGGCGCGATCACAAGCGGCGTCTTTCTGCTCACATTTGCGCGGGGGATGTTTTGACCCGGAGGTCGTGCCTGTATAAGGAGGAGCAAAGATCGGGCGTTGATGCGAGTCAGGGCCGGGTCAGGTGGTGGGAAAGGCAAACACGTGCTTCGATTTATTCTCTCTTTTTTCGGCACAATTTTCTCGTGGGTGACCACGGGGGCCTTTCTGTTGGCTGTGGTCATCGGCGGGATTTTTTGGATGTATGGGCGCGATTTGCCCAATCACGAAGCCTTGGCGCAATACACGCCACCGACGATTTCGCGGATTTATTCCGGCGAGGGCAAAATCATCGACGAATTTGCCAAGGAACGCCGCCTGTATACCCCACCTGAAGAAATCCCCGATCTGGTGAAATATGCGTTTGTGTCGGCAGAGGATAAAAATTTCTACACCCATCACGGCTATGATCTGCGCGGCATGGCGGCGGCGGCGCTTGAGGCGGCCAAAGGCGGCACCCTGCGCGGCGCATCGACCATCACGCAACAGGTGATGAAAAACTTTTTGCTCTCCTCGGATCGCTCCGCTGAACGTAAAATCAAAGAGTTGATCCTGGCCACCCGGTTGGAACAGACCCTGACCAAGGATCAAATCCTTGGGCTCTATCTCAACGAGATCGACCTTGGCGTGCGCTCCTTTGGGGTGACGGCTGCGGCGCAGTCTTATTTCAACAAATCGCTCTCGGAGCTGTCCCCGGAAGAGGCGGCATTTTTGGCGATTCATCCGAAAGCGCCCTATTCCTATCACCCGGTGAAAAACTATGACGCGGCGCTCAAACGGCGCAATTTCGTTTTGCGCGAGATGTATGAAAACGGCTATTTGAGCCAGGCGGACTACGAAACGGCGCGGGAAAAACCGATCAAATCGGTGCAAAACGGTGATTACGAGAGCTTCCGTGCAAGCCTGCCGCCGCGCGATTATTTCACCGACGAAATCCGCCGCCAATTGTCCAAGGACTTTGGTGAAGAGGAATTCTTTGAAGGTGGCCTCTCAATCCGCGCCACCATGGATCCGGAGATGCAAACCAGCGCCGCCCATGCGTTGCAAAAGCGGCTCGAAGAGTTGGACCGGGGCCGGGGCCAATGGCGCGGCACGGGCAAGACGATTGATGTCGCCACGCTGGAGGATGGCACATGGGAAAATGCGCTTGGGACTGTGAATGTGGCACGTGACGTGACGCTCGATGGCAAATGGTCGGTCGGCGCGGTCAACACCATTGGCGCCTCCGAGATGACGGTGATGGTCGAACAGGTCGGCGAAGTCACCGTGCCGCGCGAGGACATCAAATGGATCAAAGGCGGGTTCAGCGACAATTTTGAACGCGGCGATGTTGTCCATATCCGGCGTATGACCACCGGCAACAATGGTGAGGGCGATCTGATCCGTTGGAGCCTGCGGCAGGTGCCACAGGTGCAGGGCGCGTTCATGGCGATGGACGTCAACACCGGCCGCGTGATCGCGATGCAGGGGGGCTTTAGCTATCAGAACTCGGTGTTCAACCGCGCCACACAGGCCACGCGTCAGCCGGGGTCTTCGTTCAAACCTTTCGTCTATGCGGCGGCTTTGGACAGTGGCTTTACACCGGCGACGATTATCGTGGACGCCCCGATCGAGATCAACACACCCCAAGGTGTCTGGCGTCCGAAAAACGCCTCGCGCACCTTTTACGGGCCCACGCCCTTGCGTACCGGGATCGAACAGTCCCGGAACCTGATGACCATCCGTCTGGCGCAAGAGGTCGGTATGGACACGGTGGCGCGGTATGCCGAACGCTTTGGCGTTTACGATCACATGGGGCAATATCTGGCCTCCGCTTTGGGCGCCGAAGAAACCACCGTGTTCAAAATGGTCTCGGCCTATGCGATGTTCGCCAATGGCGGCGAGCGGGTGGAACCGACGCTGGTCGACCGGGTGCAGGACCGTTGGGGCCGCACCATCTACAAACATGATCAACGTGCCTGTCCCGAATGCGAGGTCGCCACACTTGCGCCGGGCAAAGCTCCGACCATTACGGCCAACCGCGAACGGGTGATGAACGCGATCACCGCCTATCAATTGACTTCGATGATGCAGGGCGTGGTCTCGCGCGGCACCGCCGCCGGCAAGGTGCATTTGAACGTCCCCGTGGCGGGGAAAACCGGGACCACCAATGACGGCAAAGACGCGTGGTTCATTGGCTTTACCTCCAACATCGTAGCGGGGTGTTACATCGGCTTTGACACGCCGCGGGCAATGTCTGGGGCATCGGGCGGCGGGTTTTGTGGTCCGGTGTTTGACGCCTTCATGCAAGACGCGGTGAAAAAATACGGCGGTGGCAAGTTCAAAGTGCCACCGGGCGGGCATTTCATCAAAATCGACCGCTATACGGGGGCCCGCCTCAATGATGAGGCTTCGGGTCCGAATGTGGTGGCCGAATATTTCCGCGATGGCGAAGAACCGATCTTTGGGCTGATGTATGATGGTGGCTTTGCCATGGGGGCGGATTTGCCCTTGGTGTCAGGCGCTGGCGATGGCAGTGGTCAACGCGAGGTTCAGACGTCGACGGGCAAGGTGATTAAAGTGCCCGAAAAGGCCAAGATCAACTCGCTGTCCTCGGGCGGGCTGTATTAAACCCTTTCGCAAGATCCGCCTGTCCGCCCCCTTGTTTCTTGGGGGCGGTGCGCGTAAATCTCCACACACGCTGAGCCCCTGAGACGCTTTGATCGTTGAGACAAGAATAAGGTAAGACACCCGTGCGCGCTGAAATCCAAAACACTGTGGCCAAAATCGAAAAATCCGTGGCGCTGCTCAAGCAGCGGCTGGATTGGGAAACTGCGCCGCATCGGCTTGAGGAATTCAACGCGATGATCGAGGACCCGACCCTGTGGGACGATCCCGAGCGGGCGCAAAAACTGATGCGCGAGCGCCAGATGTTGATGGATGCGGTGAACACCGCGAAATCCATCGAACAGGATATGAAAGACAACATCGAGCTTATTGAAATGGGCGAGATGGAAGAGGACCAAGAGGTCATCGCCGAGGCCGAAGCGGCGCTGATGGCGCTGACCAAAACGGCGGCTGAGAAAGAGCTTGAGGCGTTGTTGGATGGCGAGGCCGATGGCAATGACACGTTCCTTGAGATCAACTCCGGCGCGGGCGGCACCGAGTCCTGTGACTGGGCCTCAATGTTGGCGCGGATGTATGTCCGTTGGGCGGAGAAAAAGGGCTATAAGGTCGAATTGCAGTCCGAGAGCGCGGGCGAAGAGGCGGGCATCAAATCCGCCGCTTATAAAATCTCCGGTCCCAATGCCTATGGCTGGCTGAAATCCGAGTCTGGCGTCCACCGTCTCGTCCGCATCTCGCCGTTTGATAGCGCCGCCAAGCGCCACACGTCTTTTACCTCGGTCAAAGTCTACCCGGTGGTGGATGACAATATCGAGATCGAGGTGAACCCCTCCGACATCCGCATCGACACCTATCGCTCGTCGGGGGCGGGCGGTCAGCACGTCAACACCACCGACTCCGCCGTGCGGATCACCCACTTTCCAACCGGGATCGTGGTGACCTCCTCTGAGAAATCGCAACACCAAAACCGTGACATCGCGATGAAGGCCCTCAAATCGCGCTTGTACCAAATGGAATTGGACAAACGCTCCGCCTTGGTGAATGAAGCGCACGAAAACGCCGGTGACGCCGGCTGGGGCAACCAAATCCGCTCCTACGTGTTGCAGCCCTATCAAATGGTCAAAGACCTTCGGACCAACTTTGAAACCTCCGACACCAAAGGCGTTCTGGACGGCGACCTCGACGGCTTCATGGCCGCCACCTTAGCGCTCAACGTGTCGGGGAAATCACGCGCGGATGCTCAAGGGGAGTGAAGTCTGGCGGAGAGTGTAGTTGCGCCGAAGCCGCCATTGAGCATGGATGCAGCGAATGGCGGGGTTGAGCCCAAAGTGCATGATGCTGCGCGGTGCATGAATGTCCACTTACGTGATTTGCTTTTGATCACTTGCCTTATGATATCGTTGCGACTCTCTTGCTCAAAACCTATGAAGCTACGTTGCAGTTCGCCATTTCTTGTCGCCAGCCTGCTGTGAGCTGGGCGACCGTCACTGCGCCAAGTGATCGCTCAAATTGAATCCGCGCTGCGTTCAACGCTTCGGTCGTGGCGGCGTTCGCTTCGCGGGCAAGCAGACAGGTTGGCTCATCCTCATCATTGCCAAGCGCAAACAAGGTCGGTGATCCTAGGGCCTTGTAAATGGAAAGCAGGGTGATTTCGCTCAACGGCTTGATCAATATCCAGCCGCCACCATGCCCTTTCGTGGACGTGACAATTTCCGCATCGCGCAGCCCTGCCATCGTGCGTCGCACCACGGCGGAATTGGTCTGCAACATCTGCGCGATCAATTCTGATGTTGCTGGCTCGTCCATGCCGTCAAGATGGAGAAGGGCATGAAGAACGCGGGAAAGTCTTTTATCCTGACGCATTTTGAGTCTCCATCGCTCATATGTAACATTTGAAAACACAAGAGATTGACTCTTGGTGTGTTATGGTACATTTGATGTTACATGAATATTTTCAAAAGTACCATGGCCGATGTGTCTCAGCACAAGCCGCGCTCCGACAGGTGGATGGCCTTGGCCGTTCTGTTCCTTGCCAGCTTCATGAACCTGATTGACGTCAGCATCGTGAATGTCGCCCTACCGCGCATACAAGTGGACACGGGTGCGACAGCGACCCAGCTTGAATGGGTGGCGGCAGTCTACGTTCTTGCCCTTGCCGTGGGCCTGCTGCCCTTTGGGCGCTTCGGTGATGTGTTCGGACGCCGCCGTATGTTCCTGTGGGGCCTGTTTGGGTTCACTGTCGCATCCGTTCTTTGCGGGGTCGCACCTGATATACTGACCTTGATTGCGGCCCGCGCGGCGCAGGGTAGTTTCGCCGCCATGATGGTGCCGCAGGTTCTTGCGATTGTGCATGTGATCTTTCCACCGGATGAAAAGGCCCGGGTCTTTGGTCTGTTTGGTACAGTCTCCAGCCTTGGCGTCGTCGCAGGGCCGATCATTGGCGGCGCGGTGATTACCGCTGATTTCGCGGGGCTGGGCTGGCGGCTGGCCTTCCTGATCAATGTTCCGCTTGGTATGGTCGCCTTGATCGGCGCCATGCGCTTTGTCCCTGATCTGGAGACTGACACCACATTGCGCCCCGACTGGATCGGAACGGGATTGTTTGCCGGGGCAATCGTTCTTTTGGTCCTGCCGCTGATCGAGGGTCGCGTCCTTGGCTGGCCTTGGTGGACGTTTGCGGCACTCTTGGCCTGTGTGCCAATGATGGTCGGCTTTGTGCTTTGGGAACGTCGCCTGAGCAAACGCGGCTTGTCCGCGCTGATGCCCGAGGGACTTTTGCAAAACCGGCCCTACCTGATCCGCCTTGGGTTGGTGATCTTATTCTTCTCCGGCATCCCCGGTCTGTTCCTTGTCCTCGCCATCTTCCTGCAATCCGGGTTTGGCCTGTCAGCCCTGCAAAGCGGCCTTGTGACCACGCCTTTCCCTGTTGGCGTTATGCTGGCGTCCACACTCACATCACGCTTTGGAAACGCGTATCTGACACTCAGAATTGCGTGCGGTGCTGCACTTCTGACGATCGGCATGATTGGACTTCGGGTCGTGATCAACGGCGTGGGGACTGACCTGAACCCGTATCTGTTCACCGTGCCGTTGATCATCTGCGGCTTTGGCATGGGAACGGCGGTCATGTCGCTGTTTCAGGTCACTATGTCGAGCGTTGAAGCGCAAGATGCAGGGGCCGGTTCTGGTGCCATGCAAGCTTTCCAACAAGTCGGCGCTGCCCTCGGTATCGCAATCGCAGGTCAGATATTCTTCTCTCTGCTCGGTGAGGACGAAATGGAAGTGGGCACAGAGGCCGCGTCCCGTTTTGTCCATGCCGCGTCACAAGCCACGCTCTATTCGATGGCCGTCTTTGCGGCCTTGGCCCTCGGCCTTGGAGTGTCAGCCTATCGCAACAGAAAGCCCCCACAATGACCGATAAATCATCAAACCCCTCGCAAGATTTTTGGGAACCACACTACGCCAAAATGACTCGTCCGTCTGGCGGCCGTGTCTCCGCCGTTTTGAAGCAGTTTGTCGAGGCGCGACCAATCGGAACCGCGCTTGAACTGGGGTGCGCCCGTGGCGACGACGCAATCTGGCTGGCAAAGCAAGGATGGACGGTCACAGGGGTTGATGTTGCCGAGGCCGCATTGAGTGCGGCCCGTGCATCCGCGCAGGAAGCGAACGTCTCGGATCGAACGACATTTGAACGGCATGACCTGGGTATGACCTTTCCAACTGGAAAATTCGACTTGGTGACAGCGATGTTTTTCCATTCACCGGTCGATTTTGGGCGGGTTCAGGCGCTGCGCCGTGCCGTACAATCCGTCGCACAAGGCGGGCTTCTTTTGATCGTTGCACATGGTTCACGCGCGCCTTGGTCATGGGCTGATCCAGATACGGTCTATCCAACTGCACAAGACGAGCTGGCGGACCTGGCTGTTAACGCAGACGATTGGCGGAACGTCTTTGTCGGACCCATCGAACGAGCTGCGACAGGCCCGGACGGGCAGAGCGCTGTAGTGATTGACACAGTCATTGCCATTGAGCGGAGTTAATCACGGTTCTTGAACGTTTTCCGGAGGCGAGCGTTTTTCAAAGCGGTCATTGGCTCAGCAATAGTGAATGCTCGCTTTGTCCGGCAATTTACCATTTCATGCGCCGCAAAGCGTAGAGCGATGAACTCCGAACCGGTCACCCGACACCAGCGCGGCGAAAGTACCCGGAGAGCCCTCTTTGATCAATGCTGCGCAAGGCAAGAAGGGCGGCTCTGACGGCCCTTCAATCCATTCATAGGCACTGTTCAGCGAGGCAGTCTTTAGAAAAACTGGCTACAGTGTAAATGCCTTAGTCCTGAGACATGGGGACGAGGGTATCCACTGGCAGATCAGCTAAGTAGCCGACAATCTGGGACCGGGACCGCTCCATATCCGCCAGCCTCTGGTCCAGTTTCGCCACTTCACCTTCAAGCCGGGCGCGCAAGCGGTCACAGGGGTGGAACGTCGGCTTCGGGCTGATGATGCAGGGCAAAAGGTCGTGCATCGCCTCGACCGTCAGGCCGGCATCCGCCAACTGTTTTATCCGCTTTGCCTCTTCGAGGTCGGCTTCAGAATAGTCGCGATAGCCGCTGCCGGTTCGGTGCGGCTGGAGCAAGCCTTCGGCCTCGTAAAAGCGCAACATCCGGACGGTGATACCACAGCGCTGAGAAATTTCTCCGATCTGCATTGATATATCTCCATTTTTCATTTGACCCTAACAACGCTGTCAGGGTGCATGACGAGAGCCGACACATCAAGTCGGAGAACAGAATCATGTCGAAAATAGAACATTTGCAGCATGACGGTGCCCGCGTTGGTTATCGTGACGACGGTGAGGGGCGGCCTCTGGTGCTGGTGCATGGGACAGGAGGGGACGGTGAGGCGAACTTTTCTGGCGTGATGCCCTACCTGTCTGCCCGAAGGGTAATCCGGCCTGATTACGCAGGGGCCGGGCTGACAGATGATCCCGCCAAGGCCCTGACACTGGACCGGCTGGCCGGGCAAGTGCTGGCTGCGGTGGACCATGCCGGCGTCGAGAGCTTCGATTTGTTGGGCTTCTCCCTCGGCGCTGCTGTTGCAGCTCGGCTTGCGGCCCGCCAGCCAGACAGGATCGAACGGCTCGTCCTAGTCGGTGGCTTTGTCACTGGAGCTGATCCTCGGTCGCAGATGCAGTTTCGGCACTGGGCGGATCTTGCACGGCGGGACCCGGCATCGCTCGCACGGCTCATGCTGTTGACAGGCTTCAGCCGCGCCTTCCTCGCAGGAATAGACGATATGGAGTCGGTCGTTGCCGAAATGGTGGCAAGCAGCAACTGGCAAGGTATCGCGCGGCAGGCCGAACTCGACCTCCAAGTCGATGTCTCAAGCGATCTGGCAGATATTCGCGCTCATACGTTGGTACTTGGCAATCAGCAGGATCAGATGGTTGACCCCAAGGCCTCGATCGCTCTGGCGGATGGCATCGGCCGTACCACGCTCGATTGGATCGACGGGCCACACCTGGCTTTGATGGAAACACCGAAGCCGATTGCAGAGTTGCTAACGCGGTTTTTTCACGACTGACGCCATACATAGGGTGGCAACAGCGCTTCCTAGAGCACGACAGAGCCACGGGCGCGCCACTTCTCGCAGGTAGAAACACGATCCAATGCCGTCCTTCACATTACAAAAGTGACGGGCGGTTTTGTCCGCACAGTCGCCGCTCGGTCGGAAAAATGCTGCGAGGCGCATGAACGTCTGGAAGGCGAAAGCTGCAACGCGGCGTTGGCGGGGGCGGTGACTGTCTCCTCTGGGCCGTTTTGGCCTTCTTTGCCTGCGTCGCAATTGAACTCATCTGCCTTTCAACGAGCATCAGAGGCGCTTGTCGCCGTCAAACCGGAACGGCTTCCCGCAACACGCGCGCGATCACTGATCCGCTCCGGAAGATCTCCAGGCGTCTTGACATCAACCTTGACGTTCAAGGCCTCTGCGAGAGCGTCCTGTAAGCCTCCCAAATCGAAAAGAGTGGTTTCTGGCATAGGATCAACTAAAACGAGGTTGCTATCTTCCGTATCCTCTCGACGCAACACAGAGCCGTAAACGCGAGGATTTGATGTACGATGTTGCGCGACGAGTTACCGGATCACGTGACGCCATTGCTCAAAAGCCAGCGAAGGTTTTTTCTGGCACATTTCCCGTCCTTCAAATCCTTCAAGACTTTGAATATCAGCCGCGACGCAAAGCGTCTACAAATCTAGGGGCACCTCAATTCGACGAAGCCGTAGACGCGGAGTTTCAATCAAAGCTCGCGCCTATAGCCGACCATGCACCGCCGGATGACACTCAACACTGGTACAGGCTTTCCGGGCGGCCTATTCGCCCTATGCTGCACGCATTGCCCTTGTTGATGGTGGCGGCTTGGCCAGCCCGCGGGGTGGGCGTTTAAAGTATTGTCGCGTTCCGCGCCCGATTTATCCTTTAGACGATGCTGTGGCGCTATGATCCGTTCAGACAGCTCACTCTAAAGTGGCGCTGTCCCAAGCCGGTTCGGCCACGGCGAGACAGAGGCGTTAGATGGCAGCGGCAGTCAGGATGAAAAACACCTTGCGCACATGGGTCAGATTTTCCCATGTGCCGACAAAACCAGCCGCCACAACAAAACTGTCACCGGGACCAAAGACCCGCTGCGCACCCTCTGCATCCGTCAGGCGCACTTGGCCCTCCAAAATATGACACATCTCGTCATAGTCGCAGGCGCAGCGTTCCAAATGCGGGCCAGCTTCCCAAATGCCGCTGAGCGCGCGTCCATCTGTGCTTTCAAAACAGCGCCAGCTTTTGCTATCATAGGGCGCATCGACCAAGGCGGGATCGTCCACGCGGGTTGCGCGCGGGGCGCCATTTGTTTCAAAGGCAATCACATGGGCGGGGTTCGTCATATCTGTCCTATCAAAATGTAGCGTCAAGATGCGAGGCCAATGCCAAAGGCATCCAGAAGGCGCAGAGTAGCGCCACGGTGGCCTGTTTCATCTTCGCGGGCCAAATCTTTTTGTGCCATTTTGACGGCCATGCTGCGGATCGGTTCGGGCGGAAAAGGCACCGCCCAGCGGCGTGGCATTTTCAACCGCGTGCGTTCAGTGTCGGCCCCATTCAACAGATCCAACATGGTCAAGGCGGCAAAGCGGCTGGCGGAGACGCCCTGTCCGGTAAAGCCCATTGCATAGGCCAGTTGACCACCATAGGCCAAACCAGAGAAAAAGGTGGTGCGGGCCGAGGTGTCGATGATACCGCCCCAGGCGTGGTCAAATCGCACATCCGCAAGGGACGGGAAGGCGGCCGAAAACTGGTCTGCCAGCCGCTGGAAACTCTCGTCGCGCTGCAACAAGGCGTCACTGCGATCACTGCCGTAGTGATAAATCGCGTCATACCCGGCCCAAAGCATCCGATTGTCGGCGGTTTTGCGGAAATAGTGAAACTGGTTGCCGCAATCAGCGATACCATAGCGGTCTGTCCAACCGATGCTGGCCCATTGCGCCTCGGTCATCGGTTCGGTCACCAGCGAGTAATCAAAAATTGGGATGAAGGACAAGCTCAGGCGCTTGAGCAAGGGCTTGGCCGCGTTCGTCGCCAAGATCACCTGTTTGGCGCGGATCACCGCTTGGGCGGTGTCCAACTGGAGGACGGTGCCATCGCGGGACAGCTTGGAGACACCGGAGTTTTCGCAAATCGTAACACCTTGCTGCAAACAGACCCGGCGCAGCTCGGCCACTGTGCGCGCCGGATCAACCAGCGCATAATTCGGTTCAAACAGACCGGCGGAATAGACCGGACTGTCGAGTTTATCGGCCAACTCCGCACCTGACAGCAGACTGTGTTCGATGCCAAAGCGGGCATAGTTGCGCGCCATGTCTTGCAACCCCTGTGCCTGCCATGGCGTTGCTGCGACATTGAGTTTGCCGGAGCGCTCAAACCCCGCATTCATCCCGTAGTGCTCAAGGTCTCGTGCGTAGTGATCAAGATTGTCACGTCCAAGCCGGATCAATCGCTCCGCCTCGCCTGTGTGGCGGGTGAGCGCATTGGACACGCCATGCGAAATAGATGGGGCACAAAAGCCGCCATTGCGCCCACTGGCGTCTTGGCCGCATCGCTTGGCCTCAAGCACAACAATCGTAGCGTCAGGGTGACGTTCGCGGGCCTTCAGCGCACTCCACAATCCGGTAAAGCCACCGCCGACAATCGCCAAATCACAGGACAGATCGGAGGTGGCCGGAAGGCAAGCGGGCAAAGTCGGGACGGTCGTAGTCCAAAACGGAAGGGGTTGGGCAGCGCTCAACCGCATGTCGCTTGTCATCGCATGCCTCCTACTCTGCTCAGGCGTTGTTCCAAAGCGGCCAGTTCGGCTTGGGAATTGACGCCCGTGACCTCGTCCTCATCCGCTTCGACACAGGCCACAGAGTGACCATCGGCGCGGGCGAGGGCGACAAGGTCGGTGAGATAATATTCGCCTTTGCTGTTGTCATTTTTCACGGTGGCCAACAACGGCCAAAGGATGTCAGAGCGCAGGGCGACAATGCCGGAATTGCAAAGCCCGATGCTCCGTTCTCCGTCCGTGGCCTCGGCATGCTCAACAATCCGCTCCAACCCGCCTTTGGCATCGGTAACAAGGCGGCCATAGCTACGCGTGTCGTTTGGGCGAAAGCCCAACACCGCCATGGCATTGGTTGCATCGACCGCCTTACATAGCCGCCGCATTGTCGCCGTGGTGACCAAGGGCACATCGCCATATAGCACAAGCACCACGCCGTGAAACGCTTTGAGCGCAGGCGCTGCCATTTGCACCGCATGGGCTGTGCCAAGCTGCGGTTCTTGTAGCGCGGTTGTTTCGTTGGGATAGGCCCGCGTGATCTGCTCCCGCCCTGCGCCGACGATCAAAACCCGCTGGGACGCGCCGAGCTCGTCCAAACTGTCGAGCAAATGGTCCAACATTGGCCGCCCGGCCAAAGGGTGCAGTACCTTGTGCAGATCAGAGCCCATCCGCGTGCCTTTTCCAGCCGCAAGCACAACGGCGGCAATCGGTGTCTGGCTCATGACGGGTCTGCCGGATCTAAATACCAACCCCAGGTTTGGGTGTGGTCATAGCGGGTGATCTGTTTGGTCTCGCGAAAGGCCATAAAACCCGCCGTGCCCAATTCGCGTCCGATGCCTGAGGATTTATAGCCGCCCCATGGCACTTGCGTGAATGTGGGCTGCGAACAGTTGACCCAAATGACCCCCGCGCGCAGCTTGGCCGCGACCCGTTCACAGCGCTCCAGATCGTCCGACATCACCGCACCGGCAAGCCCATACACACTGTCATTGGCCAGTGTGAGGGCTTCGTCTTCGGTGTCAAACGGGTTCACGCAAACAACGGGGCCAAAAATTTCCTCGCGCCAAATCGCGGCCTCACGTGGCACATCGGCAAAGATCGTGGGCGCGATGTAATAGCCGGTCTCAACCCCTTCGGGACGTCCGCCCCCACTCACCAGTCGCGCCGTTGTGGCTTTGCCCGCCGCAATCGCGGCCATGACTTTGTCATATTGAGGCTTTGACACAATCGGCCCGAGTTTGACGCCTGGCGCGTCTCCGGCGCCAATCGTGATTGCCTCTGCCGCTTGTTTTAGCCGCGCGAGCAAAGCGGGATAGAGGCTGCGCTCGACCAAGACGCGGGAAGTGGCGGAACACACCTCGCCCTTGTTCCAAAAAATGCCGAACATGATCCATTCGACTGCTTTGTCGATGTCGCTGTCGGCGAAAATGACAAAGGGGGATTTGCCGCCAAGTTCCAAGGACACGGTGCGGATGCCCGCCGCCGCCGCCGTCATGATTTTGCGCCCGGTTGCGGTCGACCCGGTAAAGGCGAGCTTGTCCACCAGCGGGTGATCGGACAGCGGTGCGCCGGCCTCCGGCCCGGTGCCGGTGATCAGGTTAAAGACGCCGGGCGGTAGATCGGCGTTATCAATGACTTCGGCCAAAAGCGCGCAGCTCAGCGAACAGAATTCTGAGGGTTTGAGCACCACCGTACAGCCCGCCGCCAGCGCCGGAGCGACTTTCCAAACTGCCATGAGCATCGGGAAATTCCATGGCGTGATGGCACCGACCACCCCCAAAGGTTCGGTGGACACCGTGCTGGTGAATGTGGGATCGCCGACATCGACGGTGGTTGCTCCGTCGCGCTCATGCGCCTCGGCCAGTTCGGCGTAATATTCAAACACAAAGGCCGCATCGCCAATGTCCCATTCGGCCTCTGGAATCGGCTTGCCATTGTCGCGGGTCTCGACCGCTGCGATTTCCGGCAGCCGCGCTTTGATCCCCGCCGCGATGCGCCGCAACGCCGCTGCGCGCGCAGTTGCGGGCAGGGTTGGCCACGGACCCTGGTCAAAGGCCCGTCGCGCGGCACGCACGGCCCGGTCCACATCCGTTGCCCCGCCCGCAGCAATGCGGGCAAAGGCCGTTTCGGTGGCCGGATTGATCGCCTCAAAGCTGTCGCCCTCAGCCGGGGCCACAAAAGCGCCGTCGATATAAAGTTCGGTCGTCTGCATGATCTCTGCCTCCCGATTAGGAAATTTTGCGCCCGCCTGCATCCAGGAACCAGTCATCCGGGTAAGGATACCACCAGTCTTGCCGCACCGGTTTGTGGTCCAAGATCACCATTTTCGAACGGCGGAAGGTCTCAAGCCCCATCCGCCCCAACTCGCGCCCAATACCGGAGTTTTTCCAGCCGCCAAAGGGCAGGGCATCATTGTCAATCATCGGGTTGTTGATCCAAACCATCCCAGCCTCAAGCAGCTCATGCGCCTCATGGGCCTCTTCGAGCGAGGTGGTGAAAATAGACGCGCCAAGGCCGAATTCAGAGGCATTGGCGCCCGCAATGGCGGCATCGAAATCCGGCACCCGCACAATCGCGGCGACCGGGCCGAAACATTCCTCATGCAGGATGTCCATCTCGGTGGTGCAATTGGTCAAAATCGTTGGCTCGTAAAACCATCCGGTGGTCTGGGACGGCGGCACGCGCCCGCCGCAGACCAGCGTGGCACCTTTGGCGAGCGCATCGGCCACAAGGCGTTCCACCTTATCGCGGGCGGCTTTGCTCACCAGCGGACCGATTTCGGATTTATCCAACCCATTGCCGATGCGAAGACGTGCGGTTTCGGCTTTGAACGCCGCGACAAAGGCATCGTGCACCGCATCGACGACGTACAGCCGCTCGGTCGAGGTGCAAACCTGACCCGACATGTGGAAGGCCCCGGTCACTGCCCCGGCGGCGGCCACGTCGATTGGCGCATGAGCGGAGATGATCATCGGGTCGGAGCCGCCCGCCTCGATCACGGCCGGTTTGAGTTTGGACGCGGCGGCCATGGCCACGGCTTGACCTGCGGCCACGGAGCCGGTGAAGGCCACCGCATGGGTGCGAGGGCTTGCGACCAGTGCCTTGCCGACTTCGGCGCCGCCGGGCAGACAGGCCACAAGGCCTTCGGGCAGACGACGGAACACTTTCATAAATTCCAGCGTCGAGAGCGTTGTCGCCTCGGCCGGTTTGATGACACAGCCGTTCCCTGCGGCCAAGGACGCAGCCACAGTCCAGCACATCAACAACACTGGAAAGTTAAACGGCATGATATGTACGGAAATGCCCAGCGGTTCATATTTGGCGAATTGCAGCGAGCCGATTTGAGTGGTGCCCGCGACTTTGCCGGCCTCGTCGCGCGCCATTTCGGCGTAGTAGCGAAAAATCGGTGCGCAATTGGCCAGTTCACCGATGGCTTCGGGATAGGGCTTGCCCATTTCGCGGCTCATCACGATGGCGCAATGGGTGAGGTCGGCGGTCTCAATGAAATTGGCGAGATCGTGCAGCATCTTGGCGCGGCTTTTGGCATCCGTCGCCTGCCATTTCGATTGCGCCGCTGCCACGGCAGTGAGGGCCGCGTCGATCTCCGACGCCGTCACTTCCGCGCGCTGGCCAACGGTGTTGAGCGTCGCCGGGTCGATCACATCCTGTGTGCCCCCCGCACTTTTGGTGAAGTCTGGCGACACAAAATAACAGGCGTTGAGAATGTCAGTCATAGCGGTATCCTTACGTATTCATCCGCGAAAATGCGGGTCCAGCGTCGCGCCAGCCGGGCAACGTCTGGTCAATAAAATCTGTGATCTCATAGAGATTGGCGGCCTCTAAGGCGGTCTGCATCTGGCGTATCACGCGGGGCATGAAGGTCAGATAGCCGGGCTTGCCATCGCGTTTGCACAGGCGCAGGAATTGTCCGGCCAAGCGGGTGTGCCGCTGTGCCGCCAAAAGGTGATATCGGTGCAGGATCTCATCTTTGCTGCCGCAACGGTCCGGGATGGCGGTGAGGTACCGATCCAACATCGCCTGTTCCAATCCGGGTGCCAAATCGCGGCGCGCATCTTGCAGCAGGGACATGAGATCATACTCCCCCGCGCCGATCACGCCGTCTTGGAAATCGAGCAGGCCACAGCGCGCGACGCCTTGGCGATCGGTCAACAACATCAGGTTGTCGATGTGAAAGTCACGTAGAACCAAAGCGTTCAACTGCTCGTCCAGTGGCGCAAAGGCGGTGTCCCAGAGCCGTGAGAACCGGGCGTCGAACACAGTCGCGTCCAGATCAGGGCGAAACGCCGGGACGAACCAATGGGAGAACCGCGACACTTCTTCGAGCAGAACCGGCCGATCATAGGCCGGAACGGTCACCTCAATTGCGGTCGGTTGGCTGTGCAGATGCACCAAAGCATCAATCGCCAATTCATAAAGCTCGGTTTCATCATGCCCGGAGGTTAGCAAATTGCCATAGGTCGCCGTGCCGAAATCTTCGATCAGGGCAAGCCCCACCGCCGGGTCTACCCCCACAACCCGCGGGGCGCTCAGGCCCAAGCTCGACAGATGCCGCGCCAACCGCAGGAACGCGGCAAAGCCCACCGGGTCGGTGCGGTCATCCATCAACAACAGCCCCGTATCCGTCAGGCGGAAATACCGCCGCGCCGAGGCATCGCCGGGCAGCGCCGACACCTGTGCCGCAGCCTGCCCATGGCGCGCCAGAAACGAAGCAATGGGCGGATCAAGTTTGGTGGGGGCACAGAGCACGGTCATCGGATCATATAGACCTTTTTGATGGTCTCATGGACGGTGCAGACGCCTTTCCAATCTTTCGGGAAAAACGCCGCCGTGTCGGGGGTGATTTCAATCACCTCACCGCTTTCATGGACATAGGTGCAGCGCCCCTCAAGGAAATGGCAGAACTCGTCAGAGGTCACATGGCACTCCCATGTGCCGGGGGTGCAAATCCACACCCCGCATTCAGACTGGCCCTCAGGCCCTTTGTGCATCACCACGCCGCTGACGTGGGACTCGCCCTCGATCATGGTGGGGATGATGCCCCAATCGACGGTCTCGGTGAGCGCAGTCGGGTTTCTTAAAACAGGTGTTGTCATCTCTCAAATCCCTTAGGTGAGCATGTAGCTGTTGCGGGTTGTCTCAAAAATCTCGGCCACGCCGGTCCATCCGGCCTTAAACACCACAGCGGTGCCGGGGGTGATGTCGATCACCTCGCCGTCATCGCTGCGGTATTGGGCGCGCCCGGAGATAAAGTAACAAAACTCGTCGCGCGGCACCGAAAGCCGCCATGTGCCGGGGGTACAGACCCAAATGCCGGTTTCGGGGCTATTGTTTGGCCCTTTGAACAGGAGCCGCCCGGTGGACTGCGATGCACCTGCAAGGGCATCGGGCTGTGCGCCCCAATCCGCGAGATCGTCAAACGTGGCGGCACCGTGAATATGCGGCGCGGAAGAGGAAAGGTTTGTCATGCGACCAACCCCGCCAATAGTTTCGCGGCTTTAAGGGGCCCTTCGCAGGACTGCATATGCTTGGAAATCATGGCCAGGCGGTCGGCCATGTCTGTATCAGTCAGACAGGCCTCGATCTTGGCGATCATTTCTTCGTCACTCCATTCATAGCGATCCGAACGGAAACCGTAGCCGGTTTCTTGCACGCGCATTGCGTTGTCATGGCCATCCCAAACATAGGGCATGATGATTGCGGGTCTGCCAAAATACAGACACTCGGTGAAGGAGTTGTTGCCGCCATGATGGATCACCGCATCGACTTGCGGGATGACGGAGGGCTGCGGATACCAGCTTTCGATGATCACATTGGGCGGGATGTCGGAGTATTCGTCTTTGTAATCGCCGACATTGAACAAGGCGCGATAGCGGGTCTTGCCGATCAGGGTGATCAGCCGTTTCAAAAGGTCGGTGTCGCCAGAACCCAGCGAGCCGAAGGAGACATAAAGCAGCGGACCGTCGTTGTTGGCGGCAAATGTTGGCACTTCATAGGCGGCATCTTCGCGCACGCAGCCTTCGAGGTACTGGAACCGCGCCGGGTCAAGAGGGGTCTCACGCTTGTAGGTCAGCGGCTGCGGATAGAGCATCATGTTCATGTAGGGGGAGGCTTCGAAAAACTCGCCGATCTTGTACGCGTCTTCGCCGCACTCTGCGAGGAAGGCGTTAAAATCCGCATGGATCGGGGCAATGACGTCTTCGAACTTGGCGCGGAAGGCTGCGTGGCCCTCGGTGTCGTTTTCCGACATGCCGGAGAGATGCGGCGGGATGGCCGGGTCTTCGATCTCGTTTTCAGAACACGAAATGATCCGCACCCATGGTACGCCATATTGTTTGATCGCCGGGAACAGGATGACGTTATCGACGGCAATCACGTCGGGTTTGATCCGGTCCAAAACGGCGGGCAAATCTTTTTGTGCCCATTTGGCGCTGTCAACAATCGCCTCCCAACATTCCTTGACGTAATTGTCGATCTGATCAATCGGCGCTTTGCGGAAATTGGGGATGTGACCGTTGATGAAATCTTCCCAGAATTTCGCCATCTGTTCGGGTGGCATCGGTTCCGAGAGGGCCACGGGATGGGCCTCAAATCCGTAGCCTTGGTAAATCTCGACAAAGCCCGGATCGGACAGGAATACCACTTTATGTCCCATTTTGGTCAAGGCTTGTGCAATCCCGACCGAATTCAACGCGGGACCGTAGGCGGCTTCGGGGAAAAGGGCGAAGGTTTTCTGTTCCATGGTGACTCCTTTGACGGGGTTCAATTTGGGAAAATATGGGTGTCTTTGGCGGACCACTGCACGGTGATGCTTTGGCCGACCTCGGGGGCGTGGCCGTCCGCCTCATCTGCGGTCATCCGCGAGATCACCGGCGTGTCAGAGAGCGGCGTTTTGATATGCAGCAACAGATCAAGACCGTGATAGGCCACCGCGGCGATCTCACCGCTCAACTGGTTTTCGCCGGTGCCGGTGACATGGAGCCGTTCTGGACGAATGGCGGCGATGGCCGCGCCATTCTTGGCGATCTCGGTCACGCTTTCGGATCGGATCACACTGCCATCCGCGCCAACGAAATTGGTGCCTTTTTTCTCGACAGGCAGGAAATTCATCACCCCGATAAAGTCGGCGGCAAATTTGCTTTGCGGCGCTTCGTAAATGTCATGCGGGGTGCCGACCTGCAAAAGTTTGCCATCCTTCATGATGGCGATGCGGTCGGCCATAACCAGGGCTTCTTCTTGGTCATGCGTCACGATGATAAAGGTGATACCGAACTCATGCTGCAACCGTTTGAGTTCAAGCTGCATCTCGCTGCGCAGTTTTTTGTCCAACGCGCCGAGCGGTTCGTCGAGCAAAAGCACCTTTGGCCGTTTCACCAAAGCCCGCGCCAGGGCGACCCGTTGGCGTTGCCCACCCGAAAGTTGTTCGGGTTTGCGTTTGGCCAAATGGCCGAGCTGAATGACCTCAAGGATCTCATTGACCCGCGCTGCGATTTCCGCTTTCGGCAGACGGTCCATTTCAAGCCCGTAGGCAATGTTTTGCGCCACGGTCATATGCGGGAACAGCGCGTAGGATTGGAACATCAGATTCAAAGGCCGCTGGTTGGGCGCGAGTCCGGCGATGGATGTGCCCTCCAGCGTGATGTCACCGGCCGAGAGGTCTTCAAACCCTGCGAGCATGCGCAACAGCGTGGTTTTGCCACTGCCCGATGCACCGAGGAGCGCGAAGAACTCGTTCTTGCGAATGTCCAGCGACAGGCCATCAACAGCTTGCACAGTGCCAAAGGTCTTGGAGACGTCTTTGATGCTTAAAAACGATTGGGTCATTGGCCGGGCAAGCCTCCTTTGTTCAGTCGTTGGGAGAGGGCCAGTGCGATCACCGAGACCGCCATCACCAGCGTGGCCAGAGCGTTAATTTCAGGGGTCACCCCAAAGCGGATCATCGCGAAAATCTGCATCGGCAGAGTGATTGAGGCGCGTCCGGCCCCGGCGGTGAAAAAGGCGATGATGAATTCGTCAACCGAGAGGGTGAAGGCCAAAAGCGCGCCCGCAACGATGGCGGGCATCAACACCGGAATGATGACGCGTTTGAGCGTGGTGAATGTCGAGGCGCCGAGATCGGCGGAGGCTTCGACAATCGACCAGTCAAAGTTTTTCAACCGCGCCCGCACCACGGCACAGACAAAGGCCAGGTTGAACACGACATGGCTGACGATGATCGTATGCAGCCCCATCTTCACGCCAATCAGCGAGAAAAACGACAACAAAGCGATGGCCAAAACGATGTCGGGAATGATCATCGGGGCGAAAATGAGGGTTTCCAACCATTTGCCATTGCGACGGCGGATTTCGACGCCGATGGCCAAAAGGCTGCCCAAAAGCGTGGACAAGAGGGTCGAAAAAATCGCCACGATCAAAGTGTTGCCCGCCGCTTTGAGGATGTCTTCATTCTCAAGCAAGGCACCATACCATTTGAACGAAAATCCGGTCCAAGCGGTCGGGAGGCCACCTTCGTTAAAGGACAGGCCCACCAGCACCGAAATCGGGATGTAGAGAAAGGCGAAGATCACGCCGAGGATGATCAACATCAGGCGGAATGTGTTGCGATCAGCCATTTTGCGCTCCTTTGCGACCAGAGGCGCGCTCGGCCACCACAGCTTGCAACATCAAGAGACCCAGCATCACCGCGATCAACACCATCGAGAGCGCCGCACCAAACGGCCAATCATTCGCGGTCAGGAATTGGGCGTAGACAAGGTTGCCGATCATCTGGAACTGGCCTCCACCAAGCAGCGCGGGGGTCACGAAATTGCCGATCGAGAGGACGAAGACAAAGACAAACCCCGTGGCAATCCCCGGCACCGTCATTGGCAGCGTCACACGGCGAAACGTGGTCCATCCAGACGCGCCCAGATCGCGCGAGGCCTCGGAAATATCGGGGTTCAGACGCGACAGTGGCGCGTAACAGCTGAGAATGACGAAGGGCAGATAGTTGTAGACCAAACCGATGATCACGGCTTGCTCGGAGTACAACATGCTGGGCAATTCGCCCTCAAACCCAAGCCAGCGCGCGAGGTTCACGATCAAGCCTTCGCGGTTCAGCAACACGATCCACGCATAGGTGCGCACCAGATAGTTCGACCAGAACGGCAGCACGGCAAAGAACAACAGCATGGATTGGTGGCGACGTGGCATCGCGGCAATGGCATAGGCCGCAGCATAGCCCAGTACACAGGCAATGGCGGCAGAGAGCCCGGCGATCCCGGCGGATTTCAGGAAAATCTTGAAATACAGCGGGTCAAACACCAGCGCGAGGTTTTCAAGTGTGACCGTATACTCAATCCCGCCGTAAACGCCGCGCCGGAAAAAGGCGAGCACGAGGATGAGCACACAGGGCACAACCATCAACCCAAACAGCCAAAGCATGGCCGGGGTCATCAAGATCATGGGACGGCGGTCAGTGGACATAGAAGATCCCTGTGCTGAACGAGCCAGCATCATTTTGTGCGATTGGGGGGGGATGGTCCCGCCCTTGGGGAGAGGCGGGACCAAAAGGGAGCGAGGCGTGTTTGGATCAGTTCGCTTTGATCTCGGAGACAAGGCGGGAATAGTCGCGCTGCGCGGCTCCCACGTCACGCAATTGCTCAAATTTCAACATGTCCGCCGGGGCCATGCCCATGTTCGGGTATGTCTCGATCAGTGCCGGGTCCACACCGTCCATCGCGGCCTTGTTCGGCACTTTGTAGAGGATATTCTCGGCAGCCCAGCGGTGATTTTCGGCATCCAGAATGTAGTTCACAAATGCATAGGCTGCGTCTTTGTGCTCAGACGCCTTCAGGATCACCATCGTGTCGACCCAAAGATCAGAGCCTTCAGTCGGGATCATATATGTGATGTCGGCATTTTCGCCGATGCCGTAGTTGCACCAGCCATCCCACGCCTGCACCAACTCCGCCTCGCCGGACACAAGTTTGGCGTAGAATGTGGTGTCGTCATAGGCCAACAAAGTGCCTTTGGCTTTGATCAGAAGATCACGCACTTCGGCCATTTTGTCGGGATCCGTTTCGTTCACCGAATAGCCAAGCGCCAATTGACCAGCGGCCAGCAACCAACGGTCGGTTGCGAGCATGGTGGTCTTGCCGGACACGGTCTCTGTCGGTTCCAAAAGATCGTACCAGGACGTCGGTTCCGCAACCAAATCGGAGCGATAGCACAGCCCGGTCGTACCCCAAGCATACGGCAGTGAGAACACATTGCCCGGATCATGCGGCAGCTCGGTGGCTTCGGTGTAGAGATTGGCGATGTTGGGGATTTTGTCGTGGTCGAGCTCTTCGGCCAAACCAAGGTTGTGCAAGACTTCGGCAAACGGTGAGGACACAAAGACAACATCATAGCCTGCGCCTTTTGACGCGATCAATTTGCCCATGATTTCTTCGTTTGTAGCGTGCAACACCAACTCGGCTTCGTTGCCGGTTGCGGCGTTAAACGTGTCAATCGCATCGGCGGCCATATAGCCATCCCAGTTTGACACGGTGAGCGGCTCAGCCAAGACAGGTGCGGCCATCGCAGCCAGTGTCACGGTCAAGCAAACACCGCTGTGCAGTGTGTGTCGTATCATAAACGTAACCTCCAAAGGGTCTGTTGGACTGTCCGGACCGTGGCCCGGTAATTTGTGTTGCGATTCTTTACGATCGCTATAGTCTCAGTATTAATCGTGGAAATTATACGTCAATTTGTTTTTGCGGTCTTTTTTGGTGTCGGCTGGTTGGTCGGACTCTTAGGGCCCAAAACCCCTGCCTCAAAGGAGAGGCTCATGCCGATATCGCGCAGTAATACGCGTCAAAACCACCTCAAGCTGGCCCGCCAGATCATCGAGTTCATTCTGGAGCACGATTTGAGCAAGGGTGATCACCTCCCGGAATCGGTCTTGTCCGAGGCTTGCGGCGTGTCTCGGACGCCCATTCGATCTGCTCTTAAATTGCTGGAACAAAAGGAAATTGTTCAAAAACGAGAGGAGGGTGGGTTTTTCCTTAATCTCCCGCCGGATGCGCTGTCGGCGGACATCTCCTCTGATCTTGACGATATGGAGGGGTCTTTGGCGGCGCGTATTCTTTCGGATCGGGCTGAGCGCCGCCTTTCGGATGTTCAGTCGGTCAGCGCGCTTGTTCGGCGCTATGGCGCGCCAAGATCGTCTGTACTAAATTCTCTAAAAATACTGTCCTCAGATGGAATCGTCGTTCAACTGCCGGGCCGCGCCTGGGCGTTTCAGCCGATGTTGGACACGCCAAACGCAATTGAGGAAAGTCTCGCATTTCGATTGACGCTTGAACCACAGGCCATTTTGACGCCGGGTTTTCAGGTCGACAGCCAAAAGATCGGTCTGATGCGGCAACAGATGGAAGAGTTTCTCCAACGCCCTGATGGCAAGCTCAGTTCCTCGGCCTTTCTACGCTTGGATTGTGCCTTTCACAGCTTCATTGCAGAAAGCTCCGGCAACCGTTTTGCTCGCGGCGTCTTGCTGGCCCACCAGCGCCTGCGCCTCTCGACGCAAAAGGATCACACCATCGCGGATTTTCGTCTGCGCCAATCGCTGAATGAACATTTGGGTATTCTCGACAGTCTGGAGCGGATGCAACTTCAGCTTGCCGCCGATCAAATGGTGCTGCATCTACGGCGCAGCCAGATCCGCAAACCGCAAACGGTCAATCGCGGCATTCTACCCCTCGCGCGCGGAGGCTCTTTATGACGAAGCCCATTATTGCCCTTTTCCCCGAAGCCAGTTTTGGCTCCGCTCTCAATTGCGTTGGCATTGCTCAGGAGTTGCAACGCCATGGTGCCGTCCCGGTGTTCCTGTGTCACCCCGGTTTCAACGGTGTTTTTGCCGAATACGGGTTTAAGGAATACCAACTTCCGGACACCGCGCCCTCGCAGCCGCAAACCGAGGATACATGGCAGAGCTTTGTCACCGCCCATGTCGCCCATTTCAACCAAGATCCCATGGCACAACTGCACAGCTATGTTGCGCCCACTTGGGACGCGATCGTGGACACGGCCATCCGGGCCGAGGATGGGCTTGAGACCCTGCTTAAACGGATCAAACCCGCAGGGATTGTGCTCGACAACGTCATCATGTTTCCGGCCATCGCCAATGCGGGCGTGCCGTGGGTGCGGGTGGTGTCCTGTACCGAAACCGAAATCCCTGATGCACATGTCCCGCCCTATCTCTCGGGCATGGCCGCACACGACCCTGCGCGTCCGGCCTTTGAGGCGCGCTATCTTGAGGTCACGGCCCCGGCGCATCTCAGATATAATACGTTCCGAGGTCAGCGCGGCCTGCCGCCTTTGGCTGCGGGGTTGTTTTTGGAACCTTCGCCCTATTTGAACCTATTGTTGGCCCCCACGGCGATCCGCCATGACCGTCTGGTGCCGCTGGACGAGCGTCTTTTCGTGTTTCTCGAAGGCTGCGTGCGCGAAGAGGCGCAATTCGACCCGCCGCCTTTGCCCATCAACGAGGGGCCGATTGTTTATATGAGCTTTGGGAGCCTTGGCGCCATCGACACCGATCTGTTTGCGCGGATGATCGCGGTGTTTGCCACGATTCCCGCCCGGTTCTTTGTCAATGTCGGTGGCTTTTTGGAAAGCTATAGCCAAGTGCCGGACAATGTGTATCTGGGCAGTTGGTTCCCGCAGCCCTCGATCGTGTCGCAAGCGGATTTGTTCATCCATCATGGCGGCAACAACAGCTATTGTGAGGCAATGTATTTTGGTGTGCCGTCTCTGGTGATGCCCTATTGTTGGGATGGCCATGACAACGGGCTGCGCGCACAACAGACTGGCACTGGTGCGTTTTTGCAGCGCAACGACTGGACGCCCGAACAATTGCGTGAGGTGATCACCGCGCTTTTGGGTGACACGGCGATGTTGGCCCATCTCAAGACCATCTCTGAGCAGATGAAAGCAACCCCCGGCACGCACATCGCGGCGCAGTCGATTTTGACAGTGATTTCTTAGCCGTAAGCCAGTTTTAATCCGCAGCCGCTCTTCAGGGTAGAACCGCGCCATATCAGAGGCCCCCTTGAGGCGGCGTGCGGCATTGGGTAGGGCGCGCGTGCCGATCCAGTCGATGGTCAACCCCTCGCGCAGACAGGTCAGCACATCCGCGAGCCTGCGCCGACGCCCGTGATGCATGAGTACCTCGCCGACCGCCACCATCGGCGTCGAACAGCGGAGCGCCAGCGTGGCACAGGTGTCGAATCATCCCTGATCGGACCCGTCATAGCGCGGCGCGGCGCCGAGAAAGACATGACCGGAGTTCCGAAATCCTGCATCTCTTGGCGACGCGGAAGGTGCCATGCGTGGGGTTGCTTCGTGGCAAGACAGGATTGGCAGGGGCGATTGTTCACCTCGACGCACTTAAAAATGCGATGCAGGCGATCTCATTCTCCGGGCTGACCTACCGGGAGATGTCTCGAAAATTGCGGGTCTCAAGTCCGACGCTGCGCTATCTGCTCGATCAAGGTTTTCTGACAACCTACAAAGGCCAAAACCCGGCGACACTCAATGAGACCGAGATCATCCCTCAGGTTTCGATAGATGCGTTTTTGCAGCAATACGTGACCCCCGGCCGCCGGGCAGAAGCCGCGGGACCGAGTCACTTTCGGTCAGCGTCGAAATTTCTTCGGTCGAGCATCAAAAGCAACAAGTAGCCAGAATGAGCAAGGTCCGTTTTGTCCGGCGTAGCCGTCATCCATCCTTGCAGCCCTTAATGCCAGCTTTTTTCTCCGTAGGACTTTGCTTTAATCGCTGCGTCGGGCCACCAACATAGGTCTGACCGCTAAAAAGAGCGCTCACTCTGTCCTCACCCCATCGCCCACAAATTCCCCCATCCAGCCCCCTTATGTGACAAACTCACCGACAGCTGCGTTTGCGCTCGCATAGACTGAGCGCAGACAAGCGGGAAACCCGCGTAGGAGGACATGCACAGATGACATATTGGGCTGAGACCAAAGCCCCTCTTTCGGGAGGGCAGACAGGATGATTACGGAGTTTTCGCCAACCGAGTTTACGCCATGGGCTTCGCTCATCGGTGGGCTTTTGATTGGCGCTGCCGCCGTGTTGTTGATGGCGCTACAGGGCCGGATTTTTGGCGCGACCGGGATTTTGGCTGGGTTTTTGACCCCGACGAACTCGTCGGATTGGGCGTGGCGGGCGATTTTGCTGGCGGGGATGGCTTCGGGGCCTTTGGCCTTTGCGGCGTTGACCGGGCATATGCCGGTGGTTGAGGTGCCGGTGTCAAAAACGGCGCTGATCATCGGCGGGTTTATCGTTGGCATCGGCGTGAGTTACGGGTCGGGTTGCACCTCGGGCCATGGCGTGTGCGGCATGTCGCGGCTCAGCCCGCGCTCGATTGTGGCCACGCTGAGCTTTATGTTTGCCACGGCGGTGACGGTCTATTTGATCCGCCATGTGTTCGGCCAAGTTGTGGGAGGGGCGTGATGAAACATTTTCTGACCTATCTCACCGGGCTGATCTTTGGCCTTGGGATTTCCATGTCCGGCATGGCCAACCCGGCAAAAGTGTTGAACTTTTTTGACTTTGCCGGAACCTGGGACCCCTCGCTGGTGTTTGTGATGGGCGGGGCGGTGACGGTGAGTTTCTTTGGCTACCGCGCCCTGTTCAAACGCTATGAGACCCCGGCCTTTGAGCCGCGCTTTATCGTGCCGACGAGCCGGGTGATTGACGCCAAACTGGTGGGCGGCTCCCTGGTTTTTGGCGTCGGTTGGGGCATCGCGGGGTTTTGTCCGGGCGGCGCGCTTCCGGCGCTTGGTGCACTGGATGCCAATGTCTGGGTGTTTTTTGTCGCACTTGTGGCGGGGATTTTTGCCGCCAAGTTTATGATGAAGTTAACGGCGGCCAAAGCCGCGCGCCGGGCCGCATGAGGCCTTTGGTGCAGATCGAAGAGAAAAAGGAGAGAGAAATGGCATCGAATTATCCCGTCGATATGTCGGTCAATCCCGAGGTGAAAGCCTTTTTTGACCCTGAAACATGGACGATTTCCTATGTCGTCAAGGACCCGGCCTCCAACGCCTGTGCGGTGGTCGACAGTGTCATGGACATCGACTACGCCGCCGGCCGCATTTCCTACAAAAGTGCGGATGAGATCATCGCCTATATCGAGGAGCAGGGCCTGAAACTCGAATGGTTGATCGAGACCCATGTTCACGCCGATCACCTCTCGGCCGCGCCCTATATTCAGGACAAGCTTGGCGGCAAGATCGGCATTGGCGAAAACATCACCGTGGTCCAGGACGTGTTTGGCAAAGTGTTCAACGAGGGCACAGAATTCCAACGCGATGGCTCGCAGTTTGATCGCCTGTTCAAGGACGGCGACACCTATCAGGTGGGCGAGATGACCTGTTTCGCCATGCACACGCCGGGCCACACCCCGGCCTGTATGACCCACACCATGGGCAATGCGACCTTTACTGGCGACACGTTGTTCATGCCCGATGGCGGCTCGGCGCGCGCCGATTTTCCGGGCGGCGATGCGGGCATCTTGTTTGACAGCATCCAAAAACTTCTGGCCCTGCCGGACGACATGCGCCTGTTCATGTGCCACGATTACGGCCCGAATGGCCGCGACATTGCGTGGGAAACCACGGTGGGTGACGAAAAGGCCCATAACATTCACGTTGGCGGCGGCAAAACCAAGGCCGATTTCGTTAAATTCCGTGAGGAACGCGATGCACAATTGGCGATGCCACGGCTGATTATTCCGTCTTTGCAGGTCAACATGCGCGCGGGTGAGTTGCCCCCGGCGGATAAGGATGGCAAGACATTCCTGAAGGTTCCGGTGAACGGGCTCTAAGACCTCTTTTGATGTCGTGGGGCGCGTTGCCGCTTTGTCGCTTTCAGGCCCGTGGAACGGGCAGGGCGGCCCCACGCACATCAGGAGATCAGACATGGATTTCAACAAGATCAACGACACACTGACGGTCAGCAGCCAAATCACCCCCGACGAGGTCACACGGTTGGCCGAGAAAGGTTATAAAACGCTGATCAACAATCGCCCGGATATGGAAGTTGAGCCGGGCTTGTCGTCGGATGTGATGGAAGAGGCGGCAAAGGCGGCTGGGCTGAGCTACCTCTATTTGCCGGTCATGCCGGGGCAATTCACCCCCGATCTGATCGCGGATATGGCACAGGCCCTGGCCGATCTGGACGGTCCTGTCTATGCCTATTGCCGCTCTGGCACGCGCTCTTGCACCACGTGGGCGCTGGCACAAATCGGCATCTTGTCCGCCGATGAGATTGTCGAACAGGCCGCGGGCGCAGGCTATGACCTGAGCGCGATGGTTGATTTTCTAAGGGGCTAAGACGCGCCCATACGCGTCTCTGTCCCGGCTTCCACGACCCCGAACGGGGTATGTACGGTTTTGGGACAGGTCCGGGCGGGAGCCGGATCCGTCTTGCTTTGCGAGGAGACGCAGGATGGACATTAAAAAAATCACGGACGGATTGTCCGTGTCGGGACAGATTCAGATCGACGACATGGTCAAACTGGCCCGCCGTGGCTTTCGGGCGGTGGTGTGCAACCGCCCGGATGGCGAGGCCGCCGATCAGCCGACCCATGAGGAAATGCAGCGCGCGGCCGAGGCCGCAGGATTGGCATTTCTTTATTTGCCGGTTACGCCGGGCATCGTTTCCGAAGAGACGGCGGAGGCGTTTCGCACCGCATTGACCGAATTGCCCGGTCCGGTGTTTGGCTATTGCCGCACGGGTACGCGCACCACGACGCTGTGGTCTTTGGCGATGGCGAAAGAGAAATCCGTGGTCGATATTTTGGCCGCAACCAAAGCCGCAGGCTACGACATGTCGGGCGTGGCACGGCGCATCGCCAATGGCGGTGTGACACCGACGGACAGTGTCGAAGATGCCAAATTCGATGTGGTTGTCGTCGGCGGCGGGGCTGCGGGTGTGGCGATGGCGGCGTCGCTGAAAGCGCGCAAACCTGATCTTGAGATCGCCATCATTGATCCGGCGGGCACGCATTATTACCAACCGGGATGGACCATGGTGGGCGCGGGCGTGTTTGACGCGCAGACCACTGCCAAAACCATGGGCAGCCTGATCCCGCGCGGGGTACATTGGCTCAAATCCGCTGTGGCGGCGTTTGAACCGAAAAACAACGCGGTGATTTTGGATGGCTGCCGGGTGGTGAAATATGATCGCCTTGTGGTCTGTCCGGGGCTGAAACTCGATTGGGCACGGATTGAGGGCCTGACCGAGACCTTGGGCAAAAACGGTGTGACCTCGAATTATCGTTATGATTTGGCGCCTTATACCTGGAAATTGGTGCAGGGCTTGAAGGGGGGGAAGGCGATTTTTACCCAACCGCCGATGCCGATCAAATGCGCCGGAGCACCGCAAAAGGCGCTGTACCTCTCGGCGCATGAGTGGGAAACGCGCGGTGTTTTGCCCAATATCGAGATTGATTTCATGAACGCGGGCGGCGTGTTGTTTGGCGTCAAAGATTATGTGCCCGCACTTGAGGGCTACATCGCACGCTATGGCGCCAATGTGAATTTCTTCCACAATCTGGTGGCCATCGACGGGCCGGGCAAAAAAGCCACCTTTGAGGTCGCCAAACCCGACGCGGCAAAGGAGACGATCACCGTCGATTTCGACATGATCCATGTGGTGCCGCCACAGGTCGCGCCCGATTTCATCCGCGTCTCGCCGCTGGCCGATGCGGCCGGATGGGTCGATGTGGATCAGGTCACGCTGCGCCACAAGGAGTATGACAACATCTGGTCCTTGGGCGATGTGATGAACGCGCCCAACGCCAAAACCGCCGCCGCAGCCCGGATGCAGGCCCCCGTGGTGGCCGACAATATCGCCGCCGACATCGACGGGAAATCGCCGCAATCGGCCTATAATGGCTACGGCTCCTGTCCGCTCACGGTCGAGAAGGGCAAGATCGTTTTGGCCGAATTCGGTTATGGTGGGGTGTTGTTGCCATCTTTCCCGAAATGGCTTTTGGATGGCACGAAGCCGACGCGTAAGGCTTGGATTTTGAAAGAACAAATCCTACCGCCAGTCTATTGGAAAGCCATGTTGCGCGGTAAGGAATGGTTGATCAAACCCGAAAAAGTTCACGCGAAATAAACACGCATCCGGGCAGAATACATCTTCTGCCCGGATGTCCTCCCCGATCCTGTGTCCAAGCGAAAGGACAGTCCCTTGTCTGTGACCCGGTCATTTGACCCGCGCAAACTGCGCCGTTACCTCCCCATCCTTGAGTGGGGTTCGAAATACACGCCCTCGACCTTCGCCAATGACGGCATCGCGGCGATCATCGTGACGATCATGTTGATCCCGCAATCTCTGGCCTATGCCTTGCTTGCGGGGCTGCCGGCGCAGATGGGGCTTTACGCCTCGATCCTGCCGCTCGTCGCCTATGCCATCTTCGGCACCTCGCGCGCCCTGGCCGTGGGGCCGGTCGCGGTTGTCTCGTTGATGACCGCCGCGGCAGTTGGCAACATGGCATTGCAAGGCACGGCCGAATATGCCGCCGCCGCGATCACATTGGCGTTTATTTCCGGTGTGATCCTGTTGGTGATGGGTTTTTTCCGACTTGGGTTCTTTGCCAATTTCCTGTCGCATCCGGTGATTGCCGGGTTTATCACCGCCTCGGGCATCCTGATCGCGGCGTCGCAGATCAAACATATCTTTGGCGTTTCCGCATCGGGCGAGACCTTGCCGGAGCGGCTGATCTCGCTCGCTCAACACCTCGGTCAGACCAATTTCATCACGCTGATCATCGGCGTGGCGGCAACGGCGTTTTTGTTTTGGGTGCGCAAAGGTTTGAAACCCTTGTTGATCTCCAAAGGCGTGGGCCCGCGCATGGCGGATATTGCGACCAAGGCCGGCCCTGTCGCCGCCGTTGTGGTCACCACGCTGATTTCATTCGCATTTTCGCTCAACGATCACGGCGTGAAAATCGTCGGTGAGGTGCCGCGTGGCTTGCCACCTTTGACCTTGCCGCATTTCTCGCCGGAAATTTGGAGCCAACTGTTTGGCTCTGCCATTCTGATTTCGATCATCGGCTTTGTGGAATCCGTCTCCGTGGCGCAAACTCTGGCCGCCAAAAAACGCCAACGCATCGTCCCGGACCAAGAGCTCATCGGCCTTGGGGCCTCCAACATCGCCGCGGCGATTTCGGGCGGCTATCCGGTGACGGGGGGCTTCGCGCGCTCTGTCGTCAACTTTGACGCGGGCGCGGAAACCCCCGCAGCGGGGGCGTTTACCGCCGTGGGCATCGCGCTTGCAGCCTTGTTCCTCACGCCTTTGCTCTATTTCTTGCCCATCGCCACGCTGGCCGCGACCATCATCGTCGCCGTGCTGTCCTTGGTGGATTTCAAAATCCTCAAAACCACCTGGGGCTATAGCAAGGCCGATTTCGCCGCCGTTCTGGCCACCATCCTGTTGACGCTTTGGTTTGGGGTGGAAACAGGTGTGTCGTCGGGCGTGATCCTGTCCATCGCGCTGCACCTCTATAAAACCTCGCGTCCGCATGTGGCCGAGGTTGGTCTGGTGCCGGGGTCCGAGCATTTTCGCAACATCAACCGTCATGACGTGTTGACGGTGCCGGAGATGGTGACGATCCGGGTGGATGAGAGCCTGTATTTCGCCAATGCGCGGTTCTTGGAGGATTATATTTTGGACCGGATTGCCGACAACCCGGTGATCAAACATGTGGTTCTGATGTGTCCGGCGGTGAATGATGTCGACTCTTCGGCGCTTGAAACGCTCGAAGAGTTGAATCGACGTTTGAATGATGCCGGGATCAAGTTGCACCTCTCCGAGGTCAAAGGCCCGGTGATGGATCGGCTGCAAAAATCGCATTTGTTGCAGGATTTGAGCGGGCAGGTGTTCTTGTCGCAATTCGCGGCGATGAAGGCTTTGGGGGATGTGACAAAGCCTGTACCGCCCGAGACCCAGTCCGACACAGCCGCCTAAAAAACGCCCGCCACATCCGGCGGGCGTTTTCTTTGGAGAGGGTTCAGGCCGGGTTCATGCGGCGGGGGGCCTGCGCATATTGGCCCAGATAGACCGAGGCCAAAACCACAACCATGCCAAGGGATTGCAACGCGGACAGGTTTTCGCGGGCAATCACCACGCCCAAGATCACGGCGGTGAACGGGCTTAACAGGCCCAAGGGCGCAACGGTTTGCGGATCCAGCCGGGCAATGCCGCGAAACCACAGGAAATAGGTCACAGCCCCGCCGATCAGCCCGAGATAGACAAAGCCGATGATGTTGGTGGCGTTCACCTGTGGCATCGGCGGATCAAGGATCAGCGCGATGGGCAAAAGCAACAGCCCCCCGGCGACCAATTGCCAGGCCGTGACGGTGAGCGGCGTGGCGGGCAGGGCCCATGTGCGGGTCAAAACCGTGCCGATGGCCATGGACAAAGCGCCGATCAGGGCTGCGATGAGGCCGAGCGGATCCAATGTGGCGGCGGGGGTGAGCACCAAAAGCGCCACACCGATGACGCCCGCAACCCCGGCAAATACCGCCAAGGGGCGTAGCGCCGCGCCCATCCAAACTCGCATCAAGATCAACACAATCAACGGCTGCATCGCGCCTAATGTGGCCGCCACACCGCCCGGCAGACGATAGGCGGCGATGAACAGGCAGCTCCAGAATAGGGTGAAATTCAGCGCCCCCAAGACAAAGATTTTGCACCAAAGTGCCAGCGGCGGCAGGCGGCGCAGGATCACCAGAAGCAAAAGCCCCGCAGGCAAGGCGCGCAAAAGCGCGACGCTGAAAGGGATGCCCTCGGGCAAAAATCGGGTGGTGACAAGGTAGGTCGAGCCCCAGATGGCGGGGGCAAGGGCGGTGAGCAGAATGTCGGAGCTGCGAGAGGAGGGATGTGGCATTGTGCGGCCTTTGGAGGAAACTGAATTTATCTTGATGTTAAGATAATGCGATAAATCTTGACGTCAAGATTATTTTCTGCAAAGCCTTTTGCATGAGCGATGACAGCATTCAGATTGACCACATCCGGGCGCAATGGGCGAAAGCCCGGCCCGATCTTGACACGGCACCGATGGGGCTGATTGGCCGATTGGGGCGGATCACCCGCGTGTTGTCGCGTGAAATGGAGGCGACTTTCGCCCGCCATGGTCTCAACCAAGCCAGTTTCGATTTGCTCGCCACGTTGCGCCGTGCTGAACCGCCGCATGCGCTCACCGCCGGGCAATTGATGGACAATATGATGATCACCTCGGGCACAGTGACCAATCGGATCAATCGGTTAGAGGTCAAAGGTCTGGTGGAGCGCCGCGCGGACAAAGAGGACGCGCGCCGGGCGATTGTCGGCCTGACAGAGGCGGGATTTGCCCTGATTGATCGGGTGATCGAGGATCATGTCGCCACCCAACATCGCCTGACCGCGTTGCTCACGGACACGGAATTTGCCACGCTGGATGCGGGGCTGGCGGGCTATCTGGCCAAGCTTGACGGTCGCAAGGCCGGTTAAATCCGGCGTTGCAAAACCTGCGCGCAAATCCGGGCGTGATCCGGTTCGATCCCCCAACTGCATGCCACTTCCCAAGCCAGCGCTGCGGTTTTTTCCGCCGCTGTCGCGTGTTCGGGATCAGTGCGGATCAGGTCATAGGCGCGCAAATCCACCCGCGCCTCGTCCCAATCTATCAGCGCCGGACCGTGCTCGGTGTCGATCAGATTGCCCGCGCTCAGATCGCCATGGATCACGCCGACCTTGCCCTGCATCGGCTGCCACGCCCGGCGGCACAGCGCGACGATCTCGGCGGGCATGGCCATCAGATCGACATCGCCACCGGTGGTGGCCTCAATCAGGTCGAGACTGCTCAAAAACCCCGGACGCTGCGGCAGGGCGCGGGTGTTGCAGTGAAAGTGCTCGATCTGAGCCGCCACTTTGGGAATGTCTTCGGGGGCAAAGGGACGCCCCTCCAGATAGGGTTCGCAGGTCCATCCAGCCGCCGATAAAGCGCCGTCCAACGCCGGGATAAGCCGGGGGACGGTGAACCCTGCGGCCTCGGCGGCGTCCATGACGGGCGTGAGCCAGAATAGCGCCGCCTCCGTGCGCCGGGTCGATTTGAACACCAAATCGCGTTTGAGGCCCGAGGTGCGAAACACCGCATTGCGATGACCGCCACCGATCGGCTCCAAGGCGGCTTGAACACCCCAAAGGGGACTGGGTGGCAGTGCAGGCATCAATACACCCACCGCACGAGGCCAAGGGTGAGTACCGGGAAGGCGATCAAAAGCCCGACGCGGATCAGGTCGGTGATGACGAAAGGCAGGGTGCCTTTGAAGGTCTCGGAAATTGGCGTTTCCCTGTCCAAAGCATTGATGATAAACAGGTTCATCCCCACGGGCGGGGTGATCAAACCAACTTCGACCACGATCAGGACGACGATGCCGAACCACAGGCCGAACTCGCCATGGGGCAAGCCAAAGTCCAAACCCTCCAAGATCGGGAACAGGATCGGGATGGTGAGAATGATCATCGACAGGCTGTCCATGACGCAACCAAAGGCGAGGTAAAGCAGCAGAACCGCCGCCAAAATCACCCAAGGGGTGAGGCCCAAAGCACCGACCCAGGCGGCGGCCTGCATCGGCACGCCGGACAGTGCCAAAAAGTTGTTGAACACTTTCGCCCCGATCAGGATCAGGAAAATCATGCCGGTCGAGGCGGCGGTTTCCAAAATCGCCTCGCCCGTGCCGCGCCATGTCAATCCGCCACCGGCCAGCGCCACGATTCCAGTGCCTGCCGCGCCCACGGCGGCGGCTTCGGTCGGGGTGAAAATGCCCAAATAGATACCGCCCACGACCGCGACAAAAATCGTCAAAACCGGCCAGACGGCCACAAGTGCGCTGAGGCGTTCGGTCATCGGTGCCTTGTCGCGTTGCCCGCAGGATTGTGGCCGGATACGCACGTAGATCGAGATGCAAATCATATAGCCAAGGGCGGCCAAAATCCCGGGAATAAAGGCGGCGACAAAGAGCTTGGCGATGTTTTGTTCTGCCAACATGGCGTAAACCACGAGGATCACCGAGGGCGGAATGAGAATACCCAATGTGCCGCCGGCGGCCAGCGCGCCCGTCGCCAAACGTCCCGTGTAGCCATATTTTTTCAACTCCGGCAGCGCAACTTTGCCCATGGTGGCGGCGGTGGCCAAGGACGACCCACAGATTGCACCAAAACCGGCACAGGCGCCAACCGCGGCCATGGCGACCCCGCCTTTGCGGTGGCCGAGCCATGTTTCCGCCGCCTTAAACAACCCCGCCGACATGCCGCCCATGGTTGCGAAATGGCCCATCAACAAAAACAGCGGGATGATGGAAAACGAATAGGACGAGAATTCGCCATAGATCAGGTGTTTGAATTGGCTCAACATCATCACGGAATTGCCGCTCAGGAGATAGGCTCCGCCAAAACCCACGGCAAACATCGCCACCCCGATGGGAATACGCAAAAAGATCAATGCCAAGAGGATGGGGAAAGACCAAAGGCCGATTTCAAAGCGGCTCATGTGTGGCCTCCGTTGGAGGGGGACAGCAGGGCGCGAGTTGAGCGCAGCACAGAGTAGAGCGCGACGATCACCGCCACTCCACAGGTGGTCATGGCGGCGCGATAGCCCCAGACCACCGGGATCTGCAGGATGAACGAGGTCTCGTTATAGGTCCCTTTGTCAATCATCCCGAGCCAAAGTCGCCACGCCACGAGGGCGGAAAAACCCAACAAAAACAGATCGCCGATCAAGTCCAACAGGCGATTGAGCCTATACCCCATCAGTGGTTTGAACAGATCGACCCGAGCATGGGCGCGGGCGAATTGGGCATAAGGCATGGCGGAAAACACGGCAAATCCGATGCCAAATTCAACCAGCTCAATATCGCCGGGGATCGGGCCAAAGCCGACGCCATCCAAAGCCCGGCCCAGAATGGACACGCAGGTCAATGCGATCACGGCCAAAAGGCTCAGCCCACCGGCATAGGCGGTCAGCCGCGCCAAACCAGCGACCCACTGGGGCAGGCTGTGGGTCAGGCTGCGGGACAGGCGGTGATGCATCTGGGGCCCCCTCAAGCTGTGGCTGGACTGCAGCAGGGGTTTAACGTGACACAGGGACAGGTCAACGTGAAAATCAGCTCTGGCTGCGCGAAAGATCCAAGGGGTCCTCATAGTATGGCACATCCATGCCCTGAAGAGGTGCAGCCTGCAGCTGTTCAATCGCCTGAATGACGGCGCGGGCCAATGCCTTGCCAGCCTTGGCGACATCTTCATGAAGCGTCAGCGCCTCACGCCGAAACCGGGTCAAAAGTGGGGTGGCCTCTTTGGCGAAAGCATCAAAATCTCTGCCGATCACACGGCCCGACCGCTCGGCTGCGTCAATGGCTGTGATGGCGCTCATCGGTGAGGCGCAAAGGATGGCGTCAATCTCGGGGCTCTCTTTGAGGGCGGCGCTCACTGCGGTTTCAATCACTTTGGAGGCGCTGTCCGAGGTGGCGCTTTTGAGCCAGATCGGCGTCATGCCATGAATCTGGCAGGCCTTTGTGATACCCTCAAGAATGTCCTGACCATAAAGCTGATCCAGAGGCGGGGCGACAATCAGCACATGACGCCGCCCGCGCCGGGCCAAGGCGGCAATGCCCAGTTCGGCAAAGCGGCGGTTGTCAAAATCAAACCACGCGTGTTGATCCGCCCAGATCGTGCGGCCATGGGTGGCAAAGGGAAATCCCCGCTCCATCAAATAGGCGACGCGCGGGTCTTCGGGCATGGTCTGGTTGAGGATCACGGCGTCGGCGGAGCCGGTGCCGATCATATGGCGCAGCGGCCGCATCAAATCCTCATTCGGGGCATAGGGGGTGACGACCAGATGATAGGCCGTGCCTTGAAGGCCTTCGGCGATGGAGGAAATCAGTTGCGCGGTGTGGGACATGATGTCGGGTTCGGTGGGCATCAACAGCGACACGACATGGGTTTTGCCCGTGCGCAGGCGCTGACCGGCACGGTTCGGTTGATAGCCGATGTGATCGGCGCACTCACGCACACGCCTTTTGGTCTCGACCGAAATATCCGGTGCATCTGAGAGCGCGCGGCTGACCGTGGCGATGGCCAGCCCGGTGATGCGGGAGATGGTTTTAAGGGTCGGGCGCTCGCCCGGAGACAAGGGGTGTGTGATCACAGGGGCCGTTTTCTCATGCTCATCCTCACCTGTCATATCCGCTCCTTACGAGGACGTCAGCTTCGCCCATCATGGATCGCAGCAGTGTCGCTTGTGCGGTCGCTGGGGTCGCGACAGCACGGTAAGACTATTCGGGAAAATTTTCCAACCTGAAAAAACCCATCGTCGGGCATCTTGGCCGATCACCGTGAAAGAATCGCTTTTGATGAAGCACTAAAACGTTTTAGATGGAGTGTGGAGGCTGGAACCGTGTCTGGGAGGGGTCGTGGCGGAGATTGAATTGACACAGGGGTGGCGGTTTGTTGATGCGCAGGGCGACTATGATCTGCCGGTCTCACTGCCGTTTGACAGCGTCTCGACTGTTGTTGCGGCGGGGCATGGGCCGGAGCCTTATGCGGGCGACGCGGAAACTGCGCTGCGCTGGATTGCCGAGCGCGATTGGGTGTTACGCCGCTCGGTCACACTGACGCAGGCGGATGTTGTGATGGTGCTCTCTGGCCTTGATGGCGTCGTCGATGTCTCGGTGAACGGGGTCGATGTGTTGACCGCCGACAATGCGTTTCGAACCTGGCGGGTGGACCTGTCGGAGTATGCTCAGACCGGCGAAAATCAGATCGAATTGCGGTTCCACTCGGTGATCCATGCGGCAGAGGCACTGCAAACATCCCAACCGTTTTACATCCCCTATCACAAGGCCAATTGCCCGATCCCCAACATCAACATGCTGCGCAAACAGCAATGCGATTTTGGTTGGGATTGGAACATCGCCTTGGCGCCGTTTGGGGTCCGCGGGGGTGTGAGTATTTGTCCTGCAATGAAGACGCGGATTGCGCATCTCCATGTGGAGCAGGCGCATCATGATATTGAGGCCGAGAGTGTGTCGGTCACGGTGACGGCGCATGTCGAGCATGGGGACGGCGCGTTGGTCGAGATGCGCTTTGCCGATCGGATGCGCGAGGCGGTGGTCACGGATGGCGTGGCGCAGGCGGTGTTTTTTGTCGAGGCGCCAAGGCTTTGGTGGCCAAACGGGCAGGGCGATCAGCCGCTTTACTCGCTTGAGGTTAGGTGTGGCGCGGCGGTGGTGACGCGCCGGATTGGGCTTAGGCGGATTGAACATGTGGCGGTCAACGACGCGAAAGGCACGGGGGGCACCGGGTTTAAATTCCGGGTCAATGGCCGGGATGTTTTTGCCAAAGGCGCGAATTGGATTCCGGCGGATGCGCTGCATGGGCGCATTGAGCGCGACAAGGTGCGCGATCTTTTACGCTCCGCCGTCGATGCCCATATGAACATGATCCGGGTCTGGGGCGGCGGGCGTTATGAGCCGGATTGGTTTTACGATCTCTGCGATGAGATGGGGCTGATGGTCTGGCAGGACTTTATGTTCGCCTGCAATCTCTACCCGGCAGATCGGGCGTTTTTGGCCAATGTGGCGGCTGAGGTGCGTGAACAGGTGCAGCGGTTGCAGCATCACGCCTGTTTGGCGCTGTGGTGTGGTGACAACGAGCTTTTGGGCATGTTGCACGAATTTCCCGAGGCGCGGGCCAACCGCGACCGCTATCTGGTGATGTATGATCGGCTCAATCAGACCTTGGAACGTGCGCTTTTTGAGGCGGACCCAGAGGCCAATTGGTGGCCGTCCTCGCCCTCGCTGGGGCCTTTGAATTTTGGCGATGCCTGGCATGAGGACAGCTCGGGCGACATGCATGTGTGGACCGTTTGGCACGAGAATATGCCGTTTGAGGCCTACCGCGAGATGAGGCCGCGGTTTGTCTCCGAATTTGGATTTCAGTCCTTTCCGTCAATGGCGGTGATCCGCCGGTTCATCGCGCCCGAGGACCGCAATATGGCCTCTGCGGTGATGGACGCGCATCAGAAAAACGCGGGCGGCAATGCCCGGATCGTGGGCACGATGATGCGCGATTTTCGCCTGCCGGAGCGGTTCGAAGACCTCGTGTACCTGTCGCAGGTGCAACAGGGGCTCGCGATCAAAACCGCCGTCACCGCATGGCGCGCGCTCAAGCCGCATTGCATGGGCACGCTCTATTGGCAACTCAACGACACATGGCCTTGCGCCTCTTGGTCGAGCTTGGAGTATGGCGGCGGCTGGAAGATTTTACACCATATGGCCGCGCGGTTTTATGCCCCGGTTTTGGTCACAGTCGTGCCGCAGGGCGATAAAGATGTGTTTAAACTTATCAACGATTTGCCAGATGAGGTGGATGTGTCCATCCAGGTCGCTGCCGTCACGCCAAAAGGCGATGTGCGGCCTTTGGCGGAGGTCTGCGTCACGGCGATGACCCACAAAGCCTTTGATGTTTTGGAGTTGGAGCGTAGCCTGTTAAAACAGGATGAACTCTACGTCTTTACATGGCAGTATAAGGGGCAAAATGAGGGCGGCGAAGGCGGCGACAGTCATGCGCCACAACCGTTCAAGACTTATGATCTGATTGATCCTCAGATTGTGATTGGAACCAAAGAGTTGCGCGGAAAAATTGAAATCACACTTGAGGCCAGAGCGCTCGCGCTTTTTGTCACGCTTGAGGCAGATCAGCCGGGGCGGTTTTCGGCCAATGCTGTGACGTTATTGCCAGACATGCCGCAAAAGATCACCTTTGTGCCGCAAGATGCAGATATGAAAACGAATTTTACAGTTCAAAATCTCTATGAGGCGACCTTGGGAGGGGCCAGATGAAACGATCCATTGTCAACGAGATCATCCGAGAGTCGGATGCCTTTATGCGCTCTTTCGGCTTTGTCATGCCGCCCTTTGCCTATCTGACACCCGAGGCGCTCAAAGCCCGCGTGGCCAGCGATGGTGCGATGATCCGTGATCATATGATGGGCTGGGACATCACCGATTATGGTCAGGGCGATTTCGATAATTTGGGCCTGTTCCTGTTTACCCTGCGCAATGGCACTGCCGCCAATGTGGCGCGGGGCATGGGGCCGCTTTATGCCGAAAAACTGTTGATCTCGGAGGAGAACCAACTCTCGCCGATGCATCACCATATCTACAAGACCGAAGACATCATCAACCGCGGCGGCGCGACCTTGGTGTTGCAACTTTATACCCGGACCGAAGATGGCGTCCTCGATGACACGGCCCCGGTCGAGGTGATGACCGATGGCCAAATGCGCACGCTGAAAGCGGGCGAACATTTGGCGCTGGCACCGGGGGAAAGCGTGACGTTGGAACCGTGGCATTGGCACGCATTTTGGGGCGAGGGCGGTAAGGTGTTGATCGGCGAAGTGTCGAATGTGAACGATGACCGCACGGATAATATTTTTCACCAACCGATCGGGCGGTTCAGCCAGATCGAAGAAGACGAAGCACCGCTGCACCTTTTGGTCAGCGATTATGACAGTTGGCTGTGAGCCAAAAGGAGGCCCAGATGCCCTATACCCCCGCCGAAGACCGCTATGACACGATGATCTACCGCACATGCGGCCACTCCGGGCTGAAACTGCCCGCCGTGTCGCTGGGCCTGTGGCACAATTTCGGCCATGACACGCCACATCAAACCAAGCGCGACATCCTGCGCACCGCCTTTGATCACGGCATCACTCATTTCGATCTGGCCAACAATTACGGCCCACCTCCGGGCAGTGCCGAAGTGGCCTTTGGCGAGATCCTCAAAACCGATTTTGCCGGCTACCGTGACGAGATGATCATCAGTTCCAAGGCGGGCTATCGCATGCATCCGGGGCCCTATGGCGAATGGGGATCGCGCAAATATCTGATGGCCTCTTGTGATGCTTCGCTCAAACGCATGGGGGTGGATTACGTCGATATTTTCTATTCGCACCGCTTTGATCCCGACACGCCGTTGGAGGAAACCATGGGCGCATTGGATAGCATCGTGCGTCAGGGCAAGGCGCTTTATGTGGGGATTTCGTCCTATAATTCCGCCCGCACCCGCGAAGCGGTGGCCATTCTCAAAGACTTGGGCACGCCCTGCCTGATCCATCAGCCGAGCTATAACATGCTCAACCGCTGGGTCGAACGCGACGGGTTGAAAGACACGCTCAAAGAGCTGGGCGTCGGTTCCATCGCCTTTACGCCCTTGGCGCAGGGCATGTTGACGGCGAAATACCTCAAAGGCATCCCCGAAGGCTCGCGCGCCACCCAAGGCAAATCCCTGGCCCCGTCGATGGTGTCGGATCGGGCGATCAAAAACCTCAACGCACTCAACGACATCGCGCAGGCGCGCGGTCAAACATTGGCGCAAATGGCGATCGCTTGGGTGTTGCGCGATGAGGGCATCACCACGGCGCTCATCGGCGCGTCAAAGCCGTCGCAGGTTGTCGATTGTGTGGGGGCGGTGAGCAACTTGACGTTTACGGCGGAAGAATTGGCGGCAATTGACGAAGCCGCCGACGAGGAGAAAATCAACCTCTGGGCGCTGTCGTCGGAAAGCGATCAAGATTAGTCTAAGTGGTTGTGATTTAAGTCATTGGCGGCTTCTCTCGGAGGCTGTATTCTAGGTGAAAATACGCTCGGGAGGGGCCGCGATGACGAATGAGACAGCTCAATTTGGCGGGCAATGGACATCGCGTTTGATGATCTTTGACCTTGAGGATCGGATCAGCACACCCGTGCTTGAAACCGATTTCGAGATTGCCGCGCCCAACTGGACGCCGGACGGATCGGCGTTGATCGTGAATGGCGGGGGCAGCCTGTTTTGGGTCGATCTGGAGGCACCGGAATTGTTGGAGATCGACACCGGGCTGTGCATCAATCTCAACAATGATCACGGCATCTCACCCGATGGCGCGACCCTTTATTTCTCGGATCACACCTATGGCCGCGGCGCGCTGATCTGGCGGCAATCTCTGGACGGTGAGGCCGACCCGGAACAGGTCACGGAGAAACGCCCGTCGTGGTTTCATGGCATGTCACCCGATGGCCAATGGATTTGCTACACGGCGGTGCGCGAGGGGTTGTTTGGTATTTACGTCGCGGCAAACGATGGCTCCGGCGAGCATTGCGTGATCGAGGGTGGTCATCATTACGATGGCCCGGATTTCTCCGCCGATGGGGCGTGGATTTGGTTCAACTCGGACCGCACCGGTGCGTCCGAACTTTGGCGGGTGCGCCCCGATGGCTCGGGGTTGGAGCGGATGACTCAGGACGCGATGGTCAATTGGTTCCCGCATCCCGCGCCCGAAGGCGATGCGGTGGTCTATTTGGCCTATCCCGAGGGCACGGTGGGCCATCCGCCGATGATGCATGTGGAATTGCGGCTGTGGCGACCGGGGCACCCAAGTGAAACGCTGGTGACGTTGACCGGCGGACAGGGCACGATCAATGTGCCATCATGGTCGCCCGATGGGGGGGCATTTGCCTATGTTGAATACGCGGAATAGGGCCGGTGTCTCGGCTTTGATTTTGGCCAGTCTGGCCAGCCCGGTGTGGGGGGGTGACTTGCCCGCGCCGGTGACGGATGAGGATTACCTCACAGTAAGTCCGTCCGAGGTCGCTTTGGGGCAGCTTTTGTTCTTTGATCCGATCCTGTCGGGCAATGACAATATCTCGTGCTCGACCTGCCATCATCCAAAATTTGGCACCTCGGACGGGCTCTCTTTGGGCTTGGGTGAGGGCGGGGTCGGTCTTGGGCCGATGCGTGTGGCGGACCCGCAAAACCTGCCCGAACATCGCGTGCCGCGCAACGCGCCCGCGCTCTATAATCTTGGCGCGCATGAGTACACGCGGATGTTCCATGATGGTCGGGTCGAGGAGGTCGATGGCCATTTGCGCGTGCCGATTGAGGATGGGTTTTTCGCCACAGTGTCGGGCGTTTTGGCGACCCAAGCGGCGTTCCCCGTGCTCTCGCCCGATGAGATGGGTGGGCAGGTCAGTGAAAACCCCCTGTCCAAAGCGATCCGCAAAGGGCAATTTTCCGGTCCCGGCGGCGCATGGGACATGATCGCGGGTAAAGTCGCGGCGATCCCCGCGTATCAACAGCGTTTTGAGGCGACCTATCCCGAAATCGCCTTTGGCCGCCCCATCGCCTTTGCCGATATTTCCAATGCGGTGGCGGCGTTTATGGCGTTTGAATTCCGCTCTGATAACAGCCCCTTTGACCAATACCTGCGCGGCGACGAGGCGGCTTTGAGCGATCAGGCCAAGGCGGGGATGGCGCTGTTTTACGGCGAGGCGGGCTGTGCCGCCTGCCATTCCGGCGCGTTTCAGACCGACCATGATTTTCACGCCATGGGCCAGCCGCAATTTGGCCCCGGCAAGACGTTGATCTTTGAACAGGGTGCGCGCGACGAAGGCCGGTTCCGCGTCACCGGCCAGCCGCAAGACCTCTACGCCTTTCGCACGCCCGCCCTGCGCAATGTCACGCTGACATCTCCCTATGGTCACACGGGCGCCTACGCCGATCTGCGCGATTTTGTGGTGGCGCATCTGGCCCCCTCAGAGGCGCTGATGACCTATGATCGCGCACAGGCTGTGCTGCCCGATCTGCCGGTTGCGGATTGGGAGGTGATGGACACGGAGGCCGATGTCGCGGCGATACTGTCGGCGATCAAAGTACCGGACCGGAGCTTGCCCGACGATCAAATCGACGCGCTGATGGCGTTTCTTGCTGCGCTTGAAGACAATCCAAATCGGCTGGGCGTGCCGGACACGGTGCCATCAGGTTTGCCGTTTGAGAAGTAGCGTTTACTCCCGTGCCAGCTCGACCCAACGATCAAACCGGGTCAGTTCCACCCAATCACTCTCAAAGCCGTCGGGCCATGTGACCTGAACCTTTGCGCTCTCCGCGTTACCCAGGCCAAAGTGCAACGGCACCGCCTTGCCCGATCCGTGCCCGCCACCGATGCTCAGCTCTTGCACCTGTAGGCCCAGGTTGGTCAGCACCGACACCACCGCGCCGACGGCGGCTTTATTGGTCCCGGATTGCACCAAAGAGACGTCCAAATATTGCCCGGTGGTGGGCGTCACGTTTTCATAAAGCTCCATGTTGGAGCCGCGATTGACCACCACCAGATCGAGCTTGCCGTCACCATTTAAATCCACCAATCCCGCGCCGCGCGATTTTTCCAAGGACGCCACGCCCGCCGCAATCGAGACCTCGCGGAACGTCCCGTCCGGCCTTTGTTGCAACAGGTTGTTGGGGTCGCGTGCGGCGTTTGAGGGCATTTGTTCGACATTGCCCTTGGCGATAAACAGATCGGCCCGCCCGTCATTGTCGACATCGCCCCAATCGGCCTGCCAGCCGGTCGAGGGCCGCCCGTCATCGCCCAAATGCGGCCGATGGGCATAGGTGCCGATGTCAAAAGGCGCGGCCTCATAATGACCATTCGCGCGACCGAATTGCAGCAACTGATCCCCCATTGAGGTCAACATTACATCCGGGATCGCATCGCCATTGATGTCACGTTCCGCGATGCCCATGCCCCAAAGCGAGACCCGGTCCCAACCATCGCTCTCATCCAAAAAGCGATTGTTTTGAAGGTCATAGATCTGTTCGTAGCCGCCTTTGACGTAGTAATGCCGATCATTGGAAAGTCGCAGGCTTTGCACCCCGCGCGCGCCTTTGGACATCAGGGCGGAGAGCGTACAGAATCCCGGCGACAGGATGGTTTTGTCCCATCCCGTGGCGTTTGGGCGGTGTAATTCGTTGCTGTCACAGGCCTCAAACGGCCCGTCCGGGTTGTCACGGTCGACGTAATTGCCGAAAAACAGGGTCGGGCGGGTGTTGTCACCCTCCCACCCGGCGGCAAACGCCGTGGTCCAACGGTCGCCGCCGTCAAAGCCCCAGGCCTCTGTGGCCTCCTCAAAGGCGCAGTCGCCCAAGCCTTTTAACAGTAGATTTTTGCCGACCCGCAGCACCGCGAGATCGGTGATCCCATCGCTGTCGATGTCGATCGGATAGGCCCCGGTGACGCCAGTGATCTCGGCCATCTCGCCGGGTTCAAAGGCCAATGTCCCGCCACGCTCGGAGCGGTTCACCATCAGGCTGGCGGGATTTTCACCGCCTGCGGCAAGGAGATCGGTCATCCCATCGCCATTGCAATCAAAGGAGGCGACGCCGCCGCCGACAAAATGTTCCCATCCGCCGCCGTAGACATGCGCGGGCAGGGCGTCGGAGCGATCTTGGAATTGTGGAATGGATTGCGCCATGAGGGCAGTGGGCGTGCAGAGCACACAGAGGGGGAACAAAAATCGGCGGGTCATCCCACAAGCATCTCCGTGGCCAGATCAAGTGCCAAGGCACCCGCACCCCGCGCCCAGACCAAATCTCCCCAGGCGTGAATTTCCACCGGGGTCGGCGGGCGTCCGGGTTTGTGGGTCAACATGCGGGTCTCGTGCAGCACATCTTCGGCATAGAGAAAATCGTAGCGCAAACGATCGCCGGAGAGAAGGATTAATGCCGGGTCAAACAGGGTCACGACATTGGCCAGCCCTGCGGCCAAGTAGCGCCCGGCGCGGGAAAAAATTGTCCGCGCCAAGGCGTTGCCGTCTTTGGCCTGGCGATAGAGCGTTTCCAACATGTCGTCGGCGCTTCGGCTTTGCGGGCCGATGTTGAGCGCGGTGTGGGCCTCGCGCACCAAGGCATAGTCGGCGACATAGGCCTCAAGACAGCCTCGCTGCCCGCAGCGGCACAGCGCGCCGTCGAGTTGTACCTTGGTGTGGCCAAGTTCCATCCCGTGCCCCATGCCGCCGCGGTGCAACTGGTGCCGGATCACAAGGCCCATGCCCAACCCGTGTTCGATCGAGACCACGGCAAAGTTGTCCAACCCGCGTCCGGCGCCAAACCACAGTTCGGCCAGCGCCAAAAGATTGGCATCATTGTCGATCCGCACCGGCACGCCCAAACGTTCCGCCAAGAGGTCGCGCAGCGGGATATCGGCGGCTTCCATGAAGGGGCACCACAGCACATGACCTGCGTCGAAATCGACCATGCCGGGCAGGCCGAGGGCCACGGCGGTGGGCCGTGTGCCGGTCAGGTTCGCATCCTTGAGGCCCGCCGCGACGATGGTCTCGGCCTCAATCAGAATCTCGTCGGTCGTGCGCGCCATTGGGGGCGCGGGCAGGGTGGCCGAACCCAAAAGATTGCCGGCCAAATCCAGCACCACGGCGGAGTTGGAGCGATCCGAGATTTTGATGCCGACGATGATGCCGGATGTGGTGCCGATTTTGAGGCCGACGCGGGGGCGGCCCCGAGTGGAGTCTGTGTCGCGGCGGGGCAGTTCGGTTTCCTCGATCAACCCCGCGCCGATCAGATCGGAGGCGATTTGGGTGACGGTTGCGGGCGAGATGGCAAGCTGGCGCGCCAGATCAACGCGGGCGATGGCACCTGCGGCGCGCACCGCCTCAAACACTTGGCGTTTATAGGGTTTTGCGCCGGTGTCCGCGCTTGGGAACAGGGGGCCGCAGCCCGCCTTCGGGTGGGGCTGGGTGAGTGGATCAACGGCGGTTTCCGTCGGGATGTCTGTTGTCACGTCAGGGATCATAAAAATTCGCCAATCTAATTTAATAGACGATTTACGCACCTTTTCGCCTAAGGTTTGAGCGATTAATGCATGGTTTATTTTGAATATCCATCAGAAAGTGAATGTTGGGCGTTATTATTATTTTGACACTCAAATTAAATATGCCATGATTTCTCCATCCCGACTGCGAGTCGGGACCCGTCGGCACTTATCTGTAGGAGGAGTGAGACCGACGTGGTTATTTGGGAGGATATTCATGCGTAAATCCATGTTGATGGCGGCCACCATTGTGGCTGCCGGCTTTACAACTTCGGCGTTCGCCGCCGATCTCACCGTCGGTGTGAGCTGGTCCAATTTCCAGGAAGAGCGCTGGAAAACCGACGAAGGCGCGATGAAAGCGGCGCTTGAGGCGGCTGGGGCCACCTATGTCTCCGCCGATGCGCAATCATCGTCGGCCAAACAGCTCTCCGATATTGAAAGCCTGATCGCACAGGGTGTGGATGCGCTCATCGTGTTGGCGCAAGACACCCAGGCAATCATTCCGGCCGTTGAAATGGCGGCTGACGAAGGCATTCCGGTCATCGCCTATGACCGCCTGATCGAAGATTCACGCGCCTATTACCTGACCTTTGACAACATTGAAGTCGGTCGTCTTCAGGCCAAAGCCGTGTTCGATGTTCAGCCGACCGGCAATTATGTCATGATCAAAGGCTCGCCGACCGATCCGAATGCCGACTTCCTGCGGGGCGGTCAGCAAGAGGTGCTTCAGGCGGCGATTGATTCCGGTGCGGTGACCATCGTGGGCGAGGCCTACACCGATGCGTGGCTCCCGGCCAACGCACAGCGCAACATGGAATCCATCCTCACCGCTACCGACAACAAAGTGGACGCGGTCGTGGCCTCAAATGATGGCACCGCAGGCGGTGTTGTGGCCGCTTTGGCGGCTCAAGGCATGGCGGGTATCCCGGTCTCCGGTCAGGATGGCGATCACGCCGCTTTGAACCGTGTGGCTTTGGGCACCCAGACCGTGTCCGTGTGGAAAGACGCCCGTGAACTTGGCAAAAACGCCGCCGAGATCGCAGTTGAATTGGCGGGCGGCATGATGGCGACCGATGTGGATGGCACCGTAGATTTCACCACCCCGGGTGGCAATGACATGAACGCCAAATTCCTGGCCCCGATCCCGATCACCAAAGACAATCTGTCGGTGGTTGTGGACGCCGGTTGGATCACCAAAGACGCGCTGTGTCAGGGCGTTGAAAACGGTCCGGCCCCCTGTAACTGATTGGTTTCAGGACCAAAATCCTCCCGGTTCGCCGGGCACTTAGGACTGTTCCTGCCGGGTTCGGCGGGGGCGGTCCGCCTCATCACATCTGCTGTCGCGTTATCCGACACGCGCAGGCAGAGCAGAGATCAAGACATAAAGATCGGGACATGAGGCACACGAGGCGCAGACCTCGTTCAGACCTAGGGGAAGGCGACAATGGGGAAGGCGACAATGGCGGACCAATCACAGACAGCGGCGACACAGGCAGACACACAGGCGGGCCCACAGAGTTCCAGCAACAAAGGGTTTTTCTCCCTGTTGGAGATCGACATGCGGCTCTTGGGCATGGTGGGGGCGTTTATCCTCATCGCGCTGGCGTTCAATATGTTCACCGATGGGCGGTTTGTCACACCGCGCAATATCTTTAACCTGACCGTGCAAACCGTTTCGGTTGCGATCATGGCGACGGGCATGGTCTTTGTCATCGTCACCCGCCACATCGACCTCTCAGTCGGGGCTTTGTTGGCGATTTCCTCGGCCATTGGCGCGATGATGCAGGCGCGTTGGTTGCCACAGATTGTGGGTCTTGATTACGGCAATCCGCTGATCGCGCCGATCGCGATTGTGACCTGTCTGGCGGTCGGCACCCTCATCGGCGCGTTCAATGGCTGGCTGGTTGGCTATCAAAAAATCCCGGCCTTTATCGTCACCTTGGGCGGTCTGTTGATTTGGCGCTATGTCGGCTGGTACGTCACCGATGGTCAAACCATTGCGCCGCTCGATCAGACCTTTACCGTCTTGGGCGGGGCCGAGGGCACATTGGGCGTCACCCTGTCCTGGGCGGTCGGTATTTTGGCCTCAGCATTCACCATCTATGCCCTTTGGAACGCGCGCAACGCTCGGAAAAACCACGGTTTTCCGATCAAGCCGCTCTGGGCCGAAGTCACCATTGGCGGTGTCGCCGTGGTGGCGATCCTTGGCTATATCGCCACGCTCAACGCCTATGATATCCCGGTGGGCAAACTCAAACGCCTGTTTGAAGCGCGCGGCGAGATCATGCCAGCGGGCTATTCCGAGGCTTACGGCCTGCCGATTTCGGTGATCATTTTGATCGTCGTCGCCATTGCCATGACCCTTGTGGCCAAGAAAACCCGCCTTGGTAAATACATCTTTGCGACGGGGGGCAACCCGGATGCGGCAGAGCTTTCGGGCATCAACACCAAACTTTTGACGGTTAAGATCTTTGCGTTGATGGGCTTTCTCTGCGGTCTCTCTGCGGTGATCGCTTCGGCCCGTTTGCAAAGCCACGCCAATGACATTGGCACGCTTGATGAGCTGCGCGTGATTGCGGCGGCGGTGATCGGTGGCACGGCCTTGTCCGGCGGGATCGGCACCATTCACGGGGCCATTCTGGGCGCTTTGATCATGCAATCCTTGCAATCGGGCATGGCCATGGTCGGTGTCGATGCGCCGTTGCAAAACATCGTGGTTGGTTCGGTTCTGGTCTTTGCTGTCTGGATCGACATCCAGTATCGCAAACGTCTTGGTATGAAAATTTAAGGGGGAATAAGCATGGAAAACAGTGCAAACACAACCATGGGCAAGAACCCCAACACCGGCACGCCGCTGGTCGAACTCAAAGACATTTCGATCTCTTTTGGCGGGATCAAGGCGGTGGATCATGTCTCGATTGATCTGCACGCCGGCGAGGTCGTGGGCCTGTTGGGCCACAATGGCGCGGGCAAATCGACGCTGATCAAATGCCTGTCTGGCGCCTATCAAAAGGACGCGGGCGAGGTCTATATCAATGGTGAGAAGGCGGAGATCCGCAACACCCGCGATGCGCGCAAATACAATGTCGAAACCATCTATCAAACGCTGGCTTTGGCCGACAATTTGGACGCCGCCTCCAACCTGTTTTTGGGGCGCGAATTGGTCACACCGTTTGGCTTTGTCGATGAACCGGCGATGGAGGCGGAGACGCGCAAGATCATGGGGCGGTTGAACCCGAATTTCCAGAAATTCAAAGAGCCGGTGAGCGCGCTCTCAGGTGGTCAACGCCAATCGGTTGCCATTGCACGCGCGGTCTATTTCAACGCCAAAATTCTGATCATGGACGAACCCACAGCCGCGCTTGGTCCACATGAAACCCAGATGGTGGCCGAACTGATCGAAGAACTCAAAGCGCAGGGTTTGGGGATTTTCCTCATTGAACATGACATTCACAACGTCATGCGGCTCTGTGACCGCGCTATGGTGATGAAAAACGGCCAAAGCGTTGGCACGGTCAACGTTGACGAGGTCACGGATGAGGACATTCTGGGCATGATCATCATGGGGAAAAAGCCGCCGCAGGCATATTGATCTGGCCATTCCCTTTTTCTCATGGCGGGCGCTGATCCATCGCGCCCGCCGCACAACCAAACGGATATCTCATGTATATCGGACTTGATCTCGGGACCTCTGGTCTCAAAGCCATCCTGATCACGGAGGCGCAACATGTCGTCGCCGAAGCCAATGTGGCCCTGACCAATGAGCGCCCGCAGGATGGCTGGTCGGAACAGGACCCGGCCACATGGCTTGCCGCCTGTGATCGGGTGATGGCCGACCTTGGCACCAAGGCCGATCTCTCAGCGGTCAAAGGCATCGGTCTTTCGGGGCATATGCATGGTGCGACCCTATTGGACGGCGCGGATCGGGTGCTGCGTCCTTGCATCCTGTGGAATGACACCCGCTCCCATGTCGAGGCGGCGGAGATGGACGCCGATCCACGCTTTCGCGCGGTCACCGGCAATATCGTGTTTCCGGGCTTCACCGCGCCGAAACTTGCCTGGGTCAAACGCCATGAGCCGGAGATTTTCGCGCAGCTCAAAAAGGTGCTTTTGCCGAAAGACTACCTGCGGCTCTATCTGACCGGGGAGCATGTGGGCGACATGTCCGACAGCGCCGGGACCGCATGGTTTGACACCGGCGCGCGCGATTGGTCCGATGATTTGCTGGCCGCGACCGACATGGATCGCTCTTTCATGCCGCGCTTGGTCGAGGGCTCTGAGGTTTCAGGCACATTGCGCGCTTATCTCTGCGCCAAATGGGGCGTCTCGCCCACCTGTGTGATCGCTGGGGGCGGCGGTGACAATGCCGCCTCTGCCATCGGGGTGGGCGTTGTGAAAGCCGGGCAGGCCTTTGTGTCTTTGGGCACCTCCGGCGTGCTCTTTGCCGCCAACGACGGCTATCAACCGGACGCAGCCACCGCTGTTCATACCTTCTGCCACGCGCTGCCAAACACCTGGCACCAGATGGGCGTGATCTTGGCGGCGACCGATGCGCTCAATTGGTATGGGCGATTTGTCGGCCAAGACGCGGCGACGCTGACCCGTGCGCTTGGTGGGCTTGAAGCCCCCGGCAAGACCCGGTTTTTGCCTTATCTGGGCGGCGAGCGCACACCGTTGAACGACTCTGCCATTCGCGGCGGTTTTATTGGCCTTGAACATGCGACGGACACGCATGCGGGCACCCGCGCGGTGCTTGAGGGCGTGACCTTCGCGATCAAAGATTGCGCCGAGGCACTGGCCGCGACTGGCACCAAAATTGACCGGCTTTTGGCGGTCGGAGGTGGCTCGAAATCCCACTACTGGGTCGAGGCCATCGCCACCGCGTTGAATGTCGCCGTGGACCTGCCCGTGGCGGGGGATTTTGGCGGCGCTTACGGTGCGGCGCGCCTTGGCCAAATGGCCGCAACCGGGGGCGGGGCCGAGCTGGCCGCAACGCCCGCCATTGAGACAACGATTGAACCTAACCAAAGCCTGAGTGCTGCGTTTGAAGACGGGTTCGCCCGGTTCAAAGCGGCACAGGTTGCCATTAAGGGGCTGACATGACTGAGTTTTTCAAAGGCATTCCACAGATCCATTACGAAGGCCCGGCCTCGCATAATGAGTTCGCCTATAAATATTACAACCCGGATGAGGTTGTGATGGGCAAGCGGATGGAAGATCATCTGCGCTTTGGCGTCGCCTATTGGCACAGCTTTGCCTATGAGGGCGGCGACCCGTTTGGCGGGCGCACCTTTGATCGTCCGTGGTTTGGCGAGGGCATGGACAAGGCAAAACTCAAGGCCGATGTGGCCTTTGAGATGTTCGACATTCTGCAAGCGCCGTTTTTCTGTTTCCACGACCTTGATGTTCGTCCCGAAGGTGCGACTTTTGCCGAAAGCAAACGCAATCTTGAGGAAATCATCGACTATTTCGCCGAGAAAATGGAGACGTCGAAAACCAAGCTGTTGTGGGGCACGGCCAATCTGTTCACCCACCGCCGGTTCATGGCCGGATCGGCGACCAACCCGGACCCGGACGTGTTTGCCTACTCCGCCGCGACAATCAAATCCTGTATGGATGCGACGATCAAACTGGGCGGGGCCAATTACGTCCTTTGGGGCGGGCGCGAAGGCTATGAGACGCTGCTCAACACCGATCTGACACGCGAGGCGGACCAAGCCGCGCGGATGTTGGAAATGGTGGTGAATTACAAACATAAAATGGGCTGGGATGGGGCGATCCTGATCGAACCGAAGCCGCAAGAACCGTCGAAACACCAATATGATTTCGATGTCGCCACCGTTTACGGATTTCTCAAACGCTATGGGTTGGAGAATGAGGTCAAAGTGAACATCGAACAGGGCCACGCCATTCTTGCCGGTCATTCGTTCGATCACGAATTGGCGCTGGCGGGCTCTTTGGGCATCCTCGGGTCCATTGACATGAACCGCAACGATTACCAATCCGGCTGGGACACCGACCAATTCCCGAACAATGTGCCCGAAGTGGCTCTGGCCTATTACGAGGTCTTGCGCGCGGGTGGGTTCACCACGGGGGGCACCAATTTCGATGCCCGTATTCGACGTCAATCGCTCGACCCGGAAGATTTGATTTTAGGTCATGTCGGCGCGATGGACATCTGCGCGCGCGGGTTCAAAGCCGCAGCAAGGATGTTGGAAGACGGTAAATTGGAAGCGGCACGTCAGGCGCGCTATGCCGATTGGGATACGGCCGCGAACCAAGCCATGCTGAAAGACGGCGATCTGGAGACAATCCAAGCCCGCGTTCTGGCCGATGGCGTCAACCCGGAACCGCGGTCCGGACGTCAGGAACGGTTGGAGAACCTGGTGAACTCATACCTGTAAGGGTTTGATTTGTAATGTGGAAAGGGCGGGGTGTTCCCGCCCTTTTTATTGCTGATTTGAGTATTTTGGCTGCTATGAAGGGGTTAGGCTTTCGATAATGTGCGATGGATCGCGTCGGTCCAACCGTCATATTTTTGCTTGCGCAGCGCCGCGTCCATCTGCGGCGTAAAGGTCGCGTCTGCTCGCCAGACCTTGGCAAACTCATCGGGGGCTGGGCACAGATCGACCGCAAGCCCGGCCAGATAGGCGGCGCCCAAAGCGGTGGTTTCCAGATTGGCCGGACGGTCCACCGGCGCGCCCAAGATGTCGGCCAGGAATTGCATCGCAAAGGGATTGGCCGACAGGCCGCCATCGACACGCAGGGTGGTGTCCTCTGGCGTCGCACTCCAATCGGCATGCATCGCTTCGATCAGATCGCGGGTCTGATAACCGACGCTTTCCAAGGCGGCGCGGGCAAACTCCGCAGGCCCGGTGTTGCGCGTCAGGCCAAAGATCGCGCCGCGTGCCTCGGCATCCCACCACGGTGCTCCGAGGCCGGTGAAGGCGGGGACGAGGTAGAGGTTTTGTTCGGGATCGGCCTGTTGTGCCAACTCGAGCGTGTCTTTGGCGTCGGTGATGATGCCAAGCCCATCGCGCAGCCATTGCACCACGGCCCCCGCGACAAAGATAGACCCTTCGAGCGCATAGGTGGGGGTGCCGTTCAATTGATAGGCGATGGTGGTGAGCATCCGGTTTTGCGATGTCACTGGGGTACTGCCGGTGTTCAACAGAGCAAAACAGCCGGTTCCATAGGTGGATTTCATCATGCCGGGGCGAAAACACGCCTGACCGACCGTGGCCGCCTGTTGATCGCCCGCAACGCCGCGAATGGGGATCGGCGCGCTGAACAGGGTGGTTTCGCCAAAGTCAGCGGAGCTGTCGCGCACCTCGGGCAGCATCTCTATCGGGATGCCAAGGCGGTCGCAAATCGTCGCGTCCCATGTGCCTTCATGGATGTTATAGAGCATGGTGCGACAGGCGTTGGTGGCGTCTGTGGCATGGACCCGGCCCCCCGGATTGCCCTCTGTCAGGTTCCAGATCAGCCATGTGTCCACCGTGCCAAATTTGAGCCGACCCGCGCGCGCCATCTCGCGCGCACCTTCGGTTTGATCGAGGATAAAGGCCAGTTTGGTGGCGGAGAAATACGGGTCTAACAAAAGCCCGGTGCGCTTTGTCACCTCCGCCTCAAAGCCATCGGCGCGCAGTTTGGCGCAGGTCGCGGAGGTGCGCCGATCTTGCCAGACGATGGCGGGGGCGATGGGGTTTCCGGTCTCGGCGTCCCAGACCACGGTGGTTTCGCGTTGATTGGTCAGACCCAAGGCGGCCGGGTATGCGCCAGAGTCCGTGACAGTGTCCGCGAATACATTGCGGATCACTCGCACAGAGGTCTGCCACAAATCCATCGCGTCATGTTCGACCCAGCCCGGATGCGGGTAATATTGGGTGAATTCCTCTTGGGCGCTGGAAATGGGCCGCAGCTCCGCGTCAAACAGAATGGCGCGGGTCGAGGTCGTGCCTTGGTCCAGGCTTAAAATCGTGTTGCTCATGTCGTCTCCCTTGACCCAAACGATAGGGCGCGGATCAGGTTTCGACAAGCAGGGGATCGATAGGAAGGGGCGGCCCCATCGTCATATAATTGCCGATCTTCGCCAAAGCCGCCGCCGAGGATGAGGTCATAGCTGCTGTGGTGCGATCGGGGGGCGGAAGGGAGTTGGTATCGCCCTCTTTGCTAAATGAAAAGCGCAGAGCATGTATGCGCGCCCTTGTCATTTGGCCGCCAATCAGGGAGTTTTACCGAAAGACCCAAGCCGCAGCAAGAACCCAAACCAAGAGGTCGCGTCGATGAAATTTTTCCCCATGTTCCTTCGGGTGGCTGAACGAGATGTTGTGATCGTCGGCGGCGGGGAAACGGCGGCGCAAAAAGCGCGGCTGATGTTGAAAACCGAGGCGCGGTTGATTTTTGTCGCCCCCGAACTGGACCTCGAACTGGCCGCTTTGGTCGACGAGGGCCGCGCGCGCCATCACAGCGGAACGATCTCGCCGGAGTTGTTTCGCGGTGCGGCGCTGACGTTCATCGGCACCGGCTGTCCGGGGACAGATGCCGCGTTGCATGCCTTGGCGCGTGAGGCAGGGGCCTTGGTCAATGTGGTCGATCAACCCGCACTCTGCGAGGCGACGACGCCGTCGATTGTGGATCGCGATCCCTTGGTGGTGGCGATTGGCACCGAAGGGGCGGCACCGATCCTGGCACGTCAGATCAAAACCCGGTTGGAAAGCATTTTGGAGCCGCGTTTGGGCGATCTGGTGGGCTTGGGCGGGCGGCTCAGGGGCGCTGTGGCGGCGCGTGTGCCACGCGAAAACCGCCGTGCTTTTTGGCGCTGGGTCTATGATGACGCGCCGCGTCGCCTACATGCACGAGGCGCCGAACGCGAGGCGGCAGAACTGATCAAACAGGCGATTGAGGCCGGGGGCGCGCCGAAAGAGGCGGGCACCAAGGGGGCCGTGACGCTGTTGCCCGTCAGCAGCCTTGAACCGGATCTGATGACCCTGCGCGCGGTGCAGCGGTTGCAGGAGGCCGATTTGGTGCTCTGTTCGGATGCGAGTTTTGTGCCGATCCTGGAATTGGCGCGCCGCGATGCCGCGCGTATCGTGGTCGGGCGCGATCATGGCACCGAAGATTGGCTTGTATCCGATCAACGCAAGGTGATTTTGGATGAATTCGCGACGGGCGCGCGGGTCGTCTGGCTCGTGGCGCGCCGCGATGCGGAGCGGGCCGCGCTTGGCCTGCCGGAGGATATTGAACGGGTGCCCGCTGTTCGGGTTTAGGTGGGTTTAGGAGATAAGCATGAGTGATCTGGAACATCGTATTGCCGTGGCGCGGGGCGAGGTCCCGGCGGATATTGTCCTCAAGGGCGGGATGATTTTTGATCTGATGACCGGCGCATTGATCACAGGCGATGTGGCCATCGTTGGCGACCGGATCGCGGGCGTTTATGAGAGCTACGAGGGTGCACGCGAGATTGATGTCAGCGGCCAGATTATTGTTCCGGGCTTTATCGACACGCATTTGCACATCGAAAGCTCTCTGGTCACGCCGTTTGAATTTGACCGCTGTGTCGCGCCGCGTGGGGTGACGACGGCGATTTGTGATCCGCATGAGATTGCCAATGTCATCGGTCTGGACGGCATTCGGTATTTTCAAGCGGCCTCTGAGCACACGGTGATGGACATCCGGGTGCAGCTCAGTTCGTGCGTGCCCTCGACCCATATGGAAACCGCAGGAGCCGAGCTTTTGGCCGAGGATTTGGCCAAGGTCATGGGGCATAGGTCCGCCATCGGGCTGGCCGAGTTCATGAATTATCCTGGCGTCATTTACCGCGACCCGGAGGCGATGAAAAAGCTGTATCTGTTTGAAGATGCACATATTGATGGCCATTGCCCGCAACTCTCGGGCCGTGATCTCAACGCCTATATTGCGGCGGGCATTCGCACCGAACATGAGGCAACCACGGCGGATGAGGCGCGTGAAAAACTGCGCAAGGGCATGCGGGTTTTGATCCGCGAGGGGTCGGTGTCGAAAGATTTGCACGCGTTGCAGCCGCTTTTGTCCGATCTGACCGCGCCTTACATGTGCCTGTGCACCGATGATCGCAACCCGTTGGACATCGGCGAACACGGCCATTTGGACTACATGATCCGCACCTTGATTGCGCTTGGCTGTTCGCCTTTGGCGGTCTACCGCGCGGCCTCTCTGTCCGCCGCCGAGGCCTTTGGCTTCAAGGATCGTGGCATGATCGCGCCGGGCAAACGCGCCGATCTTGTGGTGATCGACAGTCTAGAGGGCTGTCATGCCTCACGCGTGTTTGCCGGTGGGGTTGAGGTCACGGAGGCCGCCTTTGCCGCGCGCGGGTCGGTCGATCCGATCGGGCGGCACTCGGTCAAAGCGCGCAAAGTGACGGCGGAGGATTTTCGTACCACCGGCAACCGCGAGCAGACCGATGTGATCGGCATCCTCGAAGGTAAAATCATCACCGAACATCTGCATGAGACCATCCCCATCATTGATGGCGACAAGCGCCCCGATCCGACCCGCGATCTGACCCGGATCACGGTGATCGAGCGCCATGGTAAAAATGGCAATATCGCCTCGGGTTTTGTCAAAGGCTTTGGTGTCAAGGCAGGGGCGATTGCCTCGACCGTTTGCCATGATCACCACAATATCGTGGCTGTGGGTGTCGATTACGACGATATGGCCTTGGCTGCGAACCGCTTGTCGGAGATCGAAGGCGGCTTTGTTGTGGTCCGCGATGGCGTGATCTTGGCGGAATTGGCACTGCCCGTGGCGGGGTTGATGAGCCTTTTGTCGTTCGAAGAGGTGCGCGATCATTTGGTCGATCTGCGGGCGGCGGCGGCGTCCTTGGGGGTCACATTGGAAGAGCCGTTTTTGCAATTGGCGTTTTTGGCGCTTCCGGTCATTCCGGCGCTCAAAATCACCGACCGCGGCATGGTCGATGTGATCAAATTCGAAATCATCGTCTGATTTTTGTGCATTTTTTGATCTGCGCAGCCTTGGGAGTGGGCGGGGGGCGTGTGTGTTGCGCAAAGTGAACCGATCAGTTCATTTTTAGAGATTCTACAATTGACAAAACTGTCAACTCGGCACATTTGAGAGAGAGCAATGGGCGCAACGCGTCCTACTTTTTCAAATCAGGAGGTTCCTTATGACCCGTTCGATTTTGGCTGTTTTTGCACTGACGCTGACACTGGCCGCCTGTGACGCCGTGGATACATATCCCGTGTCGCAATGCACGACCGCCGATCATTATCCGGTCGCCTGTCAGCCGATTTCTTCGACCGATCACCCCGGTGATTTGGCCATCACCGCCGCCCCGGATATGATGGGTGCATAAACGGGCGCTAGGCCACAGTTTCCCCGGCTTGGTTGCGCAATATCGCGCGGCCAAGGCGGATTGAGCCATCGCGAATGTCGCTTTCAAGCGCCGAACACAGCGCCGTCACATCGCGCGCCTCCATGGCCGCCAACATTTCTTTGTGGCGGTCGATCATGGCGCTGACTTTGATGGTTTTGATCACTTGGCGCTGAAAGGGGCCGAGCTGTAACCACAGGCTTTCGATCATCGGCATCACCGCTTGATGCGGGTTGAGCCCGTAGAGGTCTTTGTGAAAGGCCTGATTGATCCGGGTCAGCGCGTCCAGATCGCCCGCGGCCAATGCCACATCCATCTGATCGTCAAGTGCGCGCATTTTTTCGATGATGACGGTAGAGATATAGGGAAACGCCCGCTCTGCGGCGTGGGTTTCCAAACTGATGCGCAGATGCACCAGCTCCTCAAATCGCCCAAGACTCATGTCGGGGACTTTGAGGCGGCGGTTGCCCAACACCTGAATGGCATTTTCCGAACTCAACCGGCGCACCGCCTCGCGGATCGGGGTGGGGCTGAGGTTCAATTCCTGCGCCAGTCCGCGAATGGTCAGCGCGGTTCCGGGCGCAAAAGCCCCGACAATGATGGCATTGCGCAAGCGGCTATAGGCATATTCCTGCGTGGTGGTGCCATGATCCCCCGTAAATTCAGGAATAGCTGATGCCGCCATGGGTGTCGGACCTTGCTGTTGTCTCAATATCGCGAGAATGGCGCGTGTTTGAGGTTGACACAAGCCTAAAAGAGATCACAAAGTAATAAATGGTATCACATTTAGGGGCGCGATATGACATCGGCACAGACAGGATCGGTAACAGCTTCGGAACAGGCAGAGCTTTGGCGCTCTGAGAACCCGGAAATCGAGACGATATTCGCCTGTATTTGCGATCTCAACGGTGTGATGCGCGGCAAACGTGTGCCGGTCGATCAGCTTGATAAAATCTTGGAGGGCGGGCTGCGGATGCCGCTCTCGTTGCTCAGTATGGACATTTGGGGCGAAGATATTGAGGGCAACGAATTGGTCTTTGATACCGGCGATGCCGATGGGTTGTGCGATTTCACCGGCCGCGATTTAAGCCCGGTCGATTGGATCAGTCGCCCGGCGGCCTTTGCCCAGCTTTGGATGCGGCAAGAAGACGGTTCGGTGTTTCCGGGCGACCCGCGCCGCGCCCTCGACACGATCACGGCCCGGTTCAAGGCGCTGGGTCTGACGCCGGTTGTGGCGACCGAATTGGAATTCTATGTCGTTGACCCCTCCGAGGCTGCACCGCAACCGCCGTGCTCGCCGGTCACTGGCAAGCGCCTTGATTCTGATGGCGCGCTCTCACTCGATGAGTTGGAGCATTTCGACGCGTTTCTTAATGAAATCTACGATGGCTGCCGTGCCCAAGGCATCCCGGCGGATGCGGCCATCTCGGAAAACGGGGCAGGGCAGTTTGAGATCAATTTCATGCATGTCGCTGACCCGCTAAAGGCGGCGGATGATGCGGTTTTGTTCAAACGTCTGGTGCATGGCATCGCCCGCAAACATGGGTTTGCCGCGACCTTTATGGCCAAACCGTATGGCGACCGCTCCGGCTCGGGCATGCATGTCCATTTCTCGCTGGTCGATGAAGAGGGCAACAACGTTTTTGACGATGGCGGCAATGAGGGCACCGAAGTGATGCGCCAAGCGGTTGCGGGTCTTTTGGAAACGATGCAGGAAAACGCCTTGGTGTTCGCGCCGCATGAAAATTCGTTCCGTCGGCTTTTACCCGGTGCCCATGCGCCCTCGACCGTGTCGTGGGGCTATGAAAACCGCACCGCCTCGATCCGCATCCCCGGCGGCGGCCATAAGGCACGGCGGATCGAACATCGGGTCGCGGGGGCGGATGCCAACCCCTATCTGGTGCTCTGTTCGATCTTGGGCGGCGCGCTTTTGGGGATTGAAAACAAATGGGTGCCAAGCGCGCCCATCGTTGGAGATGCCTATTCGCAGGACCTGCTTCACTTGCCCTATGACTGGGCCTCGGCGATCGAAGCCTTTAGTCGCGGGCGCCATGTCGAAGACATCTATTCCAAGCGCCTCAAGCGCATGTTCGTGCAGTGCAAACAACAAGAGCTGCGCCGCTTTGCCCGCCATGTCACTGATTTCGAATACCATTCTTACCTGGAGGCCGTATAATGGCTCATCCCTACGCGGGCACCGGCGCGCATACGACAAGCTACTATGCCGCCTCAGCCAACCCTGTGCCGGACCGTCCGGCCCTGACCGGCGATCATGAGATTGACGTCTGTGTTGTGGGCGCGGGCTATTCCGGCCTCTCGACCGCGCTGCATTTGATTGAAAAAGGCTATAAGGTTGCGATCCTTGAAGGTGCGCGCGTCGGCTGGGGCGCGTCCGGGCGCAACGGCGGTCAGATCGTCAACGGTCTGAACGCCAGCCTTCAGACCATCGGCAAGCGCTACGGTGGTGAGACTGCGACATTCGTGGCCGGTCTTGTGCAAGAGGGCGGTCAGATCATCCGCGAGCGGATCAAGACCTATGACATTCAATGTGACCTCAAAGAGGGCAATGTCTTTGCCGCTTTGACGTCGAAACACATGCAGGAACTCGAAGAACGCCGCGCGCTTTGGGCCGGATATGGCATCCACAATCAGGATATGCTGAGCGCAGACGAGATGCGCGCCCATGTCAAATCGGACCTCTATGTCGGGGGTATGATTGATCATTCCGGCGGCCATATGCACCCGCTCAACCTTGCGCTTGGCGAGGCGGCGGCGTTTGAATCCCTGGGCGGCGTGATCTATGAAATGTCGCCAGTGACCTCGGCGGACACAGAGGTGGCGCGGCCGGTTGTGCGCACGGCTGAGGGGTCTATGACCTGCAAAACCTTGGTGCTCTGCGGCAATGCCTATCTGGGCCATGTCGTCCCGGCGCTGACCGCGCGGGTGATGCCGGTGTCGACGCAAGTGATGGCAACGAAACCGCTGGGCGAGGCCTTGGCAGCCGAGCTGATGCCCACCGATGTCTGCGTTGAGGACGTGCGCTATATCCTTGATTATTATCGTATGTCTGCCGACAAGCGGTTGCTGTTTGGTGGTGGAACGGTCTATGGCGGGGCCGATCCGAAGGACATCAAAGCCAAGCTCAAAGGCAATCTTGATAAGGTCTTTCCGCAGCTCAAAAACGTCGAGATCGACTATGCGTGGAGCGGCAATTTCGCGCTGTCTTTCTCGCGGGTGCCACAGATGGGCCGCCTTGGCGCCAACACCTATTTCGCCCATGGCTATAGCGGTCACGGCGTCACCGGATCGCACACCTTTGGCCGCATCCTGTCCGAGGCAATCCATGGCGATCTGACCCGGTTTGACGTGTTTGCCGCCTTGCCTTGGATTCCGTTCCCCGGCGGGCGCGCGTTGCGGGTGCCGTATTCGGTGATCGGATCGTGGTGGTACGCGCTGCGCGACAAACTGGGTGTCTAAAACGCTGGGTGTCTAAAACATGGTACGCCGCGCTCCAGAGGGGGCGCGGCGCAGGCTTATCTGACCTCTATACAGACCGGAACTTCTTAATCCGAGCAAGTAAATTTCACGGCCCCACGCGGCTCTGACGCGCTTTGCGACTGCGCAGGTGTCTTATAGGATTGACATTCGGCCTCTCACTACGGATGAGCAGGGTCGGCCAGATTTCAGATCCTACATGAGATCAGGGACTGCGTAGGTGTCCGGCCCCAACTCTACGCGATCATTCATCGCGGGCCACCTGCGATGACGAAGATGGAGGCAAGGGGGCGCGTCGTTCCCAACGAGGTGAGGTTGCCCAGACAGAGACGGACGGAACCCGATAATCTCCTTCGACAGGGTGGCGGAGGGCAGATCGGCGAACGGATCGTTCGTGATGGCTCTGAGGGCCTGTGCCTTCGTGCGTCTGGTCTTCTTTACAGCCTCTGCGGTGGCGCGTTCGATCACTTTGAACCACGGAGGGTCGCATACGTTCAGCCCTTTAGCGCGTCAGGTCTGGCAAGCTCTTTTTTTCCCCAAGCGGTTGCGGCGGGCGTCTGTCAAAAGTCTTCGTGTCGTGATAGACGGTTCCCTCGCGCATCACTCGCAGACGTGCCCTATAGCCGTGACGTCCATCCCTGCGTTTGCGAGTCGTGATCGAACCGATAATGGCCTTTTTATTTGGCCCGAAATGAGCGGAAATGAGGCGGACGAAAGGTGCTTATAAGTGGTTGTTAAAAATATGAAACAAGACATATCAACGGCCTCTCGCCTGTCCGTTGCGCCGATGATGGATTGGACCGACCGCCATTGCCGGTACCTGCATCGGTTGATGTCGCATCATGCGCTTTTGTACACCGAAATGGTGACCGCCCCGGCTTTGGTGCGCGGTGGGGCTGTGCATTTATTGACCTTCAACCCGGAGGAACATCCGGTCGCGGTACAGCTTGGCGGCTCTGATCCGGTAGAGTTGAAAGAGGCCACGAAGATCTGCGTCGATCACGGCTATGATGAGGTCAATCTCAATGTCGGTTGCCCCTCGGATCGGGTGCAATCGGGGGCGTTTGGCGCGGTGTTGATGAAATCGCCGGAGCTGGTGGCGGATTGCGTCACGTTGATGCAAGAGGCGGCGGGCGATGTGCCCGTGACGGTAAAATGCCGCATCGGGGTGGATGATCAAGAACCGACCGAGGTTTTGCCCGCCTTCGTTGAGACCATGCGCGCCGCAGGTATCACCCGGATGCAAATTCATGCCCGTAAGGCCTGGCTCGACGGACTCAGCCCCAAACAAAACCGCGATATTCCGCCTTTGGATTACCCGCTGGCCCATGCGATGAAAGAGGTCTTCCCCGATCTGCATCTGTCGATCAATGGCGGTATTCAAAGTCTTGAAATGGTGGAAGAAGAACTGACCTATATGGATGGCGTCATGGTCGGGCGCGCCGCCTATCATCAGCCCTATGACATTTTAGGCGCGGCAGATGCGCGGATTTTTGGCGACACCCGTGTGGCGTTGACCCGGCATGAGGTCGTGCTGGCGATGGAGGACTATATCGGCCGGCATATCGCGGAGGGGGGCAAGGTGGCGCAGATCACCAAACATATGTTGGGGCTGTTCGCCGGCCAACCCGGCGCGCGGCGGTGGAAACGAGTGCTCTCCGAGGGCGCACATAAAGACGGCGCGGGGTTTGAACTGGTGAAAGAGGCTTTGCCCGCGTGACGGGCGGAATGACAACCGGCGCAGGAGGCGCATATGATGAAAGATGCTCTCAGCCTGTTAGAGGCGACACAGGCAAACAAAGCCGCTTGGGAGGCCTCCGCGCCTCTGCATGGGACGGGTGCGGGATGGGAGGCGCTGCTCAAAGCGGCGTCAGAACCAGGGTTCTCAACCTTTGACACCTGCTTGGCGGAGACGCTTGGGGCCCTTGATCTCTCGGGCAAACGCGCGGTTCAGATCGGGTGTAACAATGGGCGCGAGCTGTTGTCTCTGGCGCAGTATGGCGCAGTGCCCGCAGTGGGGATCGACCAGTCCGGGGCCTTTCTTGCACAGGCGCGTATGCTGTCAGAGGCGGCAAAGCTCACCCCGGAGTGGATCGAGGCGAATGTGTACGAGTTGCCGCCCAACATGTGCGCGTTCGATTTTGTGCTGATCACCATTGGCGTGCTCAACTGGATGCCCGATCTGGCGCGATTTTTCGAGATTGTCGCGGGGGTGATGGCGCCCGGCGCCCGGCTGGTGATCTATGAGACCCATCCGGTGATGGAAATGTTCGACCCGGTGGCGGAGCAGCCGCATGAGCCAGCGTTCAGTTATTTCCAACAAGTGCCGCATAGGCAGGACGAGATGTTCAGCTATTACGGCCAGGATCACGGCACGGGGACAACCAGTTATTGGTTCCCGCACACACTGGGCGAGATTGTGACCTCCTGTATCCGGGCCGGGTTGCGGATTGAGCGGTTGACGGAACATGGACACAGCAATCGTGAGCCGGAATATGACCTCTATGAGGGACGCGCCGCGCAAATCCCGATGAGCTATACATTGGTTGCGCGGCGCGAAGGTTAGGGCGGATTATTCCGCCGCCTCCTGCCCGCCACGCTTCGGTTTTTTCTCCTTTTTCCCCTTTTTGAGCGTGCCGGTTTCGGGCTGTTCGGCTTCAAACTCCACCACGCTTTCGGGTGTGGCGGTGGGTTGGGTCACCGGGCGCTCGGGGGCTTTGTCCATTGGGGCCGCTGCCGGGGCGGAGGCTGAGGCGAGGGCCGGGGCTGTGGCACGGTGGGCGTCGAAGTCTTCGGGCGTCCCCCATGCGGCCGCGCCGGTGGACCAGACGAATTCCGGGTTTTTGGCGCGTTTGGCTTCGGCGCGCAGGCGGAAATCTTCGGCCGTGCGCGATTGACGGCCCAACAGCGTGGCCAAACGCATGGCCAGATGATGCGCGATGTCCCAGAACCAGACCCGCAAAGCCAACATGGCCGGGGTGAAGATCAGCGTCAAAATCGTTGCGATGCCAAGACCAAAGACCACGGCGGTGGCCAGGTTGGTCCAGAAATCCGCCGTTGGCGAATTCATCGAATAGCCGCCATTGATAAAGTCCAACGAGAGGCCAAACATCATTGGCGTCAGGCCTGCCATGGTGGTGATCGTGGTCAAAAGCACGGGGCGGATGCGGTCTTCGGCGGTGCGCACGATGGCCTCGATCCGGGGCATAAACCGGGAATATTCCTGGTAGGTGTCAATGAGCACGATGTTGTTGTTCACCACGATCCCGGCGAGGGCCACGACCCCGGTGCCGGTCATGATCATGCCGAATGTCATGTCCATCACCAAAAGGCCGACCAAGACGCCCGCCGTGGACATGACCACCGCCATCAGCACCAAAACGGAATTATAGAAACTGTTGAACTGGGCCAGAAGGATGATGAACATCAGGGCCAAGGCGGCGCTGAAGCCTTTGACCAAAAACGCCCCGGTTTCCTTTTGCTCCTCATCATCTCCGGTCCATTCCCATGTGACGGAATTGGGCAATGTGGCCTCGCTCTCAAGCCATTTGGTCAGGGTTTCGATCCGTTCGGTCGCGGTGATCGCCACGCCGTCCTCGCGGGTCAGGCCGGAGTCGACCGCGGCTTTGACATCGTAATAGCGTTGCTGATCGACCCGGTCGATTTGCGCCAGCTTGGCGACGGGTTGACGGGTGATGAAATTCGACAGCGGCACAAGCCCGTCCATCGTACGCACTTTGAGCGTGTCGAGCGTGGACAGCACCCGGTCCTGTTCCGGCAGACGCACACGAATGTCGATTTCCTCATCCGAGCTGTCGACCCGCATGGTGTCGAGCAACAGCCCGCGCGTCACCAATTGGATCATGCCGCCGACGGTCGCCACATCCGCACCATAGCGCCCGGCCTTGGCGACATCGACGTCGATTTGCCAATCAATGCCGGGCAGGGGGCGGGTGTCTTCAACGTCGGTGAGCGCCGGGGTGGCGTCATATTTGGCGCGCACAAGGGCGGTGGCCGTTTCCAAATCCTCGAAACTGTCGCTTTTGAGGCGCAAGTGCACCGGCTTGGCCGAGGCGGGACCCATCGCCAGATTGAGCGTTTCGGTGTAGATGCCGGGGATTTCGGCCAGTCGGGCCTCCAACTGGGCCAAGACATAATCGCCGTCATACTCCGGCGCAACATGGGTGTCCTCAAAGAACAACCAGCCGTCCTTGGTTTCGGTCGGGCGGTCTTCCCATGGAATCAATTCGACTTGGATTTGCCCGATGGTGTCGCGCGGCGATGATCCGCCGCCGGTGTTGGCGTTGAGCCCTCCGGAGCCCGCAAAGGCAAAGGCATTGTCGACGCCCGGCTGGGTCAACACCACCTCTTCGGCTTGACGCACCAGCGCATCTTTTTCCGCCACCGAGAGGTTGCCGCGCGCCCGGACATAGATGATCGCCTGTTCGGGCTCGGAGGCGGCAAAAAATTCAATGCCCTTGTTGTGTTTGCCGTAATAGCCAAAGACCGAGATCACGCCAAAAACCACCACACCAATCGCCACCAAAGGCATCACCGGGTTGCCCGCGATGGCATGGGTGAAATGGCCGAATAGGGTGCGTTTGTAGCCGGATTTGACCTTTTTCTCCGCCCGTTCGATCCGGGCTGCCGACAACATGATGCCCGTCAGCGATGAGCCGATGAGGAACAAAGCGCCGCCGACAATCTTGGGCATAATACCAGAAGCCCCCACGCCCATGAGATAGCTGGGGTTCATCAATTGCATCAGGCCCAGGAACACCAGATAGGCCGAAGGTGCGACCAAAACGGCGCGCAGCCAATAGGGCGTGGTGGCGCGCAGGCCCGCTGAGGCGCGGTCAAATATCCGCGCGATCCGGCCTGACACACCGCCCATCACCGGCAGGTAAATCAGCGCCACAATCAGAGATGCGGAGAGCACAAAGATGATCGTCACCGGCAACATGCCCATGAATTCGCCTGCAACACCGGGCCAAAACAACATCGGCAAAAATGCGCAAAGCGTGGTGGCGGTGGAGGAGACGATCGGCCAGAACATCCGTTTGGCCGCCTCGACAAAGGCCGCCATCGGGCCTTCGCCCTCGTCCATTTTGCGGTCGGCATATTCGACCACCACAATCGCGCCATCGACCAACATGCCCACGGCCAGAATGAGGCCAAACATCACGATATTGGAAATGGTGATGCCCATCAGCCCCAAGAGGATGAAACACAGGAGAAACGAGGTCGGAATGGCAAAGCCCACGAGCAAAGCCGAGCGGATGCCTAAAGAGGCCAACACCACGATCATCACCAGCGCCACAGCGGTCAGAACCGAGCCTTCAAGCTGGCTGACCATCGAGGCGACCTGACGCGACTGATCGTTGGAGGTGCCGACCACCACGGCGTCTTGCAGGGCTTGCGGCCAGGTTTTGACCTCGGCGCGCACCTCCTCTTTGACCAAGGCAACCGTGTCGATGATCGGGTAGCCTTTGCGTTTGACGATCTGAAGCGCGACGGTGTTTTCGCCATTAAAGCGCGCCGTGCCCTCGCGGTCTTCAAAGGTCAGGCGGATGTCGGCCAAATCGCCCAGCGTGACGACACGGTCGCCATTGACCTTGACGGGCAGAGCCATGACATCGCGTTGATCTTTGAACGACGATGGGATTTTGACCGAAAATGTCCCCTGATCGGTTTCCACTTCGCCCGCCGCAACAAGGCGATTGTTGTTGGTGACGACCGAGATCAATTCGCCCGCCGTGACATTGTAGGATTCAAGCCGCAGCGGGTCGATGACCACCTCCAGCATCTCGTCGCGCTGTCCGGCAAGCTGCGCTTCCAAAATCGGCTCCAGGCCCTCAATCCGGTCCTGCATCCGCTTGGCATATTGGACCAAAGTGCGTTCGGGCACGGGGCCGGTCAGGTTGACGATCAGGATGGGAAATTCGGAAAAGTTGATCTCGGTGATCGAATAATTGTCCGCCCCCGTGGGGAAATTCGCCTGAACCCGGCCCATCCGGTCGCGCACGTCGGCGATGATTTTGGTTTTGTCCCAGCCAAATTCAAACTCAAGCGCGATGCCGCCGTAGCCTTCGGCGGCGGTGCCCGACAAGGTTTTGAGGCCGTCGAGATCGGAGAGTTCCGTCTCCATCGGTTTGACCAGAAGCTTCTCGGCGTCTTCGGCGGAAATGCCGGGGAACGGGACGGAGACAAAGAGCGCGGGGATTTCAATATCCGGTTCGCCCTCTTTTGGCAGGCTGACATAGGCAAATGTCCCCGCGATCAAGGTGAGCGCGATGAAGGCGAGGATCATCCGGGCGCGTTCGCCCGCCCAATCGACGAGACCGGTCATTGGTCGCTCTCCATAGGCGTCTCCATCTGCGTCTCTGTATCGGTTGCGGCGGGGGCCTCCTCAAAAGAGGCCGCCACCAAAACCCCGGCTTTGACAAAATCCTGACCCACCACGATGATGTCGACCTCATCGGCCAGACCTGCCACCCAAATGCCCTCGCGGGTGTCGCGCAGCACCTGAACCGGGGCAAATTCGGCGCGGCTGTCCGCACCGAGGAGCCGGAGCCCGATTTGGCCCTCATCGTCCAGAGTCAGCGCCGATTGCGGCACCAGATGTGCGGCCAGGCCGGCGGCGGAGATTGCCATTTCAACGGTTTGACCATCGCGGATGGAGAAATCCGGGTTGGGGATTTCGACCTCAACCCGGAACGTGCGGGTCGCAGGGTCGGCGGAGCGCGACAAAAACGTGACGCGGCCGGTGACGTCGCGGCCCGAGATCAACCGTGCACCTGCCAAAGCCCCGACCTCAATCGCCGCCACGTCTGCTTCCGGTGCGTAGCCGACCAATTTGATCGGATCGAGTTGGATCACCGTGGCGCAGGCGGAGCCAGAGGACAAAAACGTGCCAAGCTCGGCCGTATCGCTTTCCAAAAGCCCGGCAAACGGCGCTTTGATGGTGAGGTTTTCGATGTCGCGGGAGGCCAAGGCGACCGCCGCGCGCGCGCTTTCGATCCCGGCCTCCGCGGTCAGGATCTGGGTCTCGGAGGCATAGCCACCCTCGGCCAGTTTACGCGCATTCGCCAATGCGACCTCGGCCTGCGTGAATTCGGCCTTGGCTTGGGCCAATGTCGCCTCGCGGGTGCCTATATCAAGCTCACAAAGCGTTTGATCGACCTGAACATAAGCGCCTTTGCGCAGCGGGGCGTTGACCACACGACCGGAGGTTTCCGCCGTCACATTGACTTCGCGCGCCGCTTCGGTTTCCCCCCGTACAACCACCACATTTGTCAAAAGCTGTGCGGTGGAGTGGCGCACCACCACGGAAACGGGACGGGCCTCACCCATGGTTTTTTGCGCGGGCGTTGCAAATTCTGATTCTGTCTGTGCGGTGGTGTCTGGCGTTTCCCCGGAAGGCGGGCTGTCTGAGGCGGCAAAATTGGTCAGCCGATCACGCTCAAAGACAAAGAAATACAGAGCAATGGTGACAAGCAAGGCGATGACGATGGAAACAATACGCATGTGGGTCTCTGTCTCGGTCTGGGGCGTCCTCTCTTCTCAGAGAGGCTGGGTTTCAGTTCGATATACGGCGTCGTGCACACAACAGTTCATTTTGCCGGATATTTTTGGCAGATATTTTGCGGCCTGTCAGGTTTTGTGGCGCGTTCACCATAGAGTTAACATCATTAACATTGCGGCCAAGATGGGGAGATCGCAGGGCAATCACAAGGTCGCGATGGAAAAAAATCGCCTGAATATAGAAATTTCGGTCTCTGCAGGTTAAAATTCGCTCAGATTGCACCTTGCTTGTGACGGCGTTGGTGACAGCGGCGTGATCACGAGGCCACGGTAAGGAGCCTAACCCAAGCCGGAATGCGGCTCAAGTCGTGAGGGGCCGACACCGTGGGCGGGGCCGTGGCCAACACCATGGGCAGGACGATTTACCACGCTCCCCGATCCAGACCGTTGCTCAGGTCTTGGCATTCGGTTTCAGATCGGGGTATGAGGGGGCAACAGGTTGAAACATAATGACCGCACGCCGTGTTGCGAGATGGGGGCCCCTTGAGCCAAACCGACAGTTTTATCGACGAGGTGACCGAAGAGGTCCGCCGTGACAAATTCTATGCTTTTCTGCGCAAGTTTGGCTGGATCGGCATTTTGGCCGTCTGTGTTCTGGTCGGGGGCGCGGCGTGGAACGAATACGCCAAAGCCCAAGCCCGGACTCAGGCAGAGGCCATGGGCGATGCGTTGACGGCGGCGCTTGAGGGCGCGGATGCCACGGCACGGGCGCAAGCCTTGGCCGAGATTGGCGGCGAGGGCGATGTCCGGGTGATCACGGCGATGCTGCGCGCGGGCGAATTGCATGCGGCGGGCGATGCCAAAGGGGCGATCGCCGCTTTGGCGCCATTTACCGCGGATGCCATGTTGGACCCGGTGTATCGCGATTTGGCCGTGCTCAAAACCGCCATGATCGGTGCGGGCGACATCCCGGCTGAAGAGCGGGTGAGCCAGCTTGCGGGCATTGCCGCCCCCGGCGCGCCGTACAGGCTTTTGGCCGAAGAACAAATTGCCGCCGCTCAGGTTGAAATGGGTCAGGTCGAGGCGGCGATTGATGGCTATCGGGCGATCTCGCAAGATGGTGAGGCAAGTAATGCCTTGCGTCGGCGTGCGCTGCAGATGATTGTGGCGCTTGGAGCCGACCCGGCGGTTGAGTGAGCGCCGGGTGAGTGCATATGGTGCCTCTCGGGGCGTGGGTTTAAGTCGAGTTGAGACAAATGGGAGTGCGGGCATGATCGGTCAGGCAGGGAAAGCGGGGCTTTTTTGCGCCGTGCTGGCGCTCACGGCATGTGGGGCTGGACGCGAAGAGATCCTGTCAGGGCAGCGCCTTGATCCGCGCGAAGGCTTGGTCTTTGGTCCGGCGCAGACCGAGACGGCCAACCGGGTTGAAAATATCGCCCTTGGTCAACAGGTCAGCCGCGCCGCATGGACCACAACCGGGGCCGGGCGGTTGCATGCCTCTGGTCACAATGCCTTTACCTCAGGCACGCCAACTGTGGCTTGGACCGCGCCGATTGGCCAAGGCAACTCGCGCAAACTGCGCCTCTCTGTTGATCCTGTCGCCGCGAACGGTTTGGTCGTGGCGATGGATGCGGCGGCGCACTTGAGCGCCGTGTCTGCCGCCTCTGGTGCGCCGGTGTGGTCGGTCGATCTGACGCCCGCGGGCGAAAAGCCCGGCAAGGCCTCAGGCGGGGCTTTGGCGATTGAGGGCACAACCGTTTATGCCACCATTGGTTACGGCGAACTGATTGCTTTGGATTTGACCACGGGCGCGGTCAAATGGCGGCAATCCTTGGATGCTGTGGGGGCCTCTGGCCTCGCGGTCTATGATGGCTTGGTCTATGTCGTGGCGGGCGATGGCCAGGGCTGGGCGGTGAAAACATCGGATGGCCGGGTCAAATGGCAAATCAGTGGACCCGAAACCGTAACCTCGCGCGTAGGTGCCGCCTCGCCGGTTGTCACCGACCGTATGGTGGTCTTCCCCTTTGCCTCCGGCGATCTGTACGGCGCATTCCGCAAGGGCGGCATCCGCATGTGGTCCGCCTCTTTGGCTGGCCAACGCAAAGGCGTGGTCTACGCCAATATCTCTGACATCACATCCGATCCTGTGGTCGTAGGCCCGACGATGTATGTCGGCAACCAAGCCGGACGCTATGCCGCCTTTGACGTCGAGACCGGCGCGCGCAAATGGACCGCGGATGAGGGCGCCTATAGCCCGGCGACGGTGATCGGCGGATCGGTGTTTATCGTCACGGATCGCAACGCTTTGGTGCGGTTGTCTGCTGCCACCGGCGCGCGGGTCTGGTCGGTGCAACTGCCGTTTTTCACCACCGATAAAGAGCGCAAACGCAAAGATGTCTTTGCCCATTACGGGCCTGTGGCGGCGGGGGGCAAACTTTGGGTTGCCTCCAATGACGCGGTGCTGCGGGGCTTTGATCCGGCCTCCGGTGCGCTGATCGCCTCTGTCGCCTTGCCCAAGGGCGCGGCCTCCGACCCGATCGTTGTCGGGGGCGTGATGTATGTGCTGCTTGAGGACGGGAACCTGGCCGCACTGCGTTAAGGCCTTTACCGCGCCCCCGGTTTGGGTGTATCGGGGCCGCTAAAGCGTGCGGCCTTTGACCTGTTTTGGGGAAAGGCGGTGCGCAGCGCAACATCTCAGCGTGTCGCACCTTTCGCCAAGAACCCCGTGTCTCAGGTGTGTGGCGGACCGTTTTAGACTATGACCCGGAGCTATCCTCATGAGTTTTTCGCTTGCCATCGTTGGCCGTCCCAATGTGGGCAAATCGACCCTGTTCAACCGTCTGGTTGGGCGGCGTCTGGCGCTTGTGGATGACCAGCCGGGGGTGACCCGCGACCTGCGCGAAGGCGAGGCGCGGCTTGTGGACCTACGTTTCACCGTGATCGACACTGCCGGGCTTGAGGAAGCGACCGATGAATCGCTTCAGGGCCGGATGCGCAAACTCACCGAGCGCGCGGTCGATATGGCCGACATTTGCCTGTTTATGATTGACGCCCGCGTGGGCATTTTGCCCGCCGACGAAATCTTTGCCGAAATCCTGCGCAAACGCGCCAAACATGTGATTTTGGCGGCCAATAAGGCCGAGGGCAAAGCCGGCGAGGGCGGGCTTTTGGAGGCCTATGCCTTGGGTCTGGGCGAGCCTTTGCGCCTCTCTGCCGAACATGGCGAGGGCATGCATGAGCTGTATGACGCGCTGTTGCCGCTCTCGAAAGAATTCGACGAACGCGCCGCCTCTGAGGCGCCTGCGACCGACATTGAATTGTCCGAGGAAGAAGCAGCCCTTGGCGAGGATTTCGAAGAAGGCGATGAGGCCGGATTTTCGCGCGACTTCACCCTTGATAAGCCGCTGCAAATCGCCGTCGTTGGTCGTCCGAACGCCGGGAAATCCACGCTGATCAACAAGTTGCTTGGCGAAGAGCGGCTTTTGACCGGGCCAGAAGCGGGCATCACCCGCGATAGTATTTCGGTGACGATGACGTGGAACGACGTGCCTGTTCGGGTGTTCGACACGGCGGGGATGCGCAAAAAGGCCAAGGTTCAGGAAAAACTTGAGAAACTCTCGGTCTCTGACGGGCTGCGTGCGGTGAAATTCGCCGAAGTGGTCGTCGTGTTGCTCGACGTGTCGATCCCCTTTGAACAACAAGACCTGCGCATCGCCGATTTGGCCGAACGCGAAGGTCGTGCGGTGGTGATCGCGGTCAACAAATGGGACGAAGAGACCGATAAATCCAACAAAGCCAAGGCTCTGCGCGAAGAATTCACCCGGCTTTTGCCTCAGCTGCGCGGCGCGCAATTGGTGACGGTGTCGGCGCTGACCGGCAAGAATCTGGACAAGCTGCAAGAGGCGATTTTGAATGCGCATGCGGTGTGGAACCGTCGCGTCTCCACCGCCAAGCTCAACAATTGGCTGGGCGCGATGACCACGGCGCACCCGCCGCCCGCGCCCGGTGGCCGCCGGATCAAGCTGCGCTACATGACCCAAGTCAAGGCGCGCCCACCGCAATTCGTGGTAATGTGCAGCCATCCTGAGGAATTGAACGACAGCTATAAACGCTATCTGATCAATGGGTTGCGTGAAGATTTTGATATGCCCGGCACGCCGATCCGGCTGTTTTTCCGCTCACAGGGCGACAAGAACCCGTTCAAGAACAAAACCAAATCCATGCCATCGCGCCTGCGCAAGCACCTCGGAAAAGATCGTGCCGACGCGCCAAAGGTCCAAAAACAGCGCCCTCCAAAACGCTGAGGCTACCAAGACAGTCGCATTGAAAAAGGCGCCCGTCGGATATCCCGCGGGCGCCTTTTGTGTCTTGTATCTCTTGCCGCCCGAGCGACAGTCAGCGGCTGAGGTTACACTTGAGCCATATGCTGATGATCGGAAGTTTCGTGCCGTCCGGTTGTGTCGAGAAACCGGGTTCGCCCTCGGCTTTGATGGAAATGCCGTTCTCGAATCCCTGATCGACACAGATTTTGCCGATGCGGCGGATTACCTCTGGTTCGGACACGAGTTTCGGATTGTAGGTGACTTGGAACGTCGAGAGACGTCCGTTGTTTTCCAACGGGAACAGGAGTTCAATCCCGCGTTGATCCGCAGGTTCAAGAAGCACGTCCTTGATCTTCTGACGGCGGTCCGCAGCCGCTTGCGGGTCAACGGAACAGGCGGAAAGGGCGGCAATCAAAGCCGCACCGATAAAAAAGTTCTTCATTCAAGAGTCCTATACCAAATGCATCGAAAGGGCCTGAACATGACCCTCGGCACCACTTAGAGGATGTCAGAGGTTCAGATCAACCCAGATCGGAACGTGATCCGACGGTTTTGCCTTGGCGCGGGTATAGGCGTCGATCTGGCAATCGCGCAACAGGTCGGCGGCTTGCGGTGAGAGCAGGAAATGGTCGATGCGGATGCCATCGTTTTTGTCAAACGCACCGCCTTGGTAGTCCCAGAATGTGTAGGTGTTGGGGGCGTTGTTTTTGACCCGTAGCGCATCGGTAAAGCCGAGGTTCATCAAGCGGCGAAAGGCGGCGCGGGACTCGAGGCGAAACAGCGCATCGTCCTTCCACGCCTCGGGGCGTTTGGCGTCCTCGGGCTGTGGGATCAGGTTGAAATCGCCCGCCATGAGAAAGGGCTGTTCTTCGCGCATCAGTTCAAGGGCGCGCGCCTCAAGGCGATCAAACCATTTGAGTTTAAAGTCATATTTTGAGCCAGGCACCGGCGCGCCCTCGGGGGTCAACTCCACTGGATTGCCATTCGGCAGGTAGAGCCCGCAAATGCGGATCGCCTGTGTGTCGCCAACCACCGTGGCCTCAATGTAGCGCGCTTCGATGTCGTCTGCGCCGTCGCGACCTGCACCTTCCGCGCCGGGTAAGCCGCGGGTGACGTCTTCGAGTGGGCGTTTGGACAGGAGAGCCACGCCGTTGAAGGATTTTTGGCCATGGGTTTCAACATTATAGCCCATGTCCTCAAAGAGGCCGCGCGGGAAGTTGTCGTCGACCGATTTGATCTCTTGCAAGATCGCCACATCGGGCTCGGCCTCTTTCAGCCACTCCTGCAACGCCTCGACGCGGGCCTTGATGCCGTTGATGTTGAAACTGGCGATTTTCATGTGCGTCTCCTCGTCTTTGACTCTTTGTATGGCGATGGGCGCGGAAGGGAAAGGAGGGATCAGCCCCGATCTGCGATTGCGCGCCCACAGGCGGCGGCGGAGGCCCAGGCCCATTGGAAATTATAACCGCCAAGCCAGCCGGTGACATCGACAACTTCGCCGATGAAATAAAGCCCCGGCACGGAGTTGGTCTCCATGGTTTTGGAAGAGAGCGCGTCTGTGTTGACGCCGCCTAAGGTGACCTCGGCGGTGCGGTAGCCCTCCGATCCGGTGGGTTTGAGGGGCAGTGAGTGGATCAGATCGGCCAAAGCGTGCAGTTTGGCGTCGGATTGATCGGCGAGATTGCCCGTGAGGTTCCATTTTTGCGCCAGAGCGGCGGCCAATTTGGTGGGGAACAACAGCGAGAGCGCCGTGTGCATTTGGCGGCGGCCATTCTCGGAGCGGGCGGCTTTGAGCGCGTCAAAGGCGGAACGGGCGGGCAAGAGATCGACGTGAATCTCTTCGCCCTCGCGCCAGTAATTTGACGCCTGCAACACCGCCGGGCCTGAGAGACCGCGATGGGTGAACAAAAGCGCCTCATCAAAGGAGGTGCCGCCCGCTCCGACACGCGCGTCAAGCGCGGTGCCAGCCAAGGGCACGATCCAGTCCAAATCTTGCGGACCGAACGTGAGGGGCACCAAGCCGGGGCGGGTCTCGACGAGCGGCACGCCGAATTGTGCAGCGATCTGATAGCCCAATCCGGTGGCACCCATTTTGGGTATGGATTTGCCGCCGGAGGCGATCACCAGATGGCGCGTTGCAACCTCGCGCCTAGACAGAGACACGCGAAACTCTGTGCCATCATGCGTGACCTCGTCCACGGTGGTGGAGAGGCGCAGATCGGCGGCGCGGGCCTCATGCAGAAGCATTTCGACAATGGCGGCGGATTTGCCGTCGCAAAACAATTGTCCGAGGGTTTTCTCATGCCAGGTGATGCCATGCTGGGCCAAAAGCTCGATGAAATCCCATTGGGTGTAGCGCGCCAAAGCGGATTTGGCGAAATGCGGGTTTTGCGACAGGTAATTGTCCGGCCCTGCGTCCAGATTGGTGAAATTACAGCGTCCGCCACCGGAAATCCGCACCTTTTCGGCGGGGCGTTTGGCGTGATCCACAACCAGCACCCGTGCGCCTTTGGCGGCTGCAAATTTGGCGCAAAACAATCCTGCTGCGCCTGCACCGATGATGATCGTGTCAAACTGTTCCATGCCCGGCTCCTTGGTTGTGGTTTGAACAGGCAGGAGCGGATTTGGCAAGAGACGTGGCAGGATTTGCCCGATCTTTCATCTTCGGCCCCGATGTCTCAAACGCAAACAGGCCCCGCGTGATGCGAGGCCTGTTCACTGCGCCTTGGGAGGGGCGAATTACCCTTGGTTAAAGTCGCTGATCGTCGCTGTGGCCACGGGGGCCATGCCATCGACGCTCAAGACCACAAGCGCTTTTTGCGCCACGTTTGGCTGAAGTTGGACTTTCACGTTCTCATTGGCCCCGGCGTGAACCATTTCAGAGCCAAGAAGCGCGCCTTGGGTGCCGTCGGTGAAATCATAGATCGACACGGTGCCGCCATTATCGGCGCGTACAAGGTCCAGATTGATGACTGAGTTCGTATGCTCGTAGGTGCCCGGGATGATGTAATTGTAGGACATACCGGCGGCAAATGCGGCGGTGCCGGAGGCCAACGCGATGAGTGAAGCAGCGGCGAGGGTTTTGAGGGAATTGAAGGTCATTGTCTTATCCTTTCCTGATCTTGTTTTACGAGCGGCGGATAACTGACAGGGTATATTCCGTCGTTGTGAAAGACAGGTGGGGGTGCCGCCCCGCGATGTTAAGGGGTTGAAAGATCACAAGAAACGGAACGGTTTGTGAGGTGGCGTGTGCGTGCGGCTTGGTCCAGATACCAAACGCCCCGCGTTTTGGCGCAGGGCGTTTGGACAGGTCAAAGGTGTCGGTTTGCGGAGCGGATCACATCGAAAACGAGGTGCCACAGCCACAGGACGAGGTCGCATTGGGGTTTTCAATCACGAACCGCGCGCCGATCACCTCTTCGGTAAAATCAATCACGGCGTTTTCCAAAAATGGCAAAGACACCGGGTCAATCACCACCGTGCCGCCGGTGCCGGACAACACAATGTCGTCGCTCGCAGGCTCGTCCAGCGTGATGTCATATTGAAATCCTGAACAGCCGCCACCCTCAACCGCGACGCGAAGCGCCTTGGACTCGCCCGTCGCCGCGTTGATCTCAGAGAGGCGTTCATAGGCGCGGGCGGTCACTTTTGGGGGCAGGGTGAGGGACATGATGCTACCTTTTGGTCTAAAGCGGCGGGAATTCACCGAATTTCAGCGATTTAAAGCAGAAACAAGGGATAACCCCGTGTCATCTGTTTGTTGTAGGGCTTGTCTCTTAATATAAGTGTGAAAAAGATCATCGACAAGGACATGGCGCGGCAATGGCGCGAGAGACGTGCCATGCGACCGCTCGATCCGGTCATAGATAGCAGGACAGGCAGATGTTGAAACCCTATGCAAGCCAACCGTTTGAAACCCGCGGGCGGCTTTTCCCGGAAAAACTCTCGACCTTTCGCTCGCCGTTTCAACGCGACCGGGATCGGATCATTCATTCTTCGGCCTTTCGCCGCCTCAAACACAAGACCCAGGTCTTTGTCGAACATGAGGGCGATTATTACCGCACCCGTCTGACCCATTCGATCGAGGTGGCGCAGGTGGCGCGCACCTTGGCCGGGGCATTGGGGCTGAATGAAGGCTTGGCGGAGGCTGTGGCGCTGGCGCATGATCTGGGCCATTCGCCCTTTGGTCACACCGGCGAGGATGCGCTTGAACTGTTGATGGCGCCTTATGGCGGCTTTGATCACAACGCCCAGGCGCTGCGGATCGTCACCAAGCTGGAAAAGCACTACGCCGATTTTGATGGGCTGAACCTGACATGGGAAAGCCTTGAGGGGCTGGCCAAACACAATGGTCCGGTGATGGGGCCACATGCCGACCCGAAAAAGCACCCGGCGGACGCGCCACTGCCCTATGCGCTCAAAGAGGTGAACGATCAGTTTGATCTTGAACTCTACACCTTTGCCAGTGCCGAGGCGCAGGTGGCGGCGATTGCCGATGATGTGGCTTACAATCACCACGACCTGCATGACGGCTTGCGCGCGGGGTTGTTTACCGCCGCCGATTTGATGGAATTGCCGCTGACTGGCCCGGCTTACGCGGAGGTCGATCGCGACTATCCCGACCTTGATCCGCATCGGCGCGATCACGAGGCGCTGCGGCGGATTTTTGGTTATATGGTCGAGGATGTGATCACCATTGCCACCAACCGTTTGGAGAGCGCCAAGCCCGAAACGGCGCAGGATATTCGCGAGATGGACCGCACGATCATTCGCTTTTCCAAACCGTTCTTTCAAAACCTTAAAGCGATTAAATCGTTTTTGTTCAAACGGATGTATCGCGCTCCTACGGTGATCAAAGAACGCGAACGGGTGACGCATATGGTCAACACGCTGTTTCCTTTGTTCATGAAACAGCCCGAGCTGTTGCCCGAGGAATGGCGTCATGAGGTGGAGCTGGCGCAGAGCGATACGGAACTGGCTCGCATTGTTTTGGACTATGTGGCCGGGATGACCGATCGCTTTGCCATTCAGGAATTTGAGCGGCTTTGTACCTAAGTCTGTGACGACAGAGCGCACACAAGACCACATGGGGGAAGGACGATCATGGCCACGGACACGATGACAGGGATGAACCCGGTGGAAGCCTTTGCGCTGGTCGGCGTTTTGGGTGTGGGCGCGCAATGGCTGGCGTGGCGATTGAAGCTCCCGGCGATTGTTCTGATGCTGGCGGCGGGGCTGATTGTCGGGCCGGGCTTCGGGCTTTTACAGCCCGCGCGCGACATTGGCCCGGTGGTGCAACCGCTGATTTCTCTGGCGGTGGCGGTGATCCTGTTTGAGGGCGGGCTGACGCTGGATCTGCATAAATTGGGTGACGCCAAACATGGCGTGTTCCGGCTTGTGGTTGTCGGCGCGCCTCTCGGGTGGCTGTTGTCGGCCTCGGCGCTGCATTGGGGTGCGGGGCTGGGCTGGGAGGCCTCGGCGGTGTTTGGCGGCATCATGGTGGTCACGGGGCCAACGGTGATCGCGCCTTTGCTGCGACAGGCGAAACTCCAACGCCGTCCCGCGAACCTGTTGCAATGGGAGGCCATCGTCAACGACCCGGTCGGCGCCTTGGCCGCCGTGTTGGCGTTTGAATTCGTGCTTGTGGGCCGCGAAGCCGAAAGCCTGTCTGCCGCACTCCTGCAATTGGGCTTTGGCATCATTGTGGCGGGCGGCGTGGGGCTTTTGGCCGGGTTGGCAATTTCTTACACGTTCAGGCGGGCCTATGTGCCGGAATATATGAAGGTTCCGGTGTTGTTTGTGACCCTGTTGGCGACATTTGCCGTGCCCGATTTGATGCTGCATGAAAGCGGGCTTTTGGCCGTGACGGTGATGGGACTGGTGATCGCCAATGCCGATTTGCCCTCCTTTGACGAGCTGCGCCGGTTCAAAGAACACGCAACGATCCTGTTGGTGTCGGGCGTGTTCATCCTCTTGGCCGCCTCGATGGATTTTGCCTCTCTGGGGCAATTGACCTGGCGGGCCGGACTGTTTGTGGCGCTGGTGATCCTGGTGGCGCGACCTGTGACCGTGCTGGTTGCTTTGATCGGAACCAAATTGCCGCGCAATGAAAAGCTTTTGATCGCCTTCACGGGCCCGCGTGGCGTGGTTTTGGTCGCCGTGGCGGGGCTGTTTGGCGAACGTCTGGCCGCCGCAGGTGTCGAGGGTGCGGGCGTCATCGGGCCACTGGCCTTTGTCTTGGTTTTGGTCACGGTGGTGTTGCATGGGTTCACGCTGGCACCTTTTGCGCGTGCGCTTGGGCTGGCCTCGACGGGCAAGCCGGGGGTGTTGATTCTGGGTGGCTCGCGTTTCACCACTTCACTGGCCGAGGCGCTCAAGCGCGAGGACATCCCGGTGCTGATCGCCGATCCCAACCATGCACGCCTTGTGCGGCCGCGCGCGGCAAATTTGCCGGTGTTTTATGGCGATATTTTGGGCGAGGCGGCCGAAGACAGTCTTGAAATTCTGTCCTATGACACGTTGATCGCGGCCTCGGACAATGACGCCTATAACACCTTGGTTGCGACCGATTTTGGCTCGGAATATGGCCGCGAAAACGTCTGGCAACTGGCTCGTGTGAAAGAGGGCAAAGCCCGCCACAGCCTGCCGACGCAATTGGGGGGGCGGCCCTTTGGGCTGGGTAAAACCTTTGGCGATCTGGATACGCTGATGCAAAGCGGTTGGCGGGTGTCGGTGACGACATTGAGCGAGGATTACGATTTCGAGACATGGAAATCCGATCGCAAAGGCGCGCTTTTGCTGGGCCGTTTGAAAGAGGACGGGACGTTTCGGCGGTTGCTGTCGGAGGATGCGGATATCCTGTTTCCGTTGCGCGCCGAAGCGGAGATTGACGCCTTGCCCGAAGAGCAGCGCGAGAGCGCGCGCGCGGCCCTCAAACGCCGCATGACAGAGGCGCGCGAGGCCGCATCGCGGGCGCGCGTGGCGGCAGGGGCGCGTCTTGTCGCCTTGGTGCCGCCCGAGGCCTCCGTACCCACCGCGCCGGAGATCGAAACCGTGAAAACAGTCGAAAAGCCGACAGCGGCGCGTGCAAATGCGGCCAAAACAGCCGCGAAAGCGCCGCCAAAACCCGCATAGCGCTGTGCATGGTGGGTCAATGCCGTTGACGCGCCGCGCGGGCGTGGTAAACCCGCCGCAAGAGATGGAGAGACCAAAGATGAACCTGTTCGCCGATATCCGCGCCCTTGTGATCGACAGCCTGACTGGCCTTGTCTCCGATGGCGTCCTGCCCGAGGGGCTTGAGTTTGCCAATGTGGCGGTCGAGCCGCCGCGCGATGCGCTGCATGGCGATATGGCCACCAATGCGGCAATGGTGTTGGCCAAGCCGGCCAATCTGAAACCGCGCGACATTGCCGATAAGCTGGCCGAAAAACTCGCCGCCGATCCGCGCATCGCCGCTGTGGATGTGGCGGGGCCTGGGTTTATCAACCTGCGGCTCGCCGATGGCGTATGGTCCGGGCTGGTCGAAGGCATTTTGGCGGCCAAAGGCTATGGCCGTTCCCCGATGGGCACGGGCACCAAGGTCAACGTCGAATATGTCTCCGCCAACCCGACCGGACCAATGCATGTCGGCCACACCCGCGGCGCGGTGTTTGGCGATGCTTTGGCGTCCTTGTTGGATTACGCGGGCTATGACGTGACGCGCGAATATTACATCAACGATGGCGGCGCGCAGGTCGATGTTTTGGCGCGTTCGGTGTTTCAACGCTACCGCGAGGCCAATGGCCTGAACCCGGAAATCGCCGAAGGGCTGTACCCTGGTGATTACCTTGTGCAGGTCGGCGAGGATTTGAAGGCCAAATACGGCGACACGTTGCTGGACCAGCCCGAAGAGGTCTGGTTGGCCGATGTGCGGGTCTTTGCCACCGACGCGATGATGGAGATGATCCGGGGTGATCTCAAAGCCCTGGGCGTTGAAATGGATGTGTTCTACTCGGAGAAATCTTTGTACAACACCGGGCTGATCGAGGCCGCGATCAAGGAATTGGACGAAAAGGGCCTGATCTATCGCGGTGTGTTGGAGCCGCCAAAGGGCAAGATGCCCGAGGATTGGGAGCCGCGCGAACAGCTTTTGTTCAAATCGACTGCGCATGGCGATGATGTGGACCGTCCGATCCAAAAATCCGACGGCGCATGGACCTATTTCGCCCCCGACATCGCCTATCACTATGACAAGGTGAAACGTGGCTTTGACGAGATCATCGACGTGTTCGGCGCCGATCACGGTGGCTATGTCAAACGGATGAAAGCGGCTGTGTCTGCCCTGTCCGATGGCAAGGTTGGCTGTGACATCAAGCTCATTCAATTGGTCAAACTGATCAAGAATGGCGAAGAGTTGAAAATGTCCAAACGTGCGGGCAATTTTGTCACCCTGCGCGATGTGGTTGAGGAAGTGGGCGCGGATGTCACCCGGTTCGTCATGCTGACCCGCAAAAACGATGCCTCGCTTGATTTCGATTTCGACAAGGTGCTGGAACAGTCGAAAGACAACCCGGTGTTCTATGTGCAATACGCCCATGCCCGCGTGCGCTCTGTGCTGCGCAAGGCGGAGGAGGCGGGGGTGACCCTGACTGACACGCCGCGCTTTGATGATCCGGCAGAGATCGCCGTGGCGCGCAAATTGGCCGATTGGCCGCGTCAGGTCGAGATCGCCGCAAAGGGCCATGAGCCGCACCGCATCGCCTTTTATCTTTATGATTTGGCATCCGATTTCCACGCGCTGTGGAACAAGGGCAATGACAATAGTGCCTTGCGGTTCTTGCAGGATGACCCCGCGCTGTCGGCGGCAAAAATTGCCCTACCGCGTGCCGTGGCCGTTGTGATTTCTGCAGGTCTTGCTATTCTGGGGGTAACTCCGGCGGAAGAGATGCGTTAAGTCAAAGCGCCCAAGGTCGGACCCCCGAGAGGGATTGGTGCAAAATGAGGGCATAGATCCTCATGCATCCCCTTAAGAGCAGTCAATAACCCGCAGAAAACAAAGCGGGAATCGGTATGAGGCGAAAATGGCGCAGGATTTCCGGAACGGCCCCAATGCGGGCTATCCTTCCCCCCGTGTGAACGGGAACTATGTCGCGGATAAGAACGGGACATATACTTACCGCGAAGCTCATCTGAGCCAGTCGCGCTCTTCAGGCGCGCAAAATTTTGGCGCGGCGACTGACCCGGACCGATATTTCACCGATCAGGATGTGCGGTTTGCGCCACAGTCTGGCGCGCAGTCCGGCTATCCGTCGGGTCAGCCGTCGGTGCAATATGCCGGACACCACGGCCATGCCCCGCAGGGTTTTTCCGCGCCGCAATCGCACTATGCGTCAGGACCGGACACCGGGCCAGCTTATGTCTATGACACCACGGGCGACGATGGCTCATCTGAAGGTTTTGAGCGTCCGAAACTCGGCAAGGCGCAATGGGCTGGCGCGGTGGTCTCGCTGGCGCTGGTGCTGGGTCTTGGGGTTTGGGGCTATCAATTGATGATGCGCGATGTGAACGGCGTACCGGTCATTCGTGCGCTCGAAGGCTCGGCGCGCATGGTGCCCGACGATCCGGGCGGCCAATTGGCGATGCACCAAGGCTTGGCGGTCAATTCCGTCACGGCCGATGGCTCCGCCGCAGCACCTGCTGACAGTTTGATTTTGGCACCGCGCATTGCGACATTGAGCGACGAAGATCAACCGATGTCAGCGACCCAAACCGTTGTTTCGGCGTATGAGCCGGAAAACACCGCCTATTCGGTGCAACCGGAAGAGCCGGTTGTTGCCCCGGATATGACCACTGTCGCGGTTGAGGACGATCCGCTTGAACTGGACTCTGTCGAAGAGGTGGCCTCTGCCGCCGATGTGATGCCTGAGACCTCGGGTATCGTCCATTCACCGCGTCCGAAACCGCGCCCTGTGCGGCTGGCGTCTTTGGCCAGCGTTCCAAGCACGTCTTCTGCCAGCCTTGAGGGCGTAGCGGGCGATATTTTGGCGGCGATTGGGGCGACCGATGAATTGGCCCCGAGCGAAGTGCCGACAGGCGCGCGTTTGGTGCAATTTGGCGCGTTTCAAAACGAAGAGATTGCGCGCAGCGAATGGGATCGTCTTTCGGGTCGGTTTGAGGACCTGATGGAAGGCAAATCGCGGGTGATCGAGCGGGCCGAAAGCGGCGGGACGACCTTTTACCGTCTGCGCGCCTATGGTTTTGCTGATGCGTCGGATGCCAACCGGTTCTGTGCCGCTTTGACCGCAATGAATGCGGCCTGTGTGCCCACGGTTCAGCGATAAGCCGCGATGGGAACGGGGCCGGAGCACGCAGGGGGTAAAGTTTCGGGGCAGGGCGCTTTTATCTTTGGATGTGAAGGGCTTGCGCTGACCTCTTTGGAGGCTGATTTCTTTCGCGACGCCAATCCTTGGGGCTTTATCCTGTTTGCGCGCAATGTGGACAGCCCTGACCAACTGCGCCGTTTGACGGATGATCTGCGCGCCGCCGTGGGCCGTGACGCGCCGATCCTGATAGATCAGGAAGGCGGGCGGGTCCAACGGCTGCGCGCGCCACATTGGCGCGAATTTTTGCCACCATTGGATCAGGTGCAATCCGCCTCCGATCCGCTGCGGGCCATGTGGCTGCGCGGGCGGTTGTTGGCGGCGGATTTGCACAGCGTCGGCATTGATGTGAACTGCGTGCCGGGGCTGGATGTGGCCTCTGCACAGACCCATCCGTTTTTGATGAACCGTTGTTTTTCCGATGACGCGGAAGTGGTCGCCCAAATGGGCCGCGCTTTGGTCGATGGCATGGCGGCGGGCGGTGTCGCGCCGGTGATGAAACACCTGCCGGGGCATGGGCGCGGGGCTGTGGACAGCCACAAGGGCCTGCCGCGTGTTTCGGCGTCGCGGGCGGAGTTGGCGGTGGATTTTGCCCCGTTTAAGGTGCTGAACGACCTGAGCATGGGCATGTCGGCGCATATCGTGATGGAGGCAATCGACCCGGACCATCCCGCCACCCAAAGCCCCGCCGCGATCCGAGTGATCCGCAAGGAGATCGGCTTTGACGGGCTGTTGATGACCGACGATATTTCGATGGGCGCTTTGGCGGGCACGGTCATGGAGCGGGCAGAACTGGCGCTGGTCGCAGGCTGTGACATGGTGTTGCACTGTAACGGTGATCTGGCCGAGATGGAGACACTGGCCGCGCTTGGGCCGATGACACAGGCGGCACAGGCTCGTGCGGATCGGGCCATTTGTACCCACCCTAAACGTCAACCCATGCATCACCCCATTGACATCGCAGCCTTGGATGCCGAACTTCAAAGCCTGTTGAACCGATAGGGGCAAAATGGCCGACCCGGACCAATTTGAAATCAACGATCTGCTCAGCGTCGAGGAGAGGCTCGCGGCTGAGGCGTTGATCGTCGATGTCGAGGGCTATGAGGGGCCTTTGGACCTTTTGTTGCAATTGTCGCGCACGCAAAAGGTCGATTTGATGAAAATCTCGATCCTGCATCTGGCGCAGCAATATTTGATCTTTGTCGAGAAAGCCACTGAGCTTCGGATCGAATTGGCCGCCGATTATCTGGTGATGGCGGCGTGGTTGGCGTTTTTGAAGTCGCGGTTGTTGCTGCCGCCCGATCCGACCGATGACGGCCCGTCTGGCGCAGAGCTTGCGGCGCATTTGGCGTTTCAGTTGCAGCGTTTGGAAGCGATGCGGGAGGCGGCGGCGAAATTGATGGCGCGCGATCAAAAGGGCCGGGATTTCTTTGTGCGCGGCATTCCCGAAGAGGTCGCACGGCTCAGAAATGTCACCTATAGCGCCTCTCTGTTGGACCTGATGCAGGGCTATGCCCGCGTGCGCACCAAGGACGAATTTCGCCCCTTTGTCATGGACCGCGAGGCGATCCTGTCGATGGAACAGGCGTTGGAGCGGCTGCGCGGGTTGATCCCCTATGCGGTTGAATGGGCCGATTTGGCAAGTTACCTGCCCGAGGGCTGGGAGCTTGACCCGAAAAAGCGGCGTTCGGCCACGGCGGCGACCTTTGCGGCCTCTTTGGAATTGGCCAAACAGGGCCAGATTGAAATCCGCCAAAGCGGGACGTTCGCCCGTATCGAGATCAAGGCGAGGACTGGACGATGAGTGAGCCTGTGAGTGACGCTGCGAGTGACGACACGGATTTGGACGCGCCCGCAGAGGCCAGCCTGTTTGAGGCGCCGCCTTTGGCCGAGCAAGAGCGCATGGTCGAGGCGGTGCTGTTTGCCTCCGCCAATCCCGTGAGCGTGGCCGAGATGAGCGGGCGGATGCCGCATGGCTGCAACGCCAAAGCCGCGCTTGAGATGTTGCAAAAGCGTTATGAAGGCCGCGGCGTGCGGGTGGTGAAAATCGGCGAGGCCTGGGCCATCCGCACCGCGCCCGATCTTGGGTTTTTGATGCAAAAGGAAACGGTCGAGACCCGCAAACTGTCGCGCGCGGCGATCGAGACCTTAGCGATTGTGGCCTATCACCAACCCTGCACCCGCGCCGAGATCGAAGAGATCCGTGGGGTGTCGGTGTCCAAGGGCACGATTGATCAGCTTTTGGAGCTGGAATGGATCCGCTTTGGCCGCCGCCGCATGACGCCGGGGCGTCCGGTGACCTATGTGGTGACGCCGTCATTTTTGGACCATTTCGGTCTGGAAAGCGCGCGCGATTTGCCGGGCGTTCGGGAGCTTCGGGCGGCGGGCCTTTTGGAAAGCCGACCGATGCCGGGGCTGGACGATGAGGACAGCGAGGATCAAGACGATCTGTTCGAGGATGAAAGCTAAGCGACTGTTGTCGCTGTCACGAGGGTTTCATCCCCTTGCCGTGATCAAGCCCTGTTAAAGGCGCATTGCGCGCCTATCTATGTTAAAGTGAACCGAAACCGCAGCAGTCAGGCCAAAGCAGAGGCCGGAAAGCAGAGTAACGATGAATTTGGACAGGCTGATCAACATGATCATCAACCGCGTGATGCGGGTTCTCATTAGCAAGGGGATCAACAAGGGCATTGATGCGGGCAGTTCCGCCTTGGCGCGGCGCAAATCCGGTGGCGTGCAGATGGGTGAGGTCGATGATTACGGCAACATCCGCGCTCAACCAGGGCAAGGCCAAAGCGGTGGCCAGAGTGGCGGCCAAGGCGACGCTCAGCTGAATGCTCAGGCGCAACAAGCCGCCAAACGCGCGCGCAAAATGGCGCGGATGAGCAAACGCATCGGTCGGTTTTAATGCCGAGTTAGCATCTCTGCACCTGATGCGCGCCAAAGAGGCGCTAAGGCCGGGTGACGTGAGGTCACAAAGGATCGGGTGAGGCAACGGGTACAAACGCATGATTTCCCGCCAATATCGGCGGGAATGTGCTTATGTCCTGCGACATCGGGTATATTTTTACGATTTATTTACCACAATTAAGAGACCATTGCATAGTTCCTCTGAGCGGACTCATGTTGTTACGGTCACAGGAATATTGGTGATGAATTTAGGTGTTTGGGTATGTTGTTTCCCGCAAACAAGGGGAGAGTGAGGCATTGATCCTACCTTCCGGCTTTCAATCTGACAAGACGCGGCCGTCTTTTGGCCCGGCCTTCATTGCGTTTCGGTTGCAATCCTTGCTGGCGCTTATTGCCGGTTGTCTGGCTGTGATCATTGCCGGGATGGAACTGTTTCACTATGGCGGCGATTTGCTCTACCCGGCCGGAAATGGTCCTAACCCGCTGACGCTGATCTGTGTCCTGTTGTTGAGCATCGCCTTGATCTACAAAACCCTGTTTCCGGTGGTGCACCCTTGGCGGCGTGGGCTGTTTGCTTTGGTCTTCGTCCTTGCGCTGTTTCGTTTGGCTGAGACCTACCTCTTTGCGGTCACGCCCCTGTCTGATGTGGCTGCGCTTCTGTTCAACAGATACCCGCGCGACGATATGACCATGAGCACGGCCATCTCATTGATGTTGTTCAGCTTGGGTGCATTTCTGCGCCCCGTCGCGCCGGTGTCAGGATTCGTGATCACCTTGTCGGGCCTGGTGCCCGTGAGTTTTGTCTTTTTGATTTACTCATATGGGCTGACAGCGGCCAGTGTCGACATGTCTCCCGCGACACTGGCTTTGCTTATCCTGATTGGGTTTTCCTCGATTTTTTCTTTTAGCCGCAGCGTGATTTTGCGACCGCTTCTCACCACATCGGCGTGGGGACGGATGGCGCGACTACAATTGTTCGGCACGATAGTAGGGGTTTGGATCGTCGGCGCCGTGTCGCATCTGACCGAAACCGCCATGATGTTTGAGGCTATTCTGGCCTCGGCCATGTGGCTCTTTGGCATGATCATTTTGGTGTCCGGCTCTGTGTTTGAACGGATCGAACGCGACAGGCGGGCGTTGTTGCGCGAGGTCGAACATCGGGCGCGCCATGATCCGCTGACCGGGCTTTTGAACCGCCATGCGGTGGGCGACTATGTCGCCATGGTGCAGCATATGGCCCGTGGTCGACGCCGTGATGACGGCGAGATCACGGTGGGGGTGATTTTGGCCGATATTGATTTGTTCAAACGGGTGAATGACACGCTGGGCCATGAAGTGGGGGATCGGGTGTTGCAAAGCGTGGCGGGCGTGTTGCGGGGCAAGCTGCGGTCTTCTGATATGGTGGCGCGCTGGGGCGGCGAAGAATTTTTGATGCTGCTGCCCGAAGCCACGTTAGATCAGACGATGAACACGGCGCAGGTCTTGCGCACAGCGATTGCGACGCATGTGAGTTGGAAAAATGGGGTGGAGGTTGAACCGATCACCATTTCGATCGGCGTGGCCTGTTATGACAGCCGCAACGGGGCTGAGTCGTTGGAGCAGACGATTCAACACGCCGACACAGCGCTTTACAGTGCCAAGACGCAGGGGCGCAATCGGGTCAAATGTTTCAAATCAGAACGCGGTAAGACGGTGCGCTCCACCGATCTTTTGCCACCGCGTGATAGGGTTCACTGAGCAAGAGCCGGGGAGCGCTACGCAGGGCGGCATAGATTATTGCGCGCGGAAATGTTTCGACAGTTTCAGGCCCTGTCCCTGATAATTGGACGCCAAATCCGCGCCATAAAGCCGCTCTGGACGGCTGTCCATCCGCTCATAGACCAAACGGCCGACGATCTGCCCGTCTTCCAACACGAAAGGCGCTTCGTGACAGCGGACTTCCAATACCCCGCGCGAGCCCGCGCCTCCGGCATTGGCGTGACCAAAGCCCGGATCAAAGAACCCGGCATAATGGACGCGGAATTCCCCGACCATTGCCAGATAAGGCGCCATTTCGGCGGCATAATCGGGCGGGATATGCACCGCCTCGCGGCTCACCAAAATGTAGAACGCACCGGGGTCCAAAATGATCCGCCCGTCTTTGGCGTGGATCGGCTCCCAGTATTCTGAGGGCTCGTAATAGCCAATATTGTCGAGATCAATCACGCCGGTGTGCGGTTTGGCGCGGTACCCCACCAGATCACCCGACGCGGGTTTGAGATCGACCGAAAAGCCAAGCCCTTGATCAATCATCGCAGTCCCATCGACCAGTGGGCTTTCACTGTGCAGCGCTTTCAACTCCGTGTCACTGAGGATCGCTTGTCCGGCCCGAAAGCGGATTTGGTTCAGCCGCATGCCGGGACGCACCAGAACGGAGAAGGAGCGGGGGCAAATTTCGGCAAATAGCGGGCCGTGATAGCCGGGGGCGATGCGGTCAAATTCGACGCCCTCATCGGTGATCAGCCGGGTCAAAAGATCCAACCGCCCGGTCGAGCTTTTGGCATTGGCCACCGCCTGAACGCCCTCCGGCAGGGCCAAAGATTCCATCAAGGGCACAACATAGACACAGCCCTTTTCCAGCACCGCGCCGTTGCTCAGATCAATCTGATGCATTTCGAATTCGGCCAACCGATCCGCCACTTTGCGCCCGTCGCCCGCCAAAAAAGACGCGCGCACCCGCCACGCACGGGTGCCAAGACGCAGATCGAGAGAGGCAGGTTGCACCTGTGCGTCGATCACCTCTGGTGTGGCGGTGATTTCGCCTCGTGCCACCATGTCGCGGATCGCGTGATCAGCCAATACACCCATGTTTATCCCCTCACGTCGCTTTGGCCCCACTGGGCGCAGTTTATCCCCCTTAACGCAAAACCGCCCGCAAGCCCAGAGGCTTACGAGCGGTTTTAAGGGTGTTTTGGTCGGGCTAGCAGGACTCGAACCTGCGACCTTCCGTCCCCCAGACGGACGCGCTACCAGGCTGCGCTATAGCCCGAACTGGAGCCTTACATAGTGATTTTATGGGCAGGGGCAAGTGGAATTTCGGCAAATCTGATGCGAAACCGCATGAGAGAGGATTTCGCCACCGTACCTCCGGGCATGGCGGCAGGTCAGGACACCAGCCGCGCGCGCAGGGCTTGCGTGCGCGCCAGAAGAGTGGCGATGTCTTGCGGCGGAATCCGGATCAGATCGCGATGATTGAGCCGGCCCAAAATACCATCTCCGACGACCAAATCCGCCGCCGCCTCATCCGGGTCGTCCGGCAGGTCCATCCCGACCCCAAGCGGCGGGAGGTGCACGGGCGCAGTGGGGGCAGGAGCCTCGGCTGCGATGTCAGGGCTGACATCTGTGGACCTGTCTGGATCGGCCCCCGCGACAGGCTCTTCGCCCGGTTCGGTGAAAAGGGCCGGGCCATCTGACGGGGCCAAATCGGCCATATCCCCAGACAGCTCATCCGCCTCATCCGCCGCCGCCTCGTCTGCCGCAAAGTCGTCGGTCAACGTCGGCCGCGGGTCGGCGGTTGGCGTCAAGGGGTCTGGCGCGGAGGCCGCCGGTGTCAGTTCAAAGTCAAAGGTCCGCTGTTCGGTGGTCTGCAGTACGGCGGGAAGCTCCGGCGTGTCTGCCGCGACAGGGCTGTCCTGACGCGACAGTGGTTCGTCGGCCTCAGCCAGATCGGTCAGTGCCTCTTCGGCCCGCATGTCAAACACCGATTCCGCTGTGGACTCCGATTCCGCCATGAACTCATGGGGCGCTTCTGGGATCGCGTCTGGCGTCAGATCGGGCGTGGTGGGCGCCATCGGGGTCGGAGCCGGGGTTGGTTCGGACCGGGCGTGCGGCGAAGGGGAAGAAGGTCGCGAGAAATGCACGATTTTCTCTGCCTCAGGGAGGGAGATGTCAAAGGCATCATGCGGCACGTTTTCGGCCATGGGCGCGTCGGCTACGGGAGGCACCGTGGGCGCAGCGGGAGGCACTGTGGGCGCAGCGGGAGTCACAAAGGGATTCGTCGTGGGAATCGCGTCATGCGTCGGTGGGGCGAGGGGACTCGGTGATCCGCTGGCCTGTGCCGAGATCGGATCGACCCCCTCAATATGCGGCGACAGCGAGGCGACGTATTTCACCCCATGTTCGCGCAACAGTTTTTGCACGCCCCGAATGGTCATCCCATCGTCGTGCAACAGTTTTTTGATCCCGCCCAAAAGTGCCATATCGGCAGGGCGGTAATAGCGCCGCCCGCCCGCGCGTTTCACGGGTTTGACTTGGGTAAAGCGGCTCTCCCAAAAGCGCAACACATGCGCAGGCGTGTCGAGCCAATCGGCGACTTCGCTTATTGTGCGAAAGGCGTCCGGTGATTTATCCATTTAAAACAAACCTTTACAAGAGTTTGTAGACCTCGGATCAGGCCTTGTTGCCGTCTGCCACGCGATCTTTCATCAGATGCGAGGGGCGGAAGGTCAACACCCGGCGCGCAGGGATCGGGGCCTCGTCGCCGGTCTTTGGATTCCGACCCACGCGTTCGGATTTGGCGCGCACGGAGAAGGTGCCGAAAGAGGAGATTTTCACCGTCTCGCCGCCGATCAGCGCGTCGGACACATGCGCCAGAACGCTTTCAACAAGGGCGGCGGATTCATTGCGGCTCAGGCCGACCTCGCGAAACACGGCTTCGCTGAGATCCATACGTGTCAAAGTTTTGCTCATCGGTCTCCCCCGGGTGGATTGAGTTGCCAAGGAGAGTGGCAGTTTGCAAAGCAGGCGTCAATATCAATGACTTGGCACAGGGTGTTGAGAGAGGCGAACGGGCGGATTTTGTCGCAAATGCGCTTGTATCTGCCCCAATTTACCAGCGCAGAACCACAGCGCGCATGATTACCAGCGCAGAACCACTGCGCCCCAGGCCAAACCGCCGCCAATCGCCTCGGCCACGCAGAGATCGCCGTCTTTGATCTGACCACGGGCACGGCCCACAGACATCGCCAGGGGAATCGAGGCGGCGGAGGTGTTGCCGTGGTCCTGAACGGTGACAACGACCTGATCCATCGCATGACCGAGCTTTTTCGCGGTGCCTTCGATGATGCGGATATTGGCCTGATGCGGAATGATCCAATCAATATCGGCGGGGGTCAAACCGGCCTTGGCAATGGCGGTTTCTGCCGTTTCGGCCAGTTTTTGTACGGCTTGGCGGAACAAGGCATTGCCCTGCATCCGCAATTTGCCAGAGGTGCCGGTGGTGGAGACACCGCCATCGACATAGAGCATGTCTTTATAAGTACCATCGGAATTGAGATCGACGGAGAGGATGCCGCGATCTTCGGAGGTGCCAGCACTCTCACGCGCCTCAAGCACCAAAGCGCCCGCACCATCGCCAAACAGCACACAGGTGGAGCGATCGGTCCAATCCATGATCCGGCTAAAGGTTTCGGCGCCGATCACCAAAACGCGTTTGACCTGACCGGAAACGATTTGGGCATTGGCGTTGGAGAGGGCATAGATGAACCCGGCACAGACCGCTTGTACGTCAAAGGCAAAGCCGCAGGTCATGCCCAGTTCTTTTTGGATCATCGTCGCCACAGAGGGAAAGGTCAGATCCGGGGTCGAGGTGGCCACGATCACCGCATCAATGTCGGCGGCCGTCAGGCCCGCATCGGCCAGCGCAGCTCTGGCGGCGGTGGTGCCCATCATCGAGGTGGTTTCCCCCTCGGCGGCAAAATGGCGGCGTTCAATGCCGGAGCGCGAGCGAATCCATTCATCGGAAGTGTCGAGGGTTTTTTCGAACTCGGCGTTCTCAACCACACGTTTGGGAAGGTAGTGGCCCACCCCCGTGATAACTGCCCGGATAGTCATGGCTTTGCCGCCTTATTTTGGTTGTGACGTTCCGTCATTTTGCGCTGAGGCGACGGCAGATGCAACCCGTGCCGCCAAACGTTCGGAAAAACCCGAGGCGGAGAGTTCATAGGCCAATTTGATCGCGGCAGAGACGCCGGTGGCGTCCGCCGAGCCATGGGATTTGACCACGGTGCCTCTGAGGCCAAGGAACACACCGCCATTGACGCGGCGCGGGTCGATTCGCTTTTGCAGGCGTTTGAGCGAGGTCAAAGCGAGCAGGGCGGCGATGCGCGACAGCGGCGTGGCCTTGAACGCTTCTTTGAGGAAATCACCCACGAGTTTCGCCGTGCCCTCGCCGGTTTTCAACGCGACATTGCCGGTGAACCCGTCGGTGACGATGACATCGACCTTATCGCCGGGAATATCGCCGCCTTCGATGAATCCCATAAACTCATAGCCACCAATGCCAGAAGCGTTGGCGATCAGATCCTGGGCCGCTTTCAATTCGGCGCGGCCTTTGTGCTCTTCGGTGCCGACGTTCAAAAGACCGACGCGCGGGACATTGAGGTTGAGGCCGTTGCGGGCATAGGAGGCGCCCATCATCGCATATTGCAAAAGGTCGCGTTCATCGGCGCGAATATCCGCGCCGACGTCAAGCATGACGTTAAAGCCCTGCGGATTGCGCGAGGGCCAGAGGCAGGCAATGGCGGGGCGGTTGATGCCGTCGAGCTTGCGCAGGCGGATCATCGAGGTGGCCATCAGCGCGCCGGTGTTGCCACAGGACACACAGGCCTGCGCTTCACCGTCTTTGACGGCATCAATGGCGGAGCGCATGGAGGTATCGGCGCGGCGCATCGCTTGTGATGGCTTTTCATCCATGCGCACAACGCCGGGCACATCGCGGATGTCCACACGATCTTTCAAAATCTTGCGCTTGCGCACAAGTTTATCAAGCTCGTCACCGGGCCCGTGCAGGATGAAATTCAAATGGGGGTTTTTGGACGCAGAACGTGCAATGCCGGCGACAATGGTCGCCGGCCCACGATCGCCACCCATGGCGTCGATAGAAAGCGTGACCTGAAGGCCCCCGCGCGCACCAAGCCGCCCTTTCGTCTCATCAATCCGACCCGGAACATCCGAGTCGGTCATAGGAGAGGAGGGAACGGGTGTGCTCATGCTCTTAGCGGCATCAGGGCAGTCAAACGCGCTTATGCTGCGTCGTCGTCGAGATCAATCTCGTCGGCTTGTGCAACGACTTCGCGGTCGTCGTAGTGGCCACATGCGCCACAGACGTGGTGCGGGCGTTTCAATTCGCCACAGTTCGGGCATTCTGCCGGATTGCCAGCAACCAATGCGTCGTGCGCGCGGCGCATGTTCCGCTTGGAGCGGGTGACTTTATTCTGAGGAACAGCCATGTCTCGACCTCGGGTTCGTGGGGATCTGATCCGCCTTTGCTGCGGGCCCCTAGGTGGGCGGGGCCGTGGCCCCATATACATTCGGGTGTTATCCCGATCAATTCTCGGCGCTTCATAGGGCTTCGCGGGCAGAGTGTAAACCATGCAGTTTGACCCTGTCGTTTCACATGGAGAGGCGCATAGTCTTGGTCCATGACACTGTCAGGACCGATCTCATGCGCCACACATGCCACAGGCAAAACCGTTACGGGAAGCGAGGCCGGGAACATACTCGGAATCTTGACGCGTGCAACCTTTTTGTTTGGTCTCGGTTTACGCGCCTTTTTCTGGGCTCAACTGTCGTCTTTTCCAAGCATATCACGCAGCGCCTTCAGGCTGGCAAAAGGCTTTGTATCCTCATCGAGCAAAGGCGCTTTGCCCGGCTCGGTGATCTGGGCACTGACGGTTTCGACCCCTTCGGCGCGGGGATAATCGGGCGCGGCAAGCGCAAGCGCCTCTTCGGCCACCAAAGACAGCAACAAGGTTGCGGGCAAAGGTTCGATCGTGTCGTCCTCAGGCGCTTCGATTTCTGCATCAGCCACGTCGATCTCATCTGTGTGATCGGCCAGATAGGTGCGCGAGAGCGGCGTATCAATCCGCGTGGTGACCGGCGCAAGCGTGGCCACACAGGGCTGAACCACCGTCGCACCCAGCGTTCCGGTCAATTGCCAGTCGCGTTTGCCGATGGGGGTCAGTTTGCCTTCAAATCGCAATTTTTTCACCGCGGACAGGCCGAGTGCCGTGGCCAGCACCTCCATGTCTTCCGAGGTGGGGATGAGGCGGAACGGGTGAGCGTGGGCATTTGAGAGATCGCGCAAGCGCAACTCAGTGCCCCAGCTTGTCAAACCGTCGTGTCCCATGTTGGATGTCTCCTTGATCGTCGGGCGCTGTTTCTATAAGCCGGATACGAGGCGCGCGCGCACAAGGCAAGAGGGGGCACATGTCCACACGCATTTTCCCAAAAGGACCGACCATGAGATTGAACCGCATTCTAGGGCTCTCTTTGGGCGTTGTCTTTGCTGTTGTTTTGTCCGGCTGTGTCGCGCAATACCGCAATCATGGCTATGTCCCCTCTGAGGAGGCTTTGGCGCAGGTTGTCGTGGGTGTGGACACCAAGGACACGGTCTCTGATGTGATCGGCGTCCCCGGCACCGAGGGCATTTTGGACAGTTCCGGGTGGTATTATGTCCGCTCGCAATTCCGTCACATGGGGGCACTTGCGCCCAAAGAGGTGGACCGTCAGGTCGTTGCCATCTCCTTTGATTCGCGTGGCACGGTCAGCAATATCGAACGGTTCGGGTTGGAAAAGGGCCGTGTCGTGGTCTTGTCGCGTCGTGTGACCGTGGCCAACACCAAAGGCACCACCTTTATCAAACAGTTGTTTGGCAACTTGGGGCAGATTTCCGCCGATCAATTGTTGCAATAACGTGCTGTCATATTCCGCATGAAAAAGCCGCCTTATGGGCGGCTTTTTGTTTGGCGGACTGTTCGGGCGTTTTCGCCTTACCCTGCCTTATCCTTCCGCGCCCTCATTCGGTTCAAACCGGATCGACACGCCGTTGATGCAATAGCGCATCCCGGTTTTGTCCTGAGGCCCGTCGGGAAACACATGGCCCAGATGCGCGCCGCAATCGTCGCAATGCACCTCGACCCGCACCATGCCATGCGACAGATCGCGGGTTTCGGCCACGGGCGCGCCCTCTTTGGTGGCGTAAAACGCAGGCCAACCACAGTGGCTTTCATATTTGGTCTCTTGGCTAAACAGCTCCGCGCCACAGCAGGCGCATTTAAACGACCCGGCCGATTTCGGAAAACCGGGATGCGAAAATGGCCGCTCTGTGCCGGCCAGTCGCGTCACGCGAAAGGTCTCCGGGTCTAATGAGTCGCGCCATTCGGCCTCTGTTTTGTGAATCTTCGCCATTGTGCGCACTCCTTTTGCTCTTTGGTATAGCAGATAGGGGATTGCCCGCGTGAAGCAAGCCGAACCGGGTTTCAAAAAATCGTCATGTCTTGCGGGCAAGAAGGGGAGACACCATAGTCTATAGGCGTCCCTTGTTCGGGACTTATTCGATGGTGAGGCTGAAAAAGGACCAGTGCCATGATCCCGTTGCTCAAGGGCCGTTACACCGCCCGTTTTGCTGAGACCCGTCCCGACATCGAAGCGGCACAGCGCCTGCGTTATCTTGCCTTTATCGTCGGATCGGGCGTTCAGGGTGCAGGTCTGCGCGAAGATGGGCTTGAGGCCGATGATTTCGACGCACTCTGTCGCCACGTCTTGATCGAAGAGCGCAAGACCGGGCGGCTCGTCTGTACCTATCGTTTCCTCGATCTGGCTGGAGGGGCCGAGATCGCGCAAAGCTATTCGGCGCAGTTTTATGGCCTCGACGGTCTGGCCGATTTTGAAGGCCGGATGTTGGAAATGGGCCGGTTCTGCATCCATCCCGAAGCCCGCGACCCCGATATTTTGCGCGTCGCCTGGGGGGCGATGACCCGCTATGTCGATGAACAAGAGATCGCTTTGCTGTTTGGCTGTTCGTCCTTTCACGGCACCGAATGGAAGGACCACGCCGACGCTTTGGCCATGCTCAAACACCGCCATTTGGGGCCGAAACGGTTCCTCCCCAAGGTCAAAGCCCCCAACGTGTTCAAATTCGCCGCCCGCCTGCGCCGTAAACCCGACGCTCGCCGCGCCATGTTGAAAATGCCGCCACTTTTGAAAACCTACCTGATGATGGGCGGCTGGGTCTCTGATCACGCCGTCGTGGACCGTGACCTTGGCACGATGCATGTGTTCACTGGGGTGGAAATCAACGCCATCCCACCCGCGCGCAAGAAGTTGTTACGGGCTGTTGCGGGGTGACGGGGGCGGTTTGAAGGGCTGATTTTAGCCATTTGCGTTTCGGCGTTACGATCAGAGAGTGATAGCGGAGCTTCACAGTGTTGCGCTTTGATGACGGCAATGCAGATTTTGTTGCCGTTGGTCACGATGCAACCAACGGCAGCTTTTCAAAGCAAACGGGTCGCCATGCCGCCGTCAACGGCCAACGGGGAGCCCGTTACAAAGCTGGCTCTGTCGGACAATAAGAATAAAGCAGATTGAGCAATTTCCTTAGGTTGAGCCATACGTTTCATGGGGTGTAAACTGGCGATGAAATCGTGCGTTTCAGGATCATCACCAGCCATATCGGTTTTTGTGCCACCCGGCAGAATGGTGTTGATGCGAACACCATTTGCCGCATGATCGGATGCCAAAGATTGCATGAGCCCAATCAAGCCTGCCTTCGAAGCGGCATAGGCTCCCATGCCGGGCATCCCCCCATTGCTGAAACCCACAAAAGTGCCCGTGAATACGATAGATCCTCCTCCACGTTTCTCAATTGCCGGAATCTGAGCCTTTGCCGCGAAGAACGCGCTGGTTAGGTTTGTCGCAAGAACTGATTGCCAAGTACCTGAATCCATTTTTGGAATTGGCCCCATATCGCCCATAATGCCGGCATTGTTAAATGCGCCATCAAGACCGCCAAACTGCTTTTCAGCCAGGTCGACAAGATCTCTGGAATAGGTTTCGTCCGTCACATCGCCCGCAAGGCAAACGGCACGTCCATTGCTTTGTGCAATTTGTTCGACGAGTGTATTCAGTTCGGGTTCACGGCGGGCACCCAGCACAACATTTGCCCCCTCTGCGGCAAACAAAAGCGCTGCAGCAGCACCTATGCCGCTACTCGCCCCTGTGATGATAATTGTCTTGTCTTTCAGTTCCATGGTCATGCCTTTCTATATTTGCATGCCAAACAAATAGGGAAAGAGGTGCCGCCAACTCGACCCGTTTCTTGCGCGTGTTGAGCCAACTGAATCGAAATCGCAAGAAACGGGTCGGCTTATGGTCTGCAAACTGGAGCTGCTGCGCGCGCCTTGCAGCATCGGATACATGGACACTCAACGGCCAGACGCCGCACCTTTGCCCAAGGGCGGCTTTGGTGAGACGGTCACAGTTTGCAACGCCTGCTCTCTGCTCACTTCGGCCCTAAGTCGCCGCGCCACATCCCCATCCCCTCCGTTCCCCGTTGACCTTTCGTGCGGCGCACAGTAGCGGTGCGGCATGGCACGCGCACCCGTCTTACAGCTCTCCGACATTTCCCTCACTTTTGGGGGAGATCCCGTATTTGATGGCCTTGGCCTTGTGGTTCAGGAGGGTGACCGTGTCGCCCTTGTGGGGCGCAATGGGTCGGGGAAATCGACTTTGCTTAAGGTCATGGCCGGGCTGGTTGAACCGGACCGGGGATCGCGGGTTTTGGGGCCGGGGATCACGGTCGGCTATATGGAGCAGGACCCGGACCTGTCGGGTTTTGCCACTTTGGGCGATTTTGCTGCCTCAGAGCTTGATCCGGCCGAGACCTATAAAGTCGATATGGTCGCAGAGGGCCTTAAATTTAATCCCGAGACGCCGGTGGACACCGCCTCGGGGGGCGAAAAACGCCGCGCCGCCTTGGCCAAACTATTGGCCGAAGCGCCGGGGTTGATGTTGCTCGACGAGCCGACCAACCATTTGGACATTGAGGCCATCGCCTGGCTTGAAGACGAGTTGAAATCCACCAAAACCGCCTTTGTGCTGATTTCGCACGACCGGGCGTTTCTCAATCACCTGACCCGCGCGACGCTTTGGATCGACCGGGGCGAGGTGCGGCGCCAAGAGCAAGGGTTTGAAGCCTTTGAAGAATGGCGCGACAAGATTTGGGACGACGAGGACATGCAGCGCCACAAGTTGGATCGCAAGATCAAGGCTGAGGCGCGGTGGGCGGTTGAGGGCATTTCAGCCCGGCGCAAACGCAATCAGGGCCGGGTGCGCGCACTGCAAGACCTGCGCGCCGAACGTTCCAGCCAGATCCGCCGTCAGGGCACGGCGGCGATGGATCTTGAAGTGGCGGAGAAATCCGGCAAACGCGTGGTCGAGGCCGAAGGCATTTCCAAAAGCTTTGGCGACAAGGTGATCCTACGCGATTTCTCGATCAAAGTGGCCCGCGGCGACCGGATTGCCTTTGTCGGCCCCAATGGCGCGGGCAAAACCACGCTGTTGAAAATGCTGACCGGCGAGATGGAACCGGACACCGGCACGGTCAAGCTCGGCACCAAATTGGACATGGCGGTGTTTGACCAAAACCGCTCCAACATCCGCGAAGACCTGACTCTTTGGGAGGCGATGACGTCGGACAAAGACATGCGGGTGTCGGGCAAGGCCGATCAGGTCATGGTGCGCGGCGTGCCGAAACATGTGGTCGGCTATCTCAAAGAATTCCTCTTTACCGATGCCCAAGCGCGCGCGCCCGTGCGCTCGCTGTCTGGCGGCGAAAAGGCGCGGCTGTTGCTGGCCAAAATCATGGCGCACCCCTCGAACCTTTTGGTGCTCGATGAGCCGACCAATGATCTCGATATCGAAACGCTCGACCTATTGCAGGAGCTTTTGACCGATTTCGAGGGCACGGTTCTGTTGGTCTCGCACGACCGTGATTTCATTGACCGGGTGGCGACGCAAACCGTGGCGATGGAAGGCGATGGCTGGGCCACGTCCTATCCCGGCGGCTGGTCGGATTATCAATCGCAACGCGGGGCTGTGGCCAAGGCGCGGGAACGCGACAGCGCCAAACAGGCGGAGCGCGCCGCGAGCAAACCGGCGGATGCCAAGCCCGCAGCGGCATCGCAAGCGCCTGCCAAGGCGAAAACCGCACTGACTTTCACCGAAAAACACCGTCTTGAGGTTTTGCCCGACGAGATGGCGCAGATCGAAGCACAGATTGGCAAATTGTCCGAGCTTTTGGACGATCCTGACCTGTTCACCCGCGAGCCGGTCAAGTTCAAAAAGGCCACGGATATGTTGACCGAACGCCAGGAGGCGCTCGCGCTGGCTGAGGAAGAATGGCTTACGCTTGAGGAGAAAAATTCCGACGCTTAAGTCGGGATTCTTCTTTGAAAGGGCCAATTTCGGCGGCTTCCTGCCAGAACGCCCAAATTCTTCGGCGTCTTTTGTCCCATCACAGAGTCATCACGCGGGCGTGACCTTAACCCCTCTGTTTGTTTAGGAAAAAACCATTATCTCCCTGATCGAGGTGTCGCAAACGACATCACCTTTGGACGATCCTGAGGCAGTTAAGGAGACTATTATGAAACGTATGACAACTTCCGTTCTGGTGCTCGCGAGCATGGCTCTTTCCGCCCCTGCATTTGCAGGTGGCATGACCGCTCCCACCCCCGAGCCCACTGTTTACACCCCGGCACCGATTGTTCCGGTTGGGGCCGATTGGACGGGCGCTTATGCTGGTGGTACGCTCGGCTACGGTTGGGGCAATGATGCGCTCGATAACGCCGATGACATGACCTACGGTCTGTTTGGCGGTTACGATTACGACTTTGGTCAGTTCGTTTTGGGGGGTGAGCTTGAATATCTCAAATCCGAAATGGAAGATGGCACCACCAAGCTTGACGACATGACCCGCCTGAAACTGCGGGCTGGCTATGACTTGGGCTCTACCCTTGTTTACGGTGTGGTCGGTGCGGCCTATGCCAATGCTGACATCGGTGGGACCTCCTATTCCGACACAGGCGTGACTTACGGTATCGGCGTTGATTACGCTGTGACCGACAATGTGAACGCCGGTGTTGAGCTGTTGCAAAACGACTTTAACGAGTTCGACAACAGCGGTTCTGACCTGTCGGCCACCACGCTTGGTGCGCGCGTGTCGTTCCGCTTCTAAATTTTGGATTGAAGGGCGGCTTTCGAGCGGCCCTTGGGTTCCCCCCAGTGACGAAAGGCGTTCCCCGCGTTTCCTTTCGTCGCAGCCCCCGTCCTGATCTCAGGGCGGGGGTTTTATTGTGGCGGATCAGAATTTCGTCGCATCCGATTGCCAAGCCCGCGCGCCGCGCTAGAGTGGGGCAAAGCAAAGGGAGGCCCGTGCAAAATGGCATTGGAAGACGCAAAAACTCAGATTGACATGGCCTTCACCGGTTCCGGGCGCGGGCTGGCGTTTGAAAACGCCTTTGGCGGCGCGCTGTCCGCCTTTCGCCGCCGTTATACCAAGGATCTGAGCGGGGTGGATTTGGCCATCACCGGCGTGCCTTTTGATCAGGCGGTGACCAACCGTCCCGGCACCCGGCTTGGCCCGCGCGCGATTCGTGAGGCTTCGGCGTTGCAGGCCTTTGATGCGCCCTATGGTTGGGGCTATTCGCCCTTTGATGAGTTCAACGTGGTGGATTATGGCGATCTGGCCTTTGATTACGCCAAGGTCTCCGATTTTCCCGACGCGCTGACCGACCACATCCGCACGATTTTGGCCTCTGGGGCTGGCAGTCTGGTTTTGGGCGGCGATCATTACATCAGCTACCCGATCCTCAAAGCCCATGCGGAAAAATTCGGCCCGCTCAGCCTCATTCATTTCGATGCTCATTCCGACACCTGGGCCGATGACGACCTGACCCGGATTGATCACGGCACGATGTTCTACAAGGCGGTGAAAACCGGACTGATTGACCCGAAAACCTCGGTGCAAATCGGCATTCGCACCGACAACCCGGATACGATGGGCGTTAATATCATCGACGCGCGGATGGTGCATGAACGTGGGGCGGCTTGGGTTGCCGCCGAGGTCAAAAAGATCGTCGGAGAGCGCGCCTGTTATCTGACCTTTGACATCGACTGTCTGGACCCGGCTTTCGCCCCCGGCACCGGTACGCCGGTGTGGGGCGGTTTGAGTTCCTGGGAGGCGGCCGCCATACTGCGCGACCTCGCAGGCGTGACTCTGACCGGCGGCGATGTGGTCGAAGTCTCACCGCCCTATGACACCACCGGGGCCACGGCGATCGCGGGCGCTCATGTCGCGATGGAGATCATCAGCCTGTTTGGTTGGACCCGGCGAAAGGGCGTTTGACGTGAAAATCGCGCTCCTCCTCCTCATTGGCCTTTTTGCCCTGTTGCAAGCCGTGGTGCGTTTGGCGCCGACGGTGCCGTCGCGGTGGCATATCGACCCGTTTGCGGCGACAGACCCGGCGCCGGGCGGGGTGTTGGCGATCTTTACCGTGCCGATGGAGGCGGATGAGGCCCTCGCGCGCCTTGCCGCCATCGCCGAAACCGAACTGCGCACCCGCCATGTGGCCGGATCGGTGGAGGAGGGGCGGTTGACCTATCGCACTCGGAGCGCGTTTTGGGGCTTCCCGGATTTCACCACCATCGCCGCGCGATCCACGGAGACCGGGGCAGAGGTGGCGATTTTGGCGCGGCTGCGCTTTGGCCGCTCCGACATGGGCGTCAATGGCCGCCGGGTGGCAGCATGGCGGGCGGTCGCAGGATTTTGAGGCGCGCTGTGCCGCCCTCTCTTGACCCTGCGACATTTGCAGGGCAACAGATCACCCCATGATACCACAGGACCGTTTGCACCAGATCGTTGAGCGTTTTGAATTCCTTGAGGCCTCCATGGCGCAAGGAACGGGCGATATTGCGGCTTTGGGGCGGGAATATTCCGATTTGAAACCCGTGGTGGATCAAATCCACGCCTATCAAAGCCTGTTGTCCGATCTCTCAGAGGCCGAAGAGATGCTCTTGGACCCGGATATGCGGGCTTTGGCGCTTGAGGAAATCCCTGTGCTCAAAGCCAGACTTCCTCTGGCCGAAGAGGCGCTGCAAATCGCGCTTTTGCCGAAAGATTCCGCCGACACCGGTTCGGCCATCGTCGAAATTCGCCCCGGCACCGGCGGGGATGAGGCCGCGCTGTTCGCGGGTGATTTGTTGCGGATGTATCAACGCTACGCCGAGGCGCGCGGTTGGCGGTTTGAGATCATCGAACTGCAGGAAAGCGAATTGGGCGGTGTCAAAGAAGTCATCGCCAATATCGCGGGGCAGGGCGTCTTTGCCCGGATGAAATTCGAGAGCGGCGTGCACCGGGTGCAGCGCGTGCCGACCACGGAATCGGGCGGGCGGGTGCATACGTCGGCGGCCACCGTCGCCGTTCTGCCCGAAGCGCAGGACGTGGACATCGAAATCAACGCCAATGACATCCGGATCGACACGATGCGATCCTCTGGCGCGGGCGGACAACACGTCAACACCACCGATTCTGCCGTGCGCATCACCCACATTCCAACCGGGATCGTCGTCACCTCCTCAGAAAAATCGCAACACCGCAACCGAGAGATCGCGATGAATGTGCTGCGCGCGCGGCTCTATGACGCAGAACGGCAAAAACTGCATGATGCGCGCTCAAGCGAGCGCAAATCGCAGGTCGGCTCCGGCGATCGCTCCGAGCGCATCCGCACCTATAATTTTCCGCAAGGCCGGATGACCGACCACCGCATCAACCTGACGCTGTATAAGCTCGACGCGGTGATGAACGGAGATTTGGACGAGGTGATTGATGCGCTGATTTCCGATCATCAGGCGCAGTTGATGGCGGAGATGGGCCAGTGACATCGGGTGTGAGCACGGCGACTACCGTTCAGCAGGCGCTTGTCATCGGCACCCGCACGCTGGCGAGGGCCGAGATTGACGGCGCAGGACGCGATGCGCGGCTGTTGATGGCACATGTGCTGGGGATCGCTTTGGATCGGCTGACTTTGGTGCTGCCCGATGCGATTTCTCCTGGGGCACAGGCCGCGTTTGACGCCGCCATTGCCCGGCGCGTGGCGCGCGAACCCGTGTCGCATATTCTGGGCCGCCGTGCCTTTTATGGTCGGGAGTTTCTGGTCAGTGCCGATGTGTTGGACCCGCGTCCCGAGACGGAGATATTGATCCAAGAGGCGCTGACACAGCCCTTTGCCTCGGCCCTTGATCTTGGCACAGGATCGGGTGCTATCCTTTTGACATTGCTTGCGGAAAGCCCTATATCTAAAGGGATTGGCACGGATTTGTCCGAGGCGGCTTTGGCGGTGGCGCGTCAAAATTGCGCCGCCTTGGGTCTTGGCAATCGGGCGCGGTTTCAACTGGCCAATTGGTGGCAGGGGGTCGAAGGGACTTTTGATCTGATTGTCTCCAACCCGCCTTATATTGCCGCCTCTGAAATGCCGGATCTGTCGCCGGAACTGGCCTATGAGCCGCGCATGGCGTTGACCGATGAGGCGGATGGATTGACGGCCTACCGTGCGATTGTGGCCGAGGCGCGGGCGCATTTGGCTCCGCGCGGACGTATCCTGTTGGAGATCGGCCCGACGCAGGGCGCTGCCGTGTCCGATTTGTTGCTGGCGCAAGGGTTCAAGGCGGTGCGGGTGATTGCCGATCTCGATGGCCGGGACCGCGTGGTGTGCGGGCAAGGGCCCAATCCGCATCCGCGCAACGTGGGTAAGTGACACCGGGGTCGATCCATGAGCCGAGCATGGGCCGATGCTTTCGGACATGCGTCAGGAAAGTCGTAACTCTTATGCGCCATGATGCCCGCAGGAAATCTGTCGCGGGCTTTGCAGTGTGGTGCCACGTTGCCATGCTGTGACGTGATCTTGTGATGTGATCCTGGGGCGTGATCTTGTGACATTGACCTGACGCTGGAGCATCGGCAAAGGGGCCATCGGACGCATTTAGCCCGTGAAGAGCGCAAAAACTGCTTGTCAACAGGGGTGGGACATGATTACTGAGGACAGCGTTTGGCAGGACTTCTGTCCCCAGCGCCGTTACCCAACACAGCTTAGACGTTGAGGGCTCCCATTTCGGGGAGCGCATGGGACAGACAAGCCCGATCTAGCATAAGCCGGTCCGAAGAACCCGGAAGACAAAGGCTCGAGAGAATACTGTATGAGATCCTCTAAAAACCGTTCGCGGTCCAAGACCAACAATCGCCCCCGTACCGTCGGCAATATCGTCAACCGTGTGTTTGACAGTTCCGGCCCGGAGGGCAAGGTGCGCGGTACGCCGCAACAGATCATCGACAAATACAATCAGCTGGCGCGGGACGCACAGCTGTCCAATGACCGGGTGGCGGCTGAAAACTTTCAGCAACACGCGGAACATTACCTGCGCTTGTTGAGCGTGGCGCAAAAAGAAATGGATGCGCAGCGAGAACAGCAAGAGCGCGAGCAACAAGAGCGCCGGGACCGTCAGGAATCGGAACGTCTTGAGCGTGCAGAACGTGCCGAGCGTCATCGCAAACGCGAAGAGCAGGCCGCAGAGACCGCACCGCAACCGGCGTCCCAGCCCTCTTCGGTGGCCGGCGAGGGCGATCAGCCCGATGTGGTCTTTGTCGATCACAGCACACAAGATCAGCCTGCAAGCGATGACACCGGACTGGTGGAAACACCGGAAAGTGCCGCACCTGCGCCGAAAAAGCCCCGTGCCCCGCGCAAACCGCGCGCGCCGCGCAAACCCAAAACGACGGACGAGACGTCTGGCAATGCAGGCGGTGATGCTGGTGGTGATACTGGCAAGGGCAAAGCTGAGGCGGCCAGTGCCGACACAGGCGACAGTTCCGAGGCCGCAGAGTGATTGCATAAGGTGACGGGCCTTTGGGCGCGGTGCTTATGACCAAAGATAAAACCCGCACTTGGTGGTGCGGGTTTTATCTTTGAGGTTGGTGCGGTCCGAAGCCGATCAGGCCCGATCAGAGAGGGCGTGTGAGGGCGGGGCCGTGTCGATCAGCGTATCAATCAACGCCGACATCATCTCGGCCCGGTTGCGGGTCGCGGATTTGCGATAAATCGCATTGAGATGGGCCTTGATCGTGCCCTCTTTATTGCCGCGAAATGCGGCGATTTCACCAATGGTAAAGCCTTTGACCAAAAACCGCGCCACATCGCGCTCAGAGGGTGACAGTTTCCACAAGTCAAAATGGCTTTCGATCACATCGAACACCGCCTGTGACGCCTCATGCAGGCTGTGTTCCAACCGATCTTTGCGCTGTTGCAGGTCGATCAGATAGCCCAGTTCCAGCAGGATCGCCAAAACCAAGGCCGCCGCCGCCACCGCTTCGATCAAGAGATGCGTGGTCGGTTTGCCACCGGCCTCTTGCAGATCGGTGAAGACATCGAAGACAAAGAAAACCGCACAAAAGGTCTGGATCGCAATCAGGGCGATCATCGCCGCCGGGGCTTTGGCCGAAGTGAAACGCGCCATGGCGGGTCCTTTCGAGGGGAAGAGGTGACGCCGCCAGACATATCAATGTTGTGGGCGTTTTGCCATAAACCCGTGAAACAGGTTTATGGCGGAACACTTTAGGCGCAACGTTTGGCGGGAGGCGTATCGGGGCCTTATCGGGTTGAACGATCCGTCAGATCGTCCCAAAACTCGGCGCGATGCACGATATGGATTTTATTGCCCGAAGGATCACGCAGATAGGCACCGTAATAATCCGGCGCATAATGTGGGCGTGGCCCCGGCGCGCCAGCATCTGTGCCGCCGTGCAAAAGTCCTTGGGCATGGGCCGCGTCCACCGCCACGCGTGACGGTGCGATAAAGGCCAACATTGCGCCATTGCCGCCGTGCGCGGGGGCACCGTCAAACGGCTGATAGACGTAAAACCGGGGATAGGGCGCCTCTGGCCGGACCCAACAGCGCGCGTCAGGCCCGCCATCCGGCTCAACCATCCGCTGTGTCATGCCGATTTCGCCCAAAACCGCGTCATAAAATGCCGCCGCTTGGGGCAAATCATCGGCTCCAACTGTCACATGCGAAAACATGGCGCTCTCCGGTCTAGGTCTTGGCCACTTCGCGCGCCAAGGCACACCACCCCTCGACCGAGATTTGTTCGGCGCGGTCGGTGGGTTTGATCCCGGCGGCATTCAGGCGATCTTCGATCTCGGGGGCTGCGCCTTTCAACGAGGCGCGCAGCATTTTGCGACGCTGGTTGAACCCGGCGGCAACGATGCGTTCCAAGACTTTCGGATCGGCCTCGAACCGCGCTTTGGGCAGGGCTTCGAAATGCACCACGGCGGAATGGATTTTCGGCGGCGGTGTAAAGGCCTCGGGCGGCAATTCCATCACGATATTGGCCCGCGTGCGCCATTGGCTTAAGATTGCGAGGCGTCCGTATTTCTTGCTGCCTGGCTGTGCCACGATGCGTTCGGCCACTTCGCGTTGAAACATCAGGGTCAGCGAGGACCAATAGGGCGGCCAGCTTGGCGGGGTCAGCCAGCGCACCAAAAGTTCGGTGCCGATGTTATAGGGCAGGTTGGCGATGATGCGCACCGGCGGCGTCAGCCGCTCCAGCGGGTCGATCTCAAGCGCATCGGCGTTCAAAACCTCCAACCGTCCGGGGTAGATCGCGGAAATTTCATCGAGGGCTGCAATGGCGCGGCTGTCTTTTTCCACCGCCAAGACTTTGCGCGCGCCTTCGGCCAAAAGCCCGCGGGTCAAACCGCCGGGGCCGGGGCCGACCTCCAAGACATCGCATTTTGACAAATCCCCCGCCAAACGGGCGATTTTCGAGGTCAGGTTGAGGTCGAGCAAAAAGTTTTGGCCCAAAGACTTTTTAGCCACCAACCCGTGCCGCTCGATCACATCGCGCAGCGGTGGCAGCCCATCAAAACTTGTCATCCGTGGTCCTTTTGCCTTTTGGCATGGCTCATTTCATGCGCCATCTTGAGCGCCGCAATCAGGCTGGTTGGGTCGGCTTTGTCCCGGCCCGCGATGTCAAAGGCGGTGCCATGATCCGGCGAGGTACGGATAAACGGCAGGCCCAGCGTGACATTGACGCCACCAGCGAAATCAATGGTCTTGATCGGGATCAGCGCCTGATCGTGATAGGCACAGAGCGCCACATCATAGTTTGCCCGCGCAGCGGCGTGAAACATCGTGTCGGGCGGCATCGGGCCTTTGAGATCAAAGCCTTCGCCCTTGAGGCGGGTGATCAGCGGGATCATCCACTCAAGCTCCTCATCGCCCATCGCCCCGCCTTCGCCGGCATGGGGGTTCAGCCCGGCAATGGCAATGCGTGGGGCGGAAATGCCCCAAAATGTGGCCAGATCGGCGGCAGTGATGCGGATTGTTTCTTCCAAAAGCTCGGGCGTGAACGCCTCAGGCACATCGCGCAGCGCGATGTGGATCGTCACCGGAACCACCCGTAGTTCGGGGCAGGCCAGCATCATCACCACCCGCTCGACGCCGGCCAGATGGGCCAGAAATTCGGTATGGCCCGGATAGGCAAACCCGGCCCCGTCTTTGAGTACTTTTTTATGGATCGGCGCGGTGCACAACGCCGAAGCCTGGCCGGTTTGCACCAAAGCCACAGCATGGCGCAGCACGTCGATCACCCCTTGGGCATTGGCAAAATCGGGCACCCCCGGCGTGGCGAGGGCATGAAACTCATGGCGCAACACCGCCAAACTGCCACTGGCAACATGATGCGCCTCGGCGGGATCGGAAATTTCGGCAAAGCGGGCACCATGGGGCAAATGGCGCGGATCGCCGAGCCAGAAAAACGGCACAGATCCGTCCAAAGCCTGCGCCGCTTTCACCGCAATCTCAGGCCCCACCCCCGCAGGTTCGCCACAGGACAGGACGATTGGTGCGGTGGAGGCGGATTTGCTCATGGGATCACAATCGTCGCATCTGCGCGCAATTCGGCCACGAAACTGTCGGCCAAGGCGCCGATGCGTTGCGACAAAAGCTGTTGGCGGATTTGGTCGCGGTCGGCGCTGTCGTTGGCCTCATAGCTGCGGCCACACATCATCAAAAACACCAAAGTTTGCCCATCCGCGCGGGTCAGCGCGGTGGACACTTCGCCCGGATCGAGTTTTGAGAGTTCAATCGCCACATCATTGGGGATGTCTTTGACGGGCAGGGTGTCGATCTGCAACACAGTTTCGGGTTCGTCTTTGGCGATGCCGTAGAGATCATCACAGGTGTCTACTGAAGCCTTGACCTGAGCCGCACGTTTGAGCGCCGCCTCAGAGCGGCCCCCGGCAATGTAATAAGCGGCATATTCGATGGCGTCGGCGTTGGGCGTTGCCACATCGGTCTCCGCGATTTGGCGCAGTTGGAACACGCCAATGGCGTTGCCTGTTGACAAGGGCGCGGTCATTTCGCCCGGTTTGAGCGTGATCACAGCGGCGCGCAGGGGGGGCGGCAAATCGCCAACTGCGACCCAATCCATGCGACCGGATTTTTCACGGCTCGGGGCAACGGAATATTTTGCGGCCGCCGCGGCAAAGTTTGAAATCGTCGGGTTGGCGGCGATTTCTTTGACCAAAGCTTCCGATTTTGCCGTCTCTTCCGGGGTGCGCGCCGGCAGGAACAGTTCGGACAACAACACGCGCAGGCCGCCGGAGGGGCCATTGTTTTGCAGGGCACGGTCGATCTCGGAGTCTGAGACCTGTGCCTTGGCACCAAAACGGCCACGGGCATAGTCGCGCCAGATCAACCCGGTCGAGAGGAAATCACGCACGGTCTGGGCCGAAACGCCGTTTTTGGCCATCAGGCTGAGGAATTGTTCGGGCTTCAATTGGCCACGCGCCGCGAATTCCTGAATGCCTTGGGCGATTTGTTCGTCGGTGATGCGCAACCCCACGCGGGCTGCGGCTTCGGCCTTGAGACGTTCGTCGATCAGCGCATCAAGCGCGTCTTTTTCCGAGGCCGCCCCACCCAAAACGCGCAAAAGTGCCACGCGTTGGGTCAGTTCATAGCGGGTCACCACCTTGTCATTCACATAGGCGACAGGGGCAAACATGTTTTGCGCCAGCACGGGAGAGAGGGTCACAGACAGGGCCGAAAGCGACAGCGCCGCAAGGGCTGCCATCTGCACCATGCCGCGCGCCATGCTGCGGAACGCGGCAGACATCCGACGCGCGCCGTGGCGCTTGATTGCTCTGCTCTGCGATGTGTCGAGTGCCCCGAATTTACGTCTCATGCCCACCCTCGTGTGTTGCCTGCTTATGGCGTCTGACCTCTTTCTAAGAGGTTTCGACGCGCGGGCCAAGCGGATTGCGCGGCCCAGTTTGTCCCACCCTTTTGCCCGGGCATTTCTCCCGGTGGCATATGCCCGCCGCTGCCTGCCCATGCGTGCGGATTTAGAGCGCCCCAAAGCCACAGCTCGTGTCTTTTTTACCGTTCGCGCCATAGGCCCCAAAGCCGATGGAGAGGGAATAGCTGGTGGTGGGATCAAGGGCTTCGGTGTCGGAATAGCGCCGCGAGACCTTGAAACGGACACGGGCGCATTCATTTTCGAATTGAAGACCAAGCCCGGTGCGCGTCGCCTCATCCTCGGTGAAATCGTAAAGATATTCGAGGTTGGCGGACCAGTTTTTCGCCAATCGGAAGGAGCCATCGAAGCCGAACTCATTGAGCGCCGTGTCGCGATGTTCCATCGCATCGGCCACCACATAGGCGTAAGACGCGCCGAGAGTGTAGCGGGGCCGCATGTAATCGAGACGGGTTTCCCATTTGGCCAAATCAAACGCATCATCAAACAAGGACCGGGTTTGAAAGGCGAGGCGGGTATCAAAGCCCGCGTCAAAGGCGATAGAGGCACCCAAAAGCCAATCCGATTGCGTGGTGGACAGCCCCGAGGCGTCGGAATATTCGGCACTGTCATCGAGATAGAGCACCCGACCGAGGGTGATCTCATATTGGGTGGTCTCGGCGTAATGGGCAAAATGCAGACCCGCCGCCGCCGTAACCCCGGTGGCGCGGCGATCCGCGCCGGGAAAGCGGGCGAGGGTCATCAGATTGCCCTCGTCAAATTCCACAAGGGTCGAATCGGTGTTTGGGACGTCGCCGCCGATGCTGTCAGACCACCCGAGTTGGATCATCGGTTCGATCAGTTCGGAGGCCCCTGTCGCCGTGGTGCGGGTCAAGGGCCAGCTCAGTTTGCTCTCAAACGACCCGGTGAATCGCGCGACGGTGTCTTCATAGGTTGAATTTTGATGCATGGCATAGGCATCGACATAGGCGGCGGCGGTGCTGTCCCATTTCAGCCCCGGCCCGAACACTGCGCTGGTGATCCAGGCCGCCTCGGCACCCAGGCGCAAGACGTCATAGCCGTCAATATCGACCTCTGAATCGCGATAGGAGGAGGAGGCGGAGAGGCCAAAGGTCAAGGCACCGGGAATGGCGCCCGGATCGACCCGGCGTTCATACATGACCTCGCCCAAAAAGAACGGCAACGTGTCTTCGATCCCCAAATCGGCAGCGCGCAAAGTGCGCATATGGATCAACTGCGCATCAAAGGCCTCGCCTTTGGAATAGCGCGTGAGGGTCAGTTTGGAGGGCAAAAAATCGCCGTCATAAATGCCGTAATCCACCAGATAGGCAATGTCGGAGGCGGCGCGCAGATCGGCCCCGAATTCAAACCCATTGCCCAGATGCCATGTGCCTTCGGCAAAGAGATAGGCGCGGGTGCCATCGCGGGTGTCGTCCGCACTCACCGCGCCGTTCACTTCGATCTCGCCGCGGGCAAAGGCTTGGCGATAGCGCAGGCCCAGCGTGGTGGTTTTGGTGGCGATATAGGGCGAAATCGTCAGATCGCGGCTGTCGCCCAGTGGGATGAAATAGGGGGTTTCAATCCCGGTGCCCAAGGTGGAATCCGTGCGCAGCTCTGGGATCAAAAAACCGCGCGCGCGTTTGAGAGTGGGATCGGGAACGCGCAGATGTGGCAACCACAACACCGGGACATCGGCGATGCGCAATTGCGCGTTGGTGAAATAAAGCTGATGCGCCTCACTGTCGTGGATCACCTCGCTGGCGCGGATTGCCCACAAGGGCACAGGATGGGCGGCGCACACTTCACAGGTCGAGGCGACCGTCTTTGAGAGCCGCAGATAGCGCCCGTCCACGACATCAAGCCGGGCGGCGGCGAGTTGCAATTGGCGGTCGACGACCATCCGCGCCGAGGTCATGATGCCGTTTTTAAGCCCGGTATCGAGATCGGCGCTTGAGGCCAAGATCACCGTGTCACCGCCGCTTTCAGTCAGACGGATCGGGCCGTCGATCTGCAATTGCCCGGTGCTTTGGTTAAAGGTGATCCGGCTGGCGGTCAGACGCACGTTGCCTTGGATCACTTCGACCGCGCCCGTGGCGATCAGCACAGTGCCATCGAAGCTGACGCTGTCGGCCAAAAGTGCTGTGGGCAGGGCTTGGTCCTCTTGACTGTCTTGGGCCAAGGCGGCGCCGATTTGCGCGTCCGGCAGGGCCAGACCAAAGCCAAAGCTCAGGGCCAAGGCCAGAGCCAAACGGGCAGGGCGCAGCGGGCGCTCGGGAGGAAGAGGTGAGACAGTCATGGCCTATCCATCCTCCAAATGCAGCAGCAGCGCAAGAGAGGCAAAAATCACCGCCATCGGCGGGCCCCATGCCGCCAAAGAGATCGGCAAAAGCCCGTTTTGCCCCAAAATGATCGCGAAAGAGCGTAGAAAGAAAAAGGCAAAGGCCAGGATGATCGCTGTCACCACCAAGGTCGAGGTCCGCCCCAGCCGGGTGTGACGCATGGTGAACCCGGCCCCGATCAACAGCATGGCGACAAAGGTAAAGGGCAGGGCCAATTCGCTTTGCAGCCACATTTTATAGCTGCGCGCCGAAAAACCTGCGGTTTCCAACTTTTTGATATAGCCCGACATATCCCAGATCGACACGGCTTGCGGGGTGCCAAAGCGGTCCTGGATTTCCGCAAGGGTCAGCGTGGTGTTGAGTGTCAGTGTGTCGTGATAGGTCGCCGCCGCCTCTGGGTTGGCGGCCCCCAAAAGCGGCCAGCGTTTGGCGTTCACAAGCTGCCATTGTCCGCCTTTGATGCGCGCCTCTTCCGCTTCGATCCGATAGAGCGGCAGGCCCGCTTTGGCAAAGCCGATAAAGCTGACGTCGAACAATTCGGAGCCATCCAGATTGGACCGCGTGGCGCGGATCACCATTTGGCCGTCTTGCGAGCCTTCCCGCAGCCAGAGCCCTTCGTCCGAGACCGAAAACACCTGACGCTCGCCTTTGAGATAAAGCGCTGAGCGGGTTTCAAAGCTGCGCGCGGTGGTCGACGCCACCGGGTTCAACACCGCAACCGACAAGAGACCAAACAGAAAGACCACCACCACCAGCGGCAGCAAGGACCGCAACGCCGAGCGCCCGGAGGCCCGAGAGACGACCAGTTCCGAGGAGCGCGCCAGCCCGAGAAACAACACCAGCGTCGCAATCACCACGATGATTGGCAGTATATCATAGATCGTGCGCGGCAGGCGCAGCAAAGCCATGGAAAAAATCGCCATAGATCCAATGTCGAGGCCAGAGAAATTGCGGATTTGATCGAGGCTTTCGACCATCACGATCAGCCCGGCGAAAATCGCCATGACGATCAGCAAAGCCCGCAAAAACCGGCGGGCGAAATAGAGATCAAGCCTCATGATGCGCTCCCCAAACCGGGCGCGCGGCGCAGGCGCGGATGGGCGGCTTTCCACAGCAAGGCCCATGACATGCCAAGTCCCAAAAGCGTGGCGAAATATCGAAACGGCCAAAGCCGCGCGTCATTGTCAATCATCCCTTCGAGCGTGTTGTCGATGGACTTGACCACCACCAAAAGCACGATGGCGACCAAAATCTGTCGCCACAGGCCAAAGCGCGAAAATCCGCCGACGATCAGCGTGCCAAAGCCGATCAGGCTGATCGCGACGCTCTGAAGGGCTTTGTTCATACGCATATTGGCCTCGGCGATCATGCCATCTTTGCTGACTCCGGTGTCGGCCTGAAGCGCGGGGTTTGCGCGCAACAGATCAAATGTGGTGGTCGCGCGGATCGAACGTGTCCCGGCCACATCGGTGTTTATCAGGCCACCAAGCCCATAGGCGAAACTGTCAAAACGGGTGACGGAGAGACGTTTGCCGCTGAACTCATAGGTCTGCGCCATGCCATCAAACATCAACAACATCGGCGCGCCGTTTTCGGTGCTGCCATCGCCTTTGACGATCAGGGCGCGCGACGCCATAAAGCTTTGGCGCTGGCTCGCATCACGGCTGTTGGACAGGTAGATATCTTCCAATTCGCCCGCCGCCGAAATGTTGCGCACATAAAAGGTGATGCCCTTGGTCGGGTGGACAAATGTGCCCTCGGTCAACAGCCGCGCGGTGACATCGCGGGCAATCTCGCTGCGGCGCATGTCCAGTTCTTGCACGGAAAGCGGCACCAACACATGGGCCAAGATCGCCACCATCGCGGCCACGATAAGGCTAAAGAAAAACACCGGGCGCGCGAGGCGATAAGGCGAATAGCCCGCCGCCTGAACCACCACCAACTCCGATTCTGCCGACAAACGGTTGGTGACATAGACCGTGGCGGCAAAGGCCGCAATCGGTAACAGATTGACCAGGATCGTTGGCAGGGACAACAGCGTGAGTTGCAAAAACACCGAGGCCGATTGACCATCGCCCATCAGCCAATCCAAAAGGCTCACCGCCTTGTTGACCCAGAACACCAAAGCCAGAACGAGCGAGAAAAACCCGAACAGCATCAGCAATTGCTGAAGCATGTATTTGTCGAATCTTCCCAAACGCGTTCCCCAAGACCACTGACAGATTGCGCGGACTTTATCGCGCCGAGAGGACGGGAGAAACCCGTAATCTCGCTCTGGTCACCGCCGCCTTTGAGGTCTACCTATAGTGCGAGCGCCAAAGGGACGGTGAGCTGTCCCATCGGCACAGACGCGACACATTCGACAAAGGATTCCCGATGACCCAACCCGTTAAGCCGACAGTTGCTGCCCTTGATCTTGATGCCATCGCCACCGCAAGCGGGCGTGTCGCCGTTGTGGTGAGCCCGGAGGGCACGCTGGGCCAAGCCGCCCGCCGCATCAACCGTTTGAGCAAAGGCGCGCTGGCGCGGTTCGTGGAAAGCGATGCGTTTGAGGAGATGGCCGAAGGCGAGGGCAAAGATTTGGCCTATCCGGCGGGCATGGCGGCCGAGGCGATTCAGGTGGTGAAACTGTCCAATCAGGCCTCTGTTGAATTGGCGCGCAAGGCGGGTGCTGCGATTGGGGATGCGGTCACAAAAGCGGGCGCTTTGGTGCTGCCCGGTAGTGTCAAACGCGTCGAAGAGCTGGCGTTGGGCGTGGCGCTCAAGCATTACAAATTCTCCGATCACATGGGCGACGGCCCGGCCAAGGACATCCCCGAGGTGACGATTGCCGTGACCAAACCCGAGACCGTCGATCTCTCCACCATCGAGGCGCTGAGCGAGGGCGTGTTCTTCACCCGCGATCTGGTGATGGAGCCATCCAACATCCTCAATACCACCGAATTCGCCAACCGTCTCAAAGCCTTGGAGGCCTTGGGTCTTGAGGTTGAAGTGCTGGAAGAGGCCGATCTCGAAGCCTTGGGGATGCGCACGCTTTTGGCCGTGGGCCAAGGGTCGACCAGCCCGTCGAAAGTGGTTGTGATGCAATGGAAGGGCGGCAAGGACGAAGCTCCATTGGCTCTTGTCGGCAAGGGCGTGGTGTTTGACACTGGCGGGATTTCGATCAAACCGGCGGCTGGCATGGAAGACATGACCATGGACATGGGCGGCGCGGGTGTTGTCGCGGGCGTGATGAAGTCGCTGGCCCTGCGCAAAGCCGCCGCCAATGTGGTGGGCATTGTCGGCATCGTTGAAAATATGCCCGATGGCAACGCGACCCGTCCGGGCGATGTGGTCCGTTCGATGAAAGGCGACACGGTTGAGATCATCAACACCGACGCCGAGGGCCGTTTGGTTCTGGCCGATGTGTTGTGGTATGCCCAAGACCGTTTTGCGCCCCGCGCCATGGTCAATTTGGCCACGCTCACCGGCGCCATCATCATCGGTCTCGGCCATGAGAACGCGGGCGTCTTCTCCAACGATGATCCGTTCTGCAACGCGTTTCTCAAAGCGGCCAGCGCGGAGGGCGAGGGCGCATGGCGGATGCCGATGGGCGCGAATTACGACAAGATGCTCAAATCCGATGTTGCGGATATGAAAAACGTCGGCGACCGGGCGGCCGGGTCGATCACTGCGGCGCAATTTCTCAAACGCTTTGTCAAAGACGAAACCCCTTGGATTCACCTCGACATCGCGGGCGTGGCTTTGACGAAAACTCCGACCACTCTGGCCCCGAAAGGCGCGACAGGTTGGGGCGTTTTGGCGCTCAACCGCCTTGTCGATGACATGAATAAAGAGGCTTAATCCCTTATGGGCGCTGCCTTTTTCTATCACTTGACCCAAGCGCCTCTGGCCGTGACCCTGGCCAGCCTGTCGGAGAAATCTCTCGCGGCAGGCTGGCGGGTTGAGGTCCGGGGGCGCTCGGAACAGACGCTTGCGGCGCTTGATACCGCGCTTTGGGCGCGCGACGGGTTTTTACCGCATGGTTTGGCAAATGGGCCGCATGATGCCGATCAACCCATTCTGTTGACGCTCGCGCCGGGGACCAATCGGGCCTCCTGCATCATGAGTGTCGGTGGTGCCGAGATCAGTGCCGACGAGGTCGCCCGCGCGGATCGGGTCTGTATCCTGTTTGACGGTCACGACCCGGAGGCGGTGCAACAGGCGCGGGTGCAATGGAAATCGCTGACAGGCGCGGGGGCACAGGCGCAATACTGGTCCGAGGAAAGTGGCAGATGGGAAAAGAAGGCCGAAAGCGCGTGACGCTTTGCCGTGACCGGCTTAGCGGGTCAAAATCAACTTATCCTGTTTGATTTCAATGCGATCATAGCGGCGCAGGTAATCCATCCCCAAGAGCGATCCAAACAGATCGCCATCAGTGACATAGGCGCGGACCCGGTCGTCCTGGATGCCGCCCAAACTCAATGTGTCGATCTTGACCGGGGCGGTGCGCACGGTGCCATTGGCGGTCTGAGCGCGGCCAGTAAAGGTCAGATCGTCGACATTGATCCCGGCGCGTTCGGCGTCTTTGAGCGAGAGCACCACATTGGACGCGCCGGTATCGACCAAAAACTCAACGGGTGCGCCGTTGACGATAGCGGTGAGTGAAAAATGCCCGCTTTGATCGCGATCGACCTGAATCACGCCATCGCCTCGGATGATTTGCGCCGGGGCAAGGCGCGGCCGCACGTCCTGCCACAGCCCGACCGCCGCCAAAGCACCGATAAAAATCAACGCCCAAAGCGCGGCATGGCGCAACACCTGCCCCAGATTGCGGCGGTTGGCGACAATGTAATAAAATCCAACCGCCCCCAAGAGGAGCGACAGATAAAGAATGCGGGCGGTGTCAAAGCTGTCCATGGGGTATAGATAGGGTGTGTTTTCGGATTTGTCAGCGTGACACAGGCGCCAGTCACGCAACTATCAGGTAAATGTTAGAAAAACACCGCTTTGAGCCCGTCAATGACGAATTGCACGGAGAGCGCAGCCAAGAGCATCCCCATCAACCGCGTCACCACATTGATGCCCGTCGCGCCCAAAATCCGCTCCATCGCGGTGCTCATCACAAAGAAAAACAGCACCACCAAAAGCACGGCCAACAAGACGCCAAGGACGAAAAACACGCCACTGACTCCCTCGGATTGATCAATCAGCAAGATCATCGACGTGATCGCCCCCGGACCGGCCAAAAGCGGTGTAGCCAGCGGAAAGACCGACGGGTCTTCGACCGGTTGATGTTCGGGGTGCTGGGCGTGTTCTTCGCGCCGTTTCGAACGTTTTTCAAACAACATCTCAAGCGCGGTCAAAAATAACAAAAGCCCGCCCGCGATGCGAAAGGCCGGCATGGAGATGCCAACAAAGGTCAGGACGTGGTCGCCAAACAGGCCAAACACCGTCAGGATCACAAAGGCAATCGTCACCGCGCGCAGGCCCACGGCCCGCCGATGCGCGGCCGAGGCCCCGGGCGTGAGTGCCACGAACAGCGGCGCGAGCCCGATCGGATCAATGATCACGAACAGGGTCAAAAACGCGGTGATGAGGGTTTGCAGCTCCATCAAAGACCTGTCTTAACCGTTTGCTTTTTCTAGTTTTTCAAGCGCATCCATCCAAAGAGATTCCGCGCGTTCCAACGCGTCGACCACTTCGGAATATTTCTTTTGCCAAATCACGGCGGCCTCTTTGTCTTCGTAAAGCGCCGGGTTGGCCAGTTTGATCTGTAGCTTCTTGCTCATGTCATTGAGCTTGCCAACACGCTCCTCGCATTTGCGAATCTCGGCCTTATAGGCTTGGATTTCCTCGCGGCTGGCTTTTTTTGCCGGGGCGGTCTGTTTTGTGGCCTTCTTGGCCTCTTTCGGCTTGTCATCGCCGGTCAACAACAGGCGACGATAGGCGTCGAGATCGTCCTCATAGGGGGCGACCCGACCGTCTTTCACCAGCCACAGCCGATCCGCCACCAGCGACAGCAAATGCATGTCGTGGCTGACCAAGACAACCGCGCCCGTATAGGCTGTCAGCGCCTCAACCAGCGCCTCGCGGCTTTCGATGTCGAGGTGGTTGGTCGGCTCATCGAGGATCAACAAATGCGGCGCATCAAGCGTGGCCAGAAGCAGCGACAAACGCGCTTTTTGCCCACCGGACAAGCGCCCGACTTCGGTGTCCGCCTGATCCGCGCCAAGGCCAAATCCGGCCAGTTTGGCGCGCAGTTTTGGCCCCAACATGCCGGGGATAGCGCTTTGAAGGTGCTGCAGCGGCGTCTCATCGAGATAGAGCTCATCGACCTGATGCTGTGCAAAGAAACCGATGCGCAATTTGTTGTGCTGCACCATCTTGCCGCCCATCGGCGCGAGGCGGTTGGACAGCAGTTTCGAGAGCGTCGATTTGCCCTCGCCGTTGCGACCCAAAAGCGCGATCCGGTCGTCTTGGTCGATGCGCAGATCGAGCTTGCCGAGGATTTGTTTTCCATCGTAACCCACGGATGCGTTTTCCATGTTGATGATCGGTGGCGACAGTTCTTCGGGTTCTGGGAAAGAGAACACCACCCGCGCCGCATCTTCGGGTGCTGTGATTTTCTCCATTTTTTCCAGCATCTTAACGCGGGACTGCGCCTGTTTTGCTTTCGAGGCCTTGGCTTTGAACCGATCGACAAAACTTTGCAGGTGCTCACGCGCCGCGTCTTGTTTTTTCGCCGCCGCCGCCTGAACCGCGCGCTGTGCGGCGCGGGTTTTGGCGAAATCATCATAGCCGCCCGTATAAAGCGTCAGTTTTTTGCTCTCGAGGTGCAAAATGCCGCCCACGGCGCGGTTCAAAAGTGCGCGGTCGTGGGAGATCAACAACACCGTATGTGGGTAGCGGCCAAGGTAGCTTTCCAGCCACAAAGCGCCCTCAAGATCGAGGTAGTTGGTCGGCTCATCAAGAAGCAGAAGGTCGGGCTGTGAGAACAACACGCCCGCCAGCGCCACACGCATCCGCCAGCCGCCGGAAAAGGCGGAGCAGGGCATGTGAATTTCTTCTTCGGTGAATCCCAGACCTTTGAGAATGCTGGAGGCGCGGCCTTCGGCAGACCAGGCGTCAATATCGGCCAAACGGGTCTGAATTTCGGCAATCCGATGCGGGTCGGTTGCGGTCTCGGATTCGGCCATCAGGCTTTCGCGTTCGACATCGGCCGCCAACACCGTGTTCACCAGTGAGACCTCATTGCCCGGCACCTCTTGGGCCACGCCACCGATGCGGGCGCGAGCGGGCATTTCGATCACGCCACCTTCAAGGACCAATTCGCCCCGAATGATGCGAAACAGGGTGGTCTTGCCGGCGCCATTGCGACCGACAATCCCGACCTTGTGGCCGGTGGGAATGGTGGCGGAGGCATTCTCGATCAGAGTGCGGCCGTCAACGGAATAGGTGATATCGCGAATTTTCAACATGTGGCGAGCCATGCCTGAGACTGCGGCGAAGGTCAATCACCGCTTTTCAAACTCTGCTTTTCAAAGCCGCCCACCCGTGCTATCCGGCGCGCAATCTTCGGGTGCGGGTTCGCTTGTGCCCGGTTCCCTTAAAAACCGATCCAAGAGGTTCCTCCCATGGCTATCCAGCGCACCTTCTCCATCATCAAACCCGACGCCACCAAACGCAACCTGACCGGCGCCATCGTCGCGAAATTCGAAGAAGCTGGCCTGCGCGTGATCGCATCCAAGCGCATTCAAATGACCCTGGCTCAGGCGCAGGTGTTCTACGGCGTGCACAAAGACCGGCCTTTCTTTGGCGAACTGTGTGACTTCATGATCTCCGAGCCGGTTGTGGTTCAGGTTCTCGAAGGTGAAAACGCCATCGCGAAAAACCGCGAAATCATGGGCGCCACCAACCCGGCAGACGCCGCGCCCGGCACCATCCGCGCCGAATTCGCGCTTTCCGTTGGCGAAAACTCCGTGCACGGCTCCGACGCTCCGGAAACCGCCGCGGCAGAAATCGCTTATTTCTTCTCCGGTCTCGAACTGGTTGGCTAAGACCGTTCTGATTTGACACTATGAAAGGCCGCTCCATTCGGGGCGGCCTTTTTGTTTGATCCGGGATAAGTGAGTATTTGGTCGCGGTAAAAACAGGGACTGATCAACGTCTAAGTCCTGTGCCGATGGTGTCCAAAATCACCTCGATCCCGATGGGCGGCGCCGTGTCATCGGCCAAGGCGGCACTGACAATCGCATCAAACCGGGCGCGCAGGGCGGTTTTCTCCGCCCCTTTGCAATCATTCCAGGGCCGCCCCTGAAGCCCCATCACCATGGCGTAATAGCCGATGAAATGCGGCCGGCTGCCATGGGCCAAAAGCCGGGCATAGGCGGCATCCGGGCCGAGGTCGCGCAGGGCCTCGGCGGAGGTGATCCCGGCGCGGGCATATGAGGCGTCCGAGGTCGGGCCGAGGTTGCGGATGGAAGAGACGGGAGAGGGCATGACGGGCCTTGGCACAGCAGGAGGGAACGGTTCTGTGAGTGTGCCAAGGCAACGCTACGGGCGTCAAGCGGTCTGATGGCCTCTTTGGGTGCGCGTTACCTCGCGTTACAATGCGGCCCAATCGGTGTAGCTGACGGTGCGTTTGACAATAAACGGCAGCGGCGCGCGGGCTTGTGGCTGCGGCACCTGTTGCGGCTTCGGATTGGCTTGCGGTTTTTGTGGCGCTGTTTGCATTTGGAAAACCCCTTTGGAACATCCTGATGGTTGGTCTCATCAGAATTGTTTTCAAATGCGGCCACGTCCGGCACCAAATTGCGGCACGGGCGCGGCGCTTATCTGAAAATTTGAGCTTTCACCCGCGCTTAACCAGTCCGGGTTTAGGTGCCGGGTTTTACGACCTGATCCAAGGCGCGCAGGGTGGACAACAGCCCGGCCAGGTCTTCGATCCGCACCATATTTGGCCCGTCCGAGGGCGCATTGTCCGGGTCTTCGTGGGTCTCGATGAACAAACAAGCCACGCCCACAGCCACGGCGGCGCGTGCCAAAGGCGGCACCATGGTGCGATCGCCGCCCGTCGAGGTGCCATTGCCACCCGGTTGTTGCACCGAATGGGTGGCGTCAAAACAGACCGGATAGCCGGTTTCGGCCATACGGGGCAGGCCGCGGAAATCGCTCACCAGCGTGTTGTAGCCAAAGGAGGTGCCGCGATCACAGAGCATGATCTTGTCATTGCCGGTCGAGGCGATTTTCGCCGCCACATTGTCCATGTCCCAAGGAGCCAGAAATTGCCCCTTTTTGATGTTGATGGTTTTGCCGGTTTCGCCAGCGGCCAGCAACAGATCGGTCTGACGGCACAGAAACGCCGGGATTTGCAACACATCCACCGCCTCGGCGGCCATGGCGCAATGGTGGGTTTCATGCACGTCGGTCAGCACCGGGCAGCCAAATTCGTCGCGGATCTTGGACAGGATAGTGAGACCTGCCTCGGCACCAAGGCCGCGTTTGCCCGACAGAGAGCTGCGGTTGGCCTTGTCATAGGAGCCTTTGAAAATGAACGGCGTGCCCGTCGCATCACAGGCCTCAGCGATCCGTTCGGCCAACATGCGGGCGTGATCGAGGCTTTCCAACTGGCACGGGCCCGCGATCAGTCCAAAAGGCAGGGTGTTGGACAGGGTGACCGGACGGCTCAGCCCCTCTGGGCCGACGGAGACGGATTTGGCGAGCGTTTGGGCGAGGGGCATGAGCGGTCCTTATGTCTTTGTGCGTGGCCTGATGTCTTTGATCGTGGCCGGTCTGATCCATAGATAAGCCTGTGCCCATAGATCATAAAGGGGGCGCGTCTTGCAAGTGTGGGAGAGATAGGGGGTATCTTCGTTTGATGCATGGCTTTCGGCGTTTGCTATGCGTCTTGTGCATGACGGCCTTCGCGCCTTGTCTCTAGTGTGGGGGCGCTAACAGGCGCATATAGGGTGCAAGACAGGGGATCGAAGCGCTTTGAAAGCCAATGTATCCCAAAACAGAGCGACAGACCAAAGGAGCGATTACCATGGCCTATATGACCCAAAACCTCGCCGTCACGCAGCCGTTTATGGATCGTTTTGCTGCGTTGCGTGCCGAATTTTCCCACCGCCGTGCCCAACGCGCCGAAGCAGATCGCGTGTTTCGCGAACTCTCGATGATGACGGAGTATGAATTGACCGACCTCGGGATTTCCCGCCACTCAATCCGTGACATCGCCGCCGAGGCGGGACGCCGCGTCTAAAGCGTTTTGCCTTTGATCTGAGCCAGATCATAGGCGAAACGCCCACACCATCGACGGCTCGTGAGCGTTTGCCACATGTCCTGATTCAGGAAAAATGCAAAAGGCTTTAAATCAAACCTCTCCTCCCGCATCACATCCTCCTCCCGTGATGCCAATCCCCCCGCAAGCTGCGTTCCGCTTGCGGGGGTTTTTGTATTGTGTTTTCAGTAGCCTTTGCGGCGGTCCACCTGCCACAACAGATCAAGCCCACCCTTGTGGCGGGCAATATTGGTGGCAACGTTTTGCGCCCCGGTCTGCGCATCGGTGCGCCCGGCAATATGCGGGGTCAGAAAGGTTCGGGGCAGCGCCCAGACTGCATCGCCCTCGGGCAGGGGTTCGGTGTCAAACACATCAATCACCGCATTGCGCAGATGGCCGCGCCCCAGCGCCTCAGCCAGATCGCCAAAGTCGCAGTGCGCGCCGCGCCCGACATGGACAAGGCTGGCACCGGGTTTCATTCTGGCAAAGGTCTCGCGGCTCAAAATCCCGCGCGTCTCAGGCGTCAGAGGCAACAGGCAGACCACGATATCCGCCTGCGAGAGCAGATGGTCGCGCGCCTCGTTTCCGGTGACACAGGTCACACCGGGCAGATGCTTTTGTGAGCGCGACCAGCCGTAGACCTGAAACCCGATATCCCTGAGCGCCTCGGCCGCCAGACAGCCGATTTCGCCCAGCCCGAGAACGGCCACATGGGTGTCGGCGGCGCAGCGCACCGGGGCGGCCTTCCAGTCCTGATGCCGCTGTGCCCAAGCATATGACGGCAGATCGCGCAGACAGGCCAGACAGCCGCTCAGCACATATTCGACCACCATCCGGGTGTTGTTTGGATCGCTCATTTTGATCAAGGCCAAGTCCGGCGGCAGGGTGGCGAATTGATCGACTCCGGCGCTGACCGAAAAGACGATCTCAAGCGCCGGGAACATCGACCAATCCGGCAGCGGCAGCCATGTAAACACATAGCGCACCTGAGCCGGATCAAAGGCCTCTTCCGGGGTCACCAGCGTGACATCGGGCAGGTCGCGGGCAAAGGTCGCGCGAAAGGCGTCGATGCGGTCGGTGTCATTGGTGTTGAGCAAAAGCGTCATGCGGCTGTCCTGTCTGGCCGTGGGGGTCAGTCTTATCGGCTGGTCACACCGCTCAGAGGGGTGATTTTCGAGCCATCCGAGAAGCGATGCAACCGAAACGGTGTGGGGTCGACCACGGGCGGGTGATCGGTGATCAAATCCGCCGCCAAACGCCCCGCCCCGGTGCCTAGGCCAAAGCCATGACCAGAAAATCCGGTGGCGACAAACAGGCCGGGCAGGCCGTTTTTGACGCCTTCGGTGGGGGAAATCACCGGGATGATGTCGGGCAATACGTCGATATACCCGGCCCAGCGCTGTGCCACGCCAACGTTGCGAAACAGCGGGTAGGCGGCTTTGATGATGTCGAACACCTTGTCAATTGCGGCGGGGTCGGGGGCGGGGTCGAGCACGCGGGTGTCTTCAAACGGTGTGCGATCCTTTGGCCCCCAATGGCGACGGGTGCGCAACGCGTCCAGAAATGCCGGGCCGATGCCCAGATTGATGTTGCGCCATTCGTTTTTCAGCGTTGGCAGAAAGGCGGAGAACAGGCGGAAACTGTCGGGCGTCAATTGATATTTGCTGGGCAGGGCGGAGGCAACAGTATAGCCGCCATCGCGGCGTTTGCGCAGGGCGAAATCTTTGAATTTGACCGTGCCCTCGGGGCCATTTGGCACCGGCTCTGTCGCCAAAACCGTACTTTTGGTGCGCAGTTGCGGTAACTCAATGCCCAGATTGCCAAGGAACAGCCGCGACCAGACGCCGCCCGCCACCAAGACTTTGGAACAGGCAATGCGGCCCTGTTCGGTGACGACGCCGCTGATCTTGCCCCCGTCGGTTTCAACCACACGCACGGCACAGTTTTGATGCACCGTGCCGCCACGGGCCTGAACCGCGCGGGCAATCGCAGGGGCGGCTTTTTGCGGCTCGGCGCGGCCATCATGCGGATTGTAAAGCGCGCCTTTGATGTCGAGGTCGAGCCCGTCAAATTGCGCCAAAGCCTCGTCGCGGGTGAGAAGTTTGGCGGGGATTTGATAGTCTTTGAGATGCTCAAGCCAGATGCGTTCTTCGGCCAGTGCCGCATCGGTGGCACAGGTGAAAGTGACGCCGCATTGGCGATAGCCGGTGTCGCCTTCGATGCGCGCATCAAGGCCTTTCCAAAGCCGCACCGATTCCACCATCAACGGCATTTCGCGCAGGTCGCGATGGGTCAGCCGGACCCAACCCCAATTGCGGCTCGACTGCTCACAGCCGATCTCGCCCTTTTCACAAATCGCCACCTTGAGACCGCGTTCAACCAGCTCAAGCGCGGTACAGACCCCAACGATGCCACCGCCGATGATCACAACATCAACGGCTCCGGGGAGGCTTAGATCACTGGCGACGGGGTCCAGTTTAGGTCCTGGCATGGGTCTTCACTCCTGTTGCGGTACACTCGGGCACCGCGATATTTCGGTTGAGTTGAACGGGGGTCTAGGCATGAGGCGGCAAAGGCGCCCCTTGTGTTTTCGCGCGCGCCCAATCGCGCAAACGGTATCCGCGCAGCGCCGCCTGCGGGGCGATGGACATATACCGCGGTTGGGCATGGAGCGGTTCGATTTTGAGGTCCAGATTGGCCTCCGCCACGCCCATGGCCCAGTCGGACAGGATGCCGCCGATCATCGACCCGGTCGGCACACCGCGCCCGGACAGTCCGGTCATGGCGACGACACCGGGGGCGAGGCTGTAAAGCCGGGGGATGGTTTTGCGCTGCATGTCCAATTCGCCATACCAAAAGAACTCCCACCTGAGGTCTTCGCGCAGCTCCGGGTGTAGCCATTTTAGCCGATCCGAGAGCACTTGGCGGGTGAATTTGGGATCGCGGCCGCGCTGTCCCATCGGGAACATCGAGGCGACGATGCGGTTTTGGGCATTGTATTTATAGACGTAAATGTCACCGCGCCCGTCCTGGATGGTGGTGCGTTTGGGCAAAACCACCGCCTGAGCGGCCTCGGACAGGGGTTGGGTTGCAGCCACGAACACTCGCATGATGCGAAAGGTCTGGTCGAGTTTCGGCCAGCCTGCCACGGTGTAAGCGCCGGTGGTGTAGATCACTTTTTCGGCCCGCACCGCGCCATGCGGTGTGTGCACGACCCATGCGCCATTGTCGCGCACGCAGCCAGTGACTTCGGTGTCCGTGAAAATGCACCCGCCCTCTGTTTGGACCGCGCGGCCAAGGCCGCGGGCATAGCCAAGTGCATTCAGCCCGCCCGCCTCCTCGTGAAGCCAGCCGCCATAGAACCGCGACGATCCGGTGATCGCGCGAGTCTCATCGCGGTCCAACATCCGGGTGCGCGCGCCGATGCTGTTATACTCCTGCGCGCGTTTTTCCAGTGTTTTCAAATGACTGGGATAGAGCGCGCCCTGAACGTAGCCGTTTTGCTCCCATTCGCAGTCGATGCCGTAGCGCGCGATCATCTCGCTCACCTTGTCATTGGCGCGGGTTTGGCGGTGGATCAGGCGCTCGGCCCAAGGCGCGCCCAACACGCGGCGCAGCTCGGGCAGGCTGTAATGGGTGAAGGTCGGGGTGCAATGCCCGGCGTTGCGCCCGGAGCCGCCAAAGCCGATCTCCTTGCGCTCCAGCACCACCACAGACACGCCTTGCCGCGCCAGTTCCAAGGCGGTGCTCAACCCGGAATATCCCGCCCCCACGATGCAGACATCGGCCGTGACCGTGCCCGCAAGCGGCGCGGTTTTGGGCGCGGCGCTCGCGGTCGCATGCCATAGAGTGTCTTCGAATTTTGAAAATCTGCGGCTCATCTCAACGTCCACCACTGCGACTGTCAAAGGCATCGCGCAGCCCGTCGCCGATAAAGTTGAACCCGGTCACAGCGATGGTGATCGCCACCCCCGGCACGATGGCGAGCCAGGGTGCTGAGGCCAGATATTGCTGCGCGCCGTTGAGCATATTGCCCCAGCTTGGCAGCGGCGGTTGGATGCCGTAGCCGAGAAAGCTGATATAGGCCTCAAGCAAGATCGCGCGGGCCACGGTCAGACTGGCGGCGACAATGATCGGGCCGATGGCATTGGGCAAAAGCTCGCGGAACATGATCCAGCGCCCGGACAGGCCCAACATATGCGCGGCCTGCACAAAGTCCTGATTGCGCAGGGATTTGACCTCTGCCTCGACGATCCGGGCGACCTCCATCCAACTTGTCGCCGATATGATCAGGGCGATCATCACCGGGCTGGGTTGGATGAACGCGGCCAGAGCCAAGAGCAAAAACACCGAAGGGAAAGACAGGAAGGCATCAACAATGCGCATCAGCACCGCGCTGACCCGCCCGCCGTAATAGCCGGAGATCACCCCAACGACGGAGCCGAACGCAGTGGCGATGATCATCACCGCAAACCCCACGGCCATGGAGATCTGGCCCGCGTGAAACAGCCGCGCGGCAATGTCGCGGCCCAGCGGATCGGTGCCAAAAATATGGCCGCCGGTGCCGGGCGGCGCGAAGCGGGCGCGCAGGTCGATGTGCAGTTCGTCATAGGGCAACAGATGCGGCCCGATGAAACAGGCCAGTGTCAGCGACAGCACCATGATCACCCCGATCAGGGCCAGACGATGCGAGAGAAACCGACGCAGTGCGCGCGATTGGATGAGCGGGCGGCGGACGGGAGACGTGAGCGGGGCAGAGGTCATGAGAGTGGCCTTTCTTAGTCCAGCCGGACACGCGGGTCGATCTGGGCGATCAGGAGGTCGGCGGCGAGATTGCCGATGAGAACGAGCAAGGCGGAGGCCATCAGCAGCCCCATCACCACCGGGTAATCGGAATAGCCCAGACTATCGAGGAACAGCCGCCCCATGCCAGGCCATGTGAACACGGTTTCCGTCACCAAAGCGCCGCCCAAGACCATCGGCACCTGAAGCCCGGCCAAGGTGATCATCGGCACCAAGGAGTTGCCAACGATGTGTTTGAGCAAAACCCGGCGCGAGCTCAGGCCTTTGGCGCGGGCGGTGCGGACGAAATCCTGATTGATCACATTGAGGGTGGAGGTGCGCATGTAGCGGCTCCAGATCGCCACATCGACAAGGGCCAGAACACTGGCAGGCAGGATCAGGTGGCGCAGGTAATCGAGCACCGATTGATCGCCGATGTTGTACATATTTCCCGCTGGCAACCAACCGAGGTTGAGCGAAAAAATATAGATGGCGATCAGGCCAAACCAAAAGGTCGGGATCGAGAGGGCGATCATCGCGGCAATGGTCATTGTGGTGTCAAAGAGGGACCCGCGCCGGATCGCGCTGAGGATGCCGATGGAACTGCCGATGCTGACCGAAAGCGTTGTGGCGGTGCCCATCAACAACAGCGTGGCAAAAAGGTGACTGCCGATCACATGCAAAACGGGTTGGCCATCGCGATAGGAGGTGCCCCAATCGCCGGTGATCATATGGGTGAACCAGTCGATATACTGCACCCAAAGCGGGCGGTTGAGGCCCATTTGTTCGGCGATCTTGTCGATCTGCTCTTGGGTCATGCCGGGACTGAGCGCGAATTGCGACAACGGCCCGCCGGGGGCCAGAGTCAGAACGGCAAAGCCAATGAAAGACACGATCAGCAACAAAATAAGGCTCTGGCCGAGCCGGGATAAGATGTAGCGCAGCATGGCGGGCGCCCTCTTTGTGCGAGGTTTGGGTTGAGGTCCGGCCTCTTTCGCGTGGGGCCGGTTCCGATGAGGGCGCGGCAGGGGGAGGACTGCCGCGCCCAAGGGAACGCGCGTTTAGCTGCGTTTCCAGTCGCGCACGTTCCAACTGTCGATGCGGTTGTTCACGTTCGGTGCCGGGCCGGTCACATCGTCTTTCCAGCCTTTGATTACCGAATATTGGAACATAGGCAGGAAGGGCAGATCATGGCGGATCACGGCCTGCATCTCCTGATAGATGGCTTTGCGGTCCTCGGGGACAAAGCTCAAAGCGCCCTTGGTGAGCAGCTCATCCACTTTGGCACTGTTATAGGCAAAGGTGTTTTGCCCCGCACCACCAAGCACCGGAGAGGCGGTGGACATGAAGTAATCCGAGGTGTCCGGGTCGGCCCCTGCGAGCGTGTTGAGACCCACAACCACGGAATCGAATTCGGAATTCATCCAGTAATCGCCCCACATGACGGCGGGGGGCAGGTTTTTGATCTCCATCGCCACACCGATTTCAAGGAAGGTCTGTTGGATGAACTGCTGCGCCTGTTCGCGCAGGTGGTTGCCCGCGGTGGTCGAGTTGGAAAAGGCCAGTTTCACGCCGTCTTTTTCGCGGATGCCATCGGCCCCGCGCACCCAACCGGCCTCATCCAGCAAAGCGTTGGCTTTGTCGATGTTGAACTCATGCTTGGGCAGGTCCGGGTTATAATAGTAGGACTGCTGCGGCATGTAGGTTTCGGTCGGGGTTGGCACGCCGTAATAGAGCGCGTCGATGATCGAAGTTTTGTCGATCGCGGCGTAAAGCGCCTGACGCACCGCCAGTTCCTGAAACTGCGGTCGGGTCGTGTTGAGGCCGATGGATTCAAACGTCGCCTGACCCGAGATTTTGACGACTTTACCCTCCAGCGTTTCCGCCTCGGCCAGATGGTCCGGGGTGATGTATTGCAGGCCGATCACGTCGATGTCGCCGGATTTGAACTGTGTATACATCACATTGAGATCTGGCACATATTTGATGATCAGCGTTTTGAGATAGGGACCATCCATGTGGTAATCGGTATTGGCCTCAAGCTCGATGTGATCGCCCGCCATGCGGTTTTTGAACTTGAACGGGCCGGTGCCGATGGGCGCGGTGTTGAGCGGGCTGTCGTTTTTGTCAGCAACGCCCTCAAACACATGTTTTGGGATGATATAGGTCGAGGCCAAGATTGCGGCCATCGGCGCGAAGGGTTCGGTCATCTCCCATGTCAACTCGGTGTCGGACACCACGGTGATGTTTTTCATCAATTTATAGCCGGTGGAGCGGAAAGAACGGAATTCCGGGTCCATGGTCAGTTCGAGCGAGAATTTCACATCCTCGGCGGTGAACGGCGTGCCGTCATGCCATGTCACGCCCTCTTTGAGCGTCAAGGCCCAGTTGAGACCATCGGCGGAGATGCCACCATTGGCCACGGTGGGCACGTCGGCGGCCAGAATGGCAAAGAATTCACCGCTTGGGTCGAAATCGAACAGCGGGTCATAGACGGCGTAATAGACGCCTTCGTCCACTTCAATATGCGGCATCAACGGGTTGAAAACAGTGGGTTCTTGCGAAAAAGCCAGGACCAGTTGGCCGCTTGGATCGGCATTGGCGGCAAAGGCGCGGTCGCGGCCAATCGCCATCGGTCCCATCAGGCCTGTTGCTCCGGCAGCTCCCATCAACATGAGCGCTTGGCGGCGCGTGAGATGAGACGTGGTCTTCTCTGTGTCTGTCATGGTGAATTTCCCTGTGTGTGTCGCAAGGTTTGATAAAGGCGACGCGCCCTTGCGTCTGTCACATCGCCCATTTGGCCCTGGCCCCGGCAGAAGAGGCCAGGACAGATCAGAAACCGCTGATGATCTCGATTTTGGTGCCATCGGTGAAACGGTTGAAACGGTAGGGGGTCGGATCGACCACCGGGGTGCGGCCCGTGACCAGATCGGCGGCCAGTTTGCCCGCCGCAGGTCCAATGCCAAAGCCATGGCCCGAAAACCCGGTGGCGAGGTAGAATCCCGCGATGGTATCGACGCCGGAAATCACCGGGATCGCATCGGGGGTCACATCAATCGCGCCGGCCCAGCGTTGCGCGATTTCGGCCTTTTCAAACACCGGAAATGCCCGGCGCAGATTGTCCAACGCCTTGTCTTGCAGGGAGAATGCCGGTTTTGGGTCCAAAACGCGGCAATATTCAAACGGGCTGGCCTCATCCATCCGCCAGCGGTTGGGGATGCGGGCCTCGTCGTAAAACCGGCCACCAAAGCGCAGCATCAAGGATTTCCATTCTGCTCCAAGTGCGGGCAGGAAGTCGCGCATATAGCGAAAACTGTCGGGCACGATATCGACGATATTGCGGAACCCGTCAGCGATGGTGTAGCCGCCATCCTGACGTTTGCGGATGGAAAAATGCTCTGACCAAATCGCACAGTCCGGTCCGCCCTCAAGTGGTTTGGTGCGGATCACCGAGTTTTTCACCTTGAGCTGTGGCAGGCGCAACCCGGTGTTGCGGGCAAACAGGCTCGACCATGCGCCGCCCGCCAAAACCACCTGTTCACACGCGATCTCACCGCGTTCCGTCACCACGCCAGACACCGCCCCGCCGGAGGTTTCAATCCCGCGCACCGCGCATTCGGTCAGGATATGCGCGCCCCGGTCCCGCGCCGCCTCGGCAATGGCTGGGGCAGCTTTTTGCGGCTCGGCCCGACCGTCAACAGAGGTGTAAAGCGCGCCTTTGACGTCCATCCGCCCGCCCGGCGTCATCCGGGCAAATTCCGCCGCTGACAGCATCCTGCTGTCGATTTGGTAATCCTTGAGCGCATCGAGCCAGCGCTCGTGGTCGTTGTATTCCTTATCCGTGGCACAGGCGAAAGCGATGCCCGATTGGGTATAGCCCAGATCACGGCCTGTCCGTTCTCCCAATCCCGACCAGATCCGCAGCGCCTCCGCCATCAGCGGCACTTCGCGTGGATCGCGCCGGGTGATGCGCACCCAGCCCCAATTGCGGCTGGATTGTTCATGGCCGATCCCGCCCTTTTCGCACAGCGCCACCGATAGGCCGCGCTCAACCAATTCAAGGGCTGTGGAACAACCGATGATCCCACCGCCGATGACGACGACATCGACTTTCTTGGGCAACGCCGCATCGCCAAAAACGGGCACAACATAGGGACCGGGCATTAAAATGACTCCTCCAGTTGGCAATTCACACAAAATTCCGCGACGCTGGCCTCATTGGGCAGGTCGATCAGCATGTCGATCACCCGCGCCAGATCTTCGGGTTGGGTCATCGTATCGGGGGCGCGATCCGAAAGGCTGATGGCCATGTCGGTGGCGACAAATCCGGGACAGATCGCGGTGGCGCGGATGCCCTGATCAAAGCCCGCGTGGCGAAAGGCATGGGCCAGTCCGACGACGGCGAATTTCGACACGGAATAGGCGCCCGAGCGCGCCGATTTGACCCGCTGACCCGACAGCGAGGCCAAAAGGATCACGCGTCCACGGCCGGACTGGGCCAGGGCGTCCCAACATCCGGCGACAAGACGGCGCGGGGCTTGCACGTTGATCTCCAACATTTCGGCCATCTCCGCATCCGTGATCTCGACCGCGCTTTTGGGGATGGAAATGCCGGCATTGGCCACCACCGCGTCGATCCGGCCAAATTGTGTCATCACAGCGCTGGACCATTCTGTGCCGCTGTCGGGGGAGGCGGCCTCATAGGCAAAAAGATGCACACGCTCGGGGTTTGAGGTGGCCCAATCGGGCAGATTTGGCTGGCGCATCCCCAAGGAGACGGCCCAACCGGCGTCAAACAGCCGCTTGGCCACGGCCGCCCCGATGCCGCGACTGGCGCCGGAAATCAGCGCAACTTTCGTCGATGTCAGTCCCATTTTTTCCTCATGTTCAGATAGGCGCGTTTGAGCATCCGCATGAAGTCCGCACGGTCTTCTGGCGCGATAAAGTCAAAAAATTCAGCCTCTTGGGCGCGGATGATCTCGCGCACCTGTTGCGACACGTCATGACCTTTTTCGGTGATCGAGAGCGCTTGGGCGCGTTGATCGTCGGGGTCGATGTCGCGTTGCACCAAGCCTGCGTTGACCAAAGTGTCGATGATCCGCCCGGTGGCCGGACGATCGCGCATCAGGACTTCGGAAATTTGCGAGGGGCGGATGCCGGGATAATCGTCGATCAAAAACAGCGCGGTGATTTTGCCTTTGCCGCGGGCGATTTCGAGATTTTTCATCCGTCTGTCGAGGTCGCGCGACACGAAGGAGTCAAGCGTTCGGATGTACCAACTGAACGCCCCTTCGAGCACGTCGATCTGAAGACCTCCGATCATGATCGGCGGGTCCTGGTCGTTTGAGTGGGGGTGTGTGTCAGTCATATGAGGCGCTTTTCCAAGGGTATGAGGGTAGCTTTTTGCCGGATTGGGCCTTGGGCAAGAATAAAGTTGTGAAAAACAACCAAAATAATTGTGAAACACAATTAATGCCCAATTTCTCATCAATTTTCACGGAAGATATGCGGTGACTGGCGTCAGATGGCGCATCATAAAAAGGGGCGACTTGCGCCGCCCCGTGTTGACCTTTGGTGATTTAACATGAACGTCAGGCGGCGTTTCTGCCGGGGATCGCCTCCACCAGCGCCCGCGTGTAGGCATGTTGCGGGTTTTGGAAAATCTGTGACGGTGGGCCAAATTCCACCATGTCGCCCCGGTGCATCACCAGAATTTCATCGCAAATCTGACTGGCGACCCGTAGATCATGGGTGATGAACACCATGGCCAGTTTGCGCTCTTTGCGAATGCTGTCGAGCAGTTCAAGCACCTGCGCCTGGATCGAGACATCGAGGGCAGAGACGGCTTCGTCGGCCACGATCACCTCGGGATCAAACATCAAAGCGCGCGCAATGCCGACGCGTTGCCGTTGGCCGCCGGAGAATTCATGCGGGTAGCGATCATAGGCGGAGGCGTCGAGGCCGACCATGCGCAGGATGTCTTCGGCGCGGGTGCGGGCGTCGCGATGAGTCATCAAACGATGGGCAATCGGGCCAACAGTCAGGGCCTGCCCGATGGTGAAACGCGGGTTGAGCGAGGCATAGGGGTCTTGGAAAATCATCTGAATGCGCGGGCGCAGCGGGCGAAAATTTTCCTCGTTCAGTTTTAGCGTGTCTTCGCCCTGAAAATGAATTTCGCCGCCGTCGGCCTCGGTCAATTTCATCAAAACCTTGCCCATGGAGGATTTTCCAGAGCCAGATTCACCCACAATTCCAAGGGTTTCTCCGCGGCGTAGGGTAAAGCTGATGTTGTTCACCGCTTTGATCTCGCGCATCCGCCCCAGAAAGCCACTGCGGGTGCGATAGGTTTTTTGCAACCCACGGACCTGCATCACCACCGGCTTTTCGGTGTCGCGCACACGGTCTTTTTGGCGCATTTTCGGCACGGCGGCGATCAGTTTTTGGGTGTAGGGGTGTTCAGGTGCGCGCAGGACCTGTTTGGCGTCACCTTGTTCGACCACATGGCCCTGTTCCATCACGATCACCCGATCCGCAATCTCGGCAACAACGCCGAAATCATGGGTGATGAACATCACGCTCATGCCTTTGCGTTCTTGAACTTTTCTTATCAGATCAAGGATTTGCGCCTGTGTCGTTACGTCGAGCGCGGTGGTGGGTTCGTCGGCAATCAAAATGTCGGGATCAAGGGCCAGAGCCATGGCGATCATCACCCGCTGACGTTGGCCGCCGGACAGGCGGAACGGATATTGATATTGAATCAGCAACGGGTCGGGCAGGCCGACCTCGGTCAACATTTCGACCACACGGGCCGCGCGCGAGGCCGGTTCGCCGACCGAATGCGTGTCCAAAACCTCGCGGATCTGATCGCCGATGGTCATCAACGGGTTAAGTGCCGAAAGCGGGTCCTGAAAGATGATCGACACCGCGCGCCCGCGCAGTTTGCGCATCTCGGGTTCACTGAGCGTGGTGATGTCGCGGTCCTGAAACAGGATCGAGCCGCGCGCGATCTTCATCGCGGCGGGCAAAAGGCCCATCACGGCACTGGCGGTCACGGATTTACCGGAGCCGGATTCGCCAATGATGCACAGGATTTCGCCAGGCCTCAGATCGAAGGAGATATTTTGCACCGCAAAGGGGCGGTCGTGGCTGCCGGGCAGCGCAATCGAGAGATCGCGCACCGACAGCACTGGCGTTGAGCCAGAGCTTATATGGGTCATCAGGTTTCTCATCGTTTGTTATTTTTATACCCATCCATTTCGCACCAGATGGCAGCCTCTGCGCAAGGGGCACGGTGATCTTGACGGTGATCTTGACGGAAAAAGCGAATAAACGCCGTCTGTTTGGGCGACAGCTGAGCGATCTGCCGCATAACCAGTGCTGTTTTGATCCATTCGAGTTGAGGAGATCGGGCCCATGCATGGTCGTCATGATCGCGTGGGATCAGCGGGCGACGCGCTGGTGCAATGGCGTCTCGCGGGCAAAGGGGCATAGCATCGTGCCCCCTATGGCTCCCCTATGGCTCCCCTATGGCCCCAAAGTGAGGATGACACAGGGCGGACACAGGGCTGTAAACCTATGACTTCCTATAGGTTGTTTGGATTTTGCATCGGTGGAACCTTTGTCCAAGATCTTGCGGGATCGTCTTCAGAACATAGACACAGACAGGACAAATCACATGAAACTCTTCACACTGGCGGCCCTTTCGGCGGCCTCTCTTTCCTTGGCCGCATGTGGCGGCTCCTCCGTCGATGGCGATATGTCGGACACCGACTTGCCGACAAAATATGACAGCCTCGAAGGCCTTGTTGCCAGTGCAGAAGCGGGGGATCTCGATCCGGCATCCGGGGCGATGATGACGGGCACCGCGACAATGTCGGGGGCATTGGGCGTTGGCGATCTTGGGGATGATGGAAATCTTGAAGCCCTTGGCGATCTGGCCCTGACCGCCGATTTCACCGGCGGGACAGTCACAGGAACGGCAGATAATTTCGCACTCTACGATCAAGATACGCAGGCCGTAGAGGCAGAGTTGAGCGGGTCACTGACGATCAACGGCTCGATCACGGGCACTGGCATGACGGCAGATGCCGATGGGACGTTGAATGATGGCGAAGATCACCTGGTCGATCTCGTCATGGACGGCACTTTCTATGACTACGAGGGCGACCTTGCGGTCTATGGCGACGTGACCGGGACGATTGATGGCGACTACGAAGAAGGTGGCTATGGTGCCATTGCCGACTGATTTCCCGTAACGAGTGATCGTTTCAAACGTGCTGCGGGGGATCTCGCAGCACGTCCTGAATTTCCAAGTCCTGAATTTCAATGACATCGGTGTGAGCATGGGGCGGTCTTTATTCTTTTCGCGGCTGATCCGGCTGTGTGTGTTGGGTTTGATCTTGTTGGGATCGGGCGCAGCTGCACAGGCAGACGAGGCGCGCACGGGGTCTGACGCGGCCTATGCCAAGCTTATGCACCTGGGACAGATGGCCTTGGCCAAAGATGCGCCGAAAAAAGCCGCGCTCGCGTTTGCCAAGGCGCGCAGATTTGCCCCCACGGACCTGCGCGCGCAGTTGTCGCTCGCCGAAGCCTATGCTCGGCAAGGGCAAGTGGGCCGATCCGAGGCGTTTCTCAAGCATTTGCTGCGAGACCCGGCGCAGGGCGACCATGTTGACGCCTATCTCAAAGCCCTGTCCAAGCTGCAACACCGCTACCCTTTCGTCGCCTCGGCCAGTGTCGCGCTGTTGCCGAGCACCAACATTGCAAATTCCTCGTCGGAGACGGTGTTTGATACGCTGTTGGGCCGGTTTGAGATCGACGGGGGTGGCGAGGAAACCACTGGCGTCGGGGTCGAGTTTGGCGCGCGCGGCACTTATCGGACGCCCCTAAGCGAGGGCCTGTCTTTGGAGATCGGCGCCGGGCTGAACCGGATTTGGTATGAGGCCCCTGAGTTGCGCTATTGGCGGGGGCGGGTGACGGCGGATGTCGTGGGGGTCGATCCGTCGGCGGAGTGGCGCGGTGGGATTCATGCGGATCGGATCTATTATGACGCCCTCACAGGCCAGAGCTCGGATCGGATCGCTTTGGGGGCACACGGGACCTGGTCGCAAACTGTGAATGACACCACGCGTTTCACCCTGTCGGCCTTGGCGGAATATCGCGACTATTTGGACAAGGACAGCCTGTCTGGCCCCTATGCCTCCCTTGGCGCGGGATGGTCAAAAGCGCTTGGCCCAGATGCGCCGCAGGGGGCAACCCTGTCCTGGGGCGGATCGGTGGAGCGTTCAAAACCCAGCCTTGACTATCACCGCTATTGGGGCGCGTCGGCGCGCGTCGGCTATGCGCAAAACCTCACCGATACGCTGCGCGGCGGGGTGACGATGAGTGCCACGCTGAAACTCTATGATGCCGATTTCGCGGCGGTGGATTACGCCCGCCACGATGAGATTTACCGCTTTGGCGTCTCTCTTTCGGACAGTCGGATCAAACTGCTGGGCAGCACGCCGAAACTGTCCTGCGGCTATAAGGTGCAGTCCTCAAATATTGCACTTTACACCAGCTCCACGACGGATTGCCGCCTTGGATGGTCCTATCGGTTTTAACCCACCTGTGGCGGCCGCGCGGCGCTCAGACGCGGCCCGGCGACGAGGACGGGGCAGGGCGCGCCAGTGTGGCGATATGGTCCACGAATTCTTTAAAATGCTGAGTGAAAATGAGATGCCCCGCATTCTCAACCGCATGAAATGCGGCGTCAGGCAGCGCTTGCGCAACAGACCGGATGTCGTCAATCGGGCTGATCGGGTCCTCAAGGCCATGTACAAATGTCACGCCACATTGCAATGCGCGCAAATCCTTTGGCCAATTGCGTTGCAGGTTGGTCAATTCATCGACAGAGGCCAAGGTCGCGTGATTGGCAATCAGACGCAGCCAGTCGCACAGATGCGGGTGGCGAAACAAATCCTCAAGACAGGCCAGATCGGCGGGAGATTTGCGGTACATATGCGCCAGCGCCTTTTGCGCAAACATCGGCACCCGGCTGATCGCGTTATAGACCCGCGTCAGTCCCGCAATCACCCGCGCATCGCGGCGCAGACGGTTGGAGATTTCGACGAAAAGCGTGGGCGCGTGGTCTGGTTCAGGCATCGGATGGGCGGCGGCGGGTTGCGGCGTGGCGGCCAAAATGACATGCGACACCAGATCGGGATTGTGCCGGGCAAAATGCGCCAGCCACGGCACTCCGGCGCTTTCGCCAAGACAGATCAGCGGCTCATCGGTCAGGTAGTCCATCGTATCAGCCAGCGCTCGGGTCAGTTTTCTGAGGCGGGTTTCGGCATCCAAAAGGCCGTCAAAGCCCATGAAATGCCGTGGTACAATCATCAGGCGCAAACCAAGCTTGTTCAGGCAGGAACTCATCTCCGGGTGAAAAGCGATGGGTGCCAACATCGAGTGGAAATACAACACCGGACGGCCCCGGCGCGCGCCAAATTCCCACACCGGCACCTCAAGCCCTTCGCCGATTGTGACCATATTGACGATCACGTCTTTGCCGAATTGGCGTTTGACCAAAGCGGTCTCAAAATTGCGCTGCTGGGTGGGGAGAATCTCGTCCAGAATACGCGCGGTGAGATCGACCGACAGGGCGCGGAGCAGGGCGGTTTGGGTTTTGACCCCGAGCTTGTCCTGAATGACCTGCACCTGTTTGCGTTTGGTGTCATAAGACGCGCCCAAAAGCGTTGCCGCGTTTTTCAAATCCAGCCCGGTCATCAAATGCGCCAGCAACAGATATTCGGATTTGGTCAGCCGTAGATCGGGCGCGTCATCCGCCAGCGCCGCAATCCGCTCCGCGTCAATGCGCACCGCGACAAAGGCCAGATGATCCGGGGCGTCGCTCCACCGATCAATGCGATCATAGAGGAAATAGAGGTGGTCATCGGCCACCACAAACGCACATCCCGTTGACGCCTCTTGTGGCATCCGCATCCGGGCGGGAAAGGCGTCTTTGGGAGCGGCGCCAAACGTGTCGATTTGGCACATTCCTTGTTGGTCGTAGAGATTGGCCGGGAAGCTGCACCGGGCAAAATTGCGGAAAAAGAACCGTTCGCTGCCGGGCTTGTCCTGCGTCTGAAGCAAGATCGCATCCTCAGAGGGCAAGGCCACCTTGCGCTCTGTGTGCAGCGCCGCCTCCAAGGTTTCAATGAATTGCGATACGTGGCTCATCGTCTACGATATCTCTCCAAGGTTCAGTGTTGGTGCCGTCCTGTGTCTTCGAGAGTGAGGGTGTTGTGCACAAACACACAGCCTCTAAAACCAGCCAACCATATGAGGTTGCGTAGCATTTCTGACCTCAAATTTCAAACCTACCGGGCCTCACAAACGGTAAAAGTCGTTTTTTTTGCACATGGCGCGTCTTTTTTGATCATGCCCCCCCAAAGGGGGGCGATTGCGCCAATCCCTGCCGCGTATCTTTGGCTAAAGATCTGACACCTCCGTCAGACCATGCACCTACAGGGACCGGCGGCGCAGATGTCACAGGACAGGCACAGCTCTTACATCACGCGGATGATCCCCGGTGCAGAGACAACGGCGCTTGCCTGTCTGGATGTCACTCCCAGCGCGCGGATCGTGAGCCGCGATCACGCCGCTGCGCGATTTCTCAAGGCAAACCCGCGCTTTGTGAGGGGGCAGAGGCAGGAATATTTCACTGCCCAACCCGCCAAGCGATTTTCAAATGCCTTGAGAGCGGCCTGTAAAGAGATGCCGCCGAGGGCGTCGATTTTGCGGGTAGAGGGACAGGCACCGGTGCAAATCAACATTCTGCCGTTCCAACCCGAGCTCATCCGCATCGTTTTGTTTTTGCCACAGGCGGTGGGCGAGGCCACGCCTGTGGCCTTGCCAAAACTCACATCGCGGGAAACGTCGGTGTTGCGACTGGCCGCCTCTGGCCAGCGGCGGGATCGGATTGCGTACGAGCTGAATATTTCTTTGCCGACCGTTGATATGCACTGTCGCAACCTGCGGCAAAAACTGTCGGCCTTGACCACATCAGAAGCGGTGGCAATTGCCGCAAAGATGAATTTGCTCGATGTGTGACGTGGCGGGGTGTTGTGGTGGGGGTGTTGAAGTCAATTGGACGGCGTTGACATAACGACAGAATAAAGCGTTTGGCATCAAATCTCCACGTCTAACACGAAATGTTTTAACGTAGGCCTGCACCAGAACGGCCCGCGCCAGCGTCACGCGCCCTGACCGTGCTGCGGGCCAGAGTATCAGCCCATGATGGCGTTCGGGATGAGCGTGTCGGTGAGGAACTAGAGGTTTTCCCTAAGGGGCTCTCGGGTGATTGTGCCGCCAAGGCAGGTACAAAGTTTCTCTTCGGGCGGAGGGGGCCGGTAAAGGCGTCTGAGGCATGAGGCCAAGCTTACGACCTGCCATATGCGCGACGATGTCCGCGCGGCTCATGCCATCCGGCAAGGTGAGCCAGATGTTAAAGGCATAGGGCTGCTTGTATAGCTCAACCCGTCGAGCGCGTCGGCAACGATTTCCTGTCGGACGCCGATCCTTTTGTGGATGAAGCGGCGCACGTGGTCGGCGGTGCCATCCTCGATCGGCTGTATGGCCGACACAGCTTGCAACATCAAAAACAGGCATCACAATCAATCACACAAACGAGCCAAGGCCTCAAATTCTCCAACCGTCCTGAAGCCCCATATTTTGACGACGGACAATATATACATAATATACAAATATATGTGTGGGTTTGGGAGCTATTGCTCGAACGCCAAGGGACACCTGCTGGACCGGTCGAGGATAGACACGAGCGGCATGAGATTTACTTGGATACAGTCATGGAACAGCGGCCGAACCGCCCTAAACCCGGGCCCATTTCAAGTTCACAAGGAGAAACGTCTATGAAACTTGTTCCATTGGCACTCTTTGTCATTGGAGTTCTGCTCAATTACTGGGTGCAAAAAAACGATGCCGGCCAATTTCTGATGATTTCAACTGGCATTGCTGCCGTCTTGGGGTTGGGATGGTCGTTTGTGCAGTATGTTTTGACACCCATTAATAGAACAAGGAACCGAATATTCGGGAACAGTTCGATAAAGCTTTATAGTGATCTATACAAAGGGGACGATGAATAGATGGCAAGTAGTCAAGTATATGGGAAGGTCGCCGGTTTTGGAGTCGGAGTTGGATACGATGATAAATCTGGCGTGACTCTGACATTCTTCACAGGCGCGTCGATGGGGGCTGCAGGATCTGCTTCATCGACCATTAGCTTCGATCTTTTTGATGTAAACGATGAATTTGTTATTGATACTTCTGGTGCTACATACATCGGCGGTGGGACCCCCATTGGTCTGCCTCTTCAGGTGACGGGGCAGAGAAACATGCAAACCGGCGACATGATGGTGACTGTGGGTGGAGGAGACAGTGACGTCCTAGAAGTAGGGTTTTCTTACGAAGCTGCCAGTAGCGAATTTGAAACAGATTTTTCCGTAACGAGATATGACCGCTCGTTTGAGGGCGATGGCGTTATCATCGTTTCTGAAATTTCGGGGAATGAATCTGGGTACACGGTGGTGATCAGTTATGCGACGGACCTCGAAGGAAATCGCTTAACACCAATTGAAGGTAAGCCCTTTCTGGAGGCGGCGAGCTATCCATTGGATCCGGGATACAATTCGTACTATGTATTCAAAACCGATGACGCCACATCGACGCTAATTACTGACCGTTGCTTCCTCCCCGGCACCCTGATCACCATGGCGGACGGCAGCAAAAAGCCCATCGAAGATATCCTCCCCGGCGACATGGTGCTGTCCTTCGACGAGCAGGGCGAATTGGTCCCGGGCAAGGTGACCCGCACCAAGCTCATCGACGCCACCATGATCCTCGACTTCCACGGCTCCAAGGTCACGCCGGGCCACGTCTATTGGTGTACCGATGGCGCGTTCGCCGGGCAATTCGGCACGCTGATCGACATTCTGCGCAGCGACGTTGCAGACCTGTGTATCGCTGACCTGATCCGTGCAGGCGGTGGGACGGTGAACGAGGCAGGATTGATCGTCACGGAAGACACGCCCGAAGGTATCCCCCTGCATTGGCCGTTTTCGCAGAGCCTGCCGAAGCCGGAAGACGACATCCTCGCCTGCTCGCGCCTCACCCTGCCGGAGATATTCACTGCCGCTGAATGGGAAGACCAGCGGCCAGTGATGTATTGACGGGGTGTGCGTTAGGATCAACGCAAAGGCAGAAAACGCTGCGATAGATGGAAGATTTCAGGCTGGTCGATATCCGAAACCGGCATTCGAACGATCTTGGGAAAAGCATAGTCTGCAGGCGTTCGATATGGACCTGCCGAGCGACTCTTCGAAACAAGGCACGTCCGCGAGCCACGTTGAGTATCACGACATCCACGCCTCCGAGGCCAAAATCGGTACGTAGCGGGTTGCCCTGCCGATTTCGCTGTCCTTTGACCTTTGCGCGGACAATCCAGCGGTGCGCGCAGGATGGATCAACCACCAGATAGGGCCCGTGGCCATCGCAGTGTCGTCCTGGTCCAAGCGTTCGGACCAGATTCTTCGTCAGCTTTCCAGAAGTACAGGCCATTTAGAATACAACATTTCGTACCATCAATTGAACAGAACTGAGCGAAATCGAAACGAAGCCAATAAGATCAACGAACGCAGATGAGCGCATAAGTTCAGTGACTTATACGCTACTAAGCGGTTCTATATGGATCAATAGAAATGGTAAAGTGGCGGAGAGACAGGGATTCGAACCCTGGGTCCCCGTAAAGGGACAACGGTTTTCGAGACCGCCCCGTTCGACCACTCCGGCACCTCTCCGCGGGGGTCTGGTGGCGGGTGATTTAGCGGGGCTGTGCGGGCGGCGCAAGCCCTTTCGTGACATTCTTTTTGGCAAAGCTGCGCCAAATTCCGCCTTTGTGGTCAAAAACGCTTTGGTGACTTGGCAAAAACCTTTGTCTCTGCTTACCATTCGGTAACTGAATTGGCCGTATAGCCATGGGGCAAGGCGGGTATGTCCGCGGCTGCGAGGCGTGGCCATAGACCGTTTTGGAAAGGGTTTTGATGATCGAACATGCACACAGCTTTCGTAGGGCTTGGCTGACACGAGCGATGTCTTTTGTCGCGGTCACGGTGATGGCGGTCACAATGGCGCTGTCTGTACCTTACGCGGCCAAGGCGGGGACTGGCGCGGTGCAGGGCGAGGATCTTGATGCGCTGTTGCAGGCCCTGTTGTTTCGCGATGTCTCGGAAGTCTTGTCCGACGAAGGCCGCGCGATGGCCGATGATTTTGTTGAGGCGGGCTATGGTGTGCCAAAACCCGCGTGGCAAAACATGCTTGATCGGCTCTATGATCCGGAGGCGATGGCACATGCATTTCGGTCTGAAATGGGTAAGGCGCTTGAGGATGCGGATGTTGCACCAATGGTGGCGTTTTTCACCACCGATTTGGGGCAACGCATCGCCCGGCTTGAACTCGACACGCGCAAAGCGATGACGGGGGAGGCGGCGCAGGCGGCCGCGGGCGAGGCTTGGGCGGCGCTCGACCCCGACTCCCGGCGTGCCAAGTTGATCGAAGACTATGTGCAGGCCAATGACTTGGTCGAAATGAACGTGGTGGGCGCGATGAACAGCGACATCGCCTATTACCGCGGGCTTTGGACGGTTGCGGGTTCCGACGCGATGAGCGAAGGCGACCTGATGCGCGAGATTTGGTCCACGGAACCCGAAGTGCGCGCCGATGTGTCCGAATGGGTCTACGGGTTTTCGACGCTGGCCTATGATACATTGAGCGACGAAGAATTCGCGCGCTATGTGGAGTTTTCGCGCAGTGAGGCCGGGCGGCAGTTGAATTTTGCCCTGTTCGCCGCCTTTGATGCGGTCTATGCGGACCTGTCGCGTGGGCTTGGGGCAGGGACCTCGATGCTGATGCAAATGTATGATGGGGAACAACTCTAAGGTTCGGCGTGGGATGTCCCCGTTTTGGCGGCGAGTCCCATAATCCGGCCTTGACTTTTCACCCACGATTCCCGATACACGCGCCACCCGGCGGACCCAAAGGTGCGACCGGGTGATGTCTTTTGGGCCTCACGTCTTTTTTAAACGGTGTGAAACAGGTCCAAATTGGCAAAATGACAATCTCGACCCCAACAAGGGGCGCGCTGTTTGACGGCATGAACATCGGGGATTTGCTCCGGGGCCACAAAACGCGGGTATATCGAAAGGATAACTGCATGTTTGCGGTTCTGAAGACTGGTGGCAAGCAATACAAAGTGCAAAGCGGTGACGTTTTGCGCGTTGAGAAACTTGCGGCCGCAGCTGGTGAAAAAATCCAGTTCAACGAGATTTTGATGGTTGGTTCCACCATCGGCGCGCCCCTCGTGGCCGGCGCCGGCGTGCAAGCCGAAGTCATCGACCAAATCAAGGGTGAGAAACTCATCCACTACGTCAAGCGTCGTCGTAAGCACTCGTCGCAGCGTAAAAAAGGCCACCGTCAGCAACTGACCCTGCTGCGCATCACCGACATTTTGGAAGCGGGTGCGGATGCAACCGGCGTCAAAGCTGCGATCGGCGCGGGTTCCGCTCCGAAAACCGCTGTCGAAGCTGCTGCTCCGAAGAAAGCCGCGAAAGCTGCTGCACCTGCCGCTGGCGCTGACGATCTGACCACCATCACCGGTGTTGGCCCCGCTGCTGCCAAGAAATTGGTCGAAGCAGGCATCACCACTTTCGCTCAGTTGGCTTCCGTTGACGTCGAAACTTTCGACGCCGTGAAAGTCAAACCCGAGTGGGTTGAACAAGCCAAAGAACTGGCGAAGTAAGCGTAGTTAAGGAGAGAACACCATGGCACATAAAAAAGCAGGCGGTTCGTCCCGTAACGGTCGCGACTCAGCTGGCCGCCGTCTCGGCGTCAAACTTTACGGTGGCCAAGAGGCCATTTCGGGCAACATCATCGTGCGTCAGCGCGGCACCAAATTCTGGCCGGGCGAAGGCGTGGGTCTTGGCAAAGATCACACCATTTTTGCGACCACCGATGGCAAAGTGACCTTTCACAAGGGCCTGAAAAAACGCACTTTTGTATCGGTTCTTCCAGTGGCGGAGGCCGCTGAATAAGCCGTCCGATACGGGTTTGAAAAAATCAAGGGGATCGGCGCAGCCGGTCCCCTTTTGCATGATGCCGCGCGATTTGGCGGGATCAGCGGCACGGAACGTGATGCCGGGACAGTTTGGCTAAGGCTACGTTAACATTGCTGTCGTATGTGCTGTGTATCTTGTCGCTTCCCCGAGATGGGGTTTTCGAAGGAACCTTTTCGGGGAGGAAAAGGTGCTTATATCGGATTAATAAGAATCCAACTCTTTCAGGAGGAAGAGAGATGAATATGGAGATCGTGAAAAACGCGGTTGAGACGAACACACAGGCAGTGATTGAAACGGAACGGTTTGTCCTGCGCCCACCGCGCCGCTCGGATGCGGGGCTGTTGTCGATGTATGCGGGCGATGTGCGCGTGGCGCGCAATTCGCGTTCTTTGCCGCATCCCCTGCCTCCCGGCGCGACCGAGGCTTTCGTGGCCCGCGCACTCAAACCCGGCACTGAGGAAAAAGTTTGGGTGCTCGATGGCTCCAACCATGAGCTGTCCGAGGTTTTGGGGGTGATTTCCCTGAAACCGCTCGATCGCGATCAATGCGAAGTGGCCTTTTGGGTCGCGCCCTCGTTTTGGGGCACCGGATTGGCCCGCATGGCGTTGGGCGCCATGGTGGCGGCCAATCCGTTGGGCTCTAAAACCATGTTTGCCGAGATTTTTCAGGACAACCCAGCCTCGGCTCGGGTCGTGACCGCCGCGGGCTTTGAATATATCGGCGATGCGGAAACCTTCTCGGTTGCGCGCAACACCTTGGTCCCGACCTGGACCTATCTGCGCAAACTCGACTGACCCCAAATCGGGGTCGCCCACACCAGGACAGACCCCGATGACCACAGACTCCCAAAGCTTCTCTCTTGAAACAGACCGTTTGATCCTGCGGCCGCTGAGCCAAGCGGACGCGGCGCCTTTGACGCGGTTATTGAATGATTTTGAGGTGTCGAAATGGCTCAGCCGGATCAGATACCCCTATGGTGTCATCGAGATGCAGTGGTTCATTGCCCGGCTCAATAGCCCCTATCGCTTTGGGATTGTTCATAAAGACAGCGGTCATATCATGGGGGTGATCGGTATCGCCGAACATCTCGGCTATTGGCTTGGCCAGCCTTATTGGGGGCATGGCTATATGTCGGAGGCGGCGCAGGCGGTGGTGGATCATTGGTTTGCCCATGATGGTCTGAGCCTTGCCTCCTACCACTTTGTTGAGAATGCCAAATCGCGGGCCATTTTGAAAGGGCTGGGGTTTGAGGATACCGAGCCTCTGCAACAGTATAGTATGGCGCGCAGTCAAACCGTTGCGGCGCAAGCGATGAGTTTGACGCGAGAGGTGTGGACGTCGCGCAAATCCTCTGACACCGCCCCCCATAACAACGCACATTGAGTTTGGCGGCGAGCCGCGATACATCTGCCCAAAGCCCTAGGATCATGGGGCACAGAAGGACAAAGACATGAAATTTCTCGATCTGGCCAAAGTTTACATTCGATCGGGCTCCGGCGGGAACGGCTGCGTGTCGTTTCGGCGTGAAAAGTTTATCGAATACGGCGGCCCGAACGGCGGCGACGGTGGGCGCGGCGGCTCTGTGATCATCGAGACGGTGGACGGGCTCAACACGCTGATTGATTTCCGCTATCAACAGCACTTTTTTGCTCAAAACGGCCAAGGTGGTATGGGCAACAATCGCACCGGCAAGGATGGCGAGGACATCGTGTTGCGCGTACCGGCGGGTACTGAAATTCTGGACGAAGACGAAGAGACGGTGATCGCCGATCTGACCGAGGTCGGGCAGCGGTTTGTTTTGGCCAAGGGCGGCAATGGCGGCTGGGGCAACCTGCGGTTCAAAAGCTCGACCAACCAAGCGCCGCGCTCGGCCAATCCGGGTCAGCCGGGGATTGATCGCACGATTTGGCTGCGACTGAAACTGATCGCCGATGCCGGGCTTTTGGGTCTGCCCAACGCCGGGAAATCGACGTTTTTGAGTGTGACCTCGAATGCGCGGCCTAAAATCGCGGACTATCCGTTTACCACGCTGCACCCGAACCTCGGGGTGGTGGGCATTGATGGCGCCGAATTTGTCGTCGCTGATATTCCTGGCTTGATCGAAGGCGCGTCTGAGGGCCGGGGCCTGGGCGATTTGTTCTTGGGCCACGTCGAACGCTGCGCTGTGTTGTTGCATCTGGTTGATGGCACTGCCGAGGATGTGGTCAAGGATTATCAGACCATCATCACCGAGATCGAAAACTATTCCGATGTGTTGGGCGACAAGCCGCGGATCACCGTCCTCAACAAGGTCGATAGCCTGATGGACGAGGAGATCGAGGAAAAACTGGCGGCGCTGCAAGAGGCGTCCGGTGGGCGGGTTTACACCATGTCCGGTGCGACCAAGGCTGGGGTTGAGACCGTGTTGCGCGCGCTCAAGGCCGAGATTTCGATGGACCGTCTGCGGACCAAACAGGCCGAGGCATCGGACGAAGAGGAAGACCAGAATTGGCAACCCTAAGCGGCGCAAAACGTGTTGTGATCAAAATCGGCTCGGCGCTCTTGGTCGAGCGCGGGGAATTGCGCGCGGACTGGCTCAAGGGCCTGGCCGAAGACGTGGCGATGCTCAAAGCGCGCGGTGCGGCGGTGATTTTGGTCTCGTCGGGCTCCATTGCGCTGGGGCGGGGGATTTTGCACCTGCCCGCGGGCGAATTGCCGCTTGAGCACTCACAAGCAGCGGCCTCTGTCGGGCAAATCCGTCTGGCGCGGGCCTATCAAGAGGTGTTGGAGCCGCTCGGCATTACCACATCGCAGATTCTATTGACGCTGGAAGACAGCGCCGATCGTCGCCGGTATCTTAATTCGCGCGCCACTTTGGACGCGCTGTTGGGCCTTGGCGCGGTGCCGATCGTCAATGAAAACGACACGGTGGCCACCGATGAAATCCGTTATGGCGACAACGACCGTCTGGCGGCGCAAATTGCGGTCACGGTCGGCGCGGATCGCTTGGTGTTGCTCTCCGATATTGACGGGCTTTACACCGCAAACCCAAATATCGACGCCTCCGCTCGCCATATCGCCACTGTCGAACACATCACGCCAGAAATTGAATCCATGGCTGGTGATCCGGTGTCTGGTCTGTCCAAGGGCGGGATGAAAACCAAAATCATGGCTGCCAAAACCGCCATTGCCGGTGGCTGCACCATGGCAATCACCGAAGGGTTTAAAGACCGGCCGATTCAGGCACTTGAGGCGGGGGCGCGGGCCACATGGTTTATCGCGCATGAAGATCCGGAACGTGCCCGCAAACGCTGGATCGGCGCGATGAAGCCGAAAGGTGAAATCATCATTGATGCGGGGGCGGCACGAGCGCTCGCGCATGGAAATTCCCTGTTGCCCGTCGGCGTCTCGGAGGTTGTTGGCCATTTTGGCCGCGGCGAACCAGTGGTGGTCCTTGGACCCAATGGCGCGCGCATTGGGTTGGGCCTGTCCCGCTATACCTCAGAGGAATCCGAGGCGATCAAAGGCGCGCATTCCGAAGACATACAGGCGATCCTCGGCTATTCCGGTCGGGCCGCTTTGATCCACAGAGATGATTTGGTGCTATGACAGAGTTAGACGTAAAGACGATGATGCAGGATTTGGGCGCGCGCGCGAAAGCCGCGAGTGCCAAGCTGGCCGTGGCCACATCCGCGCAAAAACAGGCCGCATTGAACGCGGCCGCCGATGCCATTTGGGCGCGACGGGCGGAGATCATTGCGGCGAATGAAAAAGACATGGCCTTTGGCCGCGAAAAGGGTCTGACCGACGCGATGATGGACCGGCTGATGCTGGACGAGACGCGTATTCAGGGCATGGTGGAGGGCTTGAGCGCGGTTGCGGGTCAAAAAGATCCGGTTGGCGATGTGATGGCCGAATGGGACCAGCCCACCGGCCTGCATATCAAACGGGTGCGCACGCCTTTGGGCGTCATTGGCGTGATCTATGAGAGCCGCCCGAATGTGACCGCGGATGCCGGGGCTTTGTGCCTTAAGGCGGGCAATGCGGTGATCCTGCGCGGTGGTTCGGAGAGTTTCCACAGCTCCGGCGCGATCCACGCCTGTTTGGTCGATGGGCTCAAGGCCGCGGGCCTGCCCGAAGATGCGATCCAGCGTGTGCCGACGCGGGACCGGGCAGCGGTCAGCGAGATGTTGACCATGACCGATTATATCGACGTGATCGTGCCGCGTGGTGGCAAGGGCTTGGTTGGGCTGGTGCAACGCGAGGCGCGGGTGCCGGTGTTTGCCCATCTTGAAGGCATCGTGCATATCTTTATCGACGCCTCCGCTGATCCGGTCAAAGCGATGAATGTGGTGATCAACGCCAAAACCCGGCGCACCGGGATTTGCGGCTCGGTGGAATGCCTGTTGATTGACCGTCAAGTGGCCGACAGCTTGGGCGCGGATGTGATTGCGGCACTGATCGGCAAAGGCGTTGAGGTGCGTGGAGACGCGGCGGTTCAGGCGATGAACAGCGCGGTGATCCCGGCGACCGAAGACGATTGGGGCCACGAATATCTCGACAGCATTGTCGCCGCCAAAGTGGTGGACGGGATCGACGGCGCGATTGATCACATTCACCAGTATTCGTCGAACCACACCGATTGCATCCTGTCCGAGACGCCTGAACATGTGGCGCGGTTCTTTGCCGAGATCGACAGTGCGATCCTGATGCACAACAGCTCGACCCAATTTGCCGATGGCGGCGAATTTGGCATGGGCGCCGAGATTGGCATCGCCACGGGCAAAATGCATGCGCGTGGGCCGGTGGGGGCCGAGCAATTGACCTCGTTCAAATATCTGGTGACCTCTGAAGGGTCTGTGCGGGCGTAACCGCGCGGATATTTGAGTGTTTTATCACGGTAAAAACGCGCGGAGGGGAGCCTTTCGCGCGTTTTTCGTTGAGGAGCCGGGAAGACAAAAGGAAGGCGCGGGTCAGAGGGGGCCCGCGCCTTCAAGGTGCCACCCCGAGGATCACATGGGGCGGCTGGGAGTGTGGTTAGGCGTTTAGGGTGATCACCCCATCGCCGGAAGAATGGGTGATGCGGCGACCAAGAGCGGCGGCCTGCATCGGGGCCAAAAGGAATTGCACATCGGAGGGTTTTAGCCCCTCGGCCTTGGACAGCGCGCCCAGGCGGGCCCAAAGGTCGGGTGCGGGTTCAAGCCGATCTGCGCGGGCGCGCACGCTCCATTGTCCACCGGAGCAGGACAGGCGGATTTCGCCGCCACGGGGCAGGGCGGTTTCCAGGCACATCATCATCAGACAGGCGAGTTTGACCTCCTCGCGCGGCATGTCCTCAGACGCGTCCCAATGATAGGTGAGGCGTGTGGTTGAAATGCCTTTGAGAATGGTGACCATTTCGGCGCGCGAGGACATTTGGCCGGCGGAGGCCACGCCAAAGGCCACGCGAAAGAATTTCACCCGAGCATTTGCATTTTCCACACTTTCAGAGATAAGGCTGAGTTCAGGGCCTGCACCGACGCCCGACATGTTCAAAAGTTCCACGCCATTTGAGATCGCGCCCACCGGGCTGATCATATCGTGACAAATGCGGGAACCGATCATGGCGGCAATGTCGCGGGCGAGGTCTTGGGTCATGTTTTATCCTTTAGGGGCAGTCTGTGCGAGGAGCGCGTCAGCAATGGAAGATCTCAATGCGATGTTGGAACCGGGTCAAATGGTGCGCCACCCGGTGCAAACGGACTGGGGCATCGGTCAGGTGCAATCGAACATCGGTGGCAAGGTCACCGTCATGTTTCAACATGCGGGTAAGGTTGTGATCGACAGCCGACATGTGGCGCTTTTCCCTGTCTACGGGTGATAAGATGCGATTTGCCCGTCTTTATTTGACGGCTTGTTCCCGCTATGGTCGCTGAGACTTGAGGTTTAATCAACCTTAGAGAGAGTGATTTTTCGCCTGTTTCGCTCGTCTGTTGCATTGAAACCAACAAAACCCTAAAACCCGTCCACCGATGAGAGCAGGATCACCCCCCCGTATGAGCGCCCAAAAGCCGCGATTTCAATTGAGATTTGCCCGAAATGAGGCGGATCTACGCGCAGCGCAACGCCTGCGCTATCGCGTATTTGTCGAAGAGCTTGGTTCAAACGGGCCGATGGTGGACCATGTGGCCATGCTTGAGGCCGACCGGTTTGATCCCGATTATGACCACTTGATGTTGATCGACGTGACCCGTTCTGACGATCCGTTGGAGCAATGCGTGGCGGTGTATCGGCTTTTGTCCGGGGAAAAGGCGGCGCTTTTGGGTCGGTTTTACTCCGAAGACGAATATGATCTGTCCCCGTTGAAAGTCACGGGAAAGCGGCTTTTGGAACTGGGGCGCTCCTGCGTGGCCAAGGAGTATCGCGGCGGCACGGCGCTGTTTCACATGTGGGCCGGCTTGGCGAAATATGTGATCGAAGAAGGGTTTGATGTGCTGTTTGGCACGGCCTCTTTCTTTGATGCCGATGTGGCGCGCCATGCCGAATCTCTGTCTCTGTTGCATCACCGCCATCTGGCCCCGTCTGAGTTGCGCGCGCGCACGGTGGACGCCCATTTTCAGACGATGGATTTGGTGCCCGAAGATCAGATCGACCGCAAACGCGCGATGTTGGCGATCCCGCCGCTGATCAAAGCCTATCTGCGCATGGGCGGCAAAGTCGGCGAGGGCGCCTATGTCGATCTGGCCTTTGACACGGTGGATGTGTTGTTGATCCTGGATGTCGCCGAAATTTCACCACGCCAACGCGAGATGTACACCAAGGGCCTCAGCGGGTGAGTGCGCCACTTTGGGATAGCCGCATTCCGCCGTCCAAGCCTGCGACCGTTCAGGGCGGAACGTGGCGGATGGTGCGCCGTGGCGCGCCGGTGATTGGCCTGATCACGATCTGTATGGTCCTGATGCTGGCCACACGCGGCGTGGAGCGCCTGATCAAGGGCAAACGCCGCCCGTGGTCCTCGCAATTCCCCCGTTTCGTGTCACGCACGGCGCTGCGCCTGATGGGCCTCTCTTTGACGGTGCGCGGCACGCCGATGCGCCACCATGGCGCTGTGGTTGCCAATCATTCCACTTGGCTTGATATTTTCGTGCTCAACGCGGTGCAGCGGATTTTCTTTGTCTCCAAGGCAGAAGTGGCCAATTGGCCCGGCATCGGCACCATGGCCAAGGCCACGGGCACGGTGTTTATCAACCGCGACCGCACAGAGGCGGCGCTGCAAAAACAGATCTTCGAAGAGCGGCTGCATATGGGGCATAAGCTTCTGTTTTTCCCCGAGGGCACGTCGAGCGACAGCCTGCGGGTCTTGCCGTTCAAGCCGACGCTGTTTGCGGCGTTTTTTACGCCTGAACTGCGTGATGAGGTTTGGATTCAGCCCGTCACCGCCCGCTATATTGCGCCCGAGGGCCAAGATGTGCGGTTTTATGGCTGGTGGGGCGATATGGAATTTGGCCCCTCACTGGTGCAGGTGCTCAAAGCCTCGCCACAAGGCCGGGTCGAGGTCATGTTCCACGCGCCGATTGCGGTCAAAGACGTGAAAGACCGCAAAGAGATGGCGCGCCTGTGCGAAGAGGCGGTGCGTTCGGGGCTACCGCCTGTTCCTGAGGCCTATTTAGGCGCTTAGGCCGTCGTCCATCGCCGCGATGAAGGCCCCCAAGCTCTTGATCGGGTCTTCGGTGTTCCAAATCTCTTCGCCAATGGCAAAGAAATCGGTGATTTTGGCAAACTCCTTGACGATCTCAACCGTCAATGCGCCTTCGGCCACCACCGGCACTTCGACCACTTCGGACCACCACTGAAACGTGTCTTTTTCGGCCTGTGTCCCGTCGCCCAGATCGGTGTCACCAACCGGACCAAAGGCGATGTAATCCGCGCCGCTTTCGCCCGCGTTCAAACCGTCATGGCGCGAGGCACCACAGAAGGCCCCGACAATGGCTTCATCGCCCAACAGCTTGCGGACCTTGCGCACGGAACGCGATCCGTCGGTCAAATGCACGCCGTCCAACCCGTGACGTTCGGCCAAGGCGACATGCGCCTCAATCACGATCGCCACATCGCGGGCATGACAGACTTCGCGACAGGCATCCGCAGCCCGGCCCAACACATCCTCGTCCTTGGACGCCAAAGCCAAACGCACACAGGCCACCGCATGGGTATCCAACACCGCGGCCAAACGCGCCGGGAAGGTGTCGAGATCAAAGGCGGGCGGGGTCAACAGGTAGATTTGCGGGCGCTCTTGGACGGGGTCGGACATATTGGTCTCCGAAAATGGGTTTCGCCTCCTATAGCGCAAGCTTTGCGCGGGCGGAAGTCTTGCGAGCGGGGGCAAATGCGCTTATCACGCGCCAAATCCAAGATTTAGAGGTCCTCCATGTCAGATGCACCCATGTCAGATGCGCCGCAAGCCGCACAAAGCGGGCCGACCCCCGCCTTTGTCCTTGTGCGTCCGCAGATGGGCGAAAACATTGGGGCGGCGGCGCGGGCGATGTGGAATTTCGGGTTGGACCGGATGCGCATCGTCGCTCCGCGCGATGGCTGGCCTAACCCCAATGCCGTCGCCATGGCCTCGGGCGCGGGGCGGCTTTTGGATGAGGCGGAGCTGTTTGGCACGGTGCGTGAGGCGCTGGCCGATTGCGATTATGTCTTTGCCACCACGGCGCGGATGCGCGGCATCACCAAACCGGTGATGACCCCCGAACGCGCCATGGAACACGCCCGCGCCATCACCGCATCCGGCGGTAAGGTTGGCGTGATGTTTGGGCCGGAGCGCGCGGGTTTGGAAAATGAGGACGTGGTGGAGGCCAATGCCATCATCACCGTGCCGGTGAACCCGGATTTTCCCTCGATCAACCTCGCACAGGCGGTGTTGCTCAACGCCTATGAATGGGGCCGCCAAACCACCGAGGTCGCCCCCGAAGTGGTCGATTTGGCCAAAACGGTCTGGGCGGGCCATCTTGAGGTTGAAAAACTCGGGGATCACTATGAGGAGATTCTTGAGACCTCCGGGTTCTTTTTTCCCGAAGACAAAGCCCACAGCATGAAACTCAACCTGCGCAACCTGTGGTCGCGGATGCCGATGACGCGTGCCGATGTGCAGATGTTGCACGGGGTGATGCGGCAAATGAAACGGTGGAAAGAGCGCGGGTAAACAGCAAAGAACGCCCAACGAAGAGGCCCCCAAATTGGGGGCCTTTGGTGTTCTTAGGTGCTCTTCGGGCGGGTTTAGCGCATGGCACCCGGACCCATGCCCGTTTGTGGGCCAGTTTGCATGCCAAGGTGCAACCCACATGTGCCGTCACACATCAAATACCGGCTCGAGACCCAAGCCTTTTGACCTTGCGGGGTTTGGACCTCGGCCCAGCCGCCTTGTTGATTGAGCAATTTGAGTTGAGTGCCAGACTTCAACGCCAGCAGTTTGTGATACTGCGTACCCGGTCCTGCGCGTCCGTTCAGGGTCACGCCTTTGCGGACATAAACCTGATCTTGGATTTGAACCTTCAATTGCTGCTGTTGTTGGATCGGGCGCGGCGCACTTTGAGCCACTGCGGCAAAGGGTGCGGCGACCATGGCGGCGATCAAAAGGGATGTTGAAAGAATATGGCGACCGTGTTTCATCGGAACCTCCTATCATGCCCGTCGGCCTGTCTCACCTCTTGGGCATCTGATCATTCTACGGTGCTCCTCGGTTTTTCCGTCGCGATTTCAGTAAAAAATCCAGAAACCCCGATGATTTTCCTCGCCAAGACCGCTTGCCCTTCGTGGCCCACGCTCCTAGGTTTCGTGCACGCAAAGATAAGGGAAAACCATGGCGCAAAAACGCAGCATTTTCGAAGAGGTGGCCTCTGATGACACACCAAAAGCCGCCCCGAAAACCGGGCTGATCGAAAAACGGGGCCGGGGCGCACGCAAAGGCATCCGAGCGTGGCTCATGGTGATTTTCGCGCTGGTGATGATGATGATCGCGGTCGGCGGGCTGACCCGGCTGACCGATTCCGGCCTCTCGATCACCGAATGGAAACCCGTGACCGGGGCTGTGCCGCCGATGGGGGATGCCGCCTGGACCGCCGAGTTTGAAAAATACCAACAAATCCCCGAATACCAGTTGCAAAACGAGGGCATGAGCCTGTCCGAGTTCAAGAGCATCTATTGGTGGGAATGGGGCCATCGTCAGCTTGGCCGGGTGATCGGCATGGTCTGGTTTCTGGGCTACGCGGGCTTTGCCTTGGCGCGCAAAGTGCCGACCGGATGGCACAAACGCCTGATTTTCATCGGCGCTTTGGGCGGGCTTCAGGGCGCGATTGGCTGGTGGATGGTCTCATCAGGGCTTGAGGGCACGCGGCTTGATGTCGCCTCTTATCGCCTCGCCACCCATCTGGGGCTGGCCTTTATCATCCTGGGCTTTATCGCGTGGTTTGTTTTCCTGTTGGGGCGCACCGAACCCGACTTGATGCAGGCCCGGCGCGCCACCGATAAAAAGCTTTTTGGCATGTCCACCGGCATGCTGCATTTCGCCTTTCTTCAGATCATTCTGGGCGCTTTGGTGGCCGGGATTGATGCGGGCCGAGGCTATACCGATTGGCCGCTGATGGGCGGGCAGGTCTTGCCACCGGACCCGTTTTACATCACGCCGATCTGGCGCAATTTCTTTGAAAACCCGGCTTTGGTGCAATTTGTCCACCGTGTCATGGGCTATCTATTGGTGATCTACGGCATCGTCTTGTGGTCCAAGGGCCGAAAATCCGCCAATCGCACCACGGCAGGGGCGTTTAACCTAATGGCAGCGGTGCTGTTTTTGCAATTGGTCTTGGGCATCGTGACCGTTCTCAACGGCGCACCTTTGCACCTTGGTATCGCGCATCAGATCGGTGCGGTGGCGCTGTTTGTCGCCATTTTGCGCGCCCGGTTCCTGAGCTTTTATCCCAAACCTCAATCGGTCCGGGAGGGCCTTTAATCATGTCCGCATTTGATGATCTGATGGGTTTTACCCGTGAAACCCGTGCGCTTGGCGCCATTATGGGCCGGTTGAATTGGGATCAGGAAACCATGATGCCCAAAGGAGCCGCCGAGCAGCGTGGTGAGGAGTTCGAAGCGCTAGAGAACGTGCTTCATACCCGCAAATCCGATCCCCGTTTGGGCGATTGGCTGTCCTCGATTGATCCAAGCTCTTTGGACGCGGTGTCTCAGGCGCAGTTGCGTCACATCCGCCGGTCTTATGAACGCGCGGTCAAAATTCCGGCGCGTTTGGCGGCGGAATTGGCCAAGGTCACGTCCATGGCCCAAGGGGTCTGGGCCGAGGCCCGCGCCCGCGATGATTTCGCCCATTTCGCCCCGATGTTTGAACAGGTCGTGGCGCTGCGCCGCGAAGAGGCGGCGGCGTTGCAGCAGGGCACGGATCATGATCTTTGGGACGCGTTGCACCAAGATTACGAACCCGGCTCGTCGGGGGCGGAATTGGACGCCATGTTCGGCGCGCTGCGGCCCCGATTGGTGGCGCTGCGCGATAAAATCATGGGGGCGGATCAGCCCAAGGGTCTCACCGGGACCTTTGATGAGGCCAAACAAATGGCGCTGACCACGGCGCTGGCGGCGAATTTTGGCTATGATTTCGCGCGCGGACGGATTGATAAGGCGGTGCATCCGTTCTCGTCGGGGTCGGGCCAGGATGTGCGCATCACCACCCGCACCAACCCCGAAGACCCGTTCAATTCGATCTACTCAACCATCCACGAGGTCGGCCACGCGTGCTATGAGCAAAACATCAATGGCGACTATCTTTTGACGCCTCTGGGCGAGGGCGTCTCTATGGGCGTGCACGAAAGCCAGTCGCGGATTTACGAGAACCAACTCGGCCGTTCGCGTGCCTTTACCGAATATCTTTTCGGCCAGATGCGCGACAGCTTTGGCGACATCGGCATCGACAGCGCCGAAGGGTTCTATGCCGCCGTCAACCGCGTCCTGCCGGGCTATATCCGCACGGAATCCGACGAGGTGCAATACAACCTGCATGTGCTGCTGCGCTTTGATTTGGAGCGTCAGATCATTGGCGGCGATTTGGAGATTGCCGATCTGCCCGCAGCATGGGATGCGCGATTTGAGGCGGATTTTGGCGTCAAAGTCGATAAAATATCAAATGGCTGTCTTCAGGATGTGCATTGGCCGGTGGGCCTGTTTGGCTATTTTCCGACCTATTCGCTGGGCAATGTCTACGCCGGCTGTCTGCACCAAGCCCTGCGCGCCGACGTGCCGGATTTGGACAGCGCCTTGGTCAAAGGCGACACCGCGCCCGCGACCGCGTGGTTGGCCGAGCATCTGCAACAGTTCGGCGGTCTGCGCGAGCCGCGCGACACCATCGTGCATGCCTGTGGCTTTGAGCCGACCGAAGCGCCGCTTTTGGAGTATCTTGAGGCAAAGTTTGCCGGGATTTACGGTTTCTGATGGCGAATGTGATGGACAAACCCGCGCTGGAGGCCTTTCTGGCGCGGGAGTTTACCGAAGTGGGCGATGTGTTGAGCGTCGAGACCGTTACAAACGACGCCGTGACCCTGCGCCTCACCCCCGACGCGCGCCATATCCGCCCCGGCGGCACGCTCTCAGGTCCCACGATGTTCCTCCTGGCCGATGTGGCGCTTTACTTTGCCATCCTCGCCAAAATCGGCCCGGTCGCCTTGGCCGTGACCACCAATGCCCACATTGATTTCATGCGCAAACCCGCCGCCGATCTGCCGCTTTTGGGCGAAGCGCGGTTGTTGAAACTCGGCAAAACCTTGGCCGTGGGACAGGTTGCAATTCGCAATCCCGGCTCGGACACGGTCTTGGCGCAGGCGTCACTGACCTATGCCATTCCGCCGAACAGGGCGTGAGGTGGAGTTGGGGGCGAGGGATTGGTTTCTGGAGGGCAGAATGTCCGGTTTGAGGCCAAAACGACGGATGCTGCAAGTTCAACAAATGTCCGCTATGTGTAGGCACCTGTCACCGTCCCCCCCTGTTATGTTCAAAAGGAAATTCAGGAATGCTTGATGCGCTTACGTTCAAAGCGGAAATTCTTGAGCCGATACTTACTGAGTTTAGGGAACAACCCCACTCGCTCCACAAAGGGTTTTGCGCCATTTGGTCGCTGGATTCCTACGCGTCACACTGCGCATTCCAATGTCGTGATATGCAAAAACTCACTCAATCCCAACGCGGCAAAATCGAAGAGAGATTTAAAGATCGGCTGCAAGATGACCTACATGATGATGCATGGAAATTTCGCCTCATCCGACAGGCGTCGAATGCAACCAAGCATGCAGTGAGAAGAAATAAGGACGAAGATGTTCCCAGCTCCAAAGGCGTCGCTTCAGAACCTATAGACGGTTGGTTGTGGTATTGGTCCGGGGCATCCCACTGGGGAAATCAAGTTGTAATTGATGTTTCATGGACCTTTGACCAAGAAAGCCAGTCTTGGTTTGACGGAAAGAGGCGAGAAGTGAAGCCTGGTCCATTTTTTAAATGGGTTCCTCTCCTCGACATAATCGATCCATGCGCAGAGCATATCGAACGTGGGCTGGAATCTGAGACGGTTGGTCGGGAAGGTTAGCAGCGGCAACCTTGGGAGCTGGCACCTGCTGCCATCAGGTGGATGGTCCATTTGGGCCGTAGGCGGACTTGGCAAGCCTAAGCCCCAATGCCCGCTTCGTCCGACCTTCACACCCAGCACGAAATCCCCCAGTTATGCTCCTCAAAGCGCCCCCCGCGCCACGAACCAGGGTTCGCATTGGCTGCGGATGTAGGGCCAGAGTTTGGGGCAGCCTTTGGCGATTTTGACGCCGACGCGGGCATCGAGTTGGTGCAGTTTCACGTCATAGGTGCGCCATGAGCCGCCGTCATCGGCCAGATTGTGCAGCACGGGTTGGACCCGGTCGATGGATTTGGCAAAGATCGCGGTCGGGGTTTGGGCGGCTTCGAAGTCTTCCCAAATGGCGCGGAATTCGGCGCCTTGCTCAGGTGGCAACAGGCCAAACAGGCGGTCTGCGGCTTTGATCTCGGCCTCTTCTTGTGCCTTCTGCGCCTCGGGCGTCACCGCGCCATGGATCGGCGTGTCGCCTGCATCAATCTCGACAATATCGTGCAGCAACAACATCTTGAGCGCCATAGCAATGTCCACGCCGTCCTGCGCCTGATCCGCAAGCGTTAGGGCGTAGAGCATGATGTGCCAAGAGTGTTCACCGGTGTTTTCCTTGCGCGAGCCATCGGCAATGGGCGTGGCGCGGTAGACCGATTTCAGCCGATCCGCCTCACACCAAAAGGCAAAGCGGGCGGCGAGGGCGGGGTCCACCGGCTCGCCATAAAACCCGGCACGGGTGAATTCGAACAGGTCGGGCAGGATGTCTTTGGTCTTGGTGGCGCGGCCTTGGGTCAGGTTGGTCGCGACGATGTGACGTTCGTCGTCTTGCTGTTCCGGCGCGCCGATGGATTGCAGCGCGGGGGCGAGGAAATCAATTGCCTTGGCATAGCGCGCGGTCGGGCTTTGCATCGCTTCGAACTCTTCCCAGGTGGCGCGAAAGCGGCGGCGCAGATCCTCGGGCAAGAGGCCGTAAATGCGATCCGCGGCGGCCTCTTCCAACGCGGCGACAGAGGCGGGGTTGTGGGTGATGTGGATCGGATGATCGCCCGCATCGACCTCAACAATATCATGCAGCATCAGCATTTCGATGACGCGGGAGATGTCCACGTCCGGCCCGGCCATGGGCGCGCACAGGAGCGCCAAAAGGGCGGCGTGCCAGGAATGTTCGGCGGAGTTTTCAAACCGCGAGCGATCCATCAATTGATTGGCGCGCAACACGGTTTTAAGCCGATCCGCCTCCCGCAAAAATGCATATTGGGCATTCAGTCGGGTGGACTCTTGCACCGTCAATTCGGGCAAAGCGGGCAGGGTGGCGTCAATATTCAATGTCATCCTCGGCACTGGGCGGGGGCACGGAGGCAGCCAGTCCCTTTTTCGCCTCTTCAATGCGTTTTTCAAGGTAAACGCGCGCCCGTTTTTCCGACAGGCGCACGCGGGCAGAGGTCAAAAACGCCTCCTGTGTGGTGACAGAGGAGGCGCCGATGACGCGGGCCACATCCTGAATGAGTTCGTCCGTGCCGACAATATCCAAGGCGTCGATTGTGTCCTTGGCCAAGGCGTCGGCCAGATCTTCCATGATGCTCATCGTAGGACCCTCTGAAAGCGGCGGATTAGCGGCTGGTTTCGGTCAGACGGCGGCGGACATAGGCGTCGACCGAGCTGATCATATGTTCCATATGCGGATCTTCAAAGAAGTGACCCGCACCTTCGACCTCTTCATGGGTGATGGTAATGCCCTTTTGCTCATGCAACTTGGCGACCAGGGACTGGGTGTCTTTTGGCGGGGCGACGCGGTCGGCCGTGCCGTTGATCACCAGACCCGAGGCCGGGCAGGGTGCGAGGAAGGAGAAATCATACATATTGGCGGGTGGGGCGACCGAGATAAAGCCGGAGATTTCCGGGCGGCGCATCAAAAGCTGCATCCCGATCCAGGCCCCAAAGCTAAAGCCCGCGACCCAGCAATGTTTGGCATTGGGGTTCATGGATTGCAGATAATCGAGCGCGGAGGCGGCATCTGACAACTCACCCACACCTTGATCATATTCGCCCTGCGACCGGCCCACGCCACGGAAGTTAAACCGCAAAACGGTAAAGCCCATTTGGTGGAAGGCATAATGCAGATTATAGACCACGCGATTGTTCATCGTGCCGCCGAATTGCGGATGGGGATGAAGAATGATGGCGATGGGGGCGTCTTTAGCGCGTTGCGGATGGTAGCGGCCTTCAAGCCGGCCTTCTGGGCCGGGAAAAATCACTTCGGGCATTGGGTCCCTGTCTCCTGTTCCGTTCCGCGGGCCAGCTTACGTTGCACACACCGAATTATGTGGCGCGCAAGGAGGGCCCGAGCGGAACGAGCCCTGTCGGGCTGTCGCTTTTGCTCTCGTTTTTCCACCGCGCTGCCTTTATAGTTGACGAAATCTCTCGGGCAATTTAGAAACATTCTAAATCTGCGTGAGCGACCGCGCGGGAGTGGTATGGAGGTAAGGCTCCACGCCGCATACGTCAATGTATTTGCGCCGTTTTTCGCCTCATTACGAAGGGGAAACGCGCGGAAATGCGCCAAAACGGCCCCTGTGACCGCTCGTGTCGTCATTGATGCGGTGTTTGGAGCGTTTAAGAAGCGGATTACGCCGCGATGATCGGGCCAAAATGGTTTCGGATCGCATCAAGAGGGACACTGACATGAAGTTGTCGACCAAAGGACGTTATGCAATGGTGGCGCTCGCGGATTTGGCGTTGCAGCCGGACAATGCGCTATTGTCGCTGGCGGAGATTTCCAAACGCCAGGACATTTCGTTGCCCTATCTGGAGCAACTGTTCGTCAAACTGCGCCGGGCCGATTTGGTGATCTCGGTGCGCGGTCCGGGCGGCGGTTATAAATTGGCGCGACCGGCCTCGGAAATCCGGGTTTCTGACATCATGGGGGCGGTGGATGAAACCGTGTCGGCGATGCACACCGGGGCCGGGGCCTCGGGCGGTGTCTCCGGGTCACGGGCGCAGAGCATGACCAACCGGTTGTGGGAGGGCCTGTCGGCGCATGTCTATGTGTTCTTGCATCAAACCCGGCTTTCGGACGTGATCCGCAACGAATTGCGGCCCTGTCCGGCGGTGCCGACCCTGTTTGCGGTTGTGGATGAGGACTAAGGCAATGCCACGTATCGCCATTCTTGATGCGCATCCGGGGGCGGGGCGGTTTTGTACTGCGCTGGCGGACAGCTATGCCACCGCGGCACAAGAGGCCGGGGCCGACATCAGACGGATTGTGCTGCGTGACATGGCATTCGACCCGATCTTGCACAATGGGTACGCTCAGGTGCAACCCCTTGAGCCGGATCTTGAAGCCGCGTTTGAGGCGATCGAATGGTGCGATCATTTTGCCCTGTTTTATCCCACATGGTGGGGCGGGCATCCCGCCCTGTTGCAGGGCTTTTTTGAACGCACATTCTTGCCCGGAACGGCGTTTAAGTATCACGAAAACGATCCGTTTTGGGACAAGCTCCTCAAAGGCCGTACCGCGGAGGCGATCACCACGATGGACACGCCCGCGCTGTATTACCGCATGATGAACCGCAATGCTGGACCCAACCGGATGAAGCGCACGATCCTTGAATTCACCGGCATGAAGGCCAAGGTGCGCCTGATTGGATCGCTGCGCAACACCTCCGAAGATCAGCGCAAGGCGCTTCTCAAGTGGGCGGGCAAACGTGGCGCGGCCAAGGGGGCATCATGAGCCGCACATATCTCGATTACAACGCAACGGCACCGCTTGGTGCGGCGGCGCGAAAGGCGATGATGGCGGCGATGGATGTGGTCGGCAATCCGTCTTCGGTCCATGCCGAGGGCCGTGCGGCCAAAGGCCTGATGGAGCGGGCGCGGGCGCAGGTGGCCGAGGCTTTCGGGGCCGATGGCGCGGATATTGTGTTCACCTCTGGGGCGACTGAGGCGGCGGCTTTGGCGATGGCCGGACGGGGGTTGCACTGTGCCGATGTGGAACATGAGGCGGTGTCATCCTGGTCGGGCGGGTCGCTTCCGGTGACCTCAGACGGTGCGGTGAACTGTTTGAATCCAGCGATGTCGGCGCTGCAACTGGCGAATTCAGAGACCGGAATCGTGCAGGAGCTGCCGGACGGATTGGCACTTTGCGATGCGACTCAGGGGTTTGGCAAACTGCCGGTGGCGTTCAATTGGATCGGCTGCGATATGGCGCTGATCTCGGGCCATAAGATCGGCGGGCCCAAAGGTGTCGGCGCTTTGGTGCTGCGTCAGGGGTTGGACGTTGTGGCGGGCATTCGCGGCGGCGGGCAAGAGATGGGACGTCGCTCGGGCACGGAAAACCTGATCGGCATTGCGGGCTTTGGGGCGGCGGCACAAGCGGCGGCCAAGGCCCTGGCAAACGGGGTTTGGGACGAGGTGGCGCAAAAGCGCGATCTGTTGGAAGATCTGTTGGCACAAGAGATCGACACGCCGATGTTCGTTGGCAAACCGCATGCGCGCCTGCCCAATACGATGTGCCTGATCACGCCCGGTTGGAAGGGCGAGACACAGGTGATGCAAATGGATTTGGCGGGGTTTGCGGTGAGTGCCGGATCGGCCTGTTCGAGCGGCAAGGTCAAAGCCTCAAAGGTGCTGCGCGCCATGGGATATGATGAGACTGAGGCGATGAGCGCGCTGCGCGTGTCCATCGGCCCGCAGACGACGACACAAGAGATTGAGCGGTTTGCCACAGCATGGCTTGCCGCCTATGGCCGTTGGAAAAAACGAGCGGCCTAACCCGATATTAAGAGGGGCCGACACGAGAGCCCCATAAGACGCACATGCCATTTGGCACAGACGAAGGAGTGATCCGATGACGGATGACGTTCAGGTTAAAGACGCGGTTCAAGTCAAGGACGGGGTGGAACAGGACACTGTTGATGCCGTTCAGGCGCTGGCTGGCACCTATAAATACGGCTGGGACACCGATATCGAAATGGACTACGCCCCCAAAGGTCTGTCCGAGGACATCGTGCGTTTGATTTCGGCCAAAAACGAAGAGCCGGAATGGATGCTGGACTGGCGGCTTGAGGCCTATCGTCGTTGGCTGACCATGGAAGAGCCGAATTGGGCCATGGTCGAGTATCCTGAAATCGACTTTCAGGATCAGTATTATTACGCCCGCCCGAAAAGCATGGAAGACAAGCCGAAGTCTTTGGACGACGTCGATCCGAAACTTTTGGCGACCTATGAAAAGCTCGGCATCTCTTTGAAAGAACAGATGATTTTGGCCGGTGTCGAAGGCGCGGGCGAGGTGCCTGCCGACGGCGCCAATTCCGAGCGCAAAGTGGCGGTGGACGCGGTGTTTGACTCGGTTTCTGTCGGCACGACCTTTAAAAAAGAGCTTGAAAAAGCCGGGGTGATTTTCTGTTCGATCTCGGAAGCGATCAAGGAACACCCGGAGTTGGTTCAGAAATATCTGGCCTCCGTGGTGCCCGTCTCGGACAACTATTACGCCACCTTGAATTCTGCGGTCTTCTCGGACGGGTCCTTTGTCTACATCCCGCCAAACACCCGTTGCCCGATGGAACTCTCGACCTATTTCCGCATCAACGCCGAAAACACCGGCCAGTTTGAGCGCACGCTGATCATCGCCGACAAGGGCTCCTACGTGTCCTACCTCGAAGGCTGCACAGCACCACAACGCGACGTGGCCCAACTTCACGCCGCCGTGGTCGAGATTGTGATTCTGGACGACGCCGAGGTGAAATATTCCACCGTGCAAAACTGGTTCCCGGGCGATGAGAACGGCAAGGGCGGGATTTACAACTTTGTGACCAAACGTGCTGATTGCCGTGGCGATCGGGCGAAAGTGATGTGGACACAGGTCGAAACCGGCTCGGCGGTGACGTGGAAATACCCATCTTGCATCCTGCGCGGCGATGACTCTCAAGGCGAATTCTATTCCATCGCCATCACCAACAACATGCAGCAGGCTGATACTGGCACGAAAATGATCCACCTTGGCAAAAACACCAAGAGCCGGATCGTGTCGAAAGGCATCTCTGCGGGCAAGGCGCAAAACACCTATCGCGGTCAGGTGACGATGCACCCAAAAGCGAAAAACTCGCGCAATTACACCCAATGCGACAGTTTGTTGATCGGTTCGAACTGTGGCGCTCATACGGTGCCTTACATCGAGGTCAAAAACAACTCGTCGCGGGTCGAACATGAGGCCACCACCTCGAAAGTCGATGACGATCAACTGTTCTACTGCCGTCAACGCGGCATGGACGAAGAGGAGGCCGTGGCCTTGGTCGTCAACGGGTTCTGCAAAGACGTGTTGCAAGCTCTGCCGATGGAATTCGCCATGGAAGCGCAGCAATTGGTGGCGATTTCGCTTGAGGGGTCTGTAGGCTGATGTCGACGCGCGGGCTTCTGATTCAAACGCTGATTGCCACGGTCCTGTGGGGCCTTGGCATGGTGTTGGTCTTTGATTGGCCGCGCGCCGAAATTCTCACGCCGATGGTGTTTTTCGCCGCCGTCTATTGGGGGATTGGGCGGATTATTGGCCTGATCCTTGCGAAACGGTCCCAGAAATGACGCCGCGCCTCCCCGCTCACATCCTCCACGTTCTTTCGAATAGGACCTGATATGCACCTTGAACTCCTTCCTCTCTTTGCCAAGCAAAGCCTCGGCGTGGCCGTCGGTGTCTTTATCGGGGCGATCATCGGCCTGTCCGTGCGCGCCAAACGTGCGGGCACCAAGGGGCTTTACAAAGACAGCGTCTATGCCACCGCCTTTCTCGCTTCGATGCTGGCCTTTGCGGCGATGACACTGATCCGTTTGATCACGTTCAAGGGCTGAGATGAGCAGCACGCCGACATATGTATTTGACCCAAAAGGGCCAGAGCTGACCTTTCCTTTGGAGGTCATGAGCTTTGTCTGTGGGCAATATGATCAGGCGGGCGTGATCCTTGAATACGGCTCCGGCGGCTCAACCGCCTATGCGGCGGCGCAGCCCGGCAAGGTGATCTATTCGGTCGAGGGATCAAAGGACTGGCACGGTGCGATGCAGGCGCATTTTGCGGCGCACCCGCCCAAGGCCGAGGTGAATTTGATCTATGCCGACATCGGTCCCACCGGCGATTGGAGCTGGCCGAAAAACAACGCCAAATGGCACCGCTACCCGGATTATTGTTTCGGTGTGTGGCAGCGCGACGATTTGATTGCGCCGGATTTGGTGCTGATCGACGGACGGTTCCGGGCCGGGTGTTTCTTGGCCACGCTGACGTCGATCCAAAAGCCGACCACCGTGCTTTTGGACGATTATGTCGGGCGCGAAGAGAAATACAGTGCCATTTTGGACTTTGCCACGATCACAGCCCTGCATGGCCGGATGGCGCAGTTTGATCTTGAGCCGATCAACACGCTGCCCGCCGCCCAACTTTATACCCTGCTGAAAACCTTTCAGGTGAAACTGTGATGTATGCGCGTGACCATAGCGATGTTTTTCGAAACACAGTGTTTCCGGCTTCGCAGGATATGCCCGAATTTTGCCATTTTAGCGTGGTAAACGGAACGCGTATGGGGCGTATCGAAGGGTTTGGTTATGACGTATCAGCATCAGGAGTTTCTCAATCGTTTGGGCCGTGTCGCACGCGCGCCGCAAAACGGGGTGAGTATGATCGGGCCAGCGCAATCGCAAAATGTTGGCCGCAATCACCGTCTGACGCAGATGCTTCAACGGCACAAAAATCTGGGCGTTCACGGCCGTCCGATGGGCGAGCCACGGCTGATGGCCACGCAAGTGATCTCCTATGTGATTGCCTTTGGTATGGGCGGGATGGCGGCAGTGATCGCGCGCGCGCTACGCTATCAAATTTCCGGCCAAATCTCTGGCACAGTGACCCCCAACGCGGATTTCGATTTGGCGCTCGACGTGATTTTCGCCATCGTGATCGCCTTTGTTTTGCGCGAGGCGGTGTCTTTGTCGGCGGTCAAACGGATGGGCGCACAGTGTGCTGGGATTCTTTTGGCGATGGCGACGATGCACAATGTCGTCCATCACATGCCGGACATGTTTGCGCGGCTGTTCTCGACGCAATGGGTCGAGCATGTGATGCAAACCACCGAACCCGGTACGCTCAATTTCCGTGGACAAAGCTACAAAATCTAGTCGGGGAAACCCACTGCGGAGAACCCTGTCAAGATGACCCTGCGTCCGCCGCAAAAGGCGCAGGATTACCGCAGGAATGCCATGATCTGATCCAATTCCCGAACCAATCTGAGGCTTACAACAAGCAGGCAGACAAAAAAGGGCAGGGATCAGATGCAGCATGCACAGCACGCGCAATTCGCCTCACGGATCAGTCGGATCGAACGGGGCGGACCGAACACGTTTTCGACGGTCTACACCGGTCTCCAAGATGCAGACACGCCCAGGGGCAAGAAAGTGTCCGGAGTCACCCATCTGACGCCGCAACATCCAGATCGTCCCTCGGCGCGCGTTTTGATGCGCGCGGGCCTCAAATCGGGGCTGATGCAAACCACGGCGCTCGGGCTGTTTTTACTGCTCTACCTGCGCTACGTCGGCCTGTAAAAGCCGCCTCTCAATTCCACCCCAAAGCGTGCTCTTCTGTGATGCGCTCGGGGGCTAAACCACAACAACGCACATATAAAACACTGGCGCCTGCCGCGGTTCTGCCGCGCGCGGGCCATTCCTCGTGAAAGGACAATAAAATGTTGGAAATCAAAAACCTCCACGTCAAACTTGAAGAAGAAGACAAACAAATTCTCAAAGGCGTCAACTTGACGGTCGGCGAGGGCGAGGTCCACGCCATCATGGGCCCGAACGGGTCGGGCAAATCGACCACCTCCTATGTGCTCGCGGGCCGCGATGGCTATGAGGTTACCGAAGGTGAGGCGCTTTTGAACGGGCAAAACCTGTTGGAGATGGAGCCGGAAGAACGCGCGGCGGCCGGTCTGTTTTTGGCCTTCCAATACCCGGTCGAAATTCCCGGTGTCGGCAACATGACCTTCCTGCGCACCGCCGTAAACGCCCAACGTAAAGCCCGCGGCGAAGATGAATTGTCCGCCACAGAGTTTCTCAAAGTCGTACGCGAAAAGGCCAAGTCGTTGAAAATCGACGCCGATATGTTGAAACGTCCGGTCAATGTTGGCTTTTCCGGCGGCGAGAAAAAGCGCAACGAAATCCTTCAGATGGCGATGCTTGAGCCAAAACTTTGCATTCTGGACGAAACCGATTCCGGTCTTGATGTGGATGCGATGAAATTGGTCTCCGAGGGCGTCAACGCGCTGCGCGACGGCAAACGGTCTTTCGTCGTGATCACCCACTATCAACGTCTTTTGGACCACATCAAACCCGATGTCGTTCACATCATGTCCGCAGGCCGCATCATCAAATCCGGCGGGCCGGAATTGGCGCTTGAGGTCGAACACAATGGCTATGCCGATTTGTTGGCGGAGCAGGAGCAAGCCTGATGACACGCGCAGAGATGAAACAACGCAAACTCGACGCCACGTCCGAGCGGGTCCTGGGCATGGTGATGCCGCAGGGCGCGCCTTGGGCCAATGACCTGCGTCAGGACGCTTTGAACCGCTTGCTCTCCATGGGCTTGCCGCAGGGCCGCGATGAATATTGGCGCTGGACCAAACCTGACAGTCTGACGGCGGAAACTCCGACCCAAGCGGCGGTGTTTCACTCCGATGACACACCGATTTTCACTGCGCTGGATCGGCTGAAACTGGTCTTTGTCGATGGGGTGTTTGACGCAGCCGCCTCGGATGCGCTTGAAGGCGAGAACCTTGAGGTCATGCGACTGACCGATGCGCTGTCCAGCGACATCCATTGGATCAAAGACGCGTATGGCGCACTTGAAAAGCGTGCCCAAGATCCGGTCGATCGGCCGTTGGCCACGCTCAACACCGCTTTTGCCACCGACGGTATCGTGATCCGCGCCACGGGGCCGGTGAGCCGCCCGGTGTCGCTGATTTATCTGCACAAAGATGAGAGCTCGGACGCGATCCTGCACCATGTGATCAAACTCGATGCGGGCGCGGAGCTGACGCTGTTGGAAAACGGTCCGGCGGCGGCGCGGTTCAACAAGGTGATGGAGATCGAGGTTGCCGATGGCGCGCGCTTCCATCATGTCCGTGCCCAAGGCCGCGACCATGAACGCCGGGCTGTGACTCATCTCTTTGCCTCCGTCGGCTCGGATGCGGCGTTTAAATCCTTCACCATGACCGCCAACGGCGTCTTGACCCGCAACGAAGTCTTCATCGACATCGTGGGCGATGACTCGGTGGCCCATGTCGCGGGGGCTGCGATGGGGGACGGTGATTTCCTGCATGATGACACCGTGTTCATCACCCATGCGGGCCTGCGCTGTGAATCGCGTCAGGTGTTTAAAAAGGTGCTGCGCAACGGTGCCAAAGGCGTGTTCCAAGGCAAGATTTTGGTCAAACAAGCGGCGCAGAAAACCGATGGCTATCAAATCTCTCAGGGGCTTTTGCTCGATGACGACAGCCAATTCCTTGCCAAACCCGAGCTTGAGATTTACGCCGATGATGTGGCCTGTTCGCATGGGTCGACCGTGGGTGCAATCAATGAAGATGCGCTGTTTTACCTGCAATCGCGCGGCGTGCCTCATGCCGAGGCCACCGATCTTTTGACACTGGCGTTTTTGGCCGAAGCGATTGACGAGATCGAGGACGAAGCGATCAGCGCCGATATTCTCGACCGTCTTGAGGGCTGGCTTGCCCGGCGTCGGGGCTAAACCATGGGTGTCGTCACCGATATGGCCCGTAGCTACCGCGCCCCGCGGGCGGTGCTGCGGCACAGGTTGGGCCAGGGTGAGAATGAGGGCGGGGCTTTGGTCACGCTCATGCTCGCCTGTGGCCTGATCTTTGTCGCCCAATGGCCGCGCCTGTCGCGCGTGGCCTTTGAGACCGGGCAAGAGGTGCAAATGTTGATGGGGGCCACGCTGTTGGGCTGGCTCTTTATCATGCCGCTGGTGTTTTACGTCATCGCCGGTCTTATCCGCTTTGTCCTCTCGCTTTTGGGCGGCACTGCCACGGGCTATGAAACCCGTATGGCGGTGTTTTGGGGCCTGCTCTGCGCCGCGCCCTTGTGGCTCCTTTGGGGGCTGACGGCGGGGTTCGTTGGACCAGGGGCGGCGACCAGTTTGGTCGGTGTGATTGCGTTGGTGGCGTTGATGTATTTCTGGGGCATGGGCCTGTCTGAGGTCGCCTTTTCGAAAGAGACAAAAAATGTATGATGTAGAGGCGATCCGCCGCGACTTTCCGATCCTGTCCCGAACGGTCAATGGCGCGCCTTTGACCTATCTCGACAATGGCGCTTCGGCGCAGAAACCACAGGTGGTGATCGACGCAATCACGCGCGCCTACTCAGAGGAATATTCCAACGTTCACAGAGGGTTGCACTTTCTGTCTAACCTGTCGACTGAACGCTATGAGAGCGTGCGCGGGGTTGTTCAGACCTTTTTGAACGCGGGCTCGGAGGATGAGATTGTCTTTACCTCCGGCACCACCGAGGGGATCAATCTGGTCTCCTATGGCTGGGGCGCTGAGAGGCTCAAACCCGGCGATGAAATCATCCTATCCGTGCTCGAACATCACGCCAATATCGTGCCCTGGCATTTCCTGCGCGACCGCATGGGCGTAGTGATCAAATGGGTCGATTGCGCCATGGACGGCAGCCTTGATCCGCAGGCGGTGATTGACGCCATTGGCCCCAAAACCAAACTCATCGCCATCACCCAAATGTCCAATGTCACCGGCACCCGTGTCGATGTCAAAACCATCTGTCACGCCGCACGCGCGCGCGGGATCGCCACGCTGGTCGATGGCTCGCAAGGGGCCGTGCATGGTCCGGTAGATGTCCAAGACATCGGCTGTGATTTCTATCCGATCACCGGCCATAAACTTTACGGTCCGTCGGGGTCGGGCGCGATCTATATCCGTGCTGAACGTCAGGCCGAAATGCGCCCCTTCATGGGCGGCGGCGATATGATCGACACGGTGACCAAGGACACGATTACCTACGCCAAACCGCCACTGAAATTCGAGGCGGGCACCCCCGGCATCGTGCAAACCATCGGCATGGGTGTGGCGTTGGAGTACCTGATGGCCATCGGCATGGACAAGATTGCCGCGCATGAGGCGAAACTGGGCGCCTATGCCGCCGAGCGGTTGCAGAATCTCAATTGGCTGACGGTACAGGGCACAGCTCCGGGGAAGGGGGCGATCTTTTCCTTCACCATGGAAGGGGCGCATGCCCATGATCTGTCCACCGTCTTGGACAAAAAAGGTGTCGCCGTGCGCGCCGGGTCGCATTGCGCCATGCCTTTGATGGAGCACCTTGGCCAAACCGCCACCTGCCGCGCGTCTTTTGCCATGTACAACAGTTTTGAAGAGGTGGATCGTTTGGTCGAGGCGCTGGAATTGTGCCACGAATTTTTCGCCTGAACTCAATTGCACAAGGCGGCGCGAAAACAGATTGCGCCGCCTTTTTTCATCGCCTATACGGTCCCCCACAGGCACCCGTAGCTCAGCTGGATAGAGCGCTGCCCTCCGAAGGCAGAGGCCACTGGTTCGAATCCAGTCGGGTGCACCATTTTTATTTAGCCTACCGCTTCGCTACTTGAGGCCAATTTGGTCAAATTCCTTTTTTTCGAAGAAAAAAGGAATGACGAACTCTCCAAATTCAATAACGGTGCCAAGCGGCAGGGGTTTTTTAAACATCGAGAGCAACTGACCCTTTGCCAAGTCTCACTTGCCAATCAACCCCCGCGGGCCGCCGGAGATCAACAAGGCTACATTCGCCATTGCGCGCATCGGCGCATAGCCTGGCGGCACGGCGATGTAGCGCGGACGCCAATCGGGGCGGAATTTTTGTTTGAAACTGCGCAGGCCTTCGAAATTGTAAAACGCGCCGCCATGTTCAAACATCATCCGGCCAAGGCTGTTCCACATCCGCGCGGTCGGGCGCGGTGACAGGCCGGAGAGAGGTGCGACGCCAAGGCTGAATTCTTCCGCCCCCGCCTCGCGCATATGCTCAATGAGCGAGAGGAACAGAAACTCCATCATGCCAGAGGCCTCAGCGGGCAAATAGCGCATCAAATCAATTGCCACGCGTTTGCCGTCGCCGGGGGCCAAGACATTGGCAAAGGCGACAATGCGACCCTCGCGTCGGATCACAGCCAGGGGGAAATGATCCAAATAGGCGCGGTCAAACCGACCCACCGAAAAGCCCTTTTCCCGACCGGTCTTGCCACCAAGCCACGCGGTGGAAATCGCCTCAATTTCGGCAAAGACCGCGTCAGAATGCGGCGGCGACAGCATCTCTAGGGCCAAGCCCTCGCGTTGTTTTTTGTTGTAGGCGGCACGCATGGTTTTGAATTTCGAACCCGACAAGGAAAAGTCTTTCAACACCACCACGGCCTCTTCGCCGATCTTGTGCAGCGACAGCCCCATTTCGATCCACAAGGGCAAATAGATCTCGCTGACCTCGTAAAACACCGGGCGGCCATTGGCGCGTTGGGCCTGTTCGAAAAACTCCCAAGCCAGATCATGTGCCTCGGAGGCCGGGCCAACTGGATCGCCAAGCGCCACCCAGGCCGAGCGTTGCACACCATACATCAGATAGGCGCTGTTTTGGTCAGAAAACATCAATCTCTTGTCGCCCGAAAGCGCCAAACACCCCTGTGGATCAGAGGCCTGAGCCAAAACAGCATTGGTGCGGGCAATGGAGCCATCGCGATCCGCGTCCGCTTTGTGGGTATGCGCCGGGCGCAGCGCCTGGATCACCGTGAAGACCAGCAACAGCGTCGAGGCCGCAACGCCCGCGCGCAAGGAGCGCGGCGTGTTGGCATTGGCGGAAAACTCGGTCCACAGACTCAAGGAGTAGGGCGTGGCGCGGTGCAGGAAAAAGAAAAATGCCGCACCGGCCAGCAACGAGGCCAGAACCAAAGCGATCCAGGCGGGGGTGAATACCCCATCGGTCAACTTGGCCTGACGATAAAAAGCGCGGCGAAACGGCAGCATGGCCAATAGGCCCACGGCCAAAATATCCATGCTCTCAAAGTCGAAATTGTTGAACATGGCGGCAAGGATGCCCATGGCCATGGCGAGGATCATCAGCCAAAACGCCGCCGACACCCGCCGCAACAGCGCATGCGACAAGATCAACAACACCACCCCCATCACGGCGGTGCCCAAAACCCCAATCTCAAGCAAAAGTGCGGCACTCAGATCGCCCTCATTCAAAGCCCCGGTCTGAAACGACGGGACAAAAGCCACGGCCAGCAAGAACACGCCATAGCCAAAGGCGGTGACGGCCACGAGCGAGGGCACGATGCCCGAGAGCGCGTTATAGGCCGGTCGCAGATCGGCGCGGGGAGCGGAAAAGAGTTTTGACAAAGCGCCGCCCGCGATGCGCAATTCGTTGAGCGAGACAATGAGAAAGGCCAGCGCGAAGGGCAAAAGGTAATAGATCGCGCGAAACAACAGCAAGGCGGCGGCGATATGGCCAACCGGGGTGTCTCCGGGCAGGGCGGCGATGATCGCGGTTTCAAACACCCCAATGCCGCCGGGCACATGGCTGATCACGCCCAACATCATTGCACCGGCAAAAATGGCGGTGAAAGTGGTAAAATCGGGTCGGCCTTCGGGCAGTAACAGCCACAGGCACAGGGCGGCGGCCAAAACATCAATCAGGCTAAAGCCGAGCTGGCCAAGGATGGCGGCGGGCGGCGGCATGGTGATTTCAAAGCGGCGGATTTTGAGGGTTTTGCGTCCGATCGAGAGGGTCATCAGCGTTGCGAGTGCAAGACCCACCAGTGCGGTCGCCCCCCAGCGGATCACATCCGGCGACAAGACCGTGCCACCGATCACGCTGGGATGCAGCGCCAAGGCACCAAGGCCGATGAAGGTCAGCCCCATGCCGACCGAGACGGCGATATAGGTTGAGACGGTTGCCACCTCAAACGCGTCCAACCCCAAAGCGGCATAGATGCGATAGCGCACAGCACCGCCCGAGACGATGCTGACGCCAACGGTGTTGCCAAAGGCCGAACCCAAAAAACTACCCATGGCGACGGCGCGCAGCGGCAACCGGCGATCAATAAAACGCAAGGCCCACCAGTCATAGCCCGTCAAGGCGCCGTAGCCGACAAAGGTTGACAGCACGGCCAGGAGCAAGGTGGACAGCGGGATCGAGCGGGCCTGTGCGATCACATCCTTGGGATGGACCGAATGCAACAGATGCGACAGCGCCGCAATGCCGAGACCAAACAGGGCCAGTCCCAAAATCAGCGGCACGCTCCGGCGCAAAAGGGCGCGGGTTTTATCTGAGAGGCGATGCATCCGGGGCCGTCCTTTTGTTTTGCGTCTTATGACGCCAGAGGGAGGGGACTGTCACGCGCTTCTCGCAAGAAATTTTGCGCCTTCACAGAAAATGTGAAGAGATCGCGTCTCAAAAAGCACCGGGCCTTTCGACAGATGGCTTTTGCGCGCCTTTACGTCAGACGTTCGCGCATGAAAAAAGCCGCCAAAGGGCGGCCTTTTCTATGACATCACCGGATGCGCCACTGGTCAGATTGACCCGCTGCATCAGGCCTGTTTAGCCGTTCCATGTGCGCACCGGGCCGCAATCCATATGGACAAAGTTGGAGCCGCGATAGGTGCCAACGCCGCCAGCCGAACAGGATTTCGCCGCCGCCGCCATTTGCTGGATCGAGCGCGATTTCAGACGCAAATCCGCAGCTTGGGCTTGCAAATGCAGGGAATTTTTGGCCACTCCTCTGGAGCGCGAGCGCAACATGGCATTGGTTTCCGGCGAACGATAGCCGGACAAAAGCATGTAAGGTTCGTCCACGTCCATCAAGCCATGCGATGCGGCGAGGATGTCAACGGTGCGGGCATCTACAGCTTTGATTTTAGAGTTGCGCCAGTCGCGGAAGAAATAGGTGATTTCTTTGAGAGCCTCAGGGATATATTCGCCTTCGATCCAATAAATCGTGTCGATGCTTTCGCCGGTCCGACCCGAATACATATTGATGCGTCGAATGTCGCCCGCGCCGCGCAAAAAACCTGCGGCATTGGCATACACCGGGGTGGCGCTCAATGTGATAGCTGCGAAACCGCGCAAAAGTCCTCGGCGCGTTAATCCGCTTGATGCAGTGTTGGTCATTCTCTCAAAGCGTCCCGTCGCTGATCTGTTCCCGCCTCACGCGGCTTTCGTTGTCATGCGCCGCTTATTGCGGCATTCTTAACCATTTTTTCGACGACACTTTGATCAAAATCAGACGAAGCCTAGAAAAATCAGACTTAATCTCGCCCCTTTTCGCCATGGACCATGTGGTTATAGTCACATTTTAGCGAGCAGAAGCACCGTTTGACCATCTTTTCGGACGCCAAAAATACTCAAATCATCCCCTCATGAATGATCTGAAAACCTTATGGCACAATGTGATTCTTGGGCCAAGCCTTGGATTCGATCGAAGGGGGGAGGAGGGGTGAAATCGGCGGGTTTTTGCGCAAATCAGTAAGGAGAACCTTACTTATTTGCCTGTTAGCGCCCCATCTGGGCGATCTCGGGGCAGGCAGGCTGCGGGTGTCAGACGCGCGCAAAATCGGAGTGCAGGAGGTGAGGGGTGTGTGCTAAAATCCGTCAATTAAGGGGAAAAATACGACCCGTTCCCCTTTGGTGCCGACTGTTGTGCTTTGGGCACAGGAGGGCATTGGCGGTTCATTCCCCCCTCACACCGGTCAAAAAATACGCTATCTTCGTCCGACTGACTGCTGACAAAGTTCGAGGACAGACATGACGCGTTTCCCGTTTTCCCGGTTTTCCACCCCCTCTGTGGCGATGGTCCACCTGCGCCGTGGCGTGCGGTCTGTCGCGATGGCCACCGCTTTGTCGCTGACCGCCGCGTCGGTGATCACGGTGGTGCCCGCACCCTTGCACGCGCAACAGGTCAGCGCCTTGATGCAATCCATCGCCGAGGCCGCATCTGCCTCGAAGGACCTGTCGGAATTCTACCGTTCGACCGGGTACAAACCCATTTTTGCAGAGAATTCATCACGCGCCAAAGCCCGTCGCCAAGCCTTGTTGCGCGCCGTTCAGGCCGCTCCGAACCACGGGCTTGCACCCTATGACACCACGGTGTTGGAGGCCAATTTGCGCGCCATCACATCGGATCGCGATCTGGGGCGGGCCGAAGTGGCGATGGCGCAATTGTTCCTTGAATACGCCCGCGACATCCAAACCGGCCAATTGGTCCCCTCGCGCATCGACAGCGGCATTGTTCGGCAGGTGCCCTATCGCGATGGCGTGTCGGTGTTGACCAATTTCGTCAAATCATCGCCGCAGGCTTATTTGAGAAAACTCGAACCAACCTCGCCGGAATACGCACGGCTTTTGAAAGAAAAAGCCAATTTGGAGCGTGTCTTGGGGCAAAGTGGCGGGCAGGGTGGTTGGGGCCAGACCGTGCCCGGATCGAAATATGAACCCGGTCAAACCGGCAATGGCGTGATCATTTTGCGCAATCGGTTGATGGCGATGGGCTATCTGCCGCGCTCGGCCGCAACCAGCTATGACGCCAGCCTGCAAAAAGCGGTTCAACTGTTTCAGATGCAACATGGGCTCAGCCCGGACGGTGTGGCCGGGGCCGCGACGATTGAAGAGATCAACGTCGCGCCCGAAAGCCGTCTGGCCTCCATCCTTGTGGCTTTGGAGCGCGAACGCTGGACCAATTTTGATCGCGGCGATCGCCATATCTGGGTCAACCTGACCGATTTCACTGCCAAGATCATTGATCATGGCAAGGTGAGTTTTGAAACCCGCTCCGTGGTCGGTCAGAACACCGGCGACCGTCGTAGCCCGGAATTCTCCGACGAAATGGAGCATATGGTCATCAATCCGACATGGAACGTGCCGCGGTCGATTGCCGTCAAAGAATACTTGCCGATGATGCAGCGCAACCCGAATGCGGCGGGTCATTTGAAACTGGTCGACAGCCGGGGCCGCACCGTGAGCCGCGCCAATGTCGATTTTAGCCAATACACCACCAAGACCTTCCCGTTTAACCTCAAACAGCCACCCTCGGATGGCAATGCGCTTGGGCTTGTGAAGTTCATGTTCCCGAACAAATACAACATCTACCTGCATGACACGCCCTCCAAAAGCCTGTTTGGCCGTGAGGTCCGCGCGTTTTCGCATGGCTGTATCCGCCTGCAACAGCCGTTTGACTTTGCCTATGCACTTTTGTCCAAACAGACCTCCGATCCCGAAGGATTCTTCAAGGCGCGTTTGGCCACGGGTGCCGAGAACGTGGTGGAACTCGAACACCATGTTCCGGTGCATTTGGTCTACCGCACGGCTGTGACCCTGCCGAAAGGCGGGATGGAATACCGCCGCGACATCTACGGCCGTGATGCCAAAATCTGGGCCGCACTTCAGAAGAAAGGTGTGCAACTGCGCGCGGTTGGTGGCTGATCTCTGAGACAAGACTTTCATCGGTTTCGGGCGTCCTTGGTTTGATCTTTGGGCGCCCTTTGCTTTGCAAATCCTCACAAAGCGCTTATGTCCATCAAAGCAATCTTTCGGAGGCCCCATGCGTAATCCCATCCCCGGCACCGCCATCACCATCGCCGATCTTGCCGCCCGCCTTGGCGCACCGTTTGAGGGGCAGGGCGATGTGATCGTCTCCAAGGCCGCTGAGCCGCAGGACGCGGGCGAGGGCGATCTGGCGCTGGCGATGAGCCCGAAATTCGCGCCCGCACTGGCGCAGACCCGCGCCTTGGCCGCTGTGCTCTGGCAGGGGGCGGATTGGCAGAGCTTCGGGTTAAAAGCCGCCATTCTGGTCTCGCGTGGGCGATTGGCCATGGCCGGGGTGACGGCAACCTTTGATCCCGGCCTTGGACTGACGCCGGGCATTCACCCCACGGCGGTGATTGATCCGAGTGCGCAGATCGGCATTGGCGCGGCCATCGGCCCGCTGACCGTGATCGGTGCGGGTGCACGCATTGGCAAAAACGCCCGGATCGCCGCCCAAGTGTCCATTGGTGCGGAGGTGACGATTGGCGATGACGCCCTGATCCATCCCGGCGTCAAAATCGGTGCGCGCGCGACCATTGGTGACCGCTTGATTGCCCAACCCGGTGGTGTGATCGGCGCGGATGGGTTTTCCTTTGTCACTCAGGAAAAATCCGCCGTCGAAGAAGCCCGCGAAAGCCTGGGCGAAACGGTCGAGGCGGCCGGTCAGCCATGGATGCGCATTGCCTCGGTCGGCTCTGTCGTCATTGGTGATGATGTCGAACTCGGGGCCAATGTCACGATTGACCAGGGGACGATCCGGGCCACACGGATCGGAGATGGCTGCAAACTCGATAACCAGGTCCACATTGGCCATAACGTTGTGGTCGGGCGGCATTGTTTGCTCTGCGGTCAGGTTGGAATCGCCGGCTCCACCGTGATCGGCGATTTCTGCGTCATGGGCGGTCAGGCGGGCGCGGCCGACAATCTGACCATCGGTGCGGGCGCAATCATCGGTGCGGGCACGGGCGTTTTGTCCAATGTGCCCAAGGGCAAAGCGATGATGGGTTATCCGGCGGTGGCGATGCAGACCCATGTCGAGATGTATAAAGCCCTGCGACGCCTGCCGCGGTGGATCGGCAAACTGCGCGGCGACGGGTGAATTTGGCGTAACGGAACAGGGGGTTGGGGCGCAAACGATATGCAATTGTCACAAAAACCTGTTTCAAAGCCGGGCAATTCAGACTAAATCGGTGCGCAGACAGCCGCAGGTTTGTGGCATAGAGAAACCGATCATTTCCACCGATACGGGGCAAGGTGAGGAGAGCGACATGGCATTGGATGTGAAAGACAAGATCATCGAGATCATCGCGGAGCAAGCGGTGCTTGACCCCTCCGATGTGTCGCTGGATCAAACGCTGGAGGCGCTGGGGATCGACAGTCTGGGTCTGGTCGAAAGCATTTTCGCCATCGAAGAAGCCTTTGACATCACCGTGCCGTTCAATGCCAACGAACCCGACCAGTCGGAGTTCGATATTTCGTCTGTCGCCGCCATTGTCAAAGCGGTGCAAGGGCTGATCGAAGATCAAAAAGCATGAAACGGGTTGTCATCACCGGTGCCGGGACCGTCAATGCGCTCGGCCTTGATGTGCCCTCAACCTTGGCCGCGATGGCCGAGGGGAAATGTGGCATTGGCGACCTCAATTTCCGCGATGTGGACCGGCTGGCGATCAAAATCGGCGGCCAGATCCATGCATGGGACGCAGAAGGCCAATTCAACCGCCAACAAATGGCGCTCTATGACCGGTTTACTCAATTTACACTGGTCGCCGCCCAACAGGCGATTGGCCAATCCGGGCTTGAGTTTGCCGGGGAACTGGCGCTGCGTTCCGGGGTGATTTTGGGCACTTCAGGCGGTGGTCTGACCACCCAGGACGACAATTACCGCATGGTCTATGAAGAGGGCAAAAACCGGGTGCATCCCTTTGTTGTGCCCAAGCTGATGAACAACGCCGCCTGTAGCCATGTGTCGATGGAATATAACATCAAAGGCCCATGTTATACGGTCGCCACCGCCTGCGCTTCGTCCAATCACGCCATGGGGCAAGCGTTCAACATGATCCGCTGTGGCATGTCCACGGCGATGATCACTGGCGGCTCCGAGTCGATGCTGTGTTTTGGCGGGGTGAAGGCATGGGAAGGGCTGCGGGTGATGTCGAAAGACGCCTGTCGTCCGTTCTCGCTCAATCGCAACGGCATGGTGCAGGGCGAAGGTGCTGCGGTGTTTGTCTTTGAAGAGATGGAACATGCGCAAAAACGCGGGGCCGAAATTTTGGCCGAGGTGATCGGCTTTGCCATGACCTCGGACGCGTCCGACATTGTGATGCCCTCGAAACAGGGCGCGGCGCGGGCCATTTCCGGGGCCATCACCGATGCGCGGCTCAACAAAGATGAGATCGGCTATATCAACGCCCATGGCACCGGCACGGCAGCCAATGACAAAACCGAATGCGCTGCCGTGGCGGATGCGCTTGGGGCCCATGCCGACAATATCATGATCTCCTCGACCAAATCCATGCACGGCCACCTGATCGGCGGCACCGGGGCTGTGGAGCTTTTGGCCTGTATCATGGCGCTCAAGGACGGGATCATCGCACCGACGATCAACTATGAGGAACCTGATCCCGAATGTGCCCTCGATGTCGTGCCCAACGAGGCACGCGATGCGAAGGTCGATGTGGCGCTGTCCAATGCCTTTGCCTTTGGCGGGCTGAACGCGGTGCTTGCGCTGCGAAAAGCGCCTTAATCCCTGTTATCACACACAAAAACGCCGCGTAGAGTTTTATCTACGCGGCGTTTGGTATTGAAATAGGTCTGAGCTTACTCGGCCGGCGCCTCGGGGCCTTTGCCATCCTTCGCCGCAATGTTCAATTCGGTCACTTTCGTGTAGGCGGCGGTGAAACCTTTGAGCGAGAGTTTCAATTTCACCGGCTCATCGGGGCGCCCGACGGGCACGATGCCAACCAGACCCTCAACGCCCTTTTTCAATTGCTCAACTTCGGCGGCACTCATGCCCGCGCGCACGAAACATCCGACTTTGGTGCAAAACGAATAAGGGTAGCGCCGACCGTTTTCGCCATCGACGAAAAACGCCAATTGCGCGGTCAAAAGCGTCTCAAGCGGTGTGGTGAAGGTCGCGGCGGCTTCGACCGTGTCAGAGCCGACATAGAACATGGTGACTTCCGCGACTTCGTTGCCCTCGTCGTCTTTCAACAACTGGTACATGGAACACGGATCAACCGACCCTTCGGGCGCTTTGACGCAACGGATTTCCCAATCGCCCTGTGTTTCAAGCGTGTAGGGCCGCCCGATGTTGCTTTCGGGGTCAATCGGCGTGCCGGCAGAGAGGGAGGGGGCTGCGTCTTGTGCCAGGACGGGCAGAGCGGCGCCGCAGGCAATCAGGGCAGCGGTGGCGAAGGCGGCGGTCTTGCGGGCGATGGAAGGCATTATCTGTCCATATGTTATTTGCAAATTCGCCCCTGCTTTAACACGTCGCTGAGGAGCTGTCAGGCGTGATTGGCAAAAATTCGTGTGAAGACGGGGAGGGATGCACAGGGCGGCGGAATTCCGCAGAGACATCGGTCAGACAGTCGGGGCAGACAGCCGGGCAGATTGGTCAAAACAAAAGCCCCGGCAAAACCGAGGCTTTTGTGATCTGTTGATCCAGAGATCTCGCGATCTTATCACTCCCTGTCGGACTTGGCCGACTTATTGCGACAACGGTATGACAGAGAATCGGCCTCGTCAACGAGAATTTTCACAGGGATGTGATGGGCTCATCCCGGCCGATTTTGGGGAAGGGGCCCTGATTTTGTGGCCAGACAGACCGATCTGACAGAAAAGAGGCCGCACCGGGGCAAAAACGCACCCGGGCGGCCAGTCTGACAGGGAGGAAGTCAATTCGAACCGAAGAGGAAAGGGTTCGAATACAGGAGAGACTGGCAGGAAAAGGTTAAAATTGTATTGTTCTAAAGTGCGTTTCCTTGAACTGAGGCCGGTGTGAGTGAAAACTCTGCGTGACAGATAAAGGGGGGGCCACTCAACGAGACCCTGATTTGGGTTTTTACTGTGCCGCTTTATCATACGGCTTTGAAACGTCAGGTGTTTCTCCTAAACCTTGGGAGAAACACGCATCTAAGGGGAACATTGGGTATGAGCGAAGGTATTGTGGACCGCATTTTCACCGGCGGCGGCGGCGAGGCCTATGGCGAGGCGCAGGATTTGCTGTTGAAATACGGCAACCGCCACGGGTTGATTGCGGGGGCCACGGGGACGGGCAAAACCGTCACGCTGCAAATCCTCGCCGAAGGCTTTTCCAACGCGGGCGTGCCGGTGTTTCTCTCGGATGTCAAAGGCGATTTGTCCGGGCTGGCCAAATCCGGCAGCGCCGAGGGCAAATTGCACGGGGCCTTCACATCGCGCGCCGAGACCATCGGGCTTGATCTGGTCTATGATCGGTTCCCGGTCACGTTTTGGGATTTGTTCGGCGAACAGGGCCACCCGATCCGCACTACGGTGGCGGAAATGGGGCCGTTGTTACTGTCGCGCCTGTTGGGACTGTCCGAGGCGCAAGAGGGCGTGATCAACGTCGCTTTCCGCGTCTCGGATGAACAGGGCCTGCCGCTTTTGGACCTCAAAGACCTTCAGGCGTTGTTGGTCTGGTGCGGCGAACATGCCGACGAACTGACCCTGCGCTACGGCAATATTTCCAAATCCTCGATCGGTGCGATTCAACGCGATCTGTTGGTGTTGGAAAACCAAGGCGGGGCGAACCTGTTTGGCGAACCGGCACTGGAACTGTCCGACATGATGCGCACCGATGTGGATGGGCGTGGGCGGATCAATATCTTGGCCGCCGACACCTTGATGTCCGCGCCGGGGCTTTATGCCACGTTCCTGTTGTGGCTGTTGTCCGAGCTGTTCGAGGAGCTGCCGGAGATCGGCAACCCGGACAAGCCGAAATTGGTGTTCTTTTTCGACGAGGCGCATCTGTTGTTTGACGATGCGCCGAAAGCACTGGTCGATAAGGTCGAACAGGTCGCGCGCCTCATTCGCTCCAAAGGTGTCGGCGTTTATTTCGTCACCCAAAACCCCGATGACATCCCCGAAGACATCCTCGGCCAATTGGGCAACCGCGTCCAACACGCCCTGCGCGCCTTTACCGCGCGCGATCAAAAGGCCTTGGTGCGGGCGGCGGAAACCTATCGCCCCAATCCGCGCTTTGACATCGAGGAAGCGATCAAACAGGTCGGCACCGGTGAGGCGGTGACCTCGTTCTTGCAGGCCAAAGGCGTGCCGGGGATTTCCGAGCGCACGCTGATCCGCCCGCCCAGTTCGCAGCTTGGGCCGATCACGGTGGCTGAGCGCACAGAGGTCATCACCACCTCGCCGATTGCCGGCAAATACGAGACGATTCTGGACCGCGAAAGCGCCTATGAAATCCTGTTGAAACGCGCCAATGCGGCGACAGAGGAAGCCGAGGCGGCAGAGCGCGCCGAAGAGGAAGCCGAGCGCAAATTGGAGGCCGAGAAGGCCGCTCAAAAAGCGCAAAAAGCCGAAGAGACCCAACGCGCCAAATTGGAGCGCGAATTTGCCAAAGCCCGACGCTATGACGGCAAGAACTATGAGCGCAGCACATCCTCGCGCCGCGCCTCAAAGTCCAACAGCATTGGCGAGACGGTGACGAAAATGGTGATTCAGGAACTCAAAGGCACCACCGGCAAACGCATCGTGCGTGGTATTTTGGGCGGTATTTTCAAAGCGCGCTGAGGTGAAATATCAAGCACGGATTTGGGCACAATGACGATTGGGCGGGAAGGGGTCCACCCCTCCCGCCAAACCTGTCTCATGATGCAGATCAGGAAACCTATGCCTTTGTAGGTTAGGCCGCGAGGATGACGTCGACGACCTTGAGGCGGGCCACAGGCTTACGCCCGATCCTGGGCTCACAGCGCGTTGAACAACCGTGTCAGTCGCGCCGCTTCATCGTTGAGGCCAAAGGGCGCGTTGATCACGAACAGGCCAGAGCCGATCATGCCATGGTTCTTTTGCGCCGGGCGAAAGCGGACTTCGTGATGCAGGCAGCCGGGAAAATTGGCGTAGAGCATGCCATTGACCAGCGGCATATGCTGCCCGGTTTTCAACACCGGATACCACAACGCAATGACACCGACGTTCCATTTGCGGTGCAGCTTGTAGATCGCGCTCGGCAGGGTCTCGAATTCGGTTTTGATCTCGTAGGACGGGTCAATCAACATCAGGCCCCGTTTGGGATCGGGCGGGCAGATGGATTGGGCAAATTGCATCCCGTCGATCTGTTTGACGTTGAGCACGGATTGGCCGGGGCTGGCTTTGGTGTTCTCATCGAGAGCGGCAAATTCGGCCGGGTGCAATTCGGCCAGATGGATTGCATCGCTGGCACGCAACAAAGCCTGCGCAATCGCCGGAGAGCCGGGGTAGGTGGTGGCGCCATGAGCCTCGGCGATGATCTTGCGCGCACGGGCATAGGGGTGATCCGGTTTGAACCAACTCCCAACCTTTTCGATGCCTTGCGCCGCCTCTTTGGTCTTTTGCGACTGCGCGCTGGTCAGATCATAAAGACCGCGACCTGCGTGGGTTTCGATGTAAGAGATCGGTTTGTCCTTGCGCGTCATATAGTCGAGCATAACGGCAAGGAGCGCATGTTTTTGAACATCCGCGAGATTTCCGGCGTGAAAGCCGTGTTGATAAGAGAGCATTCAGCTGTCTCCCAAAGGGCGGATTTTAAGTTTGGTGATGCGATTGTCTTTGCGACTGGCGACCTCGAAACGGTAACCATGAAAGGAAAACACCTGACCCGGATTGGGGATCATCTGCGCCTCATGGATCACCAGACCGGCGATGGTGTTGGCCTCTTCATCGGGGAGGTTGCATTCGGTCGAGCGGTTGAAATCGCGGATCGTCATGCCGCCATCCACCACCCAATCGCCAGTGTCTTTCGAGCGCACGGGACTGACCTCCGAGCGGTCAAACTCGTCTGTGATCTCGCCGACGATCTCTTCGAGAATATCCTCAAGCGTGATCAGGCCCTGAAGCGCGCCATATTCATCGACTACGAGGGCAAAATGCGTATGGCGGTGCAAGAACTGCCGCATCTGGTCGTCAAGTGTGGTGGTTTCGGGCACAAAATAGGGCTTCATCGCCACGGCCAACACGTCGAAACCGCTGAAATCCATCAACACAAGCGGCGTGTCACCGTCGAGAGATTGGCTCTCGCGGCCTTGGCGTTCGTGCACTTCGCGTTCGGCATGCATGGCGCGCAACAGGTCTTTGGCATGGATCACGCCGATGATGTTTTCGGGATCATCGCGATAAATCGGCAAACGGGTGTGGGGGCTTTTGAGGCTGCGCGCGAGCACTTCGGCGGGGGGCAAATCGGCGTCGATCATTTCGATTTGTGAGCGATGCAACATGATCTCCTCGACCGTGCGTTCGCCCAAATCAAGCGCGCCCAAAATCCGGTCGCGGTCTTCCTTTTGCACCACACCCTCGACATGGCCCAGCGCAATGGCCCCGGCGATCTCATCTTTGACCGCCAAAACATCGGCCTCCGGGTCGGTCTCAACCCCAAACATCCGCAACATGCCGCGCACCAAAAGCCGCACGAAACCGACCACCGGGGCAAAGATCGTCACGATCAATGCAATCGGGGCGGCGACGCGGGCGGCGGCAGATTCCGGGTTGGTGATGGCATAGGTTTTCGGCAGCACCTCGGCAAAGATCAGCACCAAAAGCGTCATGATCAAGGTCGCCAAAGCCACGCCGTTTTGGCCAAACACTTTGGTGAACAAAGCGGTGGCCAAAGAGGTGGCCAGGATGTTCACAAGGTTGTTGCCCAGCAACACAGAGCCGATCAGACGTTCGCTGTCCTCGGTCACTTTCAAAGCGCGCTCGGCGCCTTTTTCTCCCTTATCGGCCTGGCTGCGCAATTTGCCGCGCGACGCGGCGGTCAGCGCAGTTTCGGAGCCGGAGAAAAACGCCGACATCACCAAAAGCGCCGCAATCGCGGCGGCGGTGATCCAAAAGGCGGCATCAAGAAGCGGGGTGGGGTCGGTCATATCGGTCATGTGATGGTTATGGGGAGCGTCCGGGGGCCGCGCAAGGGGGCGGAGGAGGAATTTGGCGTAGTTTATGCGATTGGACAGTCACCGCGCATCTTTGTCAAACGACACGCTCGCTATTGCGCGCCGATAGGCGTATGGTTGGCGCAATAAGGCCTGACATGGGCCTGTTTTGGCGCGCCTCACCTGTGCGCTTTTCCGTCCCGTTTGCTTGTTTTGTGCCGTGTGCGTCCCTTGTCATCGACAGCGAAGCACCGCTTTTCTCTTTTTCAAGACCTCTTCCTCTCCCTGTTTCTATCCTACTTCCTTTCCCCAATAGGACATCTGTCACATGAGTACGTTGAAATCTGAGCCCGAAACGCCCAAACGCGCAGCGAAAGCTGTTCCCGCGCCCACAGCATCGCCAGAAAAACAGGCACAAACGCCGGTGCGCCATTCGATTTTCGATGAATCTTATGCTCCGGTCGGCGCGGAGCTGCGCAAGGCCTGGACACGGTTCAATCCGAAGCGAAAATAAGATCACGCAAAATAGGTTTCTCAAAAAAAATCTGATCGGCCAAAGATTTACGATGAAGACTTGAGAAAATGGGTCCAAATCGCCTGTTCCAATTGACATGGCTACCGTCTTGGTGCCGTTGCCCCGTTTAGGACATTGATCATGCGTATCCAGTTGGGCTCCCGGTTCGATTTGTTTCTCACCCAACCCACCCCGATGATCGCGCTGTTGAACGTGCATTATTCGCGCTCAAGCGACATGAAATATCCCGATCATATCGTCACCACCCCCGCCGTGTCCTGATCGCCAGAGGCCGACTGAAGCGGATGTGCCACAGGTGCCGTTATTTCCCCGCCAAAGGATGCCTTGTGAGCACCAGATCTTTGAGCCGTTCGTCCAGGACATGGGTGTAAATTTCGGTGGTGGACAGGTCGGCGTGGCCCAAAAGCGTTTGGATCGCGCGCAGATCGGCCCCATGCGCCAAAAGATGGGTGGCAAAGGCATGGCGCAGGGTGTGTGGCGTGACCTTGTCCGGGCTGATCCCGGCCTGAACCGCGATGTCTTTGATCAGGTGATAAAAGCCGATGCGGGTCAAATGGCCGAGTTTGCCGCGCGAGGGAAAGACAAACCCCGAGGGTTTTTTGCCCTTCTCGATCTTGGCAAGGTCTTCGGCCTGATCGCGCGCCACAAGCCAAGCTGTCAGCGCCGTGCGGGCCGGTTCGGACAGGGGCACCATCCGCTCTTTGCCACCTTTGCCACGGATCAACAGCATCCGCGGATCACCGCGCGCCGCTGAGACGGGCAGGGACACCAGTTCGGACACCCGCATCCCGGTGGCATATAAAAGCTCCATCAAACAGATGTTGCGCAGCCGATCTGCGGGGGCGCGACCGATCTCGCGCGAGGCTGCCAAAAGCGCGCCAACCTCGTCTTCAGAGAGGGTTTTCGGCAGACGTTTCGCGCGTCCGGGTCCTTTGATCTGGATCGCCGGATTGTCCGCGCGCCAGCCTTCCTCATAGGCAAATCGGTAGAGTTGCTTGATCGAGGACAGCCGTCGCGCACGGGTCGATTGCGCCAGACCTTCGGCCTCGCAGGAGATCAAATAGGCCTCAATATCGGCGCGCTCGGCCGTTTCAAACGATTGCCCCTGCCCGGACAGCCAGTCAGAAAACCCAATCAAATCGCGACCATAAGAGAGCTGTGTGTTCTCCGCCGCACCCAGTTCCGCCATCTGCGCCTCGGCAAATCCTGAAATCCACCGCGCATCTTTTGGCGCAACACTCATCCTCGCCGCTCCAATAGCATCAGATCCAAAGCCGCGCGCCGGGCGGTGGCCTCAAGACCGACCGCGCGGAAAAACTGGAGCGCATCAGAGAGCTCATCAAGGTCCCCCGCCGCCCCGCCTTCCAACACCTCAATGGCGCGCAAAATGGCCTCGCCCAGCCGCTTTTCACTGACCAAACTGGTCAAACGGACCGGGACTCCCGTGCCACGAAAGCCGGATGCAATGGCACGGGCCATGTCGGTGCTCGGGCGCTGTGTCGGGAGATCGCCCAATGCGATGCCTTTCAAAAATGCCTGATTTCGGGTCAGCGCCGGGGCCCATTTCGTCGCGATCTCTTCATAGTCGGGCGACAAAAGCGCGACCTCAAAAGCGATGTCGGCGGCCTCGCCATTGAGTGGCAAAAGCGCCAAGCGCGCCGCGAACAATTCGGCAAAGACCGGTTGCAGCCCGGACACCCGCATCGCCGACCACGCGGGCGGCAGCGCATGAGACACAGCCCCCGGATCATTGGTGCTTAGTGCGGTTTCAAACCGTTGCAAGGCTTCGATCCGATCCCAAATCCCACCAGAGGCGGCGGGCAGATGTTCGGACCAAATCCCCAGCCAGCGGTTGGGAGACAACGCGCCGACACGGGCCAGCCGTTCGGCGGCGGTGGCGCGGGCTTTCCACCCGGTGGTGGCACGCAGATCGGATTGGGCAAAGGCCAAAGGCAACGACGAGGTTGCCAGCGGCTCACCGATCGCTTCCATCAGACGAAAGGTCAAAGGCGTCGGGTGATCCGGGATCGCCAGGGGCGGCTCGCCCTCAAACAATTCGGGATCAAGAAACCGCGCCAAAAGCGTGCCTTGATCTTTGCGGATGAGGCCCAAAGCCTCACCGGTTTCAAGCGTCAACGCCGCCGCCCCCCAATCGCCGCCGCGTGCCAAACAGAAAATCCGCGCCTGAAGGGTGGGCGAGAGGCCAGGCGTGTGGGTGAGCCGGGCGCAGGCTTCGTCTTCGGTGCCCAGCAGTAGCTTTGTATCAAAAGCCCGTCGGAAAATCGCCGGAGAAGAGAGCCCGGCAAGCTCCATCAACGCGTCGGCCTCGTCCAACAGACCCTGGCTCAGCAGCGCGTCAATGCGCGCCAGAAACAGCCGACCGTCCGCTTGCGATTGCAGCGGCGGGTTCAATTCGGCCAAAACCAGCGTGTTGAGCAAGCGGCGCGAGGCCGGCAAAAGATCGGGACGGGCGGAAATCGTGGTGATCCGTCGCGCCAGATCGGTGGCGGTCGAGGCGCCCCATAGATCGCGCGGCAGTCCGGTCACGGCACTTGGCAAAAGCCCCGCCGCATCGGGGCCGGGGGTGTCAAGCGGGGCAACGCTGACATCCTCGGGCAGGGCATTTTCTGCGATGTCGCTGGGCTGTGGCACGGTTGCCACAGGCGCGCGCGGGGCGTCCAACGTGTCCGAGAGCCAGTCGATGGCGGAGATCGGCTTGTCGGCGGCGGGCACAGTTGGCGTTTGTGCCTGTGCGGCCCCCGCAAGCGCAACCAGCAGGCAAAGACCACATCCAAAAGAGGCACTGGACCGGGCGCTGAGGGAGGAGGGGATCACGGAGAAACCTCCCTCACTTGGCATCAATCGGCACGGGGACCGAATGTTCAACCCGCTCCGGCGAGAGATCGCCGACATAGGCGAATCCGATGAAGCCCAAAATCCCAAGTAAGATGATGACGGCCAAAAGACGAAAAAGGAATTTGCGCACTGCTGTCTGCTCCGTTCAGGGTGGTGGGCGATGACAGGACGATCAGTCCCATTTATATGCCCGAGTTGATATGGCCTGTATTTTTGTTTGCATTTGTCAGGGTTTCGCGGCTGATTACCGACCCAGGCTGGTTTTATCCGTTTTATATATGGTATTTCCGGCAAGATCACGCCATTGAAGGGGCTAAATTTTTGTCGGCAAGATGTTGCCATGAGGATCAGGGGGACGCCATGGTGACGACGCCAAGACGCACAAGAGCCTTCATGCTCTGCCTGACACCACTGTACACGCTCTTGTGGGAGAGACGATGGCAAAAGGGCTAAAAAAAACGGTCGCCTTGGTCGGCATGATGGGGGCGGGCAAAACTGCGGTCGGCAAAGCCATGGCCGCGCGCCTGTCCGTGCCGTTTCTCGATTCGGATGCGGAGATCGAAAAAGCGGCGGCGATGAGCGTGGCGGAAATTTTCAGCCGCGATGGTGAGGCGTTTTTCCGCCAACGCGAGGCGGAAGTGATCGCGCGCCTGCTTGAGACGCAACAGGCGGTTTTGTCGACTGGCGGCGGGGCGTTTTTGGCCGAGGTCAACCGCAATATCATCGCGAAAAATGGCGTGGCAGTTTGGCTCAAGGCCGATTTGAACATTCTGTGGAACCGGGTGCGACATAAATCGACACGGCCTTTGCTGCGTACGGAAAACCCTTACGAGACACTCAAATCCTTGGTCAAAGCGCGCGAGCCGTTTTATGCCAAAGCCGGGATCATCGTGGACGCCGAACCGAATCTGAGCATCGAAGCCATGGCCGACAAAGTGATTGACGCGCTCGCGCGGCATGGTGGAATTTTGAAGGAAGACCAATGATATACGGATCTGTACCCTTTCAAACCGTGCATGTGCCTCTGGGCGATCGCGCCTATGATGTGCGCATCGGGGCGGGGCTTGTGGCGCAGGCGGGCGCGCATATTGCACCGCTGTTGGGCACAAAGAAAAAGGTCTTTGTCATCACGGATGAAACCGTCGCCGGGCTGCATCTGCAAACCCTTGAGGCCGGATTGGCGGCCTCTGGTATCGAGATGGTGTCACTTGCGCTGCCCGCCGGGGAAAGCACCAAAGCCTGGCCACATTTCACCCGCGCGGTCGAATGGCTTTTGGCGAAAAAATGCGAACGCCGCGATATTGTCGTGGCCTTTGGCGGTGGTGTGATTGGCGATTTGGCCGGGTTTGCCGCCTCCGTGCTGCGCCGGGGCGTGCGGTTCGTGCAAATCCCAACCACGCTGTTGGCGCAGGTCGACAGTTCGGTCGGCGGCAAGACCGGGATCAATTCCAGCCACGGCAAAAATCTGATCGGTGCGTTTCATCAACCGTCTCTGGTCTTGGCTGATATTGCGCTTTTGGGCACGCTTACGGCGCGCGATTTTTTGGCGGGCTACGGTGAGGTCCAGAAATACGGGCTTTTGGGCGATGAGACGTTTTTTGACTGGCTTGAAGTCAACGGACCGGATTTGGCGGCGGGCGATATGGTCAAACGCGCCGAGGCGGTGCGGTGGTCGGTGCAGATGAAAGCCGACATCGTGGTGCGCGATGAAACGGAGCAGGGGGATCGGGCCTTGCTCAACCTGGGGCACACGTTTTGTCACGCTTTGGAATCGGCGACCGGATATTCGGATCGGCTGTTGCATGGCGAAGGCGTGGCCATTGGTTGCGCTTTGGCCTTTGAATTGTCGGCGCGTCTGGGGCTGTGTTCGCAAGAAGTGCCCAGCCGGGTGCGCGCGCATCTTAAGGCCATGGGCACCAAATGCGATCTGAGCGACATCGAAGGCGCATTGCCTTCGGCCGAGGCTTTGGTGGACCTGATGGGACAGGATAAAAAGGTCGTGGATGGTCAATTGCGCTTCATCTTGGCGCGCGGCATTGGCGACAGTTTCGTGACCGCAGATGTGCCGCGCGACGCGGTGGTCAAGGTCGTGGCGGACGGGCTGGCCGCACGCTAACGCGGACGAAAATGGCGCGGTGGTCCCGCGCCATTTGCTTTGGATCAGCCGCGCACGACCAAGACATCCATCACGGGATTGCGCAGCTGCTCTTCGGTGAACCCACCCAAAAGCGATGGCGACAGCGGTGTTCTGCCATGTGCCCCCAGCGCGAAAAGATCTGCGTGAGACCTGTCCAGCGCTGCTTGGAACTCGGTGTGAAGACTGCCGACGCTCACCACAGGTTTTTGCATCCCTTCGGGAATCTCAGACCTGTTCCACCAGTCCTCCAATCGGCTGGTGGCATCGTTGACAAACGGGGCAAGCTGTTTCTCGCTCGCATCACGCGCGATCATACCGCGATAGGGCACATGGATGGCATGGAAACTTGTGATCGGGGCGTCAGGCGCAAGGGTGCGCGCGGTCTGCGCCGCGGCCAGGCAGGACGGTGACAGGTCGATCCCACACAGAATCGAAGCGTAAGGCCCGGCGACCGGAGATGTCACAAGCAACGCCGGACGGGTGAGGGCACGCACGATCCGTTCCATCGTCGTACCTGAGAACATGTCCCAGAACGGGCGCGGCTTGTGCACCCCCACCACCACAAGATCGGCGTCGATGACATCGGCTACTTCAATGATGGTTTGAACCGGATCGCCGGTTTCAATCATGACCTCGGCGCTGTCGGGCACATGTTGCGACGCGAGGACCGCAGCAAGCGTCTCTTTTGCTGCATCGCGCATTCTTGTCGCCACAGTGGCGGGAAGGTCCTCGTCAATCACATGGAGCACGATGAGTTTCGCCCCATGTTGTTCTGCCAACTGTGCTGCGCGCTCGATGGCGCGGTCTGAACGGATCGAAAGATCGGTGGTCACCAGAATACGCTTCATTAAATCCTCCTCAAATGTCAGCGAGGGTGGCACTTTTGATGCACCCATCCATTTTTATGTAGGAAGCACCAGTCTGGTTTTTGAGGGCTGTCCGATCCGTTTCGATGGTTTTGTCCGTCTTGTGACTGCGACAAATTCGCTCCCTCCCGCGCCGCTTTGATTGGTCTTTTTGACCAGCCCGCGCGCCATTTGGACAGAGGTCTTGGGCCTCTCTGTGGCAGGAAAAGAGCTCCCCCCTCAACGTATCAGACAAAAAGTGGCGAGGGCTGAAAAGACGCAATTTGACGTATATTTGCGCACAAGCCGGTAAAATTTTTGGTAGTATCAAACCCTACCACAGAGTTTACCTAGCGTAAATGTGAGTGCGCACCAATGGTGGTTAAATGGCGGTTAAATCGGGATTTATCAACGGGTTCAAAGCGCCGGGTGCTCTTGGAGCGCCTTTGATTGCTAAATATATCACGACGATCACATTGTTCATCCTGCCGGTCGCGATTGTGAAATACGCGATCAAAGGCAATTATGGGCTGTCCGCCTATTTTGTGGCTTTGAGCGCGATTATCGCTCTTGATCTTTGGGCCCATATGAAATCCAGATCCCTGCCGATCAACGCGGTCATGGTCTTGAGCGCGGTCTATTTCGGTGACTTGATCTTGGTCGCTGGCCACGGGGTTTCTTCGGCTTTTTGGGCCTTTCCCATCACCATCGCGGGGTTCTTTTTCTGTGCCCATCGGACGGCACTGATGTTGGGGGCTGTGGTTGTGGTGCTGGACGTCGCGGTGTCCTATTGGGCGGCACAGGATTTTTGGTTCTCGTTTCGTCTTGGCATGGCGTTGATCACCACGATCCTGTTCATGCGCTACGCCTTGGTGACCATCGGTCGTCTACAGGCGCAATTAAAAGACACGCTGAATTATGACGCCTTGACCGGATGCCGCAATCGGCGCGCCTTTATGGCCCTGGAGCAAAAAGGCGGGCTTGGTTCGGGCGGGGTGTTGTTGTTTGTCGATATTGATCATTTCAAAGAGATCAATGACCGCTACGGCCATTTTGCGGGCGATGACATATTGCGTTGCGTGGCGGCGCAGATGCGCGACGTTTTACATGACGGCAGCATGTTGTTTCGCATCGGTGGTGAAGAATTTGCCATTGTGTTGCTGAACCTGCCCGAAGACATGGGGATGCGGGTGGCCGAACGCATCCGCCGGGTGATCAGCGATGCCGCGATGCCCGCTCAGGCACGGGTCACGGTGTCAATTGGGGTCGAGCGCTACAGCGCCCATGCCGATTTGGGCGCTGCACTGCGCCGGGCCGACGATCATCTTTACATGGCCAAACAGGCTGGACGCAATCGGGTGATGAACCCGCGCCACATCTCGTCCACGCCGTAACCCAGCCCGCACAGCCCGGATGCTGTTGTTATTTTTTGCGCGCTTTGGTCTTGGGCGGCTCTGGCAACGCGCCATCTCTGGCGGCTTTTTCTTCTTTGGTGAGTTTCGCTCCCCAGACGTTTTTGCTCAACCCGATATCATGCGGCATGGGTTTGGTTTTGCCAACGCTGACCTTGCCGCCCTTGGCCAAGAACTCTTGGATCAGGGCATCATCCGTGGTGGGTTTCGGGACTTTTTTCATCTTTTCAACCTTTGGTCGTGATACGAAAAACCCCGCCACGAGGGCGGGGTTTGAAACGGGATCAGAACGGGATTTCGTCGTCGTCCATCGCCGGACGGCCACCGCCGCCCCCCGAGGACGGGCCTTGGTCATAGCCGCCAGAGGGGCCTTGATCGTAACCGCCGCCTTGATCGTAGCCACCAGAGCCACCGCCGTAACCACCGCCTTGGCCACCACCACCTTGACCGCCACCTTCGCCTCGGCCATCGAGCATGGTCAACACGCCGTCAAAGCCCTGAAGCACGATTTCGGTGGTGTATCTGTCTTGACCGGACTGGTCCTGCCATTTGCGGGTCTGGAGTTTGCCCTCGATGTAGACTTTCGAGCCCTTGCGCAAATACTGCTCGGCAATGCGCACGAGGCCCTCTTGGAAAATTGCAACGGAATGCCATTCGGTGCGCTCTTTGCGTTCGCCCGTGGTACGGTCTTTCCAAGTTTCAGAGGTAGCGATGCGCAGGTTGCACACTTTGCCGCCATTTTGGAATGTCCGCACTTCGGGGTCGCGTCCAAGGTTGCCTATGAGGATGACTTTGTTCACCGAACCGGCCATGCGATCTACTCCCAGAGATGTTTTACAGAATCTTACGTTAGAGGCACCTTACACCAAACCCGGGCGCGCAAGGAAAGGGCCAAAATCCGCCTGCGGCACCGAGGCGCTTGGAAAGGCGGGGCTTTGTGCCTATATTGCGCGCGAGTGATCACAAGAATTGGAACGAGCGTGATGGGTGTGACGGGGTGTGGTCGCGGTGCGGCTCTTCGGGTTGGCCTCTTTGGGGTCCTTTGCGCGACGGGTTTTGTCGGCGCAGCAGGGGCCGAAGACATATTTTCGACCAAAAACCGTTTGGCGATTTTCAGTTCGCAACTGGACGTTTTGGATGGCCGTGCGGCGGATCAATATTCCAATTCCGTGACCCTTCAGCCGGAACGGTTTGGCGGCGCCACTGTCGGCCTGCCGTTTATGGGAACCTATAAGGGCGAATGGTTGCCCGTGGCGACAAATGCCGCGCGCAAACATGGGGTGCCGACCGATTTGTTCCTGCGTCTCGTGCAACAGGAAAGTGGCTGGAACCCGCGCGCCAAAAGCCCGGTGGGCGCAACCGGATTGGCGCAATTGATGCCGGAAACGGCGCGTCGGTTGGGAGTCAATATCAACGATCCGGCGCAAAACCTCGAAGGTGGCGCGCGTTACCTGCGTCAGATGTACAACCGATTTGGCAATTGGCGCCTTGCCCTTGCAGCCTATAATGCGGGGCCTGAGGCGGTGACCAAATACAACGGCGTGCCGCCCTATAAAGAAACGATGAATTACGTTCGGGTGATTTGGGGGTCCTGACGCCTCTTTAATAAATGCTCTGGGGGAGCGTTTATACCTTTGGGACTGGCGTGGCCTCAAGACAATGATCCCCAAAACCACGCCAGTGACGTGTTGATCAACTGTTTTGACGAAAATCGCGCGGCGTGTGCCCGGTGTGTTTGTGAAACGCCCGGCTGAAATAGGCCGCCGAATGAAACCCTAATTTCTCCGCAATCGTTTTGATCGGCAGGTCGGTTTCGGCCAACATCCGGCGCGCTTCGAAATGCACCCGATCGGCTAAAATCGCAGAGGCAGACCGACCACAGGCGATGTTGCACGCCCGCGACAGATGGCCGGGTGTGACACCCAGTTCAGCGGCAAAATGTGTCACCGTGCGGCCGTCATAGAGTTCATTTTCAACCAGGGATGTATAGGCAGCCGCCAATCGGCGCGAGGCGTCAGGCGTGAGGTTATATTCGGGCATGATGCTCATTTGCCGTTCCAGCCAGACGGAAATCATTCCGGCCTGAAGCGCCATGGCGCGTTCGCGGCCCGGCTGAGATTGATCAATCTCGCGCTGAAGAGTCTCGATCATCCCGGTGATCTCATTTTGTTGGATCACCTCACGAAACCGCATGTGCAGCGGCTCTTGCGGCAGTGCCAAAGCGGGGTCCTCGGGCAGATGCACGGCATGGCCCATCACCTGTCCGATCGGTTCAAACCCATACATGGTGCGGGTGGGCAAAAAGATCAGATTGTGCGGTCCAAAGCCACGGGTCACGCCCGAAACGGTAATCCGCCCCTGACCGCGTGTGAACCACAACAGCGTCGGGCTGCGATGGCTGCGCATGGCTTCGGTGCGCCATTTTGCACTGGCCGACAACGAGGCGCTGCCCCGGCCCAACGGGTGAACCCGGTAGGCGGGCGGGGCGGGTATTTCGGGGATTCTGGCCACAGATGCCTTGCGTGGACGGGATACGGAGACCGGTTCCGTTGGTTCGCGCGTGGAGGTCGCGGAGGCGGTCATTTCACCCAGCGGAAGGGTTTTGAAGATTTTGCGTGTCTCAGAAACGGCCATGGTGATCCGACGTGTTCGATTTGTATAACTTTTGCCACACTAAGCGTCACATCTCCGCTGTCAAAGGAAATATGAAGGCATTTCAATGACATGTGTGTCTGGATGTTATCCTAGGGCTGGTTACGGTAGCGATATCTTGTGGAATGCCCCCATGCGCGCCCTAAACCAAGTGCGTTGACGCTTGGCATATTGCCGGGTCGCGATGGTTGCGGCCTGTTTTGCCGCTGCAAGTGTCACCTCGCCGCGCAGATATGCGATCAATTCCGGCGCGCCGATGGCCTTGGATGACGGGGCGGCGGGGTCCCATGTGGCCAAATTGGCCCGTGCTTCGTCCAAAGCCCCCTGATCGAGCATCAATGCGAATCGCCGTGCGATCCGTTCCGCCAGCCAATCGCGATCCGCGTCCAAGACGAGGGGGCAACAGGCGGAGAGCGGCAACAGCGGTGGTGGTGTGTCGGCCTGCCAATCGGCCAGACCTCGCCCGGTGGCGCGCAACACCTCCCACGCCCGCTGTACCCGCATCGGGTTCAGCCGGTCTATTTTAGCGGCTGTGCGCGGATCTTCGGCGTCCAGTTCGGTCAAAAGCCCGGTATGTCCTCCCTCATTTGCGCGCCGTTGATCGGCCTCGGCGCGCAGCTCCGGCGGTGTGGCGGGAATTTCGACCAAGCCTTCAGTCAGTGCTGAAAAATAAAGCCCTGTGCCGCCAACGATGATGGGCCGCGCCTGACCGTGCAGATAGGGGGTGACATCGCGCAGCCAATGACCGACCGAATAGGCGCTGTCTCCGGGCACATGGCCATAGAGCGCATGCGGGGCCAGTGCAGTGTCTTCCGGCCCCGGCCTTGCGGTTAAAACCCGCCAGTTGTCAAACACTTGCAGCGCATCGGCATTGACGATCACGCCGCCTTGGGTGGTCGCAATCTCAAGGGCGAGCGCGGATTTCCCGGCGGCGGTCGGACCGGCGATGAGCACCGGCTGATCCGGCGATATGTCAAAGGGCAGGGTCATGAGGTTTCGGGTGACATTCTGTGCGCGGCTTGTCCAGAGGGGGAGCGGGAAAAATATCTCAGATGCTGCATTGAACCTTTGCCGATTTTGGCTCATTTTGGCACCGATTTCAGACATGATCACAGACATAACGCCGGGGACATCAGATGAGCAACGCGGAACAGGGTCATCCTGCCACGAAATACAAACGTGTGCTGTTGAAAATTTCAGGCGAGGCGCTGATGGGCACGCAGGGCTTTGGTCTGCACCCGCCGACGGTCGAACGGATCGCCAACGAAGTGAAAACGGTGCATGATCTGGGTGTCGAGATTTGCATGGTCATCGGCGGCGGCAACATCTTTCGCGGGCTACAAGGCTCGGCGCAGGGGATGGAACGCACCACGGCCGATTACATGGGCATGCTCGCCACTGTGATGAACGCGCTTGGGATGCAGGCCGCCCTTGAGGGCCTCGGCATCAACACGCGGGTGATTTCAGCCATCACCATGAACGAAGTCGCAGAGCCCTACATTCGCCGCCGCGCCGTGCGCCACCTTGAGAAAGGCCGGATTTGCATTTTCGCCGCCGGCACCGGCAACCCCTATTTCACCACCGACACGGCGGCGACGCTGCGGGCCAATGAAATGAGCTGCGAGGCGATTTTCATGGGCAAGAACGGCGTCGATGGCGTTTATGACAAAGACCCCAAAACCAACCCGGATGCGAAACGCTATGATCACGTCAGCTATGACGAGGTGCTGCGCAAGAACCTTAAGGTCATGGACGCCTCCGCGATTGCCTTGGCGCGCGACAATGACCTGCCGCTGATCGTGTTCCCGCTGGATGCGCCGGGGGGCTTTCGCTCGATTTTGGCGGGCGAGGGGATTTACACCACCGTCAGCTGATGTGCACTGACACGCAGGTCGATCAGGCGCGGCCAACCGCAGGTTTCGCCCCGCTGATGACATTTGCGTGCGGCGAGACCTATACAGCCGTCAAGTGATCCGGCTATAAGCGCTGCGACCCGCCCCGTCTCTTGGGGTGGAAGATGCGAGAAATAAGGGGAAACACCCAATGTCCGAAGATTTTATGCTCGATACAGACGATCTGTCCAAACGTATGGATGGCGCTTTGGCCAATCTGCGTACGGAATTTGCCTCCCTGCGCACAGGCCGTGCCTCTGGCTCGATGTTGGAACCGATCATGGTGGATGCCTACGGCTCGATGACCCCGATCAACCAAGTGGGCACAGTTAACGTGCCCGAACCCCGGATGGTGACGATCAACGTCTGGGACAAAGGTCTGGTCAACAAGGTTGAAAAAGCCATTCGCGAAAGCGGCCTTGGCATCAACCCACAACTGAATGGCACGATCATCATGTTGCCGATCCCCGAGTTGAACGAAGAGCGCCGCCGCGAATTGACCAAAGTGGCGGGCGGGTATGCCGAACACGCCCGCGTCGCTGTGCGCAACGTGCGCCGCGATGGCATGGAGCAAATCAAACGCGCCAAAGGCGACGGCATGTCAGAGGATGACCAGAAGATTTGGGAATCCGAAGTTCAGGATCTCACCAACGCTCATATCAAACGCATCGACGAAATGCTTGAGCACAAGCAAGAAGAGATCATGCAGGTCTAAGGCGCCTTTTCTATGGCGTCTTTTTCCAAGACGTCCTTGCGCGCGCGGTGGCATCAATCTTTCGGCAAAACCCCGCCACTGCGCTCAAAAATGCGCTGAATTCAATGAGAAGCGCTCCCCTCGGGGGCGCTTTGAGTGTAGAGACGAGACTGTGGTCGTATTGAGGACCACAGTTCAGACAGAGAGGCATGATGCCCAAAATAAGGCCAGACCAGACGCCGGAAGGCACAGCCGAGAGCACAGAGACCTGTGCCTCTGGCGCTCAATCTGAGCCGAATGCAGAACGCGCCACCCATGTGGCCGTGATTATGGATGGCAATGGCCGTTGGGCGCAATCGCGCGGCAAACCGCGTCTTTTTGGTCATCATGCGGGGGCCAAACGGGTCAAAGAGATCGTGCGCGCCTGTCCCGATCTGGGGGTCAAATACCTGACCATCTTTGCCTTCTCGACCGAGAACTGGAAACGCACCCAAACCGAGGTTTCGGGTCTGATGTCGCTGTTTCGCCGCTATATTCAGAGCGAACTCAAAGGCTTGGTCGCCGAAGGCGTGCGGGTGCGCTTTATTGGCGATCGGCCAAGGTTGGACAACAAACTGATTGCGCTGATGGACGAGCTTGAATCGGTGACCTGCGAGAACAGCAAGGTGCATCTGACCATTGCGATCAATTATGGCGGTCGCGACGAGGTGTCCCGCGCGATCAAAGAGATGGCGCGCGATGTCAAAACCGGCGTGTTGGACCCGGAAACGGTCGATGAAACCACGTTGACGCGCTACCTCGACACGCGGGTCTTGCCCGACCCCGATCTGGTGATCCGCACCTCGGGCGAGGCGCGCATTTCCAACTTTCTTTTGTGGCAATCGGCCTATTCGGAATATGAGTTCATCGACACGCTCTGGCCGGATTTCACCGCAGAGGTCTTTGCCGATTGCATGGCGCGGTTTGCCCATCGGGATCGCCGCTTTGGCGGGGTCAAATCGTGACGGATCGCCCAACTAAGCCAAAATCCCCATCAAAATCTGGCCCCCGCTTTCTGACCAAAGGCAACTGGCGCGATTTACGACCGCGGATTTTGTCGGCGATTGTGATGGTCGCGCTCGGTTTGGGCGCGGTGCTGTCCGGGCATGGGGCGTTTCGTGCACTGGTGATATTGGCGGGAGTGATCGGGGCGTGGGAACTGGTGCGCATGGCGCGCCACAAAGGCGGGCAGGGTGGCTTTGCCCCCGGCGATGTCGCAGCGCTTGTCGGCTATTTCGTCATACTGGTCTTTGGCTGTCTGGGTCTGTTGCAACTGTCCTCCCAAGGCGGGCGCACTCTGTTGCTTTACATCATCGGCTTGGTGATCGTTGCCGACAGTATGGGCTATTTGGTTGGCAAAACCTTGGGCGGGCCAAAATTCTGGCCCCGCATCAGTCCGAAAAAAACGTGGTCCGGTATTTTGGGCGGCTGGATTGGTGTGGCCATTTTGGCAGCCTATGCGCATCAATTCATGCCCGAAGGTTTCGTGCGCTATTGGTTTTTCATCACCTCCTCGGTGATCCTGGCCTTCGCCTCACAGCTTGGCGATATTTTGGAGAGCGGGTTGAAGCGCCGGATGGGGATCAAGGACAGCTCCAATATCATCCCCGGCCATGGCGGGGTTTTGGACCGGTTTGACGCGCTTTTGGCGCTCGGCGCACTGGCTTTTTTGCTCAACCTGCTGTTTGGATAGGTCATGCGACGTATTTCCATTTTCGGCGCGACCGGCTCCATTGGCCAGTCCACGATTGACCTGATCCGACGTGACCGCGAGGCCTATGACGTGGTCGCGCTGACCGGCGGGCGCAATGTCGATCTTTTGGCGCATGACGCGCGAGCGCTTGGAGCCGAAGTCGCGGTGACCGCCTATGACGATTGTCTTCCGGCGCTGCGCGAGGCGCTGTCTGGCACTGGCATTCAGGCCACGGCGGGCGCACATGCGCTGCTTGAAGCGGCGGAGCGCGAGGTCGATTGGACCATGTCGGCAATTGTCGGTGCTGCGGGGTTGGCTCCCGGCCTTCATGCGCTGCGCCACGGCACGACCTTGGCGCTGGCGAACAAAGAAAGTCTTGTGACAGCCGGGCCTTTGTTGATGCGCTCGGCGCACAGCCACGGCGCGCGGATTTTGCCGGTGGATTCCGAACATTCGGCGGTGTTTCAGGCGCTGGTGGGCGAGGATCAATCCGAGGTCGAGCGGGTGATCATCACCGCCTCGGGCGGGCCGTTTCGCGACTGGTCTCTGGAGCGTCTGAAAACCGCGCGCTTGGCCGAGGCCTGCACACATCCGTCTTGGGATATGGGGCAGAGGATCACGATTGATTCCGCCTCGATGTTTAACAAGGCGCTGGAACTGATTGAAACGCGGGAATATTTCGGCTTTGCGCCGGAACAGATCGAGGTGTTGGTGCATCCCGGCTCCTACGTGCATGCGCTGGTCGGGTTTCGCGACGGGGCGCTGATGGCGCATCTGGGCGCACCCGATATGCGCCACGCCATAGGCTATGCGCTGCATTGGCCAGAGCGGCGCGATTTGCCGGTGGCGCGGTTGGATCTGGCCAAAATCGGCACGCTACAGTTCGAAGCGCCCGATGAGGTCCGGTTCCCGGCGCTCAGATTGGCGCGTGAGGTGATGGCGATTGGCGGCTTGGCCGGGGCCGTGTTCAACGCCGCAAAAGAGGCGGCTTTGGACCTTTTTATCGCCGAAAAAATTGGATTTTTGGACATGGCGCGGATCGTGGAAACGGTCCTCAAAGACATGTCATCGGGTGTGAGCCTGCGGGTCAACGCCTTGAGCTTGGATAATGTGCTGGAAGCGGATAAAGAGGCGAGAGCCCGCGCGTTCTCGGTGCAAAAAACACTCTAAGGCGGAAACCGCCACAGAAATTTAAAGAGATCAGAGGATCGACAGCCCATGGATTTCACCACGCTTCTGATGAGCTTTGGCAACACCGCCTATACGGTCATCGTGTTTATCATTGCCTTGTCGATCATCGTCACCGTGCATGAATACGGCCATTACATCGTCGGGCGCTGGTCCGGGATCAAGGCGGATGTGTTCTCGCTGGGCTTTGGCAAAGTGATCTGGTCGCGCAAGGACAAACGCGGCACGGTGTGGCAACTCGCTGCGCTGCCTTTTGGGGGCTATGTGAAATTCGCCGGCGACGCCAATGCCGCCTCCGCTCCCGACGCCCATGCGGTCGAGGGCCTGAGCCCGGATGAGGCCCGCCACACCATGCCGGGGGCACCGCTATGGGCGCGCACACTGACGGTCGCGGCGGGGCCGGTGTTCAACTTTATCTTTTCGGCGCTGGTGTTTGTCGCTGTGCTGTTCACCATGGGCAAATCCGGCGATGTGTTGATCGTTGATGAGATTTCCAAAATGCCGATCGAGGTGGGCATCGAACCGGGTGATGAAATCGTGGCGATTGCCGGGACCCCGGTGCCCGAAGGTCTTGAAGGCTATAGCGATTTTATCGCCAGCCTGCCGCATGAGATGAGTTTGCCCTATACCGTGCTGCGCGATGGCGTTGAACAAACGGTCGAAGCGCCGCATCCGTTTCCGGCGCGGATCGACGAGTTTAGCATGAAATCCGCCGCCAAAGACGCGGGGCTGGAAACCGGCGATATGATCACCGCGATTGACGGGGTGGAGGTTGCGACCTTTGGCGATCTTTTGGCCTATTTCAGCAATTTCAAAGGCGGCGAAGCAACCCTGACCGTGCTGCGTGATGGTCAAACCTTTGAAGCCAAAATGACGCCGCGCCAACGCGATCTGCCGCTGCCCGAAGGCGGATTTGAGACCCGCTACATGATTGGCATCGCGGGCGGCACCTATTTCACCATCGGCTCGGTGCCTGTGTCCTTTGGCGAGGCGATCAGCGCCGGGGTGGGCCAAGTGTGGGCGGTGATTTCGTTGTCCTTGTCGGCGATTTACAACATGTCGATCGGCGCGATTTCGGCCTGTAACCTGTCAGGCCCCGTGGGGATCGCACAGGTCGTGTCCTCGGCGGCTTCCGTGAGTGTGTCCTCGTTCTTTTTGACCATTGCGACCCTGTCGACGGCCATCGGCCTGATGAACCTGTTCCCGATCCCGGTGCTCGATGGCGGGCATCTGGTATTTTACGCCTATGAGGCGGTGCGCGGCAAACCTTTGCCGGATCGGGCCGTGGGCGTGATGATGACCGTGGGTCTTGTGGTGATCCTGAGCTTTATGGTGCTTGGGCTGTCTGCGGATCTGTTCTGTGTGTGATCAAAACAGACGGTCTCTGCGCGATTGAGGAGCTGTTTTTTCAAGGTGATTGAGAAAACGGCCCAACTCTTGCCATATTCGAAATGTATCCCTCTGTCAGAGCGCCGATGCGACGCGTGAAATACCTGAAAAGGCCCAGGATTTGGGCCTGTGACAGAGAGGATGGGACTGAGATGACCGCAATTCGTGCAAGCTATCGCAGCCTTTCGCAATTGGCCGATCTCAATTGGGATCGTCTTTTGTACGCGGCAACGATCACCGTGGCGCTGGTCGCCGGAGCGTTTTTTGGCCAGTTTTTCCTCTGAACGGGAGCTGAACATGTGGGGGATGTCCCCCGAGTACAAAGCTGCATCTCTATGATTTCAAAGCAGGGGCTTTCGCATCGCGATGGTCCTTTTGTTTTGCGCATGACCCCCTCGCGTAAATGCCACAGCGTTAAGGTGCCTGTGCTGCGGGCTAGGCTTTTGACAAGAGGCCGTAATCCCGGTACTCAGCTACAACGTTTTGTGGAATTTCGAGAAAGCTGTCATGGTGTCCATCATTCAAAAGTCGACCCGTCGCAAACAGCGCATTGCCGCGCGTGCCTTTGCCCTCTCTTTTGCAGCTTTTGCAGCAACATCAGTGTCTTATGCCATGTTCCCCACGGCGGCACAGGCGCAGAGCTATCGCTTTTCCAACGTCACGATTGAGGGCGCACAGCGGGTCTCGGCGGATACCATCCTGTCTTACGCGGGAATCGCTCGGGGTCAGAGCGTCTCCGCTGCTGAGTTGAATGACGCTTATCAAAAGGTTTTGGCCTCTGGACTGTTTGAAACCGTTGAATTTATCCCAAGCGGATCGACTTTGGTGATCAAAGTCAGCGAATACCCGGTGGTGTCGCGCATCTCGATTGAGGGCAACCGCAAAATCTCTGACGATGCGTTGATGCCGATGTTGTCGACGCAAGTGCGCCGGGTCTATTCGCCCGCCAACGCCGAAGCAGACGCCGCCGCTTTGACACAGGCCTATGAGGTCAAAGGTCAGCTTGTCGCCACCGTGACCCCGAAAATCATTCGCCGCAATGACAACCGCGTGGATGTGGTGTTTGAGGTGACCGAGGGCAAAGGCGTTGAGATTGAGCGGCTGAGCTTTGTCGGCAACCGTGAATTTTCAGACTCGCGTCTGCGCCGCGTGCTGGAAACCAAACAGGCGGGGATTTTCCGCTTTATCATCGGCAAAGACACCTATGCCGAAGACCGCATCGAATTCGACAAACGGGTGTTGATGGATTTCTACACCTCGCGCGGCTATGTCGATTTTCAGGTGTTGAACGTCGCCGCCGAATTTTCGCGCGAACGCAACGCCTATTTCCTGACCTTCAACGTGCGCGAGGGCCAGAAATACGAATTTGGCACGATCTCCACAGTCTCCGGGCTTGATGAGGCCGACGCGGAAGAGTTCCAAAAGGTTGTCAATATCCGCAGTGGCCAGACCTATTCGCCGCTTGCCGTGGACAATGTGATCGCCCGGATGGAAACGCTGGCGACGAAGAAGGGGATTGATTTCCTGCGGGTCGAGCCGCGAGTCACCCGCAATGACCGCGCCCAGACGCTGGACATCGAATTTGCCCTTGTGCGTGGCCCGCGCGTCTTTGTCGAACGCATCGACATCGAAGGCAATGCCACCACATTGGACCGCGTGGTGCGCCATCAGTTCAAAGTGGTCGAAGGCGACCCGTTCAACCCGCGCGAAATTCGCGAAGCGGCGGACCGCATCCGCGCCCTTGGCTTTTTCTCCAACGCCGATGTGAACACCCGCGAAGGCTCCTCTGGCGAGCAGGTCGTGGTCGATGTCAATGTCACCGAAAAACCGACCGGCTCTTTCACCTTTGGGGCCAACTTCTCGGTTTCGGACGGGGCCAATCTTGTGGCCTCTTTCAGCGAGGCAAATTTCCTGGGCCGGGGGCAAAGCCTGTCTTTCAACCTGACCACGAAACTTGACGATGGTAATCTGTCGTTCAACTTTTTCGAACCTGCATTCCTCGGGCGTGATGTCGGTTTTGGCTTTGGGGCCGGGATCAGCAGCTCGCAACCGGGCTACGCCGACCATGACGTGCGCCGGGCGTATCTTTCGCCGCGCCTGTCCTTCCCGATCTCGCAAAACGGTGTTTTGACGCTGAATTACCGTGGCGAGTGGAGCGAAGTCCGCGAGGTTGACAGCAATTACGCCGATCTGCCGTCTCAGATCCAAGCCGACATCGACGCGGGCGGGCTGGTGACGCATTCGCTGGGCTACAGCTATAGCTATGACACCCGCCGCACCGGGCTTAATCCGAATGCGGGCTTGCTGTTTAAATTTGGTCAGGATTATGCCGGTGTGATCGGTGGCGACGTTGATTTCACCCGCACCTCGGCGGAACTGACCGGCGAAATGAAAGTCCTGAACGAAGAGGTGACCCTGCGCGCCACCGTTGAGGGCGGGATCATTGAAAGCGACGATGGCACGCGCGTGTCCAACCGCTATTTCAATAGCCCGTCGATCATCCGTGGCTTTGAAACGGGCGGCATTGGCCCGCGGTCAACCACCAATGATCTGGCTTTGGGCGGCAATTATTACGCTGTGGCGCGTCTTGAGGCCGATTTCCCGTTGGGCTTGCCGGAAGAATACGGCCTCACAGGTGGCGTATTCTTTGACTATGGCTCCGTCTGGGGTCTTGACGACACAACCGCCATTATTGCCGGGAGTGATGATCCGAACTGGCGCTCAGTGATTGGTGCGTCGATCTTCTGGACCACACCTTTGGGGCCGCTGCGGTTCAACTTTACCAAGGCGTTGGATAAGGAAGACTATGACAAAGAGCAGAGCTTCGACCTGACCATCTCCACGAGCTTCTGATGTCGGGTCTGCGGCTGTGGTCTTTGGCAATGCTGGGGGCAGGGCTGGCCGTTGTGACGGGCGCGCCCCCAGCTTTGGCCCAAGAGGCCCCGAGCCGTGCAACACCACAGGTTCAGTCTGAGCAGCCTCAGGCCCAGCAGATTCAGGCCGAGCAGATCTTTCCGATTTTGGCCTTTGACCGGGCCCGGATCATAGCGCAAAGTCAGATGGGCGTGGCGCTCGAAGCCCAGATCGAGTCGGAACGTGCCGCTCTTTTGGCGGAGAACGACCAAATCTACGCCGATCTGGAAGCCGAAGAGCAGGAAATCTCCGACCAACGCAAGATGATGAGCGAAGAGGCCTTTCGCGCCCGCGCTGCCGAGTTTGACGCCAAAGTCACCGAGGTGCGCGCGCAACAGGACGAAAAGGCGCAAGCGGTGCAACGCCTCTATGACAGCGCGTTGGAAGAGATGGAGACCGAGATGAACACGGTCCTGACCCGTGTCGCGCGCGATCTTGGGGCGGTGGTGGTGTTTGAACGGCAACAGGTGTATCTGATGTCCGGTTCGATTGATGTCACAAAAGTTGTCATTGATCGGCTGGATGCGATTCAGGCCCAGCGTGACGCCGCCACGGCCACAGCGCCCAAAGAGCCGCCCGCAGAAGACGCAGAAACGCAAGACACCCAACCCAAAACCGCTGACTAGGCCTGAGGCGTCCACACCGCTTGTCACCGCGGGGCGCTGTTGGTAGAAAACGGGACGAATTTTATGCCAGACTGGCACATGGGACCGATCTGGCCCGTATGCTTGGACCCGGCGTCGCGTGACACAGATAAAGATAAGATCAAAGGCCGAGGGAAGAGATATGACGGACCATCTGAAAACCGCCGATATTGATTTGATTCAACGGATTTTGCCGCATCGCTATCCGTTTTTGTTGGTGGATCGGGTGATCGACATCGACACCAGCACCGGTTGCACCGGCATCAAAAACGTCACTTTCAATGAACCGCATTTCACCGGGCATTTTCCGGGCATGCCGGTGATGCCCGGCGTGATGATTGTCGAGGCGATGGCGCAAACGGCGGCTGTGTTGGTCGGCGTGCATATGGACTTGGCCGATAAGGTGTTTAACGTGTTTTTCATGAACATCGACGGCTGTAAATTCCGCCGCAAAGTGGTGCCGGGTGATCAGCTTAAGATGCATGTCACGGTCAAACGCGGCGGTGGCAAAGTGTGGAAATTCGATGGCCGCGCCGAAGTCGATGGCGAGGTGGCCTGTGAGGCCTCGTTTACCGCGATGATGGACCTGTCTGCGTCCAACACCTGATCAGGAGCGATCTCATGAGCCTCATCGACCCAAGCGCCAAAATCCATCCCTCTTCTGTCATTGAAGAGGGGGCCGTGATTGGCGCGGGCTGCCAGATTGGCCCGTTTTGTTCGATCGGGCCTAAGGTGCGGTTGGGCGCAGGGGTGGTGATCAAATCCCATGTGGTGATCGAGGGCATGACCGAGATCGGCGACGAGACCACGGTGTTTCAATTCGCCTCGATCGGGGCGATCCCGCAGGATTTGAAATTTAAAGGCGAAGAGACCCGCCTTGTGATCGGCAAACGCAACCGCATCCGCGAATATGTGACGATGAATCTTGGCACCGAAGGGGGCGGCGGGGTGACGCGCGTGGGCGACGATGGCTTGTTCATGGCCTGCGCCCATGTCGCCCATGACGTCCAGATCGGGGATCGGGTGATTTTGGTCAATTCGGTCGCCGTGGCCGGGCATTGTGTGATCGAAGACGATGTGATCGTCGGCGGCCTGTCGGGCATTCATCAATGGGTGCGGATCGGGCAGGGCGCCATCATCGGCGCGCTCTCTATGGTCACAGCCGATGTCCTGCCGCATGCGTTGGTCCAAGGTCCGCGCGCAGAACTTGATGGGCTCAACCTTGTGGGGCTCAAACGCAAAGGCGTGGCCCGCGACGACATCAACCAGTTGCGCGCGGCGTTTCAGATGCTCAAACAGGGCGAAGGCGCGTTCAAAGATCGGGCCCAGCGACTGTCCGAAGATTTCGACAGCGATTATGTCGCCCGCATGGTGGCCTTTGTCATGGGCGACAGCGACCGCGGGTTTTTGACGCCAAAATGAGGGTGTGCCGATGACCTCCCCGGAAAGGCGCACAGAGACGCGTCCGGTCAAACGCACCGCCATCATCGCCGGATCGGGCAGCTTGCCTGTGACACTGGCGAATGCATTGGTCCATCCGGTCTATGTCACCTTCTCCGATATTCCGGTGCCCGAGGGCGCGGAACATGTTGCGGCGCGGGTCGAAAAACTCGGTAAACTCTTCAAGGACTTGAAAGCGCGCGATGTTGTGGCGGTCACGTTTGCGGGTGCCATGGCGCGGCCCAAAATAAATCCGGTGCTGATGGATCGCCATGCGCTCAAACTTGCCATGTCTTTGGGCAAGGGCGATGATGGTCTGCTGCGCGAGGTGATCTCTGTGTTTGAAACCCAAGGCTTCATGATCCGCTCCGCCACCGAGATTTGCCCGGATCTGGTGTTGGAAAAAGGCACGATTTGGGGTCGTAAACCGACCGCGCAGGATGAGGCGGATGCGGCACGGGCAAAGGCGGTTTTGGACGCGCTGTCACCCTTGGATGTCGGTCAGGGTGCGGTCTGCGCCGGGGGGCAGATGTTGGGCATCGAGACGGTGCAAGGCACGGATGCGATGTTGGCCTATGTCGCGCAAACCCCCGATCCGCTGCGCCGCGCGCCGGGGGTGTTTGTCAAAGGCCCGAAACGTGGTCAGGACCTGCGCATCGACATGCCGACCATCGGCCCGGACACGATCACGGCGGCACATAATGCGGGCATCGGCGGGGTTGTGATCCCAGCCGGGCAGGTGATTGTTTTGGACGCGGATGCGGTCAAAGCGCGGATTGCGGAGGCGGGCATGTTCTTGAAAGCGTTATGAGCCTGAAAGTCTTTGTCATTGCCGGCGAGGCCTCGGGCGACAAGCTTGGCGCGTCCTGTATGGATGCGCTGAAAACGCTCTGTGATGTGGAGTTTCGCGGTGTCGGCGGCGCGATGATGGCGGAGGCGGGGCTGGTCAGCCAATTCCCGATGTCAGAGCTTTCCCTGATGGGGATCATGGAAATCCTGCCGAAATATTTCCACCTCAAACGCCGCATTCGCGAGGTCGCCGAGGCCATTTTAGACTGGCAACCCGATGTGGTTTTGACCATTGATAGCCCGGATTTCTGCCTGCGCGTGGCCGACATCATCAAAGCCCGTTCCGACATTCGCGTCTGTCATTACGTTGCGCCCACAGTCTGGGCGTGGCGGCCCGAACGGGCGGCGAAAATGGCCGCGCGGGTCGATCAAGTGTTGGCGCTGTTCCCGTTTGAACCGCCGTATTTCACCGGCGTTGGATTGCGCTGTGATTTTGTCGGCCACCCTGTTGTGACCGATGAGATCGCCACAGAGGCCGAGGTGACGGCCTTTCGCGAGCGACATCAGGTCGGTGATGCGCCCTTGGTCCTGGTCCTGCCGGGCTCGCGCAAAGGCGAAGTCACGCGGCTTTCGGAGACCTTTGGCGCGACCTTGGCTTTGTTCGCCCAAACCCACCCCAGCGCCAGGATCGTTTTGCCAATGGCGCAGGGCGTCGAGGATCTGGTGCGCGAGCTGACCTCGAACTGGGCGGCGACGCCGATCCTGATCGAGGCCTCCGACCGCGCCGGGAAACGCGCCGCCTTCAAAGCCGCCGATATGGCGCTGGCGGCCTCTGGCACGGTGTCCTTGGAATTGGCGGCGAATGATACGCCGATGGTTATCGCCTATAAAATGAATTGGCTGACCCAAAAGATTGTCGAGCGCAAATTGCTGATCGACACGGTGACCTTGGTCAATCTCGTGTCCGAAACGCGGGTTGTGCCGGAGTTTTTGGCGCAGAATTGTACCCCCGAGAAAATCGCCCCGGCGCTCAGCGTCATCTTGCTGCACCCCGAGGCGCAAACCGATGCGCTCACGGCGACGATGGAGCGGCTAGGTCGCGGCGGCGATGCCCCCGGTCTGCGCGCGGCGCGGGCGATTTTGGACGGCATCGCTGGGTAGCTCTGGATCAACGACAGATGGCCCGCCCTGCGCTATACTGTTTACTGGAGGTCCGATATGATCCGTTTTATTGCCCTGATGATGCTGATGACCCTGCCGCTTTACGCCGATCCACTGGGCGATGCGGAGCAGGGGGCGATGATCTATACCCAATCCTGCGCCCGCTGCCATCGCGATGTGGCCCAGCTTGATTTATCGCAGGCGACGCCAGAGGATTTGACGCTTTTTCTGACCCGTCACCGCACGCGGTCGGATCAGGATCGGGCGGATTTGGTCGCCTATCTTTTGCCTCAGTCGCCCCCTGAAGACCTCAGCGAATAGTGTGGCGCAGCTCCGTCTCACGCGCGCGAGTCAGTTCAATCCGGCAGGACCGGATCGCGATTCCCGTGCCCGACCCACCGCCATAGGTGCTGCCGATAAAGTCACATTGCGCAGCGCGGTAGGTCTCCCACGCCGTTTGTGCCGCCTCCAAGGCAGGCAGGGCAACAGAACGTTCGGTGATCTCGTCCAACTCTGCCGCTGAGGCGCGGGCAAAGCCGAGGATGGTTTGCATCGACTGCTCCGCCGCGTCCTCTTGCAGGGCAAGGCAGTCGGCGATCTCAACCTGAGAGCCGCCCCCGCATTCGCCCACCGGATCAGACAGCGCCGCTGTTGGAAAAGCCGCCATCAAAGCCAGCGCCAGCGCTCGCATCTCAATAGCCCCGCCAAATCCAGCCACCGCCAAAGATGCGCGGGCTGTCGGTGTCGTAGAACACGCAGGCCTGACCGGGCGAGACGCCTTCTTCGGCGACAAACAATTCGACCTCGGCTTCGGTGTCCGAGATCGGCCGGATGATTGCATCACGCGGTGGCCGGGTCGAGCGCACGCGCACCGCCACATGCCATTCGGCGCGTGAGGTAAAGGGCTCATCACCCAGCCAATTGATTTCGCGCACCGGAATTTTGCGGGTGGCGAGCATGTCTTTTGGCCCAACGACGACCTGTTTTTTGTCGACATCGAGTTTGACCACATAGAGCGGATCGGCCAAGCCGCCGATGCCCAGCCCGCGGCGTTGCCCGATGGTGTAATGAATCACCCCATTATGGCTGCCCAACACATTGCCCTCGGGATCGACAATGTCGCCGGGATCGGCGGCACCGGGGCGCAGTTTTTCGATCACCTGCGCGTAATTGCCGTTTGGCACAAAACAAATGTCTTGGCTGTCGGGCTTGTCCGCCACGCTCAACCCGTATTTCGCCGCCAAGGCGCGGGTCGCATCCTTTGAGGGCAAATGGCCCAGCGGGAAGCGCAAATAGTCGAGCTGTTCGGGCTTGGTCGAGAACAGGAAATAGCTCTGATCGCGGTTCGCATCCGCCGCCGAATGCAGCTCTGGTCCGTTTGCCCCCATCACGCGTTGGATATAATGACCCGTTGCCATGCAATCGGCATCCAGATCCTTGGCGGTTTCCAACAGGTCCTTGAACTTCACCCGCTCGTTGCAGCGGATGCAGGGCACAGGCGTGGCCCCGGCCAGATAGCTGTCGGCAAACTCGTCAATCACCGCGTCTTTGAACACGTTTTCATAGTCGAGCACATAGTGGGGAAAGCCCATTTCTTCGGCCACACGCCGCGCGTCATGAATGTCGCGCCCCGCGCAACACGCGCCTTTCTTGGCCAAAGCGGCGCCATGATCATAAAGCTGAAGCGTGACACCGATGACATCATAGCCCTCTTCGGCCAGCTGCGCGGCCACCACAGAGCTATCGACACCGCCCGACATCGCCACAACGACGCGGGTGTCTTGGGGGGCTTTGGCAAAGCCTAAAGAGTTCAGCGGGAGAGCGCCGTCATGAGACATGAACAAATCCTTTCGGGAATAGGAGCATAATATAGGAAAATACGACCTATTCTCAAGAGGCGGTTTCACCCCCCATTAAGGGAGTTGTTGCAAAAGAGGGGTGCAATTTAACGAAGGGTGAGCCCATGTATCTGAAAAAAGTCGATGGACCGCGCGCGGTGACCCTGCCGGATGGGTCGATTATGACCCGTGCTGACCTGCCTCCGGCAGAAACGCGCCGCTGGGTGGCGTCGCGCAAGGCTTCGGTTGTCAAAGGTGTTGTGTTTGGGTTGATTCCCCAAACCGAGGCGCTGAAACTCTATGGATTGTCCGAAGAAGAGTTCAATTCCTGGAAAAATGCCATTTCTGAGTATGGGGAAGCGGCGCTAAAGGCCACTGCGGTACAAAAATATAGACAACCCTGAGTTGAAAATGCGAAAAGGTTAAAATTGGTAACGTGTAGTTAACCATTTTTGACCATCTTCCTAAGGAGCGAACGCAACAAGAACGCTTATGAGAAGATAGCAACGGAGATTTAGGGTATGCGTATTTTGCTGGTTGAAGACGACCCCACCACCTCGAAAAGCATCGAACTGATGTTGTCGCATGCGAATCTAAACGTCTACACGACCGATTTGGGTGAAGAGGGCATCGATCTCGCCAAACTTTATGATTACGATTTGATCCTTTTGGATCTCGGCCTGCCGGATATGAACGGTCACGACGTGCTACGTCAATTGCGCTTGGCCCGTGTTGATACGCCGATCTTGATCCTCTCTGGTGCCGATGACACCGAAAATAAGATCAAGGGATTCGGATTTGGGGCCGACGATTACCTCACCAAACCGTTCCACCGCGAAGAATTGGTCGCCCGTATCCATGCGATCATCCGCCGCTCCAAAGGCCATTCGCAATCCATCATCCGCACCGGTAAAATCGAGGTCAATCTCGATGCGAAAACCGTGTCTGTCGGCGGTAAACCCGTGCATCTGACCGGCAAAGAGTATCAAATGCTCGAATTGCTGTCGTTGCGCAAAGGCACTACGCTCACCAAGGAAATGTTTCTCAACCACCTTTACGGCGGTATGGATGAGCCGGAACTCAAAATCATCGACGTCTTTATCTGTAAATTGCGCAAAAAACTGGCCAATGCCACCGATGGCGACAATTACATCGAAACCGTTTGGGGCCGTGGCTATGTTCTGCGCGACCCGGAACCCTCTGCAGGCGGTATGGATGAACAACTGGCCATGGGCGCATAACCCCCGACCAGTTCTCAGCTCAGGCCTCTGTGTGATGGTGGGTGCTGCCTGAATGTGATGAGTGGCTTTGGCGTTTTCTCTCTCTTCGTGGATCTATCAGACTGGACCTCCCCGCGCACCTCTCCTAAACCATAGGGCAGGCGCATTCCGGGGAGGTTTTTTTATGTCGGCAGACATCGCCATAGATCAGCTTGATGAGGCGCAGGCGCGCGCCGAATTGGCGCGTTTGGCCGATCTCTTGGCCCAGGCCAATGCCGCCTATCATCGCGAAGACGCTCCGGTCTTTGATGACGCAGAATATGATGCGCTCAAACGCCGAAACGCCGAAATCGAGATGCGATTTCCACATCTCAAACGCAGTGACAGCCCCAGTGAACAGGTCGGCGCAGCCCCCTCTGAGGGCTTTGGCAAAATCACTCATGCCGTGCGGATGATGTCGCTGTCCAATGCGTTTGACGATGAGGACGTGGTGGAATTCGACCAATCCGTGCGCAAATATCTCGGTGCGCCGGGCGAAATTGCCTATACGGCGGAGCCCAAAATCGACGGATTGTCGCTGTCCATCCGCTACGAGATGGGCCAGATCATCCATGCCGCAACGCGTGGTGATGGCGAGATTGGCGAAAATGTCACCGCCAATGCCCTAACCATCGCGGATATTCCCCAAACGCTGGACGGTGCCCCCGATGTGCTTGAGGTGCGCGGTGAAGTCTATATGAGCCATGCCGATTTTGCGGCGCTCAATGCCCGCCACGCCGAACGCGGTGGCAAAACATTCGCCAATCCGCGCAACGCCGCCGCAGGGTCCTTGCGCCAACTCGACCCCGAAATCACCCATGCGAGGCCGCTGAAATTTTTCGCCTACTCCTGGGGCGAGTTGTCCGCGCCCTTGGCCGATACCCAAACCGCCGCGACCCGACGCCTGCAGGCCCTTGGCTTTCAAATCAATCCGCTGACCCGGCGCTTCACAGAGATCACCGATCTCATTGCGCATTATCACAACATCGAGGCCCAGCGGGCGACGTTAGGCTATGACATTGATGGCGTCGTCTATAAGGTTGATGACCTCGCGCTGCAACGCCGCCTTGGCTTTCGCTCCACCACGCCGCGATGGGCCATCGCCCATAAATTCCCCGCCGAACTGGCTTGGACCAGGTTGGAAGCCATCGACATTCAGGTCGGCCGCACCGGCGCTTTGTCTCCCGTTGCTCGCCTGACTCCTGTCACTGTGGGTGGGGTCGTCGTCTCCAACGCGACCCTGCACAACGAAGATTACATCGCGGGACGCGACAGCAAAGGTGGCGAAATTCGCGGCGGCAAAGACATCCGTGTTGGCGACTGGGTTGAGGTCTATCGCGCCGGAGACGTGATCCCCAAAATTGCCGACGTTGATCTGAGCAAACGCCCTGATGATGCTGTGCCTTTCCTCTATCCCACCGTCTGTCCCGAATGCGGCTCCGAGGCGATCCGCGAAGAGGGCGACGCGGTGCGCCGTTGCTCAGGCGGTCTCATTTGCCCCGCGCAAGCCGTTGAGAAATTGAAACATTTTGTCTCTCGTGGCGCGTTTGACATAGACGGGCTCGGGGCGAAACAGGTCGAACAATTCTATAAAGACGGCTGGATCAAAGAGCCTGCCGATATTTTCACCCTGCGAGATCGATTCTCTACGGGCCTGCAACAGCTCAAAAACCGTGAAGGCTGGGGGGAAAAATCCGCCAACAGCCTGTTTGACGCGATTGATGTGCGCAAAACCATCCCCTTGGCCAAACTCATCTTTGCCCTCGGTATCCGCCATGTCGGCGACAGTTCCGCCAGCCTTTTGGCCACAACCTACGGTACATGGGACGCATTTGAGGCGGCGATGACCGAGGCGCAGATCGGTGTTGGCACGCAATGGGAGGATCTTTTGGCCGTCGATGGTGTTGGTGCGGTCATGGCCACCTCGGTGATCACTGCCTTCCACCAAGAGGCAGAACGTGCCTCGATCGACCGATTGGTCGCGCATTTGACCGTCGTTGAGGCGGCAAAACCCAAAAATGACAGTCCGGTGAGCGGCAAAACCGTGGTTTTCACCGGCACGCTCGAAAAAATGACCCGGGCCGAGGCCAAGGCCCGCGCCGAATCTTTGGGCGCGAAAGTTTCAGGATCAGTTTCCGCCAAAACCGACCTGTTGGTCGCGGGGCCGGGTGCCGGGTCAAAAGAGAAAAAAGCCCGCGAGTTGGGCATCGAAACGCTTGACGAGGACGGCTGGCTGGCCCTGATCGGCACCGCATGAGCGCGGGGCGGCCGGATATCCTGTTTCCGCTGTTTGCCGGGCTTGAAACCCTCGCGGGGGTTGGGCCGAAGACAGCAAAAGCGCTGCCGGCGATGGGTATCGAGCGACCGCGTGATCTGTTGTTCACGCTGCCCCATACGGTGGTGGATCGGCGGCGGCGCGACAGTTTGCGCGAGATTGCGCCCGGTGAGATCGCCACGGTCGAGGTGACGGTGCTGCGCCATCAACCGCCCACGCGCAAAGGCCTGCCGTATCGGGTGATCGTTGAAGATGCAGAGATCGCCTTTCAAGTGGTGTTCTTTCGCGGCGCGCCGAAATGGATCGAGGCGCAATTGCCGATTGGCGAACGCAGGCTTTTGTCCGGCAAGGTTGAGCTATACGACAATCAATATCAAATGCCGCATCCCGATCACATTTTGGAGCCGGATGAGGCGGGGGAGTTAGGGCAGTTTGAACCCGTCTATCCGCTGACCGCCGGGGTGACGCAAAAAACCATGGCCAAGGCCAGTGCAAGCGCTTTGGAGCGCGTGCCGGAGATGGCGGAGTGGATTGATCCGGCCTTGCGGGCGCGCGAAGGCTGGCCGGAGTTTCACTCCGCTTTGGCCCAGGCGCACCGACCTTTGTCGCTTCATGAGGTGGCGGCGACCGCCCCCGCACGGCAACGATTGGCCTACGACGAACTTTTTGCCCATCAAGTGACCTTGGCTTTGGCTCGCGCCCGGGTGCGTCGCGGCAAGGGCCGGATCAATGTGGGCGATGGTCATTTGCGTGCAAAAATGTTGGCCGCTTTGCCGTTTAGGCCCACCGGAGCACAGGCGCGGGCGATGGCGGAAATCGCCGAAGACATGGCGCAACCTGCGCGGATGAACCGGCTTTTGATGGGCGATGTCGGCTCTGGGAAAACGCTTGTGGCCTTGGATGCACTTTTGGTCGCGGTCGAGGCGGGCGGGCAGGGCGTGATGATGGCGCCGACAGAAATCCTTGCGCGTCAACATCTTGAGGGGCTCAAACCCATGGCTGAGGCGGCGGGTGTTGTGATTGAGCTTTTGACCGGGCGCGACAAAGGGCGAGAGCGCAAAGCCAAACTCGATGCGCTTGCCCGTGGTGACATTCACATCCTTGTCGGCACCCATGCGGTGTTCCAAGACGAGGTGGTATTTCACGATTTACGCCTCTCGATCATTGACGAGCAGCACCGGTTTGGGGTCACGCAACGTTTGGCTTTGGCGCAAAAGGGGCAGGCGGTGGATGTTTTGGTGATGACGGCGACGCCGATCCCTCGCTCGCTCTCCCTGGCCCATTACGGCGATATGGACCTGTCGATTTTGGACGAAAAGCCCCCTGGGCGCACGCCGATCAAAACGGCCCTAAGTGCGACGGATCGGATCGACGAGGTTGTGGCACATTTACGGGGTGCGATTGAGAAGGGACGGCAGGCCTATTGGGTTTGTCCGCTGGTCGAGGAAAGCGAGCTGGTCGATATGATGGCCGCCGAGGAACGGTTCAAACATCTGCGCGCGGTTTTGGGCGAGGGGCATGTTGGGCTTGTGCATGGACAAATGCCACCTGAGGACAAAGACCGGACCATGGCACAGTTCGCGGCGGGCGAGATTGCGGTTTTGGTGGCCACAACGGTGATCGAAGTGGGGGTCAATGTGCCCAATGCGTCGATCATGGTGATTGAGCGGGCGGAGCATTTTGGCCTGGCACAGTTGCACCAATTACGCGGACGGGTTGGGCGCGGCGATGTCGCCTCGACCTGTTTGCTGCTCTATCAGCCGCCTCTGACCGAGACCGGTCGGCGCAGGTTGGAGATTTTGCGCGAGACCGAAGATGGGTTTCGCATTGCCGAGGAAGATTTGGCAATGCGCGGCGCGGGCGACGTGTTGGGCACGGCTCAATCCGGGCTACCACGCTTTCGGGTGGCGGATTTGGAGCGGCAATCGGCGCTGATGGCTTTGGCGCAAAGTGATGCGCGCAAGCTGATGCATGATGATCCGACGCTTTCAAGCGACCGCGGGCAGGCCGTGCGTGTTCTTCTTTGGTTGATGGGGAAGGATGAGGCAATCCGTTTGATTTCAGTGGGTTAGTAGATTTTAACGCAGGTGGATTTCATTTTGTTCGCGAATGTTCTTAAAAAGTTCTTTACATGGATCTTTGAAAATGAGAACAAAGTGGCAACACATCATTAACCAACCTGTCTCAAAGGATGCTCACATGATCAAGGACCTCAAATCCGTTGCCACCCGGTCGCAAGGAACACTGGTACAAGACATGATCGGTGCGATCGCACTTTTGGTCATCCTCTTGGGTGGGTTGAGCCTACCGGCCTTGGTGTAACGCCCATCTTCGTTTGCCTCAGATCTGATCTCCAACCCGCAGCCCAATCTTGGGTCTGACATTTACCTGTTCCCGTCAGTGATGGTCCCTCATCCCATCAACCCCGCGGGTCTCAGATCGTACTTCCCGCCGCCTTCTTTTGAAGTGCGGCGGATTTTTTTAGCGCGCTAAGGTTGGGGGGATGCGTCAGAACGTATATCCCAAACGCAAGCCGCCCCAGTGTTTGCCATCCACGAAAATCGGGGCCGAGAGATCTTTCATCATCATGAATGTGCCCGCACCCATATCGCGACGATAGACTTGGAGCAGGAAGGGTTCGGTGTTTCGCCCGGCTTTCAGGCCCACCCGATCGCTAAAAATGCGCCGATTGCGGGAATTGGCGGCGTTCCAGGCCGGATCATGACCTTGCGGTGCGGAGAATTTAACATTGTGGGTTGGCAAATAGCCGTTTGGATCAAGCGCCGCACAAAAGACGACCTTGGGGTTAAACTCAAGCATAGGCTCTTGAACCGCGGGCAAGACCTCATCCGTAAAGGCCGTGAACCGCGCCACATATTGTTGCGGATCGGTGTTGGCGAGTTCAACGTAGCTTCGGTCAAAAAGGTCTGAGTGACTGATGCGTCCCGAACTCATGCCATCAGCAAAAAGTTCTGAAATCCGAGAGGCGGCCTCTTGCACCTTGTTGATAAAGACCAAATCTTCGCTGGCACCGCCCAGAGCAACGGTGGTTTGGAAAATGGTTTCAGAGGTGTCGATCAACTTATCGACGCGCTCATGCGCAACATGGATGCCCTCAGCGGTGGCATTGGCGGCTTTGCCGATTTGGTCAAAGGCGGGTTGGAACCGCGCGACAGCGTCTCGAACCTTGTCGGCCTCTGTGACCATGATCCGGGTGGCGTCGTGGGTTTGACGTACACCTTGGGCGATTTCTGTGAGCGCCAGATCCGTTTCCGAGGCCGAGGAAATCACATGGCCCGCGTCAGTGGAGACACCTGTCGCCTCCTCGCGCAGCCGTCCGACCCATTCGGACAGGGTGGCAATGTTCTCTTCGATCCCGGCGGCGGCGCGGGCGGTTTTGCGCGACAATTCGTTGATGGCTTCGGCCACCACGCCAAAGCCACGCCCGCTGTCACCGGCGCGCGCCGCCTCGATTTTGGCATTGATGGCGAGAATATTCACCTGACGGGCAATGTCGGCGATATTGGTGTTGTCCGCTTCAACGGCACTCAGTGAACTTGCGACCCGTTCCATACGCTCCGACAGATCTTTCACCCATGAGGCCACATGTTGAGATTTTTGGCCGCTTTCGCGCACAAATCCCACCGACCCCTCAACGCGATTGAGGGTTTGATCGGTGATGCTGGTCACCGTCGTCAAAGCGTCACGCACCGCACCATTGGCGGTCATCACGTCTGCGGCGGAGGATTGCACATCCGCCAGAACCGTGATCTGACTTTTGGATTGTTCATCGACGCTGTCCAGAAATCCCGCGATGTCCACAACTTCAAAGCCAAGTCGGCCGGCATATTTGGCCAACAAGCTCATTCTGTGATCCGCAGATGTTGCGTTTTCAAAGTCAGGATTCGGAATCATTGAGGCCTCCAATTGCAGGAGGACAATGGACCACGCCTCTTACGAGTTCGTTAAATTCTGAGCCTTCTCGGCCAATTCAAAGGCATTTTTGGCCGCTGTGAGGGCCAAAAGGATCGAAGCATGGCGATTTTTATAGTCGCGCGCGGGCAAAAGCGCCTCATAGCCTTCAAAGGGCGCTGAGGGCACCGGGCCGTTCTGTTTCAAAAACGCCTCAAGTTCATCACGCGCCTGCGCCAATTCCGCGCCGGTTCGCCCGATGACATGCGCGCCTAATACGGAGGCCGCCGCCTGACCCAGAGCACAGGCTTTGACGTCCTGGGCAAACCGCACGACTTTCCCATCCTCCACATCCAAGTCCACGGTCACGGTCGATCCACACAGCGGCGCCCGTTCGCGCACGCTGGCCTGTGGCATCTCAAGCCGCCCGGTCAGTGGAATATCGGCGGCCAAAGCCAAAAGTTTGCCAGAGTAGAGCTTGGCCAAATCGACGGTGCTTTGCGCTGACGTATGCGCGGGAGTTTGAGCGGACATGGTTTGCCTTTCATCAACTGCTCTCTTAGATAGGTCACAGACCCGCCTATGGAAAGGACCCGTCATGCGCTTTGATCCGGCTTCGCTTAAATATGATGACAAAGGGCTGATCCCGGCCATCGCCCAAGACGCCGAGAGTGGTGATGTTTTGATGATGGCATGGATGAATGCGGCGGCGGTGCAAAAGACGCTGGAAACGGGGCGGGTGACCTATTGGTCGCGCTCGCGTCAGGCGTTTTGGATCAAAGGCGAGACCTCGGGCCATGTGCAAGAGCTGGTCGATTTTCGTTATGATTGCGACAGCGATTGCATTCTTGTGACGGTGACCCAGACTGGCCCGGCCTGCCACACCAACCGCCGGTCGTGTTTTTATCGCGCGGTGCGGGATGGTGATGTGGTTGAGTTGATGTCACCTATGGTGTGAGTTTCACCTCTTAAATATATGAAATATTTAAATTAAACCGATCATCATCTTGACGTCTTCAGGCGATAATCCCTCTTCGCGAAACTTCGAAATTGCCTTGGCATCGGCACGTTTGGCGAGCCGTATGCCTTCGGCGTCGCGGATCAAAGCGTGGTGGTGATAGGCGATGTCCGGCAGATCCAACAGGGCTTGCAACAGCCGGTGGATCTGGGTCGCCTCCCTCAAATCCGCGCCACGCACGGCCTCGGTCACACCTTGATGCGCATCATCCAAGACCACCGAGAGGTGATAAGCGGCGGTGCCAATGTCTTTGCGGGCCAGAACGATGTCACCGACGTGATGGATCAATTGACGGGCACTTAAACGATGAGTTCCGGGGGCGTCCGGGCCAGTTTCAACCCATGAGAAACGTGTCACATCCCCAAGATATTCCACGGTTTTTTGCATATTCAAACGCACCGCCTCGCCGGGACGAAAGGATGCCATCGCGCGGGACCGGCAGGTGCCAGGATAGATCACGCCATCCGGTCCCATTGGTGCGCCTTCTTGCGGGGCGGAGAGTGCGTTCATCACGTCACGGCGGGTGCAGGAACAGGGGTAGATCAGGCCTAATTCTTCGAGACGATTCAAAGCACTTGCGTAGATGTCTTCGCGTGCGGTGACATGCAAAACCGGTTCAGGCCAAGACAGGCCGAGCCAACGCAGATCGGCATAGATCAACGCCTCCCATTCCGGGCGGCAACGGGTGATGTCACCATCTTCGATCCGCAACAGGAACAGCCCGTCATGCGCCCGCGCACGGTGATAGGCGGTCAGCGCCGAATAGGCGTGGCCCAGATGCAAAGGCCCTGTGGGGCTTGGAGCAAACCGGGTGACATAGCGACGCGCAGGAGGCTTCACGGGCGACGCCCGCGGTCACGCCGATCCTCGCGCGCTTGAAAGATCAGAAGCCAAGCCAAGAGGATAAACATCGGATGGGTCAATCCACCGGAAAAAATCAGCGCAGGCACCCAGATCAAAAAGGTGAAAATCGCCACAAAGGGCCGCCCCGTCAGCAGGATCGACAGGGGCGGTAAGAAAATCGCGAGGATGTAATTCAAGGCACGCCTCCTAACTCTCCGCCGCGCCCAACCAGGCTGTGAACGCGTCTTTGGCGCGGTCTGTATAGCCTTTATAGCGCTCTTTGCGGCCTTTGCGACCACCACGCATCCCGTCAAGTGGCGGGAACAGGCCAAAGTTCACATTCATCGGCTGAAAGCTCTTGGCTTCAGCCCCGCCGGTGATGTGATGAATGAGCGCACCCATGGCGGTGGTGCCGGGCGGCGGACCCATCTCATGGCCCAAAAGTTCGGCTGCGGCCAAACGGCCAGCGAGCAATCCCATGGCAGCGGATTCCACATAGCCCTCCACGCCCGTGACCTGTCCGGCAAAGCGGATATTGGGCCGGGATTTGAGCCGCATTTGATCATCCAATAGCGTCGGAGAGTTCAAAAACGTGTTGCGGTGAATACCACCCAAACGGGCAAATCTGGCATCTTCCAAGCCGGGAATCATTTTTAAAACAGCGGTTTGCGCGCCGTATTTCATCTTGGTTTGAAAGCCGACGATATTCAAAAGCGTGCCGAGTTTGTTGTCGCGGCGCAGCTGCACCACCGCGTAGGGTTTCACATCCGGCTGATGCGCATTGGTCAGGCCAATCGGCTTCATCGGCCCAAACCGAAGCGTCTCGCGACCGCGTTCGGCCATGACCTCGATCGGCAGACAGCCGTCGAAATACCCGGCCGTTTCATTTTCATGAAACTCGGTCTTTTCCGCCGCCAAAAGCGCGTCGATAAAGGCCTCGTATTGGTCCTTGGTCATCGGGCAATTGAGATAGGCTTTTTGCTCTTCCTCGGTCTCGCCCTTGTCATAGCGCGACTGCATCCAGGCCACATCCATATTGATGCTCTCGGCATAGACGATGGGGGCGATGGCGTCGAAAAACGCCAAACGATCCGTGCCGGTCTCGCGCGCAATCGCCTCGCCAAGCGCGGGTGAGGTCAGCGGGCCTGTGGCAAAAATCCATGTACCCTCGGTGGGCAATTCGGTGATTTCACCATATTCGACCGAGACGTTGGGCAGGGCTTTGAGCGCGGCTGTGACGCTCTCAGAAAAGGGATCGCGGTCCACGGCCAAGGCGCCGCCTGCGGGCAGGCGATGCTTGTGCGCCATCGCCATGATCAAGCCATTGGCCGCGCGCATTTCCCAATGCAACAGGCCGACGGCGTTTTGTTCGTCATCATCCGAGCGGAACGAGTTGGAACAGACCATCTCGCCAAAATTCCCGGTGTGATGGGCGAATGTGCCCACTTCGGGACGCATTTCATGAAGCACAACTTTGAGGCCCATATGAGCCGCCTGCCATGCCGCTTCGGACCCGGCCATGCCGCCGCCGACGATGTGGAGTGTTTTATCTGTCATGGCTCGGGATGTAGTTCAAAGCTGGGAGAAAGAAAAGAGAGGGCGCGCGCCTATGTCAGAGCTTTAAAGCGGCTCGCCCATGAAAAACCCCACACATCAGACTGACGTGTGGGGCAGGTTTGATCATCTTGATCCTGAGTAGGATTTAGAAGTCGAGAAGATCGTAGAGCGGCGTTGTATCTGTGACGTAGTTGGTCACCTGATCGGTCACGCGAACACGACGAGCGCCGGTTTCGAAAGAGAGGGCGAGGGTGAAGCCGTCGCCGTCAACGATATCGCTGCCGAAGGACTGACCATAGTTGGCTTCCACGGATGTTGTATCCGTCAGGTTGTAGCTGCCGCCAACGGTGTAGATGCCGTTGTCGAGGAAATTGTCATTGGTGGTGAGGACAGAGGCCAAAACGGTGAATTTCGCATTGACGTCATATGCACCGCTGAATGCGGTTGCCCCTGCGTCAAACCCGTCTTCATCCCAAAGGCTGGCGATGTTGGCTTCGAAAGCTGCGGCGTCATATTTATAGCCGAGACCATAGGAGCCGAAATTGTCCGTCTCATTGGCAATGCCGTAGACGGTGGATGCGCCAAAGCCATAGAAACCAGCAAGGGTTACGCTGTCGACATCAGCGTCGTCAAATTTTTCGTATTCCAGTGCAACGCCATAGTCGTTGTTTTGGAATTCTGCGCCCAAACCATAGGAGGTTTCGTCGTTGCCGCCTTCGGCCTGGCTATAGCTGAGAAGGCCGTAGACGTTCAGGCCGGGGATGATCGCGTAGCCCGCAGTGCCGCGCAGGATGGAGGCGTCATCACCTTCAGCAGACACAAGGCCCGCAGAGCCGGTGAAGGAGTACTGACCCATGATGTAGTCAGCTTCGCCGTTCAGGCGGGTGACGTCCAGCTCTTCGATATTGCCGTAGACCGCCTCTACATTGCTGTAGGTCAGGCCGTCAGCGGCGGCTGCGCCTGCTGTCGAAACCAATGCCAAGGCGAGTGAAAGTTTTTGTACGTTGCTCATTTTCAACCTCATGGAAAATTATGAGCTGCATTTAGCCCTCTCATCAGGTGAATTTTAGAGGGGGCGTTCACTTTTATAATCTGTGTGAAAATATGTGTGTATTTGGCTACATATACCACAAAATCGCACATGTTACTCGACAAAAATCGCATAGAAAAAGCCGCAAGAACCGTCAGTTCAAGCGGCTTTTTGCCTATTTTATGAGTGGGATAGGGAGATGTCCTCACATTTATGTGAGGGGCTCTTGCGCTTTATTCCTCCGCAGCACCGTCCTCTTCGTCATCACTTTCGGCGATCCAGGCCACCGACACGACCTCTTCGCCTTTGCCGGTGTTGAACACTTTCACACCACCCGCCGAGCGCGAGCGGAAGGAGATACCTTCGACCGGGCAGCGGATGGATTGGCCTTTCGAGGTGGCGAGCATGATTTGGTCTTCGATGCCGACCGGGAAGGAGGCCACAAGTGCCCCGCCGCGCATGGCTTTGTCCATCGCTGTCACCCCCATGCCGCCGCGTCCGCGAACCGGATACCCATGCGAAGAGCTGAGTTTGCCCGTGCCATTTTGCGTGATGGTCACAAGCAGCTCCTCGGCCGCCTTCATTTCCTCGAACCGTTCCATGGAGATCGAGCCTTCTTCAGCCTCTTCCTCATCGTCGGTCGCCTCTACCTCATCGGCACCGGCCATTTGGCGACGCATTTTGAGGTAAGCGGCCCGTTCAGAGGCCTCGGCATCAAAGTGTTTGATCACCGACATCGAGACGACCTCATCGTCCGTGCCCAGCTTGATCCCGCGCACACCGGTCGAGGCGCGCGAGTTGAACACCCGCACATCCGTGACCGGGAACCGGATCGCACGGCCGGAGGAGGTCACCAGCATCACGTCATCATTTTCATCGCAAATCCGGGCGTTGATCAGGCGGGTGCCCTCGTCTTCGCCTTCGAATTTCATCGCGATCTTGCCGTTGGATTTCACATTGGTGAAGTCCGACAGGCGGTTGCGACGCACTGATCCTTTCGAGGTGGCAAAGACGATCTGAAGCCCATCCCAATCCAACTCGTCGCGGTCCACCGGCATGATTGCCGCAATGCCCACACCCGTCGGGATCGGCAGGATGTTGACGATCGGTTTGCCCTTGGCCGTCCGGCCACCCAGCGGCAAGCGCCAAGTTTTCAACTTATAGGCCATGCCGTCATCGGTGAAGAACAGCAACTGGGTGTGGGTGTTGGCGACAAACAGCGTGGTGATCACGTCTTCGTCCTTGGTCGCCATGCCAGACAGGCCCTTGCCACCGCGTTTTTGCGCGCGGTAATCGGCCAGAGGCGTGCGTTTGGCCCAACCGGAGGCGGTGATGGTGACCACCATATCCTCTTTTTCGATCAGGTCTTCGTCTTCCATATCGCCCGACCAATCGACAATCTCGGTGCGGCGCGGCACGGCGAATAGGGTTTTCACCTCAATCAACTCGTTGGAAATGATCTCCATGATCCGCTCACGCGAGGCGAGGATGGCGAGGAAATCTTTGATCTTGCCGGCGAGCTCTTGCAACTCGTCGGTGACCTCTTTGACACCGATCTGGGTCAGGCGTTGCAGCCGCAGATCGAGGATCGCGCGGGCCTGGGTCTCGGACAGGTTATAGGTGCCATCGTCGTTCATCTTATGGCTCGGATCGTCGATCAAGCGGATGTAATCAGCGATGTCCATCGCGGGCCAGCGACGTTCCATCAATTTCGCCCGCGCCTCAGCCGCATCTGCAGAGGATCGGATGGTGGCGACGACTTCGTCGACATTGGTCACAGCCACGGCCAAACCACAGAGGATATGGGCGCGGTCGCGGGCTTTGCGCAGTTCAAACGCGGTGCGGCGCGCCACCACTTCTTCGCGGAAGGTGATGAAATGCTCCAAGAACTGGCGCAGGGTCATTTGTTCCGGGCGGCCACCATTGAGCGCCAGCATGTTACAGCCAAACGAGGTTTGCAGCGGGGTAAAGCGGAACAATTGGTTCAGCACCACCTCCGGCGTCGCATCGCGTTTCAGCTCGACCACAACCCGCACACCGACACGGTCGGATTCGTCTTGGACATGGGCGATGCCTTCGACGCGCTTGTCCCGCACCAGCTCGGCGATTTTTTCGATCATCGTCGCCTTGTTGACCTGATAGGGGATCTCATCGACGATGATGGCGTAGCGGTCTTTGCGGATCTCTTCGACGCGGGTCTTGGCGCGGATCACTACGGAGCCACGGCCCTCAAGATAGGCTTTGCGCGCGCCAGAGCGGCCCAAAATCATCGCGCCCGTCGGGAAATCGGGCGCAGGCACGATTTCCATCAACCGCTCGGAGGACACGTCAGGGTTTTCGATCAAGGCCAAGGTGGCGTCGATCACTTCGCCCAGGTTGTGCGGCGGGATGTTGGTGGCCATGCCGACGGCGATCCCGCCCGCACCATTGACCAGCATGTTCGGGAACCGCGCTGGAAGCACGGTCGGTTCGCGGTCTTTGCCGTCATAGTTCAGGGTGAAATCGACGGTGTCTTTGTCAATATCGGCCAAAAGATAGGCGGCCGGTTTGTCCATCCGCACTTCGGTGTAGCGCATCGCCGCGGCGGCATCGCCATCCATCGAGCCAAAGTTCCCCTGACCATCGAGCAAGGGCAGGGACATCGAAAACGGCTGTGCCATCCGCACAAGGGCGTCATAGATCGCGCTATCACCATGCGGGTGATATTTCCCCATCGTATCGCCGACAGACCGCGCCGATTTACGATAAGATTTGTCGTGGGTGTTGCCCGCCTCATGCATCGCAAACAGGATGCGGCGGTGAACGGGCTTCAACCCGTCGCGCAAATCCGGGATCGCGCGACTGACGATCACGCTCATCGCGTAATCGAGGTAGGAGCTTTTCATCTCCTGGGTGATGGAAATCTTCGGCCCGTCCCATGCCATCGGCACGCGTGGGGTTTCTTCTTCGTTTTCAGGGGTTTCTGGAGTGTCGCTCACGGTGTCCGCCTGTTGTTTGGTGCGATCTATATAATGTTGTTACCTATCTTACATCATACGGGATGTGGGGTGCAATGGGGGAACCGGCGAGGATTTCGCCCGTAGAGGCCCATCTGAGGCCGCGTCCTTGGCAGCCAGATGAAAGGAGTGACAACATATTGTTTTTATAGACAATTAACCAATTTGTGACAAGCTGAGTCTCAGGGAGGCAAATTGACAGGAAACACCCAAGCAACAGGAGAGACCTTGATGGCAACAGCGCAGCAAAACCAGATGAGTGACACCGAGATGATGCTCACGGGATATGGCCTGACTTTGGCGGAATTCACTTACCGAATGCCGGATCACCAAAGCGTGCTGAATACGTTTTCGTGGCAGCTCTACGATCTTGCGCCGGATTACCCGAAATTGTTCAAATTCATCGCGTTTTGGCATGAGACCATCGAGGGCCCGTTGCACCATGTGCGTTTCACCCATCGCAAATTGATCTCACCGGGCGAATGGCGCAATTGCGTCGGCGAATTTACCATTCATTGAAGACCATGAAAGAAACGCGCGCGGCGGGGCACGATCCGCCGTGGCTCAAAACCGTTTCAACAGCTTTTTAAGCGGTGTGGTCGCATCGCCTGTGTAGGAGGCCTCCGACACCTGACGAAACCGATCCCGCAGCGCCTCGGCGCGCAGATCGGCCAAAGGCCCACCCACCCGCTTGCGACTGCGGCGCGCGGTGGGAAAGGGGACCACAGAGGGACGAAGGGGCTTTGTCTGTTTCATGATCCCAAGATTTGCACAAAGCGCGGCGATTTCAATCCTGAAAACGCATTTGTGAGCGCTGTTTCGGCAAAAAATGGCGGGACGGTTAAAACTGCATCCGTGTGAAAGCCGGGTTTAACCTGCCGCCGCGCCAGACCACCACTCAGCGCGGCTTTGTCCACGCCATGATCCAAAGCGCCATAAACACCAGCGAGAACAAGAAATTCCAGCCCGCCATGGTGATGCCAAGCCCCCATGTGTCCCAAACGATCTCGTCACAAAGCACAAGTTTCGCCGCCCCCGCAGAGGGCAAAAGATCCATACCGGAGAGGCCAGACAGGCCTGGGCCAGACGAGGTGCAGGAGCTTGGACCGGGCCACCAGCCCTGTTCGACACCGGCGTGAAACAGGCCAAGGCCTGAGGAGACCACCATCACCAGCGCGCCCAAAACCAGCAAAAGCCGCAGGCGGGTCGCCAGAAACAGCGCGCCGATGACAATGACAATGGCATGGGGCCAGCGTTGCCACAGGCACATCGCGCAGGGCGCATAGCCCATGGCCTGAAACACAAACGCCCCCAAAAGGATCGACAGCGATCCCAGCGCGGCCAAAAGGGCCAAATGCAGGCGGGTGAGGCGGGAAATCAAAGCTATCATAGGAATTTCACCGCGTAAAAACCGCCCACAAGCAGGAGGATGAGCACGGTGAACACCGCTCCCAATCGCCGCTCGATAAAGTCGCGGATCGGATCGCCAAATTTCCACAACAGGGCGGCGACGACGAAAAACCGGAATGAACGTGCGACAATCGAGGCGACGATAAACACCGGCAAGGACAGTTGGGTGGTGCCCGACAAGATGGTGATCACCTTATAGGGGAAGGGGGTGACGCCCGCGATCAACACGGCCCATGCGCCCCATTCATTGTATTTGACGGCGAATTCGTCGAAATAGGCGTCTTTGCCATAGAATTCCAACACCGGGCGACCAATGGTTTCAAAGGCGCCAAAGCCGATCCAATAGCCCAACATCCCACCCAAAACCGAGGCCAAAGTGGCGATCCCGGCGATTTTGAACGCATCTTTTGGGCGCGCCACGATCAGCGGAATCATCAAAATATCTGGTGGGATTGGAAAGACCGAGCTCTCGACAAAGGCAACGACGGCCAAAGCCCAAAGCGCATGCGGGCTTTCCGCCAAAGACATCGTCCAATTGTACAACCGCTTTAGCATGCGCCGAAAATCCCCGCTTGTTCTCGGTCTATAGGCCTCATTCTGCCCCAAGGGTCAAGCATATGCCGGGTGCTTTCGGCTTGTCGGACGGACGGGTGACGTTATTGTGAGCACAGTTTTGATTTTGGCCGAGGGTGAGTGATGAAATGGCAAGGACGGCGCGGGTCGCGCAACATTGAGGATCGGCGGTCCATGAGTGGCGGCAAGGCCGTGGGCGGGATCGGCGGCTTGGGCCTGATCGCGGTTGTGGTGATCGGCTATTTCCTCGGCATCGACGTCACGCCGCTGCTCGAAGGGGCAGGGGGCATCAGTCCCCAAACCCAGAGCACCCAAATCACCGCCGCCGATGAAGAGGCGGCGCAATTCGTCTCCGTCACCTTGGCCGACACCGAAGAGATTTGGACCGGAGTCTTTGCCGATCAATTGAACGCGCGCTATGAGCCGCCGATTCTGGTGCTCTATAAAGGCGTGACCCAAAGCCCCTGTGGCTCTGCCTCTGGGGCGACCGGGCCGTTTTATTGCCCCTCGGATCAAAAAGTCTACCTCGACACAGATTTCTTCACCACGATGAGCCGCACACTGGGCGCGAAGGGCGATTTTGCCGCCGCTTACGTGGTCGCGCATGAAGTGGCGCATCATGTCCAGAACGAATTGGGCATTTTGGGACAGGCCAATGCCTACCGTGCGCAAGTCTCGGAGGACAAAAGCAACGCCGTCTCGGTGATGATCGAACTTCAGGCCGATTGTTATTCAGGGATTTGGGCGAAGAAGGCCGATGAGGCCTTTGGGTCGATTGAGCATGGCGACATTCGCGAGGCGTTGAATGCGGCCAAACAAATCGGTGACGACACGTTGCAAAAGAATGCCGGCCGGGTGCCACAGCCGCATACTTTCACCCATGGCACCTCCGAGCAGCGCCAAAACTGGTTTGCGACCGGTTATAAAACCGGGGATTTGGCCTCTTGTGACACTTTTTCTGCCGATCGGTTATAAATCTGACAAATCCCTCTTGTCGTCGCCCGCGCGCTTCGATAAATGCCCTTTACCGCGACGATGTGCGCGGAACTTTTGCCCGTGTGGTGGAATTGGTAGACACAGGGGATTCAAAATCCCCCGCTGTAACAGGCTTGGCGGTTCGAGTCCGCCCACGGGTACCATTATTAAAAGAGGTGACTACCAAGTCCTCTTTTAGCAGACAGTGATCAAACCAGTTTAATCCCTCTCCCCGCTCCCAAGCCACAAATGTCATTTTGTGTATCGCTCCGGGATGACACGCCTTTGCGTGTAGCAGGACAAACCGCATTCTGTTTGCGTCCGGATTGGAGGCGGGCGGTGCCCTTTCATCACTGGAAACGCGCCCCGGTGCCGATTCTGATTCCTGCCAAACCCGCAAACAGTGCCCAAAACAGGCCAAAGGTTCCCAAACCGAGCCACGGGCGTTAGGCTGAGTTCAGTGAGCTGCGAATCGAGACTTTGGGGGTTGGGATGATACTATTGCCCAGATTTGACCTTCAATTCAGCCATATTGACCACAAGGTCGCGCCTTTAGGGCAATATGACTGCAATCACTCCTGTATTCTGGCTTTATAACCAAACAAAACTTCAGGGATCTCTCATGAAAAACACCACAGTTCTCGGCGCATTTGGCGCTTTGGCCCTTTTGGGCGCCACTTTGGCCACGCCAGCCGCCGCCGATAAACTCGATGACGTTTTGGGCTCGGGCAAGCTGCGCTGCGCCGTTGTGCTCGACTTCCCGCCCATGGGCTACCGTGACGCCAACAACGAACCGGCCGGCATGGATGTGGACATCTGTAAAGATCTCGCAAGCCGCATGGGCGTTGATGCCGAAGTCGTGGGCGTCACCTGGGCCGAACGTATTCCGTCGCTGATCTCTGGCCGCACCGATGTGGCGATTGCCTCCTCTTCGGACTCGCTTGAGCGCGCCCAGACCGTGGGTTTCACCATCCCCTACATGGTGTTCCAGTTCCAATCCCTGCTGCCCGCAGATTCCGAGATCACCGAATGGGACCAGTTGAAAGACGCCAATGTCGGTGTCGCGGTTGGCACAACCTATGAATCCGAACTGACCGATTACAGCGCCGCCAACTGGCCGGATGGCAAAGGCAAGATCACCACCTTCCAAGCCGAAAACGACACCTATCTCGCCGTGTCCCAAGGCCGCGTCGAAGCGGGCATTGCCACAGACACCGCCATCGCCAACATTCTGCAATCGGACAGCTTTTCCAACCTCAAAGCCGGTCCCGTGGCCCCCTTTGGCGCGGATATCGTTGGCTTTATGACCGAGCGTAACGAATTTGGCTGGATCAACTACCTGAACCTCTACATCAACCATGCGTACCGCGACGGCACGCTCGGTGATCTCTATGAGACACATATCGGCGGCGAAATGCCTGACCTGACGACCGTTGGCGTTTATTATTAAACCCTGAAGTACGTTTAACCTTGGCGGCGGCAGGCACCCCCTGTCGCCGTCCAACTTATGGGTCATTTGGATGGATTATCAATTCCACTGGCGACCAGTTATTCAGGCTCTTCCCGATCTTCTGAAAGCCTCTCTGGTCACACTTCAGGTCTCTCTTATCGCGATGGCACTTGGCCTGATGATCGGCCTTGTGCTCTATTTCTTTCGGGCCAGCCAACTGCGCGTTCTGCGCGGGTTTGGCTCCACCTGGGTCGAAATTGCGCGCAACACGCCCTCTCTGTTCCAGATTTTCGTGTTTTATTGGGGCCTTGGCGAATTCGGTATTTTTCTCAGCTCCTATACGGCGGTGGTTGCCGCGCTGACCTTCAACTGTGCGGGCTATATGGCCGAGACCTATCGCGGCGGCTTTAATGCCGTGAACCCCGGTCAAGACAAAGCCGCGCGCACGTTGGGGATGACCCGGTTTCAATCCATGCGCTATGTGGTGTTGCCGCAGGTGTTGCGTGCGATTTACGGGCCGATGACCAACCAGTTCACTTGGGTCATTCTGGCCTCCTCTTTGGGGATGCTGGCGGGTCTGCGCGAATTGTCGGGCGAGACGCAATATTTCAACTCACGCACCTTCCGCACCTTTGAATTCTTCGCCGCCACCGCCGTGATCTACTATCTGATCGCCAAAATGGCGCTTCTGTTGATGGCCCTTCTTGGACGGCCCTTGTTCAAAGCGGAAAGGGCAAAGTCATGACCGATGTCTTTACCACGCTGCAATGGAGCGATCTGATCTTCCTGCTGGAAGGGGCTTGGAAAACCATCCAAATTTCTGTCGTCTCCATCCTTTTGGGCACCCTGTTGGGTATGGTCTTCGGCTGGCTGATGTCGCTGAACAACAAGTTGATCACCTTCGCGGTCATGGCCGTGCTGGACGTGTTCCGCTCGGTGCCTTTGCTGATCCAATTGATCCTGTTTGACAGTTTCGTGGCGATCGCGGGCTTTCCGTTGCCGGCATTTTGGTCGGGTACGATCGTGTTGATCATCTACACCGCCTCGCTTGTGGCTGTGGTTGTACACTCGGGCATCGACGCCGTGCCTCCGGGTCTGCGCGCCGCCGCGCGGTGTTTGGGGATGAGTTATTGGCAGGAAATGCGCCATGTGACCACGCCCGTGGGCCTGCGCACGGCGTTTCCGTCCTGGCTTGGAGTGGCACTGGCGACCATCAAAGACTCCGCTCTGGTCTCGGCCATCGGCTATGTCGAATTGCTGCGCGCCTCGCAAATCCTCAACACCCGCACCCAAGAGTCGGTCAAAATCATGCTGCTGGTCGGCCTGATCTACTTTATCATCTCCTACCCGCTGTCGCGATTGGGCGCACGTTACGAACAGAGGCAAAAATCATGATCGTACTGGAAAACCTGCACAAATCCTTTGGCCCTCTGGAAGTTCTCAAAGGCATCAACCTGACCGTGGACAAGGGCGAGGTCGTTTCACTGATCGGCGCGTCTGGATCGGGCAAGTCCACGCTGCTTTATTGCATCAACGCGCTTGAAACCATTGATGGCGGCAAGGTCACCGTCGATGGGGTGGATGTGCATGCCAAAGGCACCGACATCAACAAGCTGCGCCAGAAATTGGGCACGGTGTTTCAGCAATGGAACTCGTTCCCGCATCTGACCGCACTTGAAAACGTCGCCCTCGCGCCGCGTGTGGTGTCGAAATTCAGCCGTAAAGACGCGCAGGAGATCGCCGCCAAGCAACTCACCCATGTTGGTCTCGGCGACAAGCTCAACCACTACCCGTCGCAGCTTTCGGGCGGTCAGCAACAGCGTTTGGCGATTGCCCGTGCGCTGGCGATGGAACCGACCTACATGTTGTTTGACGAGGCCACCTCGGCGCTTGACCCGGAGTTGGTGGGCGAGGTGCTCGACATCATGCGGATGCTGGCCTCTGAGGGGATGACGATGATTGTTGTGACCCATGAGATGAGCTTTGCCCGAGATGTTTCTGATCGCGTTGCTTTTTTCAAGAAAGGCGTTTTGGCCGAAATCGGTGCGCCGGAAGATGTGATGAACAATCCCCAAGACCCCGATCTGCAACGGTTCCTCTCGACCATCGGCTAATCGCCTCAGATCGCACAGCCAAAAAACCGCCGTTCCTTACACAGGAGCGGCGGTTTTTTCGTGCGTGAGATGTAACTAAATATAACCCCGCACCGTGGTTCGGGCGCGGGGGAAACGTGTTTGGTGCTGCGGCGGAGTGCTGCGGTTCTTATCCGGCCAAAAGGGCGGCGTTGCCGCCCGCCGCCGTGGTGTCGACGCACATGTGCCGTTCATGGACGACATGGGCCGCGTCGGGCAGGGCGGTGATCAGCGGCAAAATTGCCCCGTCGCGCAGAGACAGCGCCTCGGCATAGGCGCGGGGATCGTCGCCCCAATAGATCGCGCCGTCAAAGCCCGAAACTGTGGTCAAAGCGGCGGGGTCTATCGTGCCCTTGACCGCAACGGCAACCCCGCCCAAGGCCTCAACGGCGGCGATTTGTGCGTCAACGGCCGCCTGTCCCGGTCCCATGCACAGGATCGGTGCGCGCGCATAGGTGCGCAGGGTGTTGGCCTCGCCGGTCGGCCCCGGCATCTCGGTGGCCGACAAGAGCGCGCCGCCATGAGTTTTGGCAAGTGAAGTCTTGGCCAGCGCCGCTTTAAGCGCCTCCAGATCACAGGGCGTTTCCCAAACACCCGCCTCGGGCGCGGCCTGTGGTTTGATAAATCGGGTCAGGTAGCTCGGCCCGCCCGCTTTCGGTCCGGTGCCCGAAAGCCCTTCGCCGCCAAAGGGTTGGCTGCCAACGATGGCACCGATTTGGTTGCGGTTCACATAAAGATTGCCGACATGAATGCCATCCGCAATCTCTTGCACCCGCGTGTCGATCCGCGTGTGCAGACCAAAGGTCAGACCAAAACCGCGCGCGTTTACATCCGCAATCACCTTGTTCAACTCATGCGCCTTAAAGGTGGCGACATGCAGCACGGGCCCAAAAATCTCCCGCTCCAGATCGGCAATGCCGCTGACCTTCAACAGGGTCGGGGCAACGAACAGCCCAGAGGTCGGCGCATCGACGCGATGGAGCAGTGCGCCCTTGGCCTCGTTTGCGGCAATATAGGCATTGATGCTGTCATAGGCAGCTTGGTTGATGACGGGGCCAACATCGGTGGTCAATGCCCAGGGATTGCCGATGCAAAGCTCGTCCATCGCGCCTTTGAGCATGTCGATGAAATGCGGGGCGATGTCCTCTTGGACATAGAGACAGCGCAACGCCGAACAGCGTTGGCCCGCCGATTGGAACGCCGAGGCCACGATGTCGCGCACGGCTTGTTCCGGCAGGGCGGTCGAGTCGACCAGCATGGCATTCAACCCGCCGGTTTCCGCGATCAACGGTGCGCCCGGGTCCATATGGGTCGCCATGGCGCGGCGGATGGATTGGGCGGTGGCGGTCGAGCCGGTGAACACCACCCCGCCCACGCGCGCATCCGAGGTCAGCGTGCGCCCCACGGTGGAGCCCAGCCCGGTGATCAGTTGCAGAGCGGCTTTCGGCACGCCCGCCTCATGCAGCAATGACACGGCGATGCTGGCAATCACGGGTGTGGCTTCGGCGGGTTTGGCGATGACGCCATTGCCAACCGCCAAAGCCGCACCAATTTGACCGGAGAAAATCGCCAGAGGGAAGTTCCACGGGCTGATCGCGGTGAAAATCCCGCGTGCATCCATCCTGTCGCCGCGCATTTCGGCCTGACCGGCGTAATAGCGCAGGAAATCAACCGCTTCGCGCAGTTCGCCAACGCAATCGGCCAAGGTTTTGCCCGCCTCACGCGCCAAAGTGGCAAAGATCAAACCGGCATTGGCCTCATAGAGATCGGCGGCGCGGCGCAGCACCTGCGCACGCTCAGATACGGGCGCGTCCCAGGTCGTCGCATCCTCGATGGCGCACAGGGCGGTGGCCTCGTCGGCCTCCAAAACCGTACTCACAACCTCACCCGTGGCCGGATTCACAACATCGCAAGTCGTGCCTGTGGCCGGGCGCAGGGTGATCGGCCCGGCCTCGGGCAGGGGCACATTACGGGCGGCGTCAATCTCCGCCAGAGTGGCCTCATCCGAGAGATCAAACCCCTTGGAATTGGTTCGGCCTTCGGTCGCAAACAAGTCCCTCGGAGCGCGCAGACCGGACGGGGCGGTGGCGGTGGCCAGCGCGGTGAACGGATCGGCGGCGATCTCTTCCGGGCTGACGTCTTCGTCCACCAATTGGTTCACAAAGGACGAGTTCGCGCCGTTTTCAAGCAGGCGGCGGACCAGATAGGCCAACAAATCGCGATGCGCGCCAACCGGGGCGTAGATCCGGCAGCGGGTTTTTTCGTCCTTGATGACAACATCATGTAGCTGCTCGCCCATACCATGCAGCCGCTGAAACTCAAACGGACGTCCCTCGGCCATGTCCAAAATCGCCGCGACGGAATGGGCGTTATGGGTGGCGAATTGCGGATAGATGCGATCCGAATAGCCAAACAATTTGCGTGCATTGGCGATGTAGCTGACATCGGTCGCGGTCTTGTTGGTGAACAGCGGGAAATCGTCGAGACCTTCGACCTGCGCCCGTTTCATTTCGGTGTCCCAATAGGCGCCTTTGACCAGACGGACCATGATTTTGCGATCCAGATGCGTGGCCAGCGCGTTGAGCCAGTCAATCGTCTGACCGGCGCGTTTGCCATAGGCCTGCACCACCACGCCAAACCCATTCCAGCCCGCGAGATCGTCGCTCATCAGCACCGCTTCGATCACTTTGAGCGAGAGGACCAAACGGTCCTGTTCTTCGGCGTCGATGTTCAGGCCGATCCCGGCCTGTTTCGCCTGCACCGAGAGATCATGCACGATCGGCACCAGCTCGGCCATCACGCGCGGCTCTTGGGCGACCTGATAGCGCGGGTGCAAGGCGGAGAGTTTGATCGAGATGCCGGGATTGGTTTCGACCGAGCCGTGGGTGGCGGCCTTGGCAATGCTTTTGATCGCATCGCTGTAGGATTTGGCATAGCGCGTGGCGTCGGCTTTCGTCATCGCGGCCTCGCCCAACATGTCGTAGCTATAGGTGTAGCCCTGTTTTTCACGCTCGCGGGCGCGCTCCAGCGCCTTGTCGATGGTCTGACCCAAAACGAACTGGCGGCCCATCTGTTTCATCGCCTGACCCACGGCCACGCGGATCACCGGCTCGCCCACACGTTTGATCGCCGCGCGCAACACACGCGCCACGCCCGGATCGCGTTCGTCCAACACCCGGCCGGTGAGCATCAAAGCCCATGTCGAGGCATTGACCAGCGGAGAGGAGGCCTCGCCAATGTGTTTCGACCAATCGGAGGGGGCAATTTTATCCTCGATCAGCGCGTCGATGGTTATGGCATCCGGCACGCGCAACATCGCTTCGGCCAGACACATCAACGCCACGCCCTCCTGGGTTGAGAGGCCATATTCCGCGAGGAATTTTTCCATCAAGCCGGGGTTGGCCTCGGTCCGAATGCGGCGAATGTAACCTGCCGCCCGGTTCGAAATCGCCACGCGTTCCGGCTCCGTCAGGGCACCCTGTTGCATGAGGTCTTTCAAAACATCCTGTTCAGGAGCAATTTTGGCGTGCCCTGAAAACGTGTCGAATTTATGATCGAACATGGTCCACTCCGGAATTTGTTTCACCCTGAATATCTGCGTTCCTCTGGTCGTTGCGTCCAAAAGAGGGTATTGATGCAGGTAAATCGGACAAAAACACCCCACAAAAAGGACGAATAATGATTATTGACGACGCTGACCGCAAAATCCTGCGCGAATTGCAACACAACGCCCGGATTCCAGTGACAGAATTGGCCAAACGGGTTGGGCTTTCGAAAACACCCGTGGCCGCGCGGATCAAGAATATGGAAGAGGCGGGGCTGATCTCGGCCTACCGCGCCGTTGTCTCGCCACTCAAACTCGGGTTGAGCCATGTCACCTTTGTCGAGGTGCGCATGTCCGACACCCGTGAATCTGCGCTCAAGAAATTCAATGAGGCGGTCAAACTCGTGCCCGAAATCGAGGAATGCTACATGATCGCGGGCGGGTTTGATTATCTCGTCAAAGTGCGTGCCCATGATATAAACCATTATCGTCAAGTGATGGGAGATAAAATTTCGGCGCTGCCCTTTGTCAATTCGACCTCAACCCATGTGGCGATGGAGGCCATCATCGAACCGTCCGAAATCGTGATCTAAATGCCTTCTGCTCCAGGCGAGTCGGAGATTTGTAGCATTTACCAAGATGTTAAGCCGCTGTTGCCGCCAAGCTTTCGTCACAGTGATTCGAAGAGGTCCAATGTTATTGTTTTCACTTTTGCCCTATTTCAAAGCAATCGCGACCATTGGTTCCATTTCGAGACTGGCGATCTAGGAATGGGTTAAAATTGAGGCAGGATAAAGGCGGTGTCCGTTGGGGACGTTGACTTAAGGTTAATCAGCGTCAGACGGGCTATATCTTGTAGGGCAATAACGAATTTAGAACATTGAATATAAATAATAAAAAAATCAATTTCGCGCAAAAACCGCAGCTAAATCCATGCCCAATTCGCGTGAGAATAGGCCAATTTCACCGCGTGATTTGCGGCACTTTTCCAAGACAGGACAATTTTTCGCCCATTTTCCCCGTTTGCACAGCCACCTTTTTGACATATCCATAAGAGGCCCAACTGGGGGGCAACATAAGGCCACGGGGGCGGCTGCGTTAAGTTTCGAAGTCCGGGAAGGACGTCGGCTTGCGTGTCCGATGTGGTACATGGATCGTTTATTTGATCTGCTGCTGCGTGTGACGATTGCGAGTTTTGCCATCGAAGTGATGGCTATGTCTTCTCGACCTTTACAGCATTAATGCAGACGCTTTGGTCTTGTGTTTATGGGACTCATCCGGGCAACCGGTCGCGTTATTTTTCCGTTCTTGTCGAGCGGTGGTGAAGGAATGAGAAGATGACATATACGCATGATGATTGCGATCCAAAAGATCCAACTCCGACAACGCCGGCCCCGATTGCAGGGACTGTTGATGGGACCGCAGGTGACGATTATATCGACGTCGCTTACACTGGAGATCCTGAAGGCGATGTTATTGATGGGGCAGATGGCCTGAATGATATTGTCTATGCGGGCGGCGGTGATGACACCGTGCTGGGTGGCGAAGGCAATGACACCATCTATGGTGACACAGGCGTAACAACCACCACATCCACCGAAACATTCTCTTGGGCTGACATCAAAGATCAGGATTGGTGTGGCCTTGGCACCGTCGACAATGGCGATGACCTCGAAGGTCTGACGCTGACCCAAAACACCGGCAATGTCACAGTGACGGTCACCACCCCGGACACCTATGACACATGGCACGCCAGCAACATTGGCGTGGATTCGAATTTCTCCACCAACACGGTCAACGTCGATGGGGTCGATGGCGCAGACGCTCACTCCTCCCTCGCGTCCAACGCGGCGGCGGGAGAAGTCGGCACCTATGACATGTCCTTCTCTGACGATGTGCAAAACGTCACCTTCAACATCTCCGACATCGACGCCAATCTCGGTCAGGTGACCGTGATCGCCTATGACGCGGACGGCAATGAAATCCCGGTCACGTTTGACATCGGCTCTGACCTGATCCTCTCGGGCAATACGGTCACCGCCGAGGACACCGACAACGTGTCACCTTCCGCCGACAGCAACACCGTTACGGTGAGCATCGCGGGCCCGGTGGCCTCGCTTCAGATCATCCACACCAATCCGGGCACGGGCGTGTCGGGCATTCATATTTCTGACGTGACCTTTGATGCCGTTTCCGGCACCGAGCTGACCGAAGGGGCAGGCGACGACACCTTGATTGGCGGCGCAGGCGATGACGTGATCTTTGGCCAAGGTGGCAATGACACGTTGCAAGGCGACGAAGGCACCAACACGCTGGACGGCGGCGCAGGCGACGACACCTTTATCGGTGGCGCCGGTGCGGACACGTTCACCGGCGGTGCAGGTCAGGACAACATTGATTATTCCGGTTCAGACGCGGCGGTGAATGTCGACCTGTCGACCTCGACGCTCTCTGGTGGTGACGCTGAAAACGACACCGTTTCCAGCGGTATCGACGGCGTGATCGGCTCTGACTATGACGACACCCTGACCGGCTTTGATCATCAGGGCACCGATCCGTCCGACACATATACCAATGAATTCTGGGGCATGGGTGGCGATGATACCATCTCCGGCGGTGGCGGCGACGACTACCTCGATGGGGGCGACGGCGTTGATCATATCGAAGGCGGCGACGGCGACGACATCATCGTCGGCGGCGACATCGGCAGCCCGGATCGCGGCTACCCGGGCGTTTTCCCGGGCGATTCTGACACCACCAATGACATGGACACGCTGCTGGGCGGCGCGGGCAATGACACGATTTCGGGTGGCGATGACAATGATTACATTGACGGCGGTGCCGACAATGACACCATCGACGGCGGCTTTGACGATGACACCATTTTGGGTGGCTCCGGTGACGACTTTATCGTCGGTGGCGAAGGCTCCGATACGATCGACGGCGGCGAGGGCAATGACATCATCTATGGTGGTCTTGCACCGGGCTTCCCGGACAGCCTGAACATCCCCGATGACGCGGGCGATCTTGTCACCGACAACGGTCAGGACGTGATCCATGGCGGTGCGGGCAACGACACGATCTACGGTCAAGACGACGATGATCTGATCTATGGCGATGCAGGTGACGACACCATCTATGGCGGCATTGACGACGACACCATTCATGCTGGCGCGGGCCATGACATTGTCGATGGTGGCGCAGATCAGGATACGATCTACGGCGGTGGCGACAATGACGTCCTCTCCGGCGGCGATGACGAAGATACGATCTATGTCACCTTTGATGATGTCACATCTGGCGTTTACAACACCACGGTGCATGGTGGCGATGGCGGTGTCGATTGGGATACGCTTGATCTGTCTGCCTTGTTGTCCGATGGATGGGTGGTCACCCACGACGTGCAAAACCCGGACTCCGATGGCAACGGCTTTGACGGCCAGATCCAACTCTACAATGCCGGTACGGACTCCTACGCCAACATCAACTACACCAACATCGAGGAAATCATCCCTTGCTTCACGCCGGGGACGCTGCTTGCGACACCCAAAGGCGAAGTCGCGGTGGAAACCCTCAAAGTGGGCGACAAAGTCATCACCCGCGACAACGGTCTTCAGGCGATTCAGTGGATTGGCAAGAAATCCCTGTCCTCTGCCGATCTGGCGGCCCGTCGCGCGTTGATGCCAGTGATGATCCGTCAGGGCGCACTTGGTGCCGGTCTGCCGGAGCGCGACATGATGGTGTCTCCAAACCACCGCATGTTGGTTTCCAATGAAAAAGCCGCGCTTTTGTTTGACGAGCACGAAGTTCTCGTGGCGGCCAAACACCTGACCCGCTTGGACGGTGTCGAGGTGATCGACGCGGCTGAGGTGACCTATATCCACGTCATGTTCGAGCGCCACGAAGTGGTCCTCTCGGACGGGACATGGTCGGAAAGCTTCCAGCCGGGCGATTACACCCTTGCCGGAATTGGCGAAGAGGCCCGTCAGGAAATCTTTGCACTCTTCCCGGAATTGCAAGACGTGTCGGCCCGCGGTGGATTTACCGCCGCCCGTCGCATTCTTCGCAAACACGAAGCCGAACTTTTGGTCTCCTGAACCAAATTTAAAGCGTCACGCCTTTAACCTGAGGTAGGGGAAAGGCGCAACGCTTAAAAAAACGCTCTCCCGGCGTTGGTGACACGTTCACCTGCGCCGGGAACCTCGGTGGCCACAGGGGGCTGGGCCACCAGAGGATTATCTGTAGCCTTGGCCGATCTGCGTTTTTTCTAATCACATCAACGCCTTGCCGGTTTCACGGCCTCACTCCGCACCAAAACCGCGCCCGAGCGCTTTCCATCCGATAAAAGCAAGAACAAACGCGCCCAGAGCGGCGACCAAAATCGGCATCATGACAGCCGTGTCACGGGCGACAACGCTCTGCGCGCCACGCGCAATCAGTCCCGACAATACAAGGCCAATCGGCATCATGCCCCAAGCAAAAAGCCGATAAAGGCTGTTGACCCGACCCAAAAGCACGTCGGGGATGGCGCGCTGTCGATAGGACACGGAGACCGTGTTCCAAATCAGTCCGAAAAATTCAAAGAGTGCCAATGTCAGACCCAAACTCACCGGACCGGGCACGTATGCGATGGCGAGAAAGATCGGGGCAGAGGCCAACAACGCCAATTGTGCCGACCGGCTTGGCCCAAACAGGCGGATGATCGGACCTCCAAGCCACCCGCCCAAGATGCCGCCCACGGCCCCCGAGGCCAAAATCAGCCCGTAAACCTGTGCGTTTAAGCCCAGGTTGTCCTGAACATGCAGCACCAGCGCAATCATCATCATATGAAACAGCAAATTCCAAAACCCGGTGATCCACGCAAGCGTGCGCAACAGCGGGGCGGCGCGCAAAAAGGCCACGCCTTCTTTGAACTCCGCGCGCCAATCGCGGGCGCGCGTGCCCGCCGCGCGAAACGCTCCCTTGATCCTCAACATAAGAAAAATGGCGGCAAAATAGCTGATCGCATTCAAAAGAAACGGCGCGGGCAGGGCAAAGCCAATCAACATCGCGCCCAAAGCTGGCCCAATCAACGCATTGCCAATCAGTTCCACACTCCAAAGTCGGCCGTTTGCGGTTTCAAGTTCGGCATGTGGCACGAGCGTCGGCAACATGGTTTGGGCCGCATTGTCGCGAAACACTTCGGCGACACCGACCACGCTGGCCCCGCACAGAAGCGCACAGAACAGCCAAAGGTTGGAGATGCCGTTGACGGGTGCGGGCGCAAGGGGGAGGGCGAAGACAATCGCCACGCCCACCGCCAAAAATGCCAGCGCGCGCAGTGCGTCCATCTGTAAAATCAACACCCGCCGATCGGCGCGATCGGTGATGATCCCCGCCGGAATGGCACAGAGCGCCCAAGGCAAGCGCAGGGCCACGGGCACCAAGGCGATCCAGACCGGATCACGGGTCAACAGTGACGCGAGCCAAGCCCAAGCCACCGTCGCAATGCCATCGGCCAAATTGGTCAGGCCACTGGCGAGGATAAAGCGATGGAGCGGGCGAAAGGTCATTGGGGGGCCAAATTGATTTAAAAAAACTGCGCCAGACCTCACATCTGACGCCAATCTTCCAGCGTATTCATGTCCCAAGTCGCCGCCTCGGACGGCATTTCCACCCGTTTGGCACCGTATTTTGCAATCAAATCCTGCGCGCCATGATCGCCCGTGAGGGCCTCAAATTTGGGCAAAAGGGACGTCGGAAAGATCACCGGATGACCATCGCGCCCGCTTTGGCTCATCGCGCGCACAATCTGCGTACCCTCAAAGGTTTCAAAGAGCACAACCAAGGTTTCCAAATGCGCAGCGGTGATAAAGGGCAGATCGGCCAGCATCACTATCAACCCGTTATAGCCACCCGAAATCGCCGCTTGGGCCAGAGATTTGAGCGTGGCGGACAGGCCCTCATTGGCCTGTTCCACACAGATAAAATCATCGCTCGGGCGCAAGATCGCCCGGCGCGCGTTAAAATACGGATGGGAGTCGGGCGGCAAAGCGACCAAAATATCATGACCCTTCGCCGCCGTGATGGCCCGGCGCAAAAGCGTGTCGGGGGCATGTAGGGACGGCGGGGTCGACAGCTTGTCAAACCCCATCCGAGATGAATTCCCAGCCGCACAAAGTCCCGCAAGCAAGCGCATTTTGAGCCCCTATTTTGGCCGACCTATTTTTCTGGCAACAACCCGCGCGGTGAAAACCGCAGCACGACCAAAAGGATCACGCCCATGGTCAAATAGCGCATATAGGCCACGCGTTCGATCAATCCAGCCTTAAACGCCGAGCCATCGTCCATACCCGAGGTGATCACATTAACGATCCATGCACCAATTGGCTCGACCTCGATCCACAGGAACCAAATCAACATGCCGCCCAAAACCGCGCCCCAATTGTTGCCCGATCCGCCGACAATCACCATGACCCAAACGAGGAAGGTGTAGCGCAGCGGTTGGTAGGTGGTGGGGGTGAGCTGACCGTCGAGCGTGGTCATCATCGCGCCCGCAACGCCGATGATCGCGGCCCCCAGCACGAAGATTTGCAAGTGCCTCCCGGTGACGTTTTTGCCCATGGCTTCGGCGGCGACCTCGTTGTCACGGATCGCGCGCATCATCCGCCCCCAGGGGCTTTTGAGCGCCAATTCCATTGCCGTGACGATCAGAATGATCACGGCCAGAAACAGCAAGGCATAGAGAAGTTTGACGAAAATCGACGAGCCTGTGGTTGGGTCCATGCCGAACCGGGTCATCATGTCCAAAAACCATTGCGCGTTTTGCAGGTCGATTTCATTCGGGACAGGACGGGGCAACCCGTTGACGTTTTTGACGCCGCGCGACAGCCAATCTTCGTTTTTCATCACCGCAAGGATAATCTCGGCGATGCCCAATGTGGCGATGGCCAGATAATCAGAGCGCAGTCCCAGTGCGGTTTTGGCCACAAGCCAAGCCGCGCCCGCCGCCAAGATCCCGCCCACAGGCCAGGCCAGCATGACAGGCAAGCCCAGCCCGCCAAGATAGCCGGAGACCGCCGGATCAACCGCTTCAATCGCGGCAACCGCCGGGTCCAACAGGAAGCGGAACAGGAAGAAACCAGCCACCAAAAAGGCGGTCAAAACCAAACCGCGCGTCCGGCCCTTTGGCATCTTTTTCCACAACACGGCAGCACCCGCGATGATCGCGACACCGACCACAAGCGCGGCGACGATGCGTCCGCCGCCCGCAGACCACGCGGCCGGGACCGGGGGCATCGAGGTCAGCACAACGGCCAAGCCACCCAAGGCGACAAAGCCCATGACGCCGACGTTAAACAGCCCCGCATAGCCCCATTGCAGGTTCACCCCCAAGGCCATGATCGCCGAGATCAGCCCCATGTTGAGGATGGACAGCGCGGAGTTCCACGATTGCAACAGGCCAACCGCCGAGATCAGCAGCGCCATCGCCAAGAAATACTGGGGTGCTCTCGATTTTTTCATGTCGGGTTTTGTCATATCGATTGCCCCTTAAAGAGACCCGTGGGTTTGAACAACAGCACGATGATCAGGATGGCGAAGGAGACGGCGAATTTGTAATCTGTCGACAGAAGCTGCACCAAACCGTCTGGGCTCCAACTGTCCGGGCTGAGATAGGTGATCACCTTTTTGAAGGCGTAGGTCAGGGTCACCTCGGAAAAGGCAATGACAAACCCGCCCGCAATCGCGCCCAGTGGATTGCCGATGCCACCGACGATGGCGGCGGCGAAGACCGGCAAGAGAAGCTGTTGATAAATAAAGGGTTTGAACGATTTGTCCAAACCGTAAAGCGCACCCGCGATGGTGGCGAGAGCTGCGACCAAGAGCCATGTGATCGTCACCACGCGCTCCGGGTTGATGCCCGACAAAAGCGCCAAATCTTCGTTATCCGAGAAGGCGCGCATGGATTTCCCGGTGCGGGTTTTGTTCAAAAACCAAAACAACGCGGCCACAGTGATCAGGGCGACGACGACGGTGATCACTTGGGTGGTTTTGATCGCAAGACCTTCGTCCAAGCCCGACCAGGCCTTGAAATCGCGGGCATTTACCAAGAAGCGTGCGCCATCGGCAAAGCGGCGGTCTTCTGTGCCCACGACCATGCGCACGACGCCGTTCATGACAAACATCACCCCGGTGGAGACGATCACCAACATGACCGGGGCGGCTTTGACTTTACGGTAGAACTTGTAGACCACGCGGTCGGTGGTCAAAAGCAACAGCGCCGTGACCGCTATGCCAAAGGGCAGGGCGAGAAGGGCGGTTGGCAGCGGCCCAAGAGAAATGCCCCAGCTTTGGAACAGCGCCGTGACCAGCACAACCACCATCGCGCCAAAGGACATGGTTTCGCCATGGGCAAAGTTTGAGAACCGCAGCACGCCGTAGATCAGCGTCACGCCCAAAGCCCCCAGCGCAAGCTGCGCGCCGTAAGCTGTGGCAGGGATAAGGACAAAATTGGCGAAGGCCACGAGGGCGTTGAGGATATCCATCTGTTAGCCCCCCAAGAATGTGCGGCGGACTTCGGGGTTGGCCAAAAGGGCGGCCCCCGTGTCGGTATAAGCATTGGCGCCTTGGACAAGGACATAGCCTTTATCCGCGATTTCAAGCGCTTGGCGGGCGTTTTGTTCGACCATGAGGATGGAAATCCCGGTGCGGGCGACCTCGATGATCCGATCAAACAGCTCGTCCATCACGATGGGGGACACGCCTGCGGTCGGTTCATCGAGCATCAACAATTTCGGTTGGGTCATCAGCGCACGACCGACAGCGACCTGTTGGCGTTGACCACCAGAGAGTTCGCCTGCGTTCTGGTTGCGCTTGTCTTTCACCGCCGGAAACAGCTCATAGACCTGTTCAATCGTCTCTTCGATGTCATCATTGCGAATGAACGCGCCCATTTCCAAATTCTCGCGTACCGTCATGGTCGGGAAAATATTGTGGGTCTGTGGCACAAAGCCCATGCCTTTGTAGACGCGCTCTTGGGGGGACAATTGGGTGATGTCTTCGCCGCCCAGATGCACATGGCCCTCGCGCAGGTTCAACATGCCAAACACCGCCTTCATTGCGGTGGATTTGCCCGCGCCATTAGGGCCAACGATGACGGCAATCTCGCCTTTTTGCACGGTCAGGGTACAGCCGTGCAGAATATCCGCGCCGGAGCCATAGCCGCCGCGCATCTCGCTTGCGTGGAGGAATGTCATTGCGCGCCCTCCGGTTTCTTGTTTTTCACGCCGGTGCCCAAATAGGCCTCGATCACCGCCTCATCGCTCATGATCTCGCTTGCCGTGCCCGTCGCCATCACTTTACCCTCGGCCATCACAATGACAGGATCGCAAAGCTGTTTGATGAACTCCATGTCGTGCTCAATCATGCAAAATGTATAACCGCGCTCCACGTTGAGCCGTTTGATCGCATCGCCAATGGTGTACAACAGCGTACGGTTGACGCCCGCGCCGACCTCATCGAGAAACACCATTTTGGCATCAACCATCATCGTGCGGCCCAGCTCCAAAAGCTTTTTCTGACCGCCGGAAATCTCGCCCGCTTTCAAATCCGCGATATGGGAAATGGTCAGAAACTCAAGGACTTCATCGGCCTTTTCGCGCAGGGCGCGTTCCTCGGCGGCGATCTGTTTGCGCTTAAACCACGCATTGACCAGCGTCTCGCCGGTTTGCCCCGCAGGCACCATCATCAGGTTCTCGCGCACCGTCATGCTTGAGAACTCATGCGCGATCTGGAACGTGCGCAAAATGCCCTTGGCAAAAAGGTGGTGCGGTTTGAGCCCGGTGATGTCCTCACCGTCAAACAAAACCTGTCCAGAGGTGGGGGTCAAAACCCCGGCGATGCAATTGAAAAGCGACGTTTTTCCCGCGCCATTGGGCCCGATGAGCCCGGTGATCGTGCCTTGCTCAAGCGTAAGCGAAGCCCCGTCCACTGCACGAAAACCGCCGAAATGCATGTGCAGATCACGCACTTCGATCATATGGTGTATCCCCGTTTTTGATCCGGCTGTTAAGCGAATGGGACCGGATAAGAAATATGGCCCGGAGCGTCAAGTGACAGATCTCCGGGCCATATCAGATGTTGCGTTTAGCGGATCGAAACGGTTTCAAACCCGCCGTCTTTGATCGTGTAATAGCGGTAGGAGCCAGCGGCCTCGCCCGGTCCGATCAATTCCACATTGGTTGCGCCGACATAGTTGATGTCGCCACCCTCGGAGAGGATTTTGAGCGCCTTGTCCAATTCGCCCGGCAAGATCGGCTCGCCCGGTGCGTTGGCCACGTCCAAGACGTTGGCCGCCACGGCTTCTTTGGTTGCCGCACCGCCTTTGGCCATGGCCAAAGCGATCAAAGCGCCCGCGTCATAGGATTCGCGGGTGTAAGCGGAGGAGACGTTGATGCCCGCCGCTTCACCCAAAGCGTTGAATGCGTCGGTGCCCGCACCTTCGGCCCATGGCACGATCCCGATGGAGCCTTCGACCACGTCACCCAGATCCGCGATCAGGCTGTCGCCGTACATGCCGTCGCCCAAAAGGAACATGTCAAACGCGCCGGTGTCAGCGGAGGCTTGGATGATGCCTTTGCCGCCTTGGTCGACATAGCCCAACACGACAAGCATTTCGCCACCAGCAGAGGCCAGTGCGGCGATTTCGGCGGAATAGTCGGCTTTGCCGTCTTCATGCGAGGTGTTGATGGTGATTTCGCCATCATAAGAGGCCGCGAACGCATCGGAGAGGCCTTTGCCGTAATCGGAGTTGGTGTAGGTCACCGCCACCGATGTGATGCCTTTTTCTTCCAAAACATCTGCCAAAACAGCGCCTTGGCGCGCGTCAGACGGCGAGGTGCGGAAGAACAGGTCATTGTCTTCGACCGTGGTCAGACCCGGCGAGGTGGCAGAGGGAGAGATCATCACCACGCCATTCGGCACAGCCACGTTGGACAAGACCGCGCCGGTCACGCCGGAACAATCCGCACCCATGATGGCCACGATACCGTCAGAGGTGATCAAACGCTCGGCAGCCGCAGAAGCCGCGGCGGCGTCCACACAGGTGCTGTCGGCGCGCACGGGGGTGATGGTCGAACCGTCCAGAAACATCCCGCTGTCGCTGATTTCTTTAAAGGCCAATTCCGCACTTGCGGCCATGTCGGGGGTCAGCGATTCAATCGGGCCCGTGTAGCCAAGGATCACGCCGACCTTGACCTCTTCTGCGAAGGCCGCAGCGGAGAAAAGGGTTGCGGCGGTGGACGCCAAAAGCAGCTTCTTCATATGGTATACTCCCTGTTTTTTCGTAGTCTGGGGCGAAGACTAGAACGGCTTTTACCAATTGGAAAGATATGCCGTTGGGTTTGAGGATCAGAAATCAAGCCAATGCCCAAAAAGACGTGATGTCGCGAAAAAATCGTCCGCTTTTGGCAAGGATTTAGGGGAAAGGCGGGAGATAAGGCGACTCATTGCGCTGTTGTCACCCCAAATGCCGTAGCCCTGCTGGGGTACGTTGCCTGTTTTTTGACCAACAGCCGCAGAATGACGCATAAAATCCTGTCGTTTTTGGTTTCCATCCACAGGCCAGAAAGTTTATAAAGCTCAAACGCTGTGGGCGCTAACAGGGCCCGCGCGCGTTGGAGGATGAAATTGCCCCTGCGCAAAGTCGCGCAGGCACCACCTGGAGTAAAAACGATGACGGATTGGGTGAAAACCGCATGGCGCAACAAACCGCGTGTGCAAATGCCCGACTATACGGACGAGGCCGCGCTGAATGCTGTTGAGGCTCAGCTTGCCAAATATCCGCCGCTCGTTTTTGCGGGGGAGGCGCGCACACTCAAACGCGATCTGGCGAAAGCCTCTCGCGGCGAGGCGTTTTTGTTGCAGGGCGGCGATTGCGCCGAAAGCTTTGCCGAATTTGGCGGCGATCAGATTCGCGACACGTTCAAAGTCATGTTGCAAATGGCGATGGTGCTGACCTTTGGCGCGAAAGTGCCGGTGATCAAGGTCGGTCGCATGGCGGGGCAATTTGCCAAGCCGCGCTCGGCCGCGACAGAAACGTCCAATGGCGTCGAATTGCCGAGCTACCGCGGTGACATTATCAACGGTTTTGACTTCACACCCGAAGCGCGCATCCCCGATCCGAACCGGATGTTGCAGGCCTACACCCAAGCCGCCGCTTCGCTGAACCTGCTGCGCGCCTTTTCCAAAGGCGGGTTTGCCGATATTCACCGGGTGCATGCTTGGACTCTGGGCTTCACGGAGGCCGACGAAGCCGAGAAATACCGCGATATGGCCAATCGCATCCAAGATTCCCTGGATTTCATGAAGGCGGCGGGGATCACATCCGAGAACAATCACGACCTGCATACGGTGGATTTCTACACCTCGCATGAGGCGCTTTTGTTGGAATATGAAGAGGCGCTGACCCGTGTGGACAGCACCACGGGGGCAACGATTGCGGGCTCGGGTCACATGATCTGGATCGGTGATCGGACCCGTCAGCCGGACGGTGCGCATGTGGAATTCTGCCGCGGTGTGCAAAACCCGATCGGGTTGAAATGCGGCCCCACGACCACCGCCGAAGACCTTAAGGTCTTGATGTCTAAACTGAACCCGGAAAACGAGGCGGGCCGTTTGACCCTGATCGCGCGGTTTGGTGCGGGAAAAGTCGCGGACCATCTGCCGCGTCTCATCGAGACGGTCAAAGCCGAAGGTGCCAAGGTGGTGTGGTCCTGTGACCCGATGCATGGCAACACGATCAAATCGGACAGCGGATATAAAACCCGCCCGTTTGACATGGTTCTGGCCGAGGTGCAGGAGTTCTTTGCCGTGCACCGTGATCATGGCACCATTCCCGGTGGTGTGCATTTCGAGATGACCGGCAAGGACGTGACCGAATGCACCGGCGGTTTGCGCGCTGTGACCGACGAGAATCTCGCCGATCGTTACCACACCGCCTGTGACCCGCGTCTGAACGCCTCGCAAGCGCTGGAATTGGCGTTCCTTGTGGCCGAAGAGCTGCAAAAAGGTCAAGCGCCGGAAGAGATCGCGGTTTCCGCGTAACTCTTTTAAGATCAAGATGTTGAAAGCCGGGCTTCATGTCCGGCTTTTTGCTTTTGTTTGCTTTTTGAACCGCCTAAAATGCCTCAGCCGCGATGAAACACAAAGCCGTTTTCAATCGCCTCATAGCCCGCCGCTTGATAAAAGCTCATCGCTTTCGGCGCCGAAAGCAACAGGTGGGTTTTGACCTTGGGCGCGGCTTTGACCGTTTCCGCCAAAAGCGCCTTGCCAATGCCATGGCCCTGCATGTCGGTGAGCACGGCCAGATCGGAACAATAGAGGCAAAAGTGCCAATCGGTGATCGAACGCGCCACACCGACCAAGCGCCCAGACTCGTCGCGCGCGGTGACAATCAGATCCGCCCCGGCCAACATCCCGGCAATCCGCGCCGGGTCATCGACTGGACGCCGCTCGGCCAAGGTTGAGCCGTACAGCACGGCGAGAAAATCCTCTGAGGACAGGTCGGGCTCGATGGCATAGGTGATGTGGGTCATGCGGCACTCCAAGGCAGATGCCCCACCCAAACACAGCGCCACGCAAATAAAAAGGCGCGACACCGATGTGCCGCGCCGATCACCCCCACGATGACTGGATTTTTTTACTCTTCGGCCTTGATCAGGCGCAAAACCGGTTTGCCTTTCGGGCGCTGCGGGATCGACGCTTGGGGATGGTCGGTTTTTTTATCCGTGCCTTTCGCGGTATGATCGTCATAGGCCTTTTTCGCCTCGGCAAAACCTGCGGGCACCGGGGTGCCTGCCGGGGTGGTGGCAAAGCTTTGCTCGGTCGGGTTGTCCGAGAGCAGGGGACGGCTTTGCACATCGACCACTTCAAAGCGGCGCGGTTGGCGGCCAATCTCGCCTTTGGACTGGATACAGCCCAAAACGCGGTTCACATCGCCAAGATCGGATTTGAGCGGGCAGAGCAAAAGCTGTGCATCCATCGCGCCGCGACCAATGCCACGTTCGGCTTTCAGCGTGATAACGGTGATTTGCGGGGTTTCAAACACCGCTTCCAAAGCTTCGGAAATCTTGGCCCGGCTTTCGGGGACAAACATTGCCGTCAACGGCATCCCGCGCACTTCCATGCCCATCAGATCGGTCAGATGCATCCCGGCCAAGCGGAACCGCGCCACGCCCAGAGCGATCCGCTCCAGGATAAAGGCGTATTCGAGCGCCGATTGCATGCCGCGCGGATCAATTTCGGAACGGGCGGGGACGGGGCGGCCATTGCGCAGGCCGTCCCAATAGGCTTCGACCGTTTTGAGGGCCGGGAAATGCATGTCGTTACGACGCGGCATAAGAGATACAACATTGGAGCCGCTGACATATTCGATTTTCATCTCATCACCTATTCTCGCGAGCGCTCAGATCGCGCCACCGATTGTACGTTCCACTGCGGGCCGTGCCTTGCCGTTCGGTCTCTTCTGGCACCGTCCCGCCTGATTTCATTGCCTGCAGTGTTTCACCGCTGGCTTGACCTGAATATGCCACGAGTTTGCCCGATTTGGTGTAAAAAGCTAACCAATGGTTAACATCCGCAGAAGAGAACGCGGGCATGGTGACCAAAAGTTTAACGTCTGCATGTGGATTCTATGGATAAAATTATGAAAAATCGTTCAAAAACATACTGTTGAAAAGTATAACTTTGGGGCGTCCAGAGTTCGATCCGCGCGCCAATCACTTCTGTAAAATTGTATGTATCGCCAGTTTAGCACAACGGCCCTGCCACAATTTATTGCTAAAGCTGACAGATCGCGGGGCGCAAGATCGGGAATATGGGCAAGATTATGGCGTGCAGTTGCAGCATTTGAGACTCAGTTTGGCGCATTCCGACATGATTGCGTCACAATCGCCAAGCAGTAGCCAAGCCGCGCTCCGCCCGATATAGGAAGAGCGACGACAAAAGGAGCATTTCATGGAAGCGGAGCGGCGCGGTCTTCTCATCATCTTATCCTCTCCCTCAGGGGCGGGAAAATCCACGCTCGCGCGGGCCTTGATGGAGTGGGACAACTCGTTGCGATTTTCCATCTCCGCCACAACGCGCGCGCCGCGACCAGGAGAGGTGGACGGGGTCGATTACCATTTCGTCGATGAGGCCACGTTCAAAGACATGGTCAACGACGGCGAGATGTTGGAACACGCCCATGTGTTCGGCAATTTCTACGGTTCCCCGTCGGCCCCCGTCCGCGCCGCGATCGAGACCGGCCGCGATGTGTTGTTCGATGTCGATTGGCAAGGCGCGCAACAGATCGCCAATTCCGTTTTACGCGATCATGTGCTGTCGATCTTCGTGCTGCCGCCCTCCATCCGCGAATTGCGTCGCCGCCTCGAAACCCGTGGCCAGGACAGCGACGAGGTGATTGCCAAACGGATGGAAAAAAGCTGGGATGAGATCAGCCATTGGGATGGCTATGATTATGTGTTGGTCAATGACGATCTGACGACCACGTTTGAGCGTCTGAAAACCATCATCACCGCCGAACGGCTGCGTCGAGCACAACAACCGGGGCTGATGAATTTCGTTCGCCATCTTCAGTCCGAATTTCAGGAGGTCGAAGGATGACACTCTATACACTTGAGGATCACGCGCCGGTGTTGCCGGAAAATGGCGACTACTGGGTCGCGCCCGACGCCAATGTCATCGGTAAGGTGATTTTGGCAGAGGGTGCCAATATTTGGTTCGGCGCCACTTTGCGCGGCGACAATGAGGCGATTGAGGTCGGCGCGGGCAGCAACATCCAGGAGAACTGCGTGTTGCACACCGACATGGGCTATCCGCTTGTGATCGGCGCGGGCTGTACCATTGGCCATAAGGCGATGTTGCATGGCTGTGTGATCGGCGAAAATTCCCTGATCGGGATGGGGGCCACCGTGTTGAACGGGGCTCGGATTGGCAAAAACTGTTTGATCGGGGCAGGGGCCTTGATCACCGAGGGCAAAGAGATCCCGGATGGATCGCTGGTCATGGGCGCGCCGGGCAAGGTTGTGCGGATGCTGACAGAGGCACAGATCGCCGGTCTGCGCGCCTCTGCGCTGCATTATCAACAAAATGCCCGCCGGTTTCGGGACGGATTGGTCGCGATTGGCTGAGCCCGTGATCCAGATTCGTCTGGGTGGTTTGGCTTTTCCGCCCTTTCATAGGGTCTTTTGACGCATCACCCTGTTAGTGCATCACCTTGGCATTGCGCGGCACGGGGCGCACCGGGATGATGATGTCAAAGTCCAAATGCGGGTAATGCTGCCGCACTTCGTTGCGCACAATCTCCGGCCTCGGCAGGTCTTTGGCAATGACGCGCAACAGGCCTTTGTAATCGACGGAACTGAGGAACGCCGCCAATTCCAGACAATCAAAATGCGCCGAAATGGCCGGGGCCACGACGCTATCCGGGTTGATTGCAGTTAAGATTTCACGAGACAGATCAGCAAATTCGATAAAGAAGACGCCGGACCGTTCAGGGAAATGCTTTTTGAGGGTTTGCATCAGCAGTGGCTCGCCCACCATCAAGACCATGCCTGAAGAGTTCAGGTGCGTGTCCCGGTTCAGAGCGATAATGTCGCCAAAAATGTTCTGTCGAACGGTACCCATATGGCAGGGGTCCTGTATGTTTACGCTCTCATGTCCTCTTCGAGCAAACGGGTAAAGTATCGAAATTGCAACAATCTTTTTATCAAAACCGAAATAATTCGCAAAATGGGAATTTGAGAGACGGAATTTGAGCAAGCACCAGTTTGACAGCCCCCGTTGTCACAGACAGGTTACATGATGTGGGTAGGCCCACGCAGACAAAGAAAGTGATCCCATGCGCAGCGTGATAAAAGAAATGGCCTTTGGGGAAGATGTGGTGACCGAAATGGCGCGCGCGATGCCCCTGCCTGTGGTGGTGATTGGACGCGACGAACGGGTTTTGGCCGCCAATGCCCTCGCTGCCACCCTGTTTTCCGACGCCATGGTCGGGCGGCATTACATCACGGTGTTGCGTCAACCCATGTTGTTGGACGCGATTGAAAACGTCTTGCGCCTCTCAGAACCCGCCGAGGCGGTGTATCGCGTGACGGAAAGTCAGCGCGATTTGGTCTATGACGTGTTTGTGCGCCCGGTGATTGTCGGCGATTTTGCCTGTGTGACGGTCGCCTTTGAGGACAAGACCGAGGTTCAGGAGGCTGGCCACATGCGCCGCGATTTTGTGGCCAATGTCAGCCACGAACTGCGCACGCCATTGACAGCGGTGCTCGGGTTTATCGAAACCCTGCTGGGTCCGGCCGCCGATGACACTGCCGCGCGCACCCGGTTTTTGGAGATCATGGACCGCGAGGCCAAGCGGATGAACCGGATTGTCGGCGATCTGTTGTCGCTGAGCCGGGTTGAGGCCGAACGCCGTGTGCGTCCGACGGATCGGGTGGATATTTCGGCACTGTTGCGCTCTGTGGTCCTGACCTTGCACCCTGTGGCGCGGGCACGCAATGTGACCTTGACGCTTGAGGGTGTGGAGGGGGTCGAAGAGGTGCCCGGAGATTTTGACCAATTGACGCAAGTGTTCACCAATCTGATCGAGAACGCGATCAAATATGGCGGTGCGGGCAAAGAGGTGCACATCTGTTTGACCTCACATGCGGTCGAACCGACGATGCGTTCGCAAGCGGTGCGGGTGGATGTGTCGGACCAAGGCGATGGCATCGCCTCGCAACATATCCCCCGCCTGACCGAACGGTTCTACCGGGTAGATTCGCATCGCTCGCGTGAAATGGGCGGAACCGGGCTGGGTTTGGCGATTGTAAAACATATTCTAAACCGCCACCGCGGGCGGCTCAGGATCGAAAGCCACACCGGGCGGGGCAGCTGTTTTTCGGTCATTTTGCCCTATCAGTAAGCCAAATCTATGGATTTTCCCCGCAAATCAGGGGTGAACAGGCTGTCACAATTCCTAACGCACTGTCACATTGGCGGGGTTTTTTGCGGCTTTACCTAGGCTAATTGCCAAGATGTCTAGGAATTTCCCGGCATCTGTCATCAAACTGTTACATTAGTTTCACAAAACCATTGCGAGACCCCCCTAAACCCGCCGTTGAGGGAGCAATGTCGCTCTCGGACATAAAGCAAATTCAGGAGCAAATGATGTCCTTTGTGAAACTGACCGCCTCTGCGATCGCGATCGCAGCCGTTTCGGCCACTGCCGCCGCCGCTCGTGACCAGGTGCAAGTCGCCGGTTCCTCCACCGTTCTTCCCTACGCCTCGATCGTAGCCGAAGCCTTTGGCGAAAACTTTGATTTCCCGACACCGGTCATTGAATCCGGCGGCTCTTCCGCTGGCCTCAAACGCTTCTGTGAAGGCGTTGGCGAAAACACCATCGACATTGCCAACGCATCGCGCAAAATCCGCGAAAAAGAAATTGCTGCTTGTGCTGAAGCTGGCGTGACCGACATCATGGAAGTCCGCATCGGTTATGACGGCATCGTGTTCGCCTCCCAGCTGAACGGCCCGGCCTTCACCGCCTTTACCCCGTCCGATTGGTTCAACGCTTTGGCTCCGAAAGTGGTCGTAGACGGCGCGCTGGTCGACAACCCCTACAAAATGTGGAATGAATTCAACGCCGATCTCCCGGCTGTTGAAATTGCAACCTTCATTCCGGGCACCAAACACGGCACCCGTGAAGTGTTCGAAGAGAAAGTTCTTGCCGAGGGTTGTGAAGCCACTGGCGCTGCGGCTTTGCTCGAAGCTGCTGGCATGGACGCAGGCGATGAGTGCCTCAAAGTGCGCACCGATGGCGTGTCCACCGACATCGACGGTGACTACACCGAAACGCTCGCTCGCATCGACGCCAACACCAATGGCATCGGCGTGTTCGGTCTCGCATTCTACGAAAACAACACCGACAAACTCAAAGTTGCGACCATGTCCGGTGTGGTTCCGTCCACCGAATCCATCGCGACCGGTGAATACCCTGTGTCCCGCCCGCTGTACTTCTACGTGAAGAAAGCCCACATCGGCGTGATCCCTGGCGTAAAAGAATATGCTGAGTTCTTCGTCTCCGACGACATGGCTGGCCCGTCCGGCCCGCTCGCCGAATACGGTCTCGTGTCTGACCCGGAATTGGCTGCGGTTCAAGCGGCTGTATCCGACGAAGCAACCATGAACTAAGCCTTGTGGCTTTGATCTGACATTGGAGCGGCGCGGGACTCCTCGCGCCGCTTTTCATCCGAACGGGCGTTACACTCCGTCCGTTTGCCCGCTCTGACCTGTTCTGCAAAATCTGCAAGGAAGCGCCTTATGCCCATTCTGTGGCTTTTCGTTCTGGTTCTGGCCCTTGGCCTTATCGGATTTGTACTGGGGCGCATGCGTGCGCTCAAAGATGCACATGGCGATATCCGTCAGTTGCATTCTTTGCCCAATTATTATGGTGCCAACGTTTTGTTCGCGACTTTGATCCCCGGCTTTGCCGTCATGGTGATCTGGTTGATCGCGCAACCGATGGTCATTCAAAGCCAGGTGACCTCTTTGATCCCTGAGCGCGCCTATACGGACGCTGGCTCTTTGAATCTTGTGATGTCGGATGTGCGCCGGGTGGCGGAGGGGCTTGATGTGGCGGTCGCCGAAGGGGCGATGACCCATGAGCAAGCCCGCGATATTCGCTCCGAGTTCACCGATGTGCGTGCGCGTCTGGGCGCGGTCGGTGTGGCGCTTGGGTCGAATGTGGAACCCTATGTTTTGCAAGCCGCACAGAAATATCGCACCCTGTCCAATGGCGGTCTCTGGTTGATGACTGCGCTGGTCTTGGGCGCGGCTGTGCTGGGTTTTGTGCTGTCCTATCTGCGCACCAACAAAGAGCAACGCTCGCGCAATTCGGTCGAAAGAGTGGTTCTGGCGTTGTTGATCGGCGCAGCCTCCATCGCCATCCTCACCACGCTTGGCATCGTGCTGTCGCTGTTTTCCAATACCATCGAGTTTTTCAAACTCTATCCGGCCAAGGATTTCTTTTTCGGGCTGACATGGTCGCCCTCCTTTGGCGGCGGTTCCGAGCTTGGTATCCTGCCGCTGTTCTGGGGCACGTTCTACATTTCCTTCATCGCGCTGGCGGTGGCGGTTCCGATCGGGCTTTTCGCCGCGGTGTACCTGTCGGAATACGCCGGTCCGAAAGTGCGTGCGATCGCCAAACCTTTGCTCGAAGTGCTCGCAGGCATCCCGACCATCGTTTACGGTCTCTTCGCTTTGCTGACGGTCGGGCCGCTTTTGGTCAATCTGTTCGGTGACGGTGGCGCGCTTGGCGTTGATTGGATGAAGGGCGGCACCGCCGTGATGACCGCAGGTCTGGTGATGGGGGTGATGTTGATCCCCTTCGTCTCCTCGCTGTCTGATGACATCATCAACGCCGTGCCTCAGGCGATGCGCGATGGCTCCTTAGGCCTTGGTGCGACCAAATCCGAAACGGTGAAACAGGTGATCCTGCCGGCCGCTTTGCCGGGTATCGTCGGTGCGATCCTTTTGGCCGCCTCGCGCGCCATCGGGGAAACCATGATCGTGGTGCTTGGGGCAGGGGCCGCCGCGCGCCTGTCCGCCAACCCGTTTGAGGCGATGACCACCGTGACCGCCAAAATCGTGTCGCAGCTCACGGGGGACGCCGATTTCTCCTCGCCCGAAGCCCTCGTGGCCTTTGCCTTGGGGATGACGTTGTTTGTGATCACCCTCGCGCTTAACATCTTCGCGCTCTATATCGTGCGCAAATACCGGGAGCAGTATGACTAATGTCCGATATGACCGCAAATACGCAACCGACCCCGCAAAAGAGCACCTCCTCGCTCTATGACGAAACCAAACGCACCAAACGGCGCAACCAATCCGAGGTCCGGTTCAAAGCCTATGGCGTGGCCGCGATTGCGGTTGGCTTGTTCTTCCTTATCGCTTTGCTTGTCGCGATTTTCTCCAACGGTATTCCGGCGTTCAAACAGACCTTCATCACCATTCCGGTGGAGTTGACCGAGTCTGCTTTGGACAAAACCGGCAACCGCGATGTCGCTGAAATGTCGAAAGTCTCCACCTTTGGCTACAAGCCGGTGGTGACCAACGCTTTGGTCACGGCATTGAAAGACGCGGGGATCGCCATCCCGTTCAAAAAGGAAAAGGATGTTGAAAAACTCCTGTCCTCCTCTGTGGCTGCCCAGGTGCGCGATACGGTTTTGGCCGATCCCTCGCTCGTCGGCACATCGGTCGAGTTCCGCCTTTTGGCCTCCTCGCGGGTTGATGGCTATTTCAAAGGCCGCGTGACCCGCGATGCTTTGATCCGCGACAAAAACCTCGATGCCGAACATCTCGACATCGCTGATGCGATGGCAAAGGCCGGGTTGATGGCAACCACCTTTAACGCTGATTTCATCTTTGGCTCCGATGCCTCCGAAAGCCGCCCGGAACAGGCCGGGATCGGGGTCTCGATGATGGGCTCTCTGTTTATGATGATCGTGGTGCTTTTGCTGTCGCTGCCCATCGGTGTGGCCACCTCGATCTACCTCGAAGAATTCGCGCCGCAAAACCGCTTTACCGATCTCATTGAGGTCAATATCTCGAACCTCGCGGCGGTGCCTTCGATCGTCTTCGGTATCCTTGGTCTGGCCGTGTTCATCCAGTTCGTACACCTGCCGCAATCCGCGCCTTTGGTCGGTGGTTTGGTGTTGACGCTGATGACCCTGCCAACGATCATCATTTCGACCCGCGCCTCATTGAAAGCTGTGCCGCCCTCGATCCGCGATGCCGCTTTGGGGGTTGGGGCCTCGAAAATGCAATCGGTGTTCCACCATGTGCTGCCCTTGGCGATGCCGGGAATCTTGACCGGGACCATCATCGGTCTGGCTCAGGCTTTGGGCGAAACCGCACCTTTGCTGTTGATCGGGATGGTGGGCTTTATCGCCTCCAACATGCCCGACGGGATCGCCTCCGGCTTTCTTGATCCGAACTCCGCGATGCCGGCCCAGATTTACGAATGGGCCAAACGTGCCGATCCCGCCTATTATGAACGGGCATGGGGCGGCATCATCATCCTTCTTTTGTTCCTGATGACGATGAACATCATCGCCGTCATTCTGCGCCGCCGCTTTGAGCGTCGCTGGTAATGAGGTCTGAGCCATGAACGATATGCGAATTGTGAAAAGAGACGTGGACATGAACGACACCAAAATCTCGGCCAAAGGCGTACAGGTTTTTTACGGCGACACCCACGCGATCAAAGACGTGGACGTCGAGATCAAAGATAAAACCGTCACCGCCTTTATCGGTCCGTCGGGCTGTGGCAAGTCCACCTTCCTGCGCTGTTTGAACCGGATGAACGACACGATTGATGTCTGTCGGGTGGAGGGCAAGATTTTGCTCGACCAAGAGGACATTTACGACAAACGCGTCGATCCGGTGCAATTGCGCGCGAAAGTGGGCATGGTGTTCCAAAAGCCCAACCCGTTCCCGAAATCCATCTATGACAACGTCGCCTATGGCCCGCGCATTCACGGGCTGGCCGGATCAAAGGCGGATTTGGACGTGATCGTTGAAAAATCCCTGCGTCGTGCGGCGATTTGGGACGAGGTCAAAGATCGTCTTCAGGCCCCCGGCACCGGCCTTTCGGGTGGGCAACAACAGCGTCTGTGCATTGCCCGCGCCGTGGCGACCGAACCCGAAGTGCTGTTGATGGACGAACCCTGTTCCGCCCTTGACCCGATTGCCACGCTGCAAGTCGAGGAATTGATTGACGAGCTGCGCGAAAACTTCTCTGTGGTGATTGTGACCCACTCGATGCAACAAGCCGCGCGCGTCAGCCAAAAGACCGCGTTTTTCCACCTCGGCAACCTTGTTGAATACGGCGATACCCAACAAATTTTCACCAACCCGAAAGATGAGCGCACTGAAAGCTACATCACCGGCCGGATCGGCTAAGGGAGATAGAAATGCATAACGATAACAAACATATTGCCTCTGCTTTTGATCGTGATCTGGAGGCCATTCAGGCCCTGATCATGAAAATGGGCGGACTGGTTGAAGCCAGCATCAAAGACGCAGCTCAAGCGCTTGAAGAGCGCGATGTTGAGCTGGCCGAAAAGGTTCACAAATCCGACAAGGCCATCGACAAGCTGGAAGAGGAAGTGAACGAGGAGGCCGCGCGCCTCATCGCCTTGCGCTCTCCGACGGCAAGCGATTTGCGCACGGTGTTGACGGTGATGAAAATCTCCACCAACCTTGAACGCTGTGGCGATTACGCCAAAAACCTCGCCAAACGCACCGGGGTTTTGGTCAATATGAACCCGATCACGGGGGCCGCCACCTCGATCCGCCGCATGGCGCGTGAGGTCGAGGAAATGCTCAAGCTGGCGCTTGATGCCTATATCCAACGCGATGTCGGCATGGCCAACGAAGTCCGTCACCGCGACCTCGATGTCGATCAGATGTACAATGCGCTGTTCCGCGAATTCCTCACCTATATGATGGAAGATCCGCGCAACATCACCGCCTGTATGCACCTGCATTTCATCGCCAAAAACATCGAACGCATGGGCGATCATGCCACCTCGATCGCGGAACAGGTGATCTACCTCACCACCGGCGAATTGCCCGAGGATGCGCGTCCGAAAGGCGACATCACCTCACAGAAAATGATGGATGTGGAGGGCGAATAATGGCCGCTGATCAACCCCGCGTTCTGGTGGTCGAAGACGAACCTGCCCAGAGAGAGGTTTTGGCCTATAACCTCGAAGCCGAAGGATTTGTCGTCTCGAAAGCCGAGAATGGCGATGATGCCCTGTTGTTTGTCGACGAAGATCAGCCCGACATCATCGTGCTTGATTGGATGCTCCCTGGCGTGTCCGGCATCGAGATTTGCCGCCGTTTGAAAACCCGTGCGGACACCCGCGACATTCCGGTCATCATGCTGTCGGCCCGTTCTGAAGAAGTGGACCGGGTGCGGGGGTTAGAGACCGGCGCGGACGACTATGTCGTCAAACCCTATTCGGTGATCGAACTGATGGCACGTGTGCGCACGCAATTGCGGCGCGTGCGTCCGGCGGCGGCGGGGCAGGTGTTGGAATTCGAAGACATCCGCCTTGATTCCGAAACCCATCGGGTGACGCGTGGCGAAAGCTCTTTGAAACTTGGGCCGACCGAATTCCGCCTGTTGTCCACTTTCATGGAAAAACCGGGCCGTGTCTGGTCGCGCGAACAGCTATTGGATCGGGTCTGGGGCCGCGACATCTACGTCGACACCCGCACCGTCGATGTCCATATCGGCCGTTTGCGCAAGGCGTTGTGCCAATATGGCGGCATCGACCCGGTGCGCACCGTGCGTGGGGCAGGGTACGCGCTCGGCTAAGCCCCCCGTTCTTGCAAAATGAACACACACCGCCCTTCAGCAAAGGGGCGGTGTTTTTGTCTTGAGGGGCGTGTGCTCTGGCGACGTGCCGCGCATGGCATCACTTGACGCAAAGACTGGCAACACCCCGCCGTTCTTCGCCGGTGACGGCAAAGTTTTGATTCACGTTTTTCACGAAACCCTTTATGGGATCAAATGAGAGACAGATGCACCGCGAAGGATCAAGACGATGATGACGGCCATCCAAGTAAAGGAACCTGCCCACCTGCGCACCTATCGCGGGATTCGTGATCTGATCCTTTCTGGCGATCTGGTGCCCGGCCAACCTGTCACCATCCAGGGGCTGATTGACCAACTCGGCTCCGGCATGACGCCCGTGCGTGAGGCCATTCGTCGGCTGACTTCTGAGGGCGCTTTGATTTTCCATGGCAACCGCCGGGTGACGGTGCCCGTACTGACGCTGGCGCAAGTGGACGAGTTGATCCTCGCCCGTTGTGGCCTGGAACCCGAATTGGCGCGGCGTGCGGCGATGTGCATTTCCGCGGAGGACATAACAGCCTTGGAAGAGATAGATGAGGCGATTGACGAGTCGATGCGCGCGGGTGACACCCGTGGATACATGATCCACAATCACCGGTTTCACATGGCCCTGTACGCCCCGGCACAGGCCGAAGTGATTGGACCCATTGTCGATGCGTTGTGGCTGCGTTCGGCCCCGGCGCTGCGGGTGATGTGTACGCGGTTTGGCACACAAAACCTGCCGGATATGCATATGGCCGCCATTGCCGCGCTGCGGATGCGCGACGCGGATGCAGCGGCGGAGGCAATCCGGGCTGATGTGTTGCAGGGGATGGAAAACGTCCGCGCCATCCTTTCGGACGGCGCGTCATTGGTGTAGGTGCAGTTTGGGCGAAACCTGAGCTTAGACGGATATTGCCTTGATTTCACAGAAATCTTCGATTCCGTAGACGCCGCCTTCACGCCCATTTCCTGACAGTTTATAGCCCCCAAAAGGCGAGCCATAAGAAATGTCCGAGCCATTGAGATGCACCATACCCGCACGAATGTCGCGCGCCATGGCCAACCCGCGGGACTCGTCGCCGGTCTGGATATAGGCGGCCAACCCGTAAGGCGTGTCATTGGCGATGCGCACGGCGTCCGCGTCGTCCTGATAGGCGATCATCACCAAAACCGGACCAAACACCTCTTCTTGGGCGATGCGCATGTCATTGGTCACATCGCCAAACACGGTGGGACGGCAGAAATAGCCACGATTAAATCCCTCGGGACGGCCAAGGCCGCCCGCAACCACGCGCGCACCGTCCTCAATCCCGACCTGAATCAGGCTTTGCACCCGGTCATATTGCATCTGTGACACCAGCGGACCGATGTGGGAGCCGGGCAGGGACGGCAGCCCCACAGTGGTGGCCTCTGCGGCCTCTTTGGCAATCTCCATCGCGGTCTCATATTGGCTTGCGGGCACCAACATCCGCGTGGGCGCGTTGCAGCTTTGGCCAGTGTTTTGGAAACAATGGCGCACGCCGCGTTTGACCGCCGCGTCCAGATCACAATCGTCCAACAGGATGTTGGGGGATTTGCCGCCCAATTCCAACGTAACACGTTTGACCGTGGCGGCGGCGGCTTTGGAAATTTCCACGCCAGCCCGGGTCGAGCCGGTAAAGGAGATCATCGCCACATCCGGGTGGCTGGAAATCGCCGCCCCGACAGTCGGGCCGTCACCGTTCACAAGGTTGAACACGCCTGCGGGCACACCGGCGTCTGCCAAAATCTCCGCGTATAAAAGCGCGCTCATCGGCGTCAACTCGGAGGGTTTGAGCACCATCGTGCAACCCGCCGCAAGGGCTGGAATAACCTTGAGCGCGATTTGGTTGATCGGCCAGTTCCATGGCGTGATGAACCCACAAACACCAATCGGCTCATGCAGGATCATATCGCCCACGGCGTTTTTGTGGTCAAACTCAAAGGATTCAAGCGCCTTGACCACACCGTCCAAATGGCCAATGCCAACCGCAGCCTGCGCCCGGTCCGAGAGCGAAATCGGCGCGCCCATTTCTTCGGAAATCGCTTGGGCCATTTCGTCATACCGCGCTTGGTAGGCGCTGCGGATCGCGGCCAAAAGCTCCAGACGCTCCGCTTTCGTGGTGCGTGAAAAGGCTGGGAAGGCGGCTTTGGCCGCGGCCACGGCGGCGTCCACATCAGCGGTGGTGCCCATGGCGACAGATGCAAAGATTTCCTCCGTCGCCGGGTTGATCACATCGAGCGTCTCATGGCCTTTGGGGGCAACCCATTGCCCACCGATATAGAAGCGATCCGTTTTCAATTCCGTCATGTGAGCCTCATATCTGTTTGAATTTCTTAAAACTTGTCACGCAGAGCATACCACGTCATCGCCGCAACCAAAAGCGGTGTGCGCAGCTTTGGACCGCCCGGAAACCGCGGCGTCGGCAGGTGGTTGATGACATCGAACCGCGCGGCCTGACCGGCGATGGCCTCGGCGGCGATTTTGCCTGCGAGAGTTGCAAGCGCCACGCCCTGACCGGAAAATCCGGCAATGGAGAGGGCAGAGGGGCCAAGCCGGTCAAAATGCGGCAGGCGCGACATGGTGATGCCCAAAGTGCCGCCCCAAGCATAGTCGATTTTGGCCGATTTGAGTTGAGGAAATACCTCCAACATTGGCCCGCGCACCTTGGCACGCAGATCGGCCGGGAACCTATAACCATAGCTTTCGCCACCGCCGAAAATCATCCGATTGTCCTCGGAGAGGCGGAAGTAATTGATCACAAAGCGCGAGTCGGCCACGGCATAGCGGTTCGGGATCAAGCTGTTGGCGAGATCCTGGGGCAGGGGTTCCGTCACCGCGATAAAATTATTGATCGGCATCACCCGACGGCTGACCGTGGGCAACAGGTTGTTGTGATAGCCGTTGAGCGCCACGATCAGATGATCGGCCTCGATCAGGGCAGACCCGGTGTGAACCCGTGGTTTTGCCGCCGTGTCCACCTTGGTGACGCGTGAGGTTTCATAGATTCGCACGCCTGCCGCCTCGGCCAAACGCGCCAAGGCAAAAGCGTAGCGCAGCGGGTGTAAATGCCCCGATCCCATATCCAGCGACCCGGAATGATAGCCCGGACTGCCGACCTCGTGGCGGATCTCGTCGCGCGAGAGAAAGCGGATTTTGTCATAGCCATAGGTGGTATTGAGATGCTCGACATGGGCCTTGGAATGGGCGCCATAGCGGGCACGGTGATTGGCGTGAATGACGCCATCGGTCCAGCCACAGCCATCGCCCTCTTCACGGATCAGCGCCTTGACCAGATCGACCGCCTCAGATCCCATGTCCCAAAGCACCCGCGCCGTATCGAGACCGACGAGTGTCTCAAGATCGCCCTGTTCCAACCGCTGCCCGGTGGAGACCTGACCACCATTGCGACCAGAGGCGCCGGAGCCGACCCGCGAGGCCTCCAAAAGCACCACATCCAAGCCCTGACGTGCCAAATGCAGCGCCGCAGACAGCCCGCCGTAGCCGCCGCCAACGACGCAGACATCGGCCTTGATCGCGCCCTCGGCCATCGGATAGGGACCGGGCGCTTCGGCTGTGGCGGCGTAAAAGGAGCGGGGGTGTTGGCCGGGCGTGTCGTTGATGGTGAGAATGTCCATAAAGTTATGCTGAAACGTTCAGCCCCTCCGCGTTGAGATAGGCCAGAGTTTCGTCCAGTGAGAGCCGCGCGCGGTCGATCAGGATGTCGATTTCCGCCTTGGTGATGATCAATGGCGGCGAGATGATCATCCGGTCGCCAACATGGCGCATCACCAGATTATTGGCAAAACAGCGCTCGCGACAGTAATAGCCGACAGTGCCTGTGGGGCTTGCGAATTTGGCGCGGGTGGCTTTGTTTGGCGTCAGGGCGATGGAGCCCATGAGACCGACGATTTTGGCCTCTCCAACCAGCGGGTGATCGGTCAGGCTTTCCCATTTTTCTTTCAGATAGGGCGCGATCTCAGACCCCGCGCGTTCAACAATGCCGTCCTCATCCAACAGGCGCAGGTTTTCGAGCGCCACGGCGCAGGCGACCGGATGTCCTGCATAGGTATAGCCATGGGCGAATTCGTCGGCGGCATCGAGTGTGTTGAAAATCTCGTCCGAGACAATGGACGCGCCCAAGGGGATATAGCCCGAGGTGATGCCCTTGGCGCAGGTCATGATGTCGGGGGTGAAGCCCATGGTTTGACAGCCGAACCAGTTGCCGGTGCGGCCAAAGCCGGTGATCACTTCGTCGGCGATCAACAGGATGCCATATTGCTTACAAATCCTTTGAATTTCAGGCCAGTAGGTGACGGGGGGCACGATCACGCCGCCTGCGCCCTGCACCGGTTCCGCGATAAAGGCTGCGACCTTATCCGCGCCAAGCTCAAGGATTTTCGTCTCCAGTTGACGGGCTCGTTCCAGCCCGAAATCTTCGGGTGTCATATCGCCGCCTTCGGACCACCAATCAGGCTGGTCAATATGCACGATGCCGGGGATCGGCAAACCGCCTTGGGCATGCATGCCCTTCATCCCGCCCAAAGAGGCCGCCCCCATGGTCGAGCCATGATAGCCATTCCAACGCGAGATGACGATGGACCGCTCCGGCTGGCCCTTGGCGGCCCAATAATGGCGCACCATGCGCAGGTTTGTGTCGTTGGAATCCGAGCCAGAGCCGTTGAAAAACACATGGTTCAAATCCCCCGGCGCAAGCTCGGCCAGACGTTTGGCCAACATGATCGCGGGCACGGTCGAGGTTTGGAAAAAGGTGTTGTAGAACGGCAATTGCAACATTTGGCGGGCGGCGACGTCGACCAATTCCTGACGCCCGTATCCAATATTGACGCACCAAAGACCAGCCATCGCATCAAGGATCACTTCGCCGTCGCTGTCGGTCAGCCACACGCCCTTGGCGGAGGTGATGATCCGCGCCCCTTTCCTGGCCAGTTCCGCGCTGTCGGTGAACGGGTGCATATGATGGGCGGCGTCGAGCGCCTGAAGCTCTGCGGTGGGCAAATGATTGTCACTCATGCGATCAATGTCCTTTGATGATCACGCCCGAACACTCAGGCCGGGTCGGAATGCGGTGGTGGCATGCGGCCACAGTATCGCCACACATAAAAGGAGCCAGCACGGCAGTTTGTGCGCAACTCCGAGCGTGGACGAGAACTTGTGCAAAAATATGATCAAATTTTTAGGAAGGTCAAGTCCTGACCACTCCGGGCCGGCAAATTCAAACCCGCTGAGGCGGTGGCCGAAGATTTGTTCCGCCTGCATGACCAGATGGGGATTGCCGGCTGTTGGACCATGATCATATCTGATCGAAAGTCTCCGGCTCTGAACGCATCTCACGCCAAGATCCGCCCCATGCGGATGCAATCCCCTTCGCGCGCACCATCGTTGAATGGTTTCCGGACCGCACCGGTTGGGGCACCGATTGGCCGCACCCGAACTTTCTCGCAGATCCGCCAGATGATGGTGATCTGTTTGATCTGCTCGCGGACATCGCGCCGACCGATACGTTTTTGAACACGCTGATGGTCGACAACCCTGCTCAACTTTACGGTTTCAAGGAGAATATTTGATGGCTGGTCGTCTCGTAGGAAAAATCGCACTCATCACCGGCGCGGGCTGTGTTGGTCAGGGCTGGGGCAACGGTCGTGCGGCTTGCGTGCCGTTTGCAGAGGAAGGCGCAAAAATCTTTGCCGTTGATCTCAAATCCGACACGATGGTCGAAACCCTTGAGCGGGTCAAAGCCGTGGCGGGCGAGGTCGAACCTTACCTGTGTGATGTCACCGACAGAAAAGCGGTTGAGGCCATGGTGACCGCCTGTGTGGACCGTTCGTTTTGGCACCGTTGGCATCCTCGTCAACAATGTCGGCGGCTCCTCCAGGGGATGTCGATAAGCTTTTGGAAAGCCGCCTCAAACGCAACCCGATGGGCTGGATGGGCGACGGGTGCGACACCGCCAATGCCGCGTTGTTCCTGGCCTCTGACGAAGCGCGCTTTGTGCCATTTCGTCTGTGTGACCGAGGAACAAAGCTTTTCCAAGGCTGCGGGCCGGTTGCGTATTGCCCAACCCCCCGCTCAGCCGCCAGATCGCCGGCCTTGAACGGGATCTGGGCATTCCGCTTTTTGATCGTCGAAAAACATCAGGGGACACTCGATGCGCGCCCGGTCACCGACCCAGAGGTGACATGGCCCTAATGTGTCGCGACAAGCCGTGAACAGCGGCGCAAAGGCGCGGTGCGCACGATTGGGGGCCTGATCGTCGAAATCATGCGTGAGGTGCGCGAGGAGGGGGGATGGAAGTGACCGTTTGCGCGGTGTTTCTCCAGCCGCATATGGCGTGTTGGCCTTCAAAGGTGTGTCCCATATTTGCCGCCATCTGCATGTGCGCCAAATAAGGTCAAGGTGACGAGAGTGGAGCGTGTGAGGCGATGAAAAGGCGTTTCATCTGCCCTGCAGCTCCTGCGTTGCGGCGATATAGGGGGCGAGGGCGGTTTCAATGCTCGCCAGCAACAGGGTGTTTGCGTCGGCGGCAAGGTGGCCTGCACGCACTCTGGCGGCAATCTGGCCCAGATATTGGCTGATCAGCGGCTCCGGGATTGCGTCCGCACCGAGCATTTCAAGCAGGGTGGTCACAGCCGCGTTGGCCCTTGGGTCTGGCCAGACATAGCGGATGCGGTCGCTGAGCGAAAAATGCCGCAGCAGGCGTTGCTCCTCCGGGGTGCCCTCATAATAGGACAGCCAATACGCCGGGTGGTCGAGCAGAACCTGCTCCAGAGTGGCGCGCAGGCAGATCGGTCGGACGTCGGGATGGAGTTCTTCGGCGATCAGGTCAAGCCCGTATAGGGCCTCGCGCAGAGCAAAGGTCAGGCCGGGACCGACTTTCAGGATCGCGAATCCATCTCGTACAAGGGCGGTCAGGGCCGCGGGAGTTTGATAGTCCGTCGAGTGGGCCTCGAAAACCATGCCGGGCAAGTCGGCGCGCGCGGCGCTCAGGGCGCGGGCGGCGGGGGAGGCGTAGTCGATCACATTGTGATTGCCGAATTCCACGCCGGGTTGCACCACGAGGCCGATGACCCGATTGAAAATGGAGGTAAGACCCGCCTGGGCAAAGGCCGCCCGGTGTATGTCGACGGTGGTGCGGGCGGCGGCGGGGGAGGTAATTTCGAGCGTGTCGAGAGCCTCCATCGCGCCACCAGGAACCGGGACTTCGGTGCCGATGATATAGACCGGCGGTGGCACGGGGGGACCCGGCTGGGCGGCTTCGGCTGCGGCGGCGAGGCGGGCGGCGCGGGCAGCGGTCTGATGATCCCCCAGCGCCACCGGTTCGCCGGCACAGCCCATGGAACAATCCAGATGCAGCTTGGTGAACCCTGCACGGGCGTAGGCGGCGATCATGGTTTCGGCCTTTTGCATGGCGGCATCCGGGGGCAGGGCTTTCCAGGGGTTCGGGCCCAGATGATCGCCGCCAAGGATCAGGCGTTCGTGTGGAAAACCGGTGCGGTTTGCGATAGCAAAGACCCGATCGCGAAAATCCTGCGGGGTCATGCCCGTGTAACCACCGTCTTGGTTCACCTGATTGCAGGTTGCCTCGATCAGGAGAGGCAGAGAGGTGGGCAGAACCGCACGCATGCAGGCTTCAAGAACGATCGGATGGGCGGAACACACTGAGGGGATACCGTTTGGTCCCGGTGTCTCTGCCCATGAGGCAATATCGGCAAGCGGGTGGGTCGTCATGTGGAGATCTCCGCATCTTCAGGAAAGGTGTCTTTCAGAAAGGCATTGAGCGCGGCTTGGGTCGACGTGCCCTCCATCGGTCCCTGTCGGGTGACAGCCAGGGCACCTGCCGCATTGGCCTGGCGCAGTGCTGCGACGGGCGGCACACCGGCCAGACGCAGGGCGACGAAAGTGCCGCCAAAACTGTCGCCAGCGCCGGTGGGGTCGACTTCGCGAACCGAAAGCGCGGCAATGTCATGGCGACCCTCGACGCTAAAATGGCTGGCTCCCTCTGCGCCGCGTTTCAGAACGATCTCGCGGATTCCGCGCGCGAGCAGGTCGTCGATCGCACCGGCCTCATCCGCGCGCTCCGAGAACAGGAAAAGCTCATCGCCCGAAGGCATGAAGATGTCGGTCTGGTCCAGAACTTCAAGCAGGCGCACGCGCAGGCCCGGCGCACCAAGGATTTCGGGACGGATGTTGGGATCGAAACTGAGTGTGCCGCCACGCGCCTTGATCCGGCGCAGAGCCTCAAGTGCGACATTGGCCATGCCGGGGGCGGAAAGGGCGGTGCCCATGATGTGCAGGTGGTCGCAACTGGCCATCAAAGCGGTGGCCGCCGGGGTGAGGTTGAGGGTTGCCGTGGCACTCTGGGCCATGGTGAAGAGAAAGGCGCGCGAGCCATCCTCGCGATAGCGAACAAAGGCGCAGCCGGTGACTTCGTCAGGCGCCACGTCGATGCCAGAAATATCGACGCCATCGCGGGTGAGACGGGCGATGTTCAGGTGGCCGAAATCATCGTCACCGACCCGACCAATGATCGCCGCCTCATAGCCGAGCTTGCCGACCTGATCGACAAAGATGGCGGGCGCACCGGACGGGAAGGGGCCGACAAGGGGTTGCGGCTCGCGAAACCCGTCGCCTCTGGTGGTCGCCACCAGTTCGACGAGGATTTCACCGACGGTCAAAATTTTGGACATTGGATGGGGTATCCATTGTGGTCTCGGGGAGCGCGCGCCCACA